>JAFUOO010000015.1 GCA_017472685.1 Clostridia bacterium
GCTACCGGGCCAAAATTGGTGGGAGTTAGAGGACTCGAACCTCTGACCCTCTGCTTGTAAGGCAGATGTTCTCCCAGCTGAGCTAAACTCCCATACACCACTTTGGCGTTGCTGTTTCTTCACAACAATAGTTATTATAACAGCGGGCTTTTGATTTGTCAACACTTTTTTTCAAAAATTCAAAACTTTTTTCGCCAGACAAATTTCGCCTTATTTAAGGCATTCCCAGCCTTCCCCTTGAGGGGAAGGGGGACCGCTTGCGGTGGATGAGGTGTTCTCACCCACCAATTTTACATCACCGTGAGCTCTTTTCCAGCTCTTCAAGCTCTTCCTTACTAAAGAGGTGCTTTGCGTTGCAGAACTGGCAGCAAACCTCAGCTTTGCCATCCTCTTCAATCATTTGTCGGAGCTCGTCCTTACCAAGGCTTATTAAAGCCTTTGCCATTCTGTCCTTACTGCAGTCGCACTCGTACTTGGGCTCCATTTCGTCAAAGAACTCAATTTCGTAGCCATCAAGAAGCATTTCCACAATATCACGAGGGGTTTTGCCCTGTTCAATAAGCCTGGGCACCTCGCCAATTTCAGCTATTGCCTTTTCAACGCGGTCAATGTCCTCGTCCATGGCGCCGGGCAGAAGCTGAATAATAAAGCCGCCTGCACTTTTAACGCTAAGGTCTGTGTCAACAATAACACCCAGTGCCACAGCAGAGGGAAGCTGTTCGCTCTTTGCGTAGTAGTATGTCAAGTCCTCGGCAATTTCGCCTGTAACCAAATCAACCTGACCAACGTAGGGCTCCTTCATGCCAAAGTCACGTATAACGGACAAATAGCCCTGTTTGCCCACAGCACCGCCAACATCCAAATGTCCGTTTTTCTTTAAGGGCAAATCAACATAGGGGTCCCCTGCATAGCCCTTAACGGTTGCAGTATTGTCGCTTACGGCAATAACGCGTCCTATGGGTCCGTTGCCCTTAAACTGCAAGGTTAAGGTGTCCTCCTCGCCCTTAAGTGTGCTGCCAATCATAGCCGCCGCAGTGAGTGCTCTGCCAACAGCGGCTGCACAGGTGGGCGAAAAATCGTGTATTTCCCTTGCCTTTTCGCAAAGGTTTGTACTGCTTGCGGCAATAACACGGATACTGCCGCAGCTTGTTATAGCATTAACAATGTAGTCTTTCATAATATTTTCTACCTTTCAAATCGAATTTTGCCCCGCAAAATTCGTACCTTCGTTCTGCACTTTGCACTCTGCATTCTGCATTAAACTTCCGTTTCAATCATCTTTTTAATAAACTTAATCTCATTCTCCACATCATCCATATGCACTGTTTCCTGAGGCGAATGGATGTAACGACAGGGAATTGAAGTTGTAGCCGCGGGCACGCCTGTGCCCGTAAGCATAACAGCACCTGTGTCTGTACCGCCGAAGGATGCCGCCTCCAGCTGATAAGGAATGCCTGCCTCATTAGCGCACTTTGTCATAAAATCGCGTGCCAAGGGGCTTATAATATAAGAAGCATCACGTATCTTAATTGAAGGGCCCTTGCCAAGTGTAAGGTCAATAATGCTACTTTCGGGTGTGTCGCCAACACTCGACACATCAACTGCAATTGCCATGTCGGGCTCAATAACCTGTGCCGCAACACGGGCACCACGAAGACCAAGCTCCTCCTGGGTTGTGAACACCGCGTAAAAATCGTTGGGGCAATCCTTAACCTTTTTTACTGCCTCAATAAGTGCATAGCAGGCAATGCGGTCGTCCATGGTCTTGCCCGTAACCTTTTTGCCCATAACGGCAAACTCGCCGCAGAATGCCGCCATGTCGCCTATTGTAACCAGTTTTGCAGCTTCCTCATAGCTTTCAGCGCCAATGTCAACATACATTTTGTCTAAATTCCAGTCGCGCATGGGTGTTTTGCCCTCGCCTGAGATAACGCCCATGGTGCCGTTTTCAAACCTTACCGCACGGTGAATGCAGTTGTAGGGATAAACACCGCCAACGGGTGCAAAGCGCACAAAGCCATTCTTATCAATATGTGTAACCATAATGCCAATCTCGTCCATGTGAGCTGCCATCATAAGCTTTTTTCCGTTACCCTTTTTGTGGCAGATAAGGTTACCCATGTTGTCAACAGTGATTTCATCAACATAAGGCTCAATTTCGTTTTTTATAACCTCTCTCACCTCGTCCTCTCTACCGGAAGGACCAAAGGCAGATATTATTTTTTCAAGTAGTTCCATTTATATTTCCTCCTTGTATAATGAGGCTGAAAGAAAATCGTTTAGATTATGTTTTTATTCGACCGCCGTGTACTTTTCTGTACATAAGGGAGAATAAAAGCGTGAGATGGACGATTTTACTCAGCCAACGCTTTCAGTAAACTTCTACCCAGCTTCACCTGTGCCTCAAAATCCTTCTTATTCATCACGCACACAGGTGAATGAATATAGCGGCAGGGGGTTGAAATAACAACTGTTTTAACGCCTGCGCCACTACGCTGAATACTGCCTGCATCGGTGCCGCCCATTGTTGTGCGCTTTATCTGGTAGGGTATGCCGTTTTCCTCGGCAACCTTTTTTGCCAACTCAAGCATTTCCCTGTCGGCAACTGCCGCGCGGTCCATAGCCGTTAAGGCACAGCCGCCGCCTAAGTGTGTAACTGTCTTTTCCTCGGGTGTGGGGAAAACGTCGGAGCAGGTTGTGCCCTCAAAAACAATCGCTACATCGGGCTTTACGTAGTTAGCCGCAATAATGCTGCCTCGGCAGCCAACCTCCTCCTGGGTTGTGAACGCCGCATACAAGTCAAGGTCAGTATCTTCCTTCAAAAGCTCTAAAAGTGCCGCACAGCCAACCTTGTCGTCCAAGCCCTTGCACTTAAGTAAATTGTCGCCAAATTCAACTATCTCAGAGGCGAAGGTGCCGTAATCGCCCACCTTAACCTTTCTTTCAGCGCTTTGTTTGTCCTTTGCGCCAATGTCAATTACAAGGTCAGAGATGGATGCCATGTTGTCTCTTTCGCCGCCTGACTGCAAATGGATTGCCTTAAGCCCCGTAACACCGGGGATTTTGTCCTTGCCGATCTGAACCTTTTTGCCTGCTAAAACAGTTGTTTCAATGCCGCCAACGGTTTTGAACTTTATTGCGCCGCTATCGGTAATTTTTGACACAATAAACCCAACCTCGTCCATATGGGCGGAAATGAGCACTCTTTTGCCGTTGCCCTTTTTATGCACAATCACATTGCCCATAGAATCCACAAAATGCTCCATGTCGGCTACTTCACGAAGGATAAGCTCACGCATTTCGTCTTCACAGCCGGAGGGTGAATTTGTTTTTAACATTTCCATCAATAGCATAACTGTTCCCCTCCTTTGAACTTAAGCGCCGTGTACGCACAAAGCTGTGCAATAGCTTCAATGTCTGTTATGTCAATAACCTCGTAGGTCGAGTGCATGTAGCGAAGGGGGAAGGACAAAAGTGCTACCGGCACGCCGAGCCCTGCCACCTGCACCTCCCATGCGTTGGTGCCTGTGTTGCCGTTTTCAACATCTGTTGTAATGTCAATTTTATATTCGCTTGCCGCATCAAAAATAATTTTGTTTAATTTCGGGTGCAGGTTAGGGCCAACGGAAACCACAACGCCGCTGCCCAAATCAAACCCCTCGGAAGAATTGGCGCTCGTGCCGAAGCCTGCATCAATGCATATTGCCGCATCGCACTTTGCGCTTTCGCAAATAACCCTTGCGCCACGCATGCCCAATTCCTCCTGCACGGTAATCGCGCAGATTATGTCGCACTCTATCTTCAAAGCCTTTACGTATTCCAATGCTTTAATTATAGCACAAACCCCTGCCCTGTCGTCAAAGCAGCGGCCTGCAACTGCGCCCTCAAGAAGGGTAAAATATGTGTTAAAGCTGATTAAATCGCCTATTTTAACTCTTTTTAAGGTTTCTTCCTTCGATAAGCCAATGTCAACGCTCATGTCCTGCATTTTCACAGCCTTGCTCCTGTCGGTAATAAGGTGCGGAGGCTTTGCGCCGATAATGCCGTAAATGTCGCCACTTTCACTATGCACCGTAACCTCACTGCCGGGGAGGACCTTCTGGTCAAAGCCGCCTATGGGCACAAAAAGAAGGCTTCCCTCGTCGCTTACTGCACTTACCATCAGCCCTATCTCGTCCATATGCGCCTCAAGCATAAGCCGCGGAGCGTTTTCCTTACCGCATTTGTATTCACCAATTATATTGCCCATACGGTCTGTACGTATGTTTTCACAGCCGTTTTCCGCAAGGAGTTTTTTTATAACTTCACCAACGCTTTGCTCACTTCCTGCAATGCTCACAGGGTCAACAAGGCATTTCAAAAGCTCTTTTGTTTCCATAATTTCACCACCATAATATACTGATTTTATTATAACCCCAAAGTTAAACATTTGCAACAACAAAAAAGCTCCCCTTGCATTGGGGAGCTGTCAGCTTCATTGAGTGATTGTTCTATTCAACAAAAAAATCTGCGTAGTAAACAGCCTTGTCAAAGTCGCCGGGTGCCCTCAGGTCCATAATCTCTTTTCCTATGCGGTAGTGCCCCTCGGGCAAAGCACCATAAAGCCATTCCCAGTCAACCTCAAATTCTGTTTGCTCGTTGGTTTGTATTCCGTATGCAATGCTGTTCCACGCAATCTCATGCTCATGAGGCAAAAAGGGAGCCGCTTCCCATTCGTTGTTTTCGTTCATAACCTCCAAGGTGTACCAATCCCCTGTCTGCAAGGTGCCTGTCGCCCCTCCGCCGAACTGCTCGCACACAATTGTCAGGCCCGTATCCGTCACGTTCTCTGCCCAAAGGCGTATGCCCCATTTGTCCTCCTGGAGTACGGGCAGAACGTAGCAATCAAGAAAATCGGTGCTTTGCGATGAAAACATGGCTTTTGAAACACGGTCAAAATCCACCGTGGGGTCATTTGTTAAAACTATGTACTCACTGTCACTCACTGCATTGGGGTGTCTGCCCTTCAAATTGAGCACGTATTTATATTGGTTTAAATCTCTGTTAGTATCGGGGAACTTTTTAAAAATGCGCCAGTTGCCATCCAACGGCACTTCCTTTGTTATGCTTGTTACGCTTTGGTATCCGCTTGTTTCAAAGTTACTTTCGTTGTCACCCTGGGGTACTTCAAATTCACCTGCGCTCATTTCCAGGTTGCCGTCCAGTGTTCCGCAGCGTGGCACAAGGGAGCTTGCTTTGCCTGTATCGTAGTAAAGAGAGCCCTCAACTCTTATAAGCCTTACGCTCTCGGCAAATGCCTCGCTTTCGCCCTCTGTCACAAATATTGCGGTGGGGCCGTCTGCGCCGCCTATTATTCCAACGCTCTCACTGCTGCAGCCTGAGAGCAGCAATACACACATTAACCCTGCTATAACTCTTTTCATACTAATCCTCCTTCATTTTTCTGCAATTAACCCACGGACCGCCGAGGACGTCGGTCCCTGCAAGTGTTTTCATTTATAATACTTTCCAAAGTGTCCAAAAGTTGCACAAAAAATAATTTTGCACCGCAAAATTATCACCGCACCTCTTCACTCTTCCCTTTTAACTATTCCCTCAAGAATAAAAGGAGCCCGTTAGGCTCCCTTTTATTCTTCTATTCCTGCATCCTTCTTAGATCCTAAGGTAACACTAACCTCAACATCCGTATAGCTTCTGCCTTCAAGCCTCTTTACTGTAAGGGTAATGGTTTCGCCTGCTTCGTAGTGGGCAAGTCTGTCCTGAAGCGCCGCCATTGTGCTTACGGACACGTTGTCGATTTCAACAATGATGTCGCCCTGCATAAGCTCTGACTTTGCCGCAGGGGAATTTTCAATTGCCTCCTGCACAAACACGCCCTGAGGCATGCCGTACATCTGTGATGCAGAAGCAGTTACATCGGTGCCGTAAATGCCCAGGTAGCCGCGCTTTTCCTCGGGCACAATGTCGCGTGTTTTCATAGCCATAAGCTCGCCTATAAGCTCCTCAACATCTGTAATGGGGATTGCATAGCCCATGCCCTCAACACCCGAAGCGGCAATCTTTGCACTGTTTATGCCGATAAGCTCGCCCTTCATATTCAGTAGCGCACCGCCACTGTTACCTGAGTTTATGGCAGCGTCGGTCTGGATATACTTGTTGGAAATTTCGCCGCCCTTAACGCCATCCATTGTAACAATTCTGTCAACAGCGCTTATAATGCCGTGGGTCACGCTCTGACCGTAGCCAAGAGAGTTACCGATGGCAACAACACCGCTGCCGAGCTTTATCGCCTTTGAGTCGCCGATTGTGGCAACCTTTATCTTGCTCTTTGCTTCCTGTGATATTTCATCAAGGTTAACGGCAATAACGGCAATGTCCTTGTCCGCATCGTAGCCCTTTACCTTGGCAAGGTTCATGTAGCTGTCGTCGCCCTGCTGTACAGCCGCTTCATCGTGGGAGAACACCACCGTAAGCTCCTTGCTGTCTGCCACAACATGATAGTTTGTCACAATTAAAAGCTCACTGTCGTTTTCGCCAATGATAATTCCCGAGCCCGAGGACACGCTTTCGGTCTGGTAGTTACCAAAGAAGGTCATAACCTCGCTCACGCCCTTGTTTGTGATGGACACAACGCTGGGCAAGCACGCTTCTGCAATTTTTTCAATGCTCAATTCGCCCTCTTCTGTAGCCATGGCTGAATAGCTGAGCTTTATTTCGCCCGCTTCACTCAATGCCTCCTGAGTGGTCTTGAGCTTAATTTTTTCAACTGCGCTGTCGGCAATGCCCATGGCAAAGCTGAAAGCGGCACCTGCCACAGCCGCACAAACCGCAGTGGCTAAAACTGCCTTGAAAAAGCCGCCCTTTTTCTTCTTGGGCTTTTCCGTTTTTTCAAAGCCTGTTGTAAAATCGTTTGTGAAGTGAGGCTCGCTCTTTTCGCTTATAGGCTCCGCCTTTGTTACTTCGGCAGCCTCAACAGCTTCAGCCTCCACAGCTTCCGCATGAGCTGTGCCGTCTTCTATATATTTTCCGTTTTCGTCAAACATCATCGCACTAACCTCCTTGGCTAATTTACATTTTGATAATAGCTTAAAATTGTTAACAAATTATAATCAGCCTGTTTCCATTGTTTAAATTTTTCAAAAGAACTTTTCAATCACGGTGCAAAGTCCGTCCTCATCGTTGGAGGGTGCAATGTAGTCTGCGGCTTCTCTGCACTCCTTACAGCCGTTTGCCATGCATACTCCCACTGCGGCGTACTTTATCATGCTTAAATCATTAAAGCCGTCGCCACAGCAGATTATGTTCTCTTTTTCAATTCCCAATATATTGCGTAAAACCTCCAGGCTTGCCGCCTTGTCAACGCCCTTGGGCATTATTTCCACAAAGAAGGGCTCACTGCGGTAAATGCTCAGCTCATCCCTGTACTTTTCAGCAAGGAATTCGCAGGCAGCCTTTGCCAATGCATCCTCCTTTGTTAAAAGGCACTTATTGACGGGGAAGGTAACATACTCTGTAAAGTTCTCAATGCTTCTTAACCCGATGGAATTTATCCTTGCCTCTAATTCCATATATTCGTCAATGGGTGTGCCCGTAATGGCATCGGAGTCCTCATAGGTCATCATGCCTAAGCCGTTCTTTATGCAATAGTCAAAAATTTCGGGTATATACTTTTTGTCAAGCACCTTCTGATGCACAACGGCGTTATCACTAAGGCGTGTAATGCGGGCACCGTTATAGCTTAAAACGTAGCCGTTGTATTTACTAAGCTCCAGCTCCTCACAAACCCTTTTTGTGCCGGGCGTAGGTCTGCCCGAGGCAATTACAACAACGTGCCCAGCCTTAAGCACGCCTGTTATGGCAGCCTTTGTAGCCTTTGTAATCTCCTTTTTGGAGTTGGTTAATGTTCCGTCAATATCTAAAACAAGCATTTTTCTGTTCATAACACAATTCCTCTTTTTGATAAATGATTAAAACAATTATACCATCATTTCTCAAATAATCAAGGAGTTTTGTTTTTTAATCGCCTCTCAATCTCAAAGCGCTCGATTTTCGCAAAATCGTACGCGCCTGTTATTATTTTTATTAATAATAAAAATATTATTTATATTATTATTTTTATTATTTATATTATTATTTTTATTGTTATTCTTTTCTTATTCCCTTTCTTATTCACAGTTCTTATTCTCTTTTATATTGTTATCTTAAATACGCCTGACCGCCCTTTTCTCCCCCTCGGTTAAATAATACCATGAATGAAAGTAGCATTTCGCCTCAACCTTCAAAACCTGCCACAAAAGAGCACAAAAAAAGAGCACTGCTTCCGCAATGCCCTTTTAAATTATTACTCTTACTTCAAGAAGTTGGGAACATCGATTGTTTCTTCCTCTGCCTTCATAAGGTTTGAGAAGAAGTTGTCCTCTTCGCTCTTTTCTTCCTTCTTTTCGCCACCGAATTCACCGTCAAGACCTGTAGCAATAACAGTAATTCTGATTTCGTCTTCCAGGCTTTCGTCGATAGAAGCACCGAAGATAACTGTAGCATCCTCGCTAACTCTTTCTTCGATAAGCTGAGCAGCAGCATTTGTTTCGAGAAGGTTAAGGTCTCTGCCGCCTGTAATATTGATAAGTACGCCTGTTGCGCCATCGATTGTTGTTTCAAGAAGTGCACTTTCAACAGCAGCCTTGGCAGCAGCTTCTGCACGGCCTTCACCCTTAGCAACACCGATACCCATATGTGCGTAGCCTGCGCCCTTCATAACTGTTGTTACGTCGGCGAAGTCAACGTTGATAAGACCTGTATCTGTGATAAGGTCGGCAATGCCCTGAACACCCTGACGAAGAACCTCGTCAGCTGTCTTGAAAGCGTCCATAAGGCTTGTCTTAGCGTTGGATATGTCAAGAAGACGGTCGTTGGGAATTACGATAAGTGTATCAACATTCTTTCTGAGCTCTTCAATACCGCCCATAGCCTGAGCCATTCTCTTCTTGCCTTCGAAAGCGAAGGGCTTTGTAACAATACCAACTGTAAGGATACCCATTTCCTTAGCAATGCCTGCAACAATGGGAGCCGCGCCTGTACCTGTACCGCCGCCCATACCTGCAGTAACGAACACCATGTCAGCGTCCTTGATTGCATTTTCAACTTCGCTTCTTGTTTCTTCGGCAGCTTTCTTGCCGATTTCAGCCTTACCGCCTGCACCCTTACCGCCTGTGAGCTTGTCACCAATCTGAATTTTTTCTTCAGCTTCGCTGCGGAGAAGTGCCTGCTTGTCCGTATTGATACAGATAAAGTCAACACCCTTGATGCCTGCTTCAACCATTCTGTTAACAGCATTGTTACCGCCGCCGCCAACACCAATAACCTTTAACTTCTGTGCAAGATCCATTGTATCTGCATATTCCATTCTCATGAGGAGTCCCCCTTATATAAAAATCTACATTATACTTTAGCCTATTATATCACAACGATTATGCATATTCAAGCAAATATTTAAATTTTTTTCAATTTCTACTCAATAGTATTGCGGTAGGTATAGTTTTCCGACTGCATGTTTATAACGCCTGTTGCATCAGCTCCCAGCTCGGAAATCATTGCCTTTACGTAGTTGAACTTAAGGTCGTAATCGTTAAGTCCGCCCAGCTCAATTTTGAGCTTTCCGTTATAGCGGAACACAATGTCACTTTTCTTTGTGACATCAATTTCGGTAACAAAGGGTGTAAGGGCGTATTCATCAAAGGTGTCCATCAGATTGGTGAGCACCTCAAACTCGTCCTCTTTTCCGCTTTTGAGCTTTACCTTTTCGCCCAAGTCCGCCTTTATAACACTGATGCCCTTTACAATGGGGGCACCTGAAACCGGCAACGCCTTGCTCACACGGCAAAGCGCCCTGCCGGCTTTATTTATTCCCACGTACATTCCGCCGTAATCCACATATGCACAAACAGTGCCCTCTTTAACCTCAATAAGCACCGTGCCGGGAAGACGGCGTTTTATTTTAACGTCCTCAACGTAGCCAAGCTCCTTTATGCCCTTTTCGGCGCTCGCCTTGTTTATGGCAAAAATGTTTTTGTTTTCCCTTATGCCCGAGGCAATGAGCACCTCAGCCTTGGCATTATACTCCGTGCCCGATATTTTAATGTGGGTAATGTTAAACAGCGGTGTCAGAAACAACACTACTGCCGCAATTATAAGAAGCAGCAGCGCCAGTATGAATTTTGGGTTAATCCTTACCCGTCTTTTCTTCCTTTTAGCCATTTTGTATCTTCCTTTTTAATAATCTGCCGTATTATTTATCCTTATGTCTCCGCCCAATGCGGTTATATTCTCAACAAAGCTTTCATAGCCGCGCCCTATGTGCCCCGCATCCTCCACAACGCTTTCGCCCTGAGCTGAAAGTGCCGCAATGACAAGTGCCGCACCACCACGCAAATCAGGTGCAATCACTCTGGCTCCCGTAAGTGCCCTGGGGCCCCTTATAATGGCGCTTCTGCCCTCGGTGACAATGTCTGCGCCCATTTTGTTGAGCTCATCTGCAACCCTGAAGCGGTTTTCAAAAATATTTTCCACAATAACGCTGGTGGAATCGCCCTTTATAAGATGAGGCATAAAAACAGACTGTGCATCCGTTGGGAAGCCCGGGTAGGGCATGGTTTTTATCATGTCTGCGCTTTTTATTTTCCTGGGCGCACGCAGATAGGCTCTGTCGCCGAAAAATTCAATCCTTGCGCCCTCTTCCCGCAGCTCGTTTGTAATTGCCGTTAAGTGCTCGCGCCGAACGTTTTCCAGTTCAATTTCGCCATTGGTTGCCATTGCCATACACATGTAGGTGGTTGCCGCAATTCTGTCGGGTATTATTCTGTAGCTTATACCCCGAAGAGAAGGTACACCCTCTATATGTATGGTGCCTGTGCCTCCGCCCGTTATCCTTGCGCCCATGGCGTTAAGAAAGGCTATAAGGTCAATTATTTCGGGCTCACGTGCGGCGTTTGTTATAACGCTCTCGCCCTTTATCTTCACTGCGGCAAGTATGGTGTTTTCCGTTGCACCAACGCTTGGGAACGCCAGATGCACATTTGCGCACTTTGCCTCCGAGGCATCCGTTTCAATAAAGCCTGCCTCCTCCTTGACCTTTATGCCAAGGCTTTTTAAGGCTTTAAGGTGCAAATCAATGGGTCTTGCCCCCAAAAGACAGCCCCCGGGCATGCTCACCCTTGCCTTTCCCATGCGCATTGTCACCGCCCCTAAGAAAACTATGGAGCTACGTAGCTTCCGCATAAGCCTTTCGGGTATTTCCATGTTAAAGGCATCGGTTGGGTCAACGCTGACGCAGTTGAGCGCATAAGTAACCTTGCAGCCCAACTCCTTGAGTATTTCCGTAGTTGTCTTTACATCACTGAGGTGTGGGCAGTCAAGTATTTCGCATTTGTCATTGGCAAGAATGCTTGCCGCAAGTATGGGCAACACGCTGTTTTTTGCGCCCTGCACCCTTACCGTGCCGCCAAGCTCTCTTCCGCCTTTTACAATATATTTCAAAAACAGTGCACCTCCTGCTACATTCTATGAAGCAGGAAGGCATGGTGTGAAGCGCTTTGCTACGCTGCGCAATGATATGCGCAAAGCGCATGATATGGCTTCGCCATGATATGTTGCGCAGCAACATAATATGAATTTCACAGAAATTCATTATGGTTGAAATTCCGTATGCGGAATTTCTTCCGAAATGCACGCAGTGCATATCATGCCACAGGCAAATCATGACAACACAGTTGTCATATCATGCAAGCTGTGCTTGCATATCATTTTACCAACTCTTTTACTATCGCATAAATCTTTGCGCATGCGTCCTTCTGCCCCAACTTAAGTGAGCAGTCGCGCATTTTTATAAGGCTTTCCCTGTCGCCTAAAACGTCAAGTATTGCGCCCTTAAGGCTTACGCCCGAGAGTTCGCTTTCCAAAAGCACCTTTGCGGCACCGTTTTTCTCTAAGTAGCGCGCATTCTGCTCCTGATGGTTGTGTGCAACGTAAGGGCTGGGCACAAGGACCGATGCCTTGCCCAAAGCATTAAGCTCGCTTATGGTAATTGCGCCTGCACGGCAAATTGCCATATCTGCCGCACCCAAAACGCAGTTCATGTTGTAAATATAGGGCAAAAGCGCAAGGCTTGTCATGCCCTTGTAGTCAATATTTCTCTCCTCAAGTCGGGCAGTTATTTTTTCAAAGTGCTTTTCGCCCGTTGCGGCAATAAGGTTAAAGCCCTCAAAGCCAGCCTCCAGCATTTCAACCAGGGCATCGTTCATTCTTTCGGCACCTAAACTGCCGCCAAAGAAAAGCACAATGGGCTTATTGTCAAAGCCGTATTCATTTCTCACGCAGTCTGTGTCAATTTCGTCAAAAAGGTTGGGACGCAAGGGGTTGCCCGTAAGAGCACACGCCTTTGCGTCAATCATTTCCTCTGTTTCGGGGAAGCTTATCATTGTAACATCAGCCTTTTTGGCAAGCATGTTTATGGCAAGCCCGGGGTGCACGTTCTGCTCGTGAATAATTGTGGGAATACCCCTCTTGTGTGCCGCACCGATTGCAGGCACGCAGGCATAACCGCCCGTGCCTATAACAATGTCGGGCTTAAATTCATCAATAATTTTTCCCGCTTCTATTTTGCTTGTTATAAACTGCGTAAAAACCTTTATGTTCT
Source organism: Clostridia bacterium (assembly GCA_017472685.1). Classification (GTDB taxonomy): domain Bacteria; phylum Bacillota; class Clostridia; order UMGS1883; family UMGS1883; genus RGIG1927. Next base: position 12,692 of record JAFUOO010000015.1, read on the forward strand.
CGAGCGTAAGCTTTCTTTTAAGACCCGAGACCTTTACAAATTTAATGTCAAAGCCTTCCTTGGGAACTAAGGTTTTTTCCAAGCCACGTTCTGTTCCCACAAACAAAAATTCTGCTTCGGGCTCCATTTCCTTTATATATTTTGCAATTGCAACTGCAGGGTTAATGTGTCCTGCTGTACCGCCGCCTGTAAGTAAAACACGCATTTATAACAACTCCCGTAAAAAATTAATATAATCCTTTGTTATTTACCCTTGTTTTTAAGGTTTTCCCTTGAAATTGCAAGCAGTATTCCAAAGCCCGTCAGTGTTACCAGCATACTTGAGCCGCCAAGGGAAAACAGCGGCAGCTGCATGCCTGTTGAAGGCATAAGGCGTAAAACTACCCACATATTAATAGCCACCTGGAAGCCCGTAAGCACCGTTATTCCGAAGGCGGTGTATGTACCAAAAGCATCCTTGCAGTTAAGGGCAATGGTTATGCCGCGCCATATTACAATGCAGAACAAAAGCACAATGAAAACAGAGCCTATAAAGCCTAATTCCTCGCCCACAATTGCGAAGATATAGTCGTTCTCCGCCTCGGGCAGGTAGGAATACTTCTGTCTGCTGTTGCCAAGCCCCAGCCCGAAAAGCCCGCCGCTGCCAACGGCGTAAATAGCCTGTGTTGCCTGCCAGTTGTTGCCCTGCACATCGGCACTCTTGTTAAGGAAGCCCGTAATTCGGTCCATACGGAAGCCCGTTGCCAGAATTATCGCACCTATTGCGCCGCCGCCAACAAGCCCCACAGGGAGAAGCTTTCCCCAGTCTGCGCCTGCCGCAACAAGCATTACACCGCCAACAAACAAATGCACCAGTGCCGCCGAAGCGTGACGCTGCAAAAGAAGACATATTGCAACGGGGCCGCCCACAATTGCCAGGTTTAAAAGAAGCTCCTTCCAGGTTTTGAGTGAGCCCTTTTTAATAACCGACAGCCTTGTTGCAAGGGTAAGTATCATAATGTACTTGGAAAACTCCGAGGGCTGCAGGCTGCCTATGAAGGGCACGGCAATCTGACGCCTTGCGCCGTGCGAATCCATGCCTATGAACGCAACCAGTATCATCAGCACCCCAATGGCAAGATAGGCAGCAAAGCTGTACTTTTTTAAGACTTTGTAGTCAACAAAGGTTGATATTGCAAACATGAAAGCCAGACCTATCGCCGCAACGGCTGCCTGCTTTGCAATGGGTGCATAAACCCTGCCCGAGGACATGTTCGCCGCACTGGATGTGGAAAACAGCATTGTGAGCCCTATAACAAGGAGCACAAGCACAGTAAAGAGCAAAATAAAGTCCACATTGAGTATACCCAGGGTCCTCTTTTTCTTTTTCATTTGTACAACGTTCGAGTTGCCCGATTTTTTTGCCATTGTCAATATTCCTTTCTTAATGATGATATGCCTGCGGCATGATATGAAATCCGAGGCTTCCATGATATGCGCGGTGTGCATTGTGGTAGATTTGCATTCCTTCCCGCTTCGCTCGCGAGGATTGCAAATCTTATCAAAATGAAAAATCTTTGATTTTTTACATTAATGAACCGCAGGTTCATATCATGTTGCCTCGCAACATATCATTACGCCGTAGCGTTATTTCATGCGTAAGCATATCATTTACCTAAGCCCGATATAGCAAACTGCTGCAAGAATTAACGTAACGAGAGTGAACACTCCCACAATTTTTGTTTCCTTCCAGCCACACATTTCAAAATGGTGGTGTAAGGGTGACATCTTGAAAACTCTTTTTCCTGTTGTTTTAAAGGAAGTCACCTGAATGATAACGCTGAGTGTTTCAAAGAGGAAAACAAAGCCTGCAATAATGAGTGAGAATTCAAGCCCCATCATAACTGCTGCCGCAGAAAGAATGCCGCCTAAATAAAGTGAGCCTGTATCTCCCATGAAAACCTTTGCAGGGAAGAAATTGTAAATAAGAAAGCCCAACGTGCCGCCAACAGTGGCACCTATTGCAACACTTACGCCCTCAAAGCCAAGCTTTAATGCCGCCAGAAGGAAAAACAGTGCGCATGCCGCAGATACGCTTGATGCCAACCCGTCAACACCGTCCGTAAGGTTAACGCTGTTTACAGTTGCAAGCATTACAAGCATCACAAAGGGAATAAAGAGCCAGCCAAAGTCAACACTTCCTGCCATAAAGGGGATTTTAACCGCATGGGAGGAGGCAAAGTATACATAAACTGCCGCACCCAGTGCAACAACACTTTGGCACAGGAATTTTGCCGAGGCGGAAAAGCCCTTGTTCCGCTTTTTAACAACCTTTATATAGTCGTCAACAAAGCCAACCGCGCCAAAAAGTGTGCCGATTATAACAACAAACAGCACTTCCTTCGAGCGTGACACGATAAGCGACGCAACCGCTATTGCAAGGATAAAGCCCAAGCCGCCCATTGTGGGTGTGCCCTGCTTTTTTGCGTGCCAGGTGGGGCCGTCCTCTAAAATCATCTGTCCAAACTTGAGCTTCTTAAGAAAAGGAATAAGAAGCGGCGTAACAATGGCTGTTATTACAAATGAAATTGCAAGACTTATTATCCAACTCATGACAAAACCTCATTTCATCAATTCTTCTGTTTAAGACATTCCTTCACAACTTCTCTTTCATCGAAGTGAATTGTGCCCTCTTTAAAAATCTGGTATGTTTCGTGCCCTTTTCCTGCGAGAATGATTACGTCACCCTCCGCTGCATAATCAAGAGCATAGGCAATTGCCTCACGCCTATTCTCAATGCAGATATAGTTATCGCCATTTTCCATGCCTGCCACAATGTGCTTCATAATGGTAGTAGGCTCTTCGCCCCTGGGGTTATCGCTTGTAACGATAACATAGTCGGAAAGGCTTTGTGCAATAGAGCCCATGATAGGTCTCTTTTTGTTGTCACGGTCGCCGCCGCAGCCAAAGAGGGTTATAACCCTGCCGCGTGCAAAGCCACGTACCGCTTTTATAACGTTTTCCAACCCGTCGGGCGTGTGTGCATAGTCAATTATAACCGTATAGGGCGTAAGCGTGGGCACAACCTCGAGCCTGCCCTTTACACCGCGGGCAATAACAAGCCCCTTTTCAATGTCCTCGCCACTCATGCCAAGGCAATATGCGCCCGATGCCGCAGCCAACGCATTATAAACCGAGAACTGTCCCGGAATAGAAAGCCTTATAAGCCTTTCTTCGCCATTGAAGCTGACACTAAAGGCAATGCCGCGCTCGCGGAGCTTTATGTCCTCCGCCTTAAGGTCGGAAGGCTTTTCGATTGAATATGTCACAACATTTTTTGCACCCTCAAGCATAACGGAAGAGTATTCGTCGTCAACGTTTATTGCCGCCGTTTTGCTCATTGTAAAAAGCTTAGCCTTAGCCTTAGCATAGTTTTCCATTGTTTCGTGGAAGTCCAGATGGTCCTGGGTAAGGTTTGAGAAAATGCCCACCTCAAACTGTATTCCGTACACTCTGTCAAGCTCTAAGGAGTGGCTGGAAACCTCCATAACAACATACTCCGCACCGCCGTCGTACATTTTTTTGAAAAGCTCGTGCAGCTCGCGGGATTCGGGTGTTGTTCTTTCGGAATCTATTGCTTCATCGCCTATAAGTATCTGATTTGTGCCTATAAGACCGCACTTTTTGCCCTTCAATTCAAGAATTTGTTTAATAAGATAGCTTGTTGTGGTCTTGCCGTTTGTGCCTCTGATGCCCACAATTTTCAGCTTGTCAGCGGTGTTGTCAAAAAAGCTCTTCGATGCCATTGCAAGAAACTTTCTTGAATCGGGCACTTTTATATAATTATTTTCGCATCGAGCCTCCTCGCCCACAACAACCTTGGCGCCTGCGGCAAAAGCCTTTTCTATAAACTGATGTCCGTCACTTTTAAAGCCCTTTATTGCCACAAAGAGCGAGTTTTTCGTAACCCTTCTGGAGTCGTAGCAAATATCTGTTATGTCAACGCTTTCAAGCACTTCGTCAACTTTAAGGTCAGTGCCAGCAAATATATCCTTAAGGCGCATTTTTATCGTCTCCTTTACTGTCCTTGTGTACTCTGGTCAAAATAGACTTCATCCGTATTATCTGCAAAATCAACTGTTATTACACTGCCGGGCATAACCGTTGTTCCCATAGGTGTGCTTTGGGAAATTGCCAGCATGGTGTCGGTAACCTCGTTGTGCATGCCGCCGCCCTTGATTTCAATATTAAGGTTTAATTCCTTCGCCTTTGCTTCCGCCTGGGCTTTCGTCATGCCGATAAAGGAGGGTATTTCAACCTTAACCTCCTCTACTGCCTCTGTGTAGAGAATTACCAAGCCGCCCTTTGCAAGGTGCGATGTGCCCTTGGGAAGCTGGTTTGTAACAATGGCACCCTCGCCCTGTATTGTAACGGAAAGACCCTGCGCTTCAATAAGCTTCTTTGCATCCCAGGTTGTCATGCCAACAGCAGCAGGCACTTCAACCTCATCAAGGCTGTTGTCTGTATATGTAGGCTCGTAGCCCATGTAGGCAAGTGAATCTGCCAGTATTTTGCCAACTGCAGGCGCCGCAATGGCACCACCGCCCTTAAGATTACCGCCGGGCTCGTCAAGGATTAAAAGGCAAACAAGCTGAGGGTCGTCTGCAGGTGCAAAGCCCACAAAGGACGCAATTCGTTTACCGGAGCTACGGGGCTGCTTCTGACTTGTACCTGTCTTGCCGCCTATTCTGTAGCCGTCAACATATGCCGCATTACCTGTACCGTTTGCAACAACGCTTTCAAGCGCCGCACGCATAACACGGCTTGTATCCTCGCTTATAACCTCTCTTACCAAGGTTGCTTCAACGTTTTCAACAATGCTGCCCTCGCTGTCGGTATACGCCTTTATAAGCTGAGGCTTATAAAGCTTACCGCCGTTTACAACTGCTGAAAAAGCAGTAATCATCTGTAATGGTGTTATCTGGAAGCCCTGACCGAAGCTACTTGTTGCCAGCTCTGCCTCGTTAAAGTTACTTTCCGTAAAGAAAATGCCCTTTGATTCGCCCGGAAGCACAAAGTCAGTCTTGCTTGTAAAGCCGAACGCCTCGTAATATGCGCGGAAATTCTTGTAGCCTATTTTTGCACCCATTTCCATAAAGGCAGGATTGCAGGAGTTTTCCAACGCCTCTATAAAGGTTTCCGGACCGTGACCTGCAGTTTTATGGCAATGGATTGTGTGCACCGCTACCCTTTTTGAGCCTGTGCATACAAAGCCGTCTGTGGCAGGGTTTACAGCACCCGACTCCACAGCTGCCGCTGCAACAATGCTCTTGAAGGTACTGCCGGGCTCGTAGGAGTCAACAACAGCCTTGTTTCTCCACACGCGGTTAAGGTAGTCACCGTCGGTGTACTCTGTCCCGTCCTCCTTAAGACCCATAAGGTTGAGCTTTGAAACAGGGTCAACACTTCTTGGTGCATTAAGGTCAAAGTTTGGCTCAACAGCCATTGCCAGGATTTCGCCCGTGTTGGGGTCCATAACAATTGCCGCCGCACCGTTTCTTATGTCATAGAGGTTGTATGCCTCCTCAAGGTATTTTTCCACATAGTGCTGAATAACCTCATCTATAGTGAGAACAACGCCGTTACCGTCCTCGGGAGCGATGTAGTTTTCATATTCGTAAGGGGTGAGGTTGTTGTTAACATCCTGTACAACCTGTATTCTGCCTGCTGTGCCCGAAAGGGTAGTATCAAGCATTTTTTCCAAGCCCTCAAGACCGTTGCCGTCGTCGCCCGTGAAGCCTATAACATGGGACGCAAAGGAGGAATAGGGGTAGTAGCGCTTTGTTGTTTCCACAAAGAAAACACCTGTGAGCTTCATTTCCCTAAGACGGTTTGCAACCGAGGGCTCAACCTTTTTCTTTATTCGCCTGCTGGCATAGTCAAGGGAAATTTCCTTCCTGACAAATGCCTCGTCAACGCCGAGCACCTCCACTAAGCCTTTTACCACCTTTTCGGTAACGTCCTCCTCGTCAAAGGGAACGCCCTCCAAAAATGCCTGGGCGCGTCTTTCGTCCTGCTTTGCCTTTGCCGCCTGAATTTGTCTGGGGTTGACCATAACATCCTCGCAGGAGGCACTCTGTGCCAAAACCTTCATGTTTCTGTCATATATCTGACCGCGCTTTGCTTCAACAAGCTGGTCACGGGTCTGCTGCTCAATAGCCTTTTCCTTGTATTCTGCGCCCTTTATAAGCTGATAGTACACCAATGCTCCCACTACCACCAGCATAAGTACAAGGAAAATGCAAAACATAACAAACATTCTGTTTTTTTCAGCGGCGCTTACCTTTGCCATAATCAAATCCTCCATTTTTTAAAACGACCAAAAGACTGAAAGAAATCCGCCCCAAAAAAAGTCAGTATGTGGGCAAATTTACTCAGTCTTTCCAGGAAAAAATTGAGTGCTTACTTTTTTGTAGGCACTCAACTGTTACTTCTTATGTAAATATATTTCGGCCTAATATAAATATTCCAACAGAATTTTCGCCTTGTTCATAAATGCTGAAAACCCATTGTTGCCGGCTCTGTCATTCATGAGGATTTCTCCTCCGTTATTCTTCTCCACATTAATATATATGTACTGAGAGCTATCGGGCTTTTTCATGCCCAGTCTGGAAATTGCAATCTCGTCGATATTATTCATGTCCAGCTGATAGGAAAGATGCATTTCTCTTTCTGTTATCATTGCATTGAGCTTGTAAATATCGCCCTCGAGATTTGACACCTGACCGCAGAGCTGGTCAATCTTAGCTTCCCTTATCATGACAACAGCTAAAATTGCCGCAACAATCACCAAGGTTTTTATCGCCTTTTTCTTGAAGGCTTCAAGCTTTGCCTCGATGTAGGCTTCAGTTCTCTGCTTTTTTGAAGCCTTAACCTCTTTTTTGGGGTCAAGCGGGGTGCTGTATTCAATTTCTCTTGCTGCAGATCCGTAATTGTACATCCTTACGGGCACCGACCTTTCAAAGTAATAGTTAATAGTGAAAAGTGAAGAATGAATAGTGAATAGTTATGGTTGAAAATCGCTGTGGCGATTTTCTTCATTAATTCTGTGTTCTGCACTCATATAATTTTTTCGCAAATTCTCAGCTTTGCGCTTCTTGCGCGGGGATTAGCCTCAACTTCCTCATTTGACGGAAGTATGGGCTTTCTTGTAATAACCTTCACGCTGTTTTTCTTTCCGCAAACACACACGGGAAAGCTTTTGGGGCAAGTGCAGGCATTTGCAAGTGAATTAAAGGTATCCTTCACAATGCGGTCCTCCAAGGAATGGAAGGTAATAACTGCCATTCTGCCGCCCTTTTTAAGGCAATCAACGCCGTCACGGATAGCCTCCTCAAGTATTCTCAGCTCGCCGTTAACCTCAATGCGTATGGCCTGGAAGGTCCTTTTGGCAGGGTGGGGACCGTCCTTTCGGGCACCCGCGGGCACCGCCCGTTTTATAATGTCTACCAGCTCATAGGTAGTTTCTATCTCTTTTGTTTTTCTCGCCTCGGCAATGAACTTGGCAATCCTCACTGCCCATTTTTCCTCGCCGTACTTTGTTATTATCTCGCAGAGCTTTTCTTCGCTGTAGGTGTTCACAACGCATTTCGCGTCAAGACCGTTTCGCCTGTCCATGCGCATGTCCAAGGGGGCATCGTGCATGTAGGAAAAGCCTCGCTCTGCCTCGTCCAGCTGATAGGACGAAACGCCCAAATCGGCAATAATGCCGTCAAGCTTGTCCACGCCTAAGGAAAAAAGCTCGCTTTTCACAAAGCGGAAGTTTGCGTGCACGGGGTTAAACCTATCCCCCATGTCAACAAAGCGTTTTTTGCAATTTTCTATGGCGTCCTTGTCCTGGTCAAAGCCGTAAAGGGTGCCGCCACGCGAGAGTATAAGACTGCTGTGGCCACCGCCGCCCATTGTAAAGTCGGCGTACAGACCGCCCTCTTTAACGTTCACGGCATCTACGGTTTCATTAAGCAGCACACTAACGTGAGAGAATTCCATTCATACCGCTCCTGTCAATTAAAATGCCAGACCCGCCTCGTTAAGAGCCTCTGCCGCTTCTTCAAGGCTTACGGAATCGTCACCGTAAAGGTATTCGTTCCATCTGTTGCTATCCCAGATTTCAGCATGTGTGCCGTTACCTACAATAACAAGCTCCTTTTCCAACCCTGCGTGGGTACGAAGCTGAGGGGGAACAACAAATCTGCCCTGCTTGTCAACCTCGCACAGGTGCGCGCCTGTGATAATCACTCTCTGAATTCTTCTTACATCTCTCATGTTGCCGGGCAATGACTGCATTGACTTACCCAGCCTTTCAAATTCTTCAACGGAAAAAACTGCCAGACAGCTTTCAAAGTATCTTGTTACATAAAATGTGTCGCCTATTTCCTCGCGAAGCTTACTGGGCAAAATAATTCTGCCTTTGGCATCAAGATTATGATTATATTCACCTGATAACACAGCTCCGCACCTCCCGACACATTAATATTTGTGGAAAGTTTTAAAAAACAAGGTATCTTCCACCAAGTTTTCCACAATTTCCACCACTTCGTTCCACCGAAAACCACTTTGTGGCACTTTCACAGTAATTTTACTATAGAAATTATCAAATTTCAATACTTTTTTCATAAATTTTTTCGGGAATTTTCTCCTTTCTTCTACCTGTTCCGAGCTATTTCTATATCTTGTGGTTTGCGTTTTGGATGGCACAATATATACCCATCTTTCTTTTAAAATTTTATGTGTTTACTTTTTTTCACAATATGCTATAATATTAATAAAGGTAATTTTTACGCATTGGAGGCACATTATGAAGACCTATTCTTCCCTGAGGGTGGCTCATCCCACTTTTTTTTACAAAAATTATGAAGCAGTGGTTGAAAACAGTACGCTTCATGTTACATATCACTTTGAAATCGAAAACCTGGCAGAGTTTTACCCTTCATGGGTTTTCCCCATGGGCGAGGAAGCTGTTGACCTTGAGGATGATAACCTTAAGGCAATGCTCTTTAACCTGGGGCTTGCAGAATTAGTAAGCTACTGGAAAATCACCTGCTCACCCCATGTCAGGGTTGAATGTGGCGCCCTTTCCCCCCATCAGATAAACTGGTGGAAAAAGCTCTACTTCCACGGTCTGGGCGAATTTTTCTATTTAAACCGCATCAATGCCGACGCAAGCTTCATGCGCATCACCTCCAAGGGCGCTCCCACAACAGTGGAGCAGTCCAAGCGCTACCTTTCCGGCAACCTCATTCCCGTAGGCGGCGGAAAGGACTCCAATGTTACAATGGAGCTTTTAGGTGAGTTCAAAACGGAAAACCGTCCCTACATCATAAACCCCCGCGGCGCAACGGTGGACAGCGTGCGTGTAGCAAATTTGGAGGATAAAACCTTGGTTGCCCGCCGTACACTTGACAAAACCATGCTCCAATTAAACAAGGAGGGCTACCTTAACGGTCACACGCCCTTTAGCGCAATAGTGGCATTTTCCTCGGTTATCACAGCCTACCTTAATAACCTTAAGTACGTTGTTCTCTCCAACGAATCCTCCGCTAACGAAGCAACCGTTGCAGGCAGCACTGTCAACCATCAGTATTCCAAAAGCTTTGAATTTGAGCAGGACTTCAACCGTTACGAAAAGGAATATTTAAAGAGCGGCGTTTACTACTTCAGCTTGCTCCGCCCCCTTAGCGAATATCAGATTGCCTCCTACTTTGCCCGCCTTAAGAGCTACCACAGCGTTTTCAGAAGCTGTAACAAGGGCAGCCACACAAATATCTGGTGCGCAGGCTGCTCCAAGTGTCTTTTTGTGTACCTCATTCTGTCACCCTTCCTCACCTTTGAGGAATTAAGTGCAATTTTCGGCAGAAATATGGGCGACGACGAAAGCCTTATCCCCATTTTCAATCAGCTCATCGGCCACGAAACCGACGAAAAGCCCTTTGAATGTGTGGGCAGCCGTGACGAGGTTAACTTTGCGGTGTGCGAAGCCATCAAAAAGAACGAAAAGCTTCCGGCACTTTTTGAGTATTACAAAACAACCCCTCTTTACAAGGAGTATTCCGAACGGGCTAACCCCTACCCCAAATTTTACGACAAAGAAAACCTGCTCCCCGCAGGCTACAGAGACATTGTAGAAAGAGAGCTTAATTTATAAAGAACGATATGCGCTTTGCGCATGATATGGCTCCGCCATGATTTGTCGCAATGCGACATGATATGAACCTTTGGTTCATTTCGGGAGAAAAATCAAAGATTTTTCGTTTATCAATTATAAGATTTGCGCCCCAAAAGCACACTCTCTTTTTGCTTACGGTACAGAGCAAATCTACCATAATGCACGCAGTGCATATCATGAAATCCTCAGATTTCATATCATGTGCCCGCGGCACATATCATGCAAGCATTACTTGCATATCATCCAAAAGCAAAGGAGTGCAACCATGCTTCTCAAATACATTCAGAATTTAATCAAGGATAAATCCGTCTGCATTTTAGGCTTCGGCAGAGAGGGCAAAAGCACCTTTAACGCCTTCACAAAAGCAGGCGGCTACAAGTCAATCACAATCTGCGACTTAAACAGTGTTGAGTGCGAGGGCGCCGAGGTTATCGCAGGTAAGGATTATCAAAAAAATCTTGACCGCTTCGACATTGTCATGAAAAGCCCCGGCATTGTACTTGAGGAGGGTGCCCTTACCGATTTTTCGCGCCTTTACTCCCAGACGGAAATTTTTCTTTCCGTTTACCGTGAGCAGACCATCGGCATAACAGGCACCAAGGGCAAAAGCACCACCTCCAGCCTTATTTATCACATACTTAAACAGTGCGGCAAAAAGGTGCAGCTTTTAGGCAACATAGGCATCCCTGCCTTTGACGGCAATGTTACAATGGACGACACAGTTGTTTTTGAGCTGTCAAGCCATCAGCTGGAATACACCTCGGTTTCCCCCAAAAGAGCCGTGCTTTTAAACATTTTCCCCGAGCATTTGGACCACTACGGCACCTTTGAAAAATACTACGATGCAAAAAAGCACATTTTCCGCTACCAGAAGGAGGGCGACATTCTTGTCTGCGGTGAGGATGTTGTTCCTACGGAAAAATGCCTTTCCACCGTTACGGTGTTTGGAAAAGAGGCCCCCGTTACAATCCGCCGCAATTCCTTCATAGTTAACGGCAAGGAAATTACACTTGACGAAACCTGCCCCCTTTTAGGCGAGCACAACGTTAATAACATTGCGGTGGCATACCTTTTGACAAAGCCCTACGGCATAGCGGACGAGGAGTTTTTAAAGGCGCTTTCAACCTTTAAAACACTTCCCCACCGCCTTGAAAAGCTCGGCGAAAAGGACGGCATCACCTACTACGACGATTCCATCTCAACCTGCAGCCAGACAACCATCCAGGCGCTTTGCTCACTTGAAAACGTGGGCACGGTTTTAATAGGCGGCATGGACCGCGGCATTGACTATTCCCCCTTGGTGGAATTTCTCACAGCCTTTAACATACCCAACGTAATTTTCATGTACGATACAGGCAAGCGCATCATGGCAGAATTTGAGGGCAAGGCTTATAGCTTTGCATCCCACTACGCCGAAAGCCTTTCCGATGCGGTAGCCCTTGCAAAACGCGTTACCCCCAAGGGCTCAATATGCCTCCTGTCTCCTGCGGCGGCAAGCTACGGCTTCTTTAAAAACTTCGAGGACCGTGGCGAGCAATTCAAAAGCTTAGCTCTTAACTAAACAAAAACCACCATCCGACGGATGGTGGTTTTTGAATGAATAATTAATAATGAAGAATGAATAATTTCGGTTGAAAATCGTCATAGGCGATTTTCTTCATTAATTTTTCATTATTCAATTTTCATCAGCTTAGCGGCTTCATTATTCATTATGTTCTGAAATACTATCATGCATAAGCATATCATGTGCAAAGCACACATCATTCTCCTCCTGCATATATTAAACATGAGAATGGAGGAATACCAATGAAGCTTTCCATGCTTAACGTGGGAGAAAAAGCCACCCTTTCTCATACAAACACTCCTCATTCTTTATTTTTAAGGCTCACAGACATGGGAATGTCGCCCACTTCTCCCATAGAGTGTCTTTTCTGCAATCTGTCAGGCGGAATGAAGGCATACCTTTTCGGAGGCACCTTAGTTGCTCTCCGTAACGAGGATGCCGATTGTATAGAAGTTATCATTACGGAGGTGTAATTATGCAAAACAAGCCCCCCTCAGGCAAAATTGTTCTTGCAGGCAACCCAAACGTAGGAAAAAGCACACTTTTCAATCTTCTTACAGGCAAAAAGGTCCACACAGGAAACTGGAGCGGAAAGACCGTCGCCGTATCCCAAGGATACGGGGTACATAACCAAAGCACATATATAATAGAAGACATCCCCGGCATTTCCTCTCTAACAAACCCCACAGCCGAGGAGGTTGCCGCCTTCAAGGCAATAGCCTCAGACAGCTACGACTGCCTTGTAATAGTTGCCGATGCCACAAACCTCACTCGCTCACTTGCCATTACACTGCGCATACTTGAGCTCACAAGCCGCTGCATGCTCTTTATAAATTTGTGCGACGAAGCAAAAAAGCAAGGCATACAAATCGACACCAAAGCCTTAAGCTTTATTTTAGGCATACCCGTTGTGGCATCAACCGCCCGCAAAAAAAGCAGTGCGGCACTTGTTATGGATGCGGCAGAGAGCGTAATACAGGGAAATGTCTCCCCCTTTGTTTTCACACCGCTTTATTCCCCCGAGACGGAAAACGCTCTTGCCTCCTTTTCCTATGACAGGCGCGAAACCATATTGCACATATGCCTCTCAGGCGACAGCCTTCTGCCCTTAAAGGTCGACATGGCAGAGCGCGTTGCCACACTTTCGGAAAAGATTGAGCGCATCAGCGTCAAAAAAAGCAACTACACCTCAAAAAGGCTTATTGACACTCTTCTTTGCTCGCACCTATGTGGCATCCCGTTAATGCTTCTGGGGCTGTTTTTAATTCTCTACATCACCGTTTTCTTGTCAAACTATCCCTCTATGCTTTTGTCACAGATGTTTTCCTTCATCTCCCGTCTTCTTGTACGGCTCTTTGATTTCCTTTCCGTTCCCGAATTAGTCACCTCGGTTTTCATTCACGGCATATACTCCACCACCGCAACGGTTGTAGCCGTAATGCTGCCGCCCATGGCAATATTCTTTCCGCTTTTTTCCATTTTGGAGGAAAGCGGCATCCTTCCGCGCATAGCCTTTAACCTCGACGGTGCCTTCAAAAAGTGCGGCAGCTGCGGCAAGCAGGCGTTAACAATCTGCATGGGCTTAGGCTGTAACTGCGTAGGTGTCACAAACAGCGCCATTATCGCCTCCAAGCGTGAAAGGCTCATAGCAATCCTTACAAACTCTCTCACCCCCTGCAACGGGCGCTTCGGCGCGATAATCGCCTGCATATCAATATTCCTCTCACAGGGAAACGGCGCCCTCACCGCCTTTTACATGGCGCTTGTTTTAGCCTTTTCCTTTCTTTCAACCATCCTTGCCTCATACATTCTCTCAAAAACCCTCTTAAAGGGCACCGGGACACCCTTCATACTTGAACTTCCGCCCTACCGCAGGGTGAACGTATTTAAGGTGGCATACTCCGCCCTCAGAAAAAACACACCCGGAATTCTTCTTCGTGCGGTAGCAATTTCCGCACCCATGGGCGCACTCATCAGCATTTTAAACCGCTTCGAGTGGCTCTTGCCCATCGCCAAATTTCTTGACCCCATGGGCGCTCTTTTGCATCTTGACGGCATCACCCTTTTAGCCTTCATCCTTGCCTTTCCAGCGAACGAAATTGTGTTCCCCATAGCATTAATGCTCTACACACAATCCGGCGTAATGGTAAGCGGCTTTTCACACGCCACCTTGCAAATGGCTCTTACACAAAACGGCTGGAGCGCCGCATCGGCAGTTTCCTTCATAATTTTTTCACTCATGCATCATCCCTGCTCGGCAACAGTGCTCACCATTAAAAAGGAAACCGGCAGCATAAAGTGGACTTTAGCTTCAATAATTCTGCCCCTGGCTATGGGCGTGCTGTTCTGTTTGGCATTTAATGCACTTTCTCAAATATTTTCCGTATAGACGAGGCTTTTTTGTGAAAAATAAATATAGCATATTTTCCCAAAGCCCTTGATTTTTATTCCGACTTATTGTATAATGTGATTTCAAGGGCGTTTGACAAAATACGACCTTTTGAGCAAGACTTTCAAATTGGAGATGACCCCTATGAACAAGAACTATGAAAGATGGTTAAACTCAGAAAACATTGACGAGGCAACAAGAAAAGAGCTTCTCAGCATGAGCGAAGCAGAAATTCATGATGCCTTTTATAAGGATATGGAATTCGGCACAGCAGGCCTTCGTGGCATTATCGGTGCCGGCACAAACAGGATCAACGTTTATACAGTGAGAAAAGCAACACAGGGCTATGCGGAATATCTTATGGACCATGAATTCCGTGCAGTACGCCGTGGCGTTGTTATCGCATACGACAACCGCCGCATGAGCTACGAATTTGCATTGGCTACAGCAGGCGTGTTTGCGGCAAACGGCATTAAGAGCTACCTTTTCGAGTCTCTTCGCCCCACTCCCGAGTTAAGCTTTGCAGTAAGGCATCTTGACTGCTTTGCAGGCGTTGTTATCACAGCAAGCCACAACCCTCCGGAGTACAACGGCTACAAGATTTATGACTCTCACGGCTGTCAGCTCACTCCCGAATATTCCGATAAGGTTACAATCTGCGTAAACAGAGTTGAAGACGAGCTTTCCGTTCCCTGCCTTACACCCGAGCAGGCAGGTGCGCTCATTCAGTTTATCGGCAAAGAGGTTGACGAAGCCTACTACGAAGCCGTTAAAACAATCCAGGTTAACCCCAATGTGGATAAGAGCGATTTAAAAATTGTTTACTCTCCCCAGCACGGCACAGGTAACGTTCCCGTAAGAAAGGTTCTTTCCGACCTTGGCTACAACGTTATCCCCGTATACGAGCAGTGCGAGCCCGATACCGAATTTTCCAACACAAAGAGCCCCAACCCCGAAAACCCCGTTGCCTACGAGCTTAGCATCAAAAAGGCAAAGGAGGAAGGCGCTGATATTATCATCACAACCGACCCCGACTGCGACCGCCTTGGCGTTGCAGTGCTTGACGACGGCGAATACAAGCTCATGACAGGTAACCAGGGTGGCGCGGTGCTTCTTCAGTACATTTTGAGCCAGCTTAAGGAAAAGGGCACACTTCCCGCTAACGGTCTTATCTTCAACACAGTTGTTACAAGCGACCTTGGCGACCGTGTGGCAGAAAAGTACGGCGTAGGCGTTGAAAAAACCCTTACAGGCTTCAAGTTCATCGGCGACAAGATCCACACACACAAGCATTCCGACAAAAAGCCCTTCCTCTTCGGCTACGAGGAAAGCTACGGCTACCTTATTGCACCCTTTGTACGCGACAAGGACGCTGTTCAGTCCTCTCTTATGCTTTGCGAAGCGGCAGCCTTCTACAAGGCACAGGGCAAGTCACTTTACGATGTTCTTTGTGACATCTACACTGAATTTGGCTATTACAAGGACTATCTCACAAGCGTTACAATTCCCGGAGCCGACGGCGCCGAAAGAATAAAGAGCATTATGGCAACACTCCGCTCCAACCCCAAGAGCGAGGTTTGCTCAATAAAGGTTAAGGAAATTCAGGACTTTACAACTGCAGAAATGATTGTTAAGGGCTTCCCCAGGTCTAACGTTCTTAAGTACATCTTAGAGGACGGCTCCTGGGTTGCAATCCGTCCCTCAGGCACAGAGCCCAAGTGCAAGTTCTACTACTCGGTAGTTGCAAAGGATGCTTCCGCTGCAGAAGAAAAGCTCCTCGAAATCAGAAAAGAATTCGAACCCACTATATAAAACAAAGAGCACTCCATTTTTGGAGTGCTCTTTTGTTTTATATAGTGCAGAATGCATTCCAAATAAAAAAGGCTCTCATAAGAGAGCCCTTTTTATTTGGAAAGTATTACCTTATCGTCTGTCATTTTGCTTCCGCTTGCCTTTTCAAAGAGGCCCAGAAGCTCGGCAATGGTAAGGTTTTTCTTTTCTTCGCCCGATACATCAACCACAACGCGTCCCTCGCTCATCATAATAAGGCGGTTGCCGTATTCAATGGCATCGTGCATGTTGTGTGTAATCATCATTGTTGTAAGGTTGTTTTTTGTAACAAGCTTGTTTGTAATTTCCAAAACCTTTGCCGCGGTCTTGGGGTCAAGTGCGGCAGTATGCTCGTCAAGAAGAAGTATCTTCGGCTTTCTGAGTGTTGCCATCAGCAGCGTTACCGCCTGCCTCTGACCGCCCGAAAGCAGCCCCACCTTTGTGGAAAGGCGATTTTCAAGACCTAAATCAAGCTGCTTGAGGAGCTCACGGTATTCTTCGCGGTTTTTCTTTGTACAGCCGCGAACAAGCTTTCTCTTCTGGTCACGGCGCTCAGCAATTGCAAGGTTTTCGGCAATTTCCATATCGGGAGCTGTGCCCTTCATGGGGTCCTGGAAAACCCTGCCGATGAACTTTGCCCTTTTGTGCTCGGGCATATCCGTAACATCAACACCGTCAATTTCAATCTTTCCGTAATCGGGCTTCCACACGCCTGCAATGGCGTTGAGCATGGTGCTCTTACCTGCACCGTTGCCGCCGATAACAGTTACAAAATCGCCCTCGTTAATGGTAAGGTCAAAGCCTGCAAGGGCAACCTTTTCGTTTACTGTTCCTGCGTTGAACACCTTTTGCAAATCGGTGATTTTAAGCATTCCTACCACCTCCTGCATTGAGTGACTTTCGCTTAACAAAGTATGTGCCCTTTATATAGGGTGTTGCCAGGAACACCACAACTATTACAGCTGAAAGCATCTTGAGATAGTCTGTCTTGATGCCCATAAGGATAACATAGTTGTAAATAACGTAGTAAACAATGCTGCCGCATACAACGCCTATAAGGCTCACGACAAAATTAGGCTTAATCCTGAGGGACACTGACAAACCGATGAATATTGCCGCCAGACCTATAACAATTGCGCCTCTGCCGTCGTTTATGTTGGCAGAGCCCTTGTACTGGGCTAAAAGTGAGCCCGAAAGTGCAACAATACCGTTGGAAATCGCAAGCCCCAACACCTTGTTGAGCTTAACGTTAACGCCCTGTGCACGGCTCATGTCGGGGTTGTCACCTGTGGACTTAAGTGTCAGCCCTATCTCTGTGTAGAAGAACTGCTTAAGAAGAACAATCGTCAGAACAACTACAACGCCTGCCACAAGACACGCCATGGGCACGTTGCTCATGTGAAGCATGGGCTTGTCAACAAACCTGTTTATGGCTAAAAGCGACTTTCCGCTTAAAACAAACAAATTTACCGAATACAGTATCAGCTGTGTAAGAATACCCGCCAGAATTGAGGGTATACCAAGGGCAGTATTAAAAACGCCCGTCAATATGCCTGTCAATGCGCCCGCTAAAAACGCAACGAGCATAGCAACCCACGCGGGTACGCCCGCCACCAGCAGAACAGCGCACACACAGGCGCCTGTGCATATGGAGCCGTCAACCGTAAGGTCGGCAATGTCAAGTATTTTGTAGGATATGTAAACACCGATTGCCATCAGTCCCCATATCAAGCCTTCTGCCACCGCACCGGGCAGAACTTTTATATAAGGCAATAATAATTCCATTTTGTACCTCTGTCTGAATTAGTTTGCGGGAACTTCAATACCGAGAGCTTCGCAGAGCTCGTTGTTGTAAACAACTGTGGGTGTAAGTGTCTTAACCTCAAAGTCTGTTGCAGCCTTTCCGTTAAGAAGGATTTCTGCTGCCATAAGACCTGTTTCTCTACCCAGCTCATAGTAGTCAATAGCTAAGCTTGCGTAGCAAACTGCGCCGCCGTAGCTTGTGAAAACAGGAACCTTATTTTCGTTACAGATAGTGCCTACAACAGTATCGTTTGCAGCAACTGTGTTGTCGGAGGGAACGTAAAGCGCCTTAATTTCGCCTGCTGCCTTTGTTACAAGTGCCTGAAGCTCTGTTGTTTCGCTGAAGGTGTAGGCGTTTACAACAATGCCCGCCTCTTCAAAGAGCGCCTTAACAGCCTCGTACTGGATAAGAGAGTTGGACTCGTTTGTGCAGTAAAGCACACCTACAACGTCGCCCTCTACAAGCTTAAGTGTGTCAATCATCATCTTAGCCTGTTCGTCAAAGGGAACAGCGTCGGAGGTACCTGTTACGTTAGCAGGAATGCTACCCTTGAAGGTGTCTGTGTAGTCTGTTACGGATGTACCTAAAACAGGAATGGAATCTGTTGCGCTTGCCGCTGCAAGAAGAGCGGGTGTAGCATTAGCCATGATAAGGTCAACATCCTTTGCTGTAAAGGTGTTGATAACAGTTGTGCAAAGGTTTGCATCGCCTGCAACCTGTGTGTCAAATTCAACCTCTACGCCTGCTTCCTGTGCCTTTTCGCCGAGAGCATCAACAAAGCCCTTAGTTGCCGCATCCAAGGAATCGTGTACCATAAGCTGACAGATACCTACTGTGAGTGTTTCATTAGCCGCCGATGCATCTGTTGCATCCTCATTTGTGTTTGTGTTGCCGCAGCCTGCTACAGCAAAAACCATAACAAGACTAAGCATGAGTGCCATTAACTTTTTCATTTTAAAAACCCCTTTGTTTTAGTATTTCTATAATTTTATCAAACATCATATTCATTGTCAATATTTTTCGTTCATTGACAACGCTTTCTTCTTATTATAAAATAAATATATCACTAATCGTTTCGGAGGTGCGCCATGGTTTTCGGCGGAATTCAGAAATTAACTCTATTGGACTTTCCCCATACAGTTTCCTGCATCCTTTTCACAAAAGGGTGCAATTTCCGTTGCCCTTTTTGCCACAACACGCCACTTGTGGTGCCCTCAGAGACCGAAAACTTAACCGAGGCAGAAATTCTCTCCTTCCTTAAGAAGCGCCAAGGCATTTTAGACGGCGTATGTATAACAGGTGGCGAGCCCCTTATCCACCCCAATCTACCCGACTTCATAAGAAAGGTAAAAGACTTAGGCTACAAAGTAAAGCTCGACACAAACGGCTCCTTTCCCCTGCGGCTTTCTCACCTCATTGACGAGGGGCTTCTTGACTATGTGGCAATGGATGTTAAAAATTCCTTTTCCAAATACCCCCTCACCGCAGGCTGCGATAGCATAAAGCTTGATGACATTGAAAAAAGCATTGCCCTCCTTCTTAAGGGCAATATCCCCTACGAGTTCCGCACAACGGTCACCTCCGAGCTTCACACAGAGGAGGACATAGCCGAAATTTGTAGCCTCATAAAGGGTGCGGACAAATATTTCATCCAGAATTTTGTGGACTCGGGCGACATTTTAAAGGGTGGCTTACACCCCATGGCGCAAAGTGAAATCGAAAAAATGGCTTATATAGCGCAAAATATTGTACCAAATACAAAAATCCGCTAAAAACACCAATATATTGTGTTTTGTGTGTTGACATTCTACAAAATACGCGATATAATGTTATCGATTTCACAAATAGAGGGAGAATGAATTTATGTATAACGTATTAAAAAGAGACGGGAAAATGGTCTCCTTTGACCTTTCCAAGATCTCTACAGCAATCAGCCAGGCGTTCGACGCCTGCAACCGTCAGTACAATCCTGACATTATCGACTTTTTGGCATTAAAGGTTACAGCCGAGTTCGAGCCCAAAATCAAGGACGGCAACATCGAGGTTGAACACATCCAGGACAGCGTTGAATCCGTTCTTATCAAGGCAGGCTACGACGATGTTGCAAAGGCATACATCATCTACCGTAGGCAGCGCGAAAAAATCCGTAACCTCAACGCCACAATGGTTGACTATAAGGCAATCGTTGACAACTACCTTCAGATTAACGACTGGCGCGTTAAGGAAAACTCCACCGTTACATACTCTGTCGGCGGTCTTATCCTTTCAAACTCGGGCGCAATTTCTGCCAACTACTGGCTCAGCGAAATTTATGACGACGAAATCAGTAATGCTCACCGCAACGCTGACATCCATATTCACGATTTGTCCATGCTCACAGGCTACTGCGCAGGCTGGTCCTTAAAGCAGCTCATCCAGGAGGGCTTAGGCGGTGTTCCCGGGAAGATTACATCCTCCCCTGCAAGCCACCTTGCAACACTCTGCAACCAGATGGTTAACTTCTTGGGCATCATGCAGAACGAATGGGCAGGCGCTCAGGCGTTTTCCTCCTTCGATACATACCTTGCACCCTTTGTAAAGATTGACAATCTTTCCTACAGCCAGGTTAAAAAGTGCATTGAATCCTTTATTTATGGCGTTAACACACCCTCCCGCTGGGGCACACAGTCACCCTTCACAAACATCACTCTTGACTGGGTTGTTCCCAATGACCTTGCAGAATTAAACTGTATCGTAGGCGGTAAGGAGGTAGACTTTAAGTACAAGGACTGCCAGAAGGAAATGGACATGGTTAACAAAGCCTTCATCGAAATCATGATTGACGGCGATGCTAACGGTCGTGGCTTCCAGTACCCCATTCCCACCTATTCCATCACTAAGGACTTTGACTGGTCCGACACAGAAAACAACCGTCTTTTGTTCGAAATGACAAGTAAGTACGGCACACCCTACTTCTCCAACTACATCAACTCCGACATGGAGCCCAGCGATGTACGAAGCATGTGCTGCCGCTTGCGTCTTGACCTTCGTGAGCTTCGTAAGAAGTCGGGCGGTTACTTCGGCAGCGGCGAATCCACAGGCTCAGTCGGCGTTGTAACAATCAACATCCCCCGCATTGCATACCTTGCAAAGGACGAGAAGGACTTTTACGCACGCCTTGACCACATGATGGACATTGCGGCTCGCAGCTTAAAGGTTAAGAGAACAGTTATCAGCAAGCTCCTCGAAAGTGGTCTTTACCCCTATACAAAGCGTTACTTAGGCACCTTCAACAACCACTTCTCCACAATTGGTCTTGTGGGTATGAACGAAGCAGGTCTTAACGCAAAGTGGCTCCGTGCCGACCTTACCGACACACGTGTGCAGGATTTTGCAAAGGATGTACTCAATCACATGCGTGAACGCCTTTCCGACTACCAGGTTGAATACGGCGATTTGTACAACTTAGAGGCAACTCCTGCGGAATCCACAGCCTTCCGTCTTGCAAAGCACGACTTAAAGCACTACCCCGACATTATCACAGCAGGCAGAGGCGAGGGCGACACACCCTACTACACAAACTCCTCGCACCTTCCCGTTGGCTATACAGAAGACATTTTCACAGCACTCGACGTTCAGGACGAGCTGCAGACACTTTACACCTCGGGTACAGTATTCCACGCCTTCTTAGGCGAAAAGCTTCCTGATTGGCGCTCGGCGGCAAACCTTGTTAAAAAGATTGCCGAAAACTATCGTCTTCCCTACTACACACTTTCCCCCACATATTCCATCTGCCAGGACCACGGCTACCTTCCCGGCGAACAGTTCACCTGCCCCCACTGCGGCGGCACAACTGAGGTTTACAGCCGTATCACAGGCTACTACCGTCCCGTACAGAACTGGAACGACGGCAAAACACAGGAATATAAGGAAAGAAAAGTGTACAACGTTGCAACAAGCAGCCTTAAGGAAAAGAGCGTTGTATGCGAAGCAGTTGCAGAAGCAGAAAACGAAGCAGTTGACATGGCTGACGGCTACTACGTATTCACAACAGCAACCTGCCCCAACTGTAAGATGGCATGTGCCCTCCTTGACAAGGCAGGCATCCTTTACACAAAGCTTTTAGCAGACGAAAACAAGGAATTGGCAACTGCACTTGAAATTAAGCAGGCACCCACATTGGTTGTTGTACAGAACGGCACAGCACAAAAGCACGCAGGCGTGTCCGACATAAAGAAATTTTTAAAGGCATAAATTTCAAAGACCGGATGAGGCTGTCGCTTTGAAGTGATAGGTAATAGTTAAAAAGAAATAAGTATTGTTGAAACTCCGCTTTGCGGAGTTTCTTCCTTACTTCTTCACTATTCCCTATTCACTATTCCCTCAAGGCCTATCCGTTTTTTCAGAAAGGATACACTCATGAATATTTATGATATAATTATTATAGGCGGCGGCCCTGCAGGGCTCACTGCCGCAGTTTACGCACTCCGTGCAAATAAAAGCGTGCTCGTTATGGAAAAGGGCACCTTCGGTGGTCAGATAACCTCCTCCCCCAAGGTTGAAAACATCCCCGGCTTCAGCATGGTTTCCGGCAACGAATTTGCCGACAAGCTAATGGAGCAGGCAATGAGCCTTGGTGCCGATATTGAATGCTTAGAGGCATTAAGCGTAACGGACGGAGACTTAAAAAAGGTCACCACCGACGAGGGCGACTACTACGCAAAGGCTGTTATCATTGCCGCAGGCACACGCCACCGCCTTTTAAACCTCCCAAAGGAGGAGGACTTTATAGGTAACGGCATTTCCTTCTGCGCAGTGTGCGACGGCGCATTCTACAATGGCAAAACAGTTGCAGTTATAGGCGGCGGCAACAGCGCCTTGCAGGAGGCAATCCTTCTTTCCGAAACATGCGAAAAGGTTTACATAGTGCAAAACCTTGACTACTTCACAGGCGAGGAAAAGCTTATTGAAGAAATTAAAACCATCCCTAACATCACCCCCATAACAGGCGCAGTTGTAACCTCTTTTTTAGGTGACGAAAGCCTCACAGGCATCCGCATTCAGAGCTCGGGCGGGGAAGAAACCCTCGCGCTTAACGGCATGTTTACAGCCATAGGTCTTATCCCCGAGCTTGAAGCGTTCAGTAGCCTTATAAACGTGAACTCCTACGGCTACGCAGACTCAAGTGAGGACTGCACAACCAACGTAGACGGTATCTTTGTTGCAGGCGACTGCCGCTCAAAGCGCATCCGCCAGGTTGCAACAGCAGTAAGTGACGGCGCAGTTGCAGCATTGGCCGCAGTTGACTATATTAAAACCTTATAACTCAAAAAGGTGTGTAAAACTACTTGTTTTTACACACCTTTTTATTGCCTTATTTTACGATAAAATAAATGATATGTGCTCTGCGCATGATATGTGCCATAGGCACATGATATAAAACCTGTCGGCTTCATGATATGCCCTGTGGGCATTGTGGTAGATTTGCACTCAAGGACATTTTTTCACTTTACTCATGGTGCGGTGCAAATCATTGATTCACATTCTCATTTTGTTATAAACGAAAGTCGAGTAGCATGCCTGGTATAATTCTGCATATTTTTCCCTTAATTACGCAAAATACCATTGACACAGGCAGCAAATTGCGCTATATTTAAATTGTGCACAATTTAATTTTACAAAACAGGAGGCAAAAATGAGTATTTATAACCTTACAGCAAAAGCTTCAGACGGGAGTGAACAGAGCCTTTCCGCCTACAAGGGCAAGGTGCTTTTAATTGTGAACACTGCAACAGGCTGCGGCTTCACGCCCCAGTACGAGGCGCTCCAGGCGCTTTACGAAAAGTATCACGCCCAAGGCTTTGAAGTTTTAGACTTCCCCTGCAACCAGTTCGGCAATCAAGCCCCCGGCACCGATGAAGAGATAACATCCTTCTGCACACTTAACTACAATACAACCTTCCCCCGCTTTGCAAAGGTGGAGGTCAACGGCGAAAATGAGCACCCGCTTTTTACCTACCTTAAAAAGGAAAAGGGCGGCATTATGGGCAGTAAAATCAAATGGAATTTCACAAAATTCCTTGTGGACAAAGAGGGCAAGGTGGTTTCCCGCTTCTCTCCCACCACAACCCCTGACGCTATAGAAAGCAAAATAAAAGCATTATTATAAAGGAGGCAATATTATGTCAATTTACAACTACACGGCGAAAAATTCAAAGGGCGAAAACGTTTCACTTTCTGCCTACAAGGGCAAGGTGCTTTTAATTGTGAACACCGCCACAGCCTGCGGCTTCACGCCCCAGTACGAGGCGCTCCAGGCGCTTTACGAAAAGTATCACGCCCAAGGCTTTGAAGTTTTAGACTTTCCCTGCAACCAGTTCGGCAATCAAGCCCCCGGCACCGATGAAGAGATAACCTCCTTCTGCACACTTAACTACAATACAACCTTCCCCCGCTTTGCAAAGGTGGAGGTTAACGGCGAAAACGAGCACCCGCTTTTTACCTACTTGAAGGAGCAAAAAGGCTTTGAGGGCTTCAGTCCCAACCATCCCCTTTCCGAAATCGTGACACAGGTGGTTTCCTCCATAGACCCCGACTTCAAGTCAAACCCCTCAATAAAGTGGAACTTTACAAAGTTTTTGATTGACCGTGAGGGGCAGGTTATCTCTCGCTTTGAGCCCATGGCAGAAAAAGCCGAGCTTGAAGAAGCAATAACCAAGCTCTTATAACCCTCTTGCTTTAATTTATCAAATCTTATATAATAAAGGAGATGTAAAAATGATTGAATACAGATACGACACACAGCTTTTAATTGAAGGCACCAATCTTGACGAGGCAAAAATCAACAAATATATTACCGAAAACTTTGTTGGCGACAGCCTTTTAGCCGTGGGCGACGACGAACTCATAAAAGTGCATTATCACACAAACGAGCCCTGGAAGGTGCTGGAATATTGCTCCACCTTGGGCGAAATATTTGACATAGTTGTGGAAGACATGGACCGCCAGTCACGCGGTCTGCAGGGTTAATGCGAGGGGGATTTTACATGAAAGAGGTTTACGAATTTTTAAAACAAAGCGGCACATATTACCTTGCCACCACAGAGGGTAATCAGCCCCGTGTACGCCCCTTCGGCACAATTGATTTGTTCGAAGGCAAGCTCTACATCCAGACAGGCAAAGTAAAGGCGGTTTCTGCCCAGATGAAGGCAAACCCCAAGGTTGAAATTTCGGCAATGCTTGATGGCAGATGGATACGTGTTGAAGCCACCGCCGTTTTAGACGAAAGCATTGAAGCCCAGAAGCATATGCTCTCAGAATACCCCTCACTCCAGGCAATGTATCAGCCGGGCGACGGCAACACCGAGGTTTTTGCCCTTACAAATGTTACCGCAACAATCTCGTCCTTTACGGAAGGTCCGAAAACCATCAAATTCTGATTATATACGGAGGCTGTTATGAATAGCTTTAACCCCGACGCTTTAAAACTTGAAAACCAGCTTTGCTTCCCCCTTTATGCCGCATCCAAGGAGGTTGTCAGGAAATACCGCCCTTATCTGGATGCACTTGACCTCACCTACACCCAGTACATTGCCATGATGGTTTTATGGGAGGAAAAAAGCATAAATGTCAAGGCTTTAGGCGCAAGGCTTTTTCTCGATTCGGGCACTCTTACTCCCATGCTCAAGAGTATGGAAGCAAAGGGGCTCATTACACGCACCCGAAGTAAAGCTGACGAAAGGGTTGTTGTTGCCACCATAACACAAAAAGGCGAAGAGCTTAAAAAGGCGGCTAAAGCGGTGCCTCTTAAAATGGCAGGCTGCATTTCTCTCAACAGTGAGGAAGCATTGCAGCTTTATACCCTGCTATATAAAATACTGGAATAACAAAAATGGTCGAACCAAATCGGTTCGACCATTTTTGTTTTATTCCAAGCCTGCAAAGAATTCATCATAGGAGCATCCGTAAATTTTCTTCAGTTCCACGATTACGCTAATCTTTATATTAAGCTCCCCTGCTTCATATTTTGCATAGGTAGTTCTTCCAATATCACAGCCCCGCCTTTGCAGCTCTGCACACAGCTTCTCCTGTGATATGTCACATTCCATTCTCAATCTTCTGAGATTATCACCCATATTAAGGTCTCTTCGCAATTTTTGTTCCATATATCATACCTCACTTTGACCAGTATTGGTTGCAATTACTGTTATTGTATGATACAATTTCATTAAATATTGTCCGCGATACTGGTCAATTTGATGTGAGGTATTGAATTATGAAAACTTGTACTTTCTTTGGACACCGAGATTGTCCCGATAGTATATATCCCCGCCTTCGCCGTGAAATTATCAGTCTCATAAAAAACCGCAATGTCAAAAGCTTTTATGTTGGTAACCACGGCAATTTTGACAACATGGTAATAAAAGTTTTTCAAGAGCTCTGCCCGTTGTACCCGGGCATAAAATTTTATGTGGTTTTATCTTACATCCCCACAAACAAAGGTCAACTCAACACTTTCATTTCCGAGAAATCCCTCATTCCCGATAATATCGAAGCTGTTCCTAAAAAATTTGCTATAGTTTACCGCAACAAATGGCTTATTCAGCATTCAGATATTGTTATTACATACATAACACATCCCTTTGGTGGTGCATCACAATTTGCCGAGCTTGCCAAAAGAAAGAATAAAGAAATTATAAATTTAGCCAAATAAAAAAGTGCGAGTCTTCGCACTTTTTTATTAACTCTGCATTCTGCGTTTTGCATTCTGCATTCCTTAAACATCTCTCATGCTTAAGGATATTCTCTTCTTTTCAACATCTACGGCAATAACCTTAACCTTTACAATGTCACCAACGCTTAAAACCTCGGTGGGGTGCTTGATAAAGCGGTCGCATATTTTAGAAATATGCACCAAGCCGTCCTGATGCACGCCAATGTCCACAAATGCACCAAAGTCAATAACGTTTCGCACGGTGCCCTCAATAACCATGCCCTCCTTAAGGCTTTCGATTGAAATTGCGCCCGTTCTCAAAAGGGGCTTGGGCAGCTCGTCACGAACATCTCTGCCGGGCTTAAGGAGTGTGTCGGCAATGTCAGTAACTGTTACCATACCAATGTTGTACTTTTCAAGTATTTCCTTTAAATCAGCCCCTGCAAGCTTGTCCTTAAAGCCGCCAAGCTTGCCCTCTCTTACATCGTCCTTTGTGAAGCCGCAAAGAGCAAGCATGTCCTTTGCCGCGTTGTAGCTTTCGGGATGCACGCTTGTGTTGTCAAAAATTTCGTCACCGTCCGGGATGCGCATAAAGCCTGCGCACTGCAAAAAGGTCTTTTCGCCAAGCTTTGCTACCTTTAAAAGCTCACGGCGTTTTTTAAATGCGCCGTTTTCCTCGCGGTATTTAACAATATTTTTTGCAATTGCTCCGCTTATGCCCGAAATGTGACTAAGGAGCGAGGGCGATGCGGTGTTGAGGTCAACACCAACGGTGTTAACACAGTCCTCAACAACGCCGTCAAGTGCGCCTGCAAGCCTCTTCTGGTTGCAGTCGTGCTGATACTGACCAACGCCGATACTCTTGGGGTCAATCTTAACAAGCTCGGCAAGGGGGTCCTGCAAGCGTCTTGCAATGCTTACCGCGCTACGGAGCGCAACGTCAAACTCGGGGAACTCCTCTGCAGCAAGCTTTGACGCACTGTAAACAGAAGCACCTGCTTCACTTACAACCATGTACTTAACGCCCTCAAGCGCGCCGATAACCTCACTCACAAACTCTTCGCTTTCGCCTGTTGCAGTACCGTTACCAATGGAAACAAGGTTAACCTTGTTGCGCTTAATCATGCCTGTTAGCTGCGCCTTTGCCTTTTCCTTGTCATGGTGAGGAAGCGTGAAATAGCCCACACCTGTTTCCAAAACCTTGCCTGTTGAGTCAACAACAGCTAACTTACAGCCTGTTCTGTAGCCGGGGTCAACGCCTAACACAACCCTGCCCTTAATGGGAGGCGCCATCAAAAGGTTTTTAAGGTTTACGCTGAAAAGGTCAATCGCCGCTTCCTGGGCACGTTCTGTGAGTATGTTTCTTATTTCTGTATCGATAGAAGGTGCAATAAGCCTCTTGTAGCTGTCACGAATTGCATCCATAACAATTTCTGCGCACTTTCCGCCGTCCTTATTAACTGCCTTTGCAAACAAAACCTCGTGCATAACATTCTCGTCGGCTTCAATTTTAACTGTCAGCACGCCTTCCTTTTCGCCACGGTCAAGGGCAAGTATTCTGTGGTTTGCAACCCTATTAACCTTTTCGGAAAATTCGTAATACATTTCGTAAACGGGGTTTTCCGTCTTATTTGTGCTTGTGATAAGTGCTGTAACATAGGTTTTGGCACGTATTGCCTTTCTGTTTTCCGCATCGTCGGAAATGTTTTCGGCAATAATGTCCATTGCGCCATTAATGGCATCCTCCACTGTTTCAACGCCCTTTTCGCTGTCTATGTACTTTTCAGCTTCCTTATAGGGGTCAAAGGAGGCAAGCTGCAGGTAAATTGCATCTGCCAAAGGCTCCAAGCCCTTGTCCTTTGCAACGGTGGCACGGGTTTTCCTCTTGGGACGGAAGGGACGGTAAATGTCGTCAACCTCGGTTACGGTCTTTGCGTTTTCAACCTGAGCCTTAATTTCGTCCGTTAATTTGCCCTGCTCGTCAATAAGGCGTATAACGTCTGCCTTTCTTTCCTCCAAAGCACGAAGAAGCTCTAATTTATCGGCAAATTTACGAAGCACCTGGTCATCCATTGCGCCTGTCAATTCCTTACGGTAACGGGCAATAAAGGGTATGGTGTTACCCTCATCCAACAGCTTTACCACGTTTTCGCCGTGCTCCTCTTTTATGTTAAATTCCAGGCATAAAGATTTTGTAATGTTATCCATAATAAATATCCCTCTTTATATTAATTCGATTAGGTATATAATGATATGCGCGTTGCACATGAAATGCTAAAGCATGATATATCGCTACGCGAAATGATATGAACTTTCAGTTCAATAAGGTGGAAAATTCTTCGAATTTTCATCTTATCAAATCAATGATTTACATCGTAAATCTACCATAATGCCCACAGGGCTATCATGAAGCCGTAAGGTTTCATATCATGGCATTTCCATATCATGCCGCAGGCAATTCATTTCTTTGTATTATATCACATTGTTTCCAAAAAGTAAAGAAAACATAACATTTGGCGCAGCCAAATATATCGCAAATCCGCAGGATTTATCTCACATCGAAGATATATCGCAAAAAGGACATTGCAAAAGCAATGTCCTCTTTATATCGCGTTGCCGGCAGGCAACATTATTTGTGCATATGCACTTGTCTTGTATCGGTTCTGTCCTTAAAAAGCAGTGTAATCGCCCAGAGCCCCGCCAAGCCTACCACCGTAAAGATTATGCGGCTGAAGAGCGCACCCTGTCCACCGAAAATAAAGCCCACCAGGTCAAGCCCGAAAAGCCCTATGGAGCCCCAATTGAGTGCTCCCACGATAACCAATATCAAAGCGATAGTATCCATGTACATTACTTCCTTTCATTTTGTCTCTGTACATAGTATGTCCAACATTCTTTTGTTTATACATGTTCACGTTTTGCATAGCAAAACATATCGCGTGCGAAGCACATATCACATCGAAGATATATCGCAAAAAGGGCAGTTACCGCTTGGTAACCGCCCTTTTTATATCGCGTTGGCAACGCCAACTTTTTTATTTTGTTTTCTTAGCGGGAGCCTTCTTAGCAGGAGCCTTAGCTGCTGCCTTTGTTTCTGCCTTGGGCTCATACTTCTTTAAGTGCCAGATCTTATCATTATATTCCTCAATAGTTCTGTCAGAGGAGAAGAAGCCGCTCATAGCAACGTTGAGAATTGCCTTCTTTGTCCATGTTTTCTGGTCACGGTATTCTGTGTCAATTCTCTTCTGAGCTTCAACGTAGCTTTCAAAGTCACGGATAACCATGTACTTGTCTGTTACGCTCTTGTCGCCGAATACCAAAGACTGATAAATATCGTAGTAGTAGTTTTCTGTGTTGAAGGTGCCGTTGATAAGAAGGTCAAGCACTCTTCTTATTCTGGGGTTAGTAGCGTAGATTTCCTGGCTGGATGCCCATTCATATCTCTTCGCCTTTTCAACCTCGTCACTACTCATACCGAAGATGAACATATTTTCAACGCCAACACACTGGCTCATTTCAACGTTAGCACCGTCCATAGTACCAACTGTTAAAGCACCGTTAGCCATGAACTTCATGTTACCTGTACCGGATGCTTCCAGACCTGCTGTAGAAATCTGTTCGCTGATTTCAGCTGCAGGAATAATCATCTGAGCAAGAGTTACACCGTAGTTTTCTACGAATACAACCTTAATCTTGCCCTTAATATCGGGGTCGTTGTTAACAACCTTAGCAACATCGTTGATAAGCTTGATTATAAGCTTTGCTCTTGTATAAGCTCTTGCAGCCTTAGCACCGAAAATGAATGTGTGAGGAACAATATCCATATCGGGGTTCTTCTTAATCTGGTCATAAAGATAGATTACGTGAAGAATGTTAAGAAGCTGTCTCTTGTATTCATGAAGTCTCTTTACATGAACGTCGAAGATAGAGTTGGGGTCAATATCAATGCCGTTGTGCTCCTTGATATATGCCGCAAGCTCCTTCTTCTTTTCAAGCTTTACAGCCTGGAACTTCTTCTGGAAAGCACTATCGTCCGCATAGGGAACCAATTTTTCAAGAAGAGTGGGGTCCTTTTCCCAACCCTCGCCGATTGTCTCTGTGATGAGCTTGGAGAGCTGAGGGTTAGCAAGGCGGAGCCATCTGCGGTATGTGATACCGTTTGTAATAGCTGTAAACTTTTCGGGCTCAAGGTTGTAGTAATCGTTAAAGATATCCTTCTTAAGGATTTCTGTGTGCAATTCGCTTACGCCGTTAACCTTATGACAGCAGCAAAGGCAAAGGTTAGCCATGGAAACATAGCCGTGTGCGATAACTGCCATGTAGTTGATTTTGCCCCAGTCATAGCCATAGGTTACAATAAGCTTTTCCTGTAATCTTCTGTTGATTTCTTCCAAAATCATCCAGATACGGGGAAGCATTCTCTGGATAAGCTCCATGGGCCACTTTTCAAGCGCTTCGGAAAGTACAGTGTGGTTTGTATAAGCAAACACCTTTGTACAGATTTCCCAAGCCTGATCCCAGCTCATGCCTTCCTGGTCCATGAGAAGTCTCATAAGCTCGGGAATAGCAATAGCAGGATGTGTATCGTTAATGTGAACTGCTACAAAATCAGCAAGGTTAGCAAGGTTGTTACCGTGATGACGCTTGAATCTCTTAAGGATCCACTGAAGTGTACAGGAAACGAAGAAATACTGCTGACGAAGACGAAGCTCCTTACCCTGGTCGTTGTTGTCCTCGGGGTATAAAACCTTGCTGATAGCTTCTGCCATAGCCTTTTCTTCAACTGCCTTTACGTGGTAGCCGGAGGAGAATGTGTCAAACTCTGCCTGAATGTCGCTCTTAGCTCTTGCAGACCAAAGGCGGAGTGTGTTAACCAATTTTGCATCGTAGCCGGAAATGGGCATATCGTAAGGAATACCGATAACATCGGTTGTGCCAACGTATTCGGGATACATTCTGCCGTCATTGCCTGTTACCATGTTTACCTGACCGCCGAAACGTACCATCTGCTGTTCTTCGGGGCATGCGATTTCCCACATGTTGCCGTCAACAAGCCAGTCATCGTACATTTCAACCTGCTCACCGTCAACAATTCTCTGCTTGAAGAGACCGTATTCATAACGGATGGAGCAGCCAAAAGCGGGAAGGTTAAGTGTTGCGAGAGAGTCAATAAAGCACGCTGCAAGACGACCAAGACCACCGTTACCCAAGCCTGCGTCTCTTTCCTGAGAAGCTGCCTCACTAAGGGAATAGCCCATGTCTTCAAGCACTGCCTCGTAGTCCTCGGTAAGACCTGTGTTAAGAAGGTTGTTACCGAAAGCACGACCCATCAAAAACTCGAAGGAAAGGTAGAAAATTTCCTTGTTGTGAAGCTTTCTCTGAGCTCTTCTGTACTCTGTCCACTTTGTTACAATTCTGTCGCGCACTGTAAGTGCTGTAGCCTTATAGATGTGTGCAGGCGTAGCGTCTTCAAGCGTTCTGCCGAAATTACGGCTGAGCTTGCCAAGAATTTCCTCCTTGAGCGCCAGCTGCGCTGCTGTAAGTTCTTTCTTACTCATTTTTAAAAACCCCTTTTAGAGTACCCTTGTACTCCACTTTATTATACACACATTCGACCATCGAATTTCTTCGGTGGTCGAATAATTGTTGCTTGTGCATACTTTGGTATTGTACACCATATTTTGTGATAAGTCAACTATGCTTTTACACTAAATTATTGTACAATTCAATGTATTCTTTTGCACTATTTTGCCAAGAGAAGTCAGCAGCCATTGCTCGCTTACAAATACCATTCCAGTCTTTTCTGCGGTTATAGTAAATATCGTGAGCATAGCGGATAATGCCGAGCATTTCATGAGCGTTATAGTTCTTGAAAGAAAAGCCTGTGCCTGTGTTTTCGTATTCGTTATAAGGCTCAACAGTGTCACGAAGACCGCCTGTTTCTCTTACAATGGGCACAGCACCGTAGCGCATTGCGATAAGCTGGTTAAGTCCGCAGGGCTCAAAGAGCGAGGGCATAAGCACAGCGTCGCTTGCCGCATAAATCTTGTGTGCAAGAGTGTTGTCAAACCTTATCTGCGCACTTACTCTGCCGTGGTACTTCCAGTCAAAGTAGCGGAGGGAATCTTCAAATTCCTTATCTCCTGTACCAAGCACAACAACCTGAATGTTCTGGTCGAAGCACAAATCGTCCATAATGCAGTTAAGAAGGTCCATACCCTTCTGACCTGTAAGGCGTGTTACAAGGCTGATGATGAACTTTTCATCGTCCTCAATAAGACCCAGCTCGCGCTGCAGAGCAAGCTTGTTAGCCTTCTTCTTGGAAATGAAGTTATTTGCGCCGTACTTTTCATAAATCATTTCGTCTGTTCTGGGGTTGTAGCCCACATAGTCAAGACCGTTTACAATACCCTTAAGGCAATTACTTCTCGCACGGAGAAGACCGTCGAGCTTTTCGCCGTAGAATTCTGTCTTGATTTCCTCAGCATAGCTGGGAGAAACAGTTGTAATATAGTCAGAATATGTGAGAGCGCCCTTCATGAAGCTTGCATCCTTGTAGAATTCAAGCTTGTCTGCTGTGAAGTAATAGTCTTCAAGCTCGCAAACATCGGCAATAACCTTCTTGTCGTAAATACCCTGGAACTTAAGGTTGTGGATTGTGAACATTGTCTTTATTCTGGAATAGCGCGAATCAAAGCCGTAGTGAGCACGTAAAAGCACACTTACCATACCTGTCTGCCAGTCATTTGCATGAATAACATCGGGCCAGAAATCAACAACCTGCAAAAGCGCAAGCACAGCCTTGTCAAAGAAAGCAAATCTTTCAACGTCTGTAGCAATGTCACCGTATATATAGTTTGCACCGAAATAATACTCATTATCCACAAAATAATAAGTAACATTGTTCATCTGCAGTTCAAACACACCGCAGTACTGGCTTCTCCAGCCCATCTTTACGTAGATGTGGTCGATATAACGCATCTGAGAGGTGTACTTTTCACTAATTGCGCGGTATTTGGGAAGAATAACCCTTGTTTCAACACCCTGAGCAATAAGCTCCTGAGGAAGCGAGCCGGCAACGTCGCCCAAGCCGCCTGTTTTAACAAAAGGAGAACATTCACTTGTTACAAATAAAACCTTCATATATGTCATTCCTTTCTGAATTTAATGAATTGTAGCCGTCATAACGATATACACGCTACGCTCGTGCGACATAAATCCGTCACGCCCCGCAGGGCATATCGCGCCGGAGGCATATCGCTCCCCGCAAGGGGAATATCACAAATCCCGCAGGGATTTATATCGCTGTAAACGGCTTGCCGTTTACATAATACCCCAAAAGGCATTTCCTGTCAACGCACATTTTTGCACCGACAGAAAATGCCTTAAAAGTTTTAGATTAAAGTTCTCTTGGGCAGAATGAAGGGGTATGTAGGCTGACCTACAAGTCTCTTGCCCATTCTGAGAGTACATTCCTTATCGATTACAACGTTTTCAAGGTCGCATCTTTCGGAAATAACGCTGTTCTGCATTACGATACAGTTCTTAAGAACGGCACCCTTGGCAATGTGAACGCCACGGAAAATGATACAATTTTCAACTTCGCCATCGATAATGCATCCGTCAGCAACCAGCGAATTCTTCACATTTGCACCCTCAAGGTACTTTGTGGGCACCTGGTCCTTAACCTTTGTGTATACGGGGTTCTTGCCTGCGAAGAGCTCTTCACGCACCTTGGGACAAAGCATCTTCATGCTGTTGTCAAAGTAGGATACTACAGAGTCAATTCTTCCCGCAAAGCCCTCATATTTATACGCATAAATATTGAGATGGTCCATGCTTGCTCTCAAAATATCGTTAATGAAAGAATGGCTACCCTTAGCGTAAGCGTCTTCAATAAGAGCCTGGAGCTTAGTTCTTTCAATAATGTACATATCCATACCTGCATTCTTGCTTACAGGCTCGGAAAGATTGTGATGAATGTCAACAACCTTACCTGTGCTGTTAACATCGTAGGTTGTGCACTTCTTGAGCTGAACATCTGTAAGCTCGAGCTCGTTGTAAACAACTGTAATGTCAGCACCCTTTTCCTCGTGATAACGGATAATGTCATTATATGTCATGTTGCATACAATATTTGCACCTGTAAGAACAACATACTTCTGCTTGCTTCTGTGGAGGTATGTGAGAACGTTGTGTAAAAGGTCAACGTCACCTGCAGCACCAAAGGAGCCGCCTCTTACCTGAGGAGGAAGCATGAAGAGACCGTAGTTCTTGCGGTTTAAGTCCCAAGGCTTACCGCTGCCAACATGGTCCATAAGAGATGAATAGTTAACGTGAGTTGCAATACCCACATTGATAATTCCACTGTTTACCATGTTGGAAAGCACAAAGTCAATCAGGCGGTATCTGCCTGCAAAAGGAAGCGCGGAAATGTCACGAACCTGTGTGAGCTCGTTCATGTTAGCGTCCTGATTTCTTGTTAAAATAATGCCCATTGCATCTGTCATTGTCATTTCCCCCTTTCTTACGCTTCAATGGATTTTGTAACCATTGCGTTTACGCCGATTTTAGTGTTGCCTGCAATCGAAATGTTTCCGCCGATGAGAGAAATGTCTGCAGAGCAGTACTTGCTTTCAAATTCGGAGGAATCCACGCTCTTGTCGCCTACAACAACACCGTCACCAAGTGTTGTGTCGGAGCCGATAATAGCTTTCTTTACAACAGCGTTTTCACCGATTGTAACACCGGGGAAAAGAATAGAATCTTCAACAACGCTGCCCTTGCCTACTGTTACACCCTCGGAAAGGATGCAGTTCTTTACATCGCCGTAAATGTTGCAGCCTTCTGTAATGCAGCTGTTTGTAACAGATGCGCCGTCAGCAACATAGTGCGGAGGCTTAACAGGGTTACGGGAGAAAATTCTCCAGTCAGCATCGTACATATCGAGAACGGGCGGGTCGGAAAGAAGGTCCATGTTTGCTTCCCAAAGGGACTGAACAGTACCAACGTCCTTCCAGTAGCCTTCAAAGCCGTAAGCGCAAAGCTTCTGACCATCGTCGAGCATAGCAGGAATAATGTTCTTACCGAAGTCGTTTTCACT
The DNA here is from genome assembly GCA_017472685.1 of Clostridia bacterium. GTDB lineage: Bacteria > Bacillota > Clostridia > UMGS1883 > UMGS1883 > RGIG1927. Next base: position 48,278 of record JAFUOO010000015.1, read on the forward strand.
TCCGGGTGTTTTTTCGTCGCGGATAAGGTATTCCTTAAGTGCAGACCACTTGAACACGTAAACACCCATGGAGGCAAGATTGCTCTTGGGCTCCTTCGGCTTTTCGGCAAAGCGTGTGATTGTGCCCTCGCCGTCTGTTTCCATAATACCAAATCTCGATGCTTCCTCCCAGGGAACGGGGATAACTGCAATAGTAGCTGCAGCGCCCTTTTCCTCGTGATACTGCATCATCTTGTTGTAATCCATCTTGTAAATATGGTCACCGGAAAGGATTACAACATGTTCGGGGTTGTACTGGTCAACAAATTCAATATTCTGATAAATAGCGTTTGCAGTACCCTTGTACCACTCGCCTGTTTCTTCCTTCTGATAAGGGGGCAGTACGAACACACCGCCGTCGTTACGGTCAAGGTCCCAAGTAGAGCCGTTACCAATGTAAGTATTAAGCTCCAAGGGCTTATACTGAGTGAGCACACCGATTGTGCTGATGCCGGAATGTACACAGTTACTGAGTGCAAAGTCAATAATTCTGTACTTGCCGCCGAAGGTTACTGCAGGCTTTGCAACCTTGCTTGTTAAAATACCAAGTCTGCTGCCCTGACCGCCGGCAAGAATCATTGCTACACATTTTGTTGCTTTCATGTTTCTTCCTCCTATATTTTACTTCTTAGTAGTATTACGCTTGGTGGGTTTGCGCTTGAAATACATTGTTGTCATGGGCGGCACACAAATAGTAAGTGTGTAGGGTCTGCCGTCGCAGTCGTACTTATATTTCTTAGCCTTAACAGGGTTGGGGTTACCCGAGCCCGTTCCGCCGTAAGCATCCTTATTTGAGCTGAACACCTCTTCATACTCGCCCGCACGTGAAACGCCGATTGAATATTCCTTGTATTCAACGGGTGTGAAGTTACTTACAACAATAATTTCACTGCCCTTAGCTCTTCCTTTTCTCATGAAGGAAACAATACTCTTTTCGTTGTCGTTTGCATTAATCCATTCAAAGCCGTCCCAGCTGTCTTCAATTTCCCAGAAGGGCTTGTTGTTCTTGTAGAAATGGTTGAGGTTCTTTACATATTCATGGAATCTTGCATGGTGATAATCCTCCAAGAGGTGCCATTCCAAGCCCTCGTAAAATCTCCACTCTAAGAACTGTGCAATTTCACCGCCCATGAACATGAGCTTTTTGCCGGGATGCGCCATGTAATAGCCTAAGAATGCTCTGAAGGAGTCAAACTTGCCGTCGTAAAGAGCGCTCATTTTGCCGATAAGCGAAGCCTTACCATGAACAACCTCATCGTGGCTAAGAGGCAGGATGTAGTTTTCACTAAAGGCATACATCATTGAGAATGTTAAAAGTGAATGGTTGCCGCTTCTGAAGTAGGGGTCCATGGACATGTATCTGAGGTTGTCGTTCATCCAGCCCATGTTCCACTTGTAGTTAAAGCCCAAGCCTCCCACATCGCGTGGCTTTGTAACCATGGGCCAGGCTGTGGATTCCTCAGCAATCATCAAGAAGTTGGGGAATTCACGGAACATTGCTTCGTTAAGCTTTCTCAAAAATTCAATAGCTTCTAAGTTTTCGTTGCCGCCGTTCTTGTTACGGATAAACTCTTCTCTTGCATAGTCAAGATAAAGCATACTGGACACAGCGTCAACACGAAGCCCATCAATGTGATACACATCAGCCCAGAACATAGCCGAGGAAACGAGGAAGGAAACAACCTCTGTCTTTGAGTAGTCAAAAACAAGTGTGCCCCATTCCTTATGCTCGCCCACTCTTGTGTCGGCATATTCAAAGGTGGGTGTGCCGTCAAACTTAGCTAAGCCGAAGGCATCCTTAGGGAAGTGCGCGGGCACCCAGTCCATAATAACCTGAATACCTGCCTTGTGGCAGCAATCCACAAAATACATCAAATCATGCGGTGTGCCGTAACGGCTTGTTGCTGCAAAATAGCCTGTTACCTGATAGCCCCAGCTTCCGTCGAAGGGGTATTCCATAATAGGCATAATTTCAAGATGTGTGTAGCCCATATCCTTAAGATAAGGAACTAACTCGTCTGCCATTTCACGGTATGTATAGAAGCTGCCGTCAGAGTGCATCTTCCAGCTGCCGAGATGGCATTCGTAAATATTCATAGGCTTTGAGTAGGGTGCTTCCTTGCTTCTCTTTTCCATGTAGGAAGCGTCCTTCCATTTATAGCCCTCAAGGTCATATGTCACAGAGGCGTTGTCGGGTCTCATCTGTGCGTACACCGCATAGGGGTCGCTCTTGTAGAAGCCCTCGCCCACCTCAGGAGTGATAAAGTACTTGTACACCGTGCCATCCTTAATATCGGGTATAAATGTCTGCCAGAGCCCTGTTTCGCCCAATCTTGTCATGGGATTCTGCCATTTTTCCCAACCGTTGAAGTCGCCCGTAACGTGTACGGCTCTCGCCTTGGGTGCCCATACAGCAAAGCGGTAGCCCGCCTTTCCGTTTAAAGTACATTTGTGTGCACCGAGGATTTCATAGCTCTTGTAGTTGTTACCCTCGTTGAACAGATATACGGCAAAGTCATCATTGAAGGGATTTTCCCTGTACGAAACATCCCCAAAAAACTCCTTTTGCATATTTTCACCACTTTCCAAAATACATTAAGTACATTTTACCAAAATTTTCGCTTTTAGTCAATCGATTTTTGTTAGTTATGCGTTAAAACTTCTAAAAAAATCAGTTTTTTGTATTCACAAACGCCACATTTTAGTATATAATGCAAAATGAGGTGATAAATATGTCAGGTTTTAACAAGCAGGCACCCGCGGGCTCCTTCGGCACCTTTGGTGCAGCAGTAACCCTCGTTCTTCTTCTGCCCATGTTTTTCCTTACAATCCCCGCTCTGTTTTTTGCAACAAAGGCAAAGCGTCTTTACAAAAACGGCAACTATTCTCTTTCGGCAAAGCTTCGGGACAAGGCAAAGCGCTGCACCATTTCCGCATGGCTGGTAGCGTTTATCATTGCTCTGGCAATGTTTGCCCTCTACTTCATTTCCCGCTTGTCCCTTATATAAATATGTACATTGGTTGGCATATATGCCAACCTCAATATAAATCTCTGTCGCGATTTTCGATATATTCCCGGGGAATTCGATATGTGCAAGGCACTCGATATGTTGCCTTACGGCAACGAGATTTATGTCATATCGAAAAAGAGCGTAGCGATTTTATATTGAATTTCACAAAGTGAAATATATCGAACACGCATTGCGTGTATATCGATATTTTATAAAGAAAGGATGTTCACTCATGACAAAAGGCGAATTAGCTAGCTTAAACTTCAGTACAGGCATGAACTGCGCACAGGCAGTTTTACTTGCATTTTCCGAGGAGATCGGGCTTAGTAAGGAAACCCTCTTAAAGCTCTCCCTCCCCTTTGGCGGCGGTATGGGCCGCCTGCGCCTCACCTGCGGCGCCGTAACAGGCATGGTTATGGCATACGGCTTAATTAAGGGCATTGGCACAACACCCACCCACGACGAAAAAATGGACAACTACAAGGGCGTAGTTTACCTTACGGACGAATTCAAAAAATTAAACCGCGGCACCATTATCTGCGCCGAGCTTTTAGGCTTAAAGGAGCCCGAGGGCACCTACGTTCCTGAAGAACGCACCGAGGAATATTACAAAAAACGCCCCTGCGGGGAGCTGTGCTCTATCGCCGCAGAAATCCTTGACAAGTATTTAAAGGAAAACTGAGTTGCACTCCGGTGCCGGAGGAGTGTAGTTGGGTTGCACCTGTAAAAGGAGAATATAGTGATGAATAATATTGAATTCATTATGTTGATATGCTTAGGTATTTTTTAACAATCGCAGGGTGCAATTGGGGACGTGCCTGTTTTTACACACTTCTGTCACTGCACAGCTTAATCTCAAACATAAAAACTCCGCTTTTGCGGAGTTTTTTCATTCTTCTCTATGTATGAAAAACTGAGGAAATTTATGACTTCGTAAGCCGCACTTCATATCATACATTTCAAAAATCTTGACAATTTCTTCAATTGCTTCCTTGTCGGTATTGTACGGACTCCGCACAACACTGTGAATCAGTTTTATCAAAAACTGCGCCTGTTCTAAATTCATCTTATCCATTTTATCACCCGTTTTCATTGTATCATGCACCCTCGAAAAATACAACAGAATTTTCTAATGTATTTTTATATTTTGATATAAATTAGAATGTTTATAGAAACATTAAGCATGAGGTGATGCAAATGGCTTTTACACCCAAGCCCACAAAGAAAAAAGTTGAGGCAGGCTACAAAACGCTGTATATAAAGGACGAACTTGCCCGAAAAATAGAAAACCTTGCAAAAGAGCACGACACCAGCTTCAACAACATTGTAATAAGCATTCTGGAAGATTTCTTCACTAACCATTAAAAACTCCGCTTTTGCGGAGTTTTTTCCTTAACTATTCACTTTTCACTCTTCACTCTTCACTAAAAAACAAGTAGGCATACTGCCTACTTGTTTTTTACTGTATCCAGTTCAAAGGTAAACCTCGTCCACTTACCCTCTTCACTTTCTGCATATATTTCGTTGTCATGAGCCTTCATTATGTTCTTTACAATGTAAAGCCCAAGCCCTGCGCCTCGTCTTCCCGAGCTGCGGGACTTATCC
>JAFUOO010000016.1 GCA_017472685.1 Clostridia bacterium
ACATATGCATACGATATTCGGTGGTTATTACACAGAGGTCACACCCGTTCCCATCCCGAACACGGAAGTTAAGCTCTGTAGTGCCTATGATACTTGGCGGGAAGCTGCCCGGGAAAGTTGGTCGCTGCCGGAACAAAAAGAGACATCCGTAGGGGTGTCTCTTTTTTCAATGAATAGTGAAGAATGAATAGTGAAAAGTTGAGGAAAGGATTTTGCGTGGCAAAATCCTTTTTTCTTTGAACGCTTGCGTTCAACATCGTGTTATATTGTACATTGCAGTTCTGTGGCACGGATAACCATTGAAAATGTATGAGCATTTTGATATACTGATTTTAAGGATATAACTACTTCAAAGCTTTACAAGGAGAAAACCATGCCGTATTTTGCACTTATTGATACAGAAACAAACTGGAATAATGAGCTAATGAGTATAGGCACGGTTATTGCAGACTGTGACACCTTTGAGCTTGTTAAGGTACGATACCATGTGCTTGTACCCCAGTATGAGGTTGGAGGAATGTTTTCGGCTGTGCTTTTCCCCGATAACAGAATAAAGCCCACTTTATGCCATAGGAAAGAGGCAGTAAAGGATTTGATTTTATTATTGAAAGAGTACGGCGTGCACTCAGTTTTTGCTTACAATGCAGCATTTGACCGCAATTTGTTACCTGAAATGAAAGTGTTTGACTGGTACGACATCATGAGAATTGCGGCATACAGGCAGTATAACCGAAAAATAACACCATGCGATGATTGCTATAAAACAGGACGCTTAAAGCGTGATTACGGTGTGGAGCCTATGCTCAGGCGGCTTTCGGGTGATGATACATACTTTGAAACACACAACGCCTTGTACGATGCATTGGACGAGTTAGAAATTATGCGACTACTGGGCTATGCACCGGATTGGTATATTAAAATGGAGTAAATAAAGGAGAGTGAATTATGAAAAGGTATTCGGGTTTAATATTCAGTGCATTATTTCCGTATGTGATAGTTCTGGCAATGTTTGCTTTATTTAATGATGCAATCATGATAAATATTTTCCAAAGCAATGCATTTTTGCTTATCGGAAGCGTTCTGCTCTGGTGGGGAGTAAGCTTGATAAGCCTTTTGATTACCATGGTTATTGCAACTCAAAGAAAGTGGGACAGCTGTGAGCTTGCAAAGGTTAATATGATTTTAAAAACAGCTCAGATACCTGCATATGTTATAATATTTTTGGCAGGTTTGTTATGCATGATAACAGTTTTTACACTGCCGGGTACAATATTGCTGATGCTCTTTGACTGTTTGGCAATTATTCTGTCGGGAATTTTCGCAGCTTATGGTGCAATAAGATGCTACAAGGAAAAGTCAATAAACAAGAAGCAGTGTATCATTTTAGCAATTGGACAGTTTATTTTCTGTGTAGATGTAGTGTGTGCGATAGTATTGTTTATAGCAGCAGGAAGGAAAAAGGATGTGAATAAATTGCGCAATGCAATGGATTAAGGAGCTTTATTTATGCGGAAAATTGCGAGAATAGCATTAATAATAAGTGATATTATTCATTTGCCGTGCGTATCCTACGGGCTGATGCTTCTTACGCTGAAAGTGAACGAGTTGCACGACAGCTGGTATGCTATATTCAGGCAGGGGTCATTCCATTTTCTTTTGTGCGGATTCTGGCTGAGAGCTTTTTACTTATCATACATAATTTTTGCGGCGATAATCGGGCTGTATGCCTTTTCGGTTGTGAAGGATATAAGAAACAAGGTTAAGATACCCGGGAAAATAATTGCCTTGGAAATTATTTTGTGGATTATTTTTGCAATTGAAATCATATTTTTAGAGGGTAACTTCTGGGCTCTTGCCACATTTTAACTTTAAAAGGACATCCTAATGGATGTCCTTTTAGCTTATTCTGTGATACGCCATTCTTTCGTCGCCCGATTCAAGATGGATTATACCGCAGTACTTGAAATTGAGGCTTGTGAGAAGGCTTTGCATGGGAATATTGTTCTTGTGAGTATCAATGCGAAGGCTTTTGCATTTTTCAAAAGCCCAGTTAAGGCAGAATTTTGCCGCACCTTTTACCCTGCGAGTTGATGCAATGCGGTGAACAACACCGTAAGGCTCATCGTTTTGCCATGCACCGTTGTATATAATATCATAGGTGGGGTCTTTTGCAAATCTGAAGAAAAACACGCAGGCAATAGTATCGTTTTCGGTGCACACATAAAGTTCTCCGTTTTCAATGTCCTTTTTTATAAGGAGAGGGTCGGGGTGTGTTTTGCCCCATTGGGTTTCGTTGCCGTTTTGCGCCATAAAGTCCTGCGCAGCAGAATATATGCTCATTATTATGTCAAATTCTTCGGGAAGTGCTTTCCTTATTATCATGATAAATCCTCCATGCGGATAAATAGTTAATAACATCTTGATTTTATCATATCTTGTGGCAAAATCAATAAGGAATTGAAAAAGTAGGATGAAAGTGTTGACATATGTATACCAACATGATATTATAAAAATACCCCCTGGGGGTATAAAGGAGGCGATTGTGTGGAATGCTGTAAAATAAAAAAGCGTGATGAAAAAGAATATAAAAGTCTCATAAACAGACTGAACCGCATCGAAGGACAGATACGCGGCATACGCAATATGGTTGAAAACGACATCTATTGTGTGGATATACTGACACAGGTTTCGGCGGCAACTGCGGCGTTGAATGCTTTTAACAAGGAGCTGCTGGGTGAGCATATAAAGTCGTGTGTTGCAAAAGATATAAGGGACGGCAAGGATGAAACTGTAGAAGAATTGGTAAACGTATTGCAAAAGTTAATGAGGTGACATAAGTGGAAAAATATAACGTTACGGGAATGAGCTGTGCGGCGTGCAGCGCCCGGGTAGAAAAGGCAGTGCTTGGTGTTGATGGCGTAACAGAATGTTCAGTAAGCTTGCTCACAAATTCAATGGTTGTAGAAGGCGGAGACAGCGAAAAAATCGTGAAAGCTGTTAAAAAGGCGGGCTACGGAGCTGCATTGGCAGCAGGCGCACCTAAAGCGGAAGCAAAGGACGAAAATGCTGACCTGAAAAGCATGAAAACAAGGTTTTTTTCTTCAATAGGCTTTCTTTTGGTGCTGATGTATTTTTCAATGGGACACATGGTCAATCTGCCGCTTCCTGCATTTTTTGAAGGGAACTATGTTGCCATAGGGCTCATGCAGCTTATCTTATCGGCAATTATAATGGTAATAAACCAGAAGTTTTTCATTTCGGGCACAAAAGGGCTTTTAAATAAGGCTCCGAATATGGATACGCTGGTTTCTTTGGGTGCATTGGCAAGCTTTGGCTACAGCACGGTGGCTCTTTTTATGATGACCGTAAGTGAGCACCCCGAGCAATTAATGCACGAATTTTACTTTGAGTCTGCAGGCATGATACTGACACTTATTACCTTAGGAAAAATGCTTGAAACACATTCAAAGGGCAAGACAACAAACGCCATAAAAGGGCTCATGAAGCTTAAACCGAAAACTGCCGTTATTCTTGTTGACGGCAAGGAAGTGGTTGTTGATATCGACAATGTAAAAAAAGGCGATATTTTTATTGTGCGCCCGGGTGAAAGCGTAAGTGTTGACGGCATTGTTATTGAAGGTGAAAGTGCTGTTGACGAATCGGCGCTGACAGGAGAAAGCATCCCTGTTGACAAAACCGTGGGCAGCCGTGTAAGTGCCGCCACAATAAATCAGTCGGGATTTTTGCGCTGCGAAGCAACCCGTGTGGGTGAAGACACAACCCTTTCACAGATAATTAAAATAGTTGAAGGTGCGGCGGCAACAAAAGCTCCTATTGCACGCCTTGCAGATAAGGTATCGGGTGTGTTTGTGCCTTGCGTAATCACAATTGCCGTTATTACTTTCATTATATGGCTTCTTGTGGGAGCGACGGTGGGCTTTTCGTTAGCGAGAGCGATAGCGGTGCTTGTTATAAGCTGTCCCTGCGCTTTGGGGCTTGCAACTCCTGTTGCCATTATGGTAGGCAGCGGTGTTGGAGCAAAGGGCGGTGTGCTGTTTAAAACCGCAGCAGCTCTCGAAAAGGCAGGCAAAACCGATATTGTTATACTGGATAAAACAGGCACCATAACACAGGGCACACCTTCGGTAACAGATATAATAGGCGATAATGTTATCGAGTACGCATACGCCTTGGAAGCAAAAAGTGAGCACCCACTGGGAAAGGCTGTTGTAAAGAAAGCCGAGGAAATGGGGCTTGCTAAAAAAGACTGTGCATCCTTTATGTCGCTGCCCGGAAACGGACTGAAGGGCGAGGTTGACGGAAAGCTTGTTTACGGTGGCAACAGAGCATTTATTTCAACTGTGGTAACGCTTTCTGCTGCGGAAGAAAAGTCTATTGAAAAACTTTCCGAGGATGGAAAAACCCCGCTTTTGTTTGCCACGGAGGGTGAGCTTCTGGGCATTATTGCGGTGGCGGACAAAATGAAAGAGGACAGCAGTAAGGCTATAGCCGAGCTTAAGGGCATGGGTATACGGACAGTGATGCTTACAGGTGACAACCTCCGCACTGCACGCGCTATTGCACGTGAGGCGGGAGTTGACGAGGTGTTTGCAGACACATTGCCCGACAAAAAAGCCGCTGTTGTAGAACAAATGAAGAAGCAGGGCAGTGTTATGATGGTGGGTGACGGCGTAAATGATGCACCTGCCCTGACGGTGGCAGATACGGCAGTAGCCATAGGAAGCGGAGTTGACATTGCCATTGATGCGGCGGATATTGTGCTCATGAAATCCTCCTTGTCAGATGTGGCGGCAGCTGTAAGGCTCAGCAGGCAAACTCTTAAGAATATTAAGGAAAACCTGTTCTGGGCGTTTATATATAATGTGATAGGAATTCCGCTGGCGGCGGGGGTATATATTGCAGCTTTTGGTTGGGAATTAAATCCGATGTTCGGAGCCGCAGCAATGAGCCTTTCGAGCTTTTGTGTTGTGACAAATGCTTTGCGCCTTAATTTCTTTGACATGACGAGCACAAAAAAGGACAGAAAAAAAGCAGGCAAAGCACACGCATATGAGGAAAGCGTATTGAAAATTGAAGGTATGATGTGCTCGCACTGTGAAAGCACCGTAACAGAGGCTTTGAAAAAGCTTGGCTGCAGGGTTGTTTCGGTCAGTTGCGAAAAAGGCGAAGCCGTTTTTGAAAAGCCCCACGGACTTAAAGTGAGCAAAATTGAAAAAGCCATTGAAAAAGCAGGCTTCAAGATTATTAAATAAATAAAACACCTACCTTTCATAAGGTAGGTGTTTTTGCGTATTAAGCTGTTTTTATACTGTAAATTTGCTTACAAGACCCATTACGAAGATAACAAGAATCATTATGGGAAGGATGATGGTCATGTACCATCTCATCCAGTTTTTAACCTTCATGCCCTTACCTGCATTTGCCTCACTAACAAAGTTATTCCAACCCCAACCGTATCTTAATGTACAGAAGAGGATGAATATGAGAGCTCCGATGGGAAGCAGAATGTTACTTACAAGGAAGTCTTCCATGTCCATGATGCCGCCGATTTTGGGAAGAGAAATATTACTCCATACGCTGAAACCGAGAATACAGGGCACCATGAGGATTAAAATTGCAATACAGTCAACAATTGCAGACTTTTTTCTGGACCAGTTGAAAATGTCCATTGTGCAGGAGATGATATTTTCAAATACTGCAATAACTGTGCTGATTGCCGCAAAGCTCATGAATACAAAGAATAATGCACCCCATAATCTGCCACCGGGAATGTGGTTGAATATGTTGGGAAGTGTAACGAATATAAGGCTGGGACCTGAATCGAGTGCAACGCCGTATGCGTAGCACGCGGGGAAAATGATAAGACCTGATGTGAAAGCAACAAATGTGTCAAGAAGTGAAACGTTTACGCTTTCACCCATAAGTGCACGGTCCTTACCGATGTAGCTGCCGAAAATCGCCATTGAGCCGATACCGAGGCTTAATGTGAAGAACGCCTGATTCATTGCCGCAACGATAACATTTACAGGACCTGTTGCCATAAAGTTTTCAAGGCTGGGAACAAGGTAGAATTTTAAGCCTTCTTCTGCTCCGGGAAGGAAGATAGAATTGATTGCCAGAACAAGCATAATCACCAAAAGTGCAATCATCATAACCTTGGAAACCTTTTCAACACCCTTGTCAACGCCTGTGGAATTGATAACAAAGCAAACTACTGTAAGAATTGCCGAGTAAATAAGCATGGATTTCCAGTCAACCATCATTGCATCAAATGCGCCGCCTACGGCTTCGGGGCTTAAACCCTGGAACTTACCCAGTGCCATGTCAACAAAGTATTTAATCATCCAGCTTGCCACGGGAACATAGAACATCATAAGAACTAAGTTGCCCAAAACCGCCATCCAGGAATGAATTTTCCAGGGAGTGTTGCCCTTGCCCAGGGCGTCGTAAATTTTTGCAGGGCTCTTCTGTGCAGCTCTGCCCACTGCAAATTCCATTGTAAGAGCAGGCACGCCCATCAGAAGAAGACATGCAAGGTATATAAGCACGAACATGCCGCCGCCGTACTGACCAACCATCCATGGGAACTTCCATACATTGCCCACGCCGATTGCACAGCCTGCGCTGATAAGAATAAACCCGAGACGGCTTTTCAAATGCTCGCGGGGAGCATTGCCGTTAGAATTTTTATCCATTTTCAAAACTCCTTTTTTATTCAGTTTACACGTGAACAATTATACTATTGAAGGGGAAAATTGTCAAGGAAATAGCAAAAGCGGAAGGTTTTGAAAAAATAATTAAAAAATTTTAAAAATGGGCTTTTATAATTGATTTAAATTTGATATAATAACATTTGAGTTTTTTAAAGGCGAGGAGCGGAGAGCATGGCTAAGAAAATTGGGTTTGATAATCAGAAATATCTGAAGATGCAGTCGGAGCAGATTAAGAGCCGTATCGCACAGTTCGGCGGTAAGCTTTATCTTGAGTTCGGCGGCAAGCTTTTTGACGATTTTCATGCGTCAAGAGTTCTCCCCGGCTTTGAGCCCGACAGCAAAATGCGTATGCTTCAGCAGATGAAGGACGATCTGGAAATTGTTATCGCCATAAATGCGGCAGATATCGAATCCAGCAAGGTGAGAGCCGATCTGGGCATTACCTATGACGATGACGTGCTTCGTCTTATTGACACCTTCCGTGAGCTGGGGCTTTATGTGGGCAGCGTTGTGCTTACACGTTATACAAATCAGTCCAGCGCAAATGTGTTTTTAAACCATCTTGAAAGCCTTGGCATTAAATGCTACCGCCATTATCCCATCGAAGGCTATCCCTATGACATTCCTCACATTGTGTCTGAGGACGGTCTGGGAAAGAACGAATATATTGAAACCACCCGTTCGCTCATTGTTGTAACCGCACCCGGTCCCGGAAGCGGCAAGATGGCAACCTGCCTCAGCCAGCTTTATCATGAACACAAGCGCGGTGTTACGGCAGGCTACGCAAAGTTTGAAACCTTCCCCATATGGAACATTCCCTTAAAGCATCCTGTTAACCTTGCCTACGAAGCGGCAACGGCAGATCTTAACGACATTAACATGATTGACCCGTTCCATCTTGAGGCATACGGCACTACAGCGGTTAACTATAACCGTGATGTTGAAATCTTCCCCGTACTGAGCACAATATTTGAAAAAATTCAGGGTAGCTGTCCTTATAAGTCACCCACGGATATGGGCGTTAACATGGTGGGCAACTGCATTATTGACGATGCAGTGTGCTGTGAAGCCTCAAAAATGGAAATACTCAGGCGTTATTATGCGGCGGCTGTGAGCCGTCTTAAGGGCATGGGCAATGAAACTCAGGTCCGTAAGATTGAAGTTCTTATGAACCAGAGTGATATAACAGAGAGCATTTTCCCTGCGGTAGGCGCGGCAATGGAAAAGGAAAAAATAACAGGTGCTCCTGCAGGTGCCCTCGTTTTGCCTGACGGACAGGTTATAACCGGCAAGACAAGCTCAACATTGGGTGCGGCAAGTGCATTGCTTCTTAATTCGTTAAAGGCATTGGGCGGTATTGCCGATGAGGTGGAATTGATTGCGGAAAGCGTATTGCAGCCCATCTGTGACCTTAAGACCAGGTATCTGAAGCATAAAAACCCCCGACTTCATACAGACGAAGTGCTTATGGCGCTTACTGTATCAGGGCAGACCGATAAAGTTGCCAAAATGGCCATTGAACAGCTTTCCAATCTCCGCGGAAGCGATGCGTACTTCTCGGTTATTTTATCCGACGAGGACGAAATGCTTTTAAGAAGATTGGGCATAAATGTGAGCTGTGCGCCCAAATATGAATACAAGAGACTGTATCACAAATAATAAAAAACCTACGCTTTTGCGTAGGTTTTTTCGTTAAAAGGGGAGGATTAATAGCCCTAAATGCTCCAAAAGGATTTTTATACCCATGAGTATTAAGATAATACCGCCTGCAAATTCGGACTTAGCTTTGTATTTTGTGCCGAAGTGACAGCCCAGGTAAACACCGAAGCCTGAAAAAATAAAGGTTGTTGCGCCTATAAAGATTATTGCAGGGATAATGTCAAAATCCGGGAAGAAGGAGAATGAAACACCCATTGCCAGTGCATCGATGCTTGTTGCTATTGCAAGAGGAATCATTGCAGATGGAGCAAATGATGCGTCCATATCTTCATCGTCGTGGCCGAGTGCTTCTTTTATCATGTTTGCGCCGATAAAAGATAAAAGCAAGAATGCAATCCAGTGGTCGATTGATTCAACCACACCCTGAAAATTCCTGCCTAAAAGGTAGCCCATAAGGGGCATAAAGCCCTGAAAGAAGCCGAAGTAGGCACCTGTTATTATATTGTGTTTTATGTTGGGTCTGCCCACGGATAAGCCCTTGCACATTGCAACGGCAAATGCGTCCATGGAAAGTGCTACTGCGGTAAGGAATAAGTCCAATAGGCTCATAAAAATTCTCCTTATGTATGTAATAAAATAATATTATAATACCGGATGGTTATTGTCAATTAAAAAAGCGCCCGTATGGGCGCTTTTTCGTATATGAATTAGTAGTTTTCTGCGTGGATTTCAAAATAGGCTCTGGGATGGTTGCAGGTGGGGCAAACCTCGGGAGCTTCAACACCAACCACAATGTGACCGCAGTTACGGCATTCCCATACCTTGACGGTGCTCTTTTTGAACACTTCCTGGGTTTCAACATTCTTTAAAAGTGCACGGTATCTTTCCTCGTGATGCTTTTCAACCTGTGCAACAAGGCGGAACTTTGCAGCGAGTTCAGTAAAGCCTTCTTCTTCGGCAGTCTTTGCAAAGCCCTCGTACATATCTGTCCATTCATAGTTTTCGCCTGCAGCTGCACTTGCAAGGTTTTCGGCAGTGTCGCCAATGCCGTTTAATTCCTTGAACCACATTTTAGCGTGTTCCTTTTCATTTTCGGCTGTCTTTAAGAAAAGAGCGGCAATCTGTTCAAAGCCCTGCTTTTTTGCAACTGATGCAAAGTAGGTGTACTTGTTGCGTGCTTCACTTTCACCGGAAAAAGCAGCCATTAAGTTTTTTTCTGTCTGTGTACCTGCGTATTTTGTCATGATGATGACCTCCTGTAAAAAATTATGTTATTTACCAATGGGAGAGTTCCCTTTGGTAGAATTCAACCAAGGTAAAAATCTGTTACGAGCATTAGGCAGAAGCCTGCAAGCAGCGCATAGGTTACGTGCCTTTCGTCGCCGTGGTGCGTTTCGGGAATCATTTCGTCACTTATTACGTAAAGCATTGTACCGCCTGCAAAAGCCAGAGCAAAGGGCAGAATGGAAAGAGAAACAGAAACTGCCGCATAGCCTATAAATGTGCCGATAACCTCAACAACGCCTGTTAAAAGAGCACAGATGAGTGTGCGACGCTTGCTTATGCCTGCTGCAAGCATGGGCGAAATTATAACCATACCCTCGGGAATGTTCTGAAGTGCAATGCCTCCTGCCACAACCAAAGCCTGATTTACGTCACCTGAGCCGAAGCCCACACCTGCGGCTATGCCCTCGGGGAAGTTATGTATTGCAATTGCAAGAACAAACAGAAGTATTTTATTGAGCTTTTCGGTGCTTACAGGGTGGTTTTCCTCGCCTGAGCCCGTAAGCTTATGAAGATGGGGAACAAATTTATCGATAATGTTCAGAAAAAGTGCCCCTGCAAAAATGCCTGCAACAGTCATAACAATGCTGCCGTATTCCATCGACGGGAGAATGAGCCCTATAACGGCGGCAGAAAGCATTACACCTGCTGCAAAGGACAAAATAAGGTCCGAAATGCGGTGGGATATATTCTTGAACAAAAAGCCTATCAGTGCGCCGATGGCGGTAGCGCCGCCCACACCTAAGGCAGTGAGTACAACTAACTGCATAATGCTGCCTCCTTTCCTGTTATAAAAAATTTTATCATACAAGAAAAAATTTGGCAATATCTTTTTGTTGCCGTATTGACCAAGGCGGCGTGTTGTGGTAAAATCGCTTGGGTGATGGTGATGACTGTTAAAACTTTTACTAAAAAAGCTGTGAAAAAAGCATATAGATTTTCCAGAAAGAATACCGTTATGGTAATTGCGTTTGTTGCGGCGCTTATAACCTGCTTTATTATACCGCCTGACAAGGAGTATTTTGGCTATATTGACTTTAAAACAATTGCCTGCCTTTTCGGCGTGCTTGCTGTAGTACGAGCGCTCCGAAATCTGCGGTTTTTTTATAAAATTGCATCGGAAATTGTGAAAAAGTTCAAAACTACAAGGCGTGCAATAATGGCGCTGGTGTACATAACCTTTATAGGCTCAATGCTCATTGCCAATGATATGGCACTTTTAACCTTCCTGCCGCTTGGGTATTATGTTCTCAGAACAACAGGACAGGAAAAGCATATGGCATTCACATTTATAATGCAGAATATTGCGGCTAACTTAGGCGGTATGTTAACCCCCTTCGGCAATCCGCAGAATTTGTATCTGTACACAAAGTTTGAAATACCTGCAGGAAAGTTTATGGCAATAATGGCGCCGCCCTTTGTTATTGCTATTGTCATGATTACAATCTGCTGTCTTTTTGTGAAAAACGAAGAGCTTGAAATTGTGGACGATGAAATTGTACTGCCCTTTAAGAAAACGGCTGTATATCTTCTGCTGTTCACCCTTTCAATAATGATGGTTTTCCGCGGGGTGCCCTATATAGCAGGTGCAGCTGTTATTGCCGTGAGCATATTCTTTATGGATAAGTATGCCCTGAAAAAGGTGGATTATCCCTTGCTTATGACCTTTGTGTTCTTTTTCATCTTTGCAGGTAATATGGCAAGGATTGACATTGTGCGTGAGTTTTTCGGTTTTCTTTTGGAGAAAAACACCCTTGTTTTCAGCGTTTTGTCATGTCAGGTGATAAGTAACGTGCCCTCGGCAATACTCCTCAGTCAGTTTACGGACAATTATCGTGAGCTTCTGTGGGGCGTAAACATAGGCGGTGCAGGAACACTTATCGCATCACTGGCAAGCCTGATTACTTTAAGGGAATATACCAAGCGGAACAAGGGCAAAACAAAGGACTATATAATCAAGTTTTCCATGTATAATTTTATGTTTGTAATTGTACTTACAGCTGCTATGCTTCTTATGAGATAGACAAAGCGTGTCGAAAAAAGCTTTTTCGGCGCGCTTTTTGTGTTATCCGTGCCAATTGCTTGACTGTTTGATAAAAAAAGTGTATCATTATAAATAAGGAAAAAAAGAAAGGTGAGGAACATGAATTTGAAAAAGGCTATTGCAGTTTTAACGGCGTTTCTTACTTTTACAGGGGCTGTCAGCGCAGGTGCTGAGGGCGTAGCTGTAATTGTAAACGGCGATATGATGCAGAAGGATGCACTCACAACAGAAGACGGGGTGTATGTATCGTTAGAAGAGCTTGCAGAGAAAATCGGAGCAGATCTCACATGGGACGAGGAAGCTCAGAGTGCAAGGCTTGAGATAAGCAGCGACAAGGCTGTTGTTGAAATGATTGAAAGCGTAAGCGAGAGCGTTGTTGCCATTGTAGGTAACTACAATGATTCGTCTCTTTCTTCCGATGCACAGGACTATAACGAGCTTTATGCTCATGGTGCAGGCGCTGTTATTGACAGCGAGGGCGTTATAATCACCAATGCGCACGTTGTAAAGGACATTCAGAATTTAACAGTAATCTTCGGTGACGGTGCATCCTACCCGGGTACTGTTTTATATGTCGACGAAACAAGCGACCTTGCTTTGGTTAAGATAAACAGACAAAACCTTAAGCCCATTAAGTTTGCCGAGGAGGGTAGCCTTAAAGTTGGTGAAAGCGTTGTTGCTATCGGCACACCCTTGTCGGTTAACCTTATTAACTCCGCAACAAAGGGCATTGTTTCCGGTATCGGTGTTAACATAAGCCAGCATTACCTTTTCACACAGTCGGACGTTGCCATCAACGGCGGTAACAGCGGCGGTCCCCTTGTTAACATGCAAGGTGAGCTTGTGGGCATTAACTCCATAAAGTATGTGGGCAGTGAAATTGAGGGCATGAGCTTCTCTATTCCTGTTGACACAATCAACTACGTGCTTGACTCTTTCAGACAGTACGGCAGAGTTATCCGCCCGGACACAGGTGTTAACATGACAGAATCCTGGGAAAGCAAGATAGGCGTTCCCACAACAAAGGGTCTTACAGTTACCTCCTCCGAGAACGAGCTTCTTATGGCAGGTGACATGATAACACATGTAAACGGCTACGAGGTACACTCCATTGCAGACTATAACGAAGCACTCAAAAAGAGCTTTGACGGTAAGGCAGTTGAATTTACATACACACGTGGCGGTGTTTCCAGTTCAGTTATGATTGAAGCTGAAGCGGATTTGTCCAGAGACACAGACGCCAGAGTTGAAATCAGCTTTACTGTAGGCAACAGCACTCTTATGATTAACGGCTTCAGAGTGGAGGTTGAAACACCCTACATCGCAGGCACAGGAACAACCTTGGTTCCGCTCCGTGTTATTACAGAAGCTTTTGGTGCTACGGTCCAGTGGCAGGCTGAAGACAATACAATCACTCTGACCTATCCCGAAAAAACTATTGTTTTACAGGCAGGCAACAGCCTGGCACAGGTTAACGGTGAAGAGGTTGAGCTTGCTGTTGCACCCGAAATTGTCGGCGAGGGTGTAACAATGGTGCCCTTGCGCTTTATTGCAGAAACCTTCGGCGCTACTGTTGACTACGACGGCGAAACAGGTCGCATTACAGTTATAAGAGAAGCTGAAGAGGAAAGCGGAACAATCAAGTTCTCCACCGAGCTTCCCAGAGTGGGTGACAGCTACTGGAACTGGTCCATGCTCACACCCACATCCATGATGATGAGCGACAGAACGCTCGACGGTACCGCAACAGAGTTCTACGATGAAAGCGGTTATGTTTCAATTGCTGTTATGGATTTGGAAAACGACGATGAATATGCAGATTACACCTCTGAAGAAATTTTTGAAGAAATTTATGACGAGGCAATGTATTACACCTACGAGGATCTTACTCTTTCAAAGAACGAAAAGACTACAGACAGCTTCGGCAATAACAGCTTCAGAATGACAGGCAGAAGCAAGTACGCATATTACGACAGCTACTGTGTTGTAAGAGACAAGACTGTATTTATGGTTGATGTATACTGCGACATTGAATCAGCACAGGTTAAGACCTATTCAAACCTTATTGAATCCTTCAAGGTTGAGTTTGCGGCAAACGAAGAGGAAGCCGAGCAGACATATGACCTTTCAAATGTGGACGAAGAAGGCTACAGACCCATGGAAGACGAAGAGCTGAAGGTTTCCTGCAAGGTGCCTGCAGACTTCTCCGAGGGTTATTTGGCATATTACTCCGTTAATACTCTTTCCTACTCAGATGAGGATGGCGAAAGCCTCAACCTTGCCGTATATTCAAAGAGCGACAGCATGACTGCTGAAAGCCTTATTAATTCCGAGGTTGACTTTGCAAAGCAGTATTACAACAGTGAGTACTGCACAATTTCCGAAATCGCACAGCTTGAGGCTGACTTTGCAGAAAACGTATACTTCTGTAAGGTGACAACCGGAGGCGAAGAGGAAATCGTCGAGGAAGCAACTGAAGAAGTAACTGAAGAAGTAACTGAAGAATTAACTGAGGTTGCTACAGAAGCTACTGAAGAAACAGAAGAAACAACAGCTGTGGAAGAGGAAGAAAAGGAAAAGCCCGAAGGTATGGTTACATACATGATCTTCTTTGAAAAGGGCGAGTATGTATACGAAATGACAGTTGTGTCCGAAAAGGACGGCGGTAAGCTCTTCAATAAGGTAATGGAAACAATTGAAGTCAAGGAGCTTGACAGCGACGATATGGGCGTTCTGGTGCGTCCTGAAAGAACATTTACAGAAAAGAAGTTCTCCGAGGGCGACTGGTCCTTCACGCTTAATAGTGCGTGGAGTGAATCCTACGCTTACGAGGATTATGCTTCCTTCTCAAGCAGCTACACCTCTGCAAGACTTTATCTGGATATTGCAGATGCAAAGGAAGCAGGCTATTCAAGTGCAAAGAGCGCGGCAGAGGCTGCTCTCAAGAGCTCACAGAATACATATGAGGACCTTGTAGTTCTTCAGGGTGTGACACAGGTAACTCTCGGCTCAAATTCCTTCTATACATTCTCAATTAAGTATACTACAGAGAACTACTACGGAGAGACATCCACGAAATATTATACAGCCTACGTAATGAAGAAGGGCGGAAAGTATTATTCCTTCGAGCTTACGGAGGTTGAACAGTTTGCAAATGCCCAGACAAAGCTGGATGTGGAAGCAGCACTTGCTACATTTACTGTGGAAACCAAGTAATACGGGAAGGTGAAGGAATGAAATTTAAAAGGCTTACGGCAATTTGTGTGGCTGCTGTTTGTATTATAGGCTGTTCTGCTGCGGCAGAGCAGGCAGCAAAGGTATATGTTAACGGACAGCAGCTTGACTCAGATGCGTATATAATAAATGACCGTGTTTATGTTCCGCTCAGAGCGGTGAGCGAATCCATGGGCGCTGAGGTAAGCTGGGACAACGACACCCGCAGTGCCTATGTTGAACAAAAGGAAGAAACAGCAGTTATAAATACTGTTGCATCTGTAGGGCAGAGCGTTGTGGCAATTGTGGGAACATACAAGTCAGACGCAATTTCCTCCGATGCGCAGAACTACAACGAGCTTTACGCACACGGCACAGGCGTTATTATAAAAAGCAACGGAACAATCCTTACAAATGCCCATGTGGTAAAGGATATTCAGAATTTAACGGTTATATTTGCAAACGGCGACTCCTACAGCGGAAGCGTACAATTTATTGACGAAATAAGCGACCTTGCGGTTGTAAAAATTAATAAGCTGGGCTTAAAGCCTGTTACCTTTGCACCGGAAAACAGCCTTATAGTAGGGCAGACAGTTATCGCAATAGGAACACCCTTGTCGGTAAATCACATAAATTCGGCATCAAAGGGCATTGTATCGGGCGTGGGTGTGAACATAGGTCAGCACTATCTTTTCACACAGTCGGATGTTGCCATCAACGGCGGTAATTCGGGCGGCCCGCTCATTAACCTTAAGGGCGAGCTTGTGGGCATCAATTCGATTAAATACTCAGGTGTGGGAGTTGAAGGCATGAGCTTTTCAATACCTGTTGACACTGTAAATTATGTGCTTTCAAGCTTTGAAAAGTACGGCAAGGTTTTGCGTCCTGATATGGGCATAACCCTTACAGAATCCTGGGAAGCAAAAATCGGCGTTCCCACAAAGAAGGGGCTGACTGTTACCGTCAGCAAAAGCGAAAGCATATTGCCCGGAGATGTGATAACACATGTGAACGGCTACGAGGTGCATTCTATTGCCGACTATAACGAGGCAATAAAGAAGAGCTTTAACGGACAGAGTATTACGCTTAACTACACCCGCCTGGGCGTAGCAGGCGTTGCTGAAATAACAACAAATTAAAAAGGAGAAAGATATGAAAAAATTTATAAGCTTAATTTTAGCGCTTTCAATGCTCATGAGCTTTGCATGCATTGTAAGTGCCGACGAAACAAACGTTCCCGAAAAAGTTGAAATCAGCTTTAAGGTGGGCGACTCCACCCTTATGATTAACGGCGCGCCTGTTACAGTGGAAACACCCTACATTGCAGGTGCAGGCACAACACTTGTTCCCTTGAGAGTTATCACAGAAGCCTTCGGCGCAAAGGTAACATGGGTTGGTGAAACAAAGGAAATTATTCTTGAATATCCCGACGTTAACATTAAACTGCAGATTGGCAATATCAACGCCGTAGTAAATGACCATACGGAAACTCTGCCCGAGGCTCCCGTACTGAGCCCCAACGGCGTAACAATGGTGCCCCTGCGCTTTATTTCCGAAACCTTCGGTGCAACTGTAGGCTATGACAAGGCTACAGCGGCTATTACAGTTGTTAAGGAAGTATCTTCGGAAAACAACACAATTTCGTCTTCCACTGATCTGCCCAGAATCGGTGACAGCTACTACGGCTGGTCAATGATGACACCCTCCGGCATGATGATGACAGATGTGTCCTCTGACGGTACAGGTGTTGTGTTCGAAGACGAGGAGGCAGTTGTTGTTGTTGAACACTTTGATTTTACAGATGAAAAATATGGTGAAACAGGCAAGGATGTATTTACTCAATACTATAACGATGTAAAGAAAAAGTATTTCACTTCCTTCACACTTTCCAAGGACGAAAAGAAGTCAGACGAAAATGGTAATGGCTATTTGCGTATTACAGGTCGTACAAAGGAATACAACATTGACTATTACTCCTTTGTTATGGACCGCAAGTGCGTAGCAGTTTGCAGTATGAGCCCGACAGGCTATGAAAATGCTGCATCGCTTACAGCTGTTGTAGACTCCTTTAAGTTTAAGTTTGCGGCAAACGAAGAAGAAAAAGCTCAGACATATGACCTTTCGACAGTTGACGAAAACGGTTACAGACTTGTTAACAATGAAGATTTGAAGGTTTCTTTCAAGGTGCCCGCAACATGCTTGTCAGTTGACCTTGAACAGCTTAACATTATGTATTTTGTATCGGGTGAGATTGGCAACTGCACAGATATTGCGCTCGGTGTTTATACAAAGTCCGAAAATACAACAGCAAAAGCGTGCGCAGACAAGGATCGCACAAATAACGCAGCAAAATATAATAAAGAATTTGTAGCAGTGTCTGATGTTCATCCCTTTACATCAGCAGAATTGGGCGAAAACGCATACTACTATTGGTATACAACAGACGGACTGTTCAGCGGCGATAGAGAAATGTATGACATTTTCTTCGAAAAGGGTGACTATGTATACAACATATCAATCACAGTTCCCGAAGGCAAGAAAGACATTTTCCAGACAGTTATACTGTCTCTTACAACTCAGGAGCTTGACAGCGACGAGGTTGGCGTTTTCCTCCGCGAAGAAATTGACTATGAGACAACATTCGTATCCTCTTGCTCTGCATGGTCTATGAAAATTCCCGATTCATGGGAGGCACTTGTAGAGCCTACAGCTGATGCTGCTTTGTATTCGTCAAAAACATCAGAATCTGCTTTGATAATGCAGGCTGTAGATGCTGATGGTATCGGTTATAACCAGATGTGGGATTTTGTCGAGCTTTACGAAGATCAGTTAAAGAGCACAGGCGAAGTTTACAAGAGCACAACAACAGAAAAAATCGGCGGCACAACCTATTATACATTCACAATTTACAGCGAAGATGCAGATGCCGACGCAGCACTTTACAGCAGTGCGTATCTTACACTTGAGGACGGCAAGATTTATATGTTTGTAGCAACATACGACCAGATGTACGCAAATGCACGTGCACAGGAAGAGGTTGAATCAATGCTTGCTAGCTTTAAGGTAAAATAACTTAAACGTAAAAGACCATTGGGATAATTCCCCAATGGTCTTTTGTATAATACAAAATGCACAAAAAAGATACGGCAAAGACCTTTCGATTTGGATTGACAAAACAAGGCAATTATTTTATAATAGTTTGTGGTTAAGCTGCCAGCTCACGGCAGATGAAAAAAATATTATGTGAGCAGAAAGGTTATGGAGAATATGACATTATTCGGTGGCGTTATTCCTGTTACAGGCGTTTCATTTTTAATGTTCTGCCTCTTTGCAATTTTATTTGTAGGTTATGCACTCGGTCGCATTACAATCAAGGGTGTTTCTCTTGGCGATGCAGGTGTGTTTATCATTGCACTTTTGTTCGGTGCACTTTTCTGCTGCAATATGGCACCTGAGGGCAGTGCCGCAGCAAATCTTTTCGGCTTTGCTCCTGTTGAATTCAACCATGAATGGCTTGAAATTATCGAAAGCTTCGGTCTTGTTCTTTTCGTAACAAGCGTTGGCTTCATTGCAGGTCCCAAGTTTTTTGCTAACATGAAAAAGAACTTCAAGAGCTATGTTCTCTTAGGTCTTATCATTATCCTTGCAGGCGGTCTTTCCGCTCTCGGTTGCATTATGCTCGGTGAGCATGTAATCGGTTACGGCGCAGGTGCAACAGATATCGACGGCTTTGTAGCTATGATTGTTGGTCTTCTTTCCGGCTCTCTTACATCTACTCCTGCATTTAGTGCAGCTAAGGCAACTGTTGCAGCTGAATACCAGAGCCTCGTTAGCGTAGGTCACGGTATTGCATATATATTCGGTGTTGTAGGCGTTGTGCTCTTCGTTCAGCTTATTCCCAAGCTCACAAAGGCAGATATGGCTGTTGAAAGAGCAAAGATTGCAGGTGGCGGCGAAAGCGAAGTTAAGAAGAGCGTTCTTAATCTTCTTCACCTTGACCACATGGGTGTTGCAGCATTCTCTGTTGCAGCAGTTTTAGGTACACTTGTAGGTAAGATTAAAATCCCCATGAGCTCCGCGGGCTTAGAGGGCACATGCTTCTCCCTTACAACAACAGGCGGTTGCTTGCTTGTTTCTCTTATCCTCGGTCACTTCGGAAGATGTGGTAAGGTAAGCCTTATGCCTGAAACAAGCACACTCAAGCTCTTCCGTGAATTGGGTCTTGTGCTTTTCCTTGTTGGTGCAGGTATCCCCGGCGGTGCTGATTTCGTGGCAAACTTTGACCCCATGTACTTTGTATACGGTGTTATCATGACAATCCTTCCCATGATTGTAGGCTACCTTTTCGCAAAGTATGTATTGAAGCTCAGCCTTTTAAACAACCTTGGCTCTATCACAGGCGGTATGACAAGTACACCGGCACTCGGTACTCTTATCGGTACAGCAGGCACAGAGGACGTTGCGGCAGCTTATGCGGCTACATATCCCATTGCACTTATCGCAGTTGTATTGGTAAGCCAGTTCTTAATTCTTATGTTCTAAACTTTAAACAAATAAAAATACCTCAGCTTTTGCTGAGGTATTTTTTGTTTGTTATTTACCCTTTATAGGCTACTGAAAGAGGCTTTAAGTTATTCTTTTTGTTCCAGAGAAAAACCTTTAAACCTTCCTTTGTAACGGGAGAGTCAAACTCAATGGATAAGGTATCCGATTTACCCGCCAAAAGTGAGCAGGTTTTTGTTTTTACAACAAAGCTTGCTTCCGTCTGATAGGATGCAATTATGTAATAGTCCTCCTCAAAGGCTGTGTTATTTGAAATCTTTACATTTACCGTTTTGCCCGAAACATCTACAGCGTCAATTGACGAAGACGGGTTTGAAAGTCGGTAAATCTCCGTTTCTGAAAGAGCGGTGTTATAAAGTGCTACGTAATCTATCATGCCCTTTAAGTCGGGGTTTTCGCGGGCGGTGTAGTCGTAGTGAGTATCCCACCACTGTGTTCTGCCTATGTAGTTACGTGTGTTTGTTCCCAAAAGCTCGATTGCTTCTGTTTCAATTGTTTTGCCCGACTGCACAAGCTCTCCGTCAAGGTAAATGCTTGTGGTGTGGGTTGTGGCATCGTAGGAGAACGCCACTGTGTACCATGTGTCCTTTGTAAGCTTTTCGTCGGCAGTTACAAACTGTGTTGTGCCTCCGTCAAGCTTTATGCCTGCAGAAAGGCTTTGGCTGAGCCTGCCCAGAAGGGAGTTGTTGCCGCCCGAGCCAAAGTCATAAAGGCGGTAATCCAGGCTTGTGTCGCTAAGCTTTACCTTGCCTATGAAGGTGTAACTTCGTAAAGTGTTAAGAATACCGTCGGGAGCAATAAGGTAGCTGTTTGTGCTCTTGGGGCGGTTTCCGTTTGAAGAGTCGCGGTCGTTTAAGGAAAGGTCCAAAATGCCGTTTTCTATTTTTGCAACACTTCCCATAAGGCGGGCATCGTTGCCGTTTTCGGAATTATCCTTTATCATCTTCTGCCCGTCTGCCTCGTACACATCCTCAGAGGAGAAGTCATAACGGAACAGGAGATTTTCGTCAATAGACTCCTTGGGGTAAACCGTAAGCTTATAATCCGTAGTAAAGCTCTGACCTGAAAATTCCAAGGTGGCAGTAACTGTCACCTCGGTTACCTCTTCGGGGCGTGTAAGTGCACCTGTGGGAGAGATTATGTCAGTGTTATCGCTGACCCATGTAACCGTAGCACCGTTGATGCTTTTTTCAACAAAGGCAAGGTCTGTCACAACACGGTCAGTATTCTTTAAATCGATGGACTCAAAGTCGCTTGTGGGGTCATAGCCTGTAAGGGCACTCCATGTGTTTACACGGTTTGTGTAGCCGTATTTCACGGCACCGTTACTTGGCAGGAAGTTGTTTTTGTTTGCCCAGTAGTAATACTCGCCACTAAGCCACACAAGGTAAACCTTATCCGTTGCCTCTGAGTTTTCTACAACATATGGACGGAAGTTATTTTCGGCGGAGTTCTGGGTAACAGCAGTTTTACTTATTACATCTCCGTCAGATAAAACATATTTATAAATTTCGTAGAAGGTGCCATAAATGCCCTCCACGGGAACGGAAGCGTACACAACATTTGTGTCGTTATGGTCAAGGCACAAGCCGCCCGAATAGCATTTTTCAGCACCTTTTGTATTGTCATGGAACCACTTTCCGCCGTCGTCAATGTAGGTTATGCGCCAACTGCCACCTATCCATTCAGCGTGGTAGTAAAGGTGGCTCTTTTTGTCCTGACTGATACCAACATAGAGCACGACGGGGCGCTCGTCGCCTGTAAGCTCAATTTCCCAGTTCCAGTTACGGATTAAATCGGTACGGTCAACAACAATTGATGGGTCTGTTTCCGTATTTGTGATTTTAAAGGGAGCCTGTGTTATATCGGTGAGCTTTTCACCTGTAAGAGAGTGAAGCGACATGGAGTTAATGTCAATATACGAGCAATAGAGAGTATTTGTTTCCATTGTGTCGGGATGTGCGTAGGTGTAGGAAATATAAATCTTGTCCTTGCCGTTTGATGTGTACTTGGCGTAAGGGCGCTTGTTTTCGTCAGATGCGGAGCTCCTTGCGTCAATAAGCATCTTGGGCTCTGTTTCAAAGGCTATTTCATCGTTTTCATCGGGGAGCGAGAAGCGTGCAATTGTGGGATGCCAGCTTATTCCTCTCCAGAAAAGATGAAAGGAGTCGGGTGTATCGCTCATATAAAAGGGTGTGGGGTACGTAACCGTGCCGAAGCCCTCGGTGGATACAACCTTTTCTTCGCCAAATACGCTTGCATCGTTGGGCTTTTCGGAAATGCGGTAGTAGAAGCATTCCTCCTCGGTGTGCTGAGAGTAAATAACCATTAGCCTGTGGTCGGGAAGAATGAATAATGCGGGGTTGGAATGGTCGTCTGCCACAAAGCCCTCGCGGACAAATACCTGCTTATATGTATCGTTAATGTTATCATACTGGGTCAGTTTTATGTTGCCTCGGTTGTCAATGTAGGAAACATAGGTTTTGTCGCTGCCTGAGGCTTTGTCAATATCACGAATTGCTCTGGGGTCTAAGCACCAGTTCCAGCCACCTTCCTCGGCTAAAACGCTTGTGCCCATGTTTTCGCCCTGCTTGTGGTACACAAGCTCAATACAGTTGTCGCCGTTTTCGGTAACATTTATATGAAGGGTGGAAAGGGTCTTGTCATACACAAATACGCCAAGGTCATTGTCGATAATTTTTTGGGGAGTACCCATGTAGTAGTAGTCGCCCACAAGACAGTCGGAAAGGGTTTCGGAGGCTTCTATTTCGTTGCCGCTTGTATCAACCTTTTTTACCGTAACTGTTGAAAGGCGGTAGTTTTCAGCTGTAGTGTAGCGAAGGTCCAATGCCATGGCGTTAAAGCTGTCGCCCTCCTTGGTTGCAAAGGTTGTCGCCGCTGTGTCGGCAATCATTCTGAAAGAGAAGGGACCTTCATTCTGTCTGCAGTATTCAGTAATATCCACGCTTACCCATGCGCCTGTTGTGCCCGATTGCACAATGAATTCGGCAATGGGCTCATCTGTATAGGAGGGTGCGTTATTCCATGTTAATGTGCTCTCCTGCCAGGTGCTTGTTTCCGTGGGGTATATTTTTAAAACTCTTTCGCCGGGATTGGTTGCACTTGTAATATAGCCTGTAAGGCGTGCCGATGTAATGAATGTGTAGGGAATGTCACTTACATCAAATTTTATAAAGCCGTCTCGTCTCGCAGCCGCACCCGATGCGCCTAAGTTCATTGTAACCTGCAAGGTGTCGGGCTCCTCGGTGTTGTAAACAGCGTTTGCATCGGTCTGCTTTGCAAAGGTGTCCTCACTGACGGGGACAATTTTTTTGTATACGCCCTCGGGTGTTATCATGGGGTCGTCATAGTAAAGAATAATTTCGTTTGTTCCGTTTGCGGTCACGTTAATGTCTGTGACTGACTTTCCCTTGTTGTAAACATAGTCTGTGCCCTGGTAGCTTAAAACAGTGGGAATGTCATGGGGATAACGGTAGCTTCCCTCGGCGATTGACGGCATCAGAACCTCGCGGGAAATAGGCTCGTTCATTTCATTGAGGTATTTTACACTGACATTACCAACGCTTTTGTTAGATGTAAATGCAACCTCCAACGAGGGAGAATAGAGTGTTTCTTTAGAGTCAATCTTTGTGGCGCCTGTGTCGGAGGAGAGCATGAAGGAGATTACCTCATCGGAATAATGCTCCTTAACAAAGCTTGTTACATCAATTGTTATCCATATGTCCTTGTTTGCATTCTTTACGTATTTCTGAAGATAGGTAGTAATAGCCGCTTCTGTGGGCGCGGGAGCCGTATTCCATGTGATTGTATTTTCATTCCAGTCTGATGCTACGGAATAAACGGTTATTGTTCTGTCTGCCTTATTGGAAACTGTGTTTATATGGAGCTTGATTTTTGCGCTTGTGAGAGTGGATAAGTCATAGGAGCGCAAATCGTACTTCAAATAAACATTTCTGTTTGCCGCAGCGCCCTTGCTTCCTCCTGTGTTTGAGGTAGTAATAAGCGAAGCGTTTGCCTTGCCCACTGTACTGTCCGGGTCAGACTCTTCCGTGTAGGAGTCTTCACTGACCAATATTGATGCATTTACCGTCTGAGCGAATGCCGTAAGGGGCGCACTCAGCGATAAAAGCATACATATAACCATAATTACCGATAAAACTTTTTTCATATATATCCCTCCTATATATAAAATATTTTATATCGTATAAGTATTAAAGTCAATGAATATGGGAAATTGTTTACAATTATTGACACGAAAAATTAATGAGGGTATAATCTAATAAGGTGATTGATATGGAAAGCATTTTTGATTTACATAATGCAAAATGGATAGGCGAGGGCGATGAATGCAGGGAGCATAACGGCGCACCCTTGCTTACGTGCGAATTTGATATAGATATGTCACAATATGACTATGTGTGGCTTCATGTAACCGGGCTGGGACTGTTTGAAGCTTTTATCAACGGAAAGAAGCTGTATGAGAATATTTACTTTTTGCCCGGTGAAAGTAATTTCGGCAAAAGAGTGTATTACATAAGTACGAGAATTGACAGCATGGTAAAGGACGGGAAAAACAGGATAGAGATTATACTTGGTAACGGGCAGTACACAAACTTTAAGGTTAACCCAACCATGGAGAAGGACGGGCAATTGCTTGAGCCCCACCGCTATCAGAAAAACGACGGTATGATTTTGCATGAAGGTATTTACGGAGCTAAAAAAGCTATAGCTGTAATTGAAGGCTACCGTGCAGCCGACGGCGAAACTGTAAAAATACTTGTAAGTGATGAAAAATGGAGCGTAGCCCAATCGCCCATAACCTTCCAGAATTGGTACGGCGGAGAAGATTTTGATGCAACGCTAAAGCCTGAAATGTGTAAAAAAGCACAGCTTATGGCGCCACCCTCGGGCGAATTGACAGGGGCGGACTATGGCTATTGCTATATAAAAGAAATTGAAAGATTTCACCCTGTAAGCATTACAAAAGTGGGCGACAGCTACATTGTTGACTTTGGAAAAAACGGTGCGGGCGTGCCGCATATCAAGCTTGACACAACGCCCAAGATGCGCGGAGTTAAAATAAAAATGCTCCCTTGCGAGGAGCTTGACGAACTTGGCTTTGCCGACCAACGCTCGTCCACCCAGAGCTGGAGCGAAACAAAAAAGTGCGAAATAAGTGACAGCTATACAATAGCGGGCACGGGTGTTGAAGAGTGGCACCCTACATTTTGCTACCACGGCTTCAGATATTTAGAGGTGCAAAATATGCCCTATGAGCCCAAGGCTGATACATTCACATATATACGCCTTATGGCGGATAATGCAAAAGGCGGAAGCTTTGAAACTGACAACATTATGCTTCAAAAGATAAACGATATGACCGACAGAAGCATCGAGAGCAACATGTTTTTTGCATTTACGGACTGTCCGCAGATTGAAAAATTGGGCTGGCTTGAAACGAGCCATCTGATGTTTAAATCAATGGCATACCATAAGGATATAGAGGAATGGATTGTAAAAATTGCCCGCGATATGGCAGATTCTGTTCTGCCCGACGGGTATATGCCCGCCATTGTGCCGCCCTTTCATTTGATTCGCGGACTCGAAAGGGATGTTAACTGGGGTGGTGCGTGTATTATGACGCCTTGGTATCACTATCAGTTCTATGGGGATGAAACACCCATGGAAATATGCCAAGAAGCCGGCAGGATGTATATTGAATATCTTAAGGGTTATATGAAGGATAATCTTCTGGATAATTATTCGCAGATGGGCGACTGGGGGCAGATAAACGAACAAACCCCCACAAAGCTGGTTGAAAACTGCGCCTACTATCTTTTGCTTGTTACATATGCAAAGAGCCTTGAAGCAATGGGAAAGGACGGCAAAATATATTGCGAAATGGCGGATAAGGTGAAAAAAGCCTTTCACGAAAACAAGGTTTGCTATAACGAGGAAACCAAGGTTTACGGCAACGGCAGTCAAGCGAGCTACGGCTGTGTGCTTTTTTCGGGTATTTATCTTGAAGAAAACGAGGAAAGCGCCGTAAAGGGCTTGGTAGAGGCTGTAAAGAGCGCAGATTATCACCTTACAAGCGGTGAGGTTGGTTTAAAGCAGGTGTTTGCAACCCTTAACAAATACGGCTATGACGATATTGTATATAAAATGGTAACAAACCCAACAAGGCCGAGCTATCGATATTTTGCCGACAATAATTTAACCTGCCTGCCCGAGTACTGGAACTACGAGGAGCTGTGGTGGGGTATGGTCAGAAGCCGTAACCACGCAATGATGGGTCACGTTAAGGAATGGCTCATACAGGGCGTTCTGGGCATAAGGTATGATACACTTGATTATATAACAGTGAAGCCCTATGTGCCCGAGGGCACAACAAGGGCTAAGGGCAGTTTTCATTGCGGCAAGGGGATAATTAATGCTTGCTGGCAGGTAAAGGGCAATAGAATTAAAATTGATGTAAAAGCACCTGAAGGTGTTAAGGTTGACATCTGTGCACCCGAGGGCTATGAATTGGAGATGTAAAAATGGTATATAAGTTTAAGGACTACAAAAAGAGCGAAATTTTAAGAAACCACCTCAAAATGGGCGGAAGCAACCCACAAGGCGAGCGGATTGACGTTACAAGCCTTTACTTTGAACGCGGCGGTAAGCCTTACTTAGGCGTTATGGGTGAATATCACTTTTCACGCGATAAGCGCGAAAACTGGTACAGAGAGCTTTGCAAAATGAAGGCAGGAGGTGTGAGCATTGTTGCAACATACCTTTTCTGGCTTTACCACGAGGAAATAGAGGGCGAGTTTGATTTTTCAGGTGACCTGGACATTAAAAAGTTCGTGCTTGATGCAAAGAAAGCAGGGCTTGATGTTGTTATAAGAATTGGTCCCTGGTGCCACGGCGAATGCCGTAACGGAGGCTTCCCAGACTGGCTTCTTACTAAGCCCTTCAAGCTTCGTGACAATAATATGGGCTACATGGAAAAAGCAAGAATATGGTACGAAAGAATTTTTGAAGAGGTTAAAGGTCTTTTTTACAAGGACGGCGGCAACATTATAGGCGTACAGTTTGAAAACGAGCTTGTTAATAACGCCGAGCACATTCTTGCATTAAAAAACCTGGCACTTGAAATAGGCTATGATGCACCCTTGTACACTGCAACGGGCTGGAACAGCCTGTACGGCGCAAAAATTCCTGTGGATGATGTTGTGCCCGTGTTTGCAGCATATGCAGATGCCCCCTGGGCAAGGCACAAAGACAAGCTGCCTCCGTCTCCGCATTATGCCTTTAACACTCAAAGGAACGACTCTGCAGTGGGGCTTGATGTGATTAACCCCACATCCCCTGACGGATGGCGCATTCCTTATGAAAAATACCCCTTTGTAACCTGCGAACTGGGTGCAGGGCTTCATCCTACACACCATCGCAGACCTGTTGTGTCGGGCATGGATGCCTACGCAATGAGCCTTGTAAAGCTTGGCTGCGGCAATAACCTTATCGGCTACTACATGTATCACGGCGGTGTTAACAAAATAGGCAAAAACTCCACCTTCAACGAAACAACGGCCACAGGCTATCCCAACGACTATCCAATATTGAACTATGACTACCGCACAGCCTTGTCGGGCTACGGCGAGAGTGGGGAGTGCTACGGGCTTTTAAATATGCTTCACATGTTTGTAAACGACTTTGGCGAGGTGTTGGCACCCATGGAAAGCGTTGAGGCAGAAAGCTTTGTTCGAGAGACAGACTTTGAAAATTTGAGATACTGCATGCGTACCGACGGCGAGGGCGGCTTTGTATTTGTAAACCATTATCAGAGACTTTACCCCTTAAAGAATGTTTTGAATGTTCAGATAGACACAGGAAGGGTTGTTTTCCCCGAAATTGATGTCAAGGGCGATGTAAGCTTCATTCTGCCATTTAACCTGAAAATGGGCGACGAAGTGTTGGAATATGCAACAAGCCAGCTTTTGTGCAAAAAGGACAACACCTACTTCTTTGCGGCAATCCCAAAAGTGAAGGCAGAATATAAGTTCTGTGGCTGTGATAGAGTTTTTGACGGAAAGAATTTTATGTACAACAGCATACGCATAGTGACAGTTGACTTTGACGAGGCAAAATATTTGCGAAAGCTTAATGGAGATGTTTTTATCGGGAACCGTTGCAATTTATACCTTGAAAAGGGTCTCCTTATGTCCGTCGAGCAGGGCGACTTTGAGTACAGAATATGGAACGGGCAGGACTTTGAAGAAGGAATGGAGGAGGTAGAGTTCGAAGAGGCAAATGTGTGCTTTCATTCAGTGGAAGAGCCCTTTGAGCCACCTTATGCCGACCAGCTTAATTTCGGCGGTGAAAGGAGCCGTACATGGAAAAAAGTAGAGGTTGACTCGCCCTATGGCTTTATTGAAATACCCTATTCCTACGATGTTGCACAGCTTTACGCCTCGGGACGGCTGGTTGCGGACAATTACTACATCGGAAAACCCTGGCGAGTGCCCGCATCCCTCATATTCTTAAAGGATGCGTATCTTGTTATGAGCGAATTGAAGGACGATTTTTACAAGGAGTGGTAGTTTATGTTTAAGGTGGCATTTATAGGCGCGGGAAGCCTTGGCTTTACCCGTCAGCTTTTAGGCGACATTTTAACGGTGCCCGAGTTTAAAAATATTGAGGTGGCATTTACCGACATTAACCCCGATAATTTAAGAATGGTGACAGAGCTTTGTCAGAGGGATATTATTGAAAACGGGCTGGACATTAAAATTCAGGCAACATTGGACAGGCGTGAAGCCTTCCGTGATGCAAAGTATGTTATAAACTGTGTTCGCATAGGCATGCTTGAGGGCTTTGAAACAGATGTTGAGATACCTTTAAAATACGGTGTTGACCAGTGTGTAGGTGACACCTTGTGCATTGGCGGAATTATGTACGGTCAGCGCGGTATCGATGCAATGCTCGGCTTTTGTAAGGATATACGCGAGGTTGCACGCCCCGACTGCATGCTTTTAAACTATTCAAACCCCAACGCTATGGTGACCTGGGCGTGCAATAAGTATGGAGGCGTGCCCACACTGGGGCTTTGCCACGGCGTGCAGCACGGTCACGAGCAGATTGCAAAGGCTTTGGGTCGCGATAAAAAGGATGTGGATATCATCTGCGCGGGGCTCAACCACCAGACCTGGTACATAAGCGTTAAGACCGACGGCGTTGAACGCACGGGTGAGCTTTATGATTACATGGCAAAGGCTGATTTTGCAAAGGACGAAAATATCCGCCTGGATGTTATGAAAAACTTCGGCTACTATTCCACAGAGTCTAACGGTCATTTATCCGAATACTTAATGTGGTACCGTAAGCGCCCCGAGGACATGGAAAAGTGGATTAACTATTCCAGCTGGATACAGGGCGAAACAGCAGGCTACCTCAGAGTTTGTCGTGAGGGCAGAAACTGGTTTGAAACAGACTTCCCAAACTGGATGAAGGAGCCGCCTCGTGAATATACCGAGGAAAAGCGTTCAACCGAACACGGCAGTTACATTATCGAGGGCTTAGAAACAGGCAGGTGCTACCGTGGGCACTTTAATGTTATGAATAACGGCACCATAACAAACCTTCCCGACGAATGTGTTGTTGAAGTGCCCTGCTACGTGGACGGAAACGGCATAAGCGTACCGAAGGTGGGCAATCTGCCCCTTGGCTGCGCGGCAGTATGCTCGCAGAGCGTGTGGGTGCAGAAGCTGAGCGTTGAGGCGGCTGTGAATGCTGACATTAACCTTCTTTATCAGGCTGCCATGATGGACCCCTTGACAGGCAGTGTATGCACACCCGATGAAATCAAGCAGATGGTTGATGAAATGCTTGTTGCAGGCGAAAAGTGGCTTCCTCAGTATAAGGACGAAATTGAAAAAGCAAAGGTACGCCTCTGTGACAAAAAGGTGCCCTACAGACCTGTTAAGGGCTTTAAGCTGGAGACTAAAACTGCCGAAGAAATGAAAGAAAACGAAGAGTATTATCGCGAGCTTAGTCAGGCAGCGGCAAAGGAAAATGTAACTATTGACTAAGGCGAAAAATGGGAATATAATATTATAAAATCTTTGGCAAAGGAGAATTACCATGAACTCAAAAATTGAAACAAAATGTATCCATGAAGGCTACAAGCCCAAGCAGGGCGAGCCCAGACAGCTCCCTGTTTATCAGTCCACAACATTCAAATACGACACAAGTGACTATATGGGCAAGCTCTTTGACTTAGAAGCCGAAGGATATTTCTATACAAGATTGCAGAACCCCACAAACGACGCTGTTGCGGCAAAGATATGCGCAATGGAGGGTGGCGTGGCAGCAATGCTTACCTCCTCCGGTCAGGCAGCTAACTTTTACGCAATTTTCAACATCTGCGAAGCGGGCGACCACTTTATTGCATCCAGCTCCATCTATGGCGGTACATACAACCTTTTTGGTGTAAGCATGGCTAAAATGGGCATTGAATGCACCTTTGTTGACCAGACTCTTTCCGAGGAAGAGCTCAGTAAATACTTCAAGCCCAACACAAAGGCTGTTTTTGCAGAAACCATTACAAACCCCACGGTAACTATTCTCGACATCGAAAAGTTTGCGCGGCTTGCGCACAGCCACGGTGTTCCGCTCATCATCGACAACACCTTTGCAACACCCGTAAACTGCCGTCCCTTTGAATGGGGTGCAGACATTGTAACTCATTCCACAACAAAGTACATGGACGGTCAGGGCGTAGGCGTAGGCGGCTGCATTGTTGACAGTGGCAATTTTGACTGGATGGCAAATGCCGAAAAATTCCCCGGGCTCACAACTCCCGACGAATCCTACCACGGCATTACTTATGCTGAAAAGTTCGGCAAGGGCGCATATATAACAAAGGCTACAGCTCAGCTCATGCGTGACTTTGGCTCTATCCAGTCGCCTCAGAACGCATTCTACCTTAACTTAGGCTTGGAAACACTTCCCGTGAGAATGGAAAGACACTGCTCCAACGCTCTCCGCGTGGCAGAATACCTTAAGAATAATGACAAAATTGCATGGGTACATTACGCAGGACTCCCGGGCGATGAATATCACGACCTTGCAAAGAAATACATGCCCAATGGCACATGCGGCGTACTTGCCTTTGCGGTAAAGGGTGACAGAGCGGTTGCAAACAAATTTATGGACAGCTTGAAGTTCATATCCATCGTAACTCACG
The DNA here is from genome assembly GCA_017472685.1 of Clostridia bacterium. GTDB lineage: Bacteria > Bacillota > Clostridia > UMGS1883 > UMGS1883 > RGIG1927. Next base: position 30,752 of record JAFUOO010000016.1, read on the forward strand.
TTGCTGATGCAAAGAGCTGCCTGTTACATCCTGCAAGCCACACTCACCGTCAGCTTACAGACGAGCAGCTTATCGAAGCAGGCGTTGCACCTGACCTGATTCGTCTTAGTGTTGGTATTGAAAACGTTGAAGACATTATTGCAGATATCGAACAGGCCTTGAACGCCTGAAGATAAAAAAGCTGAGGATTTTTCCTCAGCTTTTTTGATGACAAATTACCGAAAATATGATATGATTGGAAAAAATGAACCGGCGGAGAGATAAATTATGGAATTTCAGAAGCTTGTTACACCCTTTGAAAATAACACCGATGCATGGACAAAAATATACCCACGCCCGCAACTTAAGCGCGATAGCTGGCTTTCCTTGTGCGGTGAATGGGAATTATATACAGCCGATAAAGAGGAATTTATCGGGAAAATAAAGGTGCCCTTTCCGCCCGAAAGCCGTCTTTCAGGGATAGGACACAGTGTGGGGGAAAGCTATGCTTATAAAAAGAGCTTTACCCTGCCCGAAGGCTTTAAGTGCGGCAGAGTTCACATTCATTTCGGCGCAGTTGACTGCATTGGAAATGTTAAAATAAACGGCAAAGAGGCAGGGTGCCACGAGGGAGGCTATGTTCCCTTTTCGTTGGACATAACCCACTTGTTAAGTGAAAACGAAAACACCGTGGAGGTTGTTGTTACGGACAAAACCGACGCCGACTACTGCTACGGAAAGCAGGCAAAAAACCGTGGCGGCATGTGGTACACGCCCATAAGCGGCATATGGCAGCCGGTGTGGCTTGAAAGCACCGCTGAAAATTATATTAAAGAGCTTAAAATAACCGCAAACCAAAGCAAAGTTACAATTGAAACCCTTGGCGGAGAAGCAGAAAAGAAAATCGTTTTAAACGGGACAGAGTATTGCTACATGGGCGACACATTCACCCTTGATATAGATAACGGCATTTTGTGGAGCCCCGAAAACCCGCATCTTTATACCTTTACGCTTATTTCGGGTGAGGATAAGGTTGAATCCTATTTTGCGCTGCGAAGTATAGAGTGCAAAAACGGATATATTTATCTCAACTCAAAGCCCTGCTATTTTCACGGTGTTTTAGACCAGGGCTATTACCCGGGCGGCATTTTTGCCCCGGGAAGTCCTTATGGATATGAATACGATATAACCCTTATGAAGGCGCTCGGGTTTAACACACTTCGTAAGCATGTCAAAATTGAGCCCGATATATTTTATTACTACTGCGACAAAATCGGGATGATTGTTTTTCAGGACATGGTTAACAGCGGCGAATATCGTTACGTGAGAGACACAGTGCTTCCTACGGTGGGCTTCAAAAAGAAAAGAGACAGACAGGCATCGGAAAAAAGAAAACTGCATTTTGAAAAAACACTTACAGAAATGACCAATCTTCTTTATAACCACCCGTCGGTATGTCTTTACACAATATTTAACGAAGGCTGGGGTCAGCACAATGCAGAAAGCCTGTACAAAAAAATGAAAGAAAAGGACCCTTCAAGAATATGGAATACAGCCTCGGGCTGGTTTAAAACAAAAATGAGCGATGTTGACAGTGAGCATGTTTACTTTAAAAAAGTTAATTTGACCCAAAAGGGTGAAAAGCCGCTTTTACTTACAGAGTTTGGAGGCTACAGCTGTAAGATAGAGGAGCATTCCTTTAACCTGGAAAAAACCTATGGCTATAAGAAATTTACGGATTGCAATGCTTTTTGTGACGCCTTGGAAAGCTTGTATAAAAACGAGGTTGTGCCAAGTGTCGAAAAGGGGCTTTCGGGAAGCATTCTTACCCAGCTAAGCGATGTTGAGGACGAAACAAACGGCCTTGTAACATACGACAGGCAGGTTGCAAAAGTTGACCCGGAAAGAATGCTCGAAATAAAACAAATGTTGAAATCCGCCTTTGAAAGGGGTATAATGAGCACTACAAGGAAGTGATTTTATGAAAATTATTGATATTATTACAAAGGACACGTTGTCCTTGTCCTTTGAGGTTTTTCCTCCGAAAACCGAAATGGGCTTTGACAGCGTCAAAAGCGCAACAGAGGAAATAGCTAAATTAAAGCCTGCCTTCATGAGCGTTACATACGGAGCGGGCGGCGGTACAAGCAAGTACACGTTGGATATTGCAAAAAATATAAAGGCAACCTACAATGTGCCCACATTGGCGCATCTTACTTGTGTTTCATCAACCAAAAAGACTGTGGACGAAAAAATTCAGGCAATCAAGGCTGCAGGCATAACAAATGTTATGGCATTAAGAGGCGATATACCCCAAAGCCTTGAGGATGCAGATAGAAGCGAGTGGGATTATCACAACGCAATTGAGCTTGTGCGCGAGCTTAAGGAAAAGGGCGATTTCTGCATTGGTGCTGCCTGCTATCCCGAAATACATCCCGAAAGCGCAAACCAGAAGGATGACATTAAATACCTCAAAGAAAAGGTTGATGCAGGGGTTGACTTTTTAACTACACAGATGTTTTTTGACAACAACCTCTTGTACAACTTTTTGTACAAAATCCGCGAGGCAGGAATAACGGTGCCTGTTATTCCGGGCATAATGCCAATTACAAACGCAAATCAGGTGGACAGGGCAATAAAACTTTCAGGCTCCTTTATGCCTCAGCGTTTCAAAAGTCTTGTTGACAAATTTGGCTCAGATTCTGCCGCAATGAAGCAGGCAGGCATAGCATATGCCACTGACCAGATAATTGACCTTTACGCAAATAACATAACAAATGTGCATGTGTACTCCATGAATAAGCCTGATGTAGCAGAAAAAATACAAAATAATTTATCTGACATTCTGGGCAAATGAAAAGGAAGCGTTTTAAACGCTTCTTTTTTTTCTTTAAAATAAGAAAAAATATGGACATTGGCAAAATTTAGTGATATAATTATTCTGAAACGATTTTTTTATAAAGAAGACGGAGGAGATAAAATGAAAAAAGTATTGGCACTATTGCTGTGCATGATTCTTGTTTTGTCGGTTATGGCATTGCCTGCATCGGCAAACACGCTCAGCGCAGAAATAGCGGGCAGAAAGACTGCTTCAAAGGTGGAGTACACCGTAAAGGTGGAAAATTCAGGCACAGACGCAGAGACGGCTTTTGTGTATGTTGCAACCTTTGAATCTGACACAAGCTTCAAAGCTGTTGAAAAATACTCTGTGGAGGTAGCGGCAGGACAAAGCCTGAACAAGGTTTATACTGCAGATATATCACAGGGCACCGCGAAGATTTTTGTGTGGGACGACGGCATAATACCTCTCGCATCCTTGTCGAGCGATAACTGCACAACGGTTGATTCGCTTGATGGTGAAAAAGTTGCATTAACAACAGCGGATATCTGGGCGTCGAACACAGGCACAGCGGCAAATGCTGTTGACAGTAATGCAAGCACAAAGTGGTCAGCCGCAGCAAACGATTCCATCACAATGTATCTTGGTGATGACTATATCATTTCAAGCGTAACAGCAGATTTTGATAACACCACAACGAGCTATCAGGTGCTTCTAAGTGAAGACGGCGAAAACTTCACAGCAGTTTCTGACGCGCAGACAAGTGCTACGGAAAGCGTCAGTGTAGAAAACATAAGAGCAAGATATGTTCGCATAACCGTGCTTGGCTCGGTAGGCATTAACGAAATCTCAGTTTACGGCTTTGAGGATAACGTTGGCGAAATGCTTATGACAGCAGATGAAATGGCGGACGACTGGCATATTTCTGCAATGGACGAAATGACATACAAGGATTATACACCTACTCTTGGTGGAAAGCTTTATGCAGAAGCTGACAGTGATGCACTCGTGCTTTATGACGCTGTAGACCGCGCAGGCGGTGTTGATGCTGACGGTGAAGAACTCACGATTTCATCCGTAACTGTAAGCCAGGAGCCTGAAAGCGCAAATGCGGCAGCAAACGTGCTTGACGGCGACACTGCTACAATCTGGACAGCATCCGGCGTAACAGACGCAGCTCCTGCAACACTTACTCTGGATTTGGGCTCAGCACAGACTGTTTCAAGCGTTGGTCTGGTTTTCGGCAACGGCTCAACAAGAACTTATACATATTCTGTAGCTGTAAGTACAGATAATTCAAATTATACAGAGGTTGTTGCAAAGAGAACATCAAAGAGCACGGACGAAATTCAGAAAGCTTATTTTGATGCAACAACAGCAAGATATGTAAAAATTACCTTCTACGCAAGAGTGGACAGCTCAAACAACGGCTGGATAAGAATCGCCGAAGCAGATGTTTACTACAACCCCACACCTCCGGACGGTGCAGGCGGTGTGCTTGCACAGAAGGAGCTCGACCTTCCCGCCGATAACGGTGACTACGAAATTACCTTTGGATTGGAAATTCCGTCGACTATTGACGGCGAAGATACAAATGGTTTTTACTCAGGTATCACTCTTGTAGATGGCATAACAACAGGTGGTGCCGATTTGGATAACCACACAGCTATCCAGATAAAGCTTGATAACAGCGGTGAAAAAGTAGCAATCAACCAGATGGTTTCCAACTACTTTAACGAAGGCTCTCCCGCAGCCCTTTTTGAGAATACATTCAATAAGGACGAAATGCTGAGCTTCTCACTTTTGGTTTCACCCACAAACAGATCGTGCTTCATCACTGTTTCTGACTCCGAGGTAACCGAAACACAGCTTATGTACTTCTCCTATTCAGATATAGAGCTTGTACGAAACCGTGCATGGGCATACACAGCACCTGCAGTAATTGCCTTCAACACAGGCGCAGGCGCTAAAAACCAGATGACAGTAACAGACCTTGCACTCCGTGAGGTTGAACGCAATACTGGAACTCTCGGAGGTGTTGACCCCACAAACGGCGTTGTGAGACTTGAAGCAACAAGGCTTTCAAGCTATCCAACATCAAGCAGTGAGTACTACGGCAGATACGTTTACCACAACGGCGCAGACGGCGTAATCAGTGTTGCGGCAAACAAAAACCCCGCCATAGCACGTTTTGTTGAACGTCGTGGTCTTGTTGGTACAGGCGTAAGTTTCGAGGCAGTTACAATGCCGGGATACTTTATCGTGGCAGAAACTGGCGATGCCTTCTACCTCAAGAAGTTTGAAAACACAGGCGAATTTATGGCAAATGCCACTTTCTATAAGGAAGCGGCAGACAATGCAGGTTATTACACAGGCAGTACATATACATACCGCACATATCTGCAGGCGGCTAATTCCGACGGAAACGCTATGGAGAACAAGTATCTCTACGATACAACAACAGACTACAAGACAGGCGATATGAAGCCTTGGAAGATGTGGACAGCTGCACAGGGTACCTTCTATTTGAGAAACGAAGGCTCAGCATATGTGTCCGACAACTTTAACGGAAGCACGCTGAATGGTCAGTGGTGGACCAACTACCCCTGGAAAGCAAATAACCCCACAAACGATTCCTACAACTTTACAGCTCTTATTACAAAGAACAACGTAATTGTTGAAAACGGTGAGCTGTACCTTAAGGCAACAAAGATTGATGAAAATGCTTGGCCTACTGATACAAGCGGTGAGACAGGTAAGCAGTATAACGGCGACTTCGGAAGAACAGACTGGAAGAAGTGGCAGGCATATGTTGGTGTTGTAAGTATCCAGGATAAGGTTTACAACAAGCAGTGCTTTGTTGAAGGCAGGTTCAAGGACCCCGACAGCCCCATTGGCTATTGGAATGCTTTCTGGTTAACAGGTCGCGACTCATGGCCACCCGAAATTGACATTTTTGAAACGCTCTCATCCAAGTATGGTCACTATGCATGGCATACAGCTCTTCACGGCGAGGGTGACAGTGACAACCGCTTCGGTAAGATAACAAGCGGCACAAACATTGCAACAAGCTACAACACATGGTCCATGGATTGGGGCTACGATTACATTAAATTCTATTTGAACGGCAATCTTTATGCAAGCACACAGAATGACACTTCCCTTGCATTCCAGAAGAACATGCGACTTATAATCAACACAGGTATTGGTGGTTGGGAAAATGAGCCCGACGACACAATGGTATGGGATGGTTTAAGATGCCAGTTTATAAGAAGTTTCCAGTATTAATAGGGGGAATAAGGTATGAAAAAAGTAATTTCATTGATGATAAGCATTTTGCTTATCTTCACAATGACAGTAACAAGCAGTGCTGCTACGATTACATCCTTAGTGGCAGGTGTAGGCACCGATGCTGACAGAACAGTGCAGGTTACTGTTCTGTATGAAAATCCTGAAGAAGCTCAGGAATCTACACTTCTTGTTGTTAAGAAGGATGTGAGCATTGTAACGGCAACAGCTGACCAGATTCGTTATATCGACCAGAAGGTTGTTGACGGCAACAGTGTTACATACTCCTTTAAAATGGCAAAAGATGACCGCACCGGTCAGTACGACCTTTACGTTGGCGGTACAAAGGTTGATGCACCTGAGACAACAGTGCTTAACTTTGATACAGATGCAACAACCACAATTAAGTTTGTGAAAGAAGACGGTACTGAAATTGCTTCTCAGGTTTTAGTATCAAGTAAACTGGGCGACATAATTGACTTGTCAAGCTATGCACCCGAAACTATTACATACGGCACATCAATTTATAAGAAGGATGCTTCTAATCCTACAAATTATACCGTATCATCAACAACAAACAATCTGACAATTACTTATACTTACGATTCTGAAGTTCCGAAGGAAGTAAAGCAGTTTGTAGTTTACGGTATTACATATAATGCTACAAGCGAAAACCTTGTTTCTAACGGTACATTCGAAACAAGTACAGACGGTTGGAACAGATGGGACGGTTCAGCAGTTGCTACTCTCGGCTCATTCTCCCGCTCCACAACCCAGGCTCACTCCGGTGATTACTCATTGAAGTGTAATGAAAACGGCGGAGGTTCTTCCAACGGTAACCTGCTTGGTCAGTTTGATCTCGGTGATGAAGTTCAGGCAGGCGACAAGTACGTGCTCAGCTTCTGGAGCTACAGCGATGGCGACGGCATGACTCTTACAGTAGGTTTGGGTAACAGCACAAACCAGGTTGATATTGACTGTGGTGGTCTCGGTAACAGCAACAGTGACCCCATCAGCTGTAACATTTCGGGTCTTGCAAAAAATGCATGGAGACAGCACATTTATGTGCTCACAGCAAAGAGCGACAGCGCATTTGCTGAAATTTATGCCCGTTGGTTAGGCACAAACACATATTTTGACGATGTTGAGCTCTATAAGGTTGAACAGGTTTATAACAGCTACGCAATCGGTGACGAATATGAATACGGCGGTGTAACATATGCTGTTGCATCCGAAAACCTTATTTCAAACGGTTCTTTCGAAAACGCAGAAGGTAACTTTGACACAACAGGC
>JAFUOO010000022.1 GCA_017472685.1 Clostridia bacterium
CAGACAGACAGACAACTGACGCTGTTATTTTTGAGTACAATAAATATCTAAAATTATAAACCGTTTGAATAATAGGGATAAGTGTCCCCAAAATTCGAGCGGTTTTTAATATTGCCTTCCCCTCAAGGGGAAGGGGGACCGCGTGAGCGGTGGATGAGGTGTAAATAAAAAGAAAGGATTGATTTTATGAAAAAACTATTGGCAATTATTTTAAGCTTGGTAATGGTAATGAGCTTTTTGCCCTCATTGAGCCTTACGGCTTTGGCGGCGGACGATTTGCAGGATACCGTAACAGGTGTTACCCTTACCGACAGTGACGGCGACGGGTACTACGAAATCAGCTCTGCTGATGAATTGGTTGCCTTTGCAAATCTTGTAAATACTGACTATAATGATATCAATATCGAATTGACAAAAGATATTGATATGACAGATAAAAAGTGGTCAACCATTATTTATGCGGGAACTATTGAGGGTGCAGGGCATACTATTTCAAACCTTGAGATGATACCTACCGATATAGGATTATATGTAGCCGGATTTATGTATTCCGTGGGGGCAGAGGTAAGAAATATTACATTTGATAGTTGTACTGCAATTATATCAACAGAATATGACGAATTGTCCAGCGATTTTTATGTGGGCATTATTGCAGCAGCTTCAGAAGAAGGTTTAACATTAACAAACTGTTCGGCAGTAAACTGTATAGTTGAGCAGAACGCATTGGCAGACGGTCAGTTCAGTTATGCCGGTGGTTTGCTTGGTGCGGCAAATGCACCCCTTGATTTTGATAACTGCTCTTTCCAGGGAGGTTATGTAAGCTCCGTAAATAACAGCCATCCCAGCTATGTTGGCGGTCTCGTAGGCGGTGTATGGGATTTTGGCGACGGACTTGAAATAACAAACAGCTTTTGTTCAGGCGACTTGGTGGGCAAGGGCACAGGTTATATAGCAGTGGGCGGTCTTGTGGGCTTGGACCAGCAGGAAGAAGGCGATCTGGTACATATTTATGAAAACTGCTATTTCAGCGGTGATATCACAAGTGACAATATGGCGGCAGGTCTTATCAGTGACTGCTGTACAAAGGCAACTGTTACAAACTGTGCGGTGCTTTCCGAAAGTATTTCGGCACTCTACGGAGACCCCTTTATTTATGGTGAAGCGGCAGTTGTTGAATATTCCGATATTACAATCGGTGAATATACAGAATCTGTCAACCAGGGCTCTACAGGTCACGAAGATTGGGTGAGCGGTCAGACAGGTACTGCCATAACTAAAGATGCTGCGGCAGCATATCAGATAGCAGGCTTTAAGTCAAATCTTTACGGTGCACTGGCAGACGCAAGCGAAAATGTGACAATAACACTTTCACAGAACGAAGCGGTTAAGTATACGGCTGTTACAGATGTCGACGGCGAGTACAACTTTGGAAAGCAGGTACTTCCGGGAACATATACACTTAGCATTGCCGCAGATGCCGGATACGAGGCATACGAAGCATCTGTTACGGTAAATTATGCAACAAACGAAGAACTTGATATCACCAGAGAGGCAGTAGAAGTTACTGCAACTTGGGCAACAATAGGTGCCGCTGCCGTGGAAGGTACAGACTATGCTGTTGACGCAAGCGGTAATTATACTGTTTACACAGCGGCAGGTCTGGCTAAAATTGCAAACATAGTAAACGGTGGCGACAGCCTTGAAGGCAAAACCGTAACACTTAATAACGATATTGATTTGCTCCAAGCAAATCTTACAGGTTATGGTGCAGACACTGTTACAGAGACAACAAGCTGGATTCCCATAACAGGCTTTTTGGGAACATTTGACGGTAACAGCAAGAAGATAGAAAACCTTTATGTTGTAACAGTTGATACAAATGCAGGCCTTTTTGGTACAAATTCGGGTACTATTAAGAATCTTGAAATTGCAAGCGGTAAAATCAGCGGTGAGATTAAGAGTACTGACGGCGAAGTTTCCCTTGGTACGATAGCGGCGGTAAATGCAGGTATTATTGAAAACTGCGTTAACAGAGCAAGCGTTGAATTAAAGTCATCATCAACTACTTCTGTAGCTACAGTTTATGTGGGCGGTATTGTTGGTTTAACAAATACGGCATTGAATGACCTTGATATTTCAAAGGTAGTAAACTGTACAAATTACGGTGACGTAACAAGTGCGAGCGGCTCAGGTCTTGGTGTATACGGCGGCGGTATTGCAGGCTATAGCTACGGCGGACGTATTAACAACCAGGGAACACTGATTGAAAGCTGTACAAATAACGGCAACGTTAGCATAACAGGTTGCAGAACGGCGCGAGCAGGCGGCATTACAGGTTATGCATACTCGGTGGCAAATATAGGTACTACAATACAGCAGTGTGCAAATAACGGTGATGTAACGGGTAACGGCAGCTACTGCATGACAGGCGGTATCGTCGGCTACAATTACACAAGAAGCTATATTTATGATTGTTACAACACAGGGGATGTAACAGGTATTAAAAATGTAGGCGGTATTTCCGGTTATTCCAGAGCTACTGTTGATAGCTGTTATAACATAGGTACAGTAACAACAACTGATACAAGTGCACAGATTGGCGGCGTTATAGGTAACAAGAACGGAGGAACAGTAACAAACTGCTATTATCTTGATGATAATGCCACTGTTTTAGGCGGTATTAAGGGTGCAGATGTGGCAGATTCTGCAGAGGTAAAGACCACAGCAGAATTTAACTCGGGCGAAGTTACATATTTCTTAAACGAGGGCGTTGCTGACGGCAGCCAGGTTTGGTATCAGAATATTGGTACAGACGATTATCCCGTATTTGATGGTGATACTGTTTCTTACAACGAAACTGAAGATGCATACTACAATGTAAAGATATACAGCCTTGATTGGTCAGGTCCTTGTGATGTGGTAAATAAGCCCGAACTTGAGGTTGGTTATTTATTCCCCGAGGATGCAGAGATAACAAGCTACAGCATAGATATAACAAATATAATAAGCGGATGTGCTGTTACATATATGCAGACAGATGCCTCAGCAACAAAGATTGAATTTACAACAGTTGTAAAGGAAGAGCCTGCAACAGGTAAATTTGCGGTTATTTTCCATACCACTAACTATGGCGATATTACTGTTGTAATCAATATTACTCTTACTGGTCAGTATATTGTTAATATTTCAGGTCTTACTGCAATGGATTCTCTATATAATGGCGAAGTAAATTACGGTTATACAGGTGCACCCGTGGGTACACTTACAAGCGGTGCAAAATATAGCGGCGGTTGGAATGTTGTATATACTGACAGCGAGGGTACAGTGCTTGACTCAGCACCTACAGAGGTTGGCTCATATACAGTTACATTCTCCGTATCCGACACAGAAAACTACAAGGGCAGTGCAAGCTATAAGTTTAGCATAATTGAAGAAGCGGAAGCAGTATACCAGGCAGAAGAAAACGGCGAATGGATAAACGCCGCATTTACAGAAGCCGTGGCAAAGGTATATGAAGGCGGAACAGTTAAGCTTCTTAAAAATATTAACGTAGAGTCAACAACTGTAATTGGCAAAAACGTGACAATTACAAGTAATGATGCAGAAAACCCCGTAAGTATTACAACAGAGGTTGACGCACACAAATATTTATTGAATATAACTGCAGATGTAGTTATGGAAAACATTATTGTTGACGGCGGAAGTGCAAACGGCATTACAGCAACAAGAGCATTGATTGAAGTTAACAGTTCGGGTAAATTGACACTTAACGAAGGTGCAATTGTAAGAAATAATAACAACACAACAACAAATGGCGCAGGTGGCGGTGTTTGCGTAAAACTTGGTGATTTGGTAATCAACGGCGGCTCTGTTACAGGTAACAAGGCATATAGTGGCGGCGGTGTAGCAGTAATGGCTGCAAGCTGTAAGGTTACATTAAGCGACGGCGAAATTTCAAATAATACTGCTACAAGAACAGCAAACGGTGGCGGTGGCGGTGTTTATGTTGCTGATGGTACATTTACAATGACAGGCGGTTCTATTAAAGACAACACAGCAACAAAATACGGCGGCGGCTTTTACAGCTATAACAGTGCAACCGCAATATTCAATCTTGAAGGCGGCAGCATTACAGGCAACAGCGCAACAACCGGTGGCGGTATTTTCATAAACTCCGTTGCAAAGCTTAATGTTTCCGGCGGTAGTGTTACAGCTAACAGTGCAACAAACTTTGCAGGCGGTGTTGAATGTTCGCCCTTCTCGGTTATTACAATAACAGGTAATCCCGTAATTTCCGGAAATACATCAGGCGAAGAAACAAACGGCGGCTTCTACCCCGATGGTCATGCAAGCTACGGATACCCCTCTATTTATGTGGGTGCTCTTACTGAAGGAGCAGATGTTAACTTCTACACATGGCTTGAAGCTGACGGCTTTAAGGTTGCAAGTCCTGTTGAAAATTACACAATCACAGACAGTGATATGGCTAAAATGAGCTATGAAAGCAGTACATATTACCTCAAGCTTGATGAAAGCGGAAACGTTGTTCTTGCAACAGGCGTAAATGTTACTGTTGATGGCGAAAGTGTTACAACAGACGGTTATATCGTACTCGGTATTGACAATGGCGACGGTACATACTCACTTCCTGCTAATGTTGTAGGCTACTACATGAATGACGATTTTGTTGACGCAGGTAAATACGCTGTAGTTGGCGGTGAGGTTATCAATACAGTTGGCTTTAACGTGACGATGGTTAATGGTGCACAGGTCAGATACGGTGGTGGACTTGACGAAAACGGCAAGGTAAAGGCAGGCAACGGCTTACGCTTCCTGGCTGAAGTAGACAGAAGTAATTTTGATGCAACTGCCTACGGCATGAGGATAACAGCCGAGGGCAGCAGTGCGGAAACAATTGTTGCTGCCGAAAAGTGGCAGAATGACACAACCTTCTCTGTTGCAATTACCGACATGGCAGAGAGCAACTACATCCGTAAGTTTACTGCAACACCGTATGTTGTGGTAACATACGATGACGGCACCGAAAAAACCATTTACGGTACAGATACAGTTACCAGAAGCATTTACCAGGTAGCAGCAGGGCTTCTTAAGGACGAAACACAGCTCGGCTACGGACTTAGCGATGTTTTAAATGCCTATGCAAACCAGAGTGGTATCCGTCTTGTGGTTAAGGATGGCGAATTAAAGGCTAACACAAGCTACACCGCAAAGGGTGCTTATGAATTAACAGAGAATGAGCTCCACTTTGCAGTGAGCGATGCGGCATATGATGCTGCAGGTAATAAGTACAGCGTTATTCTTACTGCAGTAGGTAATGCGGAAATTATTACGGATAATAATTACTGGTACGAATATATCCGTATCAACAACAATAATTCCCTTATAAAGGATAAGGTGACAGTTGAAAAGGTAGAAGACAACGACAAGGCTGTTAAGGTTACATTTGCGGCAGACGGTCTTATTGAAAGACCATCTGATAGTAACGACAACACAACCCCCGACGATAATGACGATGGCTTTGACGGCGAAACAGAAGGCTTTAACTGATTAACCCAAAACTTAATATTTCTCCAAAACAAAAAGGCAGTCATTGACTGCCTTTTTGTTGTTGAAAGAATAAATATAATGTGATATAATACAAAAAGATATGATTGAATGGAGTAATAGGTGAAATTTTATGAGTTTACTTGACGGATTAAATAATATGCAGCGCGAAGCTGCCGAGCGAACAGAGGGTCCTTTATTGGTCCTTGCAGGTGCGGGAAGCGGTAAAACACGAGTGCTTACATACCGCATTGCACACATGATTGAAAAGGGCGTACAGCCCTGGAACATACTTGCAATTACCTTCACAAACAAAGCCGCGCGTGAAATGGCAGAAAGAGTTGAAAAGCTCATCGGCGAAGATGCTAAGGATATGTGGGTCAAAACCTTCCACTCTGCCTGCGTGAGGATTTTAAGGCGTGATATTGATAAATTAGGCTTTGACAAAAGCTTCAATATTATCGACGCTGACGACCAGAAAACATTGGTTAAGGAATGCCTGAAGGAATTAAACCTTGACGACAAGATTTTCACCCCCAAGGGTGTTATGGCGGAAATTTCCTCGGCTAAGGATTCCTTAAAGCTGCCCGTGGAATACGCAAAGAGCGTTTCTGGCGACTATCGCTTAGAAAAAATCGCCCGTGTGTACGAGCTTTATCAGGAAAAGCTTAAGGTTTCCAACTGCCTTGACTTTGATGATTTAATCATACAGACAGTAAGGCTTTTTATGATAAACCGCGATGTTTTAGAGTATTACCAGAACAAGTTCCGCTATATTCTTGTTGACGAGTATCAGGACACAAACAATGCACAGAATATACTTATCATGCTTCTGGCAAAGAGTCACAGAAACTTATGCGTTGTAGGTGACGACGACCAGAGCATTTACAAGTTCCGCGGCGCCAACATTGAAAACATTCTTAACTTTGAAAAAATGTTCCCCGATGCCCACGTTGTACGCTTGGAGCAGAACTATCGCTCCACACAGAACATTCTTGATGCGGCAAACAGCGTTATCAGAAATAACCTGGGCAGAAAGGGTAAAAACCTTTGGACAGACCAGGGCGAGGGCGAAAAGATACTTATTCATCGTGAGATGAATGAGCAGGAGGAGGCAAGCTACATTTCCTCGGAAATAGGCAGGCTTTACCGCGACGGCTACAAGTATTCCGACATTGCAATACTCTACCGCAACAACTCCCTTACCAGAAGCTTAGAAACAATGTTCATGCGTGACAACATTCCCTACGAGCTTCTTGCAGGCAGAAAGTTCTACGACCGTATGGAAATAAGGGACATGGTTGCGTACTTGCGCCTTGCTAAAAACCCCGACGATGACATGAGCCTCAAGCGCATTATAAACACACCCGGCAGAAAAATAGGCAAAACAACCGTTGACACCATCAGCGAAACTGCCTATCGTGAAGGCACAAGCGTGTTTAAATCGCTTCAGAGCCATAAGGACGAAATCAAAACAAACCTCAGAGAGTTTGTTGACTTGATGGAAGATATTATCGACAAAAAGAACTCTCTTAAGGTGGACGAGTTTGTAAACTACGTTTACGAAAAGACAGGCTACCGTGAGCACCTTGAAAAAGACGAAAAGGCAGAGGACAGACAGGCAAACGTGGGCGAATTGATTTCAGGTGCAAAAACCTTCCTCGACACCATGGAGAACGCCACCTTTGACGAATACATGGACAACATTGCCCTTGTAAGTGACCTTGACAGCTATGACGAAAGCGGCGAAGCAAAGGACAAGTGCACCCTCATGACAATGCACTCTGCAAAGGGATTGGAATTCCCCGTGGTATTTATCTTAGGTGTGGACGAGGGCATTTTCCCATCCTTTATGAGCATTTACGATGCAAGCGAGCTTGAAGAGGAGCGCCGTCTTTGCTATGTTGGCATAACTCGTGCACGCAAAAAGCTCTACATTACAGGCGCGTTTTCACGAACAGTTTACGGAAAAACCTCGCCCTATCAGAAGAGCCGCTTTTTAGAGGAAATACCCGAAACTGTGTATGAATACAGCGAAAAGTCGCCCTTTACAAGAAATAGTTCCTTCGGCTCTTTTGAGGATGATTTCGGCTTTGCACCCATTGAAAGAAAGCCAAGAATTGAAACTACAACACTTCTTCCCAAAAAGGAAAGCAAGATGGAATTAACAGGCAATATAACCTTTAAGGTGGGCGACAGAGTAAAACACAAAAAGTTTGGTGCGGGGCTTATTACCGCCGCCGAAAATGTGGGCAACGATGTGCGCTACGAAATTGCCTTCGACAGCGTTGGCACAAAAAATCTTTTAGGCTTATACGCCAAATTAGAAAAGGAGTAATCCTATGTATCAGGATTTTGCATATTTATACGATGCACTGCAGCAGGATGTGCCCTATGAACAGTTTGTAGAGTATTATGTAAAAATAATTGAAAAATTCGGCGGAGAAAAGGGCTTGTGCCTTGACCTTGGCTGCGGCACAGGCAACATGAGCATGCTGCTTGACGCTCTGGGCTTTGATGTAATAGGGGTTGACTCCTCTGTGGACATGCTTGAGGTTGCACGTGAAAAGGCAATGGAGGAGGAGAGAAGCATTCTCTTCTTAAACCAGGACATGACGCAGTTTGAGCTCTACGGCACCGTGGCGACTGTTGTTTCAACATTGGACTGCATTAACTATATAACCGACAAGGAGGCACTCCTTAAGGTTTTCAAGCTTGTGAACAACTATCTTGACCCAAAAGGCTTATTTATATTTGACATAAATTCCGAGTATAAGCTTGAGCATATCTTAGGCGACAACACCTATGTCAGCGACGACGAGGACATTTTCTATTCCTGGCAGAACAACTACGACAAGGAAAGTAAAATATGCACCTTTGATTTAACATTTTTTGAAAAGGACGAGGATGTGTATTACCGCTACGACGAAACTCACTATGAGAGAGCCTACAGCGTGGATGAAATAACCGAGCTTCTCACTAAAGCAGGGCTGGAGGTTGTTGCGGTTTACGACAACCTCAGTTTTAATGCACCCAATGAAAAAAGCGAACGCATTTTCTTTGTAGCACGTGAGACTACAAAGAATGCAGAATAAGTAACAATAACGTCAGGCAATGCCTGACATATCGCATTTGCCGTAGGCAAATATATCGCACCCGACGGGTATATCGCGTGCGGAGCACATATCACATTGCCACCAAATGCTGAAATTTGTGGCAATCAACAAACAATGTTGAATGAAGCCTGCGAGATGGAGGTTAAGACTTATGGTGGCAATAATAGGCGGCGGTGCCGCAGGCATGATGGCGGCAATAGCTGCGGCAAGGCTCAATAAAGATGTAACACTCATTGAACACAATACCTACCTTGGCAAAAAAATGGGCATCACGGGAAAGGGCAGATGTAACGTTACAAACGATTGCGAGGTTGAAGAGCTTTTTTTGAACATTCCCGGAAACCCCAAGTTTTTGTACAGCGCCATATACACCTTTTCAAACTACAACGTAAAGGAATTTTTTGAAGAGCTTGGCGTTAAATTGAAGGTTGAAAGAGGACAGAGGGTTTTCCCCGTGAGCGACAAAGCCCGTGACATTGTGGATGCAATGAAAAACGAAATGAAGCGCTTGGGGGTAAAGGTCGTTTTCGACCATGCCTTTGAAATTGACACAAAGGACGGAGTAGTTTGCGGCGTTAAGTGCAAAAAGGGCTATATCAAAGCTGATAGCGTTCTTATTGCCACAGGCGGAAAGAGCTACCCTCAGACAGGCTCGACAGGTGACGGCTACCGTATGGCACAAAATTTGGGGCATACGGTTACAGAATTGAAGCCAAGCCTCATTCCATTGGTGGCAAGCAGTGTTAAAAGCCTTATGGGGCTGAGTCTAAAAAATGTTTCGGTAACAGTCCTTGACGAAAAAGGCAAAAAACTGTATACTGATTTAGGAGAAATGCTTTTCACACATTACGGCATGTCGGGTCCCATAATACTTTCTGCATCAGGGCATATGCGAAAAAGCGAAAAGTATAAAATCATACTTGATTTAAAGCCTGCTCTTGACGAAAAAACACTGGATTTGAGGCTTCTGCGTGATTTTGAAAAATACCAGAACCGCGACTTTGTAAACAGTCTTGACGACCTTTTGCCCAAAAAGATGATACCCTTTGTGATTGAAAAAAGCGGTATCGACGAAAGGAAAAAGGTCAACGCCATAACCAAGGAAGAGCGGCAGCAGCTTATTGATGCCATAAAGAAAATTGAAATTGACATTGAAGGCTTCCGTGGAATAAATGAGGCAATCGTTACGGCAGGCGGCATAAGCGTTAAGGAAATTGACCCTTCAACCATGGAAAGCAAAATTGTAAAGGGCTTGTATTTTGCAGGCGAGGTTATTGATGTTGATGCTTACACAGGCGGCTTTAATCTGCAGATAGCGTTTTCAACGGGCTATATTGCAGGTATGAATATGTAAATTATAATTTGGAGGATTTTTTATGCAAATCGCAATTGACGGTCCTGCAGGTGCGGGCAAAAGCACAATTTCAAAATTTGTAGCGTCGGAAATGGGTTATTTATATATTGATACGGGCGCAATGTACCGCGCGATAGGCTACAAGGTTCTCAAAAATAATATAAGTCTTGACGAAAACGAAAAGATTGAGCTTCTTGCTAAGGAAAGCGAAATCGAGCTCAAAATTACAGACCACGGACAGAGTATATATCTTGACGGTGTTGATGTAACAGGCAAAATCAGAACACCCGAGGTTTCCATGGCGGCGTCACGTGTTTCTGCAATTGGCGGTGTCAGAAGAACACTTGTTGATTTGCAGAGGAAAATTGCAGGCAGTAACAACGTTATTATGGACGGCAGAGACATCGGCACTGTTGTGCTCCCTGATGCAGAAATTAAAATTTTCCTCACTGCATCTGCTGAGGACAGAGCTATGCGCCGTTACCTGGAATTAAAGGAAAAGGGCGTGGAGACAAGCTATCAGGAGGTTTTGGAGGACATGCAGAAGAGAGATTATCAGGACTCTCACAGAGCTGAATCGCCTCTTAAGGCTGCTTTGGATGCTACCGTTATCGACACCTCCGGTCAGACACTGGGCGAAAGCGTGAAACTCATTGTTGACTTTATAAAAAGCAGGGCAAAAGCATGAGTAAGGTAAGAATTGCTGACAGCGCAGGCTTCTGCTTTGGTGTGTCGCGTGCTCTTCAAATGACCGAAACGGGAATAGGCGAGGGCAAGAGCATTGTAACCTACGGACCCATCATCCACAACGGTCAGGTCGTAAAGGCTCTGGAGGAAAAGGGCGTGCGCATAATTGAAAGCGTGGAAGAGGCAAAGGGTGGCGACACTGTTGTAATACGCAGTCACGGTGTGCCCAAGGCGACGGAGGATGCCCTTAAGGAAAAGGGCATTGAGTATATTGACGCAACCTGCCCCTTTGTTAAAAAAATCCACCGCATTGTTTCGGAAAATTATGCCATGGGCAAAACCATTGTCATAATAGGCGATGCCAAGCACCCCGAGGTTATGGGGATTAACGGTTGGTGCAATGACGAAGCCGTTATTTTTTCCACTGAAGAGGACGTAAACTGCACTCTTTTGGCAGATAAAGATATTTGTGTAGTATCTCAGACTACTTTTGAGAGAAATTTGTGGGAAAAAATAATAAAAATTATAAAAAACACTTGCAATAAGGTAGTGTTTTTTGATACAATATGTAGTGCGACTAATGATAGACAAAAAAGCACAGCCACTCTCGCAAAAGAGAGCGATTTGTTTATCGTAATAGGTGGCAAGAACAGCTCTAACACAAAAAAGCTCTATCAGATAGCGAGCAGCTTGTGTGACAAAACGCTTCTTGTTGAAGGAGCATGGGAGCTGCCCGAGGGGCTTTATGTCCCGGGGGAACGAATTGGTATAACCGCCGGTGCCTCAACACCGGATTGGATAATAAAGGAGGTTTTTACAACCATGGTAAATGCAGAAAATTTAAAAGGAGAGCTTACTTTTGCGGAGGCGTTTGAGGAATCCCTCGTAACTTTAAATACAGGACAGATAGTTACAGGCACAGTTGTTAAGGTTACACCTACAGAAGTATATGTAGACCTTGGATTCAAGAGTGAGGGTATCATCCCTGCTGATGAACTTTCCGAAGACCCCGACGTAAAGCCCGAAGACGTTGTTAAGATGGGCGAAGAAGTTGAAGTATTCGTTGTTCGTGTAAACGACGCTGAAGGCTATGTGAAGCTTTCCAAGAAGAAGGTTGACGCTAAGAAGGGTTGGGCTACAATCGAAAACGCAGCTGAAACACAGGAAATCCTTGAAGGTAAGGTTGTTGAAGCTGTTAACCGCGGTATCGTTGTTGCAGTTAACGGTACAAGAGTGTTTGTTCCCGCTTCTCACGCAACAGAAAGATTCGTTGCAGACCTTTCCACAATGGTAGGCGAGACAGTTTCTCTCCGCATCCTTAACATTAAGGACGATAGAAGAGGCAAGAAGGCTATCGGCTCTATTAAGAGCGTTCTTATGGAAGAAAAGGCTAAGAAGAGTGAAGCATTCTGGGCAGGCGTTGAAACAGGCAAGAAGTACACAGGTACAGTTAAGACAATCACATCCTTTGGTGCATTCGTTGATATCGGTGGTGTAGAAGGTCTTGTTCATATCTCTGAGCTTTCCTGGACAAGAATCAAGAACGTTGAAGAAGTTGTTAAGGTTGGCGACGTTGTTGAAGTATTCATCATCGAAGCAAACGCTGAAACAAAGAAGATTTCTCTTGGTTACAAGAAGACAGAGGACAACCCCTGGGTTATCGCTCAGAATACAATGGCTGTTGGCGATGTTAGAAATGTTAAGGTAGTAAGACTTCTTCCCTTTGGTGCATTCGTTGAAATCATCCCCGGTGTTGAAGGTCTTATCCACGTTTCTCAGATCGATACAAAGAGAATCGGCAAGCCCGCAGATGTACTTACAGTTGGTCAGATGGTTGACGCTCAGATCGTTGAAGCTGACTGGGAAGCTAAGAAGATTGGCCTTTCCATTAAGGTTCTTCTCGCTCCCGCAGTAGAAGAAGCTCCCGCTGCTGAAGAAGTAGCAGAAGAAGCTGTAGCTGACGCTGAATAATTAAAACAAATAAAATCCGCATCATGTGATGCGGATTTTTTGTTTTACAGGAAATATTTTTTGTATTCAAGAGGCTTTTGACCCGTATGCTTTTTAAACTGGCAAATAAAATTGCTTGTGTCAGAAAAACCGCATTTTTCAGCTACCTCGGCAATAGAAATATTTTCGCTGCGCAAAAGTATTTTTGCGGCATTAATGCGGTGCGCTGTAAGGTAGCGATAGGGTGTTATGCCAATATGCTGGTTGAATATTCTTATAAAGTGATATTTTGAGAGAGGAATTTGTTCCATTATGTCTTCAATTGTTAAAGGCAAATGATATTTTTCGTGAATAATATTTAGCGCAAGATTGATATAGTCTGAATACTGACCGTTTGTTTTTTCGTGGGAGCTGTTAAGCTTTGAATTAAGCATTATGCTGAATATGCTGTGTATGTGAGAGGAAATTTCAACAGCTGACGCAATGTCGTTTTGTGAGCATGCGCGGATAAATTCATCAGGAGAGTGAAAAAGCTTGGACGTAATTATGTCAATAGGAGCAATTTTTTCAGGATAAAGGATGTTGTACATACTTTGGATGCTGTTACCCCTCAGGTGAAACCATATAAATTCCCAATTGTCCTCCAAGGAATAATAGGCATGGGGAGCATGACAGTCTATCAAAACTGCGGTCTGCGAAGGCAGATTTATGACTGCTTCGCCACTGCGGACTTTGCCCGAGCCTTTCAATGTGCATAAAAGCAGAAAGCTGTCGTGCTCATTGCGGGAGACATAATAGTCCTCAAAGGCATAGAAATGACCTGCCTCTGTAATATAGAACGGCAGTAGTGACGCCGCCTGTGACGGAGTTGAAGTTACCCATAGCGAGTTGTCCGATACATTTTCACTGCGTTTATTCATAAAATCACATCTCCTTCAAGCATTATTTTAGCACTAACCTATGATTAAAGCAATAATTTTATATTTTTGTGCAATAATAAATAATGCTATTCTTATATTGAAGTAGTATAATGAAATAAATTGAAGGAGGTTTCAGTATGAAAAATGTTATTGTCCGTGAAGAAAAAGTTTTAATACCTACATATGAAATTGCCCAATACGATAAGAATCCCATGTTTTTAGAAAAGAGAGTATACCAAGGCTCAAGCGGAAAGGTATATCCGCATCCTGTCTGTGAAGGTGTAAGCGATGTGAAGCAGGATAAGGAATACAACGCAATAATTTTGGAAAATGATTATATCATGGTCATGATACTGCCTGAAATAGGCGGAAGAATACAGCGCTTTTACGACAAAACAAACGGGTACGATGCCGTTTATTATAACGAGGTTATAAAGCCTGCTTTGGTAGGTCTGGCAGGACCCTGGCTTTCGGGCGGTATTGAGTTTAACTGGCCTCAGCATCACAGACCTTCCACATTCGATGCGGTTGACTATACCGTTGAAAAAAATCAGGACGGCTCCATAACCGTATGGGTGGGCGAGGTCGAAAAAATGTTCCACACAAAGGGCATGGCAGGCTTCACTGTGCACCCTGACAAGGCATATCTTGAAATTAAAGGACAGGTTTATAACCCCACAGAAAGAACGCAGACCTTTTTGTGGTGGGCAAATCCTGCGGTAGCGGTAAACGATTACACACAGTCCATCTTTCCGCCCGATGTTCATGCAGTAATGGACCACGGCAAGAGAGACGTGTCAAAATTCCCCATAGCAGATGGCGTTTACTACAAATATGACTATGCTCCCGGCACTGATATCTCCAGGTACAAAAACATACCTGTGCCCACATCCTACATGGCGTATCATTCCGACTTTGACTTTATAGGCAATTATGACTATGAAAAGAAGGCAGGGCTACTTCATATTGCAGACCATCACGTGTCTCCCGGAAAGAAGCAATGGACCTGGGGCAACGGTGATTTCGGCAAAGCCTGGGACAGAAACCTGACCGATGAAAACGGACCCTATATTGAGCTTATGACTGGTATGTTTACCGACAATCAGCCCGACTTTACCTTCTTAAAGCCCTATGAGGAAAAGAGCTTTGTACAGTATTTTATGCCCTATAAATGTGCAGGGGCAGTTAAAAATGCGTCTGTGAATGCTGTGCTTAATGTTGAAATTGAGAACGGCAGGATAAACATAACCGTGTATGCACCCGAGAAAATTGAAAATGCCATTGTGGAAGTATGTTATAGCGGTGCTCCTTTACATAACTGCGAGCTTAACGTAAAAACAGCAGAGGTGTTTGCTTGCAGTGTTCCCTTTGAGGGCTGCAGCGAGGATGTAAGCGTAAGCATAAAAAAAGACGGAAAGACAATCGTTGATTATATTCCCGTAAAAAACAAAGAAGAAATCCCTTCTCCTGCAGAGGCTATACCTGCGCCTGAAAAAATTGAAACAAACGAAAAGCTGTTTCTGGCGGCAGTTCATCTGGAGCAGTACCGCCATGCAACTTATTCACCCGAGGCGTACTATCTGGAAGGCTTAAAGCGGGATTGTGAGGATATAAGAATTAATAACGGATACGGAAAGTACCTCTACAACAAGGGCAGGTTTAATGAGAGCATTGAATATTTCAGAAGAGCTATAAAAGCATCTACCTGGAAAAACCCCAATCCTTATGACTGTGAGCCTTATTATAACTTAGGTCTGGCACTCAGAAAGACAGGCGATATGAGCGGTGCATTTGACGCTTTTTATAAAGCAATATGGGACGGCAATATGCAGGACAAGGCATATTATCAGCTCTCGTGCATAGCCTGCTATAAAAAAGATTATGCCTTGGCGCTCGATTTTGTTGAAAAGGCATTATCAAGAGGTACACACAATTTAAAGGCGAGAGGGCTTAAGGTTGCACTTTTGCGTATTATGAACAAAACAGAGGAAGCCGTAGCCTTTGCGAAGGAAACAATAAGGCTTGATGCACTTGACCACCACGGAAGATATGAATTGTACGCTCTTACAGGTGAGGGCTGCGACGAATGGTTAAAAATAATGCGTGGCGACAACCACAATTTTATTGAGCTGGCACTTACATATATCGAAGCGGGAATTACAAGCGAGGCAGACAAAATTCTTTCCTTCGCTCATTGTGACGAGCCCATGGTGCATTATTACAGATTTTTGTGTACAGGAGACGCTCTTGAGTTAAAGAAAGCGGAAGAAAGCAGCTCACTCTATTGCTTCCCCAACAGGATAGAGGATATAACAGTATTAAGTCATGCCATGGAAAACGGCGGATATTATGCGGCGTATTATCTGGGCTGCTTATATTATGACAGAGGCGTGTGGGAAAAATCCGTAGAGCTGTGGGAGGCGTGCAATGATAAAATAACACTTGCCACAGTATACAGAAATCTTTCACTGGCATATTATAATAAGCTTAACAATGCCGATAAAGCAAAGGAGTATATGGAAAAAGCATTTTTGATGGACCAGACTGATGCAAGAGTATTTTTTGAGCTTGACCAGCTGTATAAAATACTCAATGCTTCACCAAAGAAAAGGCTTGAAAAAATGCTTGAGTACAGTAGCCTTATCCGAAAGCGTGACGATTTGTTCACTGAATACATAACACTTTTAAATCTGCTGGGAAGGCATAAAGAGGCTTATGAAAGCATTATGTCACATTCCTTCCATCCCTGGGAGGGCGGCGAAGGCAAGGTGCCTGCACAGTACAGACAATCCCTCATAAACCTGGCAAAGGAGGATGCCGCATGTGCCGAAGAGCTTCTCAAAAAGGCTCTTATTTACCCGCATAATTTAGGCGAGGGTAAGCTTATAGGCAATCTCGATAACGATATTTACTACATGCTGGGTAAGCTCACAGGAGATGAAAACTATTACAGCCTGGCGGCAAGGGGCAATTTCGAACTGTCGAGCGCAATGTATTACAATGACCAGCCACCTGAGATGATGTATTATGCGGCTCTGGCTATAAAAGCATTGGGTAATGAAAAGAATGCCGAAAAACGCTTTGATGCTTTTATTGAGTATGCAGATATGCATATGGACGATGATATCAAGATTGATTATTTTGCAGTATCATTGCCTGAGTTTTTAATATTTGAAGCAGACCTTAACAAGAAAAACAAGATACACTGCTTATACATGAAAGCATTGGGCTATTTAGGTAAGGGTAATAAAGAAAAAGCAAAGGAATATGCACAAATGGGGCTTGATATGGAAAAATGCCACGCAGGCTTTGCTGACATACTGAAAGGAGCAGATAATGAAAGCATTTGATTTATCGGGCGAATATGAATTAAGGCTGAATAATGAAGTATACACTGTTACTCTGCCCGGCACGCTGGATGAAAACGGCATAGGAGAACAGGAAAAAAGTGCCGAGAAGTGGCATCCTGATGCAGCAATCGAGGAAAACGACGAAACACAGGTTATAACAACCAGGTTTACCAGACGCTTTGCATATGAGGGCGAGTGTGAATTTGTTAAAAGCTTTGCATATGAGCCTAAGGGCAAAAGAGCTTTCATAAAGGTTGAGCGCACAAGGCAGCTGAAGCTTTTTGTCAACGGGTGTGAGGCAAAGGAATATGTAAAAGGCAGCTTATCCACGCCTTATGTGTTTGAGGTTACGGACCTTTTGAAGAAGGAAAATGAAATTGTTTTCAAATGCAGCAATCTTTACGACAATCTTCCCAAGGATGCAATCAAGTTTTCATCTGCGGCAACAAATGAAACCCAGACAAACTGGCTTGGCATATTGGGTGAAATCATCCTTTACGAGGAAGAGGAAAGCTTTATTTCGTCAGTTAAGGTTTACCCGGGCGAAGATGTGCTTAATGTAGCAGTTCTCATTGACGCTAATGAAGAAAAAGACATTGAACTGACACTTAAAAGCAATGCAATACAAAAAGCAAGCACACAGACCATCAAGCTTGCAAAGGGTATTAACAAGGTGCACTTTGACAATGTTCCCATTAATGCAAATGCGGAAAAATGGGACGAATATGAAGGCAACCTCTATGCTCTAACAGTCAGCTCAGCTTGCCTTGAAGAAAAAAGCGTAAAGTTCGGTATACGCACTTTTTCTGACGACGGGCTTGGACATCTTAGTTTGAACGGCAGAAGAATATTTATAAGAAGCGAGGCAAACTGCTGTGTGTTTGCAGATACAGGTCATATGCCCCTAAAGAAAGAAGACTGGATTGACAAATTAGCTCTTTATAAAGCATATGGAATAAATACGGTGAGGTTTCACTCCCACTGTCCGCCCGAGGGTGCCTTTGCGGCGGCAGATGAAATGGGCATGATAATCCAGCCGGAGCTTTCCAACTGGGACCCTAAGCATGCTTTTGAAAGCGAAGAAAGCGTAAAATATTACGAAGCGGAGCTTTGGGCAATACTTGACTTTTATGCAAACCATCCGTCCTTTTGTATGTTAACCTTTGGCAATGAGCTTAAATGTAATGAGGTGGGGCTTGCAAGGCTCAGACACCTTGCAGATAAAGCCCGCGAGGCTGACAAAACAAGGCTTTATGCAATTGCATCAAATGAATTTTACGGTGCGCACGGAGCCGAGGAGCACAGCGATTTTTATACTGCCTCAAACTATTATGACCACATTATGCGTGGCACAAATTCGGGTATGCAGGGTCATATAAATAACATTTATCCGAACACAAAAACTGACTACTCTATGGTAATGGCAAAAATACGCGAAAGGTATAAAAAGCCTGTTTTTTCCTTTGAGGTGGGACAGTACGAGGTACTGCCTGACTTTAAAGAGCTTGACAAATTCAATTCGTTTTTAATAGCGGATAATATACAGCATGTGAAGGACAAGGTGGAGGAAAAAGGCCTTCTGCCAAAATGGGAAAAATGGGTTGAGGCATCGGGCGAATTGAGCCTTATTGCTTACCGCGAAGAGGTGGAAGCCTGTATGCGTACGGAGGATATGTCAGGAATTTCACTTTTAGGCTTGCAGGATTTCCCCGGGCAGGGCACAGCTTTGGTGGGCATGATAAATTCGCACTTTGAGCCAAAGGATTACGCCTTTGCAAAGCCTGAAAGATTTAAGTCATTTTTCAGGTCACAGTTACCTCTTGTGAAAATGGACCGTTTTACGTACACGAGGAATGAAAATCTTTGCTTTGAGGTCCTGTTTGCAAATTACGGCAAAGAGGATGTGTGCGGTATGCTTACATATTCCTTGAAAGGTGTGGAAGAAGTCGCCTGTGGTGAGGTTTGCTGCAAAAAAAGCGGATTGACGGGGCTTGGTGAGTTTGTTATCCCCCTTAAGGAAATTGATAAATCCGCAAAATATATGCTGACAGTTTCGGTGGGGAATATTAAAAACGAATATCCTGTGTGGGTATATACTGATGAAGAATACAGCATTGGCAATGTGATTGTTTGCCAAACTTGCGATGAAGCTATAGAAAAGCTTAAGGAGGGCAAGCGTGTGTTCTTGTCACCACCCTCTGACAAGGAGCATTTTCCCCGGAGCATCAAAACGCATTTCACAACGGATTTCTGGTCAGTAGGTACATTCCCCTTTCAGGAGGGATATATGGGCTGTTCACTTGACCCCGCTCATGCTATATTCAGGCATTTCCCCACAGAGGGGCATTCCAACTGGCAGTGGTGGCAGTTGACAAATTCCTATGCAATGATTTTGCCCGATGATACAGACCCCGTTTTTGATGTGCTTGATTCATGCTTAAGGCTTCGCAAGCTTGGTTTTCTGGTTGAAGCGGAGATTGAAGGGGGTAAGCTGTTGTTATCAAGCATGGGACTTCTGGAAAAAACACACTATCCCGAGGTCAGGGCAATGCTTAAGAGCATTTTTAGTTATATGAATTCCGACAGCTTTAACCCAAAACAGAAGCTTACTAAAGAACAGCTGAAGAGCTTGACAAAATAAAAAGAACGAAGCATACGCTTCGTTCTTTTTATCCCTTATAATTTTTTATTAATGAACAATCTTGAAATCAAAGGAAAAACTCTGCTCGAGCCTTTTGCCTTAACTATTACATGCTTGAATTTCATACATTCTTCGCAAAACTCAAGCTCTTTCGACATAACATACTTGTTTTTCAAATCATTTCTTCCATTGATTTTATTCCAGCATTTTAAGCAGAATTCAGCCATTTAATCACCTCAGATATACAATAACACCATTGCAATGCAAACGCAATGCATATTTTAGAAAAACAGTGAAATATAATTATTGTAATACAAATGCATTGCAGAGGTGACCGTATGGGTAAGTTTAAAATTCCGTCAATTCCGCCGACTACCAACAAAACAATAAGATTTCCAAACGATGTTGTAAAAAATGTAGAAGAAGCAATCAAAGGGAAAGAATGTACGTTTTCTGCCTTTGTCATTGCAGCGGTAAAAGCGGCATTAGAGGATATGGAAGAAAACAAATAAGAACGAGGTGTAAAAAACAAATGTTTTTTGCACCTCGTTCTTTTAAGATTATACTAATCTTTTGGTTTTTTCGTCCGTGAATAAGTTTACACCATATTCATTGTTTACGGCTTTTTTTATTGTTTCAATTTTAACCTCGTTGTCTGCATTATCATGTGTATAATACAAGCATTTAAGGTCTTTATTCCAGTTTACACTCATACCTGCACGATAAATCATATCAAAGTTGCCTTTTTGAGGTTTTACACACAGAAAATCGTCGTGCATGAAAATTTTGGATATGCGTATGTCTGTTGAAAGCTTCTTTTTCAAAAGGTTGAACATAGCTCAGGCTCCTTAATATAATGCTTTCACTCCGATTTTATTAAGTGCACGCTTATAAGAAGCAAATGTGTTGGGGTAGAGCTGAGCTATACCTATCTGATAGTCACGATTAGAATAGCACAGCCAGTAAAGACGGGCAAACTCTGCAAAGTTTTCGTAAAGGTTTGAATTGCCGTAGCCTGAGACTGTTACAATATCGTTTGCAATATGACTTTGCCATGCGGCACCCTGGGACCAATGCTGTGTAGAAAGCCCCGGATAACCGTTTGCATGATAGTCAAGGCTATGACCTAATTCATGTACAAAGCTTTCCACCATTGCTTCAACAGTAGCAGTGCCCTTAAGACGAACGAAAAGCTCATCGCCGTCATAGTCGGGGTTATAGCCTAAGTTGTAGGTACTGTCTGTTGAAGAATAGTAAACATACATATTCTTCACGTTTTTGCGGTATTCGTAAGGTATTTTACCAAATGCAGTAATAGCGTTCTGAACATTTGCAAAACCGGGGTCAACGCAGTAAAGCTTAACTGTCTGAGTTGAGCTTGAAGTTGTGTAGGTAACGTCAATGCAATAACAGTTTATGGGAGCACCTGTGTAGGGATGATCGCTACTTGCAGAATAGATAACGCCGTTTTCTTCAACCAAATCCCACATAACGTGCTTGGTTTTTGCAGGAGAAGTCTGAGTTATAACCGCATCACCGCCGGGGAAGGTAGGAGTTTCAAAGTCGGGAGAAACAATGCCTGTTCCCATAACGGGCTTGGAGATAGCTGTCAAAATAGCGTCCTTCTTTGCCTCATCGGAAAGATTTTTGTTGTAGTAAACATTTGTAAAAACAGTTTCGCAATCATCAAGGAATGATTTCTCGTTAGCTGCATATGGAAGCGCATCAGCACCGATAGATGTACATATTTCGATAATTCGCTGCTGCTCTTCTTCGTTAAAGAGCTTGAATGCGTCAGTTGATGTCATCATAGAGAAGGGTGTTTCACCTGCATATTCAATAGCCCATTCATATTTTTCATCCTGCACTGTAACGGCGCCGTCTTTTATTGCAAGATAACCGCCGTTTGCATTTTTGAGCGCATAGCCTTGGTTATACTCTTCCATAATCCAACGCTGTTTTGCGCCGCCCGCACTGTAAAAATATGCTCTTACACCGCTACTTTCGGTATATTCAAGGCGGTACTTTGGTGTTGTATAGTCTTCAAAGGCAACATAGCCTTCTGCCATGTCCTTAAGACGGAAGAGTGTACCTTCATCGGAAACGGAAACTACTTTTTTTGAAACAGACAAGCTACCCTCGGCAGAGGAAATTGTGTAATAACGCTCACTCATGCCTTCGTAGGCGGTATCAATATCCATAGGTGGCTTTGTGCAGTAAACTACCATACCGCCGCCTGATATCGGAACAGGTTCAAGTGTATCCTTTTTCATAGCAGTTGCCTTCACGTAGTCACCGGAGGCGACAGAGGCGGGGATATCAACAGAAAGTACTCGAAGCTGAGTATCTGTAACAATATAGTCGTTATAATTAACAAGAATATTGTCACTTGTGTAATATCCGACTGTTACCATAACAGGGTCAAATGATTGCATATTTGTCTGAATGTAGCAATAGACCTCAAAGGTGCCCTCGGTAACCGTAGCGGACTTTGCAAAAATCCCTGCTACAAGAATATCATCAGCAGAAGCAGGGATGCCAACTGTTGATAAGGCAAGCAATAAAATTAAAAATAATGATAAAACACGTTTTTTCATTTTCTTTCTCCTTTACTATGTATCAAATTTATTATATAATAAATTTGATAATAAATCAATAAATGTGGCGTAAATTACAAAAACAGGGTGTGAATTATATGATTGTAAAAATAATATTGTTGTTAGCGGGGCTGTTTCTTTTTCTTAACGGAGCAGTTATGAGCCTGATTTCAAATTTTAATTTAGGTGTTATTTTAACTGTTGCAGCAGGCCTCGGTTTTCTTTTATGGGGCGTGTTTTATAGAAGGATTAACGAAAAAACAAAGAATGGCTGGCTCAAGTGGGCAAAAAGAGCTGTAATCGCACTTGTTTGTATTGAAATTGCGCTTGTGGCATTCCTTGCCTACTATGGTCAGTTCGATAATTGTGACTATACTGAGGACGCAGTTATTGTGCTTGGCGCAGGCATACGCGGTGACCGTGTTACCGTGCCCTTGGCGTACAGGCTTAACTCCGCAATTGAATACCACAAGAAAAACCCCGACGCAGTTATTGTGGTAACGGGCGGTCAAGGCTACCAGGAAACAATAACCGAAGCGGAGGCTATGGAAAAGTATCTTCTCAGAAAGGGCGTTGACCCCCATAAAATCATAAAAGAAGAAAAGGCAACCAGCACAAACGAAAACATGCGCTTTTCAAAAGAAATATTGGATAAGTATTTTGAGGGCGACTATTCAATTGTTGTTGTAACTAACAATTTCCACGTTTATCGAGGTGTGCAGATTGCAAAAATAGAAGGCTTTGAAAACGTATACCGCAAGCACGCAGGCTTAAAGTGGTATAACATGGCACCTTGCTATATTAGGGAGAGCTTAGCTGTGCTTAAGATGTGGGTTTTTGATATGCTTCTTTAGAAGCATATCAGCGATATAAATCCCTGACGGGATTTTCGATATGTGCGGTGCACTCGATATGCCTTTGGCTCGATATGTCCTGCTGGACGATGGGATTTATATCATATCGAATGTGAGCGCAGTGAACATATATCGAAACGAAGCGTAGCGGAGTTATATCGAACACGCAAAACGTGTATATCGAAACAAATAAAAGAATGTTGACAAATTTTCCTCTATACGATAAAATTTAAGTATAAATTTGTAAAAGGAGAAGGAAAAAATGGGATTTTTGAAAGATTTTAAGGCATTTGCATTAAAGGGTAATGTTATCGACATGGCTGTCGGTGTTGTAATCGGCGGTGCTTTCGGTAAAATCGTAACAAGCATTGTTAACGATGTTATTATGCCCTTGGTATCGGTTATGACAGGTGGCGTAAACTTTACCGATTGGAAATGGGTGCTTTCTCCCGAAGTTGTTGACGAGGTTACTCAGGAGGTAGCAAAGGCTGAAGTTGCTCTTACATACGGCAACCTTATTCAGAACGTTGTTGACTTTTTGCTTATTGCTCTTTCTATTTTCGTTGTTATCCGTGTTGCAACCAAGGCGGGCGAAAAGCTTCGCAAGAAGGAAGAGGAGGCTCCTGCAGTAGAAGAGCCCAAGGGACCCACACAGGAAGAGCTTCTTACAGAAATCAGAGATTTGCTTAAGGCAAGCAAGTAGTAAAAAATAAAAAATAAAAAGCGAAGGATTAAATTCCTTCGCTTTTGTTATTTATCTACTCATAGACGCGGATATAATAGCCAGCACTTTGTCATAGCAATCGCCACAGCCTGTGGAGCACTTTGTTGTGTTTTTAACATCCTCAAAAACATTGAGCAAGCTGTCAATGTTTCCATGCTTGTGCACTGCATCAATTATGTCAAAGTAGCTTACGCTGTTACACTTACAGATAACATAGTTTTCGTTTGTTTCTGTATCCAAAGGCTTAAGGTCGCACACGAGCTTTTCGGTTTCCTTTTCAGCCTTCCAAAGCCCATGAAGGTTGCAGTAAGCATACACAGCTTCAACCTTTTCGTTGGGGCACAATGCGAAGCAAATAGCGGGCTTGTCGCCGGGGGATAAGAACTTTCTCTGGTTACCGCGGTTTGTCTGGATAGAAACCCATTCGATGTGGTGCTCGTCTGTCATTGGATGTTCAACCTCACCAATTGTTACAACAACTGTGTTGTCCTCAATTGTGAAGCAGGGAACGTGCTTTTCCTCGGATGCGTCAACGCTGCCGGGAATAATTTCTTCCATTTTTGTGCCGCAACACATTACGGGTACGCCGCTTTCCTTAACAAGAGCAACAATCTTTCCGCAATGAGAGCACTTGTAAAACTTCTGTTCCATTATGTAGCCTCCTTATGATTTCGTTAATAATATAATAACATTATTTTGTTTATAATTCAACATTTTTGTAGCCATAAACCATGCGGTCGTTATCTGCATAATCCTTTTTTATTTTTACGTTGTCAAAGTATTCTTCCATAAGCTTTTTCACAGCTTCACCCTGGTCATAGCCTATTTCAAAGGCGAGTATACCGCCATCATGCAGGCTGTCAAAGGCTTTGGGTATCATTGTTCTATAAAAGTTAAGCCCGTCTTCTCCGCCCTTTAAGGCTAAGCTCGGCTCAAAGCGCGAAACCTCTAAGGTGTCGGCAATCTTGTCTGCGATATACGGCGGGTTAGAAACTATTATATCGCTTTTTGGATAAGTGTCTTTTAATACATCGCCCTTTAGGGCGCATACTCTGCCACTTAAATTATGGCGGAGTATGTTTTTTTGTGCTATTTCTATTGCACCCGGGGAAATATCCCACATTGTAACGGTTGAATTTTTAATGTAATGAGCAAGTGAAATGCCTATGCAGCCTGAGCCTGAGCAAAGGTCTGTTATATGTGGCTTTTCAAAGGGGTTTTCTTCTATAAGCGTTTCAACAATTGTTTCTGTATCGGGGCGGGGGATGAGGGTATTTTCATTAACATAAAAACTAAGCCCCATAAATTCCTTTTCGCCTGTTATGTAGGCAATGGGCATGCCCTTTTTGCGCTTTTCAATGCACTCGAGCATTTTTTCCTCTTCATCGGGGGTTAATTCCCGCCAGGAGAGAAGAGGGTCGCTCTGTATTACATATGCTAAAAGCGCCCTCGCATCCAACGAGGGCGACTCGGAAAAGCCTGATAGCATTTTGTAGTATTTATTGGTTAAACTCACCACTTATCATCCTCTTTGTTATCAGTAAGAACAGCCTTCATTGCGGCAATTGCAACCTCGAGCTGACTTTCGTCGGGCTCACGTGTTGTAATTTTCTGCATCCACATACCGGGCTTGCTAAGCAATGCCACAACAGGGCTTGTGCTTCTGCCTGCCCAACGGATAATCTCGTAGGACAATCCTGCCACAACGGGCAAAAGAAGAATTCTCACACCCAAGCCTGCAAGTGTGCCCAAAATACGGCCGTAGGTGTCAGCAAAGTTGGGAACAAGAGAGAAGATAATGATGCTTATTATCATAACAAAAACAAGGAAGCTTGTACCGCAGCGGGGGTGAAGCCTGCTCATTTTAGCCGCATTCTCGGGAGTTAATTCCAGCCCCTGCTCGTAGCAGAAAATTGTTTTGTGCTCAGCACCATGGTACTGGAACACTCTCTTGATATCCTCCATTTGTGAAACAAGCAGAATGTATACAAGGAAAATTGTTATTCTGATTGCGCCCTCAACTGCGGCAGTAAACCTACCGAAATTAATCAGCGAGGATACAGCGTGGGGAAGAAGCATGAATAAACCTACCGAGAACAAAATTGCGATAACAACGGAAAAGTAGATAATTACATCCTTCATTTTGTCGCCCAGCTTTTCGGTGAGCCATTTTTCAAATTTGCTCATTTCTTCCTCTTCGCCCTCTAAGTCAACAAACTCGGCGCTGTACATAAGAGCCTTCATGGAGGAAACCATGGAGTCAAAAAAGCCGAACACACCGCGGACAATGGGGATTTTGTTCACATGATATTTTGTAATAAGACTGCCCACAGGCTTTTTATCGATAATAATTTCGCCGTCGGGCTTTCTTACAGCAGTTGCAATTTCCTTGGGACCCTTCATCATAACGCCTTCCATAACGGCGCTACCGCCGATAGAAGTTATGTGACAGGAGCCTCCGGGGCATTTATCTTTAGACATTGAATCATCTCCAATCTACACAAGTATAGCAGAAAACATAAAAGTAATCAAGGGAAATATAATGAATAAAGTATTAAATCACATTCTGAGCTTTTTGAATAAAAGGGGGCAGAGCGCCATTATAACAAACACAACAACCATGTAACGGAGCGCATCTGCAACAAGGGAAAGACGAAGCGAATTGAATACCAATAACGCCTTTAAGCCCTCTTTGAACAGGAATGCAAAAATAACGCCAAAAATAACCCTCAAAAGCTTTTTGTGCAAGGGTACATCGTAGCCGAAGTTAACAAACCTTTCTTCAAAAAGGCAGGCTGCAAAGAGTCCTGCAAGCAAGCCGTAAATCTTGTAAAAGTCGGCATATAAGGGGTCAGGGTTTATCAAAAAGAAAACCGCAAAGGGCAAAAGAGCAAGGCTCGCCACGCCGTGAAGTACATGCACGTTTTTTGCTTTGTCGTACAAAAGGTTTAACAAAAATGCAAAAATAAAACCAAAGAGCATCCCTGCCAAAACATCGCTGGGGTAGTGCACGCCTAAATACATTCTTGAAAAGCCGATAAGAAATGTGAAGCCTATCGAAAAAGCATAAAGCCAAAGCTTTTTAAAGTATACCGCAAAGGCAAAGCTTCCCGTTGCAAAGGTCTGTGTGTGACCGCTTGGGAAGGAATAGCCCGTGGCAGTTTCTTTGCGTATGGCGTCAATTTTCCCGCCTGCAAAGGGGCGGGGGCGCTTTACAAGGTTTTTGACTATGCCGTTAAAAGCCAGAGATACCGCCGTAATAAAAAACATACGCTGTGCAAGGCGCTTATCGTACATGAAGTAAATTGCCGCCACAAGCACAATGAGAATTGTTTCCTCACCAAGCATTGTCACCGCCTCGAAAAAGTGGGTCAGAAAGTCTGTACGTATGCCTTCAATGTATTTTAAAATGTTCAGCTCGTAACTAAGCATGTGATCACTCCTTGGAAGTATTTTACCACACAGAAGGAAGAAAAGCAACGAAAAAACCCACGCCAATCCGTGGGTTATAGTATTTCTTCAAGCTTTAAAATAAATACGCTCATTTTTATGCCCAGAGCATTACATATGCGATAAAGTGTTTCCAATGTTGGCTTTCTCTCGCCGCGTTCAATTGCACTTAAATGGCTTCTGCCAATGTCGGCAAGCCCGCTTAAAACCTCTTGCGAGATACCCTTCTGATTACGGAAAAATAAAACTGTCTGCCCAACCTTAATTGGGTCAAGTGTGGGGATATACATATTCTCACCTCGAGAATAGTATATGTTATTTTGAAATATGTTTTGAACACATATGTTGACAAATGAATACTTATGTGTTAAAATTTTTGGAAATAAGAGGTGGAATAGTTTATGTAACATCTTTATTAATTAACTATTGCAGTTATTTGATTTGTGTATTGATTTTTTTAAACATAAATGGTAGAATAATTTTGCGACATAGTTTAATAAATACTCTGCAAGGGCATTATGTTTTGGTAAAAACGTATGCCTTAATTTAGTTTGCCTTTGTGGAGATTAAACTGTGTCGCAACAGAGAGGCTACGTTTTTCGTGCGTAGCGTTAAGCTGCGCACTTTTTTAATGGGGGAATAAATGTGAAAAAGACAAACGAATTAACAGTAAACAACATATTGAATGAAATTTACGATATAATATATGATGATAATTTATCTGATATAGAAGCTTTAGAGACAATTATATTGGTTTTAAATGAATATAACGCACACAAAGAAAGTGGAATTATTGAGAAGAAACAGGTGACCACGAATTACGCTGAAAGAGATGTAATTAAGCAGGAGAAAATGATGCAGAATTGTCAAAACGAACCCGAAGCTGTACGCTGTACTGCGAGAGGTGAGTTTGGGCGATAGCATAAAGGCATAAAATAAAAACACACCGCTAATTAAAGCGGTGTGTTCATTTGTTAAAAAATTTATATAACCAAGCCTTTATGCGGTCTGCGCATTTTAAACGCTTAATTACTTATTAAGTCTTGCTTCAAGAGCAGCCAACTGGTCATAAAGCTCCTTGGGGAATCTTCCGTCTGTATCAAACTGAGCGTAGAATTCCTTAATAAGCTTAACTTCGTTAAGCCATACTTCCTTGTCAACACTAAGGAGCTCTTCAAGTGTTTCGGGAGCGATATCCAATCCTTCAACATTGATATCCTTAGCATAGGGAAGGTAACCAAGCTCTGTTTCCTTAGCGTCTACCTTGCCTTCGCAACGGTCAACAATCCAGTTAAGAACTCTGAGGTTGTCACCGAAGCCGGGCCACATGAAGTGACCTTCGTCGTCCTTTCTAAACCAGTTAACGTGGAAAATCTTGGGAAGCTTGGAAACCTTGCCGCCCATGTCAATCCAGTGCTGGAAGTAGTCGCCTACATTGTAGCCAATGAAGGGTCTCATAGCCATGGGGTCACGACGTACAACGCCTACAGCACCTGCAGCAGCAGCTGTTGTTTCAGAAGCCATTGTAGAGCCGATGAATGTACCGTGATTCCAGTCAAATGCTTCGTAGCAAAGGGGAGCAGCCTTTTCACGACGACCACCGAAGATGATTGCAGAAATCGGAACACCGCCTGCTGCTTCGAATTCAGAAGAGATGCAGGGGCACTGTGCAGCGGGAGCTGTGAAACGAGAGTTGGGGTGAGCTGCCTTTGTTCCCATATCAGGAGTCCATTCCTTACCTGTCCAGTCGATGCAGTGAGAGGGAACGTCGCCGTCCATGCCTTCCCACCAAACTGTACCGTCGTCACAGAGTGCAACGTTAGTAAAGATAGTGTTGCTCATTGTTGTCATAAGAGCGTTCTTGTTTGTCTTTGTGCTTGTGCCGGGAGCTACGCCGAAGAAACCTGCTTCGGGGTTAACTGCCCAAAGACCGCCGTCGGGACCAATCTTCATCCAGGAGATATCGTCACCAACTGTCCATACCTTGTAGCCGGGGAATGCTTCCGGAGGAATAAGCATAGCAAGGTTTGTCTTACCACATGCAGAGGGGAATGCAGCACATACGTACTTAACTTCACCCTGGGGATTCTCTAAACCGAGGATAAGCATATGCTCAGCCATCCAGCCTTCCTTCATACCAAGGTAAGAACCGATACGGAGTGCGAAGCACTTCTTACCGAGGAGAACGTTACCGCCGTAAGCAGAGTTAACGGACATGATTGTGTTGTCTTCGGGGAAGTGAACGATATATCTTTCATCAGGATTTACATCCTTACAAGCATGTAAGCACTTTACGAAATCGCCGTCATCACCAAGCTCAGCGAGAACCTTTTCGCCGATACGTGTCATGATAGCCATGTTAAGAACAACGTAGATGCTGTCTGTAAGCTCGATACCGATCTTGGAGAAGGGAGAGCCTAAGGGACCCATCATGTAGGGAATAACGTACATTGTCTTGCCTGCATAGCTCTTGTCATAAAGCTTGTAGAGCTTGTCGTACATTTCGCTAGGCGCCATCCAGTTGTTCATGGGGCCTGCATCTTCCTTCTTTGTTGTGCAGATGAATGTTCTGTCTTCTACACGAGCAACGTCGTTCTGAGCTGTTCTGTGAAGATAGCAACCGGGAAGCTTTTCCTGGTTGAGCTTGATAAGTTCGCCTGTGGAAACTGCGATAGCGCGGAGTTCTTCAAGCTGAGCTTCGCTGCCATCAATCCAAACGATCTTTTCGGGTGCAAGGAGCTTAACCATATCGTCAAGCCATGCTTTTACTTTTGCATTGTTTGTCATAATAATTGCATCCTTTCTTGTGTAATATTATTCACAATACCTAAATTATACACTATAAAAAAGCTTTTGAAAAGAGTTTTTTGATTATTTTTTTGAAAAAATTAAGGAATATTTAAAACTTTGTCACAATTAACGAATAAGTCCGCCTGTGGAGGACATTTTTGTTGAATTTTTTTAGTGAGTGGTGTAAAATAAGCTTTAAGGAGGTGAGGCTGTGAACATACCGGAATACGCGCAAGCAGTTGCGGATGAATTGAAGAAAAACAATTACGAAGCTTACTTTGTGGGCGGCTGTGTGCGTGACGCAGTTATGGGCACAACACCTCACGATTTTGACATTACCACAAACGCATCGCCCGATGAAATAAAAGCGGTTTTTGCCTCTTTCCGCACAATCCTCACGGGCGAAAAGCACGGCACTGTTACCGTTGTCAGTGAGGGCGAAAATGTTGAGGTTACCACCTATCGTATTGACGGGGAATATAAGGATTCGCGCCACCCCGAAGCGGTGCTTTTTACGAAAAACGTTGAAGAGGACCTTGCAAGGCGTGATTTTACAATGAATGCCATTTGCTATAACGGTAGTTTTGTTGACCCCTACGGCGGAATGCGTGACATTGAAAACAAGGTTATACGCACCGTGGGCGACGCGGATAAACGCTTTGGCGAGGACGCTTTACGAATTATGCGTGCCATAAGGTTTGCCGCAACCTTGGGCTTTGAAATAGAAGAGGAAACAAAAAAGAGCATTCATAAGAATGCTGCACTTCTTAAAAATATATCCGTTGAGCGGATTTTCGTTGAGCTTTCCAAGCTTATAATGGGCAAGCACTGCGAAAAGGTGCTTTTAGAATATGTTGATGTGCTCGGTATTTTTGCGACCTGTCTTATCCCTTGTGTGGGCTTTGACCAGAAAAACAGGTATCACATATACGATGTGTACACCCATATGGTGAAATCGGTTTCTGTTGCACCCTTTGATTTAAAAATAAGGCTTGCCATGCTTTTTCACGATGTGGGAAAGCCCGACTGCTTTACAATCGACGAAAAGGGCGGGCACTTTAAGGGGCATCCCGAAAGGTCAGAGGAGCTGGCAAGAGAGGTGCTCAATCACCTTAAGGTTGACAACGCTACAAAAAACACTGTGCTTAGTTTAATAAAGTACCACCAAAGGGTTATTCTGCCCGGGAAAAAGTATGTAAAACGGTTTCTTTCAAAGTTCTCCTTTGAGTTTTTTGATATGTTACTTGAGGTTATGCGTGCCGATACACTGGCACATTCCTCCCTTGCAGAAGGTAATCTTGAAGACATAAAAAAGCTTGCCGCCCTGAAGGCGGAAATTGTGGCAGAGGGCGAGTGCGTAAGCCTGAAAAGCCTTGCTTTAAACGGCAGGGAGCTTATTGCCATGGGCATAACCGACGGCAGAAAAATCGGCGAAATTTTAAACAGGCTTCTTGAAATGGTAATTGACGGAGAAGTGGAAAACGAAAAAGAAAAGCTGATACAGCTCATAAAAAAAGATGCTCTGTGATTTAGGCGGGCTCGCATAGGGATTCACACGCTCCAAATCGGATATTTTCCCGCCATAGTGCGTCAAAAAACTGCGGTAGGCGTTAGCCTTACCGCAGTTTTTTTCTTCTCTGACGAAAAAATCTCTCGATTTGGAGTGCTTCGCAGTTTTGAACTACAGATTTTTTCTCACGGGAATTGCTAAAGAGTGCAGGAATACTTGACGTATTTCAAGCTCTTTAACTTTGCTGTGGGGAAAAAGATGCGTTCAAAACCGTATTAATCCCTATGTGAGCCCGCCTTTCAGAGCCTTTTTCTTATTAATCAGCTGAAACGTAAACTGTTGTTTTTAAGGGAACAGTGTCCCAGAGGTACTGAATATCCTCTTGGTGCATTCTTACACAGCCTGCCGAAATCCTTACGCCTACACGGTCGTCGTAAGGAGTGCCGTTATAACGAATGAGCGTAGAATGAAGAGCATAGCCGCGGTTGAAACGCATTACGGGACCTACATAATAGTTTTCGTATTCCCAGGCAGCAATCTTTTCATAGTATTGGAAGGTGCCTTCGCAGGTGGGAGAAGAGCTCTTGCCTATAGCACAGGGATACTCTCTGTCAAAATGCCATTCGCCGCTTTGGTCCTTTGTGAAAAGACGAACGGAATAATCAGCCTTGGAAACCCAGATGAGATAGCTTGTGTCACTTGTAAGATTTTTGGAAGCTATAATGCTTTCATACTTCTGCGCATCAGGATTGTCGGAAACAGTTTCCTCTACACACTCTCTGAGGTCAACGCGATACTGACCGTTTTCTTCGCTCACGGTGCATTCAATGTCGAAAAGGGAAGTGAAAATATCGGAAGAGAGATAGAGGATGCCGTTTATAATCTTTGACGGGTGCTTCATATCCAATGCCTGGGTATTGATAATTGCATAATAGTTGTTATTGAAGAAATAACCCTGGTTTTCACCCTTGGTGAGCACTGTTGCAGGGAATGAATAATAGTCGATGATATTGACATTGATCTGGAAAAGATTTGCAGTTGCCGCCGCAGGAAGATAAATAACCTTGTCAAAGGCTACTGCGTTTATCCAGAGCGAGGGCGTATTTCCGTTGACAAATACTGTAGAAATTGAAACAGCCTCACTTTCTGCAGGCACTGTAGCATGAACTTCTGTTGCTTCTTCAGCACTTACGCTTACAATGCTTAAGGCGAGAGTGAAAATCAACAATACTGATAAAAGTTTGCGCATGATAACACCCTTTCGGAAAAAATAATGTATTTATTATAACCATTTTGTCAGGACTTGTCAATTGTTAAACGGACATCAAACGCTTCGCGTACAACATCGAGTTTAATGTAAAGAGTGTAAAAGTCAAGAATTTTGTTGTGGTCGGCAATAAGATATTTTACGCTTGTGTCAGGTGCGGTATACGTGAGAATACCGTCGAGATATGTAAGCGTTTTCCCCGAAACGATGAACTGTGTTCCGTTTTCGCTCACTATACTGCCGCCTGCCTCTTCGGTGAAGGCACGGAGCGGTACATATACCTCGCCCGATTGGCAGAGCGCCTTTGCCTTAAGAGGTCTGCCGTTAAGATAAAGGGTTTCTGCGTTTTTGCTGTCTATGTATATTGTGCAGTCCTCAAGCTTATACAAATACCTGAATTTGTTGTAAAACGACCCGTCGTTGAACATCTGGCGCATAACATAGTTTTTGTCGTAGTCAATGTTATAGTTAAGTATGTTTGTTTCACGGGCTTCTTCTATGGCTTCAAGGTTTTGTCTTTCGAGTGCATAATTTCTGTAAAAGCCCTTAAAGGACGGGATAAAGGCAACAGCTGCAACCAGAAGCGTAACACATGAAAGTGCAACTAAATGCTGCTTTTTGAAATTGAAATCAAAAAGCATACATATCAGTGCAATGGAAATAAGAAGTGCTCCCGAAAATGTTACGCGGTAGTCGAAGGTGTTGGTGGGAAGCATTATGACAATTGATACAAGCGCTCCCGACAGCAATGCACTGACAAGGTAGCTTTTGCCCATATAAAACACAACTGTACATAAGAGAAGGTAGCAGACAAAAGCAATCAAAGCTACCGTGTACGAGGCGTGAAGCGGCAGAAGCATTATAAGAAGCAAGGGGATAATGGCTGTGTATAAAGCGTTGAATATACCTCTTTTGAAAATTGCCGTAACAATTGACAGCACCAGAAGGCTTATAATGGGTACAACAGGTGAGCTTGGGGCGAAGAACGCCTCACCAAGGCCTTCAAGGTCAAAAAACGAGCCCGTAAGAGCAGGCGTTGAAGCTGTTTTTATGCGTGAAAGTGTTGCGGGCGAGGCGAAAATTGTGCCGTAACCAAGAAGAGATAAAAACGGGGATATAAATGAGTGCCAAGGCTTTTTCTCTTTGGCAACCGAAACAGCAGTTACCAAAATGATTGCAAACGAGGCAGCGCCCCATTGCTCGGTTGTTGCACCTGCAAAAAAGCACAAAGGGTGTTGCCATCCAGAGCCCCTCTTGTATAAAAACACTGCAAAAAAAGTGATAAAGGCAGGGAACAGGTAGTTAAAAAAGCCCGAGGTCCACATTATGGCTTCTTTCCACACTCCTCTGCCCGAAAGGAGCAATAAGCAGTAAAAGAAAATAAGAAAGGCGATGGGGTATTCGCCTTTTTTTTCAAAGGGCGATACTTTCATTGCAAAAAAACCTATGCCGAATACTAAAAAAGACTTTATGATAACAACAAAAATTGAGGGCAACGCAAGGGTTATCTGCAGAAAAAAGTGCACAAGTGCTCTGCCGTTAGTTGAAGAGAAATGCTTTAAGGTAAGATTATAAAAGCCTGTAAGCCCCTCACGGAAATATGCACTATAGCCGTAGTCGTCCGACTGGAGAACCGAGAAGGAAAACAGCACTGCAAATATAATACAAATAACAGATAAAACCGCTGTTAAAAATACAACCCAAGGCTCTTTTTTTAATTTTTGAAAAACATGGTCGAACATTGAAAAAACACCTCGAGCAGTATTATATCGGTGTGTGATTGTTTTGTCAACTTTGTTGACAAAACAATCGGTGTAATGATATACTGTTATTATATGTTATAAGGAAGTGACAGCATGAAGAAAATATTGCTTGTTTTCGGAACAAGACCCGAAGCAATCAAGATGTGTCCGCTCGTAAAGGAGCTTAAAGAAAGAGATAATGCCGAAACTGTTGTGTGCGTAACAGGTCAGCACCGCCAGATGCTTGATGCAGTGCTTGAAGCCTTCGACGTTGTGCCCGATTATGATTTGTCAATCATGAAGGAGAGGCAGACCCTTTTTGACATTACAACTAACATTCTTAACTCCATAAAGGAAGTTCTTGAAAAGGAAAAGCCCGATGTTGTGCTGGTGCACGGCGACACCTCCACAACCTTTGTTACGGCTTTGGCGTGCTTCTACTTACAGATACCCGTGGGGCACGTTGAGGCAGGGCTTCGTACATATAATATCTTTTCGCCTTATCCCGAGGAATTCAACCGTCAGGCGGTAAGTATCATTTCAAAGTACAATTTTGCGCCTACGGAATTAAGTCGCGAAAATCTTCTTCGGGAGGGCAAGAGCGAGGAAACCATTTACGTTACGGGTAACACCGCAATCGATGCTCTTAAAACCACCGTAAGGGAAGACTACACGCATCCCGAGCTCGATTGGGCTCAAGGCTCAAGGCTCATTACAATCACGGCCCACAGAAGAGAAAACCTGGGCGAGCCTATGCATCAGATGTTCAGAGCAATAAAGCGCATCATTGACGAGCACCCCGATGTGAAGGCGGTTTACCCCATCCACATGAACCCTGTTGTAAGACAGGCTGCGCAGGAGGAGCTGGGCGATTGTGACAGAATTCACATTATTGAGCCCTTGGACGTGCTTGACTTCCATAACTTCCTTGCCCGCAGCCACATGATTATTACCGACAGCGGCGGAATACAGGAGGAAGCACCTTCCTTGGGCAAGCCGGTGCTCGTTATGCGCGACACAACAGAGCGCCCCGAGGGCATAAAGGCAGGCACATTAAAGCTTGTGGGCACCGAAGAGGAAACCATCTACAACGCCTTTAAGCTTCTTTTAGAAAATGACGAGGAATACGAAAAAATGAGCAAGGCATCAAACCCCTACGGCGACGGCTTTGCTTCAAAGAGAATAGCAGATATATTAACCAAAGAATGAGAGGGAAAAGAAAATGGATGAAAGAAATAAGGAATTTGTGGCAAAGAAAAAATGGGACGCATGGCAGGTAGCACTTTTTGTGGGCGTTATAGCAGTAATGCTTGTTGCCTTTGTTGTGCTTAACATGCTCGGCATCATGTTTATGGTTGCATTTTTATTTGTGCTTGGCATACTGAGCCTTTATTACATGAAGAACACCTTTAAGGCTGAATACGCGTACAACGTATCCTCGCGCCTTGTTGTTGAAATCTTAAAAAGCGGCGGAAAGCGCGCTCCTGTGTGCGATTTCTTCCTTGCTGACATGACACTTTGCGGCAAATATAACGCAGAAAACAAGGCTAAGCTTACCAATATCGGCAAAACTTATGCTGCGGCAACCGACGTGAAGGACGAAGACGAAACATACTTTGCGCTTTTTGAAAGAGGCGGCAGCAGCAATGTTATATTATTCACACCCAATGACATGATGCTTGACGAAATGAGAAAGCA
The DNA here is from genome assembly GCA_017472685.1 of Clostridia bacterium. Classification (GTDB taxonomy): domain Bacteria; phylum Bacillota; class Clostridia; order UMGS1883; family UMGS1883; genus RGIG1927. Next base: position 36,216 of record JAFUOO010000022.1, read on the forward strand.
TACAAAGTGCGTTATTGAATAAATAAAACATGGGCCCAAATTGTGTTTGGGTCCTGTTTGGTTTGTGGAGGAATTTATATGAAAAAGTTTACGGCGTTAAGCCTTGCATTGATAATGATTATATCCGTTGTGCCCAGCATCGGCTTTGCCGCATCAACACAAAGCGTCATTGATGCTCTGGGCGGCACTGTTTTGTGGTATGCACCCGACGGCAATTTTTACGACACAGCTGTAAGTGAAGCCTTTGAGGGTTGGTCAAGTGAAGTGACCTCAGGCTATGCCAACGTCAGGACATACACCGAGGGCACAACAATACAGTACTATGTTAACAACACGGAAAATAATACCAGCATTACCTCTCCGGGCTACGGCAGCGCTGACAAGAAGCTTATTATTGAATGGATAATGAGACGTCAGGATGCCGATGTCTTATGTATGGATTATACATTTAAAGACAAAAACGATAAATTAATAGCAAATTTATATTTTGATAACACAATAACAGAGCCCGTAAGCAATGGTTATTATATGGGCTTCCCGGATAACGGAACAAACTGTGCCATTGTTGCATATAACAATGCAGATAATTCAACTCATACCGCCGAGTACTATGTTGCGGGAGAAAAGGTGTGGGAAGAAACAGCACTTTCCGGCACAATAGATGGTTTTAAAACGATAGATTCATATTGCGGAAGAGGCAACTCACAATGGGCGCATATTGGCTTTGCAAATCTTACAATAGGTGAGGTGGAAGAGTCCGAAACAAGGATAACAGTTACTGCTACATATACTGTAAACGGTGAAGCTGTTGAAACCCAGACTCTTACCTACGAGTCGGGCGAAAATGGCGCAACCTTCCCCAAACAGAATTTTGCGTACAATGGTGACATATGGTATTCAAACGAAACAGTGCTTACCGAGAGCGGCAACATTGAGCTTACAAAATACGACCGCTACAAAACAAAAAATATCGGCGACATTTTTGAAATGGACGGCGTTCAATACAAGGTAACAGGCGACAGCGCCATTGCAAACGGTAACTTTGTAACAGGCGACACAACCCTCTGGACAAACAGAAAGGGCACAGCAATAACCGACTACACGGTAAGCTACAGCGATGCTATTGAGGGGAATATGCTTTCCCTGTCTGCAGGCGGCAAGGACGCCACCGACAATATAGGCACGGCGTGGTCTGTTACGCCTAATCAGACATATTACCTGTCCTTCTGGGCAGGCGGCGATAAGCCCGACAGCAATAACTACACATACAATCAGATTTTTGAAGCTGATAAGAGCACATCTCTTTTCGCTTTTGGTCAGGCTATGACAGAGGGCGAATGGGTGCACTTTGAAAGAATTATAATTCCTGCAAGTGATGCAGTTTATTTCCAGTGCAGCTGGACAGGCGACATTACCTTCGGTAATTTTGAGCTTTTGCCCATTGAGGAATATACAGGCGAAGAGCCTACAGATGAAGCTACAGAAGAAGCTACGGAAGAAGCTACAGATAATCCTACCGAGGAGCCTACAGAGCCTCCTGTGGAAGAGCCCACAGAAGAGGCTACACGTTACGATGTTGTCGAAGATGCATTTGTACAGTCCAACAGGCTCTATGGTATAAACACAACAAATACAAACGGTCTCATGATAGGCTCGTATGGCGATTCCAACCGTGGTCCCCAGTATGATGCCAACGGCGAGACAACCTACCTTGACGGTGCAACACCCACAACACTTGGCTCAACAAGAGTAGGGCTTGTAAAATTTCAAGTTCCCGATATTGAAGACGATGAAAGAGCGACCCTCAAGTTCTATGTGCGTTCATGGCATTCCCAGGGCTTTGACGGCGGCAATACTTTCTTACGTATTGCAGTAACACCACTTGCCGATTCCTCCTGGGCAGACCAGACTGAAAACAGTAGATTTACGATAGCCTCCGAGCCGTTGCTTGATAGCTGGTCAACACCTGTTTTCTCAGAAAAGTGCGCAAATAAGGTTGGCTATGTATCAGTTGACGTAACCGAGCTGATGCATGCAGCAAAAAATGCAAACCTTGATTACGTAAGCTTTAAAATGCAGATTTATTGGGGCGCGGCATACTGCGTTGAACGCGAAGCGGCAGTAGATGGCGCAACCTACGAGGGCTTGGGCGCATATATCGAACTGGCTGAAGACAAAAACCTCAAAAAAATAACTACCTCGGGCAATGCAACGCTCACAAAGAACGGCTCAGCCATGAACGGCTTTGCCTACGTGACAGAGAAGGACGATGTAAGACTGCAGCTTTCGGGTGCACAGGTAATAGGCTCCGATGATGGCTATTATATGCCCAACGAGAGCTTTACTGTCACAAGGAATATGAACATTACAAACACCCTTGCACTGGGCTTTGGTCTTACAATGGTAAATGGTGCACAGGTACGCTATGGCGCAGGGCTTGACGAAAGCGGAAATGTGGGTGCAGGCAACGGTCTGAGGTTTATAACAACTGTTGACCGAAACGATACACTTGCAGGGCTTGACGGTGCGGAGCTGGGTGTGATAATTTCGGCAGAGGACAGCGATGCTACAATAAACATTGAAGCTGAACACTGGCAGAATGATACCACCTTCACATCGGTAATCACAAACCTTGCTGTTAATAACTATAACCGTATGTTTACGGCAACACCTTATGTTAAGGTTGGCGGCAAAACATATACCGGTGACTCTGTTACAAGAAGCATGTATCAGGTGGCGGCTGGTTTATTGGTTAACGAAGATACCGATAACACCGAATACAAGGAAATGAGCCAGCTCTTGTTTGATGTGCTCAATGCATATGTAAACCAGGTTGGTATCCGCCTTACCTTCTCCGACAATGCGGACTTCACCGATTGGGAATTAAGGGTCCGTGACGACGGCATCGGCTCATATACGGGCAACAGCTTCTTTGAGGTGGGTGAAACAACGGTACAGGACAAGGTTTATTCCGTAACACTCACACCTCTTGGTGAAAACACTGTTATCAAAACCGATTGGAATAATTATATAAGAATAAACAATAACAACAGCCAGGTTAAGCTTTATACAACGCTTACAAGCAACGGCGACGGAACATACACACTTTCCTTCGACACAAGCAACCTCATTATGGGCACATACCCCGAGGAAAAATTCGGCAAAATGAAGCCCACCTATGAAAGCGCTGTTGCGGCAATGGAAAGCGTAAATACCTATTGGCAGACAAACCAAAGCTACATCGACTGGTACGGAAGCACACACCCTGCTTTCTGGGACAAGGCGGCGTACCATACAGGCAATATTGAAATGTATAAGCTGACAGGCGATGAGAGCTATCTGCAGTATTCAATCGACTGGGCAAACTACAACGAGTGGATGGGTAATAACTCCACCTCTGACCCCTCTACATGGACCTGGGGCTACAACCAGACACAAGGCAGTAATGCAGTGCTCTTCGGTGACTGGCAGATATGCTTCCAGACCTATATCGACCTTTACGACATGGGCATTGAAGACGCAAATCTTGACAGAGTTTACGAGGTTATCGACTACCAGATAAGTAAGGACGAGGACGGCTTCTGGTGGTGGGCAGATGCTCTCTACATGGTAATGCCTGTGTTTACAAAGCTCTACAAGCAGACAAACGACGAAAAGTACCTCGACGCACTCTACAAGTACTTCAAGTATGCAAAGGAGCTTATGTACGACGGACCGGGCGGTATACCCACAGATGCATCGGGTTACACAACCTCTGCTGCATTAAACAGCGGTGCGTATTATTCCGACCCCGATGATTATAAGTACCTTTTCTTCCGTGATGCAAGCTATGTATATCCGCTTTTGCCTAATGCAGGCTATGAAGATGTTAAAAACTTCTGGGCGAGAGGCGACGGCTGGGTATTTGCAGGCTTAGCAAAGGTGCTTTCCGACATGCCCGATACCTACGAGCACTATGACGAGTTCTATAATACATATGTGGAAATGGCGGCAGCAATCATTGCATGCCAGCAGGTTGACGAGGCAGGCTACGGCTTCTGGACACAGAGCATGCTTCAGGATTATCCCAAGGGCACAAACGGTAACGACGAAGGCTACGAGACAAGTGGTACGGCGTTCTTTACCTACGGACTTTTCTGGGGTATCAACAACGGTATACTGACCGACACAGAATACACAACTGCTGCAATTCGTGCATGGGGCTACCTTGAAAACGTGGCACTCCATGAAGACGGTAAGGTTGGCTATGTTCAGCCCATCGGCTCAAAGGCAACCGAGGCTGTGAGCTACGACACCACCGCAAACTTTGGTGTGGGTGCGTACTTACTTGCATGCTGCGAAGCGGCACGCTGGGCACAGGCGCAGTAAGGCACAGTTTAAAAGCTCTTCCTTCGGGAAGAGCTTTTTTGTATGGACAAAAGGGTGCTATCTGTGGTAAAATTCATTTGTTAGGAGTTGCTCACATGAAAAACTATAAAATGACAATAGCGTATGACGGCACAAGGTATCAAGGCTGGCAGCGCCTTAAGGATACGGACAAATCCATCCAGGGGAAAATTGAAGATGTGCTTTCACGCATGTGCGGACATAAGGTTGAAATACACGGCTCAGGCAGAACAGACGGTGGCGTGCACGCAAAAGGGCAGGTGGCGTCCTTTAAAATTCAAACAGATAAAAGCTGTCAGGAAATCCGTGATTATTTAAACGAATATCTGCCCGAGGACATAGCCGTTACAGCTGTTTGCGAGGCTGATGACAGATTTCATGCACGGCTCACCAGGTGCAGAAAAACTTACCTTTACCGTATAAATAATTCAAATATTTCAAATGTATTTGAGAGAAAATATGTGTATAACGTGCCTGAGGAGCTCCGGGTTGACAAAATGAAAAAAGCCGCCTCGTATTTAAAAGGCGAGCATGATTTTGTGGGCTTTTCATCCTTGAAAAAGGTTAAAAAATCCACCATCAGGACTATTTATGATGTAAAAATCGAAAGGGAAGGCTCAGAGGTCAGAATTTATATTACAGGTGACGGCTTTCTTTACAACATGGTGAGAATTATTGCAGGCACACTTATTGAAATCGGCAAGGGTGAAAAAGAGCCTGAATGTATTTTAAAAGTTTTGGAAACGAAAAACCGCGAAAACGCGGGATTTACGGCACCTGCACAAGCTCTTACATTATATGAAGTGAGGTATGATTTATGAAATATGTAATTTCAAATTTATACGGCGATTGGGAAAAATACACCGCCATACTTAAAGAGATTGAATTCAAAAAGGAGGATATGCTCTTTGTTTTAGGCGACATTGTTGACGGCGGTAACAAGGGGATTGAAATTCTTAAGGACATGATGCTCCGTGACAATGTTTACCCCATACTCGGCGACCACGACTACATTGCCTACGAGGTTTTGTCGGGCATATGGGACGAAACCATGGAGGATATAACAGCACCCTTAAGTAAGGAGCTTGCCGACAGATGCCGCCAGTGGTCCTCCCGAGGAGGCGAAGGCACCCTTGACGGCTTTGCAAAATTGTCAGACGAGGACAAGGAAGCTGTTATTGAATATCTGGAGGAGTTTTCCTTGTACGAAGAGGTTGAAGCAGGCGGAATGGACTATGTGCTTTGTCACAACATGCCCGAATGCTTTTTAACGGACGATGAGCTTGATAACTACAGCGCAGAGGACATTCTCTCAGGCGGGGTTGATTACGAAAAGGACTATTTCTTCGGCAAGGTGCTTGTGAGCGCAAACGATGTAACGGTTGAGATTGACAGAAACACCCATGGCAGGATATTTAAGAACGAAAGCCATGTGGCAATAAACTGCGGTGGCTATCTGGGCGGTCTGACAGCGGCGTATTGTCTTGACACAGGCGAAGAGTTTTATGTGGAATAGAAAATAATAAAACGTAGGGAAAGTCCCTACGTTTTATTGTTATATAAATCCCTACGGGATTTGTGATATGTTTTCTATAGAAAACGCGATATGTGCTTCGCACGCGATATATTTCTCTTCGAGAAATGTTAACGATAGAAAAACGAAATCGTTTTTCTTCTGCCTTTTTCACGTCCCGTAGGGACATATCGCATTCGCCTGAAGCGAATATATCGAATTTTGCTTAGCAAAATATATCACATCCGCAGGATATATCACAATAAAAGGCAGAGCGTTGCTCTGCCTTTTATTGTTTTAATATGCGTTATTAATAGCAGAAACCAAAGCTTCGATAGAAGATGTCATAATATCCTCGTGGATGCCTGCACCCCAGGAAATCTTGCCGTTTTCGTCAGCCACACTCACATAGCTGATAGCCTTTGCCTGGCTACCCTCGGTGAGAGCGTGCTGTTCGTATTCCATAACAGCGAACTTTCTGCCAAGGAACTTGCAAAGTGCGTTGGAAACAGAGTCAAGACCACCGTTACCGCGGCTACGGATAATTTCTTCCTCGTTATTTTTAACAAGTGTAACTGTTGCTGTGTACACATTTCCCTGCTGAGTGAAGAGCGTGTCCGCAACGTTGAATTCCTTGCGGTTTTTAACGTACTTATCAAGGAAAATATCGTGTACCCAATCGGGTGAAAGCTCCTTATGTGCTTCGTCGGAAACGTGCTTTGCTGTGTAGCCCATATCCTCCTGCATCTTCTTGGGTAACTTCAAGCCAAAATTCTGCTGGAGAATGTAGCTTACGCCACCCTTACCTGACTGAGAGTTAATGCGGATAACGTCTGCATCGTAGGTTCTGCCAACGTCCTTAGGGTCGATGGGAAGGTAGGGAACAGACCACACTGAAAGATTTTTTTCCTCTCTCCATGCCATGCCCTTTGCAATAGCGTCCTGATGTGAGCCCGAGAATGCAGCGAAAACAAGGTTGCCGCAGTAGGGCGCACGGTCACTTACCTTCATGTTTGTAAACTTTTCATATGCTTCGCAGATGTGAGGCATGTCACTAAAATCAAGCAGGGGGTCAACACCGTGAGAGAACATGTTCATTGCAAGTGTGATTATATCGCAGTTACCTGTTCTTTCACCGTTGCCGAAAAGTGTGCCCTCGATACGGTCACCGCCTGCAAGAATACCCAATTCGGCATCTGCAACGCCTGTGCCGCGGTCGTTATGGGGATGAAGGGAAATGATAACGTTTTCACGGTTATGTAAGTTCTTAGACATGTATTCAACCTGGGATGCATACACATGCGGAAGGCTTGTTTCCACTGTTGCGGGAAGGTTTATGATAACCTTTCTGTCTGCTGTGGGCTGCCATATGTCAATAACGGCGTTACAAACCTCTAATGCATACTCAGGCTCTGTGCCTGTAAAGCTTTCGGGGCTGTATTCAAAACGGAAGTTGCCTTCTGTTTCCTTACTGAGCTTGTCAAGCAGCTTAGCGCCGTCTGTAGCAATTTTCAAAATTTCGTCCTTTTCCTTTTTAAACACCTGTTCACGCTGTGCAACAGATGTGGAATTGTAAAGGTGAACAATTGCACTGGGTGCACCCTTAAGTGCGTCGAAGGTTTTTCTTATAATATGTTCTCTTGCCTGTGTTAAAACCTGAACTGTTACATCCTCGGGGATGAGGTTACGGTCAATAAGTGCACGCAGGAAGTCATACTCTGTTTCACTTGCGGCAGGGAAGCCCACCTCAATTTCCTTAAAGCCTAACTTAACAAGGAGTGTGAAAAACTCAAGCTTTTCTTCCAGACTCATGGGCTCTATAAGTGCCTGGTTACCGTCACGTAGGTCAACACTGCACCAGATAGGGGGCTTTGAGATATACTCCTTTGTTACCCAGTCAAAACAGGGTACAGGGGGCATGAAATAGCTTCTTTGATACTTTTCGCAGTTTTTCATAATGACGCTCCTTTCTTTTGTAGATTTTAATAGCATTCTGAAGTTTTGCGAAAATACTAATATTGCATAAAAGTATAGCACATTTTGCCCCTTAATGCAAGCTAATTTTTTAAAAGAGACACAAGGCTTTGAGCAAAAAGCCGTGCACCTTCCTTGGCTTCGTCAAGGGTGTTTCCGTTGGTGCCCACCTCTAAGATAAAAGCGTATGGCGCAAGATGCTGATTAAACCGTTCGCGCCTCAGGTTTATAGGGCGCGCAAGGGATGGGTGGAGCGAATTCATTTCGTGCTGAAGCTTTAACGCAAAGGACAAATTTGTCTGCCAGGCGGAATGGTCAAGCCCGCTGTCATTTGTGCCCACAACCAGCATTACCTGGGCGCAGGGGGGCTCCGTTGCCGCGAGAGGTCGCATTTTTGTACCCGATTTTGTAACAATGGCATCACGGTGCACATCTATCACAATTTTGATGGAGGGGTACTTTTCCATGTAACTCTTTACAAGCTTAAGGCTTTTGGAATAGCTCTGGGAATAGGAGGGGTAGTCGTTTATTGTTTTGTCGTGCAGGGCATTTATGCCCTGCTCATTGAGGTAATCTGCTATAACCTCGCCCACAGACGCCATGTTGAAGCTTAAGTCGGTTGTGCGGTCCGTTTCGGTGGGTGTGTAGTTATATTTTTCCGATGGGGTGTAGCTTTCGGTGGTGTGGGTGTGAATAATGAGCACCGAGGGCGACGAGGAAAGAGACAGGTCAAGCTCTTTATTTAAAAGTGAGAGAATGTCGAAGCTTTTTTTTGTCTGATTATTTATGTATATTCCGTCAACGCTTTTATAGCCTTTTTCCTCGGCACTTTTGTATGTAATGCTCTGAGCGGTGTTTTCCGCGGGCGGTGTGGGTGTTGGTTTTTCGGGCGGAGGAGAGCTTAATACAACATTCTTAACCGCAGGAGCGGGGTCTGAAAAGGTAAGGCTCGGCACCGAAAAAGACAATACCGCTTTTGCAATGTTTATCTTTTCGGGAGTATAGCGCTTGTTTGAGCCTGCATGTACTAAAATTTCAACAAGGTCTGCACTCATGCTGTGGCTCATGATAAGAAGAGGAGCTATAACTGCACAAAAAAACAGCACAACTGTCGTTATGCGGATAAGTATCTGTTTTAGGTTAAGAATGGGAAAAGTAAAAAATTTCTTCTTTTTTTTCATTGGCGACACCCTTTCTTGAAATAACATATTGACTAAAACACAAAAATATGATAAAAATATAGGGTACAGAAGAATTAATAAATGGAGGTATTCACTATGTTAGTTTCTGCAACAGAAATGCTCAAAAAAGCAGTTGAAGGCCACTATGCAGTTGGTCAGTTCAACATCAACAACCTTGAATGGACAAAGGCTATCCTTCTCACAGCTCAGGAAAACAACTCTCCCGTTATCCTTGGTGTAAGCGAAGGCGCAGGTAAGTACATGACAGGTTACAAGACAGTTTCCGCTATGGTTAATGCTATGATCGAAGAACTTAACATCACAGTTCCCGTAGCTCTTCACCTTGACCACGGCTCCTACGCTGGTTGCTACAAGTGCGTTAAGGCAGGCTTCTCTTCTATCATGTTTGATGGTTCCCATTTCCCCATTGAAGAAAACGTTGAAAAGACAACAGAACTCGTTCACGTTGCTCACAACCTCGGTCTCTCCATCGAAGCTGAAGTTGGCTCCATCGGCGGCGAAGAAGACGGCGTTGTAGGCGCAGGCGAAATTGCTGACCCCGCAGAATGTAAAAGAATTGCTGAACTTGGCGTTGACTTCCTTGCTGCAGGCATCGGTAACATTCACGGTAAGTACCCCGAAAACTGGAAGGGTCTTGACTTTGACGCTCTTGCTAAGATTAAGGAGCTCGTTGGTGACCTTCCCCTTGTTCTTCACGGTGGTACAGGCATCCCCGAGGATATGATCAAGAAGGCAATTAGCCTCGGCGTTGCTAAAATCAACGTTAACACAGAATGCCAGCTCTACTTCCAGGAAGCTACAAGAAAGTACATTGAAGAGGGTAAGGACCTTCAGGGTAAGGGCTTCGACCCCAGAAAGCTTCTTGCTCCCGGCTTCGAAGGCATCAAGACAATTGTAAAGGAAAAGATGGAGTTGTTTGGATCTGTAGGCAAGGCTTGATTTTAATAGCAATTTAAGTAAAACGGACGGTCATAGACCGTCCGTTCTTGATTTTACAAAGCGTTTATTGTATAATAAGCTTATATTATAAAAGCAGAGGGGATAATATGCAGGAGACACTGAAAGACATAATAGATTTTCTGTTTATCGAAGCAATAGGCGTGCTGTTTGTATTGGCAGGGGTTTTCCGTTGGCAGTATCCCCAGATATTCCGCGGGGAATCCTGGAAATACAGCTGCAAAACCTGGGTCAGAGCTATAAAAATTATCGTTGGCGCAGGTTTGATTGCAGTAGGAATTTATGGCGGAATACGCAGATTATGAGGTGATACTATGAGCTTGAACAACACACCCAAGGGTGAAAGACTCCATATAGGTATTTTCGGCAGGCGTAATGCAGGCAAATCAAGCATTATAAATGCCATCACAAACCAGGACATTGCTATTGTGAGTGATGTTTTAGGCACCACCACTGACCCTGTTTATAAGGCAATGGAGCTACTTCCCATAGGGCCTGTTATGATTGTTGACACCCCCGGTATCGACGACGAGGGCGATTTGGGCGAGCAGAGGGTAAAGGCAAGCTACCGCGTTTTAAATAAGTGCGACATTGCACTTGTGGTTGTGGATGGATGCGAAAAATCAAAAGAGGATTTAACTCTTATTGACACAATTAAGGCGAAAAGCATTCCCTTTGTTGTTGCCTACAATAAGTGCGATGAGGGCGGCAATAAAGAGGGCGGCATATGTGTGTCCGCAAAAAACAGAATAAACATTGACCTTTTAAAGGAAGAGATAGTTAAAGCAGCGGCAATTGAAAAACCCGACAAAAAAATTGTGGGCGACCTTATAAATGCGGGCGATACAGTTTTACTTGTTGTGCCCATTGATTCTGCTGCACCAAAGGGCAGGCTCATACTGCCTCAGCAGCAGACCATCCGCGACATACTCGACAGCGATTGCATTGCTGTTGTTGTGAAGGAAGATAAGGTTAAAGAGACTGTAGAAAAATACAACCCCAACCTTGTTGTGTGCGACTCCCAGATTTTCGGCAAGGTTAAAGGTGATGTGCCAGAAAGTGTGCCGTTAACATCCTTTTCAATCCTTTTTGCACGCTATAAGGGCGATTTGGATGCAAACTTAGAAGGCATTGAAAAATTGGATAGCCTTAATGACGGCGACATTGTGCTCATAAGCGAGGGCTGTACCCATCACAGGCAGTGCGGCGACATAGGCACCGTGAAAATGCCCATGTGGATAAAAAAGCACACAGGCAAGGCGGTAACCTTTGAATTTACCCAGGGCGGCGAGTTCCCCGAGGATTTAACGAGATATGCTCTGGTTGTGCATTGCGGCGGCTGTATGCTCAACGAAAAGGAAATGCACTACCGTATAGCCTCAAGCCGTGATTGTGGTGTTCCTGTTGTAAACTACGGCATGGCAATTGCGCACATGAACGGGATACTGGAAAGAAGCCTTAAGCCTTTGAAATAAAGTAATATTATCCTTTGGGGCGAATATAATGAGCCTGAAAGGGGATAGTAATTTGAAACGTATTTTAGCTATTTTGTGTATACTTGCAATATCGGTGGGATGCATGTGCGGTTGCATGGCAACCGATACAGAGACACCCACGGATACAGTGGAAATGACCATGGAATAAAAAGGAGCATGAGCTCCTTTTTATTTGCAAAAAACTTTAATATATGGTATACTGCATACAGGTGATTAAAAATGATTGAAAAAGGCGTTTATAAGCATTTTAAAGGCAATATGTACGAGGTTATCGGCATTGCAAAGCATTCCGAAACCCTGGAGGAAATGGTTGTGTACCGCGCTCTTTACGGCGAGGGCGGACTTTGGGTGCGCCCGCTTAATATGTGGAACGAAGAGGTTGAACACAATGGAGAAAGGGTTAAGCGGTTTACAAAGGTATGAAATATGAAAGAGTAAAAGAGGGCGTGTTTTTGTCACGACCCAACCGTTTTATTGCAAAGGTTTTAACAGGCGGCAGGGAAGAGGTCGTTCACGTTAAAAACACAGGCAGGTGTCGCGAGCTTTTAACAGAGGGCGTAAAGGTTTTTTTACAGGAGAGTGACAACCCCTCCCGAAAAACAAAATTTGACCTCATATCGGTTTGCAAGGGTCCGTGTTTGTATAATATCGATTCTCTTGCACCCAACAAGGTTTTCGGTGAATATATCGGAAAGCTTTTTGGCGATGTGAAATTAATTAAGCCCGAGTGTAAATACAACAATTCCAGGTTTGACTTTTATGTGGAATATGAAAATAAAAAAGCCTTTATTGAGGTAAAGGGCGTGACGCTTGAAGAGGATGGAGTAATGCTTTTCCCCGATGCACCCACAGAGCGGGGCGTAAAGCATATAAATGAGCTTTGCGACTGTATCAAGGAGGGCTACGAGGCATATGCCGTTTTTGTGATTTGCGCAGATGCCGGGTTATACTTTACGCCGAATGTGGAAAGGCACAAGGAATTTGCCGAGTGTCTTAAAAGGGCACAGCAAAGCGGTGTTAAGATAATTGCCTTTAATTGCACTGTTGATAGGGACAGCATTAATATCAAGGATAATATCGAAGTGAGGCTATAGAAAAATTGTTTTTTTCTATAGCCTTTTTGCGTGCAAAACGGGATGTTTTAAATCAATTTAGGTGTTGAAAAATAATGCGGTTAAGGTATAATTTAAAGTAGATACATAATTGGAGGAAAATGCTATGAAAAAGGTTACAGCGTTAGTTCTGACAGTCAGCATGCTCGCATCATTTTTGCCTTACAGCTTTTTAACTCTTGCAGCTGACAGCGAAAGCATGGAACAATACATTATTGCAAAATACGAATTTGAAGATGCAAGCTTTGGCTTGAATGCATCACTTTCCGACAGCTCACAAAGCGGGTATGACGCCACTGTTGCAGGGGGCGATTTAGCATCAGTTGACGGTGTGTTCGGCAACGGCGTTAACTTAAACGGCAACGGCTATATTGAGCTTCCCCAAGCACTTCTTTCGGCAATGAAGGAGTGCAGCGCTGTTACGTTGAATGCTTTTGTTAAAAAAAATGAACTCAAGCATCAGTTTTTGTTTTCCGCATCAAGCGGACATATGAGCGCAAAAAGCGACAGCCTGGGCATTATAGATGCATTTAACTACCGTTACGAAGCAGGCGGCAGTGACACTGTCACAACAGGCAAGAGAACAGCTGTGGACACTTCCTTTTCTGCACTTACTGCAGTATTGGACTTTGAAAACAGCACTGCAACTCTTTACGTTGACGGTGTAAGCGTGGGCAGCGGAACAATAAGCGTAAGCTTTGACACCTTCAGCGTAATGGGCATAGGCGTTTCTCCTTGGGAGGACGGTTACTACAACGGATATATTGACAATTTTACAATTTTCAGTAAGGCGCTTACAGCAGAGGAGGTTAGCAGCCTTGCGGGCAAAATGACCGTTACCCCCGTGTACCGTGACACGGAAAACAGCCGTGAATACCGTGGCGAAGCGGTCAGCCTTTATGCAGGCGAGAGCCATGTGTTTGAATCTTTTGTCAAGGATAGTGTGAGCTTTTATAACTACACCGCAAAAAATACTGCCGATTGCACACTTGTGGCGGAATACACTCAAGATGGTGCTTACGATTACGTAATTGAATGTGCCTCCGAAAAGAATGCGGCATATGCCATTGCAGATAGCCTTGAAATAGGCGGCGATTGCTCCGCGGATGAAATAACCCTGCCGTCTTCCGTGCCCGGTTACAGCACAAGTACTGTTACATGGACAAAGGAGGGCAATGCTGAAATCAGCGGCAACACAATCACTTTTGAAAAAACAGATGCACTGCAGCAGGTAACACTTACTGCAAAAATTGACTATAATGGCGAAAGCTGCACCAAGAGCTTTGGCTTTTCCATCCACGCAAATGACTCAACACCCCAAAAGGGCGAGCGAGCACTGGACATAAACGGCTTGGGCTACATTGCACAATCAGGTGAAAACCTTATTGATATTACAGCGTTTGACTATACCTGCAGTACATACACAGGCTGGAGCAGCGGCAACGCGTCGCTTTCCGACAACTTCTCCGTAAAAGAAGGCTATGACGACTGCAAAGGCATTTTTGCCGCATCCTTGTCGTCCAGCACGGCAGAGGGCAGCATAAACCCCTACATTCCCATCCCTGAGCACACAGGCGAGGAGACCTTTATCATAACCTTTGCAGCATACGGCGAAGCCGAGGCAACCATCCAGTGGTCAAACGCATTCTTGTGTGACGAGAGTAAAAACAACACAGGCTATGTGCTCGGCAATTACGACGGAACAAACTGCACCTATGGCATTAAGGTTTCTCCCTCCTGGAGTGTAAATTCCTTTGCTTTTACACCAAAGGCAAGCGATAAGTATATCCGCCTTTGCATAGGCTGGGCAAGCAACATCGGCATTGATAACATTTCCATAGTAAAAGCAGAAAAGCTTAATGTAGAGATTAATGAAAGATACGTTACAAACAAAACAGCATACGATGCCGAGCCCTTGGTTTTAGCAAACAACCAAAAAACAGCAACTCTTCAGTACGGATTGCAGTATGTATCGGACAAAGCGCCCGAAAGCATAACTTACGAGGGCGAAAGGTACATTCTTGTGACAGACGTAACAGAAAAATACATTACAAAAGACATGGGCGAAGAGAGCGGCAGTATTGTTTTTGACTACAGATATGTAAAAGAAAGCGAAATGTTTATTCACCCGGGTGTTCTCAACACCGAGGCAGATTTGCAGTTCATTGCCCAAAAGGTAGCAGCAGGGGAGGAGCCGTATCTTTCGGCATATAACGCCCTTTGTGAAAACAGCTATGCGCAGTTTGGCACAAATAGAGCAACGGCAACTATTGTGCGTGGCGGCACAGGGCAGAACTATGCCCAGCTTTACCAGGATGTGCACCGTGCCTACCTTTGTGCAATAAGGTGGAAAATATCGGGCGATACAGCATATGCCGACTGCGCCCGCGACATTCTGAACGCATGGAGCAAAACCCTTAAAACAGTAACAGGCAATGCAGACAGGTATCTTGCAGCAGGTCTTTACGGCTACGAGCTGGTTGCAGCGGCGGAAATTATGCGCAATTACGAGGGCTTCGAGCTTGAGAGAATGCAGGACATGCTCATGAATGTGTTCTACAAGCCTCTTACAGAAAGATTTTTATATGGAAATGAATACGGCGGCGACCATAACGGCGCACATATCATGAACTACTGGGCAAACTGGGATTTATGCAACATGGCGTTTGCAACCGCCCTTGGCGTATTCTGTGACCGCCGCGACATTTATGAAAGAGCGCAGGAATACTACAAGTACGGAACGGGCAACGGCTCAATTTTCAATGCCATTCCAAAGCTTTACGAGGCAAGTGAAAGCGCGCTTAACATTCCCACAGGTCAGTGGCAGGAAGCAGGGCGCGACTTCGGACACACAGAAATGGGCGTAGGCTTAATGGCTGTTGTGTGCGAAATTTCATGGAACCAGGGCGACGACTTGTACTCCTGGGCAGAAAGCCGCTTTATGTACGGTGCCGAATACGTTGCACAGTACGAAATGAATTACGAGGTGCCCTTCACAACCTATAACTGGTATTCGGGCACAAACGGCACCTGGTCCTCACAGACAGTAATATCGGCACGTGGCAGCTTACGCCCCGTATGGGAAATGATATATAACCACTATGCAATAAGAAAAGGCTACGATGTGCCGGGCATAAAGGCAGCGGCAGAAGCTCTCCGTCCCGAGGGCGGTGCAGGCGGACACGCATCAAGCTTTGACCAGTTCGGCTTCGGCACGCTTCTGTACACAAACGCAGGGCTGAACACAAAAGCAAAGCTTCCCGAAAGTAATGTGAAGGAGGGCATTTACCGCATCACAAACCGAGGCACAGGCAGCGCACTTACAGTAAATGACGAAGGCTATGTCAAGCAGTATGCCGTAAACGAAGAGGACACCGCTCAGCAATGGGAGCTTGACGACATCGGCGGCGGTATCTATATTCTCACAAATGTAAAAACAGGCAAGGTAATGAGCGTTGAAAACGATTCCTACTCAAACGGAGCTCTTATCAATACAAGCGACTATACTGGTAAGTTCTCACAGCAGTTTGCCCTTCTTTCCTTTGAGGACGAAATGGATAACTACTATGACGGCTACTATCGTATTGCGCCTGTTGGCAGCGGTCTTTCAATCGATGTGTTGAACGGAAAGAGTGATGACGGAACAGACATTCTGCAGTATACCTATGAAGGAGCGGCAACAAACCAGCAATGGGAGCTTCATGCAATAGACACAAGCTTTGTAAAGGTAAATGTAACCGTTCCCGAGGGCGAGGAGGAAGCCGTTGTGTATGTTGCCACATACGACAAAAAAGGCATCATAATTGACCTTATCAAGGAAGTCCTTGACCTTTCAGGCGGAACAAGGGATTTTTCCTTCAAAGCAAATTGCAACAGCGAAGCGGGCGAATATGTCCGCACCTTTATCTGGGATGACGGCATGAAGCCGATTAACTAAAAATGACCGTATGTAATTAATTGATTGCATACGGTTATTTTTATGCTATAATGAAATTGGAAATAGTATATGTGATGTGCTTTTTTTGGTACATAAACACTGATATTATTTAACTAACGGAGCATTAGTGTAAGCCTATTGGCACCGACAGCGAGTCGTTGTCGGGACAAGGTTAGTAAAAGTATTCACGAGTTCAGCTGAAACAGCTGTGGCAGTATAAAAAGGCCCACTTCATGGGCTCATATACAGCCACATCAGCTTCATGATTCGCATTGTTTTGCTCCGTAAAGGAAAGGGGGAGGGCTTAATAATGATTACAATTACATACAAGGAGCTTTCCTCCTTAACTTGTGATTTAGGCTTTTCGGCAAGGGCGCTCTATAGCCTGAGCAACCATGCCTCAAAGCATTATCATAAAACGGTAATACCAAAGGGTAGCGGCGGTGAAAGAGTTCTCCATGTTCCCGACAATTTTTTAAAAGCGGTACAGCGGAGCATTGTCAGAAACATTCTCTCACACGAGGAGGTTTCGCCCTATGCAAGGGCATACCGCTACGGAGCATCAACCCTTAAGAATGCCATGCCTCATAAGGGGCATAAGGTTATTTTAAAGCTCGACATTAAAAATTTTTTCGACAGCATCATTTACCCCTTGGTGAAGAAAAAGGTTTTTCCAAGTGAGCGCTTTTCTGAAAGCAACCGTGTGCTGCTCACACTCCTTTGCATGTATAAGGATGCGCTTCCCCAGGGTGCGCCAACATCCCCCTGTATTTCGAACATAATCATGAAGGATTTTGACAACACCGTAGGCACCTGGTGCAAAGAGAGAAACATTACCTATACGCGCTACTGTGACGACTTAACCTTTTCGGGTGATTTTAACGTGGATGAAGCAAAAGCATTTGTCGAAGCTGAGCTTAAGAAAATGGGCTTTTTTCTGAACGCTAAAAAGACAACTGTTCTGCGTGACGGGCAGAAAAAGTGTGTAACGGGCATTTTGGTGAACGATAAAATAAATGCCCCTTTGGAATACCGCAAGAGCATACGGCAGGCTGTTTACTACTGCAAAAAGTTCGGAATTGATGAGCATTTAAAGAGAAACGGCATTGAAAAGGCGGCAGAGGGCTACCTTAAAAGCCTTCTGGGCAGGATTAATTATGTGTTGTCAATAGATAACACTAACGAAGAAATGAAAGGCTACAAAGCCTGGGCTGTAAAGCAGTTAAAGAAATTGAAATAGTGCGAATTTCAAAAGACGACACAGAAATTACTTGTGTCGTCTTTTTGTGTATGATAAAATATAAGTGGAGAAATGCAACTTTTTAAGAGTGTGAAAAGTATTATAAATAGAAAGATTAACAAAAAATGGCTCTTTACCGTTTATATATAATGAGGAGGAGTAAAAATGAAAAAAGTTATAAGCTTAATAATTGTGATATGTATTGTGTTTTCTTCTGTAGCGGTATTGGCAGAGGAAGAAACCGAAGTTAAAAAATATGATGATTTTGTTTACATAACAGAAGGCGATAGAAATGTAATTATAGGCACGGACGCTTTTGGAGAAACATTAATTTCAAATACAAAAGATAACAGCAAATCTCAATCGGACTATTTTACTTATGACGAGGCAGATGACAATGTAACCATAACAGGACTTGGTGATAATGCACCCATGGATATTGTTATCCCCGGTGAGATAAACGGCAAAAAGGTGATTTTGGAGACAGATGCTTTTGAATATGAAAAAATTGAAAGTGTAATTATTGAAGAAGGCATAACCGAAATACCCCAGAAGTGTTTTTATAACTGCAAAAACTTAAAAAGTGTAATACTGCCTGACAGCGTTACAGTTCTGGGTTATTTAGCTTTTGCAAATTCGGGCATTGAAGAAATCGCGTTGCCCGAATTTGTAGAAAACTCAGGCTATAGTACGTTTTTTGAATGCTCAAGCCTTAAAAGAGTTGACCTTAACAACGCAAAGAGCGTGGGGCTTTTCTCGTTCAGATACTGTGACTCCCTTGAAACTGTAACACATTCGGGAAACCTTACAGGCATTGCAGACTTTGCCTTTGCAGGTTGCTCAGGTCTTAGAAATATTGACCTTTCGACGGTTGAGAGCTTTGGAAAAAATGTATTCCAAGGGTGCGGAAGTCTCAGTTTTGTAAATTTGCAGAGTTTAAAAGAATGGGAAGGCTTTTATAGTGAAGATGTAGACGACGAAAGCATGATGCTTAAATCGCAGGGCTTTTATTCCCATCATACATATTCCGACCCTGCAGAGTACAAAGCATTATTATTGGGCACAAGCATCGATACCGTGCGGATAAGATTCCCCGAAACAGAAGATGAGGAGTTAGGCGTTATATTTATAAATTCAACTGTCAAAAACATTGTTTTTGACAATTTCCCCGAAAACATCAATAGGTGGGAATTTTACAGCGCAAAATCAATAGATACCTCCATGAACAGAAAAGTAAAACTGGAAAAGAAGCATAAAGGCTTTACAATTTACGGAAAAGATGACGGAGTGCGGGAATATGCCGAAATGGTAGGAGCAGAATACAGAGAGCTGATTGATATTACAGTGGATGGCAAAACGCTGTATTCAGACGTATTGCCATATATAAAAAACGACAGAACTTTAGTTCCCATGCGTGCAATTTTTGAAGCACTTGGGGCAGAAGTGAGTTGGGACGATGCAACAAAAACTGCAATCGGCAAAAAGGGCGGTGTAGAAGTTAAAATCACCATAGGTGAAAACGTTCTTTACAAAAGCGGCGAGGCGATTGAACTTGATGCTGCAGCGGAGATAACCAACGACCGCACAATGGTGCCTGTAAGGGCAATCAGTGAAGCGTTTGGCTCGACGGTAGAGTGGGATAATGACACGAAAACGGCTGTGATAACAAATTAAAGGCAGTTTTGTAGGGGATGCTGCCCACAGCATCCCGATAAAGGAGTGATAAAATGAAAAAGGTTATAAGCTTGAGTTTAGCAATAGTAATGTTATTTGCCTTTGTACCCATATTAGCAGAAGAACAAGTTAATGTTACTGATTGTACAACCGAAGGTGGATTGAATTTTCAAGAGAGAACCGAGGCATATATGGAGGCTATGGAATACTATGACCGCATGGGTGCCTATGGTTTAAATCACAAGACCGAAACAGATTACGGAACGTTAGTGGAGTATTCTGTTTCGAGTGTAACTCATCTTACTGTTAATCATATTAATTACATACGTTATGACGGAGAACAAATCAGCGTTTCGCAATATGCACCCAACCGAGACGAAGAAAATAAAATGAAGTATGAAAAGCTGGAAATAAGTCAGGACGGAAAGTGGGCTACCATTACATACCCCGAACTGAAAAATACAGGTACATTTGTAATAACCGTAGATCTCGTGAACTGCACTGCAAAAAGGGACATAATCCCCTACGAAGAACCCGTTGAAGAAACAACCGAAGAACCTACGGAAGACGTAACAGGAGTAACTGCAGGTGGCTTGTGCGAGGGGTATTTCTGGGTGGATGAAGATATCCGTCCCGAAGCTGCTGTAGCATGGGAATACAAAAACGGTACTCTCACTATTTCAGGCACGGGTGATATGCACGACTTTTACTTTACATGGGGAGGCAGGGTTCAACACACAACCACCATCGGCAAACCCTGGAAGGAATATTACGACAAGATTAAAAAGGTTGTTATAGAGGAAGGGGTAAATTCTGTTTCCCGTTATGCATTTATTGATTGTACAAACCTTGAAGAATTAGTTATTGGTGATAATGTTACCATAGGAACAGAAGCCTTTAAAAACCTTAGAAATATTGAAAAGATTACCCTTGGTGAAAACTGCACGTTAGGCGAAAGAGCATTTATAAACTGCACAGCTTTAATGGAGGTAACACTAACAGAAGGAACAGAACTTGATTATGGAGTGTTTGCCGACTGTTATGCCCTGTCTGAGATAAACTTTGACGGAAGCGGTATAAGTGTACATAACTCTTCCTTTAAAGGCACACCATTCTACGACAAAACTGACATGGTATATGTCAATAACGAGCTTTTGTGGATGAAAGATGCTCTCGAGCTTGAAAGCTATACAATCCCCGAAGGAACTGTACGAATAGGCGGCTTTTTATTCCAGCATGGAAAAATTAAAGAGATCAGCCTTCCCGAAAGCATGGTCGAAATCGGCGAAAGTGCTTTTCAATCAAGTAAGCTGACAAGTATTTCTTTAGATGAAGGATTAAAGAAAATTGATGCGGGAGCATTTTCCTCCAGTCAATTAACCTCGGTTTCTTTACCAAAAAGCCTGGAGTATGTTGGAAAAAAAGCATTCAGATACACAAACATAACAGAGGTTACAATAAGAAAAACCCTTACCGTAGAAGATGGTGACAAGTATGACGGCGGTGCTTTTTCCGACTGTGACAACCTTAAGTATGTTACAATCGAAGATGGAACCGAAAAAATAGCAGATGGTATGTTTGCCGACTGCCCTATGATTGAAAGCATAATTTTGCCCGACAGCGTAAAGGTTATCGGTAATCGGGCTTTTGCGGGTTGCTATAAGCTTTCGGGCAGCCCTATCGGTAAAGGCGTTGAAAAAATCGGGAATTATGCATTTGAATCATGTAACAACATTCTGATTGCCGACATAAGCCATGTTGAAAACGTGGGCGAGGGTGTTTTTGAATACTGCAAAAAACTTTATAAGGTTATTTTAAATAAAAACATGACAAAGATACCTCATAACTTTTTCAACGGCTGCATTAAGCTCCGTGAGGTTATTTTGCCCGAGAATATTACGTCTATCGAAAACTATGCCTTTAAGGACACAGAAAGCCTTACGGGTGAATTTAAAATACCTGAGACTGTTGCAGCGGTTGGCGAATGGGCGTTTCAGGGAAGCGGTTATTCAAGCATAACTGTACCCGAGGGTGTAACAGAGATAGGCATAGGTGTTTTCAAAAACATGAAAAACCTTACAAAGTTGTCACTTCCCGAGGGTATTGCAAAAATACCCCCTAAAGCATTTGAAGGGTGCAATAGTCTTACTGATATAACAATTCCGTCAACTGTAACTGAGATTGGTTATGAGGCATTTAATAGCTGCGAAAGCCTTTTGGCAATAATCCTTCCTGAGGGCATTTCACAAATAGGTCATAGTGCGTTTGCAGGTTGCAGTAAACTTGAAAGCATCACACTGCCCAAAAATATTACGTATATCCCGGAAGGCTTGTTTGAAAACTGTGTGAGCTTAAAGAATGTAGAGGTAGCTTCCGAAAACATTACAAGCATAGGTCAGGCAGCCTTTTACGGCTGCAGCAGCCTTACTGAAATAAACCTTCCCGACACTGTATTGGAGGTTGGCGCAAGCATATTTACAAACAGCGGTGTATTAAATAATCCCATTTATTGGGACGGATGCGTGATGTATATTTCAAATTGTGTTGTGGCAACAAGCGGAGCAAGTGAATGTGTTAAAATAAGGAACGGCACAAGAGCCATTGCCCGAAGTGCCTTTGCAGAACGTGATATTTATGAAATTCACATCCCGGGCAGTGTTAAGACCATATCAAGCTATGCCTTTGAACACAGTAAAACAAAAAAGTTTGTTTTGGAGGAGGGCATTGAAACTATAGAAGGCAATGCTTTCTACTTTGCCGATGTTGAACAGATTAATTTCCCCGACAGTCTTCTTTTTATCGGAAGCTCTGCTTTCAGTGGCTGTGATAACCTGAAAGAGGTTGTAATACCTTGTAAGGTTCACATTAAAGGCGACGCGTTTGATATGGAGCTTGAAAAAGTTACTTTCAAAGAAGGTAGAGAAGAACTTGATATGCCAAATGCTTTCGGATACCTCGTAAATGTGAAAGAGGTTGTTTTGCCCGATGGCTTAAAGAAAATTGGTGATATGTCATTTTACAACTGGCAAAACCTTGAAAAGATAACGATTCCCGATACTGTTGAAGAAATTGGTGAAGAGGCATTTTATAACTGTGACAGATTAATAAGCATCAGTATTCCCAATGTGAAAACAATAGGCAAAGAAGCCTTTAAAGGCTGTGACAGGCTTGAAAAAGTAACCATTGGGTTAAACGCAGAGGTTGCTGAAGACGCATTTGTTGAATGTCCCATGCTTGTCAGTCCTATAGCATAACAATTAAACAAAAAAAGTGCACATTCTTGCACTTTTTTTGTTGCTTTTAGCACAAAAAAATGTTAAAATTATATGTAACTAATAAATTTCCAAAAAAGAGGAGGAAAATTAATGAAAATAAGTAAACTCGTGTCTCTCGTAGTTGTAATTGCTATGGTGCTTTCAATGGTTCCTGCAGTAGTTTCAGCTGAGGATGCCCTTACAGTGGCATTTGACACAAAGTCTCTCACCATTACAGGTGAAAAAGAGCTTGCAGGCACAGGCTGGCTTGCAACGGAACAAAATGCCCGCGTCCGCTGGAATCAGAACTGGACGGCAGACGGCAAATGGGCTTCCGGAACAAACGGCACCTACGGACTTATGTTCTTTGCATCACAGGCACGTGACACTGCCGACGGAAATGTTCAGGCAAATCTTGCCGACTCCGCTAAATCCTTAAAGAGCGAAAAAGTTGTAATTTCCTTTAACTTCGCTTGTCAGGAAAAGGAAAATCTTTATCAGAGATGGAACTTTAAAGATAACGACAACAATGTTTTTGCAACATTCTACTTTGACAAAAACGCCAAGGTAAGTGTTGGCTTAAACGAAAAGGTTGTTGTAGAAGGACAGGACAAAGCCTACGAAATCCGCGGTCAGGAAGTTGTTATAACAGCCGAAAAGAATAAGGGCGGAAAGTATACTGTTACATATACTCTTAACGGTAAAAGCATAGCCTCCGAAGAGGTTGACAGTGTAAACGGCTTTAAGGGAATTGAAGCTAAAATCCCCAGATATAACGACCAGTGGGGTGCAGCTGCACTTTTAAACCTTAAGGTGAGCTACCTTAAGAACAGCACTGTTTCTGACGAGGAAATCCAGGAATATACGCTTGTTAACACACCTCCGACTATGAATGCACAGGGTGGTAGCGAAGCATATCTTATAGATATATTTGAGCCCATAACAATTTCACACCCCGCAGGAAATGAATTCATTTACTATACTCTTGACGGTACAGACCCCACACTGGAAAGCAACAAGTACGAAGGTCCTTTCTATGTTGGCGATGTAGGTCATGTTAAGGCAAGAGCAATTTCAAAGAACGGAACAAAGGGCGAAATGGTTGAAGCGTGGGTTTACAACCGTCCCTGGGCAGGTACAGCAGCTGAATTCCGTATTGACGGCGAAAACACAGTTAACAACGTAAAGGTTGCTTGGCCCTTATATCCCAACGCAACAAAGTACGAGGTTTACCGTGACGGCAAGCTCGTTGGCACAACAATCGGCGACGCTGTTGACGAATACAACCTCCCCGTAAACGTAAATGTAAATTACACAATCAAGGCATATAAGGGTGACGTACAGATTGCAGAAGGTACAACAAATACAGTTACAACCTTTGCAATCGATGTTACAGAAACTACAGGCTACGACGATAATAGAAGACGCGGTTGGGTGCCCACCGATGAAAACGGTGACGATGCTTTGGCAGAGCCCCAGCCTTCCGGTTATGAAATCAACGGCAAGTACTACAAGGTTAAGAACGAAGGCGTTTCCCGTGAACTCTTTGAATCCCTTGGTCTTGACCCCACAATCTGGGACAACAAATGTACTTGCGTAGCTTTCTATTATCAGGAAAGTGAAGACGGCTTCAACTGGCCTACTGAATGGACACCCATTTATCCTGTATTTATCGACCTTCGTTTCGAGGGTAAGCAGACAGGTATGCACTACGATGGCGAATCCATTATCTGGTCTGCTCACGCAGAAGGTACAAACGGCTACGATGTTGCTAAATTGTTCTTTGCATCCTTCCAGCCCGGCAAGGGTACAGAAGAGGTTGAGCCCTATGCTTACATAGTTTCCGGTAACGTTATAAAGAAGCAGGACGATCCCTGGGAACAGTACGAAAACTACGGTGATGAAGTAGGCAGCAACCAGCTCTCCTCCTTCTATATTGGTCGTCCCTTCGGTTACGACTCTCGTGACATGGTTAAGTTTACAGAAGGCGACACAATGTACACCTTCTCGTCCACAAACATGAACCAGGATAAGCTTGTTATCAAGCTTGACGAAAACTGGACAAAGCCCGTTGAAGTAACAAACGTTATCCTCAAGGGTCAGAGAAGAGAAGCTCCCAGTGTATTTAAAATGGGAGACAGATACTACATCTACACTTCTATAGCAAACGGTTGGTTTGCATCTCAGGCTAAATATTCATCTGCAACAAGTATCGATGGTATATGGTCACCCGGCAGACCCATTGCAAATGCAGGCACCTTCGGCTCTCAGGCAAACGGTGTATGGGGCTACGGCAGTGAAGCAGGCCGTTGGGTACAGCGTGGTCACGGCTACAACTGGGGCCAGAGTGGTGGCTGGAGAAAGAGTAACTATCAGATATTCTTCCACATGGCAGTTAATGATGGTATAGCTACAGGTAACTGGTGCTACAAGATGGAATACCATCCCTATTGGGGTGCTATCGCAGTTCAGTCAGGTGAAACAGTTTCTCTTGGCAAGAAGGCTTATATCGACGGTAAGGTATGTCCTCAGTTGACAGACAACGTTCAGCTTGAAAGAACAGGCGTTACAGAGGTAGGTCATCTTCCTTACCAGATTATTGTTGATTTGGAAGTTCCCACAGTAGTAAGCGAAGTTAACCTCACAAACGATATCTACAACGGCTCCAACTGTGCAAGCTACTTTAAGGTATACGGCAGTAACGATGAGAATAACTGGGAATTCTTGGCTGATGCAACAAGCAAGGACGACGATGACCCCGCATTCCGTTCCTGCTGGGTAGACACAGACAAGGCATTCCGTTACATTAAGGTTGATGTTCTGGAAGTTAACAACATCCAGGGCGGTAACCAGTCTGCTCTTTGGGGCGGTAAGCCTCTCGAGGTTGCTATCTACGGTAAGCCCGAAGGCTGGGTAGCTGAAAACTATGACCTTAATGCTCAGGAAGAAATCTTGGTTGGTTACGGTCAGAACAATATCGACTTCACACCCTATGGTCAGAAGCCCGTTATCGTAAACGACAGAACTCTCGTTCCTCTCCGTGCAATCTTCGAAGCTATGGGCGCAGAAGTAGATTGGAACGACGACACAAAGACAGTTACAGCTACAAGAGGCGACGTTGCAATTTCTCTTGCAATCGGCTCCGACCAGCTTATTGTTAACGGCGAAGCTGTTACAATCGATGTTCCTGCTCAGATTATTAATGACAGAACAATGATTCCTGTTCGTGCTGTTGCAGAAAGCTTCGGCTGCGAAGTTAACTGGAACCAGAAGGCGAAGAGAGTAGCTATTACCGAGGAATAAACAAATTAACGAGGCGGATGTTCCGCCTCGTTTTTGTTTATTCCTCGATAGTGCAGAGTGCAAAGGTAATGAAAACCCTCACACCTGCTCCTACCAAAAACTACGATAAAATTGCCGAATTTAAATGTAGTGATAACTAAGGCTTGAAACTCCCTTAAATATGTGATAAACTTAACGTATCTTTGATTAAGGAGTTGTGAAAATGAAAAAATTTGGCTTTGGTTTAATGAGACTTCCCCTTTTAAACAGGGAGGACCAGACAAGTATTGATATAGCGCACGTTACAAAAATGGCTGATAAATTCCTTGGTAAGGGCTTTACATATTTTGACACAGCCGCTTGTTACCATAACGGCGCAAGTGAAACAGCTTTTTGTGAGGCAGTAGCCAAGCGCTACCCCAGGGAAGCCTACTCCATCACAGATAAGCTCTCTCTCTGGATGGTACAGGACGGTAAATTTGAAGAATTCTTCCAAGGTCAGCTTGAAAGGCTCGGCGTTGACTACTTGGACTACTACCTTCTCCACGCCGTTAACAAAAACGGCTATAAGGAAGCTTTGGAAAAGGGCGCAATCGAATTCATGAAAAAGCTCAAGGCAGAGGGCAGGGTAAAGCACATAGGCTTTTCCTTCCATGACAGTGCCGAAGTTCTTGATATGATACTTTCAAACGAGCCCGAAATGGAAATTGTTCAGCTGCAGATAAACTATCTCGACTGGGAGGATGGTGGCGTTCAGTCCCGCCTTTGCTACGAGGTAGCCGAAAAGCACAACAAGCCCGTTATCGTTATGGAGCCTGTAAAAGGCGGCTCTCTGGCAAACGTGCGCGGCGAAATCCGCCGTATGTTCAAGGACGCAAACTTGGGCATGAGCATTGCTTCCTGGGCTATCCGTTTTGCGGCAAGCCTTGAGAGGGTTGTTATGGTGCTTTCAGGCATGAGCAACGAAGAACAGGTTAACGACAACCTTGGTTACATGGAAAATTTCATCCCTCTTACAAAGGCAGAAAACGATATGGTTATGAAGGCTGCTGACATGATAAGAGCCGACGTGCTAATTGGTTGTACTGCATGCCGTTACTGTGTGCCCGAATGCCCCATGGGCATTGAAATACCCGAGTATTTTAAGGCATATAACATGATTAAAACAGACGGACGCGACAAGGCAATTGAAGAGTTCAGAGCTGTTGCCGAAAAGGGCAGTAAGCCTTCTGACTGCGTAAAGTGCGGTGCATGTGAGGCTGTTTGTCCCCAGAAAATTAGCATTCGTGACTTCCTTTGCGACATTACAGAAGAGTTGGATAAATAAATGACAGTTAAGAAAAATCAAAAGGCGTTCACCTTATGCCACTTTAAATTTTTAATAAGGCTTGCCCTTTTGCTGTGTGCAATAGCCATCCACTTTATAACGGGGGATTTGCTCAGTCATAGCAGCTTTGTGGCAATTGTGTGGATTACATTTGCTTTCGATGCCGTGCTCAAGCTTTTTCCCTTAAGGTACGAATCCATGGGAAGTCAGAAGCAGTTTGGGCGTAATTTTGCCCCTGCAAAGGCTGCGGCAAAAGTAAAATTGGCAAGTGGCAAAAAACTGATAATTGTTGCAGTTTTGTGGGTTGTGCTCAACGCGGTTATTGCACATTTGTATTTCAAAAGCATTATTGATGCGGGTGTAATGGTTATCATCAGCCTGTTTTACGCAGTGTGCGACATGATATGCATTCTATTCTATTGTCCCTTTCAGCAGTTTTTAGGCAACAAATGCTGTAATGCCTGCCGTATATACAACTGGGATTATATAATGATGTTCACCCCGCTTATGTTTATAGGCAATGCTTATGCAGCTGCGCTTGTTATCCTCGCCGTTGTGATTTTTGTGCGGTGGGAATATACCGCATGGAAGCACCCCGAAAGGTTTTGCGAAGAAACAAACGAAAACCTTAAATGTAGCCGTTGCACAGAAAAGCGTTGCAGCAGAAAAATAATGTGAATTAAAAGAGGGTGTAAAGAAACTGATTGTTTTTTTACACCCTCTTTTGTAGGGGATAGAGAAAATTGTTCAGAATTGACAAACCGAAGGCAACCGCAGCGTCCGCCCTGCGGTTGCCACTCCCGACGGCGTACAGAGGTACGTCGAGTGGTGAGGTTTGTCGATAGCAAAAAGGCATATAATAAGAGAAAATATTGCGCAAGCGATATTTTTTACCTTATAAAGTAAGGATGTGACACCTAACAACTTATCTTTTGCCTTTGTTTCCGCCTTTTTGCGGTCTGGGCGATTTTAACATCCTCTTTTTTGTTGAAATATGTAAAATTATATGATAAACTTATTATAATATAGGGGAGGTGGAGCATGAAAAAGGTTTATATTTTATTTAACCCCAAGTCCGGCAACGGCACAGGTGAAGCCCAGGGCAAAAAGCTTGCAAATTACGGCGACAAGGAAGTTGTTTTCTGCGATATAACAAAGGTTGAAGACTATAGCGAGTTTTTCTGCAGCTTAAATGAAAGCGACCTTGTGGTTGTGGCAGGCGGCGACGGCACACTAAGCCGTTTTGCACACGATGTTTCACAGCTTGATATCAAAAACAGTATCTATTATTATGCAACAGGCTCGGGTAATGACTTTTTAAAGGACTTAGGCTATGTAAAGGGCGAAAAGCCGTTCCCCATAAATGAATATATCGCCTCCCTGCCCGTTATAAGCGTCAACGGCAAAAGTGCACACTTTGTCAACGGTGTTGGCGGCGGGCTTGATGCCTACTCCTGCATGGAGGGCAACAGACTGCATGAGCAGGGCAAAAAGGCAAACTATGTTGCTGCGGCATTGAAGGGCATTTTTTATGACTACAAGCCCATGAACGCTCACGTTGTTGTGGACGGCAGGGAATATACATTCAAAAACGTGTGGTTTGCATCTGTTATGAAGGGCAGATACTTTGGCGGCGGCATCATGCTTGCACCACAGCAGGATAGAAAGAGCGGCACACTCAGCGTGGTTGTGGTGCATACTGTTGGCAGGGTGGGTCTTTTGCCCATTGTGCCTCAGGCATTTGAGGGTAAGCACGTAAGGTACAAAAAATATGTTGAGGTTATCGAGGGCCATAGCGTAAAAGTAACCTTTGACCGCCCTGTGCCTGTCCAGATTGACGGCGAAACAATTGACAACGTAACACAGTACGGCGTTGAAACACAATTGGCAGTTTTGTGAAAAAATGGTAAAAAGAAACAAAAACGTAATAATTTTGTAACATTTTGCGCAACTTTTAAGGGGCCTGAAAGGTATTATATATGAAGACAACAAAGCCCCTTTGTTTCGGATAAGCTGAGCGGAAAATGGAAAAAGTAGCAAAGAAACGGAGGTGACTGTCATGAATGATAAGGAAAAGAAAAAGGCTCTGCGGGAAATCATTAAGGAGGCAGTAGAGAAAGAAAATGCCAAAAATGAACCCGTTGATGTGTTGAGCGATGAGGACATGACAAATTCAGGACAGGAACTGCCGCCCGAGGATATGCTTGAAAAAATCAAAAAAGCAATTAAAAAAGCTCAGAATTAAGTCTGTAAAAGTGGGGATTAAAAAAATCTCCACTTTTTTGTATTTTTTTTAACAGAAACAGCTGCGATGTCAGTTTATATATTATAGGGGATATACAGAAATAATTTTGGGAAGTGATTTTTTTGATTTCTAACTATAATCTGAACAATAACGAAACAGACGTCAGCTTTGAGTATATGTATAACAAATATAAAAACACTGTTTATGCAATGATTGGAAAATGTGTGTCCGACAGGGAGCTTAAACGGGATATTATGCAGGAAATTTTCATGAAGTTCTATAAAAGCATGGGCAGAGTTCAGGGTGAGGTAGCGTCCAGAAGATGGCTTTTTGCAATTGCTCACAACACCATTATCGACATGAGCAAAAAAGACAGCATGTACAAAAGCCGTGTCAAGCTCATAAACGATGAAAACGAAATAATCCCCCAAAGCGAATGTATTCCTGAAAACCTGCCACTTGATAATGTGCTCCGCAAGGAGATAGTTTTAAAGGTGGTTGAAATTATAAAAACCATGAAGCCAATACATAAAGAGGCAATAAACCTGCGCTATTACTTGGAGTTTACCCCAACGGAAATTGCCGCGCTTTGCGAAATAAGCGTTGACACTGTGTATTCACGCCTCAGGCGGGCAGAAGAAATTATACAAAAGGGCATTGAAAAATATATGAAGGAAAAAGGCATCCAATAATAACAAAAAGCACGTAACGGCGGTGCTCCTTAGGGAGAAACCGGTTTTTGGGCGATTTATCCCTAAGACTCACCGCCGAAAGCGTGCTTTTTTGCTTGATATAAAACTTTAACGGTTGTATAATCAATGTGAGGTGTTTTTATGGTACGTAATATTATTAAAGATATATTCATTTTCAAAAAGGCGGAGGAAGCCACCAAGACTGATTTATCCATTGCCCGGGATTTACTCGATACACTGAACGCCAACAAAGCTATCTGCGTTGGTATGGCGGCGAATATGATTGGGTTTAATAAAAGGATAATTTCGTTTATGACACCATTTGGTGCAAGTGTGATGATAAATCCGTACATAGTCAGTAAGTCAGAAGAATATTATGAAACAGAAGAGGGCTGTTTGTCGCTTAGCGGCATACGCAAAACAAAACGGTATGAAAAGATAACCGTTGAATACATGGATATGGCACTAAAAAAGCACAAGGCGGAATTTTGCGGCTATACAGCCCAGATTATTCAGCATGAGATAGACCACTGCGACGGCATCATTATTTAAAAGGAGCTTTTATATGAACACAATTGTAGTTTACAAAACAAAATATGGTGCAACAAAAACCTATGCCGAATGGATTGCAAATGAATTAGGCTGTGAAGCTTTAGATGCAAAGAATGTTAAAATAGATGACATTTTAAAGTACGACACCATCATCTACGGCGGCGGTTTATATGCCGAAATAATAAACGGTTTACATATGCTCACGAAAAACATGGATAAATTAAAGGACAAGAAAATTGCCGTTTTCACAACAGGGCTTACACCGCCTTCTTGCCGTGACTATTACGACAAAATGGTAATTGAAAAGAACTTCAAGGAGGGACTTCCCGAGAATGTAAGGGTTTTCAATTACCTTGGTAAGATGGTTGTAAGCGAGCTTAGCCTTGTTCACCGCACAGCATTAAAAACCCTCAAAAAGATTATGCAAGGCAAGGAAAACCCAACGGAAATGGAAAGGTTACTTGTTGAGCTTTGCGATGCTGACGGCGATTTTTGCGATAGATGTGTTATAGTAGATTTGATAGAATACGTGAGAGGATGACACCTCATCCACCGCTAAAGCGGTCCCCCTTCTCCTCGAGGAGAAGGCTGGAGCAAATAGGCGAGCTTATTGAATACGTGAGATAAAGAGGTGAAAAAATGCAACTGACAGACGGATGGACCCTTTGCGGAATAAAAATACTTGAAGAAAAAATGAACAAGCTGCCACTATATTTTCATTCCATCGGGCATTATATAGGACAGAAGCATGTTTTCCGCCCTGAAGGGCTCGGACAGTATCAGATATGCATCTGCACTCACGGATGTGGTGTGCTCAATGTTGACGGGGCAGAATATGATATCAGAAAAGGAGACGTGTTTTTCCTTTCACCTCAGACAGGGCACGAATATTACCCCCGTGACAACGACTGGACGGTTATATGGGTTGTGTTCAACGGAAATGACATAGAGGGCATAGCCTCGTATTTTGATTTTGAAAAAGCTTTTGTGTGTCATGCGGATGAGAATATGCTTGACAGTATGATTGAAATCTGTAGCAGGCTTTACTCTACATACAACAAAAACGAACGCTATGAGTTTTCCCTCACAACGGACATGCTCATGCTTATTGACAAGGTCAGCCAATGCGAAAAGCGAGAGCACAATACTGCCGTCAATTCAAAGAGCGGCGGCTTTTCACCGGTTGTAGATTATATAAAAAAGCAATATATGGATTTTATAAGTCTTGATGACATTGCAAAGGTCAGCGGTTTGTCAAAAAGCCATTTTTGCAGGCAGTTTAAAGCAGAATACGGAATATCACCCATGCTGTATCTTAACCGCTACAGGGTGAGCGTTGCGAAATTTCTGCTTACAACAACCGTTGAAAGCATTGATGTTATCGCAGGTAAAACGGGCTTTTCCGACACAAGCTATTTTTGTGCCGTGTTCAGAAAGCTTGAGGGCTGTTCACCAATGCAGTACAGAAAACGCCACGAGCAATAATTTAATATTTTAGGTCAATATATTGTGATTTACAACAATTTTACAATATGATACAATCGTCTTAGAAGGAGTGGTTTTATGAAAAACGGTCTTTTTAAGACGATTTTTATATTGGCGGTGATTTTGATGTATGGGATTGTAAATGTGAACGCCCAGACACTTGTTTTTGACCCTGCAGAAAACGAAAACTGGTACTACCACGGCGTTTTTTACGGCAGAGGCATTGAGCTCAGGCATGGCGAGAGAAAAGGCAATCTTTACCTTACCAGCGAGTATTACTACAAGCCCGGTGTATGGGGGCAGGAGCATTTTCCCATTTTTGAAAGTGCCGACGGCGGTAAAACCTGGGAGCATATTTCCGACATTTACGACACTGAATTCACAAAGAAAAAATATATGGAAGCCCCCGGCGGTACATATTACGAGGTGCCCGAAGGTACTGAGGGTGCCACCACATATTATAACGAATGGTGGAGCATGCTCTATCAGCCCATGCTTTTTGAACTCCCCTGTGATTTTGGTGAGCTTAAAAAGGGTACTGTGCTCTGCGTGGGCACAACCCGTTCAAACAATCACTGTGCAATAGTTATATACTACTCAACAGATAACCTCAGACACTGGAACTACCTTTCCACCGTGGCAGAAGGCGGAAAGTGCGAAATGGAAAAAGCAAGCGCTATATGGGAAGGCTTTCTTATTTACGAAAACAACGCACTTTACTGCTTCTATTCCGACGAAAGAGGAATGACGGGCGGTGGACAGCGCCTTGTTATGAAAAAGTCAACGGACGGGGTTAACTGGAGCGAAGATGTTAAGGTTTGCGACTTTGAAGAAGAAAACAACCGCTACCGCCCAGGTATGCCAATTGTGACCCGTCTTCCCGACGGAAGATTGATGCTCACATACGAGGGTGTCAACATGGGTAACGGATATTTGCCCGATTTTTATAAAATAACAGATAATATTGAACAGTGGGATTACAAGGACCACGGCACAGAAATGCCGAGGCTTTTCTCAGGCGGGTCGCCCTATTGCACCACAATGTCCGATGGCAATGTGATAATAGGCGGGCACGGCACAAGCAAAATCGGCGTTAATACAAATAGCCTTGCAACCGATGAGTGGATTGTGCTTGATACTGATATTGAAAACGGGTATTCAAGATGCCTTTTCCCAATGCAAAACGGAAACCTGCTTATAACAAGCGGAGGCAACTGGGACATTTCAGGTGCACGAAAGCTATGCTGCAGTGTGGAAAAAATTGAAATCGGCAATGAGCTGAAGCCCGAAAACGTTACGGGCACAACGCCCTGGGGCGAAGAAACGCCCAACTATGATAACGCGGCTGACAAGGCTGCAGACGGTAACCCAAAAACCTTTTTTGACGGCCTACAGGACGGATATGTTATACTTGACTTGGGTCGAGAGGTAAACGTTTCCGCCATTGGATACATGACAAGGTTTGACTTTGGCTTTAGAGTAAAGGGCAGTGAGTTTTATGCATCAAAGGACGGTGAGAGCTGGACGAAGATTTACACCGTTACAGAAACGCCAAAAAACAGCGTAATACATTATGCCTCTATCGAAAACGGTGAATACCGCTATATCAGATACAACACAAACGGCGAGGAGTTCTGCTCCATTGCAGAAATTAAGGTTTACACAGACACTGTTCCGACTACTGTTGAAACAAATGGAAACACTATTAAAATAAAAACCTCAGGCAATAAAAAATGCTTGGCAGGAATATATGATAATGACGGAATTCTTGTAAAGGTGTTGATTTTTGACAACGAAGCAGAGACGGAATACAAGGAAAACATGGCATATATAAAAGTGTTTGCATGGGATGAGTTCAATGTGATGCGCCCTTTTGTAAAACCATTACAATAAGCTTGAAATGAAAGAAACAGTATAGTATACTTATACTATACTGTTTCTTTCAGAAGGAGAAATTATAATGAAAAAAGTTTTATCTTTATTATTAGCATTATTTATGGCGACCTCTGCCACTTCTGCATTAGCCTATAATGCTGCTCCCAGCGATTTAACAGGAGGACTTGATGGCTTAGAAATGGCAAAAGTGGTTGCCGAGGAAGGCATGGTGCTCTTGGAAAATAACGGTGCACTGCCCCTTGGTAAGGGTGAGAGGGTTGCCGTTTTCGGCATAAACCAGATTGACTTTATTTACGGCGGTGGCGGCAGCGGTAACTTTAACAGTAAGAATGAAAGAGTTGACTACATAAGCCTTTACGACGCCCTTAAGGCAAAGGAGGAAGCGGGTGATATTGAGCTTTACGAGGAACTTTTAAATTCCTACGAGACCTACTACAACAACTACTGGTCCCAGGACGGTCGCACCTACGGCTACGGCACAAAGCAGGGTGCTGTTCTTAAGTTCTGGGGCGAAATGGAAATTAGCGAGGCTGCTGTAAATGCTGCGGCAAAAGAGGCTGACACAGCCATTATTACCATAGGTCGTCCTGCAGGCGAGGACAGCGACAGAAGTAACACAGAGGGTGACTTCAAGCTCAACACCAAGGAAAAGAACATGATTAACTATGTGAAGAGCGCAGGCTTTGACAAGGTTATTGTTATACTTAACGTAACAGGCGTTATAGAGTCCGACTGGCTGAAGGACGAAGCTATTGACGCTGTGCTCTATGTGTCGCTTCCGGGTATGGTTGGCGGCTCCGCTATGGCAGATGTTCTCATGGGCGAAAGCTACCCCTCGGGTAAATTAGTTGACACGTGGGCGGCAAACTATACGGATTATCCGTCATCAAGCAATTTCGGAAACTCAAGCTACACAAACTACGCCGAAGATATTTTTGTTGGCTACAGATATTTTGAAACCATTCCGGGGGCAAAGGAAAAGGTCAACTATCCTTTCGGCTTTGGTTTAAGCTACGCAGATTTTGAAATAACGGATAAAGTCGTTACTGTAACAGGCGCAGGCAGGGAACGACAGGCAGTGGTGACTGCCACGGTTACAAACATGGGCGAATACCCCGGCAAAGAGGTTGTGCAGGTGTACTATTCCGCGCCTGAGACAAACCTTACTCAGCCTGCGCGCGAGCTTTGCGGGTTTTATAAGACAAAGGAATTAAAGAGTGGCGAGAGCGAAAATGTTACAATAACTATTCCCTTTGACATGCTCGCAAGCTATGACGATGTGGGCAAAACAATATATGAAGCGGCATATGTTCTTGAAGAGGGTGAGTATAAGTTCTATGTTGGCAACAGCGTCAGAGCACCCTATACCGACAGCTTCACTCTCTCTGAAATTGAGCTTGTAGAACAGCTGGAGCACCATATTGTGCCCGACACAACAAAGTTCAACAAGCGCCTTTTAAGCGACGGCACCTTTGAGACAATTGAACAGAAAGAAAATGCACCCGTGTCAACTGACCCAAATGAGGACGTTGACGCAAAATACGAGGCAGTTTACAAAAACGAGAAGGTAGCCGAGAACTCTGATGCATTCATAACCTTCAACGAGCTTGCAAAGGCGTTTTCCGACGGCGAAAGCGATGCAGACACAAAGATGCTCGAAGCCTTTGTTGCACGCCTTACAGACGAGGAAGCAGTTAAGCTGACGGGCTGTACGTCTCCTGTATCTGGCAAGGGGCACAGAACAGGCATTGCGGGCTTAGATGCATATGGTGTGCCCATTATTGGCACATCAAACGGCCCTGCAGGCATACAGTACAACGGCTCGGCGAGCACCTGGGAAACAACAAGTACATTCTACCCCTGCGCAACGATGCAGGCATGTACATGGAATGAAGAGCTTATAGCCGAGCTTGGTGCCGCAATGGCTGACGAAGCACGATACTTCGGCATGAGCCTCTGGCAGGCACCCGGCATGAACATACATCGTGACCCCTTGTGCGGCAGAAACTTTGAATATTTTGCCGAGGACCCTTACGTAACGGGCAAAATAGGTGCGGCTATAACAAAGGGTGTGCAGAGCCGCAAATTTGCATCCCAGCTTAAGCACTTTGCCTTCAACAACCAGGAAAAAGGCAGATGGGGTAATGACAGCCGCATAAGTGAGAGAGCTGCAAGAGAAATTTATCTTAAGGGCTACGAAATTGCAATAAAGGAAAGTAACCCTTGGTCCATAATGAGCTCCTACAACCGTATTAACGGCACACAGACCTCGGGCAGCTATCAGCTCTTAACCGAAATCCTCCGTAACGAATGGGGCTACGAAGGCTTTGTTATGACAGACTTCAGAACACAGAACGTCAGCCATGCTCAGGAAATTGAGGCAGGTAACGATTTAAAGGCACCTGCAGACAGTCCCAGACCCGAAAACGTTTACAGCGCACTTAATGATGGCTGGCTGGAGCGTTGGCAGGTTAACCGCAGTGCAGAGCGAGTTTTAAGGTTTGTTTTAAAAACCGAGGACGCAGAATTATTAGCAGATGAAGATTTTGAATACAACGTAACGGTAAGCGTTGACAGCGATAAAATGGCTGTATCTGACGGCAAAATAAAAATTACCGACACCATCACCTGGGGCGAGTTTATTGAGAGCCTTACTGCAACCTACGGGCAGAGCTATGTGCTTTTAGATGCAAAAGGCAATGTGCTTGAGGATGCAAACACACCTCTTGAGGTTGGTATGAAAATCCTCGTTACTGCCGAGGATGGCGTAACCGAAAGGCTTTTTGAAGTTTCGGGCGAAAGCCTGGCGCTTAACAAAAAGGTTAAAGCCTCCTACACACAGTCCGGTTATCCTGAAACTAATGCCGTTGATGGTAACTACAATACACGCTGGTCGGGCTTTTCAAGTAACTATGTGTGGAACGACTGGATAGAAGTTGATTTAGGCGAGGACTATCACATAACACGTGTTGATGTGAGCTACTACAAGGGTGACGAGAGAACATACTCCTACGAGGTGCGTGTTGCACCGTCTACCTCCGACTATTGGTCCGATACAAATAAAGACCGTGATTTTGATTTGCAGGGCTACAGCGTGGTTGCTTTGGGCGACACAGACTATACAACCCTTCACACAGATAATGTGAACGCCTACGGCAGATACGTAAACCTTAAAACCACAGGCTCAGTTGGTGCCTTTGGCCCCACACTCTGGGAATTGGAGGTTTACGGCTGGAGGTTAACAAGTGACGAATACAAAATCGACGAGGAAAACAAAACAATCGCCGTTTGGGCAGGGGACACAACAAGCGATGCGGTGAGCAAATTAAAGGTATCGGGCTTGGCTACAATTGAATTTGTGGGCGAAAACGATACATGGGTCAACGCAGGCGAAAAGTTTATTGTAACGGACCAGAACGGCGCAAAGACCGAATATACGGTTATTGAAAAATACCGCGATATTACAGACATTAATGCAATCGGGGACACAATTGTCGATAATGAAGCTAAGCTTATATACATAACAGGCACTGTAAAGGCTGAAAACTTAAACCAAGCAGTGCAAAGCCTGTATAATGCACAGTTAAAGCTGTCAGATGCCGACGAAAACGGTTTTGTGAACATGGGCGATGAAGTTCTTGTCACAGCAGAAGACGGCGTAACAAAGGCAACCTACGCCGTTATCGAGGGCGTGAAGCATGATGCAACAGGTGCCGAGGCAACATATACGGAAAACAGCTCCTATGTTGCCCAAAACGTAATTGATGGAAGCCTTGCAACACGTTGGAGCGCATATAACAAGGGTGTCAACCAGGCAATCTGCATTGACCTTGGCGAAGCTAAAACCGTTACAGCCATAGGCTCCTACTGGTTTGGCGACGGTAGAGAAAGCACCTACAATATTTATGTGACGGACGCTCCCGCTGTTGTCGAGGGGAAATTCACTGCACCCGAGGAAGCAGCAAAGACAAACCTTAAATCCACAGGCAGCGGCACAAATGGTGGCGAGGGCACTAAGGAAACCTTTGACATTATGAATGCTGCAGGTCGCTACGTGACCATATACACAACGGCAAATTCAAACAACGTTGTGTCCCTCTGGGAGGTTGAAGTGTACACCGCACCTGTGGAGGATGGCATTGTTGTGGAAACAGACAGAGAGTGCATAGTGGGTATATATAATACCGAGGGAAGCCTTTTAAGGGCAATGTTTATCAAAGAAACCACCACAATACCCTATATTGACACCATGGCTTACATTAAAGTTTTCACATGGGATGGGATTAATACCATGGTGCCGGTTAAGGATGCGGTAATAAAAGAAAACTGACAAAAAATCCGAACGGTTTTCCGTTCGGATTTTTTCAGTTCATTTTTGAAAAATATAATAATTCTTTTCGTGAAGAAACACCCAATTTACTGTAAATGTTTTTGTTATGGTATTTGAGGGTGTTTTCTTTTATGTTTAAAAGAGCCATAATCTCCTTTGTGGTTTTGCCCTCTGTGTAGTAGGTGTATATTTTCGCTTCCGTGGGGGTAAGGCGAGGAAGATTTTCTTTAAGATAAATAAAACGTGATTCATCAGAATTGATATCGGTGGAAACAGGAGGTGCTTCGCAAACAGGTGTATTGGTTTTTGCATTATCGCTATCTTCAATGGAGAAAAATAAACCGATTAAAAACAGCTCGCTTATTATGTAGGAAACGGACAAAAATTCAAAATCGATATTAACCAGCTGTTCAAGTAGCCACACGCATATATTGACAAACACCGCAATTGAAAGAACAATCGACTTCATTTTTGTATCCAGCTTCTTTTTTGCCGAGGAGTGTATTGTAATGGCAATTATAGCCGAAAAATACGCCAAAAGAAAGAACAGATACAAGTTGTGCCACGCTCCGTATACTTTACACAATACCATAACACCATTGACTGGTTTTGGTGTAACGGATTTGTAGTAAATATCAAGATACGGATAGCTTGTTGCAACGCAAAATACAAAAATGTTTATTGCTGATAACAAGTACGGCAACCATTTGGGATATTTTGATTTTGTTACATTGAGGATTATCATTATCATAGCCATAGGCAGGAAAACCGAGCCAAGGTAAGATAGCCTGTTTGCAAAAAGAGCTATGTCAAGAGTTTTTGAAACTGAAAGTAACCAGTAGCCTGTATTTACAACAAATACTGAGCTGAATAAAAACATAAACCACACGTTCTTTTTGCGCACCAGAAAGAAACACGCTATAAGCAATACCAACGATAAAACCGTTGTCGAAAAATAGATTATCGACATACTTGTAGATTTGCTGCCTATAGGTGCACAGCCGGATAACAAGAGTGGTAATAAGATTGAAAATAAGTATGTAAATTTACGCATAAAATCTCTCCTTCAAATTTCCCACACTAATCCCACACTTTTTGATGAAAAAAAGTTGATTTCCCACACTTTTTTGTGTTTTATGGGTGGGGACAAAGGGGTAGGGAACATATATAATATATTTGTAAGTGCGAAGGAGGGTATAAGCCTTGCCTGTGTGAAAACGGGGTGCCCTCGTTTATTGATATTACATATCAATAAAAATTTCTGTCAGCGTGCCAACGATACAGAAATCACCCCACTACTTATTGTATCACAAATTGACATGTGGGTCAATCTTGAAAAATATGTTAATTTTTTTGTAGGAGGTATAAATATGAAAATGAGAAAGGTAATGAGTGTGATAGTAGCGGTAATAATGCTTATTAGTTTATTGCCCATTCATTCACACGCATGGGAAAACGAGATTGACTGCGAATATTGCGGTGCGTTCTGTGGTGATAGTTATATCTGTGACGGTGGCGACCACTGCAGCGAGGAAAGCGGACGAGATTGTTACTATGAAAACCACTGTCAGGAATGTGGTGAATGTAAGAGCAGTGCATCAGGTTGGTGCGATGACTGCCACATGTGCCTCGATTGTGCAATGAGCAACGGTTGCCATTGTCCTGACTGCGGTGTTTGCGGCGTAGAAGAAGCACTTTGTTCTGACTGCGGACGCTGCTACGAAACCTGCGGTGGCGAATGTAGTGAAGGACAGGACCATATATGTCTTGAATGTCACTATGATCAGGGCAGCTATGCCTGCGAAGACTGTGGTTTATGCTTTGTAAATGACGAAAGCTTGAAGTGCCTTATCTGCGACAAGTGCCATGAGTGTGCTGATGAGTGGTGCGACGAATGTCACATGTGTGTTGAATGTGCACAGGATAATGGATGCCACTGTAAGGATTGCGGCGCATGTCAGGTAGACCAGGCACTTTGTACGGACTGCTGGGTATGCTACGATTGTAATGGTGAATGTACAGAGGGACAGGACCATGTTTGTTATGAATGTCATCTTGCAGATGATATGGTGTGCCCCGGCTGCGGTTTGTGCTTTGTTGATGATTCGACCGTAAGGTGCATTATTTGCGGCTACTGTGCTGAATGTGATAGCCCCTGGTGCCAGGACTGCTACATGGGCGTTGAATGTGCTATGGATAACGGAACACACTGTATAGACTGCGGTGTTTGTATTGTAGATTCTAAGCTTTGCGAAAACTGCTGGCGTTGCTACGAATGCGGCGGCGAATGCAGTGAGGGCGATGACCATTATTGCTTGGAGTGCCACGTTGAAGACGGCGAGGCTTGCCCAGACTGCCAGACTTGCTTTATAGACCAGTACGGCACAAGCTGTGACAGCTGTGGTATATGCTTTGACTGCTGTACAGACTGGTGCGATATGTGTAATATGTGCTATGAGTGCGCAGCCAATGAAGGTCTCCATTGCGTTGAATGCTGGGAGTGTTTAGAAAATGTAGATGATTACTGCGAAAGCTGTTTTGTTTGCTCCGACTGTTCAAGCGGTGTTTGTGCAGACTGCGGAGAGTGTGCAAACTGTGTTGAAATATGCCCCAACTGCGAAGACCATTGTAATAGCTGCAGTAATGTATGTGCAGACTGTGGTGCTTGTGAAAACTGCAGTGATGTGTTAGAGTGCAGTATTTGCAACGATTATTACTGCTACAGCTGTGTAGAGTTCTGTCCCGGATGCGGAGCTTGTAGTTCCTGTGCAGTTTTGTGCAGTGAATGTGGAAACTATTGCTCGGAATGTGCCGATTTATGTGAGGAATGCGGAGGCTGTGACGAGTGCGTAGAGCTTTGCGAGGTCTGCGGATTGTATTGCAGTAAATGCTATTCCGAATGTCCTGTTTGCGGAACTTCAATCGCTATCAGAATAGATAATGTTTCTCTGTCAGGTCTTACAATCCCCAAGGAGGGCAAGACACCCGATTTTACCCTGTCAAGTGATGAGTTTAGTAAATACGCTTTGGTTGGCGGCAGCTATCAGCCCATTACCTGGTGGGAAGACGGCAGGGAAATGAGCAGTACAGACACTTTCAAGGCAGGCAAGAACTACTCTGTTGATATCTGGGTTTATGCAAAGAACGGTTATGTTTTTGCAGTTGACAAAACAGGTGTTAACTTTGAAACAAAGGTAACAGCTACAATCGACGGTCAAATGGTTACTGTAAGAAAGGCTTATGAGCAGTCCCCATGGGAGGTAATTGAACTTAGTATTGACTTTGGTGAATGTAGTGATGAAGTTATTGAACACGTTATTATTAATGATGTAACAGCACCCCTTGCAGGTGAATACCCCACTTACTTTGCAACAGTAAAGGGCACAGGCTACAAGATTAATACAAATAAGAATAGCTATTATGATGCTTACTGGGTAGGTGAAAAGTGGTACTATATCAAAAACGGTATCGGCTGGTTTGATATGACCGACTTTGATTGGGTATACGAAAACGAAACCTTTATCCCCGGACACGAATATCAGGTAAGAATTTACCTTGCAACCAATGACGGATACGAATTTTACTACAATCGTTATTATGAAACACAAGTTACAGGTACAGTAAACGGTAATGAGGCTATAAATCAAACCACCAGCTGGACTCCTTACGAACAGGAATTTGGATACAACTTTACTTGCAGCGAGCGTGTTATAAACCAGATTGTTATTGACGATTTGATTGTTCCCTACCAAGGCAGCCGTCCCGATTTGGAAATTACGGTTGACAAACCTAACCTTTATCAGCCCGACCCCAATTACGGCTATGCATACTGCGGCGTAATCTGGTACGATGAGAACGGCGCGGCGTTAGGTCGCTATGAAGAATTTGAAGCAGGCAAGAAATACCGTGCAGAGGTAAAACTCGTGCCCACAAAGGTGGACGGAGTATATATGTCAACCTTCGATAGGAACATGACAGTTGTGAACGTAACACCAACAGGTAAGATGGGCGAGAACGTATCATATCCTACTGAGCTTTACGTTATGAACAGAGTTGCTTACGCATACTTTGACTACGAATGCCGTGAAAGCGAAGGTACAACAAAGTTAACCCTCAACGCAAATCCCTCAAGCGGAAGTGTAACTATAGCAGCTTCTCTTTGTACTGACATATGGCAACGTGACCCCATTGTAAGAATTGCCTTCTACGATAAGAACGATATAATGATTCATACAGAATTTGTTGAAGTGGGACAGGGCTTTGTAACAACCTTTGCACTTATTGATATACCTTCCGGTGCAGTAAGGTGTAAGGCAATGCTTCTGGACGGAAAAACAATTGAACCTTTCTATGAAGCACAGGTTGCGGAGATTGAGTGAAATTTCCTATTACGACACAAATTGGTAACAAAAAGTCACATTTTTCTATTGAAATGTGTGGAAACATGAGTTATAATTAAATTGCCTTTCAGGGAGAGCAGTCATGTTCCGGAGTAACCACGGAGCATGAGTGTTTTCCCTATTTTTTTTGAATTGCAGTGCTATTTGAAAAATAGGTTGATTTTATCCTATAATTGATATATATTTAGACTTAGAAATATATGGTAAGGATGTAGGTGACAAATGAATAAAGTTAATTTCTGTATTCCTTTTACCGGATATAGCTGTCACAGTTTTTTGAGCGATTTTGCAGCAGTACATACTTATATTACTGAAACAATGCTAACGGGAGAGAGCGATAAGAATTTGGGCTGGTATCAAGAAATGTATTACTTTTTATTTGGTACCTTAACAGGTTGCAACTCATTTTTGCAGAATATGGAACAAAGCCGTAATGATCCTGCTGAAGATATTGAAACTGTAGATTTTTGCATGAAATTCTGCGGATATGCTTATGATATGGTTAGGCACAACATGGAAAATGCTTTAATTGAGTCGATAGACAGAGGATATCCTGTCATTGCGAAAATGAAGAATGCTGAATTTGGTCCGTCACGTGTGTTGATTGGCTATGATAAGGATAAGATTATTGTTCCTGCTTGTAGCAATGAACAAAGCCCGCCACCTACTGCTCCTATTTATGAAGAAATCGAATGTTTATATATTATTCGTGGAATTGGTCGAAAAGAACGTACATTACTGGATGGCTTTAGAAACATTGAAAAATCGTTAAAGGAAAGTATCCAATATGGTGCATGGGCTAACTCTGCAGAGGTTTTTGATTATTTTGGCAAAAATATGAAAGATACGCCCTTTGAGGAAATAAAGTCCCGATTTGAGGCGGTGAAGAATATTGCGTGGAATTTTGACCGCTGTCACAATTTTGCTGAAACTTTTCGCAAACGTATAATACCA
Source organism: Clostridia bacterium (assembly GCA_017472685.1). Lineage (GTDB taxonomy): Bacteria > Bacillota > Clostridia > UMGS1883 > UMGS1883 > RGIG1927. Next base: position 80,124 of record JAFUOO010000022.1, read on the forward strand.
GACTTGAGGGATATTCGTTTAGATGAATATTGTAAGCAGATAGATTATTGGTATAAACAATCTCTTGAACAGCAGTGGCAGTTAATTGCATTGCACGACTGCCGTGATTGGAGTGAACGGCGATGGGACTGCTTGGAAGCAGGTATGTGTACTTGCGTTAACTGGACAATGGAAAGCTTGGCAAAAAACGATGAAGAGGTATTGAAGGTTGTTCAGCAAATGATTGAAGTATTAGAAGCTGATTAAGCGGACCGTCGGGGACGCCGGTCCCTACGGTAAATATATTAAAAGAGACGGTTCAATGAACCGTCTCTTTTAATATATTTACTTATTCATTATGAGCAGCTAAATAAGCGTTTCTGCCCTGTTCGTAGAGGTTGTTGCCTTCGCTGTCAATAATAACAACCAAGGGCATATCTTCTACGTAGAGCTTTCTGAGTGCTTCTGCACCCAAATCTTCAAATGCGATGAGTTCGGCACTCTTAATGCACTTAGCAAGGAGTGCGCCTGCACCGCCGATAGCACCAAAGTATACACCACTATGTTCCTTCATAGCTTCAACTACTTCGGGAAGACGGGCACCCTTACCAATCATGCCGCGTGCACCCACGGACATCATTGTAGGAGCGTAAGCGTCCATACGACCGCTTGTTGTAGGGCCTGCAGAGCCGATAACCTGACCGGGCTTAGCAGGAGTAGGACCTACATAGTAGATTGTAGCATCAGTAGGGTCAAATGGAAGAGGTTCGCCTTTTGCGATAGATTCACACATTCTCTTGTGACCTGCGTCACGGGATGTGTAAATAGTACCTGTAAGAAGTACGCTGTCGCCAGCCTTAAGAGTTTTTGCAAGCTCTGCGGTTAAGGGGAGTGTAATTCTCTTTTCCATTATATCACCTCCGACTTATGTCTTGTAACGTGGCAGTTGATGTTGATAGCACAGGGCATACCTGCGATATGTGTGGGCAAAGTTTCGATATTTAAACCGATAGCTGTGCTCTTGCCGCCAAAGCCCTGAGGACCAATGCCTAATTTATTAACCTTTTCAAGCATTTCCTTTTCCAAATCTGCATAGAAGGGGTCGGGGTTGGGAACATCGATAGGACGCATAAGAGCCTTCTTAGCAAGGAGCGCCGCCTTATCAAATGTACCGCCGATGCCTACGCCGATTGTCATGGGAGGACAGGGGTTGGGACCTGCAATTTCAACTGTTTCAAGAATGAAATCCTTAATGCCCTGTAAGCCAGCTGAGGGCTTGAACATACGGATTGCACTCATGTTTTCGCTACCGAAGCCCTTGGGACCTACAGTAACCTTAACACTTTCACCGTCAACGATTTCTGTATAAATCATTGCGGGAGTGTTGTCGCCTGTGTTACCACGGCGAACGGGGTCAGCTACAACGCTCTTTCTAAGATAGCCGTTAGCATAACCACGGCGAACACCTTCGTTGATGGCATCTGTAAGGTTGCCGCCAACAAAATGAACGTCCTGACCGATTTCAAGAAATACGCAAGCCATACCTGTGTCCTGACAAATGGGAACACATTCTTTTTCTGCGATTTCATAGTTTGTGATAATATTGTCTAATACACCTTTTGCAATGTCCCAGTCTTCACAAGCACGGCAGGTTTTGATAGCATCCTGCACGTCCTTGGGGAGGAACTGGTTTGCTTCGATACAAAGCTTTTCAACTACATCTGTAATTGTCTGTACCTGAATTTCGCGCATTTTAAGTCACCTCTGTAATTAGAATGAATAATGAATGATGAATAATGAATAATTTCGGAAGGAACACGAGCAAACCCGTGTTCCTTTCTATTCATTATATCTTATCTTTCATGTCTTGCGTACTTGGGCAATAAGAGGGGAGAAACCTGTTCGGATTCAAGCCCTGCAGCGGCAAGTTCGTCAGCATATGCCTTAACGTGGTCAAGGTTCATGTTGCCAAGTTCAACTTCTCTAGCCTTAGCTGCAGCTGCCTTACCTGCGTTACGACCGAATACGATAATGTCAAGAAGAGAATTACCCATGAGACGGTTTCTGCCGTGGATACCACCAACAGCTTCACCTGCAACGAGGAGGTTGTCGATAGCCTTTGTAAAGCCGTCGCCACCAATCTCAAGACCACCGTTCTGGTAGTGGAGTGTGGGGTAAACAAGGATGGGCTCTTTTCTCATATCGATACCGTAGTTAAGGTACATTCTGAGCATTGCAGGGATTCTCTTTTCGATTGTGCCTTCGCCGTGGAGGATTTCAATCATGGGAGTATCGAGCCATACGCCACTTCCAAGAGGTGTTTCTACACCCTTGCCGTTAGCACATTCGCGGATAATAGCGGATGCGGAAACATCTCTAGTTTCAAGAGGATGAGCGTAAGCTTCGCCGTCTTTGTTAACAAGCATCGCACCGATGGAACGAACTTTTTCTGTAACGAGTGCACCGAAAATCTGTGCGGGGTATGCAACACCTGTGGGGTGGTACTGAATTGTATCCTGATAAAGAAGAGGAGCACCTGCACGGTAGCCGAGGATTAAGCCGTCAGCTGTTGCGCCATAGTGGTTAGAGGTGGGGAAGCCCTGGTAGTGAAGTCTGCCTGCACCACCTGTTGCGATGATAACAGTCTTTGCCTTTGCTACCATGTAATCGCCTGTTTCCATGTTGAGGAGAACTGCACCTGCAACCTGACCCTTATCGTCCTTGATAAGTTCAACAGCGGATGTGAATTCAACAACGGGAATCTTACGGTTAATAACTTCGTCGCGGAGTGTACGCATGATTTCAGCACCGGAATAGTCCTTACAAGCATGCATTCTCTTTCTGGAAGTGCCGCCACCGTGTGTTGTAACCATTTCGCCGTCTTCGTTCTTGTCAAACATAACGCCCAGGTCATTTAACCAACGGATAGCATCGGGAGCTTCCATAACAAGTCTCTTCAAAAGCTCGGGACGAGCTGCAAAGTGACCGCCACCGAAAGCATCGATATAGTGCTGAACGGGGGAGTCGTTTGCCTTATCAGCTGCCTGGATACCGCCTTCAGCCATCATTGTGTTAGCGTCACCAATACGGAGCTTTGTAACGATCATAACATCTGCGCCTGCTTCGTGAGCTTCGATAGCCGCACTGCTGCCTGCGCCGCCGCCACCGATAACAAGCACGTCTGTTTCGTAGTCAACCTTACTAAGGTCAACGTCAACGTCTAAAAGACGGCTGTTGGAGTGGAGAAGGTTACCGAGTTCTGTAGGAATTTTTTCGCCCTTGTTGGGACCAATTTTAATTTCAACAAAGCCTTCTGCCTTATAGTCGGGATGATATGATTTAAGAAGTTCATCCTTTTCTTCAGCAGTCATACGACGAGGTTCTGTCTTCATTCTTTCTGCTCTTGTTGCTTCTACCTTTTTGATAGATTCACGCATTGCTTCTGTAAACATATTTATCCCTCCTTATTTCTCAATTTCTCTTGTGTTGTAAAGTTCTTTCATTTCAGTGATGGGCTTAGCCATAACCTGTTCGATAAGCTCATCGTACTGACCGTGGTTGATTTCATCAACTCTTACCTTAAGGTGCTCTGTTTCAGGAGCAATGTACTTACCTGTAAGGCGTCTTGCAAGAAGACCAACCATGGGATGAGTGATGCCTGCAGGACAACGAACAGAGCAGCAGCCGCAGCCTACGCAGTCGAAGGATTCTTCTGCGCACTTTTCATATTCGCCACGCTGTGCGTAAGCGATGTACTGCATAACGTTCAAGTCCTGTGTACAAGCATTTGTACAAGCGTTACAGCCGATACAGCTGTAAATTTCGGGATAAAGCTCCATCATAATCTGCTGAGTGGGCTTAATCTCCTGAATATCATAAGTTCTCTTGTCCTGGGGATAGAAGGGGATAGTAGCGATGTACATGCCTTCCTGCACCTGTGTCTGGCACGCAAGACAAGTCTTTAATTCGTTCTGACCTTTAATACGGTAAATAGTAGCACAAGCACCGCAGAAACCGTGACGGCAGCCACAACCGCGTGTAAGTGTGTAACCTGCGTATTCCATAGCTGTCATGATTGTCAAATCGGCAGGCACCTTGTACTGTTTACCGAAGAAATATACATTAACCATGTTTTCCATTTCTGAATCTTCCTTTCGTTAATTTGAATGCAAGAGGGCGAGTAATGCATGCCCTCCCTTGCCTTAATACTCTGCCGGGATTTCGTCGAGCTCGTCGCAGTGGAATACGGGACCGTCCTTACAAACGTACTTACTACCTATATTACATCTGCCGCACTTGCCAACGCCGCACTTCATACGAAGCTCAAGTGTTGTGATAATCTGCTTCTTGTCAAAGCCCATTTCCTGTAAGCCCTGAAGTACGAACTTAATCATAATCGGAGGACCGCAGATAAGAGCAACCTTGTTTGTATCAAAGCCGATTTCCTTAAGATAGGAAGGAACAAAGCCAACGTGACCGTCCCAGCCTTCCTGTTCGCGGTCGATTGTGAGGTACACATTTACGTTGGGAGCCTTCATCCATACTTCCTGGATTTCCTTGAGCTGAACGAGGTCGTCAGCACTTCTTGAGCCATAGAGAATGTCAACTGTGCCGTAGTTTTCACGGTTGTCTAAAACATAGTTGATAACACTACGAAGAGGAGCAAGACCGATACCACCTGCGATGAAGAGAAGGTTTTTGCCTTTAAGCTCTGTTTCAACGGGGAAGTTGTTACCGTAAGGTCCTCTTACTGTGATTTCTTCGCCTACTTCCATAGCATGGAGATAGTCTGTAAGAACACCACACTTTTTAATGGAAAATTCCTGGAATTCCTTATTTGTGGGGGAGGAAGTAATAGAAAACATTGCTTCACCCACACCGGGAACAGACACCATAGCGCACTGACCGGGCATGTGTTCAAAGAGTTTGCTTCCGTCGGGAGCTACCACGCGGAAGGTTTTAACGTCGGGAGTTTCCTGACGAATATCTGTTACAACGCCAACCTTAGGAATGAGTGTATCCTCATAAAAGCTGTCGTGATTGCATGTGCATTCGCTCATTATCTGTTACCTCCCTTTTCAAAAGCTTTAATAACCTTTACAATGTTTAAGCCTATGGGGCACTTGTCAACGCAACGTCCGCAGCCTACGCAGGAGTACATACCGTCGTTATTCTGAGGGAAGTATACAAGCTTGTGCATAAATCTCTGGCGATAACGCTGCATCTGGCTTGTACGGTTGTTACCATGAGCCATCATTGTAAAGTCTGAATACATACAGGAGTCCCAGCAGCGATAGCGCTGTACGCCATTACCTGTGTTGTAGTCCTTAATATCGTAGCACTGGCATGTGGGGCACACGAAGGTACATGTACCGCAAGCAAGACAGGGCTTGTAGAGTTCTTCCCAGATGGGAGAATTGAACTTGTCAAGTAATACTGCGTCCTTACCCCAGCCTTCGAGAGAAAGACTTGAATAGGGAAGACGGGAAACGATTTCCTTAATGGAAGCCTTTTGGGCTTCTACCTTTGCTTCGTCAGCATCTGTAAGAAGAGAGGCAACCTGCTTTGTGAGCTTTTCGCCCTTCTCTGTAACTGCATTCCAGTACATTTCGTCGCCAATCATATATACCACTACATCGCCTTCGGGCTGGCTAGCATCAATGCCGAAAACGTTACAGAAGCAAGCTTCCTCGGGCTGAGAGCATGCGAGAGATACGATAATGCCGTGCTCTCTTCTTGCCTTGTAGTAGGAGTCAACAGGGTCAACAAGGAAAACCTTATCAAGCACTGCTAAACCTCTTACATCACAAGCCTTCATGCCGAATACTACAAAATCCTTATTCTGTAACTCTTCGGGAGTAATGGAAAGCTTCTTGCCATTTCTCTTACAGGAGTATAAAGTTTCGCTCTGGGGGAAGAATGCATCTTTAGGAGACTTAACAGTTTTTAATGTGTCAAGGTCCACAAGCTGCTCTTCGTCCCATGCTGCAAAGTTAACGCTGCCGTTAATATTACAGGGAACGTAAAGTTCGTTTGCGTCCGCAATGCAGGAGAATAATGCGGACAGATTTTCTTTATTTATCTTGTACATACATTATCCCCTTTCTGTAACAATACTGGGCTCAACATCATCAAAAGTGAATGCTGTGAGCGGGCCTTTTGTTTCGCTATCTTCGCCTGCCTGGAACTCGCCGTAGAATGTGTCAATATCCTTGATGAACTTGCGGTTGAAAAGGTGAAGCGGAATGCCCTGAGGACAAACACGGCTGCATTCACCGCAGTCAGTACATCTGCCTGCAACATGGAAGGCACGGATAATGTGGAACATCTTTTCTTCGAAGGAGTCAACGTTTGCCTTTGTTGCTTCGTCAAACTTATTTGAGTCAAATACGCACTTACGGCAGGAGCAAGCAGGGCATACGTTACGGCATGCGTTACAACGGATACACTTACTAAGCTCCTTCTTGAAAAATTCAAACTTTTCCATGGGGCTCATTGCTTCAATTTTTTCGATTTCGGCAAAGCGTTCCGCATCCTTTGTATCACGGCTGTCGAGCATTACTTCATCACAAATCTGATGCTCTTTGCCCTTACAAACGTGGCAGCGTTCAAGCATAGCGTCGTTGTAGCTTACTTCTTTATCACCGTAAAGTGTTTTAACTGTGAGTGTTTCGCAGTCGGAGTTAATGTCGGCACCGCTAACTTCAAGGATACCCTTAACACCCATAGCCTTAATAGCCTCAATATCAAGCTTACCCTTACAGCCAACGCCGATGATGTAAGCCTTTTCGCGGTCAACTCTGTGTTCCTTTATAAGCTGGTTGAAGCTGTAGGTATCGCAGGGCTTTAAGAACACAAGTGTCTTGCCGTCCTTCTTACTTGCTTCAATCATGTACTTTGAAAGGTTTGCACCACAGAAGCCGTCATAGACAAAGTCATTGTCTAAGCTTTCTGCAGTTTCAAAATAGGAGGGTTCGGGGTTGAAGCCTAAATCGCCTTTTTTCCAACCAAGGACACGAGCAACTTCACCCGATGCCAAAAGTTCTTTTGCGCGGTCGATTAATCTTTGCATCTCAAATCCCCCAATCTTACGTTTTCGCCAAGTGAACGGATTTTGTCAACAAATTCGTTCATTGTTGTGGAGAACTTAACGCCTTCTGCAGCAGATACCCATTCAACACGTGTTCTGCCGTTCTCAATGCCTAAGTATTCAAGCATGGAGAAGAGGAGTGTCATTCTTCTTCTTGCGTAGTAGTTACCTGTGGAATAGTGACAGTCACCGGGGTGGCAACCACACATGATTACGCCGTCAGCGCCCTTTTCAAATGCACGGAGAATAAACATGGGGTTTACTCGGCAGGAGCAGGGAACACGGATAATCTTAACGTCGGCGGGGTACTGAAGACGGCTGCTGCCTGCAAGGTCAGCGCCTGCATAACTACACCAGTTACAGCAAAATGCCACTATTTTAGGCTTAAATTCATTGTTCATCGACATATTGCATCCACCTCCGCTATAATCTGTCTGTTACTAAAGCCCTGAAGGTCCATAGCACCGGAGGGACAAGCAACCGTACAAGCACCGCAGCCCTGGCAGAGAGCGTTGTTAACACGAGCAACGCGTCTGTCTTCGCGGATACCGTGGTCGTTAACCTGTACAACCTCGTAGCTGATAGCACCGTAGGGACATACATTTGCACAAACGGAGCAACCGTTACAAAGAAGCTCGTCGCTCTTTGCTGTGCAGGGGTTGGTCAAAAGCTTATCCTTTGCAAGAAGACCGATTGCCTTAACCGCTGCCGCACCTGCCTGTGCAACTGTTTCGGGAATATCCTTGGGTCCCTGACATACGCCGGAGAGGAAAATACCTGCTGTGGGCGATTCAACGGGACGAAGCTTTGCGTGAGATTCTGTAAGGAAGTTGTTTGTGTCAATGCTTGCTGTGAGCATTGTTGCAATACCTCTTACACTTGCTTCGGGCTCAATAGCTGTTGCAAGAACAACCATGTCTGCCTTCATTTTAATCTGCTTGTTGTCAAGAAGGTCACTTGCCTGTACAAGAAGTGAGCCATCGGGCTGGGGAGCAACCTTACCAACCTGACCCTTGATGTAGTTTACGCCGTATTCTTCAACAGCTCTGCGGTAGAACTCATCAAAGTTCTTACCGGGAGTACGAACGTCGATATAGAATACAGTAACCTTAACATCCGGATACTTGTCACGGATGAGCATTGCGTGCTTAGCTGTGTACATACAGCAAATCTTTGAGCAGTAGCTCTTGCCGCGGTTGTCATTACAACGACTTCCTACGCACTGTACAAATACAATGTGCTCGGGGTGCTTGCCGTCACTAAGACGCTCAAGGTGACCCTTTGTAGGACCTGCCGCGTTCATAACTCTTTCCAATTCCAAAGATGTGATAACATCCTTGGACTGGTTATAAGCGTATTCGTCGTAGTTATCAAGCTTTATTGTGTCAAAGCCTGTTGCAACAACGATTGCGCCGTACTTTTCTGTTACGATTTCGTCTACCTGGTCGTAATTGATAGCGCCTGCCTGACAAACCTTTTCACAAAGACCGCACTTGCCTGTCTTGAACTTGATGCAGGCATCACGGTCAATTACGGGAACATTGGGAATAGCCTGAGCAAAGGGAGTGTAGATAGCACTGCGATTGTTAAGACCACGGTTGAATTCGCTCGGTGTCTTCTTGGAAGGACACTTTTCCTGACAAACACCGCAGCCTGTACATTTGTCCATATCTACGCTTCTTGCTTTCTTTCTTATATCTACTGTGAAATCACCAACGAAGCCTGTTACCTTGTCAACCTCGCTGTATGTGTAGATGTTAATCTTTTCGTGAGCTGCAGCCTCAACCATTTTAGGTGTGAGGATACAAGCGGAACAGTCAAGTGTGGGGAAGGTCTTATCAAGCTGGCTCATTCTGCCGCCGATGGAAGGAGTCTTCTCAACAATGTCAACCTCGTAGCCTGCATCTGCAATGTCGAGAGCTGTCTGGATACCTGCAATACCGCCACCGATAACAAGTGCACGCTTTGTAACGCGGCTTTCACCGGGGAACAAGGGCGCATTGAGGTTAACCTTTGCAATAGCTGCTCTGGCAAGAATAACTGCCTTTTCGGTAGCTTCTTCCATATCCTTATGAATCCAGGAGCAGTGCTCACGGATGTTTGCAATTTCAACCATGTAGGGGTTAAGACCTGCTCTTTCAGCAGCCTTACGGAATGTACCCTCGTGCATTCTGGGAGAACAGGAGCAAACTACGATACCGGAAAGATTCTTTTCCTTAACAGCATCCAATATTTTTGCCTGACCTGCCTCGGAGCACATGTACTGATAATCCTCGCAATGTACAACACTGGGCTCCTGTGATATAATTTCTACAACCTTTTTAACGTCAACTGTGGCTGCAATGTTACTGCCGCAGTGACATACAAATACACCAATTCTCTGCATTTTGTCACCTCCTGTAACGTCTGAACGCACTTACCAGAAGCTGCTGAGGAAGCTCCTCGTCCAAAAGTTCGGGAATTTCGTCAGCCTTAAGGTAATCTGCGCCTTTTTCGCGGACAACAAGCTGTCTTGCCGCATCAATGAGCTTGCCGGGCTGTACACTTCTGGGACAACGCTCAATACAAGCAAAGCAGGAAAGACACTTCCAGAGAGACTTGGAAGAAGCTAAAGCTTCAATGTCGTCGTTTACTACATAAGAAACAAACTGATGAGGCTTAATGTCCATTTCATCAAAAGCGGGGCAGGTTGCAGAGCACTTACCGCACTTCATACATTTAAGAGGATTAACGCCGCTGATTTCTTTTATCTTGTCAGCTTTATTTGCACCATGACTCATTCTGCATCCTCCTTAACGCCCAAAGCTTCAGCAAGAAGCTCTGTGAAATAATATACGGGAACATCGCCTACTGTGTTCTTGTTTAAGTTATACATACAAAGAGGGCATGCAGTAATAAGCATTTCAGCACCGAAGCCCTTTGCGCTTTCTACAATTGTGTCACACATGGATTTAGCCATGTCCTTTTCTTTCAAGGAAATGTAACCGCCGCAGCATTCGTTGCGGTAGGGGTATACGACAGGTGTTGCACCAATTGCCTTGATAAAGTCTTCTATAATAGTGGGGTTTTCGGGATTGTCAAAAGCAAGGATTTCGCCCGGGCGGAGAAGAAGGCAACCGTAGTATGCACCAATCTTCTTGCCTGTTAAGGGGTTTGTAACCATTTTCTTAAGGTTATCAAAGCCAACACGGTCGCGGAGAACTTCCAAAAAGTGAAGAACGTTTGTTTCACCCTTGTAAGGCTCCGGGAGCTTCATGTAGTTGTTGGCACGACTCTGAATGTCGGGTACATTTTTCATGTCGTCGTTGACACGCTTTATAACGTGATGACACGCAGAACAGAGAGTAACCAGATCCTGACCCTTTTCCTTTGCTTCATTGAGAACACGAACGGAAGAAAGCTTTGTTGCTATTTCATCACTGCCAAGGGGATACACGCCGCCGCAGCACTGCCACTGGGTAACTTCTTCAAGCTCGAAGCCGAGAGCTTTGGCAGATGCCTTTGCGTATGCATCAAGGTCCTTAGCCTTAGTTCTCAAAGTACAACCGGGATAATATGTGTACTTCATAGTCAATCGTCCTTTCGTAATAATGATATATTGAGCAATTCTATTTTATTCAGCCTCGGGCATGGACATATCGATCTGAGCGATAATATCCTTAAGCACCTGAGCAGATGCCTTAAGCTTGTCAATTTCACTGTTCTTAAGGTCCATGGGAATCTTGCCCTGGATACCGTTGGGACCAACAAGTGTAAGTGTGGAAAGACATACATCGTCAATGCCGTATTCGCCATGCATCATGGAGGATACTGTAGCAACGGAGTCACTTGCTGCTGTTACGATAGAACAAATCTGGCAAACAGAAGCAGATACTGCGTAGAAGGTAGCACCCTTAGAAGCAATGATTTCGCCGCCGGACTTCTGAACGTATGTGAGCATAGCTTCCTTGTTGAGGGGAGTGAGCTTCTTGCCCATGCGTTCTGCACATTCGTAGTAGTCTTCCAATGCTACGCCTGCAACGTCAGCACAGGACCAGGGAACGAAGGAAGAGTCACCGTGTTCGCCGTATACATAAGCATGAATGTTTTTCTGAGCAACCTGAAGCTGTTCGGACAAGCCCTGCTTGAGACGTGCTGTGTCAAGGATTGTACCGGAGCCGATGATCTGGTTTTCGGGAAGACCGGAAATCTTTGTGAACACATATGTCATAATGTCAACGGGGTTAGAAACGATGATGTAAAGAGCCTTGGGAGCATACTTTACAATTTCGGGAGTGATACTCTTTAAGATGTTAACGTTTGTCTGTGTGAGCTCGAGACGTGTCTGACCGGGCTTACGAGCAAGACCGGATGTGATGATAACGATGTCGGAATCAACAGCGTCTTCATATTCGCCTGCTGTAACCTTAATGGGGTTACGGAAGCAAGTACCCTGGATAATGTCCATTACTTCGCCCTTTGCCTTTGTCTTGTTGATATCAATCATCACGATTTCGGATGCGATATCACCCTGACTGAGTGTGTAAGCGATTGTGGAACCTACGCTACCTGCGCCAATGATAGTGATTTTGCTGCTCATAGTAAAATCTCCTTTTTATAAAAATATTTTTTAAACTTAAACACGGTTTACACCACATCATATTGTACCATAATATATAAGTTGGGACAAGTGTTTTTTGCAAAAAAAATCGCTGAAAAAGCAGTAAAATATAAAAAAATATGTATAAAATGCCGTAAATACTGGATTTAAGAGTGATATGTGGATAATAACAGAATTTTTAACAAGATTTTGGTAATCTTTTTGTAGTTTTTCACATTGAATTTGAAACGGGAAAATGTTATACTTAAAATGTATTTCCAAAAAATTGTTTTTGAAGGAAAAGGAGAGTTATCATGGGCGGTTTTTTTGGTGTTGCAAGTAAAGAGGACTGCGTGTTTGACTTGTTCTTTGGTGTGGATTATCACAGCCATTTAGGCTCACGCCGTGGCGGTATGGCAGTCTACGATAAAGAAACAGGCTTTTCGAGGTCCATTCACAAAATAGACAATGCACCCTTCAGGACAAAATTTGAAAACGAAGCCAATACAATGCACGGTAACTTAGGCGTTGCAAGTATTTCGGACTATGAGCCTCAGCCTATACTTGTGAGAAGCAATAACGGTACGTTTGCTATCACAACAGTAGGCAGGGTAAACAATATTGACCAAATCGTTGAAAAAATGCTCCAGAAGCATACTCACTTTTATGAAATGCAGTCTGGCGGCATCAACCAGACTGAGCTTATTGCTGCGCTTATCAACCAGAAGGATAATCTCATTGAGGGTATTCAGTATGCCCAGGAGGTTGTGGAGGGCTCAATAAGCATTCTGCTTTTAACACCCCTCGGTATTTATGCAGCGCGTGATAAAATGGGCAGAACACCTGTTGTAATTGGCAAAAAGGACAACGCATTCTGCGTATGTATGGAATGCTATGCGCATAACAAGCTTGGCTATCATGACTATAAGGAGCTTGGTCCCGGCGAAATTGTTGTTATAGAGCCCGACAAGGTTACAACCTTGGTTGACCCCGGAAAAGAAATGAAAATGTGTACCTTCTTCTGGGTTTACTACGGCTATCCCTCCTCGGCTTATGAAGGCATGAGCGTAGAGCAGATGCGTTACAACTGCGGCAAGTGCCTTGCCCAGCGCGACGGCAACAACATAGATGTTGACATTGTAGCAGGTGTGCCCGACAGTGGCTTAGCAACAGCAATCGGCTATTCCAACGAATCTGTAAAGCCCTTTGCTCGTCCCTTTATAAAATATACTCCTGCATGGTCACGTTCCTTTACACCTACAATACAGGCAAAGCGCAAGCAGATTGCAAAAATGAAGCTTATTCCCATCAGAACACTTATTGAGGACAAAAAGCTATTAATGGTGGATGACTCAATCGTACGCGGTACACAGCTTGGCGAAACCACCGACTTTCTGTATGAATGCGGCGCAAAGGAAGTTCACATAAGAACAGCATCACCTCCGGTAATGTACGGCTGTAAGTATCTTAACTTCTCAACCTCGTCCTCCGAAATGGAGCTTATTACAAGACGTGTTATAACCGAGCTTGAGGGCAAAGAGCCTGACCACAATACAATATATGAATATTCAATACCCGGCACGGAAAAGTACAACAAAATGGTTGAAACAATCCGTCAAAAGCTTAATTTCACAACCTTGGAATATTTAAGACTTGACGATATGCTTAAGTCAACGGGTGTTGACGAAAGCAAGCTTTGTACTTACTGCTGGAACGGTAAAGAATAAAAAATAACAGGTTGGATATCCAACCTGTTATTTTTTATTCAGCGATATAAATTCCTTGCGGAATTTGCGATATTCCCCTTTGGGGAGCGATATGTTGCAAGCAACGTGATATGTCCTGCGGGACGTTGGGAATTTATATTATATCGAGTTTGTAGGGACCGGCGTCCTCGACGGTCCGAAAAAACATATCGAATTTACGAAGTAAATATATCGAGCAAACGAAGTCTGCATATCGACAAACAAGCTGTCTTTTTATATAAAAAGCTTGAAATTCGGGGTTTTGTGTGCTATAATGGCAAGGATTTGGAAAAAGAAAGGTGAATAAAATGACATTTTTGGAAAAGTTTGAAGAGCTTAAGTCAATCTGCAACGGTGCAGATATTAAGTTCGACCGTGACTTTGCGGTACAGATCAACATGACAGACGAAAACTGTGGCGGTACTTACTACATTGAACACCGCGCAGGCGTGTTGAACGTTGAGCCCTATGACTATCATGACAACAATGCTGTTATGACAGCTACTTCCGATATTCTTGAAAAAATGCTTACAGGTAAAATCGATTCCGTTGCGGCATTTTTTGAAGGCAAGTTCACAATTGACGGCGATGTTGAGGCAGTTCTGCAGCTTACAAAAATTTCAGATGCAGTAAAGGCAATGAGAAAAGCTGAAGAAAAGGCAAAGAAAGAAGCTGAAAAGGCAGCAAAAGAAGCTAAGAAGGCTGAAGAAAAAGCAAAGAAGGAAGCTGAAAAGAAAGCTAAAGCAGAGGCTGAAAAGAAAGCAAAGGCTGAAGCTGAGAAGAAGGCTAAAGCAGAAGCTAAAGCTGAGGCTGAGAAAAAGGCAGCTGAAGAAGCTAAAAAGGCTGAAGCAAAGAAGGCTCCCGTAAAAAAGACTGCCGCAAAGAAAACCGCTGAAAAGGCAGAAAAGAAGCCCGCTGCAAAGAAGAGTGCAGCAAAGAAAGCCGACAAGCAGATGAAGCTTGACATATAATGTAATGCAGAATGCAGAGTGCAGAATGCAGAATTAAGGAAAAGACAGGCTCGAGAGCCTGTCTTTTTTGATGTTATTCTGTTTTGTTTGTGAAGTGAAGTATAATGTGCGTTAAAACGTATGATGCAATAATTACAGCTATATCAACAGGGGCGAGGATGATGTGGGGAATACCATCAAAGAAAAATCCTTGACCGAAGCGGTATAAATGCCCTGACAAAAGAAACATTTCACCTATATACATTACCAGGGTTATAATTGACGAAACGATTGACGGAATAATAACTGAAAAGATTGTTTTCCTGCCGATAAGAAACGAGCCCGTGTAAATGCCCATGGTAATACCAAAAACAATAAAAAACAGTATCATCAGAAATGCAGATAATGGCGAAACAACAATATCACCTGTTCGGAAAAAGGCGGTAAAGCACGCAAAGATACAAAGAGCAAGGAAGAAAACTGCCGAAACTGACTGGAGGATAAGAGGCTTTAAGCGGCGATGGTCTTTGTGTTTTATCATTTGATAAAAGCCGTAGAAGCAGTTTAAGAATGCTAATATAAGCACGATTGAGATTATGTAAAAATGTATTTTGAAGGTGGGGGAATAGTCCCCTATGAAAAAGTCGACGACACGTTGTGTTTCGGTGGTTGTCTGTGTTTCAGATATATAGGGCGAAATGCACATAAATGATTGCCAGCCTTCGATTGTTGTTGTAACAACTGTTTCGGTTACTGTTGCAACGAGCATATTCTCAAAAATAAGTTCTGCCACAAAGAAAATAGCCGAAGAAAAGGCAGAAGAAAACAAAAGCGCGTATTTTTTAAAAATGTGAATAATTAAAGGCATAAGAAGCACGCCGACAATTATTGCTATACTTATGGGAGTATAAGGAATAACATATTTAGGGTAATTTTGCTGCAGCACATAGCCGTCACGTATTATGTCACAAATTACCTGCGTACCCATCTTCAACGGATAAAAGGATGCTAAAAGAACACCTATAACAGACAAAAAATAATACTTTTTCATTTGTAAACCTCCTATAGCGCATTAGTTAAAAGTGTGTAAAAAATCATGCATGAAAGCAAAACAAAACATATTAGCGAAAACAGCGAAAGCCTTTTATAGGACAAAATATTTTTTATACGTGACGATAAATTTGCACCGCCGAAAGGAGAGGAAAACGCCGCTTTTCTCTCGAGAATATTTAAAAGAGAAAGAGCATAATCCTTCTTCTCTTTAAGGCTTAAATTTTTAACAACAGCTTCATCACAGGAGTGTTCCATATCCTGCAAAAAGCATTTCAAAAAGAGCCATGCAAAGGGGTTAAACCAATGAATGACAGCTGTTATAATTGCCAATATCCGCCGGAGATTGTCCATACGCTTTATGTGAATGCTTTCATGAGCAATAATGTAGGTAAGGTCAGCATCTCTAAAAGCTACGGGAATAATAATTTTAGGCTTAACAATGCCGTAAACGGCAGGGGAAGGTGTGCTTTCACAGGTGTAAATATTGTCTTTAAAATGAATGGCAGTTTTGTTGTTAAGAATTGTTTTTATGTAAAGACAAAGAAAAACAATAAAAAGGAACAGCACAACGCATAGCCATATGATTGCCGAAGTATTGAAAATGCCCTCCAACACATTTGTTTTGTAAGTTATGGGAAAGTAGCTTTCGGCTGCGCCCACAGAATTCATCATGGACATTGACGGCGAATATGGATAATAAGAAGGAGCGCTGTATTCATATGCAACGGTGGTTTTAATTGAAAGCTCACTGAGCAAATTCATAAATGAATACTTGCTGTCAAGACCTATGGGCACCAAAAAACGAATAAACGGAATTATCCACAAAGCATAAATCATTCTTCGGGGAATTCTTTTTATATACCCAAGAAGCAAAATAATAATTCCCGTAAATGTGCCCATAATGCTCATGTTAAATACCCAATAGAATATTTCGCCGAGCATACTGTCACCTCTTTTCAATCATTTCACGCAAAGCAGAAAGTTCTTCGGAAGTTAAGCTTTCGTCCTCAAGGAGCGCCGAAAAAAGAGCACTTTTAGAGCCTTTGAAAAACTTGTCAATAAGACTTTTGGTTTCTTTTTTGCATACCTCCTCACGTGGTATGAGCGAGGTGCAGACAAACCCCGGGTCATCACGCTTGACAAAACCTTTTTCAACAAGCTTTTTTATAACCGTGTAGGTTGTGTTTTTGTTCCAGCCTATTGTGCCTGCTGCAATAACGCTCAATTCCTTTGCACCTATGGGCTCGTTAGCCCAGATTAATTCCATAACCTTAATTTCGCTGTCAAATAATTTTTGCATATTAAAACCTCCAGACTATTTCTATAGTCTATACTATCAGAGTAGTCTGGAAAAGTCAAGTATTGAATTGAAATGTCGCAGATGATATAATAACCGCAAGAGTGCGATTATTATATCATCTGCAGGATTTTATGCGCCGCCGAAAATTTCCTCGCACACTCGGAAACGGCGATGTGCCTGTTATACCATTAAAAAATGGTATAATAAAACCCAATAAAGGAAGTGAAGCTATGTTAAACAGATTAACGGGTATTCTTATGAATTTAATATACATTCTGGCTTTCGGGTATTGCGGAATACTGGTAAGTATATATGAACATATTTATGACATACCCCGGGGAGTGAGTGTCATCTTTTCAATAACGGGTATTATCCTGGTTTATGCGGCAATGTTTCTGCAAACGATAATTCATGAAGCAGGGCATCTTGTGTTCGGGCTTTTGTCGGGATATAAGTTTTCGTCCTTCAGGATATTGAAATATACTTTTGTAAAAGTGAACGGAAAAATCAAAGTGAAAAAGTATAACATCCCGGGTACATTGGGGCAGTGTCTTATGGAGCCGCCTGAGCTTAAGAATGGCAAAATACCCGTTGTGCTGTTTAATTACGGCGGCGTTATTTTCAATTTTTCAGCATCGCTTTTATGCTACGGAATTTATTATGCCATCGGTTATGTAAGCTACTCAGATATGTTTTTGCGTATAATGATTGTTGTGGGGCTGTGCCTTGGCTTGACAAACGGAATACCCATGAAAAACAAACTACTCGCCAATGACGGTTATCATATAATTTCCATGCTGAAAAACCAAAAGGCGTTATTAAGCATGTGGACGCAACTGAAAATTAATGCAATGCTGACAAAGGGCGTGCGTATTAAGGATATGCCCGATGAGTGGTTTTATTTGCCCGATGACGAGGCAATGCAAAACAATTCCGAGGCTGTCATGGGTGTGTTTTACTGTAGCCGTATGGTGGACGAGGGCAGGTTTCTTGATGCGGGCGAGCTGATAGAGCATTTGCTCAACATAAAGAGCGGTATTACAGGTTTGCACCGTATTCAGCTTACATTGGATTATATGTTCTGCGAAATGATGACTGAAAGCCGCAAGGCTGTGATAGACAAGCTCTGCACAAAGCAAATTGCAAAATCAATGAAAGCAATGAGCTGCTTTTTGTCCACAATAAGAACAGAATATGCATATGCGCTGTTGGTTGAAAAGGACATGGCAAAGGCAGAGCTTGTTATGAAACACTTTGAAAAAACAGCAAAAAGCTACCCTTATCCTGCAGAGATAGCTGCGGAGTATGAATTTATAAAGCTGGTAAACGAAAAGGTCAAAGCTTAAGCATTTAAAAAAGGACTTTTGCAGTACAAAATTGCACAAGTCCTTTTTTTACTATGGTTGAATTGCAGTAATTGTTGTGGTAAAATTACAGTAACAAACTTAAAAGGGTGATTATTATGCTTACAAAACAGGATTACGAAAAATACAGCAGCCTTGCACTTGAATACCTTGAAAAAGCAGGTATCGTCATAACAGAAACGGAAAAGAAAAATGTTGAGGTTGCAGAATATGAGCTTGGCTGCATTGAAAAGGTAGGGCTTGAGCTTGTTGTGTACGTTAACACTGAAAAATGCTGTGCAAAGGAGCTTGTTTTGCTCCCGGGGCAGACCTGTCCCGAGCACCGTCACCCTGCAATAGGTGGGGAGGACGGCAAGGAGGAAACCTTCCGCTGCCGCTACGGTAAGGTGTATCTTTACGTTGAGGGCGAAGAAACCGAAAACAGGCAGACAAATCCTCCCGAAGGCATGGAGGAATACTTTACCTGCAAAAAGGAAATTGTGCTTAACCCCGGCGAACAGTACACCATCATGCCAAACACCCTTCACTGGTTCCGTGCAGGGGACTGCGGTGCAATCGTGTCGGAATTTTCTACAAAGAGCAGGGATGAATACGACATTTACACAGACCCACGGATTATAGCTGCAGGAGCGAGACAAGTATGAAAAAATTTGACGTTACAGCCTTAGGCGAAATTCTTATCGACATGACCTATGCAGGGAAAAGCGATTGTGGGCAGACCCTTTTTGAACAAAACCCCGGTGGCGCACCTGCAAATGTTTTAAGTGCAGTAAGCCGTCTGGGCGGAAAATGTGCATTTATTGGCAAGGTTGGCAGCGATATGCACGGCAGATTTTTGCTCGATGTTTTAAAGAGTGAGGGCATATCTGCCGACGGCGTTATAGAAGATGAAAAATATTTCACAACACTTGCCTTTGTAAACCTTGACGAAAAGGGCGAAAGGAGCTTTTCCTTTGCACGTAAACCCGGTGCAGACACCTGTCTTACTGAAAGCGAAGTGCGCTTTGACATAATTGAACAGAGCAAAATATTCCACGTTGGGTCGCTGTCCTTAACAGACGAGCCTTGTCGCAGTGCAACCTTTGCCGCATTAAAGCATGCCAAAGAAAAAGGGCTTTTAATTTCCTATGACCCGAACTACCGCGCAATGCTCTGGCAGAGCGAGGAAAAGGCAATTATGGGCATGAAGTCAATAATTGCCTACGTTGATATAATAAAAGTTTCCGACGAGGAGATAAAGCTCTTAACAGGCTTTGAGGATGAAGTAAAGGCTTCGGAAGCACTTTTGAATATGGGGGTAAAAGTTGTTATCGTAACCCTTGGAGCAAAGGGTGCCCTTGTGAGAAACAAGGAGGGCTATATTTATTCAGAAGCCCGAAAGGTCAATGCAATTGACACCACTGGTGCAGGGGATGCATTTATGGGCGGCTTTCTTTATAAAGTGATTGAAAGCGGAAAAGGTGAATTCACCCTCAGAGAAATTGAAAACTTTGCCGCATTTGCAAACCGTGTGGCAGCACATTGTGTTCAAAGGCGTGGCGCGATAAACGCAATGCCGTTTATTGACGAGATAAAGAACTGAAAAAACGACAGACCGATGGTCTGTCGTTTTTGATTGAAATTGATAAAAGAATATTGTATAATAAATTTGGGGTGATATCATGATGGATTACGTAATTGGAATTTTGGTTATAGGATTAATGGGGCTCTGCTATTGGAACTTGTTCAAAAAAAGCTTTGCAAAAGTAAAAAAGGTTAAGGCACAGCTTGTGGAAAAGTATACATATACGCCTGTTTCAAGAAGCGAGGCTAACCCTAAGGTTTATGTTCTGGTGTTTGAATGTGAAAAGGGCAAGCGGCTTTCATTTAATGTGCCTCAGTTTTCCTATGGCGGCTATAAGCTTAAAAAGAAAGGCACTCTCAAATATAAGGGCGACATGATATTGGAGTTTAAGTGAGGAGAATGAAAAGTGAAAAAAGACAAGCTTTTAATGCTTCTGCGTTTTTTGGGCGTAGCAATTTTTATTATAGGCGCATTTGCCCGTGAGTGGTTACCTGACGATAAAGAATACCTTTCACTTATGCTGATGGTAATTGGTATTGCAACTAATTTGTCTGCTGTTTTTCAAACAAAAATTGTGTATGTGTGCCCTGTGTGTAAAACACAGTTTGACATGCCCAAGGGCGAACTTGTGTTAACTGCAGGCACCCATAGAAGCGCACTTAAAGCATCGCTTTTAACCTGCCCTTGCTGTAAAAAAACCAATTTTTGCATGAGAAAAAGAGTGG
The DNA here is from genome assembly GCA_017472685.1 of Clostridia bacterium. Taxonomy (GTDB): domain Bacteria; phylum Bacillota; class Clostridia; order UMGS1883; family UMGS1883; genus RGIG1927. The sequence continues at coordinate 100,473 of JAFUOO010000022.1, forward strand.
CAAAAGTAAAGGAGATAGAAAATGATTGAATTCGGTAGCGAAAATATTGGCATGGAAAAGGGAGCTTTTCTTGAAAGATTAGAAGAAGGCGAGGATAACAAGCTTACTGTTACCATTTCACTTTCAACAAATGGAGAAGTTGGGGAGAATATCCCTAATTATGAAGAAGATGTCATAAAACGTATACTTGAAAAAGCAAAGCCCGTATATCCCGATAAGGAAAATACATATGAAATATATTTTGATAACTACGTTATGTATCAGGTGCGAAACGAATCCTTTGCAGCCTTTGATGAAGATGAGGCAAGGTGCGGAAACAGACTTATAATTTTTGAAAAGTCAAAGCTTCTGGATTATGTGAAAACAGTTGTATGGGCTGATGAAAAATATTTTGGTGGATATAAGCACTATGGTATATATACCGAAAATCAGATTATAGATGTAATTTCACAAATTGAGCCGACAGTTAAGAAGCTGTAAAACGCTCCCTTGAAAGGCTCCCTTGTGTAAAGGGAGCTGTCACGAAGTGACTGAGGGATTGGCTGAAAAAATCGGAGGAATTGTAATGGATAGAAAACACAACAAAGATATAGTGCCATTTGCGAAAAACTTACGTAAAAATATGACAAAAGAAGAACGGCATCTTTGGTATGATTTCTTAAGAAGCTATCCTGTGAAATTTTTGCGGCAAAAAGTATTGGGAAAATACATAGCAGATTTTTATTGTGCAAAAGCGATGCTGGTTATAGAACTTGACGGCTCGCAACACTATGAGGAAAAAGGCCTGGAAAATGATTTGCAGAGAACGAAATTCTTAGAAGAATATGGGATAAAGGTTATAAGAATTTCAAACCTTGATGTGAACAGGAATTTTGAAGGTGTATGTGAATATATAGATTGTTTGGTAAAACAATCTATTGGATAAAACAATCCTCCCGTCATGCTGAAGCATGCCACCCTCCTTTACACAAGGAGGGCTATCGTGAAGAAAGTTAAGTAGTGGACATTCGAAAAAAGAAAAGGAGAAAAATTATGTTTAATTATTTAATGCCCACAAAGGTAATTGTAGGCGAAAACTGTGTTAAGGAAAACGCAAGCGAATTAATCTTAGGCTCAAAATGCATGATTGTAACAGGCAGAACAAGTGGTGCAAAGAGTGGTGCCCTTGGCGATGTAACAGAGGTTTTAAAGGAAAAGGGAATCGAATACCTTGTGTATGACCATATTGGCAACAACCCCACCATTGAAGAATGCGCAGAGGGTGGAAAGGTAGCCAAGGATTTCGGAGCCGACTTTTTAATAGGCATTGGCGGTGGCTCGCCCCTTGATGCGTGCAAGGCTATCGCGGTGTATGCCGTTAATGATATGGATATGTATGATATTTTTGAGGGTAAATTTACTAACAAGCCTCTGCCCATGGCGGCAATCCCCACAACTGCAGGCACAGGCAGCGAAACTACGCCTTATTCCATTTTAACGCTTCACAAAATCAATAACAAGCAGAGCTTTGCCCACCCGGATGTTTTCTACAAGGTGGCATTCTTAGACGGCAGATACACCGTTAAGTTGCCGCTTCAGATTGCACGCAACACTGCAATTGATGCAATGAGCCATCTTTTAGAAGGCTTTACGGATAAAAAGGCGAGCATGGCAAGCGACTACATTGCCCTTGAAGGCTTGCGCATTATCGGCAAGTATGTTGACAATTTAAGAAACGGCAATTTCAACACCCAAATCTGCACCGACCTTTTGTGGGCTGCGAGCTTAGGCGGCATTGTTATCAGCCAGACGGGCACAACAATCGTTCACTCCATGGGCTATGCCTTAACTTACAACAAGGACATACCTCATGGCATGGCAAACGGGCTTCTATTGGGCGAATACCTTGAACGCACAAAGGCAGTATTGCCCGAGAAAATTGCTTTGGCAATGAATGCTCTGGGTATGAGCTTAGAGGCTTTTAAAGCCTTTCTTAAAGAGTGCCTGCCCTGCAATGCCCATTTTGACGAGGAGGAGCTTATAAAATGGAGCGAAACCGCCATCAAGGCTAAAAACGCTATGGTTTGCCCCTTTGATATAACACAGGAGGACGAGATAGAAATTTACAAAAAGTGTCTTTTATAAGGAGGAAAAACAATGTCAACTTTACTTTGTTTATTGTACCTTTTGGCAAGTGTGATATTTCTTATTATCCCTAAAACCCGACATATCGGCAAAATAATGCTTACAGTCGGAATTGTTGCATTTTCGCCCCTTATGGTGCTGTACGCTTTTATACTTGCGGCGTTTTCTTCGGGAAACATTCTCGTACCCATATGCTCGGTTGCATTGTGCGTTTGTTTATCCGTTCTTATTTTAGGCGTAATCTGGGGCTTTATCAAAAACAAAAAGTGTTACATACCTGTTATCTCGGTGCTTGTTTTAAGCGCAGGAGTACTCGGCGGTATATACGCACACAAGGCGTATATTAATTCCATACCCACAGTGGGCGAGGGCAGAAATGTTTTGTACGACTATACCCCTTATGAATACAATTCAAAAACAGCCTCTCTTGAAAAAGAAGCATCCCTTCTTTTAAGCGAGGATTTACCGAAAATGGACGGCGCAACAGCGCTGTACCCCGTTTATGCAGCTTTTGCAAAGGCGGTTTATCCCAAGGAGGTTTTCTTCGACGAAAACGGTAACGTTGAAAATTATCACAACAACAAATACGTTACCTGCACAACCACAAGTAATGCCTACGGAAAAATTGTAACAGGTGAGGCTGATATTATTTTTGTGGCATCACCCAGCAAGGAGCAGGACCAATTTGCCCATGAGTGCGGAGTTGAGCTTGTATACACTCCCATCGGGAACGAGGCCTTTGTGTTCTTTGTAAACAGCAAAAACCCCATAGAGGATATTACTCTGGAGGCTGTGCAGAAAGTATATTCTGGCGAAATAAAAGATTGGAGCGAGCTTGGTGTTGCGTCTTTGGGCAAAATCCGTGCCTTCCAGCGCGAAGAGGGCAGCGGAAGCCAGTCAACGATTATAAAGCTCATGGCGGGCAAAGCCTTAAAGGAGCCCGAGATGGAAGATGTGGTGGACGGCATGGGCGGAATAATAAGCCGCACGGCAGATTACAAAAACTACAAAAATGCCATCGGCTATTCCTTCAGGTTTTATTCAACCGAGATGGTCAAGAACAACATGATAAAGCTTCTTAAGATAAACGGCATTGAGCCTACTCTCGAGAACATTGAAAACGGAACATACCCCATAACAGGCAATTTTTACGCTGTGACAAGAAGCAACATGAGCGAAAACACAAAAAAGCTTCTGGAATGGATACAGGGCGAGGAAGGACAGAAGCTCATTGAACTTACGGGGTATACGCCACTTAAATAATACGGGCGGTGAAAAAATGGCTTACAAAGAGCTTGTAAAAAGCTTTGAAAAAATAAGAATGTATATGCGTGATTTTTATGTTTACGGCTTTAAAACGCGCAATGATTTCAATAAAAAAAGCCTTCGTAGCTATGATGACGAAAAGCGCAGGATAGAGAGCTATCTGGGAAATTATATGTATTTTGAAAGCTCAAGTGACGGAAAAAGAGTTTTTTTATCAATCGACAGCAGAGAGGCTGTGCACAATCCGCTTTTTAAGGCATGGAAAGCAAAGAGCTTTACCGACGGTGACATAACACTGCACTTTATATTGTGCGATATTTTGTCAAAAGGGGTAAGTATGTCACCTGTTGATATTGTAGCAGAGGTTGACAGGTATTTGTCTGTATTTGAAAAGCCTATGACCTTTGACGAGTCCACCGTAAGAAAAAAGCTGAAGGAATACGAAAAAACAGGTATTGTAGTCAGCGAAAAGCAGTCGCGGAAAACACTCTACCGCATGGCAGAATGTACAGACATTTCCCATATGACAGATATGCTCAACTTTTTTGCCGAGGCATCTCCGTTAGGTGTTATTGGCTCGTTTTTGCTGGATAAAACACAGGAGAAGAAAACAAGCTTTTCCTTCAAGCACCATTACATAACCGCCACCATGGATTGTGGGATTTTATACAGGCTCCTTTGCGCAATCCATGAAAGAAAAAGCTGTGAGACACAGATTGTTTCCGCAAAAACAGGAGCAGAGTATGCCTATAGCATTGTTCCTTTACGAGTGTTGTGGAGCGTGCAATCCGGGCGTTATTATTGCATGGGCTATAACAATTTAAGGCATAGAATAGAAACCTACAGGATTGACCACATAACCGATGTAAAGAAAGGGGATGTGAGCCCTGATTTTGACAAGTACCGCACAAGGCTTGCCAACATAGAAAAGCACATGTGGGGTGCATCTGTTCCCATAGCTAAGGACAAACTGCAAACGGTATCGTTCACACTTTTTGTAAACGAAGGTGAAGAATACATAATAAGGCGTCTTGAGCGAGAAAAAAGGTGTGGCAGCATAGAGCAGGTTGATGAAAATCATTATAAATTTACTGCCACCGTTGCAGATGAATGGGAATTAACCCCCTGGATAAGAACATTTATCTGCCGTATAACCAATATAAGCTTTTCTGATAAGGAAAACGAGAAAAGGTTTAAAAATGATATAGCTGCCATGTGTACGCTTTACGGTATCGGAGGTGAAAAGGTATGATGTTTTCCGAGCTTTACGGAGCATACTACAATACTGTTGCAAAGCTTATTGAACATGCCATTGACGGAAACCTTACACTTGACCTTATGCGTGAAATTATTAACAGCAACGCCTTTTCGGAAAGCGGATGGCTTATTGAGGATGCAATAAAAACAGAGCGTTGGCAGCTTATTACACAAGACTGGAAAACACCTGTTACGTGTAAGCCTGTAATGCCATTAACCGAGCTTGAAAAGAGCTGGCTTAAGGCAATCAGCCTGGATGAAAGAGTAAAGCTCTTTGGTGTGGATTTTGGTTTTCTTGAAGGTGTTGAACCGCTTTTTACAAGTGAAGACATAAGAATTTATGACCAATATCTTGACGGAGATAATTACTCGGATGCGGGATATATTGAGCGTTTTAAAATAATACTGGAAGCCGTAAAAAAGGGTCTGCCTCTTGAAATTGTAATGCTCAACCGCCGTGGCGAAGAAATACTCAGATACGTTCAACCAAAAAAGATAGAATATTCACCCAAGGACGATAAGTTCCGTCTTATTGCCAGAGGTCTCAGGAGCTTTGAAACAATAAATCTGCAGAAGATTACCTCCTGCAAAATAAAGGACGGCAAGCTCAGATTTGAGCGAAGAACACAAAAAGAGGAGCCCTCCTTTGTAACCTTTGAGCTCTATGACGAGCGAAAGGCATTGGAGAGAGTGCTTTTGCACTTTGCACATCTTAAAAAGAAAACCGTGCAGACAGGGGACAACACCTATTTGGTAACCATCTATTACGATAAGTTCGACGAAACGGAAATCCTGATAAGGATACTGTCCTTCGGGCCTATGATAAAGGTTACGGCACCTGATAAGTTTGTAGAGCTTGTAAAAGAAAGACTAATTAAACAGCTGGAAATTTGAAAAAGTTGCGAAATGTTTTCGCAACTTTTTTTCCGTGCCAAAATACAAAAAATGGGCTATTATGTAATCAACAAAGCAATTACATAAATGAAAGGACGTTATATTTTATGAATTTTGTAGCATCTGTTTTAACAGGAGCAAGCCTTGGGAGTATGATGGGGAGCACGGTTGCAACCATTGGAAAAAAGTCGGTTGATGTGGCTATTGCCATAGGAACACTGGTTGGTGCAGCAATAGGTCTTATTGCTGAAATGGCAGAAACACGAAGAAAAGAAAGGTAGGATTAACAATGGCTATATACAAACCCGGAAGACCTGTAAAATATAACCTTGGCACAGAAAAAGGTACAAAACCGCCTTCTAAGCCGGGCGAATACCGGATAAGAGACAACTCTGGGCAGATATCCTATGTGGGCGAAACAAACAACCTTGCCCGCAGGATGTATCAGCACACCAAAAGCGGAAAGCTGTCTGTGGAGAAGGGTAACAGTACCTTTGAGTATAAGATTGCCGACGGCAGGTCAAGCTCAAGAACAAGGCGTATCCACGAGAAAGAGAAAATAGCAAAGCACAATCCTTATCTTAATAAATCAGGCGGAGGAGAAGGCAGGCTTGCAAAAAAGAAAGGTGCATGAAAAAAGCAGAAAAGCGAAAGCTTTTCTGCTTTTTTGTTATATGTTACTCGTCATCAGAGGAGTCGGTTTCATCTTCATCGGGCTGAATAAGCTCAGGAGCAAGCCAGTCAGATTCAGGACGGCAGATGAGGCGTGCATTGTTATAAGCCATTTCGTGAGTGAGAATGGTATTAATCTGATAATAAATTTCACCGTCGTCACGGATGCGGCGTTCAACCACCAGTGCTATAGGCTTATCATCGTTGTCGTCAAATCGAACGGGGATAAGCCAGGAAAGTGTATTATCTTCAGGATAATAACAAGGAATGGCAGAACGCCAGTTCCAACGCACATTGCGAAGAGCATTTTCCGTAAATTGTTTTAACCTATCCTTAAGTGACTGAAAATCTTTCCCTAACTCTGCAGAGGCAGAGAGTTCATCATGGTCTTTGATATAATCGTAGATTTGTTGTCTCTTGTCTTTAACGGAAATTTCGTCGTTGTCAAGCATTTTTCGTATGGCACCATTATTCCAATAAATTTTGAAGAAGGATAACGGCAAACGGTCAAAGCGCTCTTTTATAATATGCTTAAAGTTAATTTCTGTTGTGGGGTTAATCGGCGGCTGCAAAAAGGTGTCTTCATGTTTGCTGAAATATACCGGTCTGGACGGAAGATTGGATGAAAAGTGTTCGTTGAATATTTTTCCGTCACCATAGGTTTTACCCGTATCGCTGTCAATAAACGCTATAAATTTGTATTGATGTGGGAGGTGTAACGGACTGCATTCATTTTTAGCTGAGTCAACCTTTTTGAAAAGTGCATAAATCTCTTTGTATTCTTTATCGGGAAGACCGGTATTGAACGCTGCATAATTTCCGCTAAAGCATATCTGATTGTTGAAAGCAGCAGAAGTGTTGCCTGAAATATAATTGTTGTAAAGTCGGCAAAACGTGTAATTAAGATAGTTGAATAAAATGCTGTCTTTCTTTGTGCCTAAAGACCAGTGTTCAGGCAGAGTTTTTGAAGCAAGATTGCCGATTGCGTCGAAAAAGTTGTCAAAGGATGCCCATTTCTGAAGCCACAGCTTTTTAGGGAACAGCTCAAGCGACGGGTTTTCATATATTAAATGCTGATAATACCAACCAGTACCGCGTATTCCTTTACGGTAAGAAAATAAAGCATAGACTGTTTTTTCTTTATTTTCTTTGGTATCTGTAAAAGTGAAACCCGTATCGATACAACGCGACGATAAATATATTGGATTATTTAGTGTAGCCCCGTCACGATTTATGTATATGGATTTATCCTTGTTTGCATTAACAGTATTATGTATATCCTGAGCCGGGGTGGTTGTATCACCGCAAAGGGCAACTATATCGCTCTTTAAGTCGTTCCAGTCATCAAAAAGGTCGTCCTTAATCGGAGCTACAAGCTTTTCGCAGTACCATATAGTTTTGTTGTCTTTATCTTTTACACATAAAAGTTTAAGACAAGCTCCTTCTTTATCAGGAATACCTGTTTTTAACACAAGACGGTTATTGTCAGATGCTATTTCAGAATCCGAAAGCTTGTAATAGGTTTCTTTAATTGTTTTCAAGAGCTTAGCCTTCTGCTCCGATTCGGATAAGCCTTCAAAAAAACCTTCATGTGCATGTTTTTTTGCGTATGCAAATATCATATCATCTTTTAATGTGATGAATTTGTCAAATTCAACTCGGGACGGAGTCGGCGTTATTACTTTATCCTCCTGAATCTGAGGAGCGGAGGCTTGCTGACTAACAGTAGCTTTAGATTCGGTTGATTGTCTGAATATCTTTTTTAATAAGTTCATTTAAATCTTCTCCTGTCTATGATAAAGAATTATAGCATAAATGAAAGTGCATTTGCAACAATTTGTGAGTTTTCGCAACTTTTTTTCCGTGTAAAAATAAATGGGATATTTTAGTATGTAATTGTCGGACGGATGCGGGTGTGTTGCCTCACCCGGGTGCATAAGGTGTACCAAAATGTATGCTTGCCGACAACGCAGGTTCAACTCCTGCCTGTACATGTGTACAGCCAAGTGGTTTTGGATATCGTCCGAAAGGACTCGCCTTAAAGAAAAAGTCTAAAACGCAATTTCTCCGCCTTCTCTGAACAGAGTTTCGGGCAATGAGTAAAGGATTTTGCCAAGCGTGGATACCGTATGCTGTCGCATAATGCCAGAGCACAGCTTCCGCACAATGGGAGAACATACTCAAATTGCTTGCCATCCCTACTCATGAGAAATTGCAACGATTATTATTACCGAAAGGGGTTTATACATAATGAAAAGAATAACAGTTAAAGAAACACAGAGAGCACTTTTATTTAAAAACGGAAAATTTGAGGGCGTACTTGAAAGCGGCAGATATTTCGACTCGAAAAACAAGCTGTTTGTAATCTGTTCGATTGACAAGGCGGTGGATACATCCAACTGTTCTTTGGAGGTTATGCTGAAAAACAACAGCTTCAAGGCTGCCGTTACAACAGTGGAAGTTAAGGATGCACACCTTAAAATGCATTTTGTAAACGGTAAGTTTACACATGTTCTTTCCTCGGGTAGCTATGCGTTCTGGAACGCAGCAGGTGAGCACACCTTTTGGGAGGTTGACCTGTCCTCTCCCGAGGTTGATGCAGGCTTTCCCGAGTATCTTTTCAAAATGATGCCTGCAGCCTACTACGAGAAAATACAGGTTCGGGAATACGAAAAAGCAAGGCTTTATTTTGATAAAAAATTTGTACGCCTTCTTGACAGCGGTGTTCACTACTTCTGGAAAACAAATGTAGAGGTTGATTATTCGCTGGCAGATACACGCCTTTTGGAAAAGAACATTACAGGACAGGAAATGCTCACACGTGACAAGGTCTCTGTAAGGATAAACTGCGTATGCACCTACCGTATTGTAGATTATGTTAAAATAGTAACCGAGGTTGATGATTACGAGGGTCAGCTTCACACTGCGCTGCAGATGGCACTCCGTGATTTTGTAGGTCGCTACAGACTGGACGAGATCCTTGAAGAAAAGGAAAAAATGAGCGAATATGTTCTTGAAAAGCTCAAGGAAAAGGAAGAGGAGCTCTATATTGACGTTAAAAGCGCAGGTGTTAAGGACATTATTCTGCCCGGAGAAATCCGCGATATTATGAACACTGTTCTTATTGCGGAGAAAAAGGCACAGGCTAATGTTATATCGCGTCGTGAGGAGGTTGCGTCAACACGCTCACTTCTTAATACTGCACGGCTTATGGACGAAAATGAAACACTTTACAAGCTTAAAGAGCTTGAATACATGGAAAGAATATGCGAAAATGTAGGTAATATAAATATTGACAACGGAACTAATATAATTGCACAGCTTTCACGTCTGTGCGAAAGGTGATTAAAATGATTGAAATTAAAGGATTATATAATACTGCACTTTGCTATACGGACACTCTTGAGGAAGAGTCGGAAAAGCAGATTGCAAAGTTTTGCGACAGGGAAGAATTCAAGGATTGCCGTATACGCATTATGCCCGACGTACACGCAGGTAAGGGGTGTACAATAGGCACAACCATGACGCTCATCGATAAGGTTGTGCCTAACATGGTGGGCGTTGACATAGGGTGCGGTATGGAAACTGTTAAGATAGCCGAAAAGGAAGTTGACTTTGAAAAGCTTGGCAGAATTATAAGAGGGAACATACCCTCGGGGTTTAATGTGCGAAAGTTTTCACACAGGTACAATGATGAAATCGACCTTAATGAATTAAGGTGCATTGAGTATATTAACAAAGAGCGTGCGGTGCATAGCCTCGGCACACTTGGAGGCGGAAATCACTTTATAGAAATGGACCGTGACGACGAGGGGAATTTGTACCTTGTTATACATTCGGGCAGCAGGCATTTGGGTGTTGAGGTGGCTGAATATTACCAGGAATCGGGCTTTCGGATGCTTTACGGAGGCTTCAGGACGCAGATTGAGGAAACTATAGCGTCTCTTAAGGCATACGGACGTGAAAATGAGATTGAGAGAACAATCAAGGATATACGCGATAAGATTAAAAAGGTGAGGCATGAACAGGAGTTTGCATATGTAGAGGGCGACCTTTTCGAGGATTATATTCACGATATGAGGATTGTACAGCGCTTTGCAACCTTGAACCGAAAGGCAATGTGTGATGTTATCTTTCGCGGAATGGGCTTTAACGAGGTTGAAAGCTTTACAACAATTCATAATTATATTGATACTGATGAAATGATACTCAGAAAGGGAGCGGTTTCAGCAAAGAAGGGCGAAAGACTTCTGATTCCGATTAATATGCGTGACGGAAGCATTATCTGCACAGGTAAGGGCAATGAGGAATGGAATTGCTCCGCACCTCACGGTGCAGGCAGGCTTATGAGCCGCAAAGCGGCGTTCAAGGCACTTGATATGGATGAGTATATTGAGCAGATGAAAAATGTTTACTCCACAAGCGTTGTACCCGATACATTGGATGAGTCACCCATGGCATATAAAAGCATGGAGCATATTATATCGCAGATTGAACCTACCTGTGAGATTGAGGCGATTATAAAGCCTGTATATAACTTCAAGGATTCGGGAAGATAGAACATTGCCCTTGCGGTGCCATATGTTTTTGCTTTGCAAAACGAGAATTTGAAAAGCTGTTGAAAAAAATAGAAGAATATGATATGCTGAAAAAGGATACTGAAATGTATCCTTTTTGTTTAAGAAGGAGAATGAGTATGCTTAAATTTATCTGCTACCCTAAATGCACCACCTGCCAGAAGGCGCAGGCGTGGCTCAATGAAAAAGGGATAAAATACGAAACAAGAAACATTAAAGAGGACAAGCCCACATACGATGAGCTTAAGGCATGGTATGAGGCGTCAGGCTTAGATATAAAGCGGTTTTTCAACACCTCGGGGCTACTTTATAAGTCATTGGATTTAAAGAATAAGTTGCCCGGAATGACAATAGAAGAAAAGCTCAAGCTTTTATCGAGCGACGGCATGCTTGTTAAAAGACCCATTGTAATTGGCGACGGAGTTGTGCTCCTCGGCTTTAAGGAAAAGGAATGGATTGATACAATATGATTATAGAAACAGAAAGGCTGATACTGCGTCCGTGGGAAGAGTCGGATGCTGAAAGCCTGTACACTTATGCAAGTGACCCTGACATAGGGCACCCTGCCGGCTGGAGCGCGCATACAAGCGTGGAAAACAGCCTGGAAATTATAAAAAATGTTCTTTCTGCCAATGAAACATATGCCGTGTGCTTAAAGGCAGACAATAAAGCTATCGGAAGCGTGGGGCTGAAAATGGGCAGTGCAACGGACATGACAGAGCGTGACGACGAATGCGAGCTTGGCTATTGGCTCGGAAAGCCCTTTTGGGGAAGAGGCATAATACCTGAAGCGGCAAGAGCGCTTATTTGTCATGGCTTTCAAAACCTCGGCATGCGTGCAATATGGTGCGGATATTATGACGGCAATGAAAAATCAAAAAGGGCTATGTCAAAATGCGGATTTAAATATCATCATACAACAGAAGGCTTGGAGGTGCCGCTTTTGGGTGAAGTGCGTACAGGTCATGTTACGCTTTTGACAAAAGAGGAGTGGTTAAACTATGGCAACAAGTAGGGAATATTTGGATTTTGTAATGGATAATCTGTCACTTTTGGATAATATTTCGTACAAGCAGATGATGGGCGAGTACATAATTTATTACCGTGGCAAGATTGCGGCATATGTTTGTGACGACCGCCTTTTGGTAAAGGTTGTACCCTCTTCAATAAAAATGTTTCCCGATGCAAAAAGAGAAGCACCCTATGAAGGTGCAAAGGAAATGCTTTTGATTGAGAATGTCGAGGGAAAGGAATTCTTAAAGGAATTGTTTGATGCGATGTATGACGAATTGCCAATGCCGAGGAAAAAGAAATGATTTGTGAACATAAAGCTTTTGAAATCATAAAAGAATATGACCCAAAGCCTAAAAACCCCGACGGAAGCACAAGGTGGTTTTTGTTTCGCTGGGACGACGGCAAGGACGGTTACAGACAGCTTGTAAAATGTAAAAGCTGTAACGCATATTTCTTGGTGCAATGCTATCGCTTAAGTAAATTTGCTGACGGCGAGGGCAGAATGCACCGTGATTGGTATGCCATTCGTGACGAAAAAGACGCTGATGTGCTGAACGCAAAATACACGGGTATGGAGCTGGAGAGGAATTTTGAATCTGCAAGAAAAGAGGTGTTGTAATGCCGTTTGATTTTAAGAAAGAATTTAAAGAGTTTTATATGCCTAAAAATAAACCCGAGATTGTGAATGTGCCAAAAATGAACTATATAGCAGTACGCGGTAAGGGCAACCCGAACGAAGAAGGAGGGGCATACCAAAAGGCGATAAGTGTACTGTATGCTATTGCGTATACCCTTAAAATGAGTTATAAGTCAGACTATAAAATCAAAGGCTTTTTTGAATATGTTGTGCCACCGCTTGAAGGATTCTGGTGGCAGGGTGGCATTGATGGAGTTGACTACAGCGATAAAGATAAATTTAACTGGATAAGTGTCATCCGCCTGCCCGATTTTGTAACAAAAGAGAATTTTGACTGGGCAGTTGAAACTGCAACAAAGAAAAAGAAAATCGATTGTAGTGAGGCAGAGTTTTTAACAATAGACGAAGGCTTATGTGTGCAAATAATGCACAGTGGCTCTTTTGACGATGAGCCTGAAACAGTTGCATTGATGGATAAATTCATAGAAGAAAACGGATATGCAAACGACTTGGGAAACGAGAGACTACATCACGAAATTTACCTTTCTGATGCAAGGAAAGTTCCCTGTGAGAAGTGGAAAACGGTTATACGACATCCTGTAAAGAAGATTTGAAGCAGTCGGGTAAACCCGACTGTTTTGTTTTATCAATATCTGTTTAGAGAAATATCTAAATAGCTATTGACAGGAGTAATGCGGTATGATATATTCTGTTTAGAAACTTTTCTAAATAGCTTGAAAGGAGTGACATAAATGGGATTAAACGAAACCTTAAAGGCAATAAGTGACCCTGCAAGGCGTGATATACTGTTAATGCTTAAGGGCGGGCGAAAGTCGGCAGGGGAGATTGCAGAGCATTTCAACCTTACGGGTGCAACGGTTTCCTACCATCTGGCAAAATTAAAAAGTGCGGATTTAATAAGTGAAGAAAAATACAAAAATTTTATATATTACACACTTAACGCCTCTGTTTTCGAAGAGGTGTTAACCTGGATATATCAGTTAGGAGGCAAAAAGGAATGAAATTTATTAAATGGAAAACTCTTTTTATAACAAGCTTAGTGTGCTTATTGCCCATAGCTTTCGGCATAGCGTTGTGGGACTATCTTCCCGACAGCATTGCCATACATTTTGACATCAATAACAACCCCGACAACTTTGCGTCCAAGGGCTTTGCAGTTTTCGTAATGCCTTGCCTGATGGCAGCATTGCAGGCTTTCTGCTGTTTTGTAAACGATATAAACGCGTATAAGCACGGCGAAAGGAAAAAGTTTGAAAAAGTGACAAAATGGACAATACCAATCATGACTGTTATACTGCAGGCAGTGACCTTTGGCTATGCATTAGGCTTTAATTTGGACATAAGGCGCGTTGCGGCTTTCATTGTAGGTGCGGTGCTCATTGCTATTGGCAACTATCTGCCAAAGTTTGATTATATAAAGAATTATGATGTCGAAAAGGAAAAGGCGAGAAAAATTAACCGCTTTATAGGCTTTGAAACTGTTGTTATGGGTCTGTGCTTTATTGTGAGCATATTTATGCCGCCCATTGCAACGGTTTGCTGCCTTATATTATTATTGCCTTATACACTTATAGGTGTTGTGTACGGAATTAAGGTAGGACGAAAAAATCAATAGCAAAAGGCTTGTTGACAAAATATTACGGTAGCAATATAATTTTAACAGTGGTATTTGGCAAAACAAAAAATCTGTACAAGAGTATCTTTAAAAACGGAGGCGGAAAATCATGAAAAAACTGATGAGTATAGTTTTGGGTGCAATATTGATTGCATGGGGTGTTGTTTATATTTTAGGCTTGTTCGGGATTGCGGATATCGAATTTTCCCTTGATGGCTGGTGGACGCTTTTTATAATTATTCCTTGTCTCAACAGTCTTATCACAAGCCGTGACAAGACAGGCAGTGCGATTGGTCTGGGTGTTGGTATTTTGCTTCTTCTTGCGGCGCAGGAAGTAATAGAATACGATGTGATCTGGAAGCTTATTGTGCCAATTATAATAATTATGATAGGAATTAAGATGATAAAAAAATCAATCTGTTCCGAAAAAGCGGTAAAAAAGGAGGCTGAAGAAAACGGAGAAAAGGAATGTATGGCGGCGTTTTCTTCAGAGACAGTTGATTATTCGGATGAAGAAATAAGTGTAGCTAAGGTTTCGGCGGTTTTTGGCGGCGTAAAATGTAACCTCACCGATGCAAAATTGAAAGATGGCAGTATAATTGACCTGCTGTGTTTGTTTGGCGGAGCAGATATAATCGTGCCTGAAAATGTTAATGTTAAGATGAACGCATTCTGCCTCTTTGGCGGAATCAGTGATAAAAGACAAAACAAAAGCAATGATTTAAATGCACCTACTGTTAATATAAACGGATTTTGTATGTTTGGCGGTGCAGACATAAAATAAACTGAAGTAGTAATAATGTGTGGAGGCAGGGATAGTCCGGCCTCCGCTTTTTCTTAAGAAATATTAATAATTTTAGTGGTTAAATATTAAGAAATTGGTGTTACAATAAAGCCGAGGTGAGGAGAATGAACATATTGATTGTTGACGATGACAGAGAAATTGTTGAAAGTATTTCCATATTTTTGTCGGGTGAAGGCTATAAAATACTTAAGGCATATAACGGGCTTGACGCGTTGGACATTTTAAGTCAAAACGAAGTGCATCTTATGGTGCTGGACATTATGATGCCCGAGCTGGACGGAATAAAAACGCTTATGAAATTACGCGAGAGTAAGAACATTCCTGTTATTATCCTGTCGGCAAAGAGCGAGGATGCCGATAAAATACTTGGGCTTACAGCAGGGGCTGATGATTATGTGACAAAGCCCTTTAACCCCTCGGAATTGGTGGCGAGGGTAAAGTCACAAATAAGGCGGTATACAACCCTTGGCTCAATAGAAAGCAAGGCAGGAGAGATTGTGATAAAAGGGCTCGTAATTAATACCGAAGAAAAAACTGTAGCGGTTGACGGTGAAGACGTGCGCCTTACGCCTATTGAGTATAAAATACTGGAGCTTTTGGCAAAGAACAAAGGAAAAGTGTTTTCAGCAGATGAAATTTACAAGAGGGTTTGGCGTGAGGATACTGTTGTGGGTGACAACACCATTGCGGTGCATGTGCGCCATATCCGTGAAAAAATCGAGATAAACCCCAAAGACCCAAAATACCTAAAGGTGGTTTGGGGAATAGGCTACAAAATAGATTGAGGAGGTAACCATGAAGAGATTTATATATTCATCGTATACAAAATTTGCAGTATTAGTGCTTGTTGTTTGCTCTTTGGCATTTGCCGCGAATGTGGTGCTTGATACAATATACATTTACACCAATGAATACCAGTTATACGGATTTGAGGAAAGTTTTGAAAAATCGCGCTATTTTGCGGCAATTCTTAACGACCCGTCAGGATATGTTGATAACGCGTATGCTCAATATTATCACAGTGAAGATAAAACCGATATGAGCGTTGAAGATAATTTGAAAACGGCACTGGAATATCTTGATGCGTCAAAAATAAACTATTTTATTTCCATAGACGATACGGTGTTCACAAACTGCGGAGCAGAAAGTGAAGATGATATTGTAGATGCTAAATATTATATGCTTCAAAAGAGACACGCTGGCGGACGGTTGGAATATGAATCAAATTATGCTGAAATTTACGGACTATTAGAAGGGATATATGAATATAACAGTGAAGACGAAATAGTGGTTGCTGCAAGCGTTAAGGAGGATTACGCAAAAGAGTGTGAGGCATTGT
The DNA here is from genome assembly GCA_017472685.1 of Clostridia bacterium. GTDB lineage: Bacteria > Bacillota > Clostridia > UMGS1883 > UMGS1883 > RGIG1927. Next base: position 116,694 of record JAFUOO010000022.1, read on the forward strand.
GGACCCGTCAGGCGGCATATATCAAGGATGCTTTTATTAAGGGTGTTGCCCTGTGCATAATTGCACTTTTACTTCTCATTTACTTAGTTGCAGTTTCGGGAAAAACATATACGGGCGAACACAAAAAAATGTGGCTTGACTCTATCTGGACAGAATTGCATCTTGCGGACATAATTTTTGCAGGCGGATTGGCAATAGGTGCTTGGTCTATTGTATTTGATATGTATTTTTATAATCAGATACCCTATTACATGGCAAAAACAATTGTGATTTTTGCGCTTTGTGCAGGATGTTTGCTTGTTATAACTTCGCTCTTATCAATAGTACGTAAGATAAAATGCGGCATATTTGTAAATAGCAGTATCAGCTGTAAATTACTTATATGGGCATGGAAAGTATTTGTGTATGTAATCCGATATGTGCGGGGCTGCGTTGTCCGTGTGAGAAATGCAGTGAAAATTGGTGTTAACAGGAAAACAGCCTCAATTCTTATAGGAATGCTGTTTGTGTATACGGCGTTAATTGGGCTTTGCGGAATATTTACACCCGAGACGGGTACGGCGTTGGTGTTTGGAATAGTGCTGTTTGCTTTTGCATCTTTTATACTCATGTATCGCGCTAAGGATATTGACAGCATCCGAAAGGGTGCAAATGAAATAAGAAAAGGCAACCTCACATATAAGATAAACGATATAAAAAGCGAGGACTTGAAAGCCTTGGCAGACGATATCAACGGAATAGGCATGGGGCTTGACGAGTCCGTATCCGCAAAGATGAAGGCAGAACGGTTAAAAACTGAGCTTATAACCAATGTGTCTCACGATTTGAAAACGCCGCTTACATCAATCATAAGCTATACAGAGCTATTGTCAAATGTGGAAAAACTGCCCGAGGAAGCGAAGGATTATATCCGGATTATTGAAAAGAAGAGCCAGAGGCTTAAGAATCTTACGCAGGATTTGTTCGATATTTCAAAGGTGCAGAGCGGCAATGAGGTTATAAATTGTGAAAGACTGGATATTGCACTTCTAATTAATCAGGCTTTAGGTGAGCATGACAGTGAGATTAAAAATGCAGACCTGGCATTTTGCGTAAACGTTGAAAAAGAGCTGTTTGTAAATGCGGACGGAAGAAAAATGTCCAGAGTTATGAGCAACCTTATAAGCAATGCATTGAAGTATTCCATGAAGAACACAAGAGTGTTTGTGTCGGCAGTTGAAAAGGGCTACGAGGTGATTGTTGAGTTCAAGAACATTGCCTCATATGCCATGGATTTTGATGCCGAGGAAATAATGGGAAGATTTGTAAGAGGCGACGAATCCAGAACAACAGAAGGAAGCGGCTTGGGGCTTGCGATTGCAAAAAGCTATACCGAAGCCTCGGGAGGAAGCTTTAATGTGGTAACAGACGGCGATTTGTTCAAGGCGATAATAAAGTTTAATAAAGCATAAAAGTAAAGCGCAGAAAAACTCTGCGCTTTACTTTTATGATAGAGTGATATATAATACAAACAAAATTAGTTTTGGAGTGAATTATGAAGCTTTTATTTGCGCCCTTAGAGGGCATTACAAATTTTGTGTACCGAAACACCCATAACGAAATGTTCGGTCACTTAGACGAATACTATTCGCCCTTTATAACCCCCAGTGAGGACGACAAGGTAAACCGCAAGGGACTTAACGATATTATCCCCGAAAATAACCCGAACATTGTTATAAAGCCACAGGTTTTAACAAACAGCGCTGAAGCCTTTTTAAAGTTTACCGAAAAGCTAATGAATGTGGGCTATGACGAGGTTAACCTTAACTTCGGCTGCCCCAGTCAGACCGTTGTTAAAAAGGGCAAGGGCTCGGGCATTTTAAAGGACCCTGACAAGGTGGAGGAGCTCCTTTACAAGGTTTTTGAAGAAAAGCCCATGAAAATATCCGTCAAAACAAGAACAGGCTTTCTCGATGGAAGAGAAATGGATAAGCTAATGGAAATTTATAACAAATATCCTATAGAGCTTCTCATTATCCACCCAAGGACACGGAGCGATTTTTATAACGGCGTGCCCGACCTGGAGGTTTTTAAAAAAGCGTTTTACAGCTCAAAAAACCCTGTCTGCTACAACGGTAACATTGACACTGTGGAGGACTATGAGCGTATTAAAAATATGTTCCCCGAGCTGGATTGTATGATGCTTGGCAGAGGACTCATCCGCAATCCTGCTCTCCCGCGGTATATACGGGGCGGAAAAAATATTACAACCGAGGAAATCGTGGCGTTTTCAAAGTGTCTTGCGGACAACTATCAGGCAACACTACGAAGCGAAACCTTTACCCTCAACAAGCTCAAAGAGGTATGGATGTATATGATACAAAACTACCCTACGGAAAAGAAGATTTTTAAAACAATACGTAAGGCAAATAAGCTTGCGGAATTTATCGGTGCAATTGAAGCTTTGCCTGAATTAAATTAATGTTTTCTGGAAATATATAAATATTGACACATACGTATATTTTTATTATACTGCAATTGTAGGGGAAATCCCTTAAATATACGAAAAAAGGAAGAATGACGATGAAAAGAATAATCACACTTGCATTGGTTTTAATAATGGCTTTGTCCTTAGCTGCATGTGGCGGCAATAATGAGGCAGAAAACTTAACTGTAGGGCAGACACTTCTTAAAGACTTTGAAGAAAGAGCCGAAAAGGAAGATGTTACTGCCATTGCAGAAGGGCTTCTCTCTAACGAAATTATTCAGTTTATGGGCGGCAGCATGCCTATTGAGCCCGGTTACCTTACAGGCTTCGGCGAGTATGAGGTTACAGGCTTCTCCGAGGGCGCTATGTTTTCTCCCATGATTGGCACAATACCCTTTGTAGGCTATGTTTTCCAGCTTGAAGAGGGTACTGATGCGGACGAATTCATTGCAAGCCTCGAAAAAAATGCAGACCTTCGCTGGAACATATGCACCGAGGCTGAGGAAATGGTTTCGGGCAAAAAGGGCGACAAGGTGTTCTTTGTTATGTGCCCCACAGCTTTTGAAGAGGTTGAGTAAATAATTAATTAAAGGCGGGCATAAAAGCCCGCCTTTTAAGCATAGGAGAGAGGACATGCTTTTTTCAAGTATTCCGTTTTTGTACTACTTTTTGCCCATAGTTTTAATATGCTACTTTCTGGCACCGAAAGGTTTAAAAAACGCGGTGCTTTTAGTGTTTTCCTTAGGCTTTTACGCATGGGGCGAGCCCAGGTATGTTTTTTTGATGATTGCTACCGTCCTTGTGAACTATTTCATGGGGCTTCTCATTGACAGATACCGCGGAACATTAAAAGCCAAGGCTTCTTTAGCAATCTCCTGCATATTCTCCTTAGGCAGTCTTGCGTATTTCAAATACGCTGACTTTTTCATTGAAAACTTCAATCTGGCAACAGGGCTTGGTGTAAAGCTTTTAAACATTGCGCTTCCCATCGGCATAAGCTTTTACACCTTCCAGATTTTAAGCTACACCATCGATGTGTACCGTAATGATGTCAAGGTGCAGAAAAGCGTTGTGGCATTGGGTGCATATGTGTCGCTTTTCCCGCAGCTTATTGCAGGTCCCATCGTGCGGTATTCCGATGTGGAACGTGAGCTCAAGGGAAGAGTGCACAGCTTCGATAAAGCCGCAGAGGGCATAAGGCGGTTTGTAATCGGCTTGTCAAAAAAGGTAATCATCGCCAACACAATGGGCGAAATGTGCGACGCTTTTAAAATGAGTGACGACAAATCCGTTCTCTTTTACTGGCTTTTTGCAATAGGCTACACCCTCCAGATTTATTTCGACTTTTCGGGCTACAGCGATATGGCAATCGGTCTTGGCAAAATACTCGGCTTTGAATTTATGGAAAACTTTAACTACCCCTTTACATCAAAGAGCATAACCGAGTTCTGGCGCAGATGGCACATATCACTCGGCAGCTGGTTTCGTGACTATGTCTACATTCCCATGGGCGGAAACCGCGTGGGAAAGGCAAGGCTCTTTGTAAACATTTTTACGGTGTGGTTTCTCACCGGCTTTTGGCACGGTGCCGAATGGAATTTCATTGTGTGGGGGCTGTTCTTCGGTGTTTTGCTTACACTGGAAAAGTTCTTTTACGGCAAATGGCTCCAAAAGCTTAAAGGGCTTAACCACGTGTACGTTCTTTTTGCGGTTTTAATAAGCTTTGTAATTTTCAGTGCATCAGGAATGGGCGAGGCAATGGAGTATGTTGGCGGAATGTTCGGCTACGGAAACTTGCCCTTGGTGTCTGAAAGCTTTGTATATAATGCTGTAAGCTATATCTTTGTTATTATACTGGCTGTTGTCGGCTCAACACCCATAGTTAAAAATGCGTACAACAAGCTGCATAGGACAAAGGCGAGGGGTTTCCTTGATGTGCTCGAGCTGCCGATTCTTTTGGTTTTGCTTTTTGTTGTGACGGCATATCTTGCAGACGGGTCCTTCAACCCGTTCTTATATTTCAGGTTTTAGGAGGTAGGCTATGAAAAGTAAAATAACAACTTTTGTGTTTGCCATTGTGCTTTTTGTAACCTCCGCAATCTGTATTGTTAAGCCTTCGGGAAGCTATTCGGAAAGCGAAAGGCGCCCCTTGGAAAAAATGCCTGCATTTACTGCCGAAAAGGTTTTTGACGGCACTTTCATGACAGGCTTTGAAAAATATGCAACGGACCAATTTCCCGCACGTGATTTTCTCAGGGGAGTGAAAGCCGCCTTTGTAACGGATGTTTTAATGAAAAAGGACAACAACTCGCTTTTTGTCAAGGACGGACACATTTCAAAGCTCGACGGCAGCATCAACGAAAGTATGCTTGACTATGCGGCAACGCTTTTTGAAAGGCTTGCAGCTAAGCACGCAAAGGGCAAGGTTTATTTTTCAATCGTGCCCGACAAAAACCTTTATCTCACAGAAAATAGCATATATCCTTCCATGGATTACACCGCATTTATCGAAAGCATGAAACAAAAAACGCCCTTTATGGAGTATGTTGACATAACGCATCTCTTGGATATTGATGACTACTACAAAACCGACACCCATTGGCGACAGGAGAAAATTGCCCCCGTGGCAGCCTTTCTCGCAAATACAATGGGCACCGTAATCCCTGCCGAATACACCGAAAACGAAGTGGAGCGGGATTTTTACGGGGTGTATCACGGACAGCTGGCGTTGCCTTTTGAGGCTGACAAAATGGTTTATCTCACAAACAGCGTTATTGACCAATTCAATGTGACCTATCTCAGCACGGGTGAAGCTGTCCGTGGCGATGTGTACAACATGAAAAAGGCAATGGGACGCGATATGTACGAAATGTTCCTTTCGGGCTCAGAAAGTGTGGTTGTCATTGAAAACCCCATGGCAGAAAACACTAAGGAGCTTGTTATCTTCCGCGATTCGTATGCATCAAGCCTTGCACCACTTCTTGCACAAGGCTACAAAAAAACAACTCTTGTTGACATTCGCTACATGCAGTCAGCATTTTTAGAAAATTACGTTGATTTCAGTAGCTGCGATGTGCTGTTTTTGTACAGTACATCGGTACTGAATACAAGCACATCTATGAAGTAAAAAAAGCTTGCCGACGGCAAGCTTTTTTACTTCATATGTACGATACAATATCGTCAATGTTTTTAAACTGTGAGTGCATGTCAATAGGTGCGCTATCCTCAGCCGGGTAACCCATAACAAGTAGTGCAACAGGCACAAGATTTTCGGCAATTTCAAATTCCTCAACCATTTTCTGAGGGTTAAAGTGCATAACCCATGTTGAGCCTACGCCTAATTCCGTTGCTTCCAGCATCATGTGTGTTGTCACGATAGACGCATCAACAAAGCCCGAGCTTTCGCCGTCATACTTTCTTACCCAGCATTCGTCCTTATTGTAGCAAACAAGCATTGCCAAGGGTGCATCAAAGTGACAGCGTGTGCAACTCTTGAGCTTTTCAAGCCCCTGGGGGGAATTGATAACAAAAATCCTCTGGGGCTGGTAATTGCAGGCTGTAGGCGCAACGTGACCTGCCTTAAGAATCTTGTCAATAACTTCTTTTTCCACGCTTTCGTTTCTGAACTTACGCACAGAGTATCTTTCTTCTGCTAATTTTAAAAAATCCATTCTCAATCGCTCCTTTTTATTGATTGTATCATAAGAAAATCCTTTTCGCAACTGTTTGACAGAAATATTCTGTTATGATAAAATGTTCTTAATTAAGCATTTTTTGGAGTGGTTTCATGCGAATACTGAATAAATATCTCAAAAAATATTACCCCAGGATGGCACTGGGCTTTTCCATAAAAAGCATTGGTACTCTCAGCGAGCTGATGCTTCCTTACATTCTTAGTCATATCCTTACAAATGTATTGGGCAAAAATGTTGGCGAGATAATTATGTGGGGCGGGCTGATGGTTTTATTCTCCGCCATTGCTTGTAGCTTCAATATTGTTGCCAACCGTATGGCGGCAAAGGTATCAAGAAATTTTGCCGAAGCACTCAGAAGGGATTTGTTTTATAAAACCCTGCATCTGTCAGCGAGACAGACGGATAAATTCACCATACCGTCCCTTGAGTCGAGAATTACCACCGATACATACAATGTGCACCATTTTGTGAATATGATACAGCGCCTTGGTGTAAGAGCGCCCATGCTGCTTATAGGCGGCATTGCTGTTACTCTTGTGATGGATGCATATTTGTCTCTTGTTATGATTTCCATGCTTCCGCTCATGTTTATTGTGGTGTATTTCATATCACGCAAGGGTGTGCCTCTTTACACAAAGGTACAGAAAAGGGTTGACTCAATGGTGCGTGTTGTACGCGAGGACGCTCACGGCATACGGGTGATAAAGGCATTGTCAAAGACAGATTACGAAAACCGACGTTTTGACAAGGTCAACCGCGAGCTTGTAGGCGAGGAAACAAAATCCGGTGTTATCATGGGCAGCGTTAACCCCATTATGACCCTTTTCATGAATATGGGCAGTGTGGCAGTTATTGCAATCGGTGCTCACAGAGTGACGGGCAGCTTGTCCAGTGCGGAAACCGTAATCGCTTTTATGCAGTATTTTACCCTTATTTCAAATGCTATGATGTCTGTTACAAGAATGTTTGTTATGTATACAAAGTCTGCCGCTTCTGCAAGACGAATTTCCGAAGTTCTCTATACAGAGGAGGAGCAAAGGGTTGAAGCGAAAGAAAAATTCCCGGATATTAAAACCGACGCTCATATAAAATTTGACAAAGTATGTTTTTCCTATAACGGCAAAAGGAACAACCTTACAAATATTGATTTTGAAATCAAAAAGGGCGAATCCTTGGGCATTATCGGCGCAACAGGCGCAGGTAAGTCCACAATTGTGAAGCTTCTTCTCAGGTTTTACGATGCAAATTCGGGAGGCATATACATAAATGGGGAAGACATACGCACCGTTGAAAAGAGCAGGCTTTATGAAATGTTCGGCTCTGCACTCCAGCACGACTTTTTGTACGCCGATACAATAGAGGAAAACATCCGCTTCGGTCGCAATGCTGTTTCACACGACGATGTAGAACGAGCAACAAAAACAGCTCAGGCAGAGGAATTTATAAAAGCCTTCCCCGAAGGGTATGAGCATGTGTTATCCCAGCATGGAACAAACATTTCAGGCGGTCAGAAGCAGAGGCTTTTAATATCCCGAGCCATATGTACAAAGCCCGACATTCTTATTCTTGACGACTCGTCCTCCGCGCTGGATTACAAAACCGACGCGGCGTTAAGGCGTGCTCTTAAGGAACAAATGGCAGGCACCACAGTTGTAACCGTTGCTCAAAGAGTGAGCAGCATAAAGGACTGCGAGCTTATAATTGTCCTTGACGAGGGCAGGATTATCGGCATGGGAGACCATTCCTGCCTTATGGAAAACTGCAGTGAATATAACGAAATTGCATTATCCCAGATGGGAGGTGCCTTTGTTGACTAAGAAGAAAAATGTAAAAGGCATATTTTTACGACTGTGCGGATATGTTTTTTGTTACTGGTATCTTTTTATCCCTGCGGTTATACTGACGCTTCTGTCAAACCAGCTTTCTCTTCTCGGGCCCAGGTTTTCGGGCGATGCAATTGACGCCATTGCAGCAGTGGGCGGAGTTCAGTTTGACAAGGTGCAAAGCGCTGTAATAGCTATGGTAGTATGTTACATCCTTTCGGCGCTTTTGAGCTACATACTTGCGGTGCTGATGATTTTTATCGGTCAGAAAATTGTTTATACCATGCGCCGTGAGGTTTTTGAAAAACTGACAAGTCTTCCTGTGGGCTACTTTGACACACATCCTGCAGGTGATTTGATAAGCCGTATTTCATATGATATAGACACAATCAATTCAACTCTTTCTCATGACCTTGTACAGGTTATGACAAGCGTGTATACGGTTGTGGGGTCACTTATATTCATGTGGAATATATCAAAGCCCCTTATTCTTGTTTTTACAATTACAGTGCCCTGCGCAGTGTTGTTCACAAGATTCCGTTCAAAAAGGATAAGACCCCTGTTCTCTGAACGAAGTAAAAAGCTGGGCGAGCTGAACGGATATGCCGAGGAAATGCTTTCAGGCGTAAGAAGCATACAGGCATATGAAAGGGAGGAGGAAATTTCCTCCAGGTTCAATAAACGGAACAAGGAGTCTATGGACGCTTATTATAAAGCCGATTATTACGGCTGTACCATGGGTCCTACGGTGAATTTTATCAACAATCTGTCAATCTCTCTTGTTATGATAATGGGCGGCATTTTATACCTTTATTCTCAGAACGGCGTGGCACCAATTGGCTCTTTCTTTTTCATAACATTGGGCGGCGTTGCACAGTTTGTGCAGTATTCGAGAAAATTTGCAGGCCCCATAAACGAATTTGCCAATATTTTAAGCGAATTCCAGTCTGCATTTTCCGCAGCAGAGCGAGTTTTCAGAATTATTGATGCGGATGCCGAAAAAGCCGATTGTGAAAATGCAAAAATTCTTGAAAATGTAAAAGGCGATGTTGAGTTCGAAAACGTAAAATTCGGTTACGTGCCCGATAAAACAATTCTGCACGGCATATCCTTCAAGGCTCCAAAAGGCAAAACGGTTGCCATTGTTGGCCCTACGGGAGCGGGTAAAACAACAATAATCAGTCTTCTCATGCGCTTTTACGACGCAACAAGCGGAAGGATAACCGTTGACGGGGCTTCTTCCACCGCCGTAACGCGGAAATCTCTTCGCAGCGCATATACAATGGTGCTTCAGGATACATGGCTTTTTGCAGGCAGCATATATGATAATATTGCCTACGGCCGCGAAGGTGCAACCATGGACGAGGTAATTGCCGCGGCGAAATCGGCGCGAATTCACTCTTATATTGAAAGTCTGCCTGAAGGCTACAATACCATTCTGACGGATGACGGCATAAACATTTCAAAGGGGCAGAAACAGCTTATAACAATTGCACGTGCTATGATTTCCTCTTCGCCCATGCTTATACTGGACGAAGCAACAAGCAACGTTGACTCAAGGACCGAGATTAAAATTCAGGAAGCAATGAAAGAGCTTATGAAAGGACGAACCTGTTTCATTATTGCTCATCGTTTGTCGACAATTCAGAATTCTGATGTTATTCTTGTTCTTCAGGACGGTAAAATAACAGAAATGGGCAACCATGACGAGCTGATGGCAAAGGGTGGATTTTACAGCAGCCTTTACAATTCTCAATACGAATAAACAAAAAGCGGTGTTCTGAAAAGAAACACCGCTTTTGTCATATGAATTTAACAGGCAAGGGCTCGCAATCCATGCTCTTTAAAATATCCGACACCGACTGTCTTCCGTGAAGGCTCAAAAGCTTGCTCGTGCCGTAGGCAATTATTTTACCTGTTTCGTCTGTCATGGTAACCTCGCACAGAACAATGCTTCTGCCTTCTTTAATGGCAGTAGCTGTTGCAATGAGCTTGCCCGAGTATGCCATGGCAAGGTTTGTCACCTCTAAATCAAGGCTTGTGAAGCCGCTGTCCTCGTCCTTGTTGCAGTAGGCTGCCCAGTATGCGGCAGAGTCAATGAGCGAAGCGTAACAGCCTCCGTGAACACTGCCGAAGGGGTTTAAGTGCTTGGGCTCTATATCCATTTCGATTATGGAAAACCCCGGTCCCAGGTCAACAAGCTTCATATTCAGCAGGACTGAATAGGGGCTCTGGTTAACAACATCCTTAAGCTTTTCAATATGCAAAGGATTAATCTTTTTCTGCTCCATAATAACTGCTCCTTAATTGTACTGATAAAATTATATCATTGAATAACAGGAAATTCAATGATATAATTGTGTTATGATAAAGCATATTATTTTAAACGGACGCAAAATTGAATACACCCTGCAGTATAAAAGTGTGAAAAACATAAATCTTCGCATCAAAGGTGATGGCAGTGTGCATGTTTCGGCAAACAGGAGGACACCGCTTGATGCCATTGAAGATTTTATGCACAAAAAAGCACACCTGATACTGAAAGCCATTGACAATTGCCAAAAGAGTGAACTGAAAGAATATTTCACCGAGGATGACTTGAAACGCTTTATACTGTTGTCTTGTGAACGGGTTTACCCATACTATGCAGAAAAAGGCATAGCAAAGCCCGAGGTTAAATTCCGCAAAATGGTTTCCAAATGGGGCTGCTGTAATATTACAAAGAAAACAATCACCTTTTCAACTAATCTCAAGTTTGCACCTGCCGAGTGTGTGATGTATGTAATATGGCACGAATTTACGCACCTTTTGGTGCCAAACCATTCCAAGGCGTTTTACCTTGAGCTTGAAAAGGTGTGCCCCGATTGGAAAGGGTGCAGACAAAAGATGAAAGGGATAAAAATATGAAAATGACAAGGCCATACATAATTTGTCACATGGTGACAAGTATTGACGGAAAGGTCACGGGGGACTTTTTGTACCGTCCCGAATGTGAAAAGGCAACGGAGGTCTATTACGAAATCAACCGCAATTATAATGTTGACGGCTTTATCTGCGGGAGGGTAACCATGGAAAGTAGCTTTACAAATTGTTGGTATCCCGATTTGTCAGCATATGATAGTGTTGAGGACAAGCGTGATTTTATTCCCCATAACCTTTCAGGCTTTTATGCTATAGCTTTTGACCCCAAGGGCAAGCTGGGCTGGAAGAGCAGCATTATTATTGACGATGACCCCGGCTATGGAAATGCGCAGATAATCGAGGTTTTAACAAAGCAGGTTGACTGTCGCTATCTTGGCTATCTTCAAAAAACGGGCATTCCGTACATCTTTGCAGGTGAAACCGAAATTGATGTTAAGACAGCTCTTTTTAAGCTTAAAAACCTTATGGGTATAGGCACCCTTCTTTTAGAGGGCGGAAGCATTGTAAACGGCTACTTTGAGCGTGCAGATGCTATCGACGAGCTTAGTTTGGTTGTGGCGCCTGTGGTTGCAAAGGGTGAGGACAAGCCGCTTTTTACGGATGCATGCATTGCAGACTACAGATTGCTTGATGTTAAAAAATGTGATTATAGCGTTATATGGTTAAACTACAAAAAAGATAAAAGCTGCACAGAATAATCAAAGGAGCAAGGTTATGTCAAACATGTTGATACTTTCTATTACGAAAATCGGTGATTTACTGACTGAAAAAAGAATAACGAAAGACGAAAACGGACAACCAATAGATAATATTAATTTAGTCATACCCGAATATCAGCGCCCATATAAGTGGACCGCAAAAAATGTTAATCAGCTGCTGGATGATATTATACAGGCAAAGAGTGAGAACAAGGAAGTATACCGCGTCGGAACACTCATTTTACATAAGGATAGAAACCGCGGAGAATACAATGTTGTGGACGGACAGCAACGAATAACAACCTTTGCATTGCTTCTGAAAGCATTGGGCGTTGGAAATGTTTCATTTCTTGAGCAGAAAATGACAGATAATCCCTATAACAGATTTAACATTATCAATAACTATCGCACACTGAAGCGTCGTGTGGATAATTTGGCTGTTCAGAAGGGCGACCTTTGCAATTACATAAAAAACAATTGTGAATTGATAGTTGTCATTACCGAAAATATTTCAGAGGCATTCCAATTTTTTGACTCCCAGAATGCACGCGGAAAAAAGCTATACCCACATGACCTCCTGAAAGCATACCATTTGCGGGAGATGAATGATTTGGATGCGGAGGAAACCGAAAAGATTGTTAAAACGTGGGAGGATTTAGACCAAAAAACACTTGCTGAGCTGTTTTCTGATTACTTATACCGTTTGAAAGAATGGATAAAGGGAAATAAGTCGGGTGAACTTAATGAGCACAATTATGATATGTTCAAGGGTGTAACGATGCACGATAATTTTCCTTACGCACAGTTTTATAAAGGTGCATTTGCATACGCAGACAACATCAACAATTCGCCCATCCCGTTTGTTACGGGAATGCGTAAGCTCAGCGCTTTTCAGTTAGATACGCCTATTGTTGCCGGAAAACCGTTTTTTGACTATGCAAAACACTATTTTGAGCTTCTGGCGGATATAAGAAATAACGACAAATACGAGGGGCATTTTATAAATGATAATAAAATAATGAAAACCTTAAATTTAAGGGAAAATCGCAATGGTGTAGGTAACACAATAGTAAGACGTATGCTTGACGCTGCCATACTTCTGTATATAGACAGATTCTGCCCTGAAAAGCCCACCGGCACAGATACCGAAATGCTTGACCAATTTGTAGTGTTTGCTTTTGTATGGGCATACTCTCTCAGGGCACAATATCAAAATCTTGGTTGGCAAGCCGCTCAGAATTACATTATGGGAAACAATGGCAAAGTAACCAATTCGTTCAATCTTTATAAAGTCATAACAGAGAGCGATTCGCCCGTTGAACTTTTCAGCACACTTTCTGATAAAATTTTGCCACTGTCATATAATGATTTACCTGCATCCGATAAGTACAGAGAAGCGAAAGTAGCAAATATAAACGAAAAAGATAAGAATGATGTTTATCAGAATTATCTTCATTTCTTCGTTGAGCATAATTTTTGGAGGGGATAAAAATGAAAAATAAAGCATTGCCTCTTAAAGAGATTTCGGTTTCGGAATTGTATAACGGCAGCAACAAAATGATTTTTGAAGTGCCTGTTTATCAAAGAAATTACGCATGGGAAAAAGATGAAATATCCGCCCTGATCCAGGATGTATACGATGCCTGTATAAAGGGCTCGGATGTGTATTTCATCGGAACTCTCGTGACTTTTAATAAAGGTGATAATGTTTACGAGGTTATTGATGGTCAGCAGCGACTTACTACAATAAATCTTATTTTAAATGCCTTGCATATAAAGCCGAACAACCCTCTCACGTATAAAGCACGAAAAAAATCAAATAACACAATAAAGCACATTCCATCCTTTGACATAGATGAAAAAGATCATGGCATTGTTAATGGCTTCAAGTATGCTGAAACATCGATAAACGAAAAAATTGCAAGTGATGATTTTGAAGCGTTTAAAACATATTTTCAAAACAATGTACACATCATTCATTACGAGGTCCCACGTGATATTGATTTGAATCATTATTTTGAGATAATGAATTCCCGCGGCGAACAGCTTGAAAAACACGAAATTGTAAAAGCACGTTTAATAAGCTATATAAAAAATGATTACGATAAAAGCACATTTAATTTTATATGGGAATGCTGCTCGGAAATGGGTGTATACGTACAGCAAAAATATAAGGAAAAAGACGTTTTCGGACCTGATTTGTGTGAACTTATTGTCGATGCGTTTGAGCAGCTGCCTTTCACTAAAAAAGATTCCGAAGAACAGCTTTCCATTAATGCATTGATTGAAAGCGAAGCTAAGTACGAATTGAAAAATCCTAACATATCAGATGACAAGCCCGATTCCTTTCAGCCTGTTATTGATTTTCAGAATTTCTTGCTGATAGTTCTTAAAATAACAAGAATAACTAATGAGCATAATTTTAATCCCATCAGCTTTAACCTTGACGACAAAGAACTGATTAATGAATTTGAGAAAGTAGCCTGTGATAATTATGGCGGAAAGGAAAGCTTTGCAAAAAACTTTGCTTACAACTTATTAAAAATAAAATATCTGCTTGATAATTATGTGGTGCATCATTCCAATGAGGAAGACACTATCGAAAACAACCCATGGAAGCTGCAGTATTGGCAGTATAATACTGATAAGAAAAAAGGTCCTCTCAGGTCATTGTGTAGTGATGAAGAGTTGCAACACAAGCTTGTGCAGCTGTTGTCCATGTTTGAGGTGTCATTTACTGCCCGACAAAGAAAAAATTATTTATTTTATTGCCTGCTGTTTTTGTTTGAAAAATATAATTCCCATACTTACGATGAAGACCTTTTGCCTGAATACGGGAATTTTGTGGAAGCTCTGGCAAAAAAATATTTTTGTGATGTTTATTTAGTTGAGGATAAACTGAATAATATCAACACGCCCAAGCCGGGCAGCTTTGACGAGGTTGTTTTATGTAATAATAAACTCAATGTGATAGCTGATAATCTGAACATCCATGTTTTTGAAAAAATTTACGGTGACGGAACTGTAGCCTCGAAAGGTGTACCGTTGTTTATTTTTAACTATCTGGACTATAAACTGTGGGAATATTATGCAGAAAATCTGCGCGGTGAAAAACTGAAAGAAAAAAGTCCCGCACGTCGGGAGTTCTTTAACGAACTGGGGTGTAGCGATTTTGGACTTGATGTTTTTAATCAGTTTTATTTTTCAAGAACAAGGAGGAGCCTGGAGCACTACTATCCTCAGGCAAATATTACGAATTCAACCATGGATGATAATCAGATTAATTGTTTGGGTAACTATGCAATGATAGGCAGTGCAATAAACAGCGCCGGTTCAAATTGGAGCCCAAAAACAAAATTAGACTGTTATCTGGACACATCGGGGAAAATAAAACAGGTTAGCGTAGCTTCGTTAAAGTTTATGATTATGATGCAAAAATGTAAGGATGAAGACAGAAAAGGTGAGAGAAATCCGGGGTGCGAATGGATATTTGAGGACATAAAGGAACACCAGAAAAAAATGCTGAAATTTTTTGAAAAGTAAAGGAGTAAAAAATGAGAAAAAATTTTGGAGCAAAAGCAATGCTTTATCCCATGCCGGTACTTATTATCGGCACATACGACAGTGAGGGAAGAGCAAACGCAATGAACGCCGCATGGGGCGGAATAAGCGAAGCGGATGAAATATCCATCTGCGTGGACGACGGGCACAAAACGGCAGAAAACGTTATTGAAAGAAAAGCCTTTAGTGTAAGCGTGGCAGATTGTGAAAATGTTGTTTCTTGCGACTATGTAGGTATTGTTTCGGGCAACAACGAGCCGGACAAAATCAAAAAAGCGGGGTGGAGCGTTATAAAAAGCGAATTTGTGGACGCACCGCTTTTTGACAAGCTGCCCATGGCACTTGAATGCGAATTAAAGAGCTACGACAAGGAAACCTGCCGCTTGGTGGGACGGATTGTTAACGTCTGTGCCGACGAAAGCATCCTGGGCGAGGACGGGCAGATAGACCTTAGCAAATTTAAACCCATAACCTACGACAGTGTGCATCATAACTATATCGCCTTGGGTGAAGTGGTGGGTAAAGCGTTTAATGACGGAAAGAAATTGAAGTAAAATTCCACAAAACAAAAGACAGCACCTTTTGGTACTGTCTTTTGTTTTGTGGCGGAGAAGGTGGGATTTACCCGTTCGGGCATAAACTTCGAATCCTTTCATCATCCAAAAAACAAAAAGCACTATCTTTCGATAATGCTCTTTGTTTTTTGTGGCGGAGAAGGTGGGATTCGAACCCACGTCCCTCGGGGGGCATCATGATTTCGAGTGATATACACTCTGACTTTCTTAATCGTTTCTACAATCTGATATAACTCTCTTGAAAGAGCTGAAAACCTGGAAAAATAAGGGTTTTTGGCTCTTTTTTGTGTGCTTAAGACTTGATTTTTGTGGCTTTTGAAAAATGTGATTTTAACACAAAAAATTCACTTTGGGCAAAACTAGGGCAAAACAGATTTATACTTAAAAACCATTAAAACGTATGAAAGGGCACATTATGAAAACGAAATGGAAGGAATTTTGCGAAGCTTGGCTTGCTGACGAGCCTGATATATTAACCGTGCTTGAAGTCAAACGTATCACAGGCTATTGCAAAAGCTCGGTGCAAGGCTGGATTGACAGAGGACTTGTTGTTGCCTTTCGGGCAAAACGGTCAAATAAAATTCCCAGGTCATCGCTGCTCAAATTTATGGCAAGTGATTATTTTCGCAATATGCACGTTAAATCAAAAAAGCTGAAGGAAAAATTAAGTGAGTTTGAAAGGATGGATTGATTTATGAGGGTTGATTATATCAAATACGGAAGGGGCTATTTGCCCACTGCAGCACCGAAGGAGAGCTATGATATTTGCAGATTCGGACACGCATATTTAAGCTACTTAAAGCAAAATAAACGAGTATTATATTCACGGTTATTGATTACCGGAAGGCTTTTAAAGCATGTTGCACACGTGGATAAACTGGCCCGGCAGATGTACGATGATATCATTCGTGACAGAATTGGAGATGCACCGCCCAGAGAAAACCAGAAGGAATGGGACGAGTTTATAAATAGACTTCGCAATAGTGCCGAGAAAATCGTGTATAAGGAAATTCTTTTCAAAGATGAAAGAATCAGAGAGGTGTAAGAAAACCATGAGAATAGCATACCCAATCGGATTTACACAAATACCCAATTACATACTACGCAGCAAGGTGTTAAAGCCCTTGCAAAAGGTCGTGCTTGCCGTTTTGTGTAGCTATGCCAATGATGAAAATCTCGCATTCCCGTCTTACCAGACTATTGCAAATGACAGCGGAATCAGCAGAAGAAAAGCCATTGAGATTATTGGTGACTTGGAAAGGCTTGGTTGCATCAGAAAGATTGCACAGAAAAGCACTAAGGGCGATAATACCGCCAATGATTATGTAGTTCTGATAGGTGGTGCAGATTTTGCACTACCCGGTGAATCTCCTGCACTACCTGGTGAATATGGTGCACCACCCTGTGGTGAATCTCCTGCACCACGTGGTGAACGTCGTGCACCCAATCAATATATAGATAATAATATTAATATTTATTTTAATAATAACCATCAATCCATCACGGCTGCCGAGATGGATGAGATGGAAGAACAAATCAAAGAAAATATTGATTATACGATTTTGAAACAGAGCTATACAGACGGTATGCTTGAAGAAATTGTCAGCGTAATGGTAGAAGCTACTTGCGCTACTGCTACGACGATTCGTATTGGAGACAACGAATTTCCGCGAGAGGTTGTTAAAGCCCAAATGCTGAAGCTCGGCAGCGAGCATGTGGAGTATGTAATCGATTGCATCAAGAAAAACACTACCAAGGTACGAAACATAAAAGCCTATATGCTAAGGTGCATTTACAACGCTCCGCAGACCATAGCCCACTACTACACCGCAGAGGTGAATCACGATTTGTACGGCGGATAGCTCAGAGCTGTAAAACGATAGTTTTTGTATTAGCAAGCACGGCATTTGTATAGACAAAAGCCGCTTGTTAGGGATAATCCCTAATACCCATTTGTTATTGGAGGTGGAACTATGAGATACAAGCAAAAGCAATTAAATTTTTATGTTTCTGATAAGGTGTGGGAAAAACTTCAAAAATTGAAAAAGAAATCAGGCTTAACTATGACAGCGATAATATCAAAACTTATCATGGGTTACGAAATTCATCCTCTTAAAACTGAAGAGCTTTTTAGAATATACAAAGAGCTGAACCATATAGGCAATAACATAAATCAAATTGCTCATATCGCCAATTTGGAAAAACATGTGTCTAAAGAAAAAATTAGCGAGGTAGAAAAGCTTATGGACCAAATATGGGAATGTGTCTTAAGCTACGATGAGAAGAAATGATTATGAGCTTTGAAAAAACTGTATTACGAAAATCTAAATTCTGGCGAAAAACAGATTGGATGAGCGTATTTATAACCTTGAAAAAAGTTGACACAGAAAAAGAAATGTATATAATAAATTACAGAAGCTTTTTATTTTCCAAGGAGTTATGATTATGAGTAAAGAAGGAAAGTTTTTAGTTTTTTGTATTGAACAATATAAGTCGGCCAAAAATTTAACAGGAAAACAGGTTGCAGAATTGTTCAGGAAGTATGAAGTATATGAATATATTTTTAGTTGCTACGGAGCGTTGCATACTACAGGAACAAACTATATTATTGCAGATATAGACTTATTTATCGAGGCACGACAAGCAGGCTGATAAAATTTAATTATGATAAACAATGAGGTTATGCACGTGAGAGCATAACCTCGTTTTTGTTGGTTTAAGCTTATAGGACTTTATGCTGATGATAACGCGAAAGCCAATTAGTCAATCGTGAATTACTCATTTATACTTGACTAAATTGCTTTGTATGTGCTATACTATAGATAACCAAAAATGGAGGTCATACATATGTTTATTGGCAGAGAACGCGAGCTTAATGCTCTGAATAAACTTTATGAATCGAATAAATTTGAATTTGCTGTTATCTATGGCAGACGTCGTGTTGGTAAAACTGCGCTCATAAATGAGTTCATAGGCGATAAAAAAGCTATTTACTTTATGGGCGTTGAAAGCAACGCAAAGCAGAATCTTGAAAACTTTTCAAAAAGTATTATGGAGTTTGCAAGCGGTATTGAAACGGAGTCCTCTTTCCTTTCTTTTCAGGCTGCATTAGAGTATGTTTTTAAGCTTGCAGAGAACGAAAGAATAATCCTTGCTATTGACGAATACCCTTACGTGGCTCGTTCATCAAAAAGCCTTGCATCTACCTTACAGCTTTTAATTGATAAATATAAAGATAACTCAAAGTTGATGCTCATTCTCTGCGGTTCCTCTATGTCATACATGGAAGACCACGTGCTTGCATACAAAGCACCCTTATACGGTCGCAGAACGGCTCAAATGAAGCTTTTGCCATTTGACTTTGAAGAAACTTGCCGATATTTCAAAAACCTTTCTGACGAGGATAAGGCGCTTATTTACGGTATAGCAGGCGGTACGCCTCAGTACCTTTTGCAGATGGATGACAATTTAAGCGTTGAGGATAATATCAAAAACACATACTTGAATCCGATTTCATTCCTTTACGAAGAACCGACTAACCTTTTAAAACAAGAGGTTCGTGAGCCTGCAATTTATACAGCTATCATTACAGCGATTGCAACAGGTTCATCAAGAATGTCGGAGATTTCAAGCAAGGTTGGCGAAGATACTAATGTTTGCACAAATTACATTAAGAACCTTATGAACCTTGGTATTGTGCAAAAGGAAACTCCCTACGGAGAAAAGGCTTCTCGTAAGTCGATTTACTCTATTGAGGATAATATGTTCCGTTTCTGGTATCGCTTTGTGCTTGATAATAATTCAATCATTGCCCGTGGTGCTGCTGATCTGGTTTATAAGAGAATTGAGCCTCAGCTTTCAGACTATATGGGTAAGGTTTTTGAAGAAATCTGTAAGCAGTACCTTTGGAAACAGCTTCTTTCAGGCAACTGCCCGGTAGAGTTCACTTCCCTTGGTCGTTGGTGGGGCAACGATCCTACAGAAAAATGCCAGGCAGAAATCGATATTATGGGCGAACAGGACAAAAACACAGCCCTCTTTGCAGAATGCAAATGGACAAATGAAAAGGTTGACCTTGGCGTTTTAGAAACACTTGTAAAACGCGGCAATCTGTTCCCGTATAAAACAAAGCATTATTACCTGTTCTCAAAATCCGGATTTTCAAAGGGATGTGTGGATAAAGCGAATGAAATGGGTAATGTGAGTTTGGTAAATTATCGAGATATGGTGGAGGAAAAATAAGATGGGATAGTTAAGCTATAACTAATGGATTTGGAGATTTCTTTAAGATAATCATTTAAAAAAATAAACAAAAGGAGAATGAATTATGCGTTTAATTAAAGCACGAGTACAAGGATATCGAAGTATAATTGATACAGGGTATTTTGAAGTGGAAAATGACAAAACAATTTTGGTTGGACCAAACGAAGCGGGAAAAACCGCAATTTTGCAAGCGTTACAAAAACTTAATCCTCCGGAAGGGGTTGCGTTATTTGATCCTTTGAGAGATTATCCTCGTTCTAAATATGATGAGGATATTAAAAACGGCAATATTGATTCTAGCACATTTACTGTAGTAGAAGGTCATTTTGCTTTGGAAGATGACGATAGAGATGAATTGCCAGAAGCCTACAAGGATGTTATTTATGTCTGCGGACGATACTTAGATAATACAATGTGGCATCGACTGGATAACGCACCATCAAAACTTATTTTTTCTGAAATTGAAAAGGATTTATTGAAGATTTGTCAACATTACAAAAATACAAGCGTGGCAAATGGAGACCCAGAAGCCAAGCAGGTAGCTATACAAACTGGGTATGATACTGCAGTTTTATATCTTCGCAGGACAAGTGTTATCTCTAGCGTTAAGGCAAAACAAATCACTACTTGGTTGAAAAACAATTTAGTATATCTTGAAGATGATAATGCAACAGAAGAAAAGAGGTATGAAAAACTTCTTGAACTATTGGAAAAACCTATAGAACGCAATGATGTTCTTACAATTTGCGAAGAGAGATTACCTAAATTTATACTTTTTAGTAATTATTTTAGAATTAAGCCAGTGTTGCATTTGAAGAAGTTAGCAGAACGCATCGACAAAAAAATGTTGGATGATGAACAGTATGACTACGGAAATATATGTTTGCTTAAATTTTTAGGGTTTACTCCCAAAGAACTTGCAGAAGCAGGCGAAACTTCAAAATATGATCTGAATAAACCGGATCAGTACGAGCAATATCGAGCGCAATTAGACAAAAGAGATTATCAACTAAATGCTGCTACTATTAGGCTTACAGATGCAATTTGTGAAATTTGGAATCCAAAAAAAGATGGGCGAGACGCAAATAAGCTTAGAATTAAGGTTGATGGACAATATCTCAAGGTTGTTGTTGAAGACGATTTGGGTGTAGAAGTAGAACTTGATCAGCGTTCTGAAGGTTTCCAATGGATGGTATCATTCTATGTTGTGTTCTTCGCAGAGGCATCTGATAAACATAAAAATGCAATTTTATTGTTAGATGAACCGGGTCAAAGTTTACATGCTCTTAAACAAGCAGAGTTTATTGAAACATTGACAAAATTGAGTAAGAAAAACCAAACATTGTATACTACACATTCCCCATTCCTTGTTGGGACAGATGAACTTGATAAGGTCCGTGTTGTTGAGATGACAGATAGAACAACCGGTACAAAAGTAAATTTGTCGTTAACGGCTAGCGATAGTGGTGCAATGCTTCCATTACAAGAAGCGTTAGGCTACGATTTGGCGCAAAGTTTATTCTTCCATAAAAAGAACCTCGTTCTTGAAGGATTGACTGACATGTGGTATATAGAAAGTTTATCAGAGTTGTTTAAGGCCGATGGAAAAACTGGGATTAACGAACAAATTGCATTAATTCCTGCTAACTGCGCGAGCAAGGTAGTATATTTTGCAACAATTCTGCACGCACAAAATCTTAAAATTTCGGCACTTTTGGATTCGGATGCAGAGGGAGAATTGGCGGCGAAACAAGAGACATTAATTAACGCAGTAGGTGCTAAGCGTATCCTAAGGACAAAGGATGTTTACAGTGGACAAGTATCTGCTGTTGAAATTGAGGATATACTTAGGGATACATTGTTGAATATCGCAAAAGATCAATGCGGTTGGGATGCTATAGCTGTTGCTAAAACACAAGCAAAACGTCCAATTGTAGATGTTTTAAAGAGTGTAGCAAAAGCTGATTTTTCTAAGTATAAGTTATCTAAAGCTTTTATAAGATGGTCTCGGGATCACGGATTAAACGATTTACAACCTCATGAAATTGCACAGGCAGGACAACTTATAGAAAAGATTAACAAATCTCTTCAGTAAACAAAAATAGAAGGTAGGTGTGTTTTACCTACCTTCTATTTTTGTTTACTATACTATCTGAATTCATCAAGCCAGGCTTGGAATTGCTCGAGGGTGATTTCACCGTTATAGCATTTTTTTCGTTCTGCACGGGCGAGCTTACCGAATTCTTTGAATTCTTCCTTTGTGATGAGCTTTGCTCTCTGACGGGAATCCATACGACGATAAGCCGTGATGTAGGCTTTGTGGATTGCATCATCTTTATGAACAATATCAAAGGTTTTAATTGCGCCGATTTCGCTACAAGGCTTTGTTTCACCTGACATAATTCTTTCGCAGTATTCGCTGTTTACACGACCACGGGGGATAAAATATTCACCGCAGCATTTACAGGGCTTAAGCTTAATCTTATTTACAAGCATAAGCATTATATCAAAGCGGATTACATCGTCTATTGTTTCAAGGGGATAGACTGTGATGCCATTATCTGCATCAAATTGAGTTACAAAATCAAAATTAAACAGCTTGCTCTCTTCACGGTGCTTTGTAAAGCGCTGAGGAAGAGAGCCTTCTTTATCTTTAATAATTTCATCTAACAATGGTTTGATTTCTGTCTTTTTCTTATGGATGCTTACGAGTATCGCATTAAGAAATTTTTCAAAATACTTTTTAGAGCCTTCTTCGGGTGCAATAAAATCACTTCCAAGGAAGGTTATAAATTCACTGCTACCGTTAGCAAGATAATCAATGAAAGAAGCAATATATATGGTCAAATAGCTGTTCTTGTCAACATAAGCAGCAGCTTTCTTGACTGCCTGTTCTATGTCTCCGCCACCGAATGCAATAATTATATCAATGAAAATCAGTCTGAACATTTCGGTGTCAATCCAAAGAAAGTCAAAAAGAGCCTTGCCGGAGGTTGTGCCGACAACGGTTTCTTCTATCTGATCAAATTTTAACTTATATGAGGTCTGGTTGCCATTGGCAAAGCCAAAGATTTTTGTATTTTCTTTCATAATACATCCTCTTGATAAACGATTATAAATAATTCCTGAAAGTATTATATCGCGTCGTTTTTGAAAAGTCAACACAAATGCATAAAACGATTATTTGAAAACAAATTTTGAATAAACTTGACAAGCGTTGGGCGGTATGGTACACTATGAACGACGATAAGAAAAAATAAGTATAATAATCGCCAGAAACGCAAACTAAGAATAACTAATGAGGAGGTGAAATCATGAATGTATTAAACTATACACAAAAATTAAAGCATTATCCTGATGTGCTGACTACCGATCAGGCGGCTGAAATTCTTAATGTCAGCAAGAAAACGATTTATATGGCAATTAAAAACAAGGAACTACACGCTGTAAAAATTGGACGAGAATACAGGATAGTAAAAGCAAAGCTTGTTGAAATGCTGGTATCGTAAGAGGGTGAGTGTTTTTGAAAAAAGAAATTAAGGTTTCCGGACATCTGGAGGTTATCAAGGGCGTTTACCATATGAAGCTATCTTGGGTGTCTGCAGAGGGTAAGCGACAGAGAAAATCAAAAAGCACGAATTTACCTGAACGAGGAAACAAAAAGCGAGCGCATGATATGCTGATTGATTTTCAGCGTGAGCAAGAGGCAGAGCTTATAGCTAACGGAAACGGAATAAAGGATATACTTTTCACCGATTATTTGAAGCAATGGCTTGAAAAGACCAAACTACAAATCCGCCTTACTACCTACAGTGGTTATCATGATAATATACACGGGGTAATAATTCCATACTTTGAGCCCATGAAGCTTAAGCTTAGAGAGGTTACTCCGAAGCATATTCAGGATTTTTATACGAATCAAAGAAAGCGTGTAAAAGGAACAACGGTCAAAAGCTATCATGCAAATATTCATAAGGCATTTAAGGATGCAAGGAAGCTACAGCTTATAGACTCAAACCCTATGGAATGTGTAGATCCACCCAAAAAGGAACCCTATCATGGTCAGACCTACACCGTTGAGGAGGCACAAAAAATACTTGCATTAGTAAGTGATACTATTTATGAAATACCTATAACCGTGATGCTGTTTTACGGTCTTCGTCGTGAGGAGGCAATCGGGCTTAAGTGGCAGAACATTGATTTTGAAAGCAATACTTTTTTGATTGCACATACTGTAACCGAAACAAGTATCGATGGACGCCTGCAGGTGATTAAAGAGGATTTGACTAAAAACAACAGCAGCTACCGTTCACTTCCGTTGGTGCCTCCTGTTAGGGAGCTGCTTTTAGAAAAGAAGCAAAGCATTCGGGAATACAGAAAGCTTTTCAGAAAAGGTTATTGCTTCAAGGATTCGGATTATGTCTGTGTGAATGAGCTTGGTGAGTTAATCAGACCGAGAACCCTGTCGGATAACTTCAAAAGAATTATTCGCAAGAACAGGCTCAGAACTTTAAGATTATACGATTGCAGACATACTGCGGCGAGCATAATGTTGAAAAACGGTGTCAATATGAAGCAGATTCAAATGATACTGGGACACAGTGATTTTGCGACAACTGCAAATATTTATTCTCACCTTGATTATTCCGATAAAATATCAGCAGCAGAAAAAATGAGAAATATAATCTACGGTGAAGATAATGAATCGGTTTAGGGCAAATCGAGGCAAATTTGGGCAAAACAAGCCCTGTTTTAGATAAAGTAAATGCGGGCTTGCAACATAGCAAACCCGCATAAACGCTTGGCGGAGAAGGTGGGATTCGAACCCACGTCCCTCAAGGGGCATCATGATTTCGAGTCATGTCCGTTATGACCGCTTCGATACTTCTCCGTATATGAAATTGTTATATTGTAAGCCCTGTTGAATTTGGCAAAAATAATACTTAAGGCAAATTCGTGGGCAAAACAAGCAAATATAAGTGAAAAACTAAATTATAAAAACCGCATAAAATCAAGGGTTTGAGCTGTAAGAGTTCCGTTTGAGGTAGAGGCTTTCGAGTCATGTCCGTTATGACCACTTCGATACTTCTCCGTATATATTAACTTTCAGGATGAAAATTAACTTGCAATATTAAACACGCTTATTCCACTTTGCTTTTCTTTCTTATGGACTTAAAAAAATCGTTCAGAAAGTCGGTACATTCCTTTTCCATAATGCCGGCATAAACCTTTGTTTTGCTTCCGAAATAGCAGGAGGCAAAGAGGTCAATTTTTCCGCCTGCACCGCCGTATTCAGCGTCATATGCTCCGAAGTACAAACTTCGCATACGTGCGTTTATAATTGCGCCTGAGCACATTGTGCAAGGCTCTAAGGTTACGTAAATGTCGCAATCGTCAAGGCGCCAGTCCTTAAGAACTTTGCATGCCTCCTTAATAGCAACAATTTCGGCATGAAGTGTGGCATCACGCTCGGTTTGTCTTAAATTGTGGCCGCGAGCGATAATTTCGCCGTTTCGTACAACAACAGCACCTATCGGGATTTCGCCCTTTTCAAGTGCAATATGCGCTTCTTTAAGTGCTTCTTCCATAAAACGATTAGTCATACCAAAACTCCTTACAGGCAAATATATTAACACAAAAAAGCGAGTTCGTCAACAATTATCTTCCAAAACAAATGCAATTAAAATACACCTTGAAATCTGCTCTTTTTATGCTATAATATTATTAATCACATTTTAAGGAGGAATTTACCATGGCAAAGGTTGAGGTTTCACGCATTACATACTCTAATTACGGCGAATGCTTAAAAATTACAAACGGCGAAAAGGAGCTTATTGCAACCCTTGAAAGAGGCCCTTATATTGTACGCTACGCTTATGTAGGCGAAGAAAATATGTTCTTTGAGGATAAGGAAAACAAATACACAAACGATGTTACAGCATCCCCCTTCAAGGGCGACACATGGTGCGTTGTGGGCGGTCACAGACTGTGGATAAGCCCCGAAAGACACCCCAGAACATATTACCCCGATGATTATAAGGTTGACTGCGTAATAAACGAAAACGGTGCCCATCTCACTGCTCCCGAGCAGGAATGGACACAGATGCAGCAGACAACTTGTATCGAAATGGACGAAAACGGAGATGTTACAATAAAGCACACTGTGAAGAACACAGGCGCATGGGCTGTTACAATTGCTCCCTGGACAGTAACAGTTTGCCAGACGGGCGGTCTTTGTGTAATTCCTCAGAACGTTACCGATACAGGCTTTTTCCCCAACAAGTGGGTTTGCTTCTGGCAGTACACACCCATGAACGATGAAAGATTTTATCTTGGTGATAAGTACATCACAGTTGATCAGAGAAACATGGAAAAGGCTGCAAAGGTTG
Organism: Clostridia bacterium; assembly: GCA_017472685.1. Lineage (GTDB taxonomy): Bacteria > Bacillota > Clostridia > UMGS1883 > UMGS1883 > RGIG1927. Next base: position 143,087 of record JAFUOO010000022.1, read on the forward strand.
GCGTTTCCAACGAGCACGGTTACATGGTTTACTTTGTAAACGATGCGGCTTTTGTTAAAAAGTTCGGCTACGAAAAGATGGCTAAGTATCCCGACCATAACTGTAACTGCGAATGCTACACATGCGACGGCTACACAGAAATGGAATGTCTTTCTCCCCTTGCTGAGCTTGAAGCAGGAGCGACTGTTACACACTCTGAAAGCTGGAGCCTTGTGAAAGCCAATAGACCCGAAAGATGCAACGAAGCGTCCATCGCCAAGGCAATGAACGAAGTGATTAAATGAGAGAAGTAAATTTATACACAGACGGTGCCTGCAGCGGCAATCCCGGCAAGGGTGGCTACGGTGCAATATTAACCTTTAACGGTCACGAAAAGGTTATGAGCGAGGGCTTTATTCTCACAACCAATAACCGCATGGAGCTTCTGGCGGCAATAGTGGGGCTTGAAGCCTTGAAGGAGCCCTGCAAGGTGACACTGTACAGCGACTCAAAGTACCTTGTTGATGCAATCAAAAACGGCTGGGTTTACGGCTGGAAGAAAAAGGGCTGGAAAAAGGCTGACGGTAAAAAGGCGCTTAACCCCGATTTGTGGGAGCGGATGCTCACTCAGCTCAGGACGCACGAGGTGGAGCTTGTATGGCTCAAGGGGCACGCAGGACACGAGTATAACGAGCGTTGCGACAGCTTAGCAGTTGAGGCGTATAATTCTGCTGAGCTCAAGCACGACGAGGTTTACGAAAAAACCGTCTGAAAGAGGTAGTTATGGCAAAGCTTTTTGATGTTGAAGTACAAGAAAAACGAAAGAGAAATATTATAAACGGCGCCATTTTGCTTTTTTCCCTTTTTGCAATAGTGTCAGCATCCTACATTCATTACCGTGCAGAAGAGGCAGAATATACCGAGTATAAAGAAGAGGTAAAGCTTTGTGTGCACGTTAAAGGTGCTGTGGGGAAAAGCGGCGTGTATTATGTGCCCTACGGCACAAGAGTTCTCAATCTGGAATCTGTTGCAGGCGGCTTTCTTGACAATGCTGACCTTGACGGAGTTAACCTTGCGGCATACGTAAAGGATGGTCAGGAAATTTACATTCCTTTTAAAGGCTCGGCGAAAATGGGTGGCTATAACCTTAACACTGTTACCGCAGAGGAGCTTGTTGAAAACGTGGACGGCATTGGCGAAACCTACGCAAAGAAAATTGTTTCCTACCGCGAGCAAAATGGCAAGTTCCATTCGGTAAGCGAGCTTAAAACCATTCTGGGTGAAAGCGCCTACGAAAAGGTACGAGAAAAGTTTTATGTTGAATAATGAAAGGGGCTGTTGCAAGTGCACTTAAAATTTATTCGTTTGCAACAGCCCCTTTCAGCTAAATTGCCTACGGCAGCTAAATGTGCTACGCACGCTTTTAGCGAATTTTATTTAGCTATCGAATGAAACGAGATAATTTAGCTTTGAACGAAGTTCAAAATTTAGCTAAAAACTTGGCATCTGAATCGTTCACTGATTCTATAATAAATTAAGTTGAATTTGTCGAAAAGGAGGAAAGAAAATGAAAATGCTAAAAGCAATTTTATTTTCTTTGTTAATTCACTTGTATATGCAGATTGATATGCTGTTACAAATCAAAAGTTATGATTCGAATGTCGGCATTTCAAACTTTCTTGCATTTACATTGCCAATTATATTTGCTGTTGTAGTGTATTTTATATTTAAAACTTTAAACAAGAAAGAATTTTGGATTAGCGTAATTTCTTTTGTTATAATTTATGTATTGTTTGTTTATTTAGGTAACTCAACAAACTATTTTAAATGGCTGTTTAATTTAATGAAGTTGAGCGTATTTTATGACGATACTTACTATGAACTTGGCGTAAATGCAATAGCAGATGGGTTATTACATACAATAGGCTTTGTTGTTTCATCTGCAATATATTTAATAAAAAACCGACGGACTAAATAATTTTTGGTCCTGTCTTAACACGAGTAAGAATTGTGTCGAAAGATAGGAAATAGCCCTCCTTGTGTAAAGGAGGGTGGCACACGAAGTGCGACGGGAGGGTTGTTAAATGAAAACAAAGATTAAATATCTAATAATTGGATTCGTTCTATGTTTAACGATTACATATATATTTTCTGTTGTTAAATGTGAAGTCTTGACACATAAGCATTATGATGAGTTTAAAGATGCATATAAACAAAATACAATGCTTGGGGAAATGGAATTTTTTAAGGTTTTAGAATATGAAACATATGGTGTTGCAAAAGTTTATTATGTTTCCAAAGGTAAAACCGGAGGAAATGTTCTGACCTTTGCCTATGAGGATGGTACATGGAATGAGGTTTCATGGAATACAATTTGGTCAAAAACAGGTAGTGCCGATGATGTGATTTATCCATATTTGTGGCATTGGATATATTGATTTTTTAGAATCTAATTTAATAAAACAGGGATTGCCGAATTTATTGAAAAAGGAGAAACACAATGAAAAAGAAGCATTTTATATTAGATGTAATTTCTTTTGTGCTTGTTATTTTTAATGTGATTAGTGTGAGTTGCTTTTTACTTCCGCCGGGACAGGCATATTATTTGCCCAAAGTGATTTGGGTAGTTACATCGCTTTTGCTTTTATATACAGTGTTTGGACTTGGTGCATCGGGCATAGTTGGGTTAATATTAAATATTGTTTCAATCGTAATTAAGAAGAAAAAGCAAATGAGCATAAAAAACAATATAGTGTACATAGTTTTGTTTTTGTTAACAGTTCCCCTTGCATGGGTATTGTTTAATGCTGCGATGTCTGTTTAAAATTTTCTTGCCCTGACCTGAGCCCACACAGGTAATTACCAAAACTAAAGGAGAATGCATATGTTATCAAATGTACCAAGAGAGCTTCTGGCGTTTTTATTGAATTTAATAGTTGTTGTTATGGTTGTGGTTATAGTTGGCGGAGCTGCCATGGCAATAATAAAATCAATTAAAAACCATTCTGCAGAGCAAAGAAACATAATTATTCTAACATTGATTTCTTTATTCATTGCGGCACTTTCCTGGGTGCTGAATATTGGTTGGCTCAGAGTTATTATGACATTTATGCTGGTGCCGTTTATCCACGCAATTGTTTTCTTCGTGGTTAACTTTTCGGCAGCTAAGTTTGTCAGTCAATCGCCAAAAATTAAAAAGCTGAATTTGTTTTTTATCATTACATATCTGTTGCTTTACATTTTTCTTCCCGATGGCGGCGATGTGGGCGGGCTCTACTTGTTCTTTGGTCTGATACACAACGACATATTAGCCTACGTTGGTGAATTCGTTTCAAGTGTAGCTTTTGTGGCTCATGTTGTATTTCTCATAATGCAAGTGATTGAAATGGGAAAAACTGAAATAGGAAATAACAAAAAGAACAATTCGGAAGCTGATTTATAATCACTCCCGAAAGATTTTAACAAAAATCAATGCATAGTCGTTTGTACTGAGTAAGAGGGTGAAAATATGAAAAAAGTGTTTTTATTGATAGGTGTGTTTTTGCTCCTTTTTGGGCTTAACGCAGCTGCCGAGGAAAAGTGGGCAGCTGCAAAGCTCTTTGAATACACCTGCGTAGAAGAAAAAGACGACAACGACAGTATGGAGCTTTTTGCTCTCAGCAGTAACGAAATTGTTGCAAGGGACCTGATAGCCCAGGGAATGCGAAATCATCAAACCACAATAAATTTTTCCCACTGCAGAATTGCTCGTGACAGAATATTCTTTGTGGTGATTGCGGCATACCTTGAAAACCCTGAGCTGTATTATGTGCACGACGAATACAAATACCATTACATTACAAGCGGCAGCTCCAGCTATGTGTTTGCGGTAGAGCTTACCTACCTGTACACAAAAGAGCAGGTGGAAGTGTTTGACGCAGTGATTGAAAAAGAAAAGCAGCATGTCCTCAGCATGATGGACTCTGACATGACGGACCTTGAAAAGGTCATGCTGGTGCACAATTACATAACCGTAAATCACACCTACGACTATTCCTATACGATATATAATATTTACGACTTCTTCACTAAAAGGACAGGCGTTTGTCAGGCATATGCCTTAGCAATGAATTATCTTTTGCGTGCGGCAGGGGTAGAGTGTGCTCATGCCTACAGCTACGAAATGAATCATGACTGGAACTTAGTTAAGTTTGACGGCAACTGGTACCATGTGGATGCCACCTGGAACGATTCGGGTGATAACTGTTCGTATAAATATTTTTTAAAGAGCGACGACGAGTTTGTCACAAATCTGGGGCATTATGCCTGGGACAGCGAATATGAAGCCACAAGTGCGTGGTATGATGATTATTATTTTACCAATTACAAAAGCCCGTTTTTGTATATGGACGGCGAGTGGTATGTGCAGAAAAGCGGAAGCCTGTATAAGATAAACAACCTTAAATACGGCGGAAGTGAAAAAATATTCACACCCGATGCCTCATACAAAAGCAACTGGTATCCCACAGAGGATATATGCTTTGCCGTTTATAAAGGTAGCTTCATCTTTAACGTGCAGAACGAGGTTTTTGTTGTCAACCTTAAGGATTACGCAAAGCCAAGGAAAATAGCCGGGGTTGAAACAGCATATCATGAGGTTTATAACCTTTATGTAAACGGCGATGTTTTATACTACCTCTCGGGCTCTTACGCTGCGGAGGATATGAATTCCATTAATCTTATAGGTGTTGTGTCGCCCTTGTGGTTTGAAATCAACGATGTATCCGTCTCGGACGGTTGGGTGTACCTAAGGTATAACTACGACCAATATTACGACGGTGATTGGTGCATTTATGTTGCTTCGTATAAAGATGACACCATGATTGCAATCCAAGCCTTGGAAAAAGGCAAGAGCGCCATAGCCGTGCCCGAAGCTGACCGCTACGAGGCTTTTATATGGGAGGGCTGTATGCCTCTTTCAGGCAGTGTGAGTACAGAATAACAGAAAAAGTGTTGCGTTACGCAACACTTTTTTTGCCTTATAGGAAATTTTGCATTTCCTATAAGGCAAAAAATAAATTTTATCTTATTGCCGTGCGAGAATTTCCTCGCAAACTCGGAAAAGCTACAAAGGCATTACAAAGTGTTTTCTCCTCTGTTTTCCTGAACTCGGGCTATTGCCAAAGAGTGTCGGAGACACTTTGTTCTTGACAAATTCAGATTGATATAGTATTATTGTATTAGGCGAATAATACAGAGGTGATAAAATGAATATTGACCGACAGTTTTCAAATGACAAACCAATATATGTACAGCTTGTGCAGAGAATAAAAAGGCTTATTGTATCGGGGGCCTTGCAACCGGGAGACAAGCTTGATTCTGTGCGTGATATTGCACTTGATGCCAAGGTTAATCCAAACACCGTTCAACGTGCATTCAGCGAGCTGGAGCGCACGGGGCTTGTCTACACTCAGCGTACAAGCGGCAGATTTATAACAGACGATGTACAGCTGATATCCGACATGCGGCAGGAGCTTGCAACAGAAGAAATTGAAATGTTTTTCGAAAATATGAAACAGCTGGGCTTTGATGATGCGGCTACAATAAAAATGGTAAAGGAGAAAAACCATGAGCATTCTTAATTGTGAAAACTTAAGTAAAGCATTCGGACGGAAAGTGGTGCTTAACAATGTAAACCTCTCTATTGAAAAGGGGAGGATTGTGGGACTGTTGGGTCCTAACGGAAGCGGAAAAACAACACTTATAAAAATAATCAATACTCTGCTTGTGCCTGATTGCGGAAGCGTCAGGGTAGACGGACTTGAGTTGGGCATTGAAACAAAGGGCATTGTGTCATATCTTCCCGACAGAGAGTGCTTGCCCGACTGGATGAGCGTTGAAGAACTGATACAATTCTATTGCGATTTTTATGAGGATTTTAGCAAGGAAAAAGCTGAAAGGATGATTGAAAGCCTTAATATCAATATAAAAGAAAAATTCAGAAAGCTTTCCAAGGGTACACGCGAAAAGGTGCAGCTTATACTTGTTATGAGCAGAAATGCAAAGTTGTATCTTTTGGATGAGCCTATCGGCGGTGTTGACCCTGTTACGCGGGATTATATTTTAAGCAGTATTATTGCAAGCTACAACGAGGAGGCAACAGTTGTAATCGCAACGCATCTTATAAATGATGTGGAAAAAATACTCGATGAGGTTGTGTTTATCAAGGCGGGGGAAATTATTCTGCATGACAGCGTTGACAATATCCGTGAGGAGCATAACATGAGCATTGATGAAAAATTCCGGGAGGTGTTCAGATGACCTTCCGTTTGCTCAAATACGAATTGCGAGCCGTATATAAGCCGTATGTTTTGGTGCTGTCAGTTTTTTTGGCTGTTAATATAATTTTTGCGTGCGTTGTAGGCTTGGTTATAAATGCCCTTGGCGATTTTGGTATAGCAATAGGGGCGACTGCATCTTTGCTCTGGCGTTTGCTGTACATGGAAACGGGCAGTGTGCTTGTGAGTGTGGTTTCTGTTTTTTCGATTGTGCGGTATGTGAGGACGATATGGGGAAAAGAAAGCTATATTTATCAAAGCATACCCGCAACGGCACATGAGCATATTCTTTCGCACTTTTTGTCGTTTATTATCTGGTTGGTGGCAGTGCTCGGTGTGATTTGTGCAGGAGTTTTTATATCAGATTTAATGACAGAGGGCTTCTTTTTAGGGATATTTGGTTTTATATGGGATGAGAACGAGCTGATTCCCACCTTGCTTAGTGCTTTGACTTTGATTCCTTATTTGATAATACACGCTTTTTTCAGCATAGCTTTTGGGCAAAGCTTTCATAGGGGCAAGTGGGTTATAACGGCTGTTTTTTACATAGTGACACATATTGCTGCGGCGTGTATAGCAATTTTATTTGGTACATCCTTTTTAAATAAATGGGATGTTTTCGCACATGATTTGTTTTTTTGTGTATATACTGCAATTTTAGCGGTTTGTTATTACTTTTTTACAATTAAGTTTGTAGACTCTACACGAGAGACCTATTGAAGGAGGAAAATTATGTTTAAAAAATTATTAAAGCATGAGCTTTTACAGTCCTGGAAAATTTATGTTCCGATTATAGTGCTGTATGCCTGTGTATCAATTGCGATGGTGCTTACGGCAAATTACTTTACTGAAAAGTGGCACTTAAGTACAAATACGAGCTTTATGGAAACCGCTAATAATATAAGTGTGATAAACTTGTTTTTATCGGTAGCGGTGCGCACTGCTGTGTACATATTGATTGCTGTAGGCTTTTACAAAACCACTATAGGAAAGATGGGTTATATAACACATACCCTGCCTGCGACGGTGAACGAAATTCTCACGGTAAAGGTTGCAGTTTATTCATTCTATCTGCTTTTGCTCACAATTGTGCGTAAAATAGGCACATGGATAAGTTTTTCTGCCATGGGTGATATTACTTATAACTATAGAACAACTCTGGTATCAGAATTGAAGGATGTGGCAGTCTGCATTTTTGTGGTACTTAGTATATATGCCGCGTTAAGCATAGGGTTTTCATTTGAAAGATTTAAAATGGGAATTGCGGCAGGTGTATATCTTTTAATTCATTTTGCAGGTGAATATGGCAGCGAAATTGTAAGATTTGTACTTTGGAATGTGATGGGTGATAAGCTGCTTGGAAATCAGGTTATGTCGGTATTTAGCATGGTAATGACCTTTTTATGTATACCGCTGTGGTTTTTTATCACAAAATATTTTTTGGAAAAAAGACTTAATCTTGAATGAGTGGTAAGTGAAAAATGGCAGACACAATTTTAAGTGTCTGCCATTTTTTGTATCATTTCTTTGGGTTTTTCTTCGGGCAGAATTTCTCTGCAGGGCATTTGTCGCAGTAGGCTTTTCTTGCAGTGCAGATATCGCGTCCGAACAAAACAAGACGGTGGCAAAAATCCGACTGCATATGGATGGGGATAAGGGGAGCGGTTTCCATTTCAACCTGAGTGGGGTCTTGCTTGGTTGTGAGCCCCATGCGGTAAAGTATGCGCTTTGCATGGGTGTCGATAACCATGCCACCTTTTTTGTACACGTCACCTAAAATGAGGTTGGCAGTTTTGCGACCAACCCCTGCAAGAGTTAAAAGCTCGTCCATACTGTCAGGTACTGTGCTGTTATAATCTTCAATCAGCTGCTGTGCACACTTTATGAGGTTTTTTGCTTTGTTGTGGTAAAAGCCGCAGGGCTTTATAAGCCTCTCAATTTCTTCAAGGGGGGCTTTTGCCATTGAGGCGGCATCAGGGTAGGCAGCAAAAAGCGCAGGGGTTGTGAGGTTAACCCTGGCATCGGTGCACTGTGCAGATAATTGCACTGCACACAGCAGCTGAAATGGGTCGGTATATTCAAGGGAACATATGGCATCGGGATAAAGCTTTTCCAGTATTTCTGCAAAAGAGAGTGCCCGTTCTTTCTTTTTCATAAAAAATCACCTCTTTTACTGTTATTTTACCATAAAAAGCTTGCATTTTAAAGATAAAAATTATATAATGGGCGTGTATTTTTTTCAAAGGAGAATTGTCATGGAATTTAACAGAGTGAAGAATGCTGACATAGAATTATACGAGGCTATGAGCCGCGAAATAAACCGTCAGAAGAACAAAATTGAATTAATCGCTTCCGAAAACTTTGTTTCCGAAGCTGTTATGGAGGCTATGGGCAGCCCCCTCACAAATAAATACGCAGAAGGTTACCCCGGAAAGAGATATTACGGCGGTTGCGAATATGTTGACGAGGTTGAAACCATCGCTATTGAAAGAGCAAAGGCACTCTTTGGCGCAGAGCATGCAAACGTTCAGCCCCACAGCGGTGCACAGGCTAACATGGCTGTGTTCTTTGCCACTCTTCAGCCCGGCGACACAGTACTTTCCATGAGCCTTGCTCACGGCGGTCACCTTTCTCACGGTAGCCCCGTTAACATGAGCGGTAAGTACTTCAATATTGTACCCTACGGCGTAACTGAAGAAGACCAGGTAATTGATTACGAGGAAATCCGCCGCCTTGCACTCGAATGCAAGCCCAAGCTTATCCTTGCAGGTGCAAGCGCATATTCAAGAGAAATTGACTTTAAGAAATTTAGCGAAATTGCAAAGGAAGTAGGCGCATACTTCATGGTTGACATGGCGCACATTGCAGGCTTGGTTGCTGCAGGCGTTCATCCTTCTCCCGTGCCCTATGCAGACTTTGTTACAACAACAACTCACAAGACACTTCGTGGTCCCCGTGGCGGTCTTATCCTTTGCAAGGAAGAGCATGCAAAGGCTGTTAACAAGGCTGTTTTCCCCGGCATTCAGGGCGGTCCCTTAATGCACGTTATTGCCGCAAAGGCTGTTTGCTTCAAGGAAGCAGCAAGCGAAGAATTCAAAGCTTATCAGAGACAGATTGCCAAAAACGCAAAGGCACTTAGTGAAGCACTCCTTGAAAAGGGTTTTGACCTTGTTTCCGGCGGCACTGACAACCACCTCATGCTTGTTGACCTTCGACCCTTCGGCGTAACAGGCAAGGAATATGAGCACCGTCTTGATGAGGTTGGTATTACTGTAAATAAAAATGCAATTCCCTTTGACCCCGAAAAGCCCGGTGTAACAAGCGGTATCCGTGTTGGTACACCTGCTGCAACAACACGTGGCTTCAAGGAAGAGGATATGAAGGAAATTGCAGAATTGATGTATCTTACAATAGCTGAGTTTGATACAAAGCAGGACGAAATCAGAGCAAGAGTTAAGGCTCTTTGCGACAAATATCCGTTATATTAATTTGAATTTTGTAGGGGAGGGTTTCCATGCCCTCCCGTTTTACATAAAAAGGGTGATTTTTATGAGCAGTCCTTTGGCAGACAGAATAAGACCCGACAGCTTAGATATGGTGGTGGGTCAGCATCACTTGCTTGACGAGGGCAAGGTTTTAAGAGGCATTCTTGAGTCGGGCAACATTCCGAACATGATTTTTTACGGTCCAAGCGGTGTGGGCAAAACAACCGTTGCAAATATTGCGGCAAAAAGGGCAAACAAGCGCCTTTTTAAGCTCAATGCAACCACGGCATCTGTTGCGGATGTAAAACAGGTTGTGCAGGAATCTGAAACCCTTTTCGGCACAGACGGCGTGCTTTTGTATCTGGACGAAATACAGAATTTCAACAAAAAGCAACAGCAAAGCCTTTTGGAATGTATTGAGAACGGCAAGGTTACCTTGATAGCATCAACAACAGAAAACCCGTATTTTTACGTATACAACGCTATTTTATCCCGTTGCACAGTGTTTGAATTTGAACCTGTTAGTGCGGAGGATATGTGCGAGGCTGTTGACAGAGCTGCACAGTTACTTGGCGACGATGTTGTTATAGCGCCCGATGCAAAGGAGCATATTGCAAATACATCCTCGGGCGATGTGAGAAAGGCACTTAACACACTTGAGGTTGCCGCCCTTACAGCAAAGGCGGACGAGAACGGCAAAAGGCTTGTTACACTGGAAATCATTGAGCAGGCAACACGCAAGAAAGCCTTTCGCCATGACCGCGACGGTGACGACCACTACGACGTTTTGTCGGCATTTCAAAAGTCAGTGCGGGGCAGTGACCCCGACGCGGCAGTACATTACATGGCACGCCTTTTAACCGCAGGCGATTTGCAGAGCGTATGCAGACGGATACTTGTTATGGCGAGCGAGGATATAGGGCTTGCATATCCAAACGCAATTGTAATTACAAAAGCCTGTGTTGACGCGGCGCTGCAGCTGGGGCTTCCCGAGGCAAGAATTCCCCTTGCCCAAGCGGTTATCATGCTGGCAACGGCACCAAAGTCAAACAGTGCCATTTGTGCAATCGATGCGGCAATGGGCGACATTGCATCCACTGATACGGGCGAGGTGCCTGCACATTTGAAGGACAGCCACTACAAGGGCGCAGAAAGCCTGGGGCACGGGCAAGGGTACAAGTATCCTCATTCTTATCCCAACCATTATGTAGCCCAGCAGTATCTGCCCGATAAAATTAAAAACAAGAAATACTACACCTACGGCGACAATAAAATGGAAAGTGCAACAGAAAATTATTGGAAGACCGTTAAAGGAAAATAATTGTATAAATCCTTTGGAAAAATATAGACAAAGGTAGACAGCATAAAAAAATCCTCCCGGGGAAAGATTTTAATATATCTTTCTTACGGAGGATTTTTTTATGAACAAAGTAGAAATATGCGGTGTAAATACATCAAAATTACCTGTGCTGACCGCAAAGGAAAAACAGGTGCTTTTTGAAAAAATCAAGCAAGGCGACATGAAAGCAAGGGAAGAATTTATAACAGGAAACTTAAGGCTTGTGTTAAGCATAATAGGGCGTTTTTCCTCCCGTGGAGAAAACCCCGACGATTTGTTTCAGGTGGGCTGTGTAGGGCTAATAAAAGCGCTGGACAATTTTGACACAGAGCAGGGGGTACAGTTTTCAACCTACGCAGTACCAATGATAATAGGCGAAATAAGAAGGTATTTGCGTGACTACAACTCCATACGGGTGTCCAGAAGCGTAAGGGACACGGCATACAGAGCACTGCAGGTGAAGGAAAGGCTCATTAACCTTTACGGAAAGGAGCCAACCATTGAACAGATTGCAAAGGAGCTGGAAAAGCCCAAGGAGGAAATTGTTTTTGCATTGGATGCAATCTGCGAGCCTGTGAGCCTGTTTGAGCCTGTTTACCACGACGGTGGCGACACCTGCTTCATTATGGACCAGCTGTCCGACGAAAAGAACGACGAAGCCTGGATAGAGCACATCGTTTTAAAAGAGGCAATGGAGCATCTTAACGAAAAGGAAAAGCAAATACTTGACCTGAGGTTTTTTGCAGGCAGAACACAGACCGAGGTTGCCGAGGAAATCGGCATAAGCCAGGCGCAGGTTTCGCGCCTTGAAAAAAGCGCAATAAAGCATATGAGAAAATATGTTTGAAAAACCTTATGGTTTTTCAAACGCGATATATTTGACTTCGTCAAATGCGATATAACAAAGGGCATCCAAACGGATGCCCTTTGTTGCGATATGCCTTCGGCGTGATATGTTTTGCTTCGCAAAACGTTATTTTATATTCCTGTTAAATCAAACGGGGGAATAAAGCTTTCCTTTGCAGTTTCCCCCTCTTGTATAAATGCGTTTTTTATGCCTAAGTGGGCGGCATAGTCAATTAAAGACTTATACTCATAATCGGTCACGGTGCGGTTTAGGTTTTCTGCCTTATGCTTTTTGATGGGGGTATACTGATTCATAAGACTTATGTAAATATTATCTTTGTAGGTTTCATAAAGATATTTTACAATCATTTTCGTTTCAATAAGATGGTTGGGGAGAAGCAGCACGCGCACAATCACTCCTTTTTTCATAAGTGCATCTTCAAAAACGGGCGAGGGGGCAATTCTGACCATCTCTCTGAGAGCATCCTTGGCAAATTCTACATAGTTTTCGGCGTTGGAATACTTTAGGGCGGTTTCTGCCTTTATGTACTTGAAGTCCGTTAAAAATATGTCAACCGTATCCTTTAAAAGTGCAACTGCTTCAGCCTTTTCATAGCCCGATGTGTTGTAAACAACGGGGATGGTAAGTCCCTTTGACCGTGCTTTTTTCACGCCCTCAATTATGTGCGGAATGTAGTGGGTAGGGGTAACAAGGTTAATATTGTGTGCACCCTGGTGCTGAAGGTTGAGACAGGCAGCGGCAAATTTATCAATTGAAATATCCTTGCCGCCTTCATTATGCGCAATAGCATAGTTCTGGCAATATATACACTTAAGATTACAGCCTCGGAAAAACACTGTGCCCGAGCCATTTACGCCCGATATGCAAGGCTCCTCCCACATATGCAGTGCGGCGCGTGTTACGTTGAGAGCAGCACCTTCGCCGCAGTAGCCCACGCTTTTTCTTCTGTCTGCATTGCACTCTCTCGGGCAAAGGGTGCAGCTTTGGTACAAATCAAACATGTTTCTAATTCCTCATTCCGCGCCCTGCCACGAATAGTCACCTTTTGCACCCTTTGTTGTGCATATAAGTGTGCCGTCGCGGTCTGTGCGGTATATTGTTATGTCGTCGTTTTCAAGCTTTTCCAGGGTTTCCCAATGAGGGTGTCCGTAGTCATTATTTGCCCCACAGGATATTACGGCATACATGGGGTCAACACGTTCAAGAAAATAATCCGATGTAGAGGTTGACGAGCCATGATGCCCCACTGACAGCACATCCGCAGAAATGTCACCATTGATATCGTTTTCGCTTTCCTCCTCGGCATCACCTGTGAAGAGGAAGGAGGCGTCCTTATATGTAAGATGGATTACAATGCTGGAATTGTTTAACTCGTCATAATAATATACAGGTGCCACAGCTTCAATTTTAAGGTCTTCGTCGGAATAAATGGTTGTACCGGCTGATGTAAGTGTAACGCCGAGATTTTTAGAGGAAAGGGCTTTTTTTACATCGCGGTAGGTTTTGTTATCGGCTTCAGCGTCAGGCATATAAACATTTTCAACCTCATAGTTATTAATTACCGTGTCCAAGGAGCCGATATGGTCCTCATGGGGGTGTGTGCCAACGAGATAATCAATTTTTTCAATGCCAAGATTATCAAGGTAATCGCACACGAGGGTAGCGTCGTCATTATTGCCTGCATCAATCATCATGACCTTATTGTCAGGCAGCAGAATGACCTGACAGTCTGCCTGGCCCACGTCCACAAAATGAACGCTGAGTTCTCCTGTGACATGTTCGTAACTGTTTGTCAGAGAAGTCTTATCCATTGATGAAAAATGTGAAATTACCGCACCTAAAATCAGTGCAATAATAAGATAAACTAAAGAAGTTGTTTTGTTTGTTTTTCTTCTTGCCACGTTAACACAACCTTTCAGAATGATTATACTGCATAAAAGTGTCTTTGTCAAAAATAATAATTGTTATTGCAATTGAATGCTTTGTATGGTATAATACCTATGTAGTATTATGTTTATATTTAGTTGAAGGAGGTGCCTTGCATGGCGAACACAAAGCACAGTAAGCAGAGAGATGCTTTAATTGCAATTCTTCAGTCTACAGACACTCATCCTACAGCGGAATGGGTTTATGAAAAAATGCGTGAGCAGTTTCCAAATGTTTCCCTTGCCACGGTTTACCGAAATCTTAAGCATATGATTGAAATCGGTATTGCCAGGGAGCTTTATACAGACAATTCATCACGCTTTGATGCTAACATGAGCGACCACTATCATTTTGTGTGCAGAAAGTGCAACCGCCTTATTGATATTTTCCCGGATGAAGAGCTGTGCGAAACTAAGAAAATAAAGAGCATGGGCTTTGAAATTGACCGCTACGATTTGTCAATGTACGGCTTGTGCAAGGACTGCTCAGGTAAGTAATATGCGTATACTTGTTACAGCATTCGACCCCTTCGGAGAACTTGACACAAATTCGTCGATGATGGTGCTTCAGGAGCTTAATGATAAAATCGGCGATATTGAAATAAAAAAGCTTATCATACCCACAATTTACGGCGAGTGTGCCCGCATTGTGTGGGAGGAGGCGTTGGCATTTGATGCCGATGCAATCCTTTCCCTTGGTCAGGCAGGCGGCAGAAGTGCCGTAACGGTTGAGGTTATAGGCATAAATTATGCCTGCGCAAATATGGATGACAACGCAGGTGTGAAAATTACGGGCGAAAGGCTTTGTGATGATGGCAAAGCGGCATATTTTTCAACCCTGCCTGTTAAAGAAATGGCTCAGGCTGCGAAAGCGCGTGGATTCAAAGCAGACTTAAGCGTATCGGCAGGTGGCTTTGTATGCAACAGCCTTTTATACACTCTTCTTAAAAATGCCCACGAAGCAGGCAATGCTGTTTTAGTAGGCTTTGTGCATCTGCCCTACGAGGCAAGTCAGGGGAAGGACGGCTTTTCCATGACAAAAGAGGATATGACTGTTTGCGTAGAAGAAATGATTAAAGCGATTAATAATTTTGAAAGGAATTGAGAATATGTGTGGAATAGTTGGCTATATAGGAGATAAACAGGTTGCACCCATTTTGCTTGAAGGTCTTTCCAAGCTTGAATATCGCGGCTACGACAGCGCAGGTATTGCAGTTTGCAGTGAAGACGGAGTTTGTATTGAAAAGGCTGTAGGCAAGCTTGAAAATCTTTACAAAAAAACTGACAACGGAACAACAATTTCAGGCACAAAGGGCATTGGTCACACACGCTGGGCAACCCACGGCAAGCCCACCGAGGAAAATGCCCATCCTCACAAGAGCGAAAGGTTTGTGCTTGTACATAACGGCATTATCGAAAACGAGGGCTTTCTCAGAAGCAAGTACCTCAAGGGTGTTAAGTTTGTTTCCGAAACAGATACAGAAATTATTCCCTGGCTTTTAGACAAATTCACTCAGTCCGGTGAAGATACAGAAATGGCAATCCGCCACCTTATGAGTGAAATTGTAGGCAGCTATGCGTTGGCTATTATTGACCGCGAAAACCCCGATGTGCTCTATGCCGTGAAGAACAAGTCTCCTCTTCTGATAGGTGAGGGCGAAGGCTTCAATATGATAGGCAGCGACTCTATGGCAATGATTGCAAACACAAGCATGTTCTACGAAATTCATGACAAGGAATATGTTGTTATAACAAAGGACAATGTTAAGATTTACACTCAGTACGGCAAGCTTATTGACCGTAAGCCCTTCAAGGCAGAGCTTGACCTTTCCGACACGGAAAAGGGCACCTACGCTCATTTCATGATTAAGGAAATTGAAGAGCAGCCTGCTGTTATAAGAAAGCTTATCCAGAAGTATGCCGACGAAAATGGTGACATTACCGTTGAAAAGGATATCATAAAGGACATTGAAGCTTGCGATAAAATCTATATTATCGCCTGCGGTACCAGCTATCATGCAGGGTTGGTGGGCAAGCAGCTTTTTGAAACCATGGCAAAGAAGCCCTGTGACAGCTATATAGCAAGCGAGTTTGTGCACAACACACCCCTTCTTTCTGAAAAGCCCTTCTTTATTTTCATTTCACAGAGCGGCGAAACAGCCGACTCAAGAGCAGTTATGGTAAAGGTTAAGGCTATGGGGCACAAGATTCTTACTGTAACAAATGTAAAGGGCTCCACACTTTCAAGAGAAGCTAACTACACACTTTTGCTGCATGCAGGCCCCGAAATTGCAGTTGCATCCACAAAGGCATATACCGCGCAGATTGCAGTGCTTGCAATTTTAGCATCCACAGTTGCTGCAGAGCCAGGTCTTGATATTAAGTATGAGCTTTCAAAGGTGGCAAACGTTATTGAAACCATCTGCTCCGAAAGCGAAACCTATAAGTACCTTGCAGAAAAGTATCTCAAGAATGCACGCAATGCTTTCTACATAGGCAGATGCGTTGACTATTATGTGTGTCTTGAAGCGGCTCTTAAGCTTAAGGAAATTTCCTACATTCAGGCTGAAGGCTTTGCTGCAGGCGAATTAAAGCACGGCACAATTGCCCTCATTGAAAAGGGTACACCTGTTATTGCAATCATCACACAGGAAAACATTAACCTCAACACAAGAAGCAACATCGAAGAGGTAAAGGCGAGAGGTGCAAAAACACTTGTTATATCCACAAATTCCCTTTCTTCTCATAATGACAAAATCGTTATCCGCGATGTTCATCCGCTTCTTTCACCCATTGTTTCCGTTGTACCCACACAGTATATTGCATACTATGCGGCTCTTTGCAAGGGCAGAGACATTGACAAACCCAGAAACCTGGCTAAGAGTGTAACAGTTGAATAAAATAAGATGTATTAAAAGACCTGTTCAATTGAGCAGGTCTTTTAATCATTTTTGAAGAGCATATTCGGTAACGGTCGTCCGTTTGAGGTGCCCTCGTATCCTCGGCACAACCCTCCGTGCTCCCTTATTCCTCCGCAGGAGGCGGTCGCTACTCGGTTACACCTTCTTCGCTCGCTCAGTCGGTATCGCACTTGACCAAAGTGTGGGAGGCTATTCCTGTATTTTGCCAACATAAAAAGCACTTGCTATTGCAAGTGCTTTTTATGTTGGTGAGACACGGGGGAATCGAACCCCCGACAACTTGATTAAAAGTCAAGTGCTCTACCGACTGAGCTAGTGTCCCATGTGGCTGGACCGGCGGGATTTGAACCCACGGAATGCCGGAGTCAAAGTCCGGTGCCTTACCGCTTGGCTACGGTCCAAAATAAAAGAGCGAATCGCTCAAGACCGGTTCGCGGAAGCCCCGGTATAACCGGATCCTATTTTAAAAATAATGGGGTGGATAGTCGGATTCGAACCGACGGCCTCCAGAGCCACAATCTGGCGCTCTAACCAACTGAGCTATACCCACCA
>JAFUOO010000003.1 GCA_017472685.1 Clostridia bacterium
ACATATGCATACGATATTCGGTGGTTATTACACAGAGGTCACACCCGTTCCCATCCCGAACACGGAAGTTAAGCTCTGTAGTGCCTATGATACTTGGCGGGAAGCTGCCCGGGAAAGTTGGTCGCTGCCGGAACAAAAAGAAAGACATTGCAAACTGCAATGTCTTTTCTTTTTGTTTCAACTAAGTTTGCCTGACGGCAAGTGAAGTTGCACCTACGGTGCAGTAAAATGCAAACTTAACTTCACTTTGAACAAGGTGAGCACTTCATATCGGTAATGCCGATGCTTCATTAATAGATTGCAGAATGTGCAAAAAAGCGTGGTCTTTTTTGCACATTTTGTTCTTTAAAAAGTTCAGAGAATAGTGTATCATTAAACTATCGGGAAAAGATTAAGAGGTGAATTAAATTGATTACTGTTTTTGACAGAAAACAGTTGATAATTACTTATGATATGAGTATTCAATCAAAAATCAGAGATATTCTTGCAACTAATAATATTGATTATATAATAAATCCGATAATGTTTTCCGCAAGGACGTATTCTCAGGCTGAATATAAAATTTATGTAAAGAAAAAGGATTATGATCAAGCCTGTTATCTGATTAAAGATGTGTTCAGATAGAAATATATCACATTAAATATAAAGGAAAGGGTTTATAATTATATGGGAAATGAAAATATCTATAAAGAAACAAGAAAAAGCCTGGGGCTTTCAAGGGATGATGCCAGCAAATTGCTTGGAGTAATTACACCTGAGCGGCTTGAACGAATTGAAAACAATAAATTCCCCATTCAGCCTGACGAAGTGTGCGTAATGGCTGACAAATATAAGGAGCCGTCTCTTCGGAATTACTACTGCTCAACTCAGTGCCCCATAGGACAGCAAAGTGTTCCTGAAATAAAAGTCAAAAACCTTGCTGAAATTATTATCCAGATGATTGCATCCTTAAATTCCATGAAGAAAAAACAGGAGCGACTCATTGAAATAACCTCTGACGGCAGAATTGACAACGAGGAGCTGAATGATTTTATATACATCCAAAAAGAGCTGGAACGCATATCAACAACGGTAGAAGCATTGCGTTTGTGGACAGAAACAATGATAGCTGAGGAAAAGATTGATGTGGAAAAATACAATGCACTGAAAGAGTTGGGGTAGCCGGATATGTCACGAAAGTGTTTTAAACCAAGGGGGGATAGCTGATGTATCAAGAGGTTGACAGCAATGCTGTTTTTGCTTTTAAGAGAAACGGCACCAAAGTGGAGATATACTGTTCAGATATCGTGTTTTTTGAAAGCTACGGGCATTATATTACCATACATATGAAAGATAAAAGCACATATATAATGCGTGGAACGCTGCATGCTATCGACAGAGAGCTGAATGGTAAAGGCTTTGTAAGAATACATCGCGGGTTTACGGTGAACCTTTCTTATGTTAAGAAGATAGAGCGAACATCGGTTTTTCTTGATTCGGAATGGGGAAGTGTTCCCGTGAGCCGTTCACGAAAAGAAAGCTTAATTGCAATTTTGAGGGAGTATGGTGAAATATGAATTGTCCGAAATGCGGAATTGAAATGGAAGATGGATACCTTCGAGCTGCTGATAGTCTGGGAATAACATGGGTAAAAAAGGTGCTTCCCTTGGGATTGGATTATTTTAAGCTTGATACTGTAAATGTTTCTGACTATGGAACTTTTGGGCGGCAAATTGTCAAAGCATGCATTTGCAAACGATGCAAAATATTTGTGGGCGATTACTCTGACCAGGCATAAATTATATACTTGAAAAACTTGCAGAATAGGTGTAAAATATTCATGTAATAAATGTTTGAAGGTGATTTTATGAAAACAAGCTATGAAATGACTATTGCAGGTGTTGAAAGAAGTTTGCCGCTTTTCCCCATAAATGAAAGCTTGCAGATTGCCGCTTTTATTATGTTCGGCGATGTGGAAATTACAAAGGCGACCGCAGAGGCACTTTTAAAAATTGTTCCCGAGTACGACATTATGGTTACTGCCGAATGTAAGAGCATTCCGCTTATTTACGAAATGGCGCGTCAGAGCGGAGCAGATAACTATATAATCGCGAGAAAAGGTGCAAAGCTTTACATGAAGAACATCATCACTACAGATGTTGACTCCATCACAACTGCTCATAAGCAGACCCTTTGCATAGGAGAGGCTGATGTTGAAGCAATGAAGGGCAAAAAGGTGCTCATTGTTGACGATGTTATTTCCACGGGCGAATCCTTGGCGGCTCTTGAGGAGCTTGTTAACAAAGCAGGCGGCATAATAGTTGGCAGAGCGGCAGTTCTGGCTGAGGGTGATGCAGCTGACAGAGACGACATCATTTATCTTGAAAAGCTTCCCTTGTTTGATAAGGACGGCAACGCTATATAAAAAACATAACAAAAAGACTGAAAACGTTAGTTTTCAGTCTTTTTTTCTATGGTAAGTGTTTTTGTTTTTGCATCTGTGGTTGTGTCAATGTTTTCAACATACGCCAAAACAGCAGTAATTTCGGCAACAAGCTCGCCATGCTCAACGTAGAATTCGGCATTGGTGAGGTTTGTTTCGCCATTTATATGGATTGCTGTTTCGCCCTCCTGCAGCATTGCACCGCTCTCTTTTAGTGTAAGCGTAGCTTTGCCTGTGGAGGTATAGGTGTACTTAACGCCCAATTCACGAAGCACAGGTCTTATTGCACAAAGTACACCTGATGCAGTGTCGGGACGGTAAGCAGGTGAAGGTAAGTGTATTTCCTTTCCGTTTACAAGAAGAGTGTATACATCCTTATCCTTTGTCTGTGCAGACATGCTGCGTTTTGCCCCTTCGTAGGTTTCATCACAGGTAAAGGTGTTCTTCTCAAAGCTTTGCTGTGGCGCCATAAGGAAACCATTTTCTGTTTCAATGGGAGTAAGGTCAACTGTCACCTCTGCGCTATCTAACCCTTCCGCTGAAGCAGTAAGGGTGAAGCTCTTTCCATGGGGTACACTTCTTACAAACACTCTGTTAACACCGCACTCTGCAAAGCAGTGATTTTTGTGAATAACGCTTGTTTCGTCGTAGGTGCCTGAATTATAGCCGCCCAGGAAAATTCCGTCACCCTCAAGGTTAAAGTCTATCCTGTCGTAGGAAAGGGGGCAGATGCTGCCGTTTTCATCCGCTACGGCAACCTCAAAGAAGCACACGTCGCTACCGTCGGCAATAAGGCCCTTGGGTCCTGTGACGGGCGTGAGGATTACTTTTGCCTTTTCACCAACCGTGTCAATGCGGTGGGATGCAACCTTTTCGCCCTTGTCGTTGTAGGCTAAAGCTTCAATGTAGCCTTGCTTGGTAATATCTATATTGGGGAAGGGGAAAATGTAATTGTCCACAGGATTGCTGCAGGTGGCAACGCTGTTTCCGTTTATAAAAAGCTCAACGGAGAAAACCGCTTCGCTGCCTATAACATAAACAGTTTTGTCCTTGGGGTTACGGCGCGCCTTTTCGCCTGTCTTTTCCCAATAGGTGCCGTTATACTGCTTTTTGTTGTAGTTGTAGTTTTCTTCTGTGTCAGCAGGGTAGTTCCAATGCCCTAAAATGTGCACTGCTGGCTTCTGCGAGTGCATAACGCGGAGTGCGTGAAATGCCGCTTTCTTTATGCGTACAGGGTCAACCTTGCCTGATGTACGGCAATTTTCGCTGCCCGAGTTTCGTCCGTGCATGTTAGAGTCGGACCACACCATTATTGCCGCGCCCGAGTAGTAGTTAAAGCCTGAGCCGATACGGTTGTTGTAGAAGTATGCATAGCCGTCGTTTGCGGATGCGGAATATACGCAGAATTCCTCCTGATTCTCGTCCCACACATCGTAGCCGTCGGTTTTGCGTGCGCCGTCGCCAAGCCACTTGTTATCGTAATCAAAATGCGGAGGGGAATAATCATCCCACACTCGTCTGGGCGATTCGTCGCGCTTATATTCTGTTTCAAGCACGGGCACGTAATAATTCAGCTCATCCATTGTGCGCTTTGCGTGAGCATCGTAACGGTAAACCATTGTGCCAACCCATTCTGCCTCACGGATTTGCTCAACCGAGGTTAAACTGCGGCAACCCATAAAGCGGTAGCCGTAAGGGTCAAGGGCGTTTTTAATTGCGGTCATTTCCCGCATATGCTCGCCCGTTATGGCTGCATTGCCCGCTTCGTAGAAAATTACCGAGGGGGAGTTACGGAAATATATTATTGCATCACGCATTGATTCAACACGCATATCCCAGGATCTGCCCTCCTGGTCAACCTCCTTGTCGCCTGCAGGGCAAACGGACACAACGCCGTACTTGTCACCTGCGCGGATGGCTACAGGCTTGGGTGTAACGTGCATCCAGCGGATATAGTTTGCGCCCGATTCGCGCACAAGAGCCATGTCAAAGTCCGAAAGGTGGTCGTTTGCAACACCAATTGCCGCCCACTCGTTTGTGGAGCGCTGAGCGTAGCCCTTTAAGTAAACCTGCTTGCCGTTTATGCAAAGACCATCCTTTATGCCGTAGGTAACCTGACGGAAGCCTGTTGTTATCACCTGTGTGTCGCACTTTTCACCGTTTGCAAAAAGGGTGATGTGCACATCGTAAAGATGCGGGTTGTCAAGGGACCATAAAACAAGGTTTTCTGCCCTGAAGGATGCTGTTATGTAGCCAACAGAGCAGGTTTCGGCATTTGTGGGGGCAGGGTTTTCGCTGTATGCATCCATGGGCACAACTGTTTTATAAATAACGCCTGCATCCTTTGCCGAGGGGATTGACAGAGCAGCTGATTTGTAATCATATGCTCTTTGGCTGTCGGTTACTTTTATTTCAATATAGCAGTCTGCATCAATGCCGCTTTCGTTGCGCACTTCAGCTCTCACGTTGATAGTTGCAGAGCTGTTTTCAAGGTCAAAATCCGAAGCGTAGATATATGTGCCTGTGGTTTTAAGGTTGTTGTACAAGGGCAGTGTCTGATAAACAAGGGGTTTTACATACAAGTTTACATTGCCCGTTATACCGCCCTGCACCTCGTTGAAGTCCTTCTGATTCCACTGGTGCCTTACGCCCGATAAATCGCCCGGAGTGTTACCGGGGATTGTTTCTATAGACACAAACTCGCACTCGCGGTAAGCGGCGTTATCTGTTGCCATGGCGATGAGGTTTTCGCCCTTTTTCACAAAGGGTGTTATGTCAAAGCCTACGGGTGCAACACCCGCTTCGTAATAACCCACAAACTGCGAATTAACGTAAAGATATATGCTCTGGCGTACCGCTTCAAATTCCAAAAAGAACTTTTTTTGGTTTGTGTCGGTGAGGGTAAAGCTTTTGCGGTAGAACATAAAGCCACGGTAAAGGGTTGCCTCACCCGCATCACGAATGAGCGAGTCAAAGGAATCCTCCGCATTGGGTGCATGGGGGATTGATACCTTTTCCCATTCCGTGTCGTTATACTGCGCTTCAAAGAAGCTTCTGCCCTCTGTTATGATGCTTTCTGTGGCATCAGCGAGGGGAAAGGGTGTAGCTGCTTTTTTAAATTTCCAGTCAAAATTAAGGTTAAGCTTCATAACTGCCTCCGCAAATTGTGCAAAAATTTTTACTATACACATTTATTGTAACACAAGCTTTATGGAACATAAAGAGTTTTTCTTGTGAAACATATTGCAAATATTGCTTTGTTGATATATAATTTTATTGGGGTGATATTATGATTTCCTTTCGCGATAAAAATTATATGTACAGCCACAACAGAATGAAGCCTACGGCTTTTTCTACGCATTTGCACAAGTATTACGAGTTTTTGTACTTTGTTCACGGCGATGCTACCTACGTTGTTGAAGGTAACGAGTACAAAGCATCCGACGGGGATTTATTCATAACCTGCCCCGGGGAGCTGCATTCCATTGCCTTTAGGTCGGATAGGGACTACGAGCGCCACTTTATACAGATTTCTGAGGAGTTTCTTTCTGAGTTGGGCATTGACATGCTGGCGCTTTTAAAAGAAAAGGAGCCCGGCAAAAATAACCGAATCCCCCGTGAGCTACTGCCCGTGGCAGAGGTCGATAGGTGCTTTTTCGGCGTGCAGAACCAGGTTGAAAAAAGGACAGAAGAATGTGAGCTTTTGTCAAAAACCTATGTAATACAGCTTTTGAGCATTGTAAATTCCCTTTTGTATGCCCCTGTGGAAACAAAAAACACTGAAAACGAAAGGGTTACTGCCGCAAAGGAATTTATAAACAAAAACCTTAAGAGCAATTTATCTCTTGATGTAATTTCCGAAGCAACCTATACGGACAAATTTTACCTGTCGCACCTTTTTAAGAAAGAATGCGGCATGAGCATCACCGACTACATAAGCATGCAGCGCATTGCGCTGGCAAAAAAACTGATTATGGACGGCAGAAGTGCAACGGAGGTTTACGCCGACTGCGGCTTTAACGACTATTCCTCTTTTTACAGAGCCTTTAAAAAATTGAGCGGAAAATCCCCCTCGGAGTTCTTTAGGGGGAAGAAGTGATGGATAGGGGGTTAATTACCCTCGTCTCCACCATTCATTCACACGAAAAAAGACACCCAACGGGTGTCTTTTTAATTTGCAACAATCATATATAATTCGTTCCAGGTGTCGCCGAGACCGTTTTTGGATTTATACTCTGCATCGGTGAGCATTTTTATGAGGGTTTCCAAATCTTCTATGGTTATTTTGGAAGCCTTCTGTACCATTTTGTCGGCAACGTAGGGGTTACGGCTGATTGCTTTTTTTATTTCTGTAAGGCTCATTTTCTGGGTCATCATTAATTTAGCTTTGTAAACGCCCAGCACCTGGTCAGCAAAGGTGGGGATAATGCTGACAGGCTCAAGCTTGAGTGCTTCCAGGTTTGCTAAAGTGTCAAAGGCAATGTCCCGGCGCTTGTATATAACCGAGTCAATGAGCGTAAACACGCTTTCCACAAGCACGTTTCTGATAACCGAGTCAATATCGGCGCGGGTTATCACAAAATCCTCAGCGCGGGCGCATATTTTATCCATTTCGGATTTTAAAAGCGTCATGCTCTGACCAAGGTTTTTTATAATGTAGGTGGCATCGCGGTCGGAAAGGCTCTTGCCCTGCGCAGAGGCAATTTTCATAAGCCAGGGTCTGAGGCGCGCCTCGGGCAGATAGTCGCATACAACCTCAATGCCTTCTTTCCTCACCGTTTGCTCAACAGTTGTGCCTTTTTTGCCCTTTTCCGCCATCATGTCGCGTATTAAAACCACAGCATAGTCGGGCAGGTTGGAAAACAGCTCCTCCCACTTATTCTTTTCCGCAAGAGAGGTGTGGAAAAGCTTGCAGTTGTTGAAAACAACAAGCTTTACATCGCTCATGAGGGGGAATGCGTTTATAAACGTGTCTGCCTCTTCAAAGGTGGGCTGTTCAATGTAGCATTTGTAGTTAAAGTCCTCAAAGGAGGGGTCAATCAATACATCCTTTGCGCTCGAAAGGGAGAAAACCTGCAAAAAGTCCTCCTTGCCGGTGAAGTAATAAAGCCCGGTGAGCTCCTGTTTTTTTAAGAGTGTGCGGAATTCATCATATGTCACGTTACCACTCTCCTGCCAGATAATCAACTATAAACTGACTGTAGCACATTGCCGCTATCTTCAGACAGCTTTCGTCAACAGTAAAGAGGGGATTGTGAATAGGATAAATCTCCTCGCTTTCCGCACTGCGACAGCCTATGTGAACATAGGTTGAAGGCACAGCGGCGGCAAAATACGAAAAGTCGTCCCCGGCCATGGAAACCTGGTGTGTGGGGATAACCTTATCCTCGCCCACAATTTTCACTGCCGAATCACGGAATGCATCCGTTACGGCATCGTCATTTATAAGTGCGGGGAAAAGGGGAATGTATTCATAATCATAGCCGCAGAGGTATTCGTCGCACACCTCGCGCACTCTTTCTTCAATAAGCCTTGTAACCTCTTCTCTGCTCTGGCGGGTAAAGGTGCGTGCCGTGCCCGTTATCTTAACATCCGAGGGGATAACATTGGGGCAGGTGCCGCCTTCAATTGTGCAAACAGAAACCACCCTGGGCACGTTTGCATCTGTTAAAGCAGTGAGCTTTTTAACAACATCTGCCGCAACGGCAATGGGGTTAACGCATCTTTCGGGGTATGCACCGTGACCGCCTGTGCCTTTTATTACAACCTCAAAGTTGTCAGGCGAGGACATAAGCGAGCCCTTTTTATAAACAATTGTGCCTGTCTCATATTCACTCATAACATGGCCGCCGATGCACACATCAACCTTAGGGTCTTCAAGCACACCCTCTTCTATCATGATTTCGGCACCGCCGTCGCCTTCTTCCGCAGGCTGGAACAAAATCTTAACCAAACCCTTGAAAGATGCCTTGAGTTCGTTTAAAATAAAAGCTGTATAGAGCGCGATTGCCATGTGGGCATCGTGGCCGCAGGCGTGCATAAAGCCCTCATGCTCACTTGCAAAGGGCAGATTGGTTTCTTCTTTTATGGGGAGCGCGTCTATATCGGCACGGAGCGCAACGCATTTGCCGCAGCCTTCGCCTGTGCCATAGATTTCGGCAACAATGCCTGTACCCCTGCCGTAGCCCTTTTTGTAGGGTATACCAAGAGTGTCGAGCACTGAGCATATATATCCTGATGTTTTAAATTCGTTAAACTGTGTTTCGGGTATGCGGTGGAGCATTCTGCGTATGTCAATTGCCATTGTTTCCCAGCTGTCCGCAAGCGCCTTTATTTCATTTGTCAGCATCCCTATCGCCTCCTGACGAAATATATTATCAGGATTATATCACAACTGAGCGTATTTGTAAAGGAGTGAATACTGCATGGATTTCCTTAAAATTCCATATTTGCCAAAGGGCAGGGTAACTCTTGCCGTGGGCAATGTAAAGATTGACGCTGTGACTGTTATAGAGCCCTTTTATTTAACCGATTTGCCTCCATCCATGCGCCGCCATGCAGACCTGAGCTTTTGTTACCTGGGAAGCGGTGTGGCAGTTTGTGCTCCCGAGGCATATTCCTACTACAGCGAAAAGCTTGCACCCTATGGCATAAGGCTTATAAAAGGGGACAAGAGTGTGGGCAGTAACTATCCTCTTGACGCGGCATATAATGTAGCGATAGTCGGGAAAAAGCTCTTTTGCAAGACCACTCTTACAGACGGCGTGCTTCTCTCAAAGGCAAAAGAGCTCGGCTACGAAATTATAAACATCAACCAGGGCTATGCCAAATGCTCGGTGTGCCCTGTTGACGAAAACAGCGCAATAAGTGCTGATATGTCCTTTTATAAGGCAGCAGTTAAAGCAGGTGTTGAGGTGCTCTTGATAACTAATGAAAACATTCACCTTGAGGGTTTTGAAAACGGGTTTTTCGGCGGATGCACATACTGCGCACAAAATGGCATAATCAGCGCAAAGGGCGACATGAAAACCCTGCCTGAATACGGCAAAATTAAAGAGTTTCTCAACAAAAGAGGGATAAATATAGCAAAAGGCAACGGCGCTGTTACCGATTTTGGCTCATTTATTCCCCTTTGTGAAGAATAAAAGTTATAAATTGAGTACAAAACTATAGCCGGAGGTGTTAATACGCGGTATAATACTCAATTTACAGCAGGTGAAATTTCCGCAGAGACTGTTGCGGAAATTATTATGGATGAATATGAAGGCGTGCTCATAGAAAGGTGCGTAAAAAACAGATACCCCTTTCTTGAAAAGTCGGAAAGAGAAAGGATATGCCACATAACAAAAGCCTTGGCAAAAACTGAAGCGGATGCGCTCTTTCCGTCTTACAATGAGCGCTTTGAATTTATAAAAAATGCAGCTTTGGACTACCTTTTGAAAAACAACAGCATTGTGCCCGGCGGATTTGTTGACTTCAGACTCCGCGAGGTATATTATAATGTAGAGGAAATGGTTGCACGCGGTGCAGATAGGTTTTTCGACGAAAAGGAATTTGAAGAATTTGCCTATCTTTTGTCCACCTTCGTTTCGGAAAAAAAGCCGAAGGAAGCGGTTATACACCTTTTGTGGCAAAATGGCAAAGTGAGGCTTTTTAACAAGCGCGGCAGAGATGTGACAGAAAAATATGAAAAGGAATTTTACCCCGCAGCCTTGAAAAAGGGCCTTGGCGAGGAGGACCTTGCCATATCGGCGCTGATTAGTGCCGCGCCGGAAAAAATTGTTTTTCATTCTCCGCCCGAAAAGTCGCCCTTAAAGGAAACGGTGGAAAAAATATTTGACGGAAGATGCAAAACGTGCTCAAGTTGCAGTCTTTGCAAAAAAGCTTGAAATTTTGGGATTTTTTTAATATAATAGTACAAAAGAGGGATTGGCATGAAAGCATATCTTATTACAAACCACTATCTTGTGAGCGAAAAATTCAATACACTTAACAATCTTCTTATCGAAAGTGCGCACGGTAGCGGCATTGAGCTTGTGCCGAAAACCAACGCAGAAATGCTTTCCTACCTGACAGTTGGCGGAAGCGAGGAGATTAAAGGCATTGACTTTATTCTTTTTTGGGATAAGGACATTACCCTTTGCAGAATGCTTGAAGGGCTTGGTATAAAGGTTTTCAATTCCTCTCAGGCAATTGCTGCCTGCGACAACAAGGGGCTTACTCATGCAATACTCAACCGTACGGGCATAAAAATGCCAAAAACAATTATTGCGCCCTTAGCCTTTAAGCGCGAGGATATGACCGAGGTGGTAAAAAGCGCAGCGGAAAAGCTTGGTTTCCCCATGATTATAAAGGAAAGCTACGGCTCCTTCGGATACCAGGTTTTCCGTGCTCATGATTTGTACGACGCTGTTGAAATAGCTAACGCCATCAGCCCCAACCCCATGATTTTTCAAGAATATATTGCCGAGAGCTACGGCAGGGATGTGCGCCTTAATGTGGTGGGCGATAAGGTTGTGGCGGCAATGGAAAGATATAACGAGGCAGATTTCCGTGCCAATGTGACAAACGGCGGCAAAATGAAGCCTTACAGCCCCTCAAAGGAGGAGTGCGACATTGCTGTTAAGGCGTGCCGTGCCCTGGGTCTTGATTTTGCAGGAGTGGATTTGCTCTTCGGTAAAGACGGGCCGCTTCTTTGCGAGGTCAATTCAAATGCTCACATAAAGAATATTCTGGACTGCACAGGCATAAACGTGGCAGATGAAATTTTTGAATATATAAAAGGTAAAATGTCATGAAACTGTGGCTTGTATATGACAAATTTGAGGCGGAGCGAAACCGCCGTTACATAGACTTTTATTTTGAAAAATGCAAGGAAAAAGGCGTAGACTTAGAGCTTGTAATTGTGGAAAACGGTGTCGATTTTTCGCGCCTTCCCCATGTGGCGATTGTGCGCACCATGAACCCAAATTTGAGCGAAAAGCTCGAAGGCATGGGCGTAAAGGTCTGCAACAGCTCCTTCATCAGCCGCATTGCAAACGACAAGTGGAACACCTACGAATATTTAAAAAGCAAGGGTGTTCGCCTGGTGGAAACCTTTCTTGTTACAGATACTTTTACACCACCCTATTACCCCATGGTTTTAAAGCCCTGTATGGGCAAGGGCGGACGGGATGTTGAAATTGTTAATAACTACGAGGAGTTTTCAGCATATCGCAAAAGGGTTACGGAGAAAACCATTGCACAGAGAGTTGTAAGCCACAAAGGCAGGGATTTACGTGTTTATGTTGTGGGCAACCGCATTATAAAAGCCATGCTCAGAATAAGCGAAACAGATTTCAGGAGCAATTTCTGCCTTGGGGGCAAAGCGGTGGAATATACCCTTTCGCCCGAGGAAGTAAAAGAGATTGAAAGCATCATTTCGCATTTTGACATTTCCTACGCCGGGCTTGACTTCATTTTTGATGAGGGTAAAATCATCTTCAACGAAATGGAGGACGTTGTTGGTGCAAGGATGCTGTATACTCATACAGACATTGACATTGTTGACATTTACCTTAATTTTTTAATTTCACATACAAATTTAACATAATGAACACAAACGCATATTAAGATAGAACTGTGGAGGTGATTTGATGGGTGTAGCAAAAACGGTGTTCAGCCGTTACGAAATGAAATTTATGATTACAAAGCAGCAATACGAAAAGGTTGTTGAAGGCTTCGGCGACAGAATGGAGCTGGACGAGTACAACATAGGCGGCAACCTTTACACCATCATGAACCTTTATTACGACACCCCCCGCGATGATTTGGTATCCACAGGCTTAAAACGTGAGGACAAGTACCGCTTCAAAATAAGGCTACGCAGCTATGACCCAAAGTATCCCACTGCTTTTCTGGAAATTAAGAAAAAAGTGAACGGGCTGGTTAACAAAAGGCGAACGCTTATGTACATAGACGATGTAAACCCATTTCTTATGAAGCATATTGATGTGCCCGAAAGCAAAATTGTAAAACGACAGGTTATAAAAGAGCTTGATGTTATTGCAAGAAATTACCCCCTTGAGCCTAAGGTTGTGCTTTGCTATGACCGTGAAGCGTTTTTCGGGACAAACCCCGACGACGGTGATTTGCGAGTGACCTTTGACACAAACATACGCGCCCGCAGAAACGAGCTTGATTTAAGGCTGGGCAGTCACGGAGAGAGAATACTCGGTGAGAATTTTGTGCTGATGGAGGTCAAGGTTGACAAGGCGGTGCCCTTGTGGCTGGCAAGGCTTTTGAGCGAGAACAATGTGCGAAAGAAGCGGTTTTCCAAGTACGGAACGGAATTTTCGCAGTACGTGTTAAAGAAATATTTACGGGAGGATAATGAAAATGAATGAATTAATAGCGATTTTTAATCAGGGTATTGACCTTGTGGCAGGTAGTGAGGCAGGCATATTGGAGATATGCTTTGCGGTAACACTTAGCTTTGTGATAGGTCTTATTATAGGCAGTGTTTATAAGTATACGCATACGGGCTTCGGTTATTCCCAGTCCTTTGTTATGACACTTATCATGATGTGTACTGTAATAAGCCTTGTAATTTTAGTTGTAGGCAGCAACATTGCAGGGGCATTCAGTTTTGCGGGTGCTTTGGCGGTTATCCGTTTCAGAATGAGCCTTCGCGAGCCTAAGGACATTGCTTATGTGCTTTTTGCAACAGCTGCAGGTTTGGCAGTGGGCGCGGGTGCATACATTGTTGCACTTATAGGCGTTGTGCTTTTGTCCGTATTTATCATTTTCATGTCAAAGCTCAACCTCTTTGCTCCCGCACATACAACAAAGAAATTAAAGATTGTTATTCCCGAAGACCTTAACTACGAGGGCGTTTTCGATGGCGTGCTCACAAAGTACTGCAACAAGTACGAGCTTTTAAAGGTTATGAACATTGACCTTGGCACACTCTTTGAGCTTGTGTACGATGTTAAGGTTAAAAAGGACATTAACGAAAAGGAATTTATGGACGAGTTAAGAACACTTAACGGCAACCTTAAAATAAGCCTTACACTTGCAAGCGATTTAGCAGATTAAAAAAAGCACCCTTCGGGGTGCTTTTTAATTAATAGGAAATAGTGAAGAGGGAAAAGGTGAGGTGGCAATACTGCGTATTGCTTTGATTATATAATGATAAAAAATACACTTGCTTTTTCATTTTCAATAAGTTATAATCTATAGGTAATATAACGAGGTGTGGCGCAGTTGGTAGCGCGCTTGCTTTGGGAGCAAGACGCCGCAGGTTCGAGTCCTGTCACCTCGACCAAAACGACAAGTCTCAGCAGAGTTCTTGTCGTTTTTCTGTTGCTTATTTTTTCCCGCCATAGTATAATTGGTACAGTAACACAAAAACTGCTGGAGATGTTTTTATGCCGATAAATGTTTTTATGAGAATAGTTTATCTCATTCTATTTCTGTTTGGGGCAAATTCATATTTTCTTTTAACGGAGAAGCCTTATGTCTTGCCTTGGGTTATTCTCTCGCTGGCGGCGGTTAATCTTTTCCCCGGGTTTTTGTGGGCAAGGGTTAAAAAGTGGCGCGTAAAGGTTGTAAGCCACGGGGCAGAATGTCTTGTTGTTCTGGTAGGCAGCGGCGTGCTGTCCGTTGTGTGGCATGTATTGTGCTTTGTTTTTCACTTGGGCACGGTGCGCGAAATTCTCTTAAGTGCCGCATGGGCATTTGCGGTGCATTTTCTGCTTTTCTGGAACGGTATGATAAGTGTGTATCTTTCATCGGTACAACTGGGGATAAAGCATCGGGCAATAGGGCTTTTGCTTGGAATGGTGCCCATTGCAAATATTATTATGCTGAGAAAGATTATAAAGCTTACAACAGCCGAGGTACGCGACGAAGAAGAGCGTCAGGAGAAAAACCGCGAACGCTTTAGTATGCAGGTCTGCAAAACAAAATACCCCTGTCTTTTAGTGCACGGTGTGTTTTTCCGCGATTCAAAAATGCTCAATTATTGGGGCAGAGTGCCCGAAGAATTAAAGCTTAACGGAGCGAAAATTTTCTACGGCGAGCACCAGAGTGCATCAGGCATAGAAGCTTCTGCAAAGGAGTTAAGCGAGAGGATACGGCATATTGTAAAAAAGACAAACTGCGGCAAGGTTAATATTATTGCTCATTCAAAGGGTGGGCTTGACTGTCGCCTTGCAATAGCAAAAATGGGAATTGCGCCCTACGTTGCATCCTTGACAACAATAAACACACCCCACCGCGGATGCGAATTTGCCGAGTATTTGTTGGACAAAATCCCCGAGGAAACGAAAAACAGAATTGCAAAGGCATATAACACGGCGGCGAAAAAGCTGGGTGACAAAAAGCCTGACTTTCTCGCTGCGGTAAGCGACCTTACTGCTGAAAAATGCCGAGCGCTTGACAGTGAGCTCGGTGTTCCCGACGGCATTTTCTGCCAGAGCGTGGGCTCGGTTATTGAAAGCGCCTCGGGCGGTAAATTCCCCCTTAATTTTTCGTATCATTTAGTGAAATTTTTTGACGGCGAAAATGACGGCTTAGTTTCCGAAAAAGCCTTTGCCTTTGGTGAAAGGTATCGCTGCTTAAGACCTGTGGGCAAACGGGGCATATCTCATGGCGACATGATTGACTTAAACCGTGAAAATATTGAAGGCTTTGACGTGAGAGAGTTTTATGTTGAGCTGGTGGCTGAGCTGAAACAAAGAGGACTATAGACCCATGGTCTATAGTCTTTTTTTATTGTCGGGAGAATAACATATATGGGTGATGCTATGCTTTACACGGCGATTGTTACAAAAAAGACAAGGCTTTTTCAGAAGGCTTTTAAAGCCGAGGACGAAACAATTTACATTACCGACACCCCGCGGGCAAAGAAGCGGTTTTTAAAAAGCGGAATAACAAACGTTGTATTTAATTGCGACCTGTCCCACGATAAACTCTTTGCTCACAAGCTAAAGCCCCTTTACGGGTATAGCGAGGAGTTTCTTATGAACTATGTTGGAGCTATGCTTACTGATTTGGTTTCCCTTATGAAAATACACTTGCCCGTCCTTACCATGGCTGTGTCCTCTGAAAAAGCGGTGCCCTTTGCCCTGCCCTTTGCAAAAACCGTTATAATTGTGGGCGAGGGTGAAGACCGTGTTATTGACGGAGTTAATGTTGTATACGTAAAAAAGCTCAGGCGTATGCCCGATGCTGCCATTATACTGAACAGCGGCTACCTTCCGCCCATGGTGGGCGTGCCCAGGGTTGACATAAGTGAGGGTGCAATCGGCGCAAGGGATTGTGCCGTGTGGGAAAACATAAGCTTTAAATGCAGCCTTTTTCCATATGAGATAGGCGCAAAAAGCCTCATGTATCTGCTTGATACAGACGAAAAATTCACTTATGAAATGACCTCTGTGAGAAAAAAGTTGCCCACGCTATTTACTTTTTTGTGAATGTGGTATAAAATATATGCGTGAAATTATTGCCATGGGAGTGATGCAGGTGGCAAACGCATATATTTTAGTTGTAATGGGAATATTGTGTGCCAAGGTTGCGGGCTTTCTCCGCGATGCTGTTTTTGCGTCCTACTTCGGCACGGGCATTGAGTCTGACATTTATTTTCAGATTTTTTCAATTGCAAGTCTGGTTTTTACCGCAGTAGGCAGTGCACTTTCCACGCTTATTATAAAAAACATAAATAAACCCGTGAACTCGCAGGAGGGTGCACAGGAGGATTTTGCAGCTCATTTCATGAGACGAATATCTTTTATGATTATCCTCATTACTGCTGTTCTGTACGCATTTGCAAAGCCTTTGGTAAAAGTTTTGTTGCCTAATCTTGCGGGCGAGAGCTTCAATCTTGCCGTAAGGATTATGTATATAATGCTTCCCAGCTTCCTTTTTATATGCATTGCGTATATGATGAGCGGGCTGCTGCAGAACAGAAGGGTGTTTTTCACACCCTCCATCATGAGCCTGCCATACAATGTGATTGTTATATGCGTGCTCTTTTTAGGAATTAAGGACATTGAAAAGATAAGCATTATCACAACAGTAGGCTGGTTTTTGCACATTGTAATTCAGCTACCCGATTTTTACCGCAAGGGCTATCGCTTTATCCCCAAAGGAAAAAGCCGCGCATCTGACAGCTCAATGGGCAATGCTACTGAAACGGTGTTCATTTTCATATCGGGGCTTATGCTGCAGCTTTGCTTCATGACCGATAAGATTTTTGCAGGCACAGACGCAGGTGTGGTTTCTACCCTAAGCTATGCAAGCAACCTTTTCATCACCTTTTCAGGCTTGTTTGTGGTTGCAATGAGCAGCGTTGTTTTTCCTGCCATAAGCCAGAACTATGAGCACGGCGAAATGGACTATGTGAGAGAGCTTATCCGCTACATGATAAAGCTCATGCTTTCAATATTTGCCTTCTATCTCATAGCTGTTGTGCTCTTTGGTGATTTTGCCATTGCTTTCATTTATGAACGCGGACAGTTCACCCACGAGGATACAATGCGCGTTACGTTGATGTTTATTGTTTATTCCTTTGCCATCTTCGGCTATCTGGCGCAGAATGTTTTAAACAAGCTTTTCTACATTGCAGGAAAATACAAAATCACAGTTATCGGTGCGCTGGTGGTTGTGGCGCTTAACGCTGCTGCCGACTTTGTTTTAGTGCCCTATGGCGGAATGCTTTCTGCCGCATTGAGCACAACGGTGCTTCTCAGCATTTACGCTGTTGTAATTGCCGTGCTTCTTAAGAAGGTTATCGGCAGCTATGTTACAAAGGCGCTTTTGTGGGCACTGGGTAAAATAGGTATTTCATCTGCTGTAACGGTTACCTGCGTTCTGGCATTGGGGCAATTTCTGCCCGAAAGCTTCAGCATGGGTAAGGGCTTGGAGCGAATAGTTTTGTTTGCTGTTTCCTTGGCAGTGTATGCTGTATGCATGCTCCTTACAGGCATGCTCAAGGATTTGTTCACAACACCTCTGGCAAGGACGGCGCAAAACAGAAAGGTTTAACGAAAGGAAGTAAAAAATGAAGGATACCCGTAAGGAATTTGTGTTTGTAATAGGCAAAAGTGAAGGCATGGACCAAACTGCCATGCTGAAAGGCTTTAACTCTCTTATTGAAGCACAGAAGAAAATAAAAGACGAAAGCACATATACCCTTGTGCTCTTTAACGGGGAGTGTAAAACTCCCGCCCTCTGTAGGAGCATTAAAAGCATGAGAAAATATACGGAAAAAACTTACGTGCCCAAGGGTGGCAGTGCCCTCTACGATGCAATGGGCTACGCCATGACCCAGGTGGGCGAAAAGCTCAGCGAAACCGAGGAGCATGAGCGCCCGAGCCTTGTGTGCGTTATAGTTATAGGTGAGAGCGACAATGCAAGCACCGTTTTTGAGCATAGCGTGGTTGCGGACATGATAAGCGTGCAGAAGAACATTTATAAGTGGGACTTTGTATTCTACGGTGACAGCAGCCAAATCTTTGACATCAACAAGGGCGGCAGCCTTAGCGATACCGAAAGAATGTTCAGAGAAATCAATGATTACATGACAAGCTTAAGATAAATAAATGAGGTGTTACCTGTTGTAGCGCCTCGTTTTTGTTTTCACAAAATGTTAACAATTGTAATGGTAACGAAATATAACCTTAACTCTTGTGTAATTGACAAAAACTGCTTGAAATAATATAATGTTGGTGAGATGAGGGGGATTGCCCCCATTTTTCACCAACATAATTTATCTTAAAGGAGTGACAGGAATGAAGAAAGCAAGAACGGTCATTGCAGTATTAATGGCAGTAACAATGCTTCTGCCGGGATATTATTACTATCAAAGTAACATCAGCGGCTATAGAGACATTGCAGACGAAGACCCTCTGTGCTTGCCGGTCCAGTTGCTCAACAGTGCGGGAATTATGTGGGGTTACGGCTGATACCGCCCTCATTGTTTATTGCTGAAGATTAAATCGGAAAGAGGCACGGCGGTGGCATTTTGCTACGGAGGAGCGCTTTGACCGATTCGGATTTATCTGAAAAATTTGAAAGGAGATATGAAAAATGAAAAATCTCAGAAGACTTTTAAGCCTGATAGTTGTTCTCTCCATGGTGCTTTCGTTTAACGTAAGCGTTTCTCAGGCTGCGGTATTTACTGATGTGCCCGACACACACAAGTATGCGGAAGCTATCAACTTGCTTTCCGGTCTGGGCATTATCACAGGCTACGGTAACGGCGTGTTCAAGCCTGACCACACAGTTACAAGAGCAGAAGCGGCTACAATAATTGTCCGCACACTCGGTATGGCTGACGACGTTGAACAGGGCAGCACCATATTCAGCGACGTTAAGTCCTCTCACTGGGCTTCCGGCTACATTAACAAAGCTGTTGAAAACGGAATTATTAACGGTTTCCCCGACGGTACATTCCTTCCCGAAGACAATGTTACATACGAACAGATTGTGAAAATGGTTGTTTGCGCAATCGGTCATGACCCCAAGGCAAATGAGCTTGGCGGTTATCCCCAGGGCTTTATCCGTGCGGCAAGCGATGCAAAGGTAACAAAGGGCATTTCCGGCTCGGGCTCTAACCCTGCACCCCGTGGCCTTGTTGCTCAGCTTATCTACAACGCACTTGAAGTTGAAATGATGGATGCTACAAGCTACAGCACAGGTGTTCTTGGCATATCCTACACCTATAACGGAAAAACACTTTTACGCGACTACCTTGAAATTGAAAAGGTTGACGCCATTGTTGTTGACACATACCTCACAGGTGAAACATTCTCTAGCCGCAACAAGTTTGTTGAGCTCGAAATTACAGATGTTTACACCTTGGAAAAGAGCGCAAGCCGTGCACTCTATGACGAGGGCGATATTGTTGAATTTGACGAGGGTAGCTTCGAAGCTGCAAGTAACTACCTCGGTAGAGCTATCACAGCTTATGTTGGCGAAGACAGAGACACCCGCAAGGACACAATTTTCGCAATCACAGTGGATTCTTCCAGAAACGACGAGGTTGAAGTTACAAAGGATAAGTTCCATGCTTCCGGCAGTGACGAAACAGTTATCAGCTATGCAAAGCGCGTTACAGACAAGCGCCTTACAGAGCTTGAGCTTGACAGAAACGTGACAGTGGTTGTTAACGGTGCTATCGTAAACGACGCCATCACAGAATATTTTGACGATTTCGATGTAATGACACTTGTTGACAACAACCGCGATGAGGAATACGACTTCGTTTTTGTTGATGTGTTTGACGAGTCTGAGGGCGTTGAATTTGTTGTTGCAGAAATTGAAGAAGACGACGATGTATACTATTTCGAAGGCGAAGAAGGCGAGCTTGAGCTTGACTACGAAGACGATGAACTTCTTATCAAGGTTATCAAGGACGGCAAGGAAGTTGAGGCAGGCGCCATTGAAATAGGCGACACAATTACATGCCTTGACACATCCAGAAGCATTATTACTGTTTATGTTTCCAGTGATATTGTAAAGGGCTTTATTGATGAGGTTGACTATTCTGAAGGCGAATATGTTATAAACGAAGAAGCATATAAGCTTTCTCCCGCATTTGCAGAAGACCTCAAGGCAGGCGACTATGGTACATTCTATCTTAACTACCAGGGCAAGATTGCATACTCCACAGTTGCATCCCGTGTTGCAGGCGGCGACTATGTATTTATCGCAAACTACGACACAGAAACAAAGTTTAGTAAGACAACATATCTTGTGCAGGCTATCACAGAGGAAGGCGATGTTGAAACATACACACTCAAGTCCTCCAAGATGAAGTACGTTGACCACAGAGGCAGCATGTTCAAGAATGTTACACCCAAAGAAGTTTACGACTATCTTACATTCAATACAACTGAGCTCTCCGCTGCATACGGTATTGCAGGCTATGTAGGTATTGCACGCGTGAAGGTTTCTTCCGCAGGCGTAATTTCCGAAATTTACATGCCCGGCAGCTATGAAGAGTTCTATGAACAGACAAGATACTCTTCCGAAAACAGCAAGGAATATAACCAGAAGAGAGGCACATACGGTAACTACGACCTTGATGAAGACATTGTGGCATTCCGTGTTGACGATGCAGAAGAAAGCCTTACAGATGCTGTTGCAGCAGGTACAATCGGCACATTCTTCACAGACGGAAGCAGCTATTCCTTTGTTGCATACGGTGAACGCGGCGAAGATATCGAAGCAATTGTTATTACAGACGGTATCTCTGCAGCTAACTACGAAGACCACGCTTTAATCGTTACTAAGGTTTCCACAGTACGTGTTAACAGCGAAACAACAACCAAGATTACAGGCCGTCAGGGCACAAGCACTGTAACATACCTCATCGACCCCGATGAAAACTTCGATGTTGAAGTTGGTAACATCGTGCTTGTTTCCGAAAATGCTGAAGGCTATGTAACAAAGCTTGAAAAGGTTGCCAACACAACCGACGATGCAGACGACCTCTACAATGCATTTGATGGTGTTGATGTTCCCTCCGACGAAGAGGCAGGCGTTTTTGCCGGCATGGTAGAAGACAAGAGTTCCAAGAGATTTGAAATCGCAGGCATTGAAGACGGCTTCTACAACGGCGACAACACAGCATATCACCTTATTGATTACACTCTCAGAGAAACAACCTTTGCAAAGGGTAGCATGTCTGAAATCAAGTTAACAAGCAAAGTTGATACCTATGTTGTTGTAAGAACTTACGAAGACGAAGCGGTAGATGTATTCATCTTCCGTCTGGATGCTGACGAATACGATGTTCCTACTACAGATATCTGGGACAATATCCAGTCTGCAGAGCCTGAAGAGGATGAAACAGAAGCAACAACAGCTCCCACAGAGCCCGAAACACAGGCTCCCACAGAAGCAACTGAGGCTACAGAAGCAACAGCTGCTCCCACAGAAGCAACTGAGGCTACAGAAGCAACAGCTGCTCCCACAGAAGCAACTGAGGCTACAGAAGCAACAGCTGCTCCCACAGAAGCAACTGAGGCTACAGAAGCA
>JAFUOO010000017.1 GCA_017472685.1 Clostridia bacterium
GGCCTCCAGAGCCACAATCTGGCGCTCTAACCAACTGAGCTATACCCACCATATAAGTGCCATGTTAAATGACACTGAATAAAAAAATGGCGTGCCTGCGGGGACTCGAACCCAGGACCTACTGCTTAGAAGGCAGTTGCTCTATCCAGCTGAGCTACAGGCACGTGTTATGGAGCGGGTGATGGGAGTCGAACCCACCTAACCAGCTTGGAAGGCTGGAATTCTACCGATGAACTACACCCGCATATCACCCTTTTTCAAGGACCTTTGTTATTATAGCAAAAGGACAGGGCTTTGTCAAGATGTTTTTTCAACTTTTTCCTATTATATTGGAACATGCACGCAAAATGTGTGCATGTTTGCTTATAAAATGAAAGTGCACCGTTTCATCCCCCAAGATTGGGGGACCGAGGGGGTTGAGATATTAAAACACTTTCCTATTTTTCATTAGCTGTCAAAAGCCCCATAATTACGGCACCAATAAAGGCTCCTGCGGATAAAGTTAAAAAGTATGACACACATTTCACCTCGGTATATTTTATTCCATTTTGATTTAATTGTTTCTCATTTTTTTATATTTATTCATGGTGCATTGCGTTGACAGAGCTAAATGACAATGATAAAATATCCGTATTAAGAGGGATGTGTAAAACCTATGCAAAAAATACTTGTTATCGGCTCGCCCGGGAGCGGGAAGAGCACGTTCAGTAAAATTCTTAGTGAAAAACTTAATATCCCATTGGTGCATCTTGACCGCCTTTGGTGGAAGGACGGTTGGGTTGAACGCAGTCGGGAGGAGTTCGACATGCTTCTTAAAAAAGAGCTTGAAAATGAATGTTGGATTATTGACGGGAATTATCAACGCACTTTAGAGTTAAGGTTAAAGTATGCCGACACTGTAATATTCTTTGATTATAACCGTTTTTTGTGCCTGTGGCGTGTTTTAAAGCGCGTTGCAGTAAATCATGGGAAAGTGCGTGCCGACATGCCTTTGGGCTGTCCTGAGCGGTTTGATTGGGATTTTATGAAGTATGTATATCACTTTAATGACAAACAAAGAGCGGATATTTACAAAAAGCTGTCGACAAATCCCCGAGTAAGGGTTATAATTATAAAAAACAGGAAGAATTTCAAAAAACTTGAAAAGGATCTGATACTATGAAATACCGTTACGAAACACATTGTCACACAAAGCCCGTAAGCGCATGCGGTCATGCTTCCGTCAGGGAAACCTTGGAGTTTTACAAAAGCATGGACTATGACGGGGTTTTTATAACCAACCACTTTCTGGACGGAAATATCGGCATAGACTGGAATACACCCGTTACAGAAAAGCTCGATTTTTATTTTTCCGACTACGAGGAAGGTGTAAAAATAGCCGATGAAATTGGCATAAAGGTTTTTTTAGGCATTGAAATGAGCTACGGCGGCACCGATTTCCTTGTTTTTGGACTTGATAAAAAGTGGTGGTATGAGCATATCGACATTCTGCAGGAAAGAAAAAGCAGGCAGCTGCCCTATTTCATGCAGGAGGGCGCACTTGTAGTGCAGGCACATCCCTTCCGTGAAGCGGGCTACATCGACCACATACGTCTTTTCCCCCGTGGTGTTGAGGGTGTTGAGGTTATGAATGCCGACAGAACACCTTTTGAAAACCGCATGGCAAACCTTTACGCAGATGAGTACGGCTTTTTAAAAACTGCAGGCAGTGATAATCACTGGGGAAGCGCTGTAAAACGCCTTGCCGGCTTAGAGTGCGACGAGGCTTTGGAAAGCGTTGAAGATTTTATCGAGAAGCTCAGAGACGGAAAAATGAGCATATTTACAATAACAAACTCGCAGGAATAACCTGCGAGTTTGTTGCGATATGTTGGCTGTGCCAACGCGATATATTTGCCATGGCAAATACGATATATCCTTCGGATGCGATATGTTTTGCAACGAAAAACGATGTATTAAAAAACACAGGTCTTGCACTTGACGGTGCAAAACCTGTGTTTTTTAATACAATGTATAAGTACCTTTTACCATGAGAATTATGTCAGTAACAGCCTTAACCCCTCTGCCGTCGGAAACGGGCACAATAAGGTTATGGTTTGAAGGAACAGGCGAGCCGTCGGGCCAGTCTCCTCCTATTGTTATGTCGCAAAGGCCGCCTTTCTCTGTTGCTATAACAGTGGCGGTGCCCATGCGGAGTATAACCTCACAGCCGGCACTGCCGATAAGCATCTGGTCTGCCTTTAAATTAACAACCGAAAAGGAAGACACCTGATTCACATAGGGAATAATGTTAGAGTCAACATAGCTTTTGGAAATGAGCGGGTCTTCGGACGAACCGGGTTCAGCAGCAGAAACTGCAATTGCAACTAAAAAGGTGAGAGCCAGTATACCTGCAAGGGTACGGTTTGTAAATTTTTTCATTGTTTTTCTCCTTTGTGTTAAATGAGTCCGAAGCTGATTGATAAAGCATCGTTTACCTTTATCATCTGGACCTCATCAAGTTTACCTATTTTTTCGCGAAGTCGTTTTTTGTCAATGGTGCGGACCTGCTCAAGGAGTATTACACTGTCCTTGTTAAGTCCGTACCGTGCCGCATCAATCTCAATATGTGTGGGGAGCTTAGCCTTGTTTATGCGGCTGGTAATTGCCGCTGCTATTACAGTGGGGCTGTATTTGTTCCCGACATCGTTCTGGACAACAAGCACTGGGCGCGTTCCGCCTTGTTCACTGCCCACAACGGGACTGAGATCGGCATAGAAAATATCTCCTCGCTTTACGATCAAAACTATTCACATCCCATTAAAAACTGCTCGTAGGCATCTTGTGTAGCTTGATCGGAATTGAAACATTCTGTGGCTATTGAAAGGTTTATTTGTGCCATTTCAAGGTAGCCCTTTTTCAATTCAGCTTTGGTTTCAATTCTCCTTTTTTCCGCCAGATAAGATTTAACAATAGATTCAACCAGACTGTTTGCAGATATATGTAAATCCGCAGACAGCATATCAATGTCATTTGCTATATCTTCGGGAAGTGTTATGGAGATTTTTTTGTGTTCCATGTGTTACCCTCCCTTTGGAAATATAGATACATATAGATTATATACCCAAAGAGAAGACAAGTCAAATGTAACTTATCCCATAAGTGGCAATCAAATGAAGTGCCACGGGTTAACTCAAGTGCCTACAATGTAAGTTTTAACAGAAGCAGGTTAAATAATACACCTGAGCAAAAAATATCTCACTATTATATTATACTACGTTTGACCTTACTCGGTGCAAGGAGGAATAACTCGCGGACAAAGGCATCGTCGGGCGAAAAAATAATCGCAGCCTGCTTGCCCTCCTCGTTAAAAACAGCACAGTAAGGCTCTGCACCCTCGGAATAGTCGAGCTTTATTCCGCCCAAGGGCTGACCTGTAAATTTTTCGCAGACTACAAGGTGGGCGACATCGCAGGAAAAAAGCTCCTTGCGTGATGCTTTGTTACGTATCAACGCAATGGAAAAAACCTCGCCCTCGAGGTTGTATTCATATTCGGTAAAAATAAACGATGGTGCCATTAATGCACCTGCTATTGCGGCAACACCGAGAACAAGCAATGAGGCAAGTGTTGAAGCTTTGAACAAAAGAAGCGTGCCGACAAAACCAATGCCAAGCACAAGAAGAGAAGGGAAGAGTGCTTTTGGGGTGAATTTTCGTTTAACAATGCAGGTTTTCATAATATCAATACCTTTCCTTTAGCATAAAGAGGCTGTCGCTTAACGCAACAGCCTCTTTTATAGGTTTTTATCATACTCCCGGAGGAAGTGCGTAGGGGTCAACAACAGGTGTGCTCACCGAAGGTGTGTCTGCAACGGGAGGTGTGCTTACTATTGGTGTATCGACTGTAGGCGGTACGGTAGGAATATACGTGTTATCTGTGATACCCGTATCACCGCCCGGCATTTCTGTTATGATGTCGCCTGCTACGTCAGTGCTTGCTTCTTCGGGATCTATATACTCAACCTGAAGCGGACTGCCGCCATACTCTGTCTCAAGGTGGATGTCGCAACGCGTTCTGGGAGCCTGTTCCTTTGTGTAATCGCCAAAGGCGAAGCTTTCGCAGGAGGAATTTATGAGAAGACCGCTGTCTGCACACACGAGATAATGGCGTGTGGTGTCGAGCTTATTGAAGTCTCTGTATTCAAGGTCTGCGTGCACCTTTTCCATAACACCCTTCCATACTCTTGCGGAGGGGTTGCCGGAAATGCCTCTGAGCGAAGCGGGAATATCGTAGCCGTACCATACTGCGCCCACATAGTAGGGAGTGTAGCCTACAAACCAACGGTCGTGGTTGTTGCTGGTTGTACCTGTTTTACCTGCAGATGGCATCCTGGAAAGGCGTGCCGAAGTACCAGTACCACCTGTAACAACGCCGCGGAGCATCTGTGTCATTGTAACGGCTGTTGTTTCACTTATGGCGGGCTGAGGGTCAGGTGTACGGTCTAAAATTATGTTGCCCTCAGAGTCAAGCACCTTTGTATAGAAGGAGGGACGGTAGTAGTAGCCCTTGGATGCAAAGGGAACATAGGCTGCAGCCATTTCAAGAACGCTTACGCCGTCTGTAAGACCGCCGAGACCAATTGCCGCAAAGCCCTTATCGGTAAATGTTTTTCCGCTTTCTGTTTCTCTTTGGTCAACAAGAGACGAAATATGATAGTTCTTTGTAAGGAAGTTGAAGGAACGGGTAATACCCAGATTTTGCAGAATTCTTACTGCGGGAACGTTTCTTGAGCCTGCAAGAGCCGCCGCAACAGTAATATCACCACGGAAATCGCGGTCGTCGTTTCTGGGGGTCCAGCTACCAATCGTAAGCGGTGCATCCGTTACGATTGTGTTGGAAACAACATTGCCGTATTCAACAGAGGGGGAGTAAATTGCTATAGGTTTAATGGACGAGCCGGGCTGACGGAGAGTCTGTGTTGCGCGGTTGAGAGTTCTGGAGGAATCCTTCGTGCCTCTACCGCCTACTACACCCGAAACATAGCCTGTTGTGGGGTCAATGATTACCATTGCCGACTGCACCTGAACTTCGCCTGAAGTCTTGGGGAAGTTAGAGTCGTCGAGATAGTATTCATCCATTATTGCCTGAATTTCCATGTCCATAGCGGCATAAATCTTAAGACCGCCGGAGTAGAGCATCTTTTCAGCAACGGCTTTTGTCACGCCTTTTTCCAGAACAAGGTCGCTGATGAGCTGTTCAATGAGTGCATCGGAATAATATGTTGTTGTGGAAATGTAAGCATCTGTTTCGCTGGCATTAACTGTTACAACCGA
Source organism: Clostridia bacterium (assembly GCA_017472685.1). GTDB lineage: Bacteria > Bacillota > Clostridia > UMGS1883 > UMGS1883 > RGIG1927. The sequence goes on from JAFUOO010000017.1 coordinate 5,315, forward strand.
CTCGCTCTTTGCCGCATCGCGTTCCGCTTCTGTGATATAGCCAAGCTCACACATTTTGTTAAGAATGACATTGCGTCTTTCCTTGTTGTTTTCGGGATTACGCTTGGGGTCATACTTTGTGGGGAACTGTGTAATTGCCGCAATTGTTGCACACTCAGCAAGGGAAAGCTCGTTAAGGTTTTTATTGAAGTATACCTTAGCGGCGCTCTTAACACCGTTACACTGCTGTGACAGATAAATTGTGTTAAGGTAGAGCTCTAAAATTTCATCCTTTGTGAGGTCCTGCTCAAGAACATAGGCACGGTAGATTTCCTGAATCTTTCTGTCGATTGAATAATCATCGTCACCGGTTATATTCTTAATAAGCTGCTGGGTAATTGTACTGCCGCCGTAGGCAGATTCACCGCTTCCGGTTACTTTCTTCTGGAGGTAGGAAATCGCAGCACCGAATGTACGCTTAATATCAAAGCCGCTGTGCTTTTCAAAACGTTCATCTTCGATGGAAATAAATGCATGCTGAAGATGCTCTGGAATTTCTTCAAGGTCAGCCCACACACGGTTTTCTTCGTCATAAAGCACTTCAAGCTGATGGGCGTTACCTTCTTCGTCAACGGCATAAATGAAGCTTGTGAGGTTGAGGCTCAAGGTTTCTCTTATGTTTTCAACGGCAGAAAGGTCGGTGTTGCCTATAACGCCCGCGAGGGCACCGACAACCACACCTCCTGCAACTGCTATCACAAAAAGAATGAGAGCAAACAGTGAAACAAAAGAGATTTTAAAAGCCTTAACAAATGTATTAGGTTTCTTTGAACCTGTTTCAGCTTTATTTTTGCTCAAAGTTTATCAGTCCTTTCAAGAACATAGTCTGCCAATTGTATAACTATGATTATTATACCTGAAAAGAATTAAAAAAGTATTACAAACTGCAAAAAATATGAATATTTTAATAAGAAAAGGGAAAGATAGCACCAAAAAGAGTGAAAGAGGCCTGTGTTTTATGAAAAGCATCCGATGGGTTTTAAGATTTCTGGGAATATGCATAGTGGCTTTTGCTGCAGGGATTGTAACGGGGTTTATAAAAAACGAAATCAAGAGTAACAGCGAAAGCGTTACGGAAAACCACTATGAAAATGTGCAGGCTGTCATTGTGGAGGAAGCAACGCTGGAGTATAGAACGAAAGAACTCGTGGATTATTTTGTGCATTGTGACAGCGAGGTTATTATGCTCTCAAAGGTTTTTGACGACGGAAGCAAGGAAATGGTGGAAAGCTTTGCAATTAACACAAGCGTTCTGCCAAAAGAGGATGTGGCGCTTCTTAAGAAAGGTATGAGCTTTGAAGAAAAGGAAGAAGCTCTTATGATGATTGAAAATTTTGTAAGCTAAAAGGGGCTGTTGCCTTTAGCGCAGAGCGTTCAAAGCAGGTAAATTCCCCAAATTTACGTTTTTTAATTGTTAATCGAATGTTTTATTTGTAGAGAAACGCACCACATTGCGTTTCTCTTTCAATTTTATGCTTTGAACTACGAACAAACCTCACCTCTCGACGTACCTTTGTACGCCTTCGGGTTCTGTTTGTCCGTTCTGCATCTAAACTCAATCAGCCCCAAAAGAGGCTGTTGCTTAACACAACAGCCTCTTTAAAATTGTATTGATTTTATAATACTTTTTTGTAGCCTCCGCTACCATTGGAAAGGCAGCGGCTTACACGGGAAATGGTGGCTGTGGATGCTCCTGTTTCCTCGGAAATGCTGTTGAAGGATTTGCCCATGTTAAGCATTGTGGCAACCTGCAGCCTTTGTGCCATCGAATGCAATTCCTTTACAGAGCAGATATCTTCAAAAAAAGCTCTGCAATCCTCAGGGGAGGAAAGACGGGAAATTGCCTCATAAAGTATGCCCATTTCGTCGGTATAAGTTTTTGATGTATCTGTTTTCATTTTACACCTCTTAAGAGAGCTTTTGTAAAAATGCCTGTGTTCTGGGGTTTTTGGGGTGTTTAAGCACCTCGTCGGGAGTGCCCTCCTCAGCGATAACGCCCTTATCCATGAAAATGACCTTATCTGAAACTGAATAAGCAAAGTCAATTTCGTGGGTTACAATAATCATGGTAATATGTTCTGCCGCAAGCTGACGGATAACCTTTAAGATTTCACCTGTCAATTCGGGGTCAAGAGCACTTGTGGGCTCGTCGAAGAAAAGCACACGGGGCTTTAATGCCAACGCGCGTGCAATGGAAACACGCTGCTTCTGTCCGCCCGAGAGCTGGCAAGGGTAGTTTGAAAGCTTTTCACTGAGCCCCACGCTATTGAGAATTGACTTTGCATTCTCTTCAATTTCTGCAAGGATTTCCTTTTTGTTTTCCTTGTAATCGGGGCGCTCTTTTGCCAACAGCTTCGGTGCTAAGGTTACGTTATCAAGAACGTTGTACTGAGGGAAGAGGTTAAAGTCCTGAAAAACAAGTCCTAAGGAAAGCTGCTTTTCGCGAAGCTCCTTCTGGGTATATTTCACCTTGGAGTCAGCATCAATAAAGAGGTTGCCGTCAAGATAAATTTTACCGCCGTTGGCTGTTTCCAAAAGATTTATGCAGCGCAGGAGTGTTGTTTTGCCGCTGCCGGAGGAGCCGATTACAGAAACAACCTGACCTTCCTCCATGGAAAAATTGATATCACGGAGGACCTGTGTTCTGCCAAAGTGCTTGGAAAGATTTGCAACTTCCAGTATTTTATTGTTACTCATACAAAATCCCTCCTTAGCTGAAATAGTTAAGCTTCTTTTCAATTTGTCCGAAAAGAACTGTAAGCACACCGCAGAATACGAGATAGAAAATTGCAGTGTAGAAAAGCGGCCATAAAAGACCCTTGCTTACAAATTTCTGTCCTGCCCAGATAACCTCGTAGAGCATAATTGTTCTTGCAAGTGAGGTGTCCTTTACAAGTGTAATGATTTCATTGCTCATGGGAGGAACGATATGCTTTACAACCTGCAAAAGCACAATGCGGAAAAAGGTCTGGCTCTTTTTTAAGCCGAGCACCTGTCCTGCCTCGTATTGTCCCTTTGGTATTGATTCGATACCGCCACGGTAAATTTCGGAAAAATAGCAGGCATAGTTAATAACGAACGTAATTATAACAGCAGGAAAATTTGAAAGTCCCTTTACACCAAAAAGAATGGACGGTCCGTAGTAAACAACCAACAGCTGAAGCATAAGGGGAGTACCGCGGATTATCCATATGAAAAACTTAATCGGATATTTGATTATCCATATTTTGCTCATGGACCCGAAGCTTATAATGAGCCCTAAGGGGAGCGCAAACAAAAGGGTGAGAGCAAAAATCTGCAGTGTAACGCCAAAGCCCTCTGCAAGCTTGCTCGTTACAACAGCCAAATCGTTTAATGTAATAGCCATTTGAATACCTCGTATAACAGAACAAATTGAGGCTGCATTGAGCAGCCTCAATTTATGTAAAAGTTGTTAATTATTTTACAAGTGTAAGTGTGTACTTTTCAGCCAACTCATCAAGTGTGCCGTCAGCCATAAGCTCTGCCATAACTGTGTTGAATTCGTCAACAAGGGGAGAGCCCTTCTTGAATGCTACACCGTATTCTTCGCTTGTGAGCTCCATTGCGATTGCAAGAGAATCAAAGTCTGTGCCTTCCTTAAGCATGGACTGTGCCATTGTAATGTCGATTACACAAGCATCAGCCTTGCCTGCAACAACCTGAAGGAGTGCTGTTGTCTGTACGTCAACTTCAACAAGGTTGCAGTCAACGCCAGAATCTGTAACTGCGGAAGCACCTGCAGAGCCCATTTCAGCAGCAACTGTAAGGCCTGTAAGAGCGTCAGCAGAAGTGATTTCAGCTGCCTTGTCCTTGTTTACAACAACAACCTGTGCGTTCTTTACATAGGGATTGGAAACAGAAGCATTAAGCTTAGCTTCTTCTGTGATTGTCATACCGTTCCATACGCAGTCAAATTCGCCTGCTTCAAGAGCGATGAACTTTGTGCCCCAGTCGATTTCAACGAATTCAACATCGTCAAAGCCTGCCTTTGCAGCAAACGCCTTAGCAAATTCTGTGTCGAAGCCTGTAAGAACGCCGTTTTCATCTTCATAGTTCATGGGCTCATAAATTGTCATACCAACAACCAATGTGCCGCGGGATTCTTCTGTTGCATCTGTGGGAGCAACAACGTCTTCTGTATTACCGCCGCAAGCTGCAAGCGCAAATACAAGGCATAAAGCCAATACAAGTGATAAAAGTTTCTTCATGGTAAAATACCTCCAAAAATAATGTTTTTTAGCCTTTTTCAAAAAACTATGTTGCTATTGTAGCACTTTAGCGCGCTAAAGTCAAGCCCTTTTTTCAAAAATTTGTAAGAATATTTTAAAACACTGAAAAACGCCCGAAAATCGGGCGTTTTTTGGGGTTGAAATCAGTATTGCTCAAGATTTTTAAATGCTTTTACAGCATCGTTTTCATTAATTTCCTCGCATATGAGCGGAATGTCCAAGCCATATTCTTTCATTCTGGCAAATATCAGCTCATAGTTGAGAAGCCCTTCGCCGGGAATTGTTGATTTTATTGCGCCGTTTTCAACAATAAAATCCTTAACGTGGATAATTGCAATTTTTTTGCCCAGCAAATTGAACATGGTATTTATCATTTCGTCCTGCTTGGTGTAGTTCTTTATGGTAATGTAATTGCAAGGGTCAAATATAACCTTAACATTGTCGCTATCAACATCGTTAACAAGGCGCGCAAGCTTACAAGGAGTGTTTATAACATGGAAATGCACACCCTCTATACCAATTGTGACACCGTATTTTTCTGCCTCACAAGCAAGCTCCTTTATGCTCTTAAGAAGCTGCAAATACGCTTCCTCAGAGCCGTTTTCACCATCCTTGTAGCTGCAGGTTTCTGTGCCTACAAGGATGGGGTTAAGAATGGTTGCATAGCGTATTTTTTCCTTAAACCTTGCTAAATCGTAGCTCAACGCATCATTATCGGCATTGGAAGGGTTAATGTAACTGCCGAGCACGGCTATTTTTGTATCGCCAAGCTGTGCTTTGATTTCGTTGGCATATTCTTCCGAAAATTTGCCGAATTCAAAGCCCTCAACGCTTCGCTCGCATACAAGCTGAACGTAGTCCAATCCAACTTCCTTGCATCTTTCGCTGATTGCAGCTAAGCCCTTTCTTTCAACATCATGTCCTCTTATACCTTTTTTCATAATAAATCACCTCAGTAAGCAAAGTGTATCATATGATGAGGGGGAGTGCAAGGGGAATGTGCAAAAACAGGCACGTCCCCAATTGCACATTTGTCCTTTTGTCCCCATCCTGCCTCAGTGAGCAATATACAGATAATATCCGTTTGAATCCGGTGCTTCGCAAATTAATCCCCAAACAGGATATGTAACGATTTCTAATCCTTCCATGAAACCAAAGTACGCGAATTGTGCATCCTTAGGAGATGTTATATCCCACCAATCAAAGTATTTCGACATATTGATAAGTTCAATCTCTTCATCGTCCATGTCCTCCTCGGTCAAAATGTGGCAAATTCCATCTAATTTCTTTTTCATGGATTCTAAGTCGCTTTCCTCAAAAAATATTTTTGCATGCATGCTCACATCACGACCATAGCGACCATATGCATAGTTAATTATCTCAGCTGTTTGAGGTAAACTAAAACCAAACGCAGAATAAAAGACATCTTCCAACTCAATGTCTGATTCAGTTATTATAATCTCCCGTGCGTCTCCGTCCCAATGTACATCCATACCAATTTGCTCGGACCAATCTCTTAAAGGAACATATGTTTGTCCGTTGACAAGAAGCACAGGAGAATCATATTCCATATGGTTTCCTGTCCAAAAAATATCAAAATCATAAGGAATGACATTGAATACTGTATCTTCCTGCGCAAATACAAATGTCGAACAAATTAAACATATTGCTAATACTGCTGCAAAAATTCTTTTTTTCATATGAATAACTCCTTTTATTAATAATTTAACTGGCACGCACCTGAAATGGTAAGGTTCTTTGATGGATTACCTGTTACTCGTGCCGAAACTGTATTGCCGCTGTAACGGTAAACAACCCATCCTTGATTATCGCGCATACCATATTTTAGTTGTTTTTCAAATGGATCTATATATCCACCTCGTTTTTTTAGATATTTGGATTTATAATATCCATTTGGGGTAGGCACCGTAATGCCTTTGTGTGTGAATTTGGTATGTTCATCATTTTTATTGTTAGGAATGTTAACATCAACAGTTCCATCGCTGGCAATAACAAGAGCACCATTAACCTTTTTTGCGAAATGAGAAGCAACGTTATCGTCTTTATGGTCTAAGTGTCCATTGTTACATCCCAATAAAACAACATTCCCTTTAACATCTTTTTCCTCAAGGTTGTCAATTTCATTCAGGCTTATAGTCCAATCATCATTAGTGCCAAATTCTTTATAACTGCCGTGTGTATCAATTATGATATGATCAATGCCATCAGACGTATTGTTTCCATTGGAATCAAGCCCTGTTCCCATGCAATTCCAACCATTTTCAAAATCCTCTTCTGAACTGAGTGGAACAAATGTAATGTCTTTCGGATTGACACCCATGCTTGCGAGTTCACTTGCAGCAGCATGAGCTCGGTCTTCCCATCCGACCAAGTAAAAAATATAACTTTCCAACCCACTCGGGTCCACAAACGCAATGGGGTTATTACTACAATACACATACCAGTTTGTGCCGTCCTTGATGGGGTCAACGGAAATGAAGCGACCGATTGACGGGTCGTAGTAACGCGCACGGAGATAAATGTCGCCTGTTTCGTTGTCGAGATATTCGCCTGCATAGCGGAACGGGTTAGTATCGGTTGACCTTTCGCCCTGCCATATTTCACCAAAAGGAGAATAGTAATAATTCTGCACAATGGGATATTTAACACTGGCGGTGTTTAAGTCCATCAAGTCAAATTCTCCATCGCAGTTCAAATCCATCTCGGGGAATGGTGCAGCCGAGCCATAAAAGGGACCAAGATACAAATCAATGCTGTCAAGTGCCATGGTGTGAACAACGTTGCCTCTGCCGTCGTAGGCGTAAAATTCGTGATAGCCGTTAACGGGGACAACCGTTTCGACATAATCTTCCAGGGTTTCGTCGTAATAAGAGTCAATGACCGCATTGTAGGTGTATGCATTGCCCTTTACAGTACGGGAAACGCGGTTTATGCCGTAGAAATAGTCTGTTGACTTGTCGGGTGTTTCCTCGCGGATAATGTTGTCGCCAGCCCAGATAAAGGAGGTTGTTACACCGTTTGAGGTTTTGCTTGTTCTTAAGGAAGAAGCATTGTAGGTGTATGTGTACGTTCCGCTTTGGGTTGTAACGGATGCAACCTCGTTACGTGGTGTGTAGGTATACTGATATGTAACGCTATCGTTAAGCTTGGCAATGGTGTTGCCGTTTGCATCGTAGCGGTACTCTGTAACGTTACCTGCTGTGTTTTCGCTTGTTAAGCGGTGATTTGTGTAGGTGTAAACAGTTGCTGTGGAAACGTTTTCGGCATCTGTTACGGTCTGGCTTATGCGGTCACCACGATTGTTGTAGTTGTAGCCCCAGGTGCGGACACGTGCCCCGTTGTTGGTTGTGTTTGCAATTGTAAGGCGGTTGGCAGCATCGTAACCATAGATTGTGTCGTACGTTGTGCTGCCGCGTGTGTCGGACACGGTTTTCACATTGCCGTCGGGGTAGTAGGAATACACAAAGGATGAAAACTCGCGTATATCGTTGTAGCCTTCTTCGTATGTTGGGTCATTGACAAGGCGACGGTTATGAGTAGTGGATTTCATTAAATTACCGGGAGTGTATTCATACTCGGTAATTAATCCGTTCTTTTCTTCGGTTGGGGTGTAACTGGGGACGTGCCCGAAATTGCACGTTTTAAAGTGTTATTGGAAAAGGAATGTGCAAAAACAGGCACGTCCCCAATTGCACCAAAAACAGGCACGTCCCCAATTGCACATATCATGAAGAAGGGGACGAAACAAGAAAAGTTGACAAAAAATGTACGTCCCCATCTGTCCCCGTGGAAAACTGAGAAAAGTTGACAAAAAATGTACGTCCCCATCTGTCACCGTCCCCATCTGTCACCCGTCCCCATCTGTCACCTAGCCGTTGACTGGGGTTGCAACATGTTCAATTGTTGACTACGGATAATCTTGATAAGTATTCGCCGATGGTCTTTCCTTTGCAGAGAAGTAGGAATGCTTCAATAGGCCATATTATTATTGTAATATCATATAATAATATGCACATCCAACTTGGTTTGAGCCCAGTTTTAGTTACTAAATGAATTTGCACAAATCGCTTTCCTATACTATTTCCTGCACAAATAAAATCTCGTAACGCGAGGTAAATTTCTCCAAAAAATATTAATGGTAAAATTATAAATCTAACATTAAGCGTTTGCACTGGGGTCAATAATTGCTCAAATAGAACTACTATCAAGGCAATGATGGCGTAAATAGTAGTAACTATAAAGAAATCTATTATGAATGCGACAATTCTTTTCTCCTTCATATCAATACTCCTCTAGATAGTAATAAACTTGTCTTGAAAGCTCGGAAAGATTAACTTCTATAGAAAAACCTCCGCCTACCCCAAGATATGCTGAAAATTCAAATGGAACAATAATATCTGTTTCGGATTGGGCGTATTCTTTCGATACAAGATTAGTTAGGTCAAATACTAAGTGTTCTCCTAATTGAATACCTACAAAAGAGGTGGAATCTACTGCCTCGCCCGTTATGGGATTTATTACGCTTGTTTGACTTGCACCTAATGTCACATCTTCATCCAAGGTGACTTCTATCGCGGCAACTGAAGTTTGTGTAGGATTGTCTGAAAAGGCATCAGTTAAGTCGTAACTTGTTTTTATTCCGACTTCTCCTTCTGCATCTTTGAACGATGCCTTAACATATAATCCAACACCGAGATCAATGTCGACTTCTATCCATTTGTACACTTCCCATGGTTCTTTTCTACTTTCCAAAGATTCCCAATTGTCATGACGCCATTCTCCGTCTTGGTTATAATAACATTCTCCGCTCGGATCAACAAACGCTATCGGGTTATTACTACAATACACATACCAGTTTGTGCCGTCCTTGATGGGGTCTTCACTGAAAAATCTACCTATGGCGGGGTCATAGTAACGTGCCCTCAAATAGATAAGACCGGTTTCAACATCGGAATATTCACCGCAGTAGCGCATCGGGTTATAATATGAATCTGTTGAAACAGTTTCGTTACCGAAAGCATCGAAGTCGTAATCAGCAACAACATTTCTGCTAACGTCACTTATGGCAGAAACATTGCCGTGTTCGTCCGTGTGGTAGTAGCCGATGGTGCCGTTGTTGTTGATGGCTACAAGTCCGTTGCCGTAAGTGTACTTAACAACGCTGTCGCCGCTGATTTCGCCCACAACATAAGCACCGTCGTTGATGAAGTTTGTTGTAACACCGTCAACGGTTTTGCTTGTGCGGATGCCATTAGCATCATAAGTGTAGGTTGCGTATGTTCCTTCACTCGAATAGCTCTGCATTCTGCCAAAGAGGTCATAGTTGTACATGGCAAGTCCTACGCCCCAATACTTTTCGTTCATGTTACCGTTTGCATCGTAGCTGTAGTAGAAAAAGCTCGAGCCTGAATCAGACTGTATGTTTTCTGCTGTAAGACGGTTGTTTTTATCGTAAGTATATGTTGTGGTGCTTGTGGACTTGGTCATTATGGCACGATTGCCAAAGGCATCGTAGGTATAGCTTGCCTGAACAGTGCCGTCAATACTTTCACTCGATAATCTGCCCACATTGTCGTACACATATGATGTAACGGCGTCGTTGTTATCTACTGTTGCAATGTTACCATCAGCATAATAGGTAAGTGAATAATCGTCAATAAGATATGATGCTGAAGCTGTCGAGTATCTGTAATTTTTCTTTGTATTTAACAAGCCACCATCATAATACGAATATGTTTTGTAAGTGCGAGCATTGCTTACACCTGTTTTATAGGTTTTTTCTGTCAAAACACGGTTATTAGCATCATAAGTATAACTTGTATAACCATTCTCGTCTGTAACTCTTGTAAGTCGGTTGTTTGAATCATACACATATGTAAGGCTTTGCTCAAAGCTTCCATCTGAAATAAGGGCACTTGTACGGTTACCGTTAGCATCATATGCATATTCCTTAACAAGTGTGCCGCATGTTTCAGTAAGAACGTTGCCTAATCTATCATAAGTATATATCGTTGTGCCGTTTTCGTCAACCATTTGTGTAACATTGCCGAGGTAATCGTATGCATAGCTCAGACTTTGTTCGGTGTTATTAATTCCGGATGCAGTTTTTGACAAAAGCCATGGAGCTCCGTTATATGTATATTCGAAGAGCGTGCCGTTCTTGTCGGTGAATGTGAGCACAGTGCCACGGGAATTGTGCGTGTAGCTTTCGGTATAGCCTATGGGGTCGGTTACTTTGACAAGGAAGTCGCGGTATGAATATTCGTAATCGGTAACAGAATGTGTATCGCGGGAAAGTGTTTCTGTTGCGGTGGGAACACCTGTTGCCATACGTATGATGTTGCCGAGGTTGTTATACTCATAACGGGTGAAATAGCCGCTGCCGTCGTCAACTGCTACAGGGCGGTTGCGGTTGTCGTAACGGGTTGAGGTTGTTTTTGTTGTGGTGCCGTCGCCTGCAGTTGTTACAGTTTTTGTCAGGCTGCCGTTGCGGTCGTAGTAATACTCTGTAACATTATCGGTATCATCGTCAATAGGAGTAGTTTCCTTTATGAGCTGACCGAGGTTGTTATACTCATATGTTTTTACAACTTTGTTCAAACCGTCTTTCACCTGGTAGAGCTGTGCGCCGTCGTATACATTTGTTGTTGAGCCGTAGGGTTGCGTGTCTTTCAAAACTCTGCCTCGATAGTCATAAGTGTAGGTGTGAGCAGTGTTGCCACGTAAATCTGTCACATTGAGAATATTGCCTGCGGCATCTGTTGTGTAAACCTGTTCTACAACTTCTGCACTATCATCAATAGTGTCTTTAACCTTATAACCATATTGGTTTGTGTATTCGGAAACTGTGATTGTTTCGGTGTCGGTTTTTTTGCGCTGTACGGAAACCGCGTTAAGGTTATCGTCGGCAATGAAATACGAATAGATATTTTCCATCAGAATGTCACCGTTGATACGGTTGCGAAGACGTTCGGTTTTGACTGAATTATCGCTGTAATAGGTGTATTTTGTGGTACAGTCGGCAATGCCGTCGCGGTAAGGAGAATAGCCCATCATGTTGCCATAGCTATCGTAGCTCTTGTAGTAGGTTATTGCCCATGCTGTGCCAGCCTCGTTGAGATAATACAAGCCAAGCTCTCTGCCTAACGCATCGTAACGAAGCATTGTCCATTTGCTGTTTTCATCTGTGATATAAATGCGGTTGGTTGAGTCATTATAGCTGTATTTTTGTGTTGTGTTATCCGGGTTTTTTATGGTTAAAATTCTGCCGAGGTAGTCGTAGGTGTAGGTCGTGGTATTGCCTTCACCGTCAACAAGCTTAACAAGGTTGCCCCATTTGTCATAATATGAAGTTTTTGTCACGTTTGCGGAGGGGATATCCACGCCGTTGCGGTCAGTAATGTTGATAGCCTCAGGACAAGTTTCGGTTATGATTATTGAATACTGGGGAGCGGTTTCAGCAGAGTAGTCGCCGTATGTATAGCTATACTCAACATACATTCCATCGCCGTCAATTGATGCAATGTTGCCATAGGAGTCGTAGGTGTAGGTCACAGATTCCTTAACGGTGGGAGTGCTGTCTGATGCCGAGGAGGAGAGTGCATAGTTCTTTTTGGTAATAACACCGCCGGAAACAGTGTTTTTAATTCCGCGGTATTTTTCAGTGTCGTAGATGTTATATTCATAATTTAACAGGCAATAGTTGCTGCGGCTGTTATAACCTGCACTGTAAATTATGGTGTCGTCTCTGGTTATTTTTGTGGTTTTGTTGTTGTATGTGTTGTAAGAATATTCGTTGATGTAAGAAAGTGTTTTGTCTTCAGAATCAGTTTTGGTAACGGTTTCTGTGGATACAAGAAATTCGCCGTTTTTCCTTATGTAGTCATATTCCTCAACAATTGTATAGTCAGGCACAGTGCTGACGGTAGTGCGTTTGGTAAGGTTGCCATCCGAGTCGAATTGCTCGGATATTGTGTAGCCTTCACGTGAGGGATATGAGGTGATAACCTTTGGCTGGCGAAACGGTATTGTGTGTTCGTAGACTGTTTCGTTTTCACGGGAAGCTGTTTCGCTTTGAAGGTCGTAACGAGTAACACACATATAGTCAGTTTTGGTTCGGTCGTCATAGTATGTGTTACGGATTGTTTTTTCGTACTCATAGCAAGACTGTGCTCCTGTTGGGAGAACTACATTATCTATCACCATTTTACTGTAAGACATTGTCTGCGAGGGGCTACTGCTGCTTCCTACATAAAAAGTTCTACCGCGCTGTGACATGTTATAAATGACACTTTTTTGTGTGCTGTCTGTAATTTTGTATGACACGAGCAACTGAGCAGTGTTGTCGTCGGCATAATAACCGAGAGGGTCTTCTGTGGCGTTGTTGTAGGTGTAGAAAGAATACGAAACTACAGATGTGCCGTTGACGGTTATTCCGTTTTCCGTAAGAATGATTGTGCGATTTAAAGTGTCGGTAATGGTTATGGTGTTGTCAGCATAACCATATGTGATGCTGTTGCCGAAACGGTCCGTAACGGATAAGAGTCGGTCATCTTCGCAATAAAATTCAACACCGTCGTAGCGCGTAAGGGTGTAATAATATGTGCCGTTTGTAATTTCGGCGGTTATTGTATACTTTTGGTTTGTTTTTGTATCTGTTTCTGAGCTAACATTAGGATATTTTATTGTGTAAAAGCATTTGGCGGAATCATATTCTCCATCTTCTGTTGCGATTAAAAATTCTACAGTGTTTTTTGTGTAAGAGTCATACAACATGCCATACATTCCTTCTGTGTCACTGGAGTCTTCAAAAGCTATGATTGCGGGAATGTCGTAATTCCAACCACCACCTATATTTACGTGTTGTAATTTGTTGTCGCCGATTGTATAAGGGTTGGTTTTGCTTAAAACAGAGTCTAACAGAGCGTAACCTAAAGCTGGGTTGCGGTACAGTGTAATATCTTCACCGATTATGTCGGTGTGCATATATACTGTAGCTCGCGGAGAAAAGCCTATTTCATAGGGGTCTTGAGTGGACCAGTTGTAGTATTCCTGAGTATCAACAAGGTCGAATGCTGAGTCTGTGTAATCGGAAGCTATTTTTATTGAAACGCTGTCTTTTTCAGCATCAAGCATATCCCATAAACTGTCGTATGCTATGTAGATAGTATTACCTGAAAAATCTTCATTCAGGGAATACGCAAATACATATTTTGTTGCAGAATATTCGCTTGCACTGCCGGCAATATAATCGGTTATTGATACGTATTGGCTATAGCCGTCAATGTGGTTATTGTTGGAGGAGTTGAATTTTCTGCCAACAACCACATCAAGACCATTTTTACCGGGGAGATTTAATTCTTCGGCATAGAAAGAAACGCCTCCCGAGTAGGTGTCAACTCTTTCTATACCTGCATCTGTAATGCTTGTGGGAGCAGCCTGCTCTGCCTTGACTGCCTGATTAATACTGTCAAACTTGAGATAAATGTCGAGACTATCAAGGGTGCTTGCATGAATAAACAGGGTTGAACAAAAAAGCGAAGTGAACAAAACAAGTAAAGAAAATATTGTTTTTTTCATTATTCCACCTCCGGGTCTTCCAAGGGAATATAGTCTTCTTCGAAGATATATTCTTCAGGGGTAATTGTGATAGGTGTGTTATTGAGTACAGAATCATCATTTGTGTGCGCGCTTGCCTTTGAGACAGGTGCTTCTGCATCAAATTTTTTCATTAAATCATATTTGAAAGCAAGTGCATCATTTGCTTCAAGAAGAATATCTTCTTTGAGGGAAACAGCGTTGTTTTCGATTGTGATAATGTCGGAAAAATCATTTCGTGTTTTAATCGAATGACTTCTGTAAAGCATGATTTCGGAAATGCTCATTTCCGGTGCGTTTGCTATTGTCTGCGGGTTGTCGGATACAAATGTAGAAACAATAGTATTCCAGGAAGCTCCGTTTATGCGTTCATTGAGCATTTGCTTGGTTGTTTTTACTCCGGCAAAGCTTAACTCGTATGCACCTGCAATTTCTTCCGGGGTTATTCCTTCTGCAATATAGTTGGCAACCTCTTCTACAGAAAGCATGTCGTCCGTGCGGTTGAAAATTTGGTCATAGGCATTATAAATCCAGAACTTTTCATCGCTGTTTTTTTCGCCTGCATGATATATTTCGGGGATTATGGAAATATCGGAGTCGGTTTGACGAAGAAACTTGTAAATATCCAATACGAGGCTTATGTCATAGTCTTCAAGGATAAGAGAGTTGACAAAGTCTATTTCATCAGAGGTCATGCTATAATCAACTGCTGTATTGATGAACTCGTTTTTAAATTGTTTTTGTAATTCTGTGTCAATCGATAATGTTTCGATATAGTTGCTCAGTGTGGTTATTGACTCTTCAGTAAAGTCGTTGAAGGATATTTCTTCTTCGACAAGCTCGAAAGCGGGTTGGGTTGGAAATTCTATTTTTTCGCTGATATTGAAATCAAAAGAAAAATCCTCTTCGACATTGAAAAACACATCGGTACAATCCGTTGAATCTTCAAATGAAATCAGCGTTATGCCGCTGCTTGCCATTGCAACCGTTGCAATGGTAAGTAATGTTGCGGTAGCGATAGCTACAATAAGTTTGTTTTTCATATTTTCCTCCTATGTAATAGTTTTTGTGTGAGAATATAGCTTTCGGAGGCAACAATTATTCAAATGGCTCCCCGAAAGCCACATTCTGCGTGGTGGAATTATTTGTATTCCACTATGTTGCTTGTGTCGTAAAAGGCTTCGACCTGGTTTCCGTCGGCATCGTAAGCGATGTAAACGTTCATTAAGCGGTACTCGTAGCCCTTTTCAACCTGGTAGGTTTCATCGAACGCTACAACGGCTGAATCTGTACCATTCCAGGACTGTACGGTTTTCCACATGCTGCCTTTTTGCTGCAACTGCATTACCAGTCGTACGGTGTAGCCTGCTCTGACACTTACGGAGCCATAGCAGCTTGCTACACCTGTTGAGTTTATGCTGAAACTCAGGTCAGTACTAATGATGGCAATGTTATAGGGCGAAATGTCGGGCTCTTGTGCATAGATGCATAATGCCGACAACGACAGACAAACGCACAAAACAACTGCGGTAAAAAACTTGATTTTTGACATAAAAACACCTCCTTTCAAACGTTTCTATATAATAAACGATTGAAAGGAGGTGAAGTGGACAAGAATTTTCAATTTTTTTTCAAATTTTTTGAAATTTTTTCAATTTCTTCCTCTGTGAGGTTGCCGGAAACATGGTAAGATTTCTCGTCATCGTTCCATATTATCTGGTTGAGGTCGTCCTTAAATATGCCGACAGCATCGTAGCCTTGGATGGTGAGCTGCTCAATTGAGGCATCCTCTGTGTCGGTATTAAAATTTAAATCTAAATCACGGATGTTTATACTGAGAAATAAATCGCCATTAAGAAAATAGAGAATAAGTCCTTTGCTTGTAACAACATTCCTTGTAAGTTCAAAGCCTTGGGGAAGGTAGGAGAGGGTCACGTTTTCGTCTGTGTAGCTTCCTGCGGCAGAGTCACTGAAAAAAACATCGCTGTTGGGAGCATCTTCTTGGTAAATAAGCTTTATAAACTTTGTGCGCCAGGCTTTTACACTGCATATGGAAACACTTGCCAGAACAAGGGCAACCAGGCACACGCACGCCGCGCGCTTGGCGTACATAATGAAGCTGTTTTTTACGCGGGATTTGTTTGCTTTTTTGAAAAGCTGTTGCATTTTTGCTTCGTGCTCTTCGGAAAAGCTTACTTCAGATGTGCTTGCAAGCAGTTGGCAGTCTTTTTCATTAACAGCGGTGAGGGCTTCGTCAATCATTAAATCAAGAGCATTTTCAAATGCTTTGTCCTTATTCATCATTGTGCCTCCTCCTTTGCAAGTTGTTTTCGTATTTCAGCCTTTGCACGTTGCAGTCGTTTGGTTACTGTTTCCGGGGATATTTCAAAAATGCTTGCAATGTCGGCTCGGCTCATGTTGTATATCCTGCTCAGAATAAGTGTGTCCTTGTATATGGGATTCATAGTATTGACTATGTCCATTATTTTGTTGACACTTTCGCTGTCGATTACCAAATCTTCGGGAGTACAGGGGTAGACATAGTCGGATCCAGCCGCGGTTATAATTTCGCGTTTTCTTTTGTTGTAAATGTCTATTGCAACGTTACGGCAAACAATGGCAAGAAAGTTGCGTGTACGGGAGCTTTCTTTAAGACTTATTCTGTCAAGATTTTTTATAATGCGCACAAAAGCCTCGCTCACGGCATCTTCTGCGAGCGATTGGTCATTCAATACGTTATATGCTTCTTCGTACATGGTATTGCGGTACGTATAGTACAGCTTTTCTACCTTTACTTTTTTTCTCAAGGGTATCTTCTCCTTAACGAGTAACAGACTGTAAATTCAGTAGAAATTTTATCATATATAACCAGGGTTTGTCAATAAAGCATAGAGGAGCGTATTATAATAAAAAAGGCACTCTTTTGGAGTGCCTTTTTAAAAGTTCAATTAGTTCTCAAGGAGCTTTTCCTTGTCATTCCAGCTGTAAAGCTTACGGATTTCTTCGCCTACAACTTCTGCAGGATGCTCACTAGCGAGCTTTCTCATAGCCTTGAAGTGAGCCTGGCCGCCAGCGGGGGACATATCAAGTAAGAAGTCCTTTGCGAAAGTACCGTCCTGAATGTCAGAAAGCACCTTCTTCATAGCCTTCTTTGTTTCCTCTGTGATAACCTTGGGACCTGTGATATAGTCGCCGTACTCAGCTGTGTTGGAGATAGAATATCTCATGCCTGCGAAACCGCTCTGGTAGATAAGGTCAACAATGAGCTTCATTTCGTGAACACATTCAAAGTAAGCGTTTCTGGGGTCGTAGCCTGCTTCAACAAGTGTTTCAAAGCCAGCCTGCATAAGTGCGCAAACACCGCCGCAAAGAACTGCCTGTTCACCGAAGAGGTCAGTTTCTGTTTCTGTTCTGAAGTCTGTTTCAAGAACGCCTGCTCTTGCGCCGCCGATACCTGCAGCGTAAGCAAGTGCAATGTCCATAGCGTTGCCTGTAGCATCCTGATGAACAGCTACAAGACAGGGAACACCCTTACCTTCCTGGTATTCGCTTCTTACTGTGTGACCGGGGCCCTTGGGAGCAATCATAACAACGTTAACATCTGCGGGGGGAACAATCTGACCAAAGTGAATGTTGAAGCCGTGTGCAAATGCAAGTGTCATACCCTCACGGAGGTTGGGAGCGATATCATTACGGTACATATTAGCCTGTAATTCATCGTTGATAAGAATCATAACCATATCGGCATTCTTAACAGCGTCAGCTGTGTTCATTACCTTAAGACCAGCCTTTTCAGCCTTAGCCTTGCTCTTACTGCCTTCGTAAAGACCTACGATAACGTCAACGCCGCTGTCGTGAAGGTTAAGCGCATGAGCGTGACCCTGAGAGCCGTAACCGATAACTGCTACTGTTTTGCCCTTGAGTAAATCAAGGTTACAATCCTTTTCATAATACATGTTTGCCATTGGAAAACATCTCCTTAATATAAATAAAATTAATTTAAATCATTTTTAGTCTCTGTTTTTGAGACATTCCTTGCCTCTGCCTATGGCGGTGAGGCCTGTTCTTGTGAGCTCTAAAATTTCATACTGGCTTAAGAAGTCAACAAAAGCACTGATTTTAGAGGGCTCGCCTGTGAGCTGAACTGTGATGGAGTCAACGCCCAGGTCAATAATCTTACCGCGGAAAATATCAACACTTGTCATGATATTTGCGATAGAATCCTTAGGCACTGCAATTTTTACCATCATCATTTCACGGAATACGGAATTGCTCTTTTCCATAACCTGAATTTTTTTAACGTCGTGAAGCTTACTAAACTGCTTCACAATCTGTTCCTTTGTTGCTTCGTCACAGGTGGAGCACACGGTTACGCGGGAATAGGAAGGGTCCTCGGTTACACCAACTGTTAATGAGTCAATGTTGAAGCCGCGGCGTGCAAAGAGGGAGGATACACGGGTAAGTACACCTGAATGGTTAGTTACCAATGCGCTTATTACGAAAGATTCTGTCATAATCAGTTTTCCTCCTTCTTCATAATAATATCGGAAATTGAGCCGTTTGCAGGAATCATGGGAAGAACGAACTCGTCGGAGTCGATGCGGCAGTCAATAAGAGAGAAGCCGTCTGTGTTAAATGCCTTTTCGCAGGCATCTTTGAGCTCTTCGGGGTTGTTGGCAACAAAGCCTGCGCCGCCCATTGCTTCTGCAAGAGCCTTGTAGTTTGTTTTTCTGTCAAGTGTTGTCTGCGAATAGTGCTTGTCGTAGAAAACTGTCTGCCACTGACGCACCATACCCAATACGTTATTGTTAAGAAGAATAACCTTTATAGGGAGGTTGTAGCGTGCGCAGGTTGCAAGCTCGTTGAAGTTCATGTGGAAGCTGCCGTCGCCTGTAACCATAACAGTCATTTCCTTATTGTTTGCAATGCAAGCACCGATTGCTGCACCTAAGCCAAAGCCCATTGTGCCCAAGCCGCCGCTTGTTATGAGCTTTCTGGGCTGCATAAAGTCATAGAACTGTGTAACCCACATCTGGTGCTGACCAACGTCTGTAGCAACGGGAGTGGAGTCCTTTGCGTGCTTGCGTACTGTTTCAAGAATAACCTTGGGATTCATTTCGTTTGCCTGTACAATTCGTGAATATTCAAGGTCCTTGTATTCCTGCACTTCCTTTGTCCATTCGTCATGGTTAAGGGAGCCGATTTTTTCGGTAAGTGCTGTAAGAATGGGGGCAAGTGCACCTACAATGCCAACGTTGCAGGGAATGTTCTTGTTGATTTCAGCCTCGTCAATGTCAATGTGAATAATATTCGCATTGGGGCAGAACTTAACCTTGTTGCCTGTTGCACGGTCAGAAAAACGTGTGCCTATTGCAACGATAAGGTCGGCTGAGTACATAGACTTTGTAGCGGCAAATCTGCCGTGCATACCTACCATCCCCAAAAAGCCCTTGAAATTGCGGGGAACAGCACTAATACCCATCATGCTTGTGCCTATGGGAGCATCGATTGTTTCAGCAAACTTCAAAAGAAGGTCACTTGTGTCGGACAGTACAACACCGCCACCTGCGAAAATGAAAGGCCTCTTTGCTTTCTTAATAAGCTCAACAGCCTTGTCAATATCCTCCATGTCATACTCGGGAGCGGGTAAAAGCTCCACGGGGGACTGGGGAGTATATTCGCATACATCGTTCTGGATATTCTTGGGAATATCGATAAGAACGGGACCGGGACGACCCGATGCTGCTAAGGTAAACGCTTCGCGGATTGTGTCAGCAAGGTCGTTTACGTTTTTAACAATGTAGTTGTGCTTTGTGATAGGCATTGTTACACCTGTAATGTCGACCTCCTGGAAGCTGTCCTTGCCAAGAAGGCTCATGCCTACGTTACCTGTGATTGCAACCATGGGAGTTGAATCAAGGAAGGCTGTTGCGATGCCTGTTACAAGGTTTGTAGCGCCGGGACCCGAGGTAGCGATTACAACGCCCACCTTACCGGATGCACGTGCGAAGCCGTCTGCCGCATGGGAAGCACCCTGCTCATGGCTTGTTATGTAGTGAGTTATGCGGTCGCTGCGCTTGTAAAGCGCCTCGTAAATATCGAGTACAGCACCGCCGGGATAACCGAAAACAGTGTCAACACCCTGCTCAATGAGAGTTTCAACTAAGATTTCAGAACCCTTAAGCTGCATAAAAAACACCTCCGTATAGGTAAAAAATAAAGCCCTGCAGTACATCCTGCAAGGCTTGATAATCATTATCGGGAAATGATATACGACAATCCTGCGAGATGTGCATTAAAAGAAGCGCCGATTGCTAGTGTAAGCACGACGTAGCTTATAATGACAAGAAACGCAGACATCATTAAAATTTACCCCTTTTTGATGATTTGTGGATTAGTTTAGCACTATTTAAGGAATTTGTCAACCGTAAATTCACATTTTATGTGTTTTTTTCGTTGTATGACCGTGAATAAATTTCTTGATAATCAGCGGCTTTTATTTTATAATAAGTATAATAATGTCAGATGAGGTAGGCTTATGGAAAAGAAAGTTAATCTTAATTATAAAGCATATGCGGACATTGCGCGCATTATGGCTGCTTTTGCAGTTGTGCTTCTGCACGTTTCGGGAGCACGGCTTGTGCGAGTGGATATAGGCAGCATGAAATTTATGTGGGCAGCAGCCTTTGACTGCGCTATGCGTTGGTCTGTGCCTGTGTTTGTCATGCTCAGCGGCATGCTGTTCTTAAATAAGGAAAAGGCGCTTGATATAAAAAGGCTCTACTCAAAAAATATACTCAGGCTTGTAACGGCGTTTTTGTTCTGGTCCTTTGTGTACAATTTTTACAACGCATTTCTTTCGGCAAGAAGCGTAGCTTCCGCACTGCCCATGGCACTTAAAAACATTCACAACGGTGCAATGCATCTGTGGTTTGTTTTTGTTATAATCGGCTTATATATTGCACTGCCTTTTATAAAAAGAATGTGCGAAAACCTGACCAAAAGGGAAGCGGAGGGCTTTATTCTTCTGAGTATTCTGGTAACACTTTTGCCCAAAACACTTTCTGCATTTGAAATGTGTAAGCCCCTTGCGGAATACATAAACAAATTTGAAATCACCTATGCCGCAGGCTACGTTGGCATGTTTGTGGCAGGCTGGTATATTGACAGCTTTGAAAGAAAAAAGTGCGAGCGGGTTATCAGCTATATTCTCGGCACTCTTGGCTTTGTGTTCATGTTCACTGCAACCGTTTACTATTCAATCGAGCGCGGCTCTGTTGTCGATGAATTTATGAGCTTTAAGAGCATCAGCGCATTTTTAATGGCATTCGCCTTTGTTGACGGCTGCAAGGCACTTTTTAAGGATAAAGAATACAGTAGGAATACAAAAGCCTATCTCAAGCTTTTCTCAAACTGCACCTTCGGAGTATACCTTGTGCACGAGCTCGTTTTAAACCTGTCCTCGGGTAAGGGCTTGTTTTTGTTTGAAAGCATGCCCTATATAGGCATTCCTTTGGAAGCAGTGGTCATTTTCCTTATAAGCTTTGCTTTCACAAAGTTTGTTACCTTGTTGCCCTTTGGCAAATACATTTCCTGATTGGGAGAATTTTTATGAGACCCATTTATGATGCATTGAACGATGAAAAATTAAAAAAGCAAACTCAGTTTCACATGCCCGGGCATCTTCGGGGCAGAGGCTTTGAAAACTTTGAAATTTCGCCCGAAATAGATGTTACCGAGCTTTTTGAAACCGACGATTTACACTCACCGGAAACTGTTATAAAACAGTCACTGGACAATGCGGCAAAGGTTTTCGGGGCGGACAAGGCATACTACCTTGTTAACGGCTCCACCGCAGGGGTGCTCAGCATGGTTTTGGGCTTTGTGTCCGAGGGCGAAAAAATAATTGCCGACCGCTTCTGCCACAAGAGCTTTGTTTCAGCCCTTGCTCTTTCGGGCGCTGTGCCCGTGTGGGTAAAGCCCCGCCTGGTTGAAAACGGCACCATGTGGAGCGGCTGCACCATAGAGGACATTAAAAAAGCAATGGAGGACAACCCCGACGCAAAGGCCTTGTACATAACTGCACCCAACTATTTCGGTCTTATGGAGGACGTTGGTGCCATTGCAGCCTTAGCCCATGAAAAGGGAATGTATCTTCTGGTGGATGGGGCACACGGAGCACACTACGGCATGAGCGACAAGCTGCCCCCAAGCATTATCAGCATGGGTGCAGATGCAGTTTGTATGAGCCTTCACAAAACGCTTCCAAGCCTTACACAAACGGCAATTCTTTTAACCCACGGCGTTCACCAAAGGCTTGAGGGTGCATTGAGAGCGGTGCAGACCTCGTCACCCAGCTACATTTTTTCTTCAAGCTGTGAATACGCTGTGGAGTATTACGAAAAATGCCCCAAGGAAAAGTGGGATGCACTCTATGCTGCTGTGAAAAAGTATTTTCCCGAACAGCTTGAGTGCGAAAATGTAAAGTACAAGGACTTTTCCAGACTCAACATAAAAACAAAGGGAAGCGGCTTTAAGCTGCAGGAAATATTAAGAGAAAAATACAACATTGCGGTGGAATGTGCCTACGGCGGAGGCGTTGTTGTTATACTTACGCCCTTCCACACCGAGGAGGAGATTAAAGCTCTCAGAGCCGCCGTTGACAAAATACAGCTTGAGAACGATGAAATCAAAATAATTCCCTTTGAAGCAAGGTGCGTTAAATCCCCGCGTGAAGCCTTTTTTGCAAAAAAGAAATGGGTCAAGCTTCTTGATGCTGTGGGCAAAATTTCCGCCGAGGGTATTATGGTTTACCCGCCCGGGATTTATCAGCTGCTGCCTGGCGAAGAAATAACAAAGGAAGCGGTTGATGCCATAAATATGCTCATAGAAAAGGGTGCCGATGTGCCAAGCGTGAAAAAATCAAATTGCTTGATTTTTGAATGAAGATGTGATACAATAATTTGAACGTATTTTAAGGAAGGATTTTTGCCGTGGCAGAGTTTTTTATCCCCGGGCAGAGGGCGCGTGAAGCGCTTAGGCGCGACATACAAATGAATACTGTCCGTCAGGGGTATATTTTTGAAGGCAACGACGGAATAGGCAAAAAGACTGTTGCGCGGGAATTTGCACAGATGATTTTCTGCAGTGATAAAGATAAGCCCTGCGGAAAATGCCATGGCTGCAGTATGTTCAAGGCGGGAAGCCATCCCGACTTTTTCACCTTAGAGCAGTCACCCGTTAAAATCGAGGCTGTAAGGGATATGAATGCAGAGCTTTTTGTGAAGCCCCTTATATCCGAAAGAAAGGTTTTCCTCATTGAGCATGCTGACGAAATGAACCAGGAAAGTCAGAATGCGTTTTTAAAATCCTTTGAGGAGCCGCCCTACTATGCTGTTATAATTCTTGTAACAAGCAGTGCAAATAAGCTTTTGCCCACAATACTTTCGCGTGGCACAAGGGTTTCGTTCACTCCTTTTTCACAAAAGGAAATTGAAAAATTTGTGTGCGATAAATACTCTCTTACAGGAGCAAGGGCAAACTTTGTTGCCCGCTACAGCGCAGGGATTGTAGGCAGAGCCATAGAAATATGCGAGGACGAGGAAATTTTGGAAAAGAGAGATAGCATCATAAATGCTCTTGCAAAGCTGTCGCACGAAAAAATTTCCATTCTTTCTGTAGCTGAGGCTATGGGCGCAACAGGGAGAGACACTCCAACTGACGCGGACTTTTACTTTGATGTGTTCACCTCGTTTTTCCGCGACATTGCTGCCATGAAGGCAGGCGGAAACATTATAAATACTGACTATAAAGACGTTATTGAAAGCTTTGCCGCCAATATAAGGGGCTCGTCGGCACGTGGCGTTGTGGATATTGCATCCAACACAAAAAGCTCAATGAGCGCCAACATAAAGGCAAAAATGAAATACGACTTATGGATAATAAATATGCTTATAAAGTGCTGGGAGGAAATATATGGTACAGGTAATAGGAGTTAAATTTAAAAGAGTGGGCAAGACCTACTACTTTTCACCTAACGGAACAAATCCCAAGGTAGGCGACGATGTAATTGTTGAAACTGCCCGCGGTGTTGAATACGGACGAGTTGCAATGGCAATTAAAGAGGTGGAGGATGATGAAATCGTTGCACCTTTAAAGCCCATCATCCGTGTGGCAACAGCGGAGGATGCCGTTACACTCGAAGAAAATAAAAAGAAGCAGGCAGATGCTTTCAAGATTTGCGAAGAAAAAATTGCAAAGCATAACCTTGAAATGAAGCTTGTTGATGTTGAATACACCTTTGACTGCAATAAAATTCTGTTCTATTTCACATCTGACAAAAGAGTTGACTTCCGTGAGCTGGTAAAGGATTTGGCAAGTGTGTTCAGAACAAGAATTGAATTAAGGCAGATTGGTGTGCGCGACGAGGCTAAGATGCTCGGCGGCTTGGGTGTGTGCGGCAGAAATCTCTGCTGTGTGCAGTATCTTGACGATTTCCAGCCCGTTAGTATTAAAATGGCGAAGGAGCAGGGCTTAAGCCTTAACCCCACTAAAATTTCGGGTAACTGCGGAAGACTTATGTGCTGCTTGAAGTACGAGCAGGACTGCTACGAGGAGCTTTTAAAGGTTACACCCAGGGTTGGTGCAATTGTTTCCACACCCAAGGGCAAGGGTAATGTTGTTTCCGTTTCGCTCCTTAAGGAGAAGGTGAAGGTGCTTCTCAACGGCGAGGAAACAGATGTTACCGAATTTGATGTAAGCGAAATCAAAATTATCCGTGACGGCAAAAAGGCACGTGACGAGGAGGACTACTCCGAAAAGGACCTTAAAGCCATAGAGGATTAACGGAGGAATAACGTGAAAATAGCACTGCTTGATGCAATGACCCTCGGTGATGATATTTCACTCGTGCCGATTACAGGTCAGGGCGAATGTATAATTTACGAAAATATTGACGATAAGGATATTGCCAAAGCTCTTTCTAACGCCGATGTTTGCGTGACAAACAAAAAGCTTCTTGGTGAGCACAACCTTAAGGACGCTAAAAACCTTAAGCTTATATGCCTTACGGCAACAGGCTACAACAACGTTGATGTTGAATACTGCAAAAAACGCGGTATAAAGGTGAGAAATGTGCCCGGCTACTGCAAGGAAAGCGTGTGTCAGCACACCTTTGCACTTCTTTTGTCGCTCATGGAGTCCATGTCCTATTACGACAATTTTGTAAAGGACGGCAGTTATACAAAGAGTGGTCTTGCAAATCACTTAGCAATGCCCTTTGACGAAATCTGCTCCAAAACCTGGGGCATTATCGGCATGGGCGGCATAGGCAGAGAGGTTGCTAAGGTTGCTACAGCCTTCGGTGCCCACGTTTTATATGCGCCCATTTCGGGCAAGAGCCGCAAGGAGGACTACGAAGAGGTAGCCCTTGATGCTCTTTTTGAACAAAGCGATATTATTTCCATTCATTCACCCCTTAACGACAAAACCGAAAATTTGGTGAATATGGATAAAATAAAGCTCATGAAAAAGAATGCGGTAATTATAAATGTGGGCAGAGGCGCAATTGTCAACTCCCGTGACCTTGCACTGGCGGTTGATTCGGGAATGATAAGAGGCGCAGGCATTGACGTTTACCCCACTGAGCCCCCACGTGAGAATGACCCCTTTATGAATTTGAAGCACCCCGAAAGGTTTGTTTTCACACCTCATATTGCATGGGCATCCTTAACTGCAAGACAGCGTTGTGTGGATGTTGTGGGCGAAAATATACTTGCATTAATTGAAAACAGAGGATGTAATGACGTATGGTAAAGGGTGTTATTTTTGACCTTGACGGCACACTTATTGATACAATAGAAGGGCTTGCCAATTCCGTAAATGCGGCTATGGAGCACTATAGCTTCCCAAAGCACAGCATTGAAGAGTACAGAACTTTCGTAGGCAATGGTGTGGGCAAGCTTGTGTACAGGGCTCTTCCCGAAAATGAAAAGCACCTCAGTGAGGATGCCAGGAAGATTTTTGAAAAGCACTACGCCGAAACAATGCTTGATGTTCTGCCCGTTTATCCCGGGATAGAAAGGCTTTTGAGCTATCTTATGGAAAATAATATAAAGATAGCGGTAAACACAAACAAAATGGATGTTTTTGCAAAGCCCATGATTAAAAAAGTTTTCGGCGATATATTCTGTGAAGTTCTTGGCGAGGTTGAGCATTTTTCACGAAAGCCTTCCGCGGACGGAGTAAACTATCTTCTGGAAAAAATGGGCGTTAAGCGTGACGAGTGCCTTTATGTGGGCGACAGTCAGGTTGACAT
This sequence comes from Clostridia bacterium, assembly GCA_017472685.1. Taxonomy (GTDB): domain Bacteria; phylum Bacillota; class Clostridia; order UMGS1883; family UMGS1883; genus RGIG1927. The sequence continues at coordinate 31,538 of JAFUOO010000017.1, forward strand.
AAAAACAGCCCGCAATGCTCAAATGCGCTGTGTGAGTGTTACATGGGGATTTGCAACGCGCGATGTACTTATGGCAAACGAGCCAGAAATAATGGTTGACAGTCCCGATGAAATTATAGATTTGATTGAAAGGGAAAACACATATGCAGGATAATATTCGTAATTTCAGCATTATTGCGCATATTGACCACGGTAAGAGCACATTGGCTGACCGCCTTTTAGAGCTCACAGGCGTGGTTGAAAAGCGCGATATGGAGGAACAGCTTCTTGACAATATGGAGCTTGAAAGAGAAAGAGGTATTACAATCAAGGCGAGAGCCGTAAGGCTTAATTACAAAGCCAACGACGGTAAGGACTATGTTCTTAACCTTATCGACACACCCGGTCATGTTGACTTTAACTACGAGGTTTCGCGCTCACTGGCAGCCTGCGAGGGTGCACTCTTAGTTGTTGATGCAGCCCAGGGTATTGAGGCGCAGACCCTGGCAAACACATACCTTGCACTTGACCACAACCTCGAAATTCTGCCTGTTATAAATAAAATTGACCTGCCTTCTGCTCGTCCTGAGCATGTTATAGGCGAAATTGAAGACATTATCGGCATCCCTGCCGAGGAGGCACCCAGAATAAGTGCAAAAACAGGGCTTAATGTAGAAAGCGTGCTTGAATATGTTGTGCAGAACATTCCTGCACCGAAGGGTGACGAAAATGCTCCTACAAAGGCTCTCATTTTTGACTCCTATTACGACTCCTACAAGGGCGTTATTGTGTATATAAGAGTTATAGACGGCTACATTGAGCCGGGCATGAAGATTCGCTTTATGGCAACAGGCAAGGAATTTGATGTTGTTGAAACAGGCTACCTTATGCCCTCAGGCACAAAGAGCGCACAAAGACTTTCTGCAGGCGAGGTTGGCTACATTGCCGCAAGCATAAAGAACGTGCAGGACACAAGAGTTGGTGATACTGTTACAAACGCAGATGCACCTGCTCCCGAAGCACTGCCCGGCTACAGAAAGGTAAACCCCATGGTTTACTGTGGCATTTACCCTGCCGACGGCGCAAAGTACGGCGATTTAAGAGAAGCCTTGGAAAAGCTGCAGCTTAACGACGCATCCCTTCTTTTCGAGCCCGAAACAAGTGTGGCGCTGGGCTTTGGCTTCCGTTGCGGCTTTTTGGGGCTACTCCACATGGAAATTATCCAGGAAAGATTAGAGAGAGAATTTAACCTTGACCTTGTTACAACAGCTCCCAGCGTTGTTTACATGGTGCACACAACAGCAGGCGAGGTTTTGGACATTTCAAACCCCACAAACCTGCCTCCCGTAACCGAAACAGACTATATCGAAGAGCCCATCGTTGATGCTCACATTTTTGTGCCCACAGACTACGTTGGCTCAATCATGACACTTTGTCAGGAGCGCCGCGGCAATTACCTCGGCATGGAATATATTGACGAAACAAGAGCCGACATTCACTACGAGCTGCCTCTTAACGAAATTATTTACGACTTCTTTGATGCATTAAAGAGCCGAAGCCGCGGATATGCATCCTTTGACTACGAGTTAAAGGGCTATGTAAAGAGCAGCCTTGTGAAGCTTGACATTCTCTTAAACGGCGACATGGTGGATGCGCTGAGCTTTATTGTGCACGAATCAGGTGCATATGCACGCGGCAGAAAGATTGCCGAAAAGCTTAAGGAATCCATACCCCGTCAGCTTTTTGAAATTCCCATCCAGGCGGCAATCGGCGGTAAGATTATCGCCCGCGAAACCGTTAAAGCTATGCGCAAGGACGTGCTTGCAAAGTGCTACGGCGGTGACATTACCCGTAAGAAGAAGCTTCTTGAAAAGCAGAAGGAAGGTAAAAAGAGAATGCGCAGAGTTGGTACGGTTGAAGTGCCTCAGGAAGCATTCATGGCTGTGCTTAAGCTTGACGATGAGTAAGGGGATTTATATTCACATACCCTTTTGCGTAAGAAAATGCCTGTATTGCGACTTCTGCTCAACGGCAGACACAGTATTGCGTGATGAGTATGTTGATGTATTGCTCAATGATATAAAAGCTTGTAAGGGCACCGTTGCCAACACCGTTTTTATCGGCGGAGGTACGCCTACTGTGTTGGGTGACAAGCTCATTGATATAATAAATGCCGTAAAGGAAAATTTCTGCCTTGAAGAAGGGTATGAATTTACGGTTGAAGCAAACCCCGGCACTGTGGATGCAGAGCTTCTTACAAAAATGAAGGAAGCAGGCGTAAACCGCTTAAGCTTGGGGGTGCAGTCCTTTAACGATAAGGAGCTTAAGGCATTGGGGCGTATTCATACCGCCAAGGAGGCTGCTCATGCCTTTCGTATGGCACGCAAAGCAGGCTTTGACAACATCAATATCGACATTATGCTGTCAACACCCTTGCAGACAATGGATAGCGTGAAGCACACTTTTGATATGCTTAAAGAATTAAATCCCGAGCACGTATCGGCTTATTCTTTAATAATAGAAGAAGGCACACCCTTTTATGATATGGAACTCGACTTGCCCGACGAAGATACAGAACGGGAAATTTATCATTATGCGGTTGACTTTTTAAAAGACATTGGCTTTGAGAGGTACGAAGTTTCAAACTTTGCAAAAAAGGGCTTCTGTTGCAGGCACAATATAAAATACTGGGTATGTGATGAATATATCGGTTTCGGAGCGGCGGCAGCATCCTATGTAAATAACTGCCGTTATACAAATACAAACGATATTGCTTCCTATATATGCGGCGTAAGGGCAGCCGAAAAGGAATTTATTGACGAGGACGAGCAATTAAAGGAAAAGTTTTTGCTTGGGCTCAGAATGAGTAAGGGCGTAAAATATAATGGCGAATTTGAAGAAAAAATAGAAAAGCTTATTGCCGAGGGGCTTTTGTGTAAATTGAACGATACTGTTCGCCTTACTGAAAAAGGCTTTGACTTGGGCAATCTGGTTTTTATGGAGTTCGTGTAATATGACAGCAAAGGATTATGCAGTAAAATTGCTTGGATTTTGCGACAGAAGTGAAAAGGAAATACGAGAAAAAATACTTAAAAAAGGCTATAGTGAAGCAGATTGTGAGGAGGCTATAGCTTTTTGCCGTAGCTATGGGTATCTTGACGATAGTCGCTATGTACAGCATTTTGTAAACGATGCAGTTAACCTCAAAAAGCACGGCAAAGCACGCATAAAACAGGAATTGAGGCAAAAAGGCATTGACGACAGCCTTATCGAGGAAGCCTTAGCCTCTATTAACGACGAGCGTGAAATGCTCATTTCAGAAATGGAAAGACGCTTTAAAGGCTGCGATTTTACCGACAAAAAGGTAAAAAACAAGGTTTTTGGCTTCTTTTTACGGCGTGGCTTTTCAGCCCGCGACATACTTTGCGCAATGAATGCGGAGGAAGACTATGAATAAGATAGGCTTTGTATCATTAGGTTGCAGTAAAAACCTGGTTGATACTGAAAACATGATAGGTATTATGGCACGGGAAGGGTACACAGTTGTGTCCGACCCTGCTGATGCTGAAATAATTGTTGTAAACACCTGCGGCTTTATTGACTCTGCCAAGGAAGAAGCGATAGCAACGCTTCTTGAAATGGCTGAGTATAAAGAGGGTAACTGCAAGCTTTTAGTGTGCGCAGGATGTCTTGCACAGCGCTACAGCGAGGATATAAAGCGCGAATTGCCCGAGGTTGATGTTATATTAGGCACAGGCAGCTATAAGGATATTGCCGTCGCCGTTAAAGAGGCATTGGAAAAAGGCAAGAGCGAATACCTTGACGACATAAACTTTGAAATAGGCGAAGAGGAAAGAGTACGCACAACACCCGACTATATGGCATACATAAAAATCGGCGAGGGCTGTGACAATTTCTGCACCTACTGCGCTATACCCTCAATTCGCGGCAAATACAGAAGCCGCAAAATGGAATCAATTGTAGCCGAGGCAGAACAAATGGCCCAGGAGGGCGTAAAAGAAATTATTCTCGTTGCCCAGGACACAACACGCTACGGAATGGATCTTTACGGCGAAAAGAAGCTCCCCGAGCTTTTGAAAAAGCTTTGTGCCATTGAAAAAATAAAGTGGGTGAGAGTGCATTACTGCTATCCCGAAGCAATTGACGATGCTTTAATTGAAACCTTTGCCAATGAAGAAAAGCTTGTAAAATATCTTGACATACCCGTTCAGCATGGCTGTGACAGTGTTTTAAAACGCATGGGCAGAAAAACAACCCGTGCCCAGATACTTGACCGTGTTAAGCTTTTAAGGGCAAAGGTTCCCGGCATAACACTCCGCACAAGCATCATTGCAGGCTTCCCAGGTGAAACTGAGGAGGAATTTGAAAGCCTTATTGATTTTGTCAAGGAAGCAAAATTTGACCGCATGGGCGTTTTTGCATATTCAAAGGAAGAGGGCACACCTGCAGCCATTCTTCCTAATCAGCTCGACGACGAGGTCAAAGATGCAAGGCGTGACGCTGTTATGGAAATTGCAAAGGAAATTTCCCGTGAGCGAAACGAGGGCATGCTTGGCAAGGTTTTGGAGGTTGTGGTTGAAGGCTTTGAGGATAACCTCTACTTTGGCAGAAGCGGCGGCGAAAGCTGCGATGTTGACCCCAAAATTTACTTTGGCTCCTTGGATGAGCTTAACGAGGGCGACTTTATAAAAATAAAAATAGTTAATTTTGATGAATACGACCTTTACGGCGAACAAGTGGAGGATTAATTATGAATTTACCTAACAAATTAACACTTTTAAGAATAGTTTTAGTGCCCGTATGTATGGCGCTTATGCTCACAGGGCATTTCTACATTGCTCTTGGTGTTTTCATTGTGGCATCAATTACCGACTTCTTGGACGGATATATTGCACGTAAAAACAACCTTGTTACAAGCTTTGGCAAAATCATGGACCCTTTAGCTGACAAGATACTTGTTTTCGGTGCTCTTTTGTGCTTCTTGCAGCTGGGCTTCATTAACTCCTGGTGCGTGGCAATCATTCTTGCGAGAGAATTTTTTGTTACAGGCATGAGGGTTGTTGCAGTTGACAAGGGCAAGGTTATTGCCGCTTCCTGGTGGGGCAAGGTAAAGACAAATGTGCAACTTTTTGCCGTTATGTTCGGCTTCTTAGCTTTTGCAGCCGAGTCCTCCGCGCTCGTTCTGGCGGGGCAGATTGCAATCTACATTGCAACAGCCTTTACAGCTGCAAGCTGGGTTGCATATATTTTTGAAAACATCGAAGTATTCAAAGACTGAGGAGTGACGTTATGAACATAGCTCTTATTATTGCGGGCGGTGTGGGTAACCGTATGGGACAGGACATTCCCAAGCAGTTTCTCAATGTTAACGACAAGCCCGTTATTGTTTATACAATGGAACGATTTCAGAACTGTGACGAAATTGATGCTATAGCTGTTGTGTGCATTGAAGGCTGGGAAACCATGCTGCAGGCATATGCAAATCAGTTCGGCATAGCTAAGCTTAAGCACATCATACCCGGTGGCGAAAACGGACAGGGCAGTATCCGTAACGGTATTGAAGAATTACAAAAGCATTATCAGGAGGGCGACATTGTGCTTATTCATGATGCAATCCGCCCCATGGTATCGGGCAAAATTATTTCAGATTGTATCGCCGCTGTAAAGGAATACGGCAGTGCTATTGTTACAATACCCTGCCAGGAGGCTATGCTTGAAACAGTTGACGGAAAAAGCACAAACAAGTCTTATCCCCGCGACAATTTAAAGAGAACACAAACCCCTCAGGGCTTTTTCTTAGGCGACATTGCATCAGCTCACAAGGAAGCCTTGGAAAAAGGCATAACAAATTCCGTTGCGTCCTGTACAATGATGGTGGAATTAGGCAAAACAATTTATTTTTCACCCGGCAGCGAAAAGAACATAAAGCTTACAACCGTTGACGACATTGAAATTTTCAAGGCATTATTGGCAGCTGAAAAATCCAACTGGCTTAAGTAAAACTGAGTAAATTTCTTTCAGTTTTAGAGGTAGATAGTTATGCTTGATAATAACACAAAATATTTATCCGCTTTAAAAAGCGTAATAAATCCCAACCTTGACTACAGTGAACTTAATAACAAGTCAATTTTAATTACAGGTGCAACAGGACTTATAGGCAAGGCGCTTGTGGACTATATCCTTACTTTAAGCGACAGTATAAAGGTTTACGCCGCAAGTAGAAGTCGTGAAAGCTTTGAAAAAAGGTTTGATAAAAAAAACAACCTCTTTTACTTTAACTACGACCTTGAAAAAGAGCTTGACACGGATATTCATTTTGACTATATAATCCATGCGGCGAGCAATGCAGACCCCAAAATGTTTGCCCAAGACCCCGCCGGCACCATGACAAGTAACTTTATCGGCACCTATAACCTTTTAGAGTATGCCCGTAAGAATAAAACCAAGCGGTTTTTGTTTGTTTCCTCGGGCGAGGTTTACGGTCAGTGGGACGGCAAGTGCGATGCCTTTGACGAAAGCTACTCGGGCTATGTCAATTTCACCGAAGCACGCGGCTGCTACCCCTCAGGTAAAAGAGCGGCTGAGAACCTTTGCGTTTGCTACAAGGCGCAGTATGGTGTTGACACTGTTATTGTGCGTCCGTCGCATACCTTTGGTCCCACACAGCTTAAGCGTGACAGTAGGGCAATGAGTGAGTTTTTCAACTGTGCTTTAGAAGACAGGGACATTGTGTTAAAAAGCCTTGGTTTGCCCATACGAAGCTATACCTGCGTGTTTGATTGCGCAAGCGGCATTGTAACTGCTCTTTTAAAGGGCGAGAGTGGACACTCTTACAACATTGCCAATAAGGAAAGCGTTGTTTCAATAGCAACTCTTGCCCAAAAAATCGCAGCCGTTGCAGGCAAAAAGGTTGTTTTTGACATACCCGAGGGCGGAGTACAGGGAGCCGGCAGTATTGTGCGCGGCGTGCTTGACGGCAGTAAGCTTGAAAATATCGGCTGGGTGCCCATTTATGACATCGACAAGGGTGTAAAGGTTACCTATGAAATAATGGAGGACATTAAATGAACGAAATGAATGTTAACCTTAAAGCGCTTTTAGACAAAGAAGACTGGCTCATAACAAGCCTTTCAAATGCATCTGCGCTTTTGAACGAATATCTTGACAACATAAACTGGGTAGGCTTTTACCTTATGCAGAACGGTGAGCTGGTGTTAGGACCCTTCCAGGGCAAAAGCGCCTGCGTAAGGATAAAGGTGGGCAGAGGCGTTTGCGGCACTGCTGTAAGCGAGGACAAAACCCAGCTTGTACCCGATGTGCATCAGTTCCCGGGGCATATTGCCTGCGACAGCGCATCAAACAGCGAAATCGTTGTACCTATCCACCATAACGGAGAGGTTGTAGCCGTGCTGGATATCGACAGCCCGCTCTTTGACCGTTTTACCGAAGAGGATAAGGTCGCCTTAGAAGAAAGCGTTAAAATTATTGAAGAAATCTGGAAATAGAAAAATCCGAAAATAAGAGAATCCGCCTGAGGGCGGATTTTTTTGTACAAAAGGTAAATAGTACTATTGAAATTTTTATCAATCTGTGATATAATAATCTGTACTAAAATTTTCGGTGGTGATAACGTGAAACTTCACGTTATCAGCCTCCGTAAGATTTATTGTCCGTGCGAAAATTTCGCCTTTGGCGAAAACGCGCATGGACACAATCACATTATACGCCTCGTCTGCCATCGCAAGTGCGTATAAAAGTATTTTTAATTTATATTTGTGGCAGAAAGGCTATGTGAATTAATATGGACAAGTTTGTTCTTCATTCTGAATACAAGCCCTCGGGCGACCAGCCACAGGCTATAGAAAAGCTTGCAAACGGCATAAAAAGAGGAGAAAAGGGGCAGATACTTTTAGGCGTTACAGGCTCGGGTAAAACCTTTACCATTGCAAATGTAATTGAAAAGGTAAATAAGCCCACGTTGGTGCTTGCACACAATAAAACACTTGCGGCTCAGCTTTGCAGCGAGTTTAAGGAATTCTTTCCCGAAAATGCAGTGGAATACTTTGTTTCGTATTATGACTACTATCAGCCCGAAGCCTATGTTGCCTCCAGCGACACCTATATCGAAAAGGATGCACAGCTTAACGAAGAGATTGACAAGCTTCGCCACAGTGCCACAATGGCTCTTTTTGAGCGCCGAGATGTTATAGTTGTGGCATCGGTCAGCTGTATTTACGGCCTGGGTGACCCGGAGGACTATTCCACCATGGTTATATCACTCCGTCCCGGCATGATAAAGGACCGCGACGAGGTCATAAAAAGGCTTATCGAAATGCAGTACGAGCGAAACGATATTAACTTTGTGCGCGGTAAGTTCCGTGTCCACGGCGATGTTTTAGAGGTTTTCCCCTCGAACAGTGGCGAAGCGGCTGTGAGGATTGAGTTTTTCGGCGATGAAATTGACCGCATAAGCGAAATTGACACCTTAACAGGCGAAATTATCGGCGTGAGAGACCATATAGGCATATATCCCGCATCCCACTATGTAACAACAAAGGAAAAGCGCGAAACTGCCATTGCCTCCATCCGTGAGGAGCTTGACAGAAGGGTTGAATTTTTCCGTAGCGAGGGCAGGCTTTTAGAGGCTCAGCGCATTTCCGAAAGAACTGAATACGACATTGAAATGATGCGCGAGATAGGCTATTGCTCAGGCATTGAAAACTATTCAAGGCACATATCAGGCAGAAAGCCGGGCAGCGCACCCTACACACTTCTTGACTATTTCCCCGACGACTTTTTGCTTGTCATCGACGAAAGCCATGTAACTGTTTCGCAGGTTAAGGCAATGTATGCAGGGGACAGAAGCCGTAAGGACAGCTTAGTTGAGTATGGCTTCAGGCTTCCTTCTGCTTACGATAACCGCCCCTTAACCTTCAATGAATTTGAAGAAAGAATTAACCAGGTTGTGTTTGTAAGTGCTACACCTGCACAGTACGAAAAGGAGCATAGCTCCTCCATTGCAGAGCAGCTCATCCGTCCAACAGGGCTTTTGGACCCTGTTGTTACCGTAAAGGGTGTTGAAGGACAGATTGACGATTTGCTCACCGAAATTTACAAGCGCACGGAAAAGAACGAGCGCGTCCTTGTAACCACCCTTACAAAAAAAATGGCAGAGGATTTGACGGATTATCTGGCAAGCATGGGTGTAAGGGTAAAGTACATGCACTCCGATGTCGAAACAATGGAGCGTATGGAAATTATCCGTGACCTTCGTTTGGGCGTGTTTGATGTATTGGTGGGTATCAACCTTTTAAGAGAAGGCTTAGACCTTCCCGAGGTAAGCCTTGTTGCAATACTTGATGCTGACAAGGAAGGCTTTTTAAGAAGCGAAACAAGCCTTATACAGACCATTGGTCGTGCCGCAAGAAACGAGCACGGTGAGGTTATTATGTACGCGGATCACATTACCGATTCTATGCGCAGTGCCATCGACGAAACAAACAGAAGACGAAGTGTACAGGATGAATACAACAAAGAAAACAACATTACGCCCAAGAGCATTGTAAAGGCTATTGCCGAAACAATTGCGGCTGTTCACGAGGACAAAACAGAGGATAAACCGAGCGATACAGACGAGATTATTGAAAAGCTCAAGGTTGCAATGCTTCAGGCGTCAGAGGAGTTAAGGTTTGAAGATGCAGCAAGAATACGCGACCGTATTCTTAAGCTGAAACGAGATAAGGGGTGAATTAAATGATAAGTGATTATATAAAGGTACGTGGCGCAAGAGCCAACAACTTGAAAAATGTAAGCCTGAAAATACCCAGAAATAAGCTTACTGTTTTTACGGGTGTGTCGGGCTCGGGCAAAACAAGCCTTGCTTTTGACACCATTTTTGCAGAGGGTCAGCGCAGATACGTTGAGTCCTTGTCGGCTTATGCCCGCCAGTTCTTAGGGCAGATGGAAAAGCCCGATGTTGACGATATTGAGGGCTTATCGCCTGCAATCTGTATTGACCAGAAAACAACAAGCAAAAACCCCCGTTCAACGGTAGGCACCGTTACGGAGATATACGACTATATGAGGCTTTTGTATGCCCGTTGCGGCACACCTCATTGCCCCAAGTGCGGAAAGGTTATCGAAAAACAGTCCATTGACCAGATTGTTGACAAGGTTATGTCGCTTCCCGAAAAAAGCCGCATACAGATACTTGCGCCTGTTATAAGAGCAAAAAAGGGCGAACACCAGAAGATTTTTGAAAATGCAAAAAAGAGCGGCTATGTGAGAGTAAGGGTTGACGGCATAATGTACGAATTAAGCGAAACCTTTGCCATTAACAAGCAGCAGCGACACAATATTGAAATTGTTATTGACCGCTTGATTGTAAAAGAGGAAATCCGAAGCCGCCTTACACAATCCTTGGAATTGGGGCTTCATCTTGCAGGCGGTATGGTTATTGTGCTTACCGAGGAGGACGAAATCCTCTTCAGCCAGAATTATGCCTGCCCCGATTGCGAAATCAGCATTGACGAATTTTCACCAAGAACATTTTCCTTCAACAGCCCCTTCGGTGCGTGCCCCGTGTGCTCGGGTCTGGGTGTTCTTAAAAAGATTGACCCACGCCTTGTGCTTGTGTCAAGCGAGCTGTCAATTTTAGAGGGCGCCTTTGCAGTAAGCGGCTGGAGAGCAGCCGACAAGGACACGTCTGTAGCAAACGCCGTGTATAAGGCACTGGCTAAAACCTACGGATTCAACCTTAATACACCCGTCAAAAATCTGCCCCGCGAGGTTATACAGATTATTCTTTACGGAACAGGTAAGAATACAATCGAGGTTGAATATTTAAGCGAAAACGGCAATGTGCGCCACAGAAACATTCAGTTCGAAGGACTGGTAAATAATCTCCAGCGCCGTTACGACGAAACAAATTCCGATTGGGTCAAGATGGATATTGAAGGCTTAATGCGTGAAATTCCCTGCGATGCCTGCGAGGGCAAAAGGCTCAAGAAGGAAACCCTGGCGGTGACAGTGGGCGGAAAGAACATTCACGAGCTTTGCGACATGGCTATAAGCGACGAGGTTGAGTTTGTGAAGAAGCTGCCTGACACATTTTCCGACATGCAGAAAACCATTTCCGAGCAGATTATAAAGGAAATTGTTCTAAGGCTTGAATTTTTAAGGAATGTAGGGCTTGAATATCTCACACTCACACGCTCCTCGGGAACACTCTCGGGCGGTGAAGCACAGAGAATACGCCTTGCAACACAGATTGGCTCGGGGCTTGTGGGCGTTATGTATATCCTTGACGAGCCCAGCATAGGTCTTCACCAGAGAGATAACGGAAAGCTTCTTGCATCACTCAAAAAGCTTCGTGACTTGGGTAACACCCTGATTGTGGTTGAGCACGACGAGGACACCATGCGCGAAGCTGACCACATTGTTGATGTGGGTCCCCTGGCTGGTATTCACGGCGGTGAAATAATTGCCGAGGGCACCTGGGAGGAAATTTCAAGGTGTGAAAAGTCCCTTACCGGTGCATACCTTTCGGGCAGAAAGAAAATACCCGTTCCCGAAAAGAGGCGAAAGGGCAACGGCAAAACCCTTATTGTGCGCGGTGCACAGGAAAATAACCTCAAAGAGATTGATGTTACAATACCCTTGGGCAAATTTGTTTGTGTAACGGGTGTGTCCGGTAGCGGTAAGTCAAGTCTCGTAAACAGCGTTCTTTATAACCGCCTTGCCTATGAGCTTAACCGTGCCCACACTGTAGCAGGCAAGCACAAGGGCATTGAAGGGCTTGAAAACCTTGACAAGGTTATAAACATCGACCAGTCGCCCATTGGCAGAACGCCCAGAAGTAACCCTGCCACATACACGGGTCTTTTCAGCGACATACGTGAGCTTTTTGCACAAACTCCCGATGCTAAGGCGCGCGGATATCTGGCAGGAAGGTTTTCATTTAATGTGCGCGGCGGCAGATGCGAGGCGTGTACGGGCGATGGTATTTTAAAGATTGAAATGCACTTTTTGCCCGATGTTTACGTGCCCTGTGAGGTGTGTAAGGGCAAGCGCTACAACCGTGAAACACTCGAGGTAAAGTTCAAGGGCAAGAGCATTGCCGATATTCTTGAAATGACAGTTGATGAAGGCGTTGAGTTCTTTGAAAGCATTCCCAAGATAAAGAGAAAGCTCGAAGTGCTGCAGGATGTAGGCTTGGGCTATATTAAAATAGGTCAACCCTCAACAACCCTTTCAGGCGGTGAAGCACAGCGTGTAAAGCTTGCAACAGAGCTTGCAAAGCGTCCCACAGGCAAGACCATTTACATTCTCGACGAGCCTACAACGGGGCTTCACACTGCCGATGTGCACAGACTTATAACAATGCTCAACAAGCTTGTTGACAGCGGTAACACCATTGTTGTTATTGAGCACAACCTTGATGTTATAAAAAGTGCAGACCATATTATTGATATGGGTCCCGAGGGCGGTAATGCAGGCGGACAGGTTGTTGCCACAGGTACACCCGAAGAGGTGAGCTGCTGCGAAAAATCCTACACGGGTCAATTCCTTGCAAAGATGCTTGAATAATTAAAGCCTCCTTTGAATATAAATTATTCAAGGGAGGTTTTTGTTATGGAGGAAAAATTACATAATATTACACTTGAAAACAGAAAAAAGCTGTCGGCAACAGCGTGCAGTGAGGTTATAAGCTTTGACGAAAATGAGGTTGTGCTTGTGTCCGGCGGAGCACAGATTGTTGTTAAAGGAAGAATGCTCACCGTTGACGAGGTTTCAAAAACAAGCGGTGATGTGATTGTTTCGGGAGAGAGCATTGACAGCATTGTTTATCAGAAGGGCAGGGAAAAGAGCAAGGAAGGCATTTTCAGGAGGATTTTGAAGTGATTGTATCAGATGGCGGTCAGGCTAAGGTTTTTCTGATATACATACTTTTCGGAATTGGCTGTATGCTGCTGTCGGATTGGTTTTATGTGCTCAGAAAATACCTGGGAAATAAAAAGTGGCAGATTAACCTTCTTGATGCACTTTACTTTGTGGCAGCGTTCCTTCTGGTGCTTTATGCGGGCGTTAAATTCAATTTGGGGGCGCTTCGTTACTATCAGCTTTTCGGTCTTGCAGGAGGCATGGCAATACATAAGCTGATGTTTTCCCGCTTATGCAGAAAATGCCTCGATGCTCTTTTTGTAGCCATAGTGAAGCTTGCCGCCTTTTTTGCAAGGCTTTTGTGGAAGGCTGCATACTTTATTCTGGGTAGTTTGTTTTCAATGACAGATTTTTTCGAGCTAAAAACCCTGAGGTGGTGCCATAAGGCTAAAAAGCGTGCAAAAAAGGTAAAAATAAAGAAGCAAAAACAGCAGAAAACTGTAAAAAAAAGGTTGAAAATGATATAAAAAACTCTTTACAAATGGAAAAATTGGTGTATAATTATGTTGTTATACAGAAGGTGGGGTATTGTAATGAAAAACACAACAGTGCCGTCAGCCAGGCTGATTGGCAGAATATGCTGGATTGTTGTCATCGTAATAACCGTAATCTGTCTGATATCTCAGCAATTTAAAATTAATAAATATGCTGAAGAGGTAGCAAGGCTTGAAGACGAAAAAGCCGAATTGCAGGATCGGAATGACGAGCTTGCAACAATGACCGAGCTGTCCGACGAGGATTTTGAGCGTGCAGCACGTGAGCAGGGCTATGTCCGCCCCGACGAGGTCATTATTAAAGAGGCTGAGTAAGTAAAGAGGCTACACACTGAAGGGAGATAAGTTCATAAATGGCTTTGGAAATTGGCGCAATTGTTGAAGGTAAGGTTTCAGGTATTACTAACTTCGGGGCATTTGTTGATTTGCCCGAAGGCAAGACCGGTCTCGTACATATTTCGGAGGTTGCCCGTAATTATGTTAAGGACATAAAGGAGCATCTCACTGTTGGACAGGTTGTAAAGGTAAAAGTTCTTACTATGGACCCGGGCGGTAAAATCAGTTTATCTATAAAGAAGGCTGTAGAGCCCCGTGCGAAGGCACCTGCTTTTTCAGGCGCACCCGCCGAGGTTGATTTTACACGCAAGTCTGACGAGCAGTTTATGGCGCTCTCTTTTGAAGAAAAGATGGCAAAATTCAAATCTACAAGCGATGAAAGAATGCAGGATATTAAGCGTAATACCGATTCTAAGCGCGGTAGCTACAGAAGAGGAAATAATTGAAAAAAGGTCCACTATTGTGGACCTTTTTCTTAGGTAATAGGGAATAGTGAAGATGGAATAAGTAATGAAAAAACACAGCGAGAGCTGTGTTTTTTCATTAAAAGAAGCGTACCTTTTGTGCAATTGTGTTGCCGTTTACTTTAATGTAGCTGTGATAAGCTCCGTCGTAGCCAACTTTTACTCAGCAGGGCGAATGGGAGCGGAGTTTTCGCTTTCCGCAGTGGCAGAGGCAGCCTCCGGGTCGGTTTCTGCAGCAGCTTCTGGAGCTATTGTTTCCTCTGCAGGAAGATGCTTGAGCTTATAGCCAAAGTAAATACCTGCACCCAGATAATAAAGCACCCAGATATGTACCAGAATGTCAATTATATTGGAGCTTTCCGCCATGTCGATTGACACATAGCCGAGATATATGGTGTCGAGAATAAAGAGAATAAGTGCCGGAATAAACCAACCGTAATGCTTCTTTGAAAAAAACCAGAATATAAGATACAACGCAACAACTACACCTGCCACAATGTAAAGATATGTGAGCTCAAGATAGTAGGCAAAAGCAACCGCCCAGTAGGGAACAGTTATTGAGAAGAGGAACATTGTACCCGATTGGCTGAACAGCAAAGCTATATTAATTATCGTAAAGACAATTATAAGAAGCAGATTGCCGCGGGATTGTTCGTATTTCTTTTGGAGTTCATTTTTCATGTTTACCACAACCTTTCTTTGACAATATTATACATTATAAATCATAAAAAGACAAGGTGTTTTCATGGTTATATATGCCAGTTTGGGGTGAATTTAATGTTGTGATACTTTTTATGAGAGTGTTTAAATGTTGGCATATATATATTAAATCAATGTTTTGCGTAGCAAAACTACCGAAATTATTCATTATTCATCAGCACAGCGACTTCACTATTCACTGAAAATCCTGTTAATGAATAGTGAAGAGTGAATAATGAAGAGGAAATAGTACAAAAGAAAAAATCCTGCCGAAGTATCGACAGGATTTTCTTTTGGTGCGAGAGGCGGGACACAGTCTTGCTACGCAAGCCTTGCCTGCTTATCAGCCCTCGGTTTGGCGCCGAGCTGCTGATTGCGCACCACTCGGCTACAAAACAATTCACCGGATTGTTTTGCTTAACGCCTCGTGCCCTCTTAGGGTTCAAGTCCCTTTCATGCTAAGCAAAAAAATAAAACCATACCTTTTGGTATGGTTTATTTTTTGTTGGTGCGAGAGGCGGGACTTGAACCCGCATGGTCTCCCACACGCACCTTAAACGTGCGCGTATGCCAATTCCGCCACTCTCGCAAATGTATTCGTTTTTCACGACAAGAGTTATTATAGCAGGGGAAAGGTGGTTTGTCAATAACAAATTTTCAATTTTTTTAAGTTTTTTTGAGATTTAAAATCATGTTTACTTCGTGAATTCCGTTTTCATTTACGACATCTGTTTCGATGAAACCGAGTTTTTCATAAAGGTGTTTTGCAGGAATATTTCCATATTTGTATGTTGTTGTTATCCAATTAGCACGACATTGTAATTTTAACATACTAATAAGTTCTTTGAGAATGGCAGTTCCATAGCCTTTGTTTTGATATTCAATATCAACGGCAAAATCCCAAAGGAAATATCCACCATCACAGTTTCTGAGAAGAGCAAATGCTATAATAGTATCATCGTTATAAATATCAAAAGCAATCACAAGCTTGCATTTAAAAGCATTTGATAAGGTTTCTTCGGATGATAATTGCGAGCGTTGAGAAGGAGATAATTCAATTTTTATACTGTTGCTTTGTTTGAATGTAAACATATTCTATTCCTTTGCAGTATTGAGTGATGCTATTAAAATACGTTTGATTTCGGTGCAATCGTCAAGAAGGGAGGCACCTTCTTCGGGTTTTAATATTTCTGATTTTATAAGCACCTTTAACCAATATTCTGTTTCTGCAGTCTCTTTTAGCGCAATGTGCAATTTGGAAATGAAATCCGCTTTGCTTTGGCCATAATTAGCTTCATGGATATTGGCGCCAATACTTGTTCCGCTTCTTCCGATTTGTTTAGATATTATAGTTTCCTTTTTAGTTTTAGCAAGATAATTTTGAAGTTTGACAATTCGTGCAGCAAAATCAATGGATTTTGCAGTTAAAGCATTTTCTTTCATTTAAATCACCATGTTTATGTTAGCATATAAAATATATTAAATCAATGTTTTGCGTAGCAAAACTACCGAAATTATTCATTATTCATCAGCATGGCGACTTCATTATTCACTGAAAATCCTGTTAATGAATAGTGAAGAGTGAATAATGAAGAGTGAATAGTACAAAAGAAAAAATCCTGCCGAAATATCGACAGGATTTTCTTTTGGTGCGAGAGGCGGGACTTGAACCCGCATGGTCTCCCACACGCACCTTAAACGTGCGCGTATGCCAATTCCGCCACTCTCGCGAATGTATTCGTTTTTCACGACAAGAGTTATTATAGCAGGGAGAAACTTATTTGTCAATAACAAATTTTTAAATTTTGCAAAATTTTCAACGCATAAGGCGAGGAGGGTTGAGCCCAATATGGTTTTAATCGGCAAATTTCCAACCATAATGCACCAAAATGCTCACCTATACACAAAGTATGGGTTCAGCTTTTGGCACACTCTGACAGAAAATTTGCACGATTAAAACTCTACGACCCTTTGCGCCGGAAAAATTGATGGATTTTTGGTGCGGAGATTGCAGATAGGCTGACGCCTTTCAAAATCGACAAGCCGAAAAGACTCAATTTTAACAATCAAAGGGCATATGGGGTTCAATTCCTCTCGCCTTACCCACAAAAGCGCAAAATAATCAAATTACTTTACATTCTCGCCATATTGTGATATAATATTAAATAGGATATTATGTGAAGTTTACCTTAGAGAAAGAAAGGTGAATGATTATGGAAAAACTGATTGATAAAGTAACAGGCAGAGAAAGCCTCATGAAATTAAATACAGAGCAGATGTACACTCTTGCACAGGAAATGCGTGAATGCATTATTGATTCTGTTGCAAAAAATGGCGGGCATCTGGCATCAAGTCTGGGTGCTGTTGAACTGACAATTGCACTTCACCGTGTTTTAAGGCTCCCGAGCGATAAAATTGTGTGGGATGTAGGGCATCAGAGCTACGCCCATAAAATACTTACAGGCAGAAGAGCCGAGCTTAATTCCTTGCGCAAAATGGGCGGTGAATGTGGCTTCTGCGACCCCGATGCCAGCGAATACGACTCTTACACCTCGGGGCACACCTCAACGTCCCTTTCGTTGGCGTTAGGTGCGGCATGTGCACGCGACAGCCTTGGTGAAAAATACAATGTGGCGGCTGTTATCGGCGACGGTGCATTAAGCGGCGGGCTTGCCATGGAGGCGCTTAATAATATTGGACAGGAACAGAAAAAAATGCTCATTATCTTAAACGATAACGAGATGTCTATATCTGAAAATGTGGGTGCCATGAGCAACTATCTCACAAGAGCGAGGACAAGCGCGGGATACGTAAAAAGCAAAAGGGGTATCGACTCTGCATTGGAAAAAATTCCGAAGTACGGCAAAGGTATTGCCGATTTTGTGAGAAACGCAAAGGAACACGTAAAATACCTTGTTTCTCCGGGAATTCTTTTCGAAGAGCTTGGAGTAACATATCTGGGACCCATTGACGGTCACGACATTAGAGGCATGGAAGAGCTTTTCAGAAGAGCCATAAAGCTTGAAGAACCTGTTCTTGTTCACGTTGTAACAAAAAAGGGAAAGGGCTATGCGCCTGCTGAAAAGGAGCCTCAGAAGTATCATGGAGTGTCGCCCTTTGATAAAGAAGAGGGTGTCAGTGAAAATGCGGCAGAAACATATTCATCCGTTTTTGGCGATGAAATTTCTGCAATAGCAAGAGAAAACAGCAAGGTTGCCGTTATAACACCTGCCATGACACTTGGCAGCGGGCTTGTGGGCTTTTCGAAGGAATTTCCGAAAAGGTTCTACGATGTGGGCATTGCTGAGGGTCATGCCGTTACCTTTGCAGCAGGGCTTGCGGGCTGCTCCATGGTGCCCGTTGTGAGCCTGTATTCAACCTTTGCTCAACGAGCTTACGATTCGATTATACACGATGTTGCACTTTCAAATTTACATGTGGTGTTTGCAATTGACCGTGCAGGGCTGGTGCCCGGTGACGGCAAAACACATCAGGGCACATTTGACATATCGTTCTTCTCGTCAATGCCCAATGTGAAAATTTTGTCGCCCTGCTCGTTTGATGAATTGCGAAAAATGCTCCGCTATGCCGTTAACGAATGTGACGGTCCCGTTGTTGTGCGATACCCACGTGGTGCCAATCAGTATGTAGGCAACATGGGTGACTTTGTGCTCTCAAAGGCAGCACTTCTTAAGAAGGGGGATGCTGTCACAATCCTGGCAGAGGGCACAGGCGTGCCTTCCGCTGTAAAATGCGGGGAACTGCTTTCAGAAAGCGGTATTGAATGTGATATTATAAACGCAAGAACAATTCAGCCTGTTGACATTGAATGCGTGAAAAAGAGCGTTCAGAAAACAGGAAGGCTGGTTTGCATTGAACAGGCTATGCGCCGCGGAGGTATGGGAGAGAACGTTATAGCTCTTCTTGCACAATGTAGCGTTAATACTGAATATATCTCCGTTTCGCTGGATGAATATGTTACCCATGGAGAATATCCTGAAATTGAAAAACGGTATTCTTTTGACAGTGAAAGCATTGCGGAAAGAATAAAGAAGGAATGGTTTGATGGCGAAGAGAAGACTTGATTTATACCTTGTTGAAGAAGGACTGTGTCCCAGCCGTGAAATGGCAAAAAGCCTTATTATGGCGGGCAAGGTTTTTGTAAATAATCAGCGAAGCGATAAGGCAGGCGACAGTGTGGGTGAAAAGGACACTGTTGAGGTAAGGGGCGAAACCCTTAAGTATGTAAGTCGCGGCGGACTTAAGCTTGAAAAGGCAATGGCATCATTTCCCATAAGCCTTGAGGGCAAGGTCTGTATGGACATAGGCGCCTCCACAGGCGGCTTTACCGATTGCATGCTCCAGAACGGCGCAGGCAAGGTTTTTGCTGTTGATGTAGGCTATGGTCAGCTTGCATGGAAGCTTCGTTGCGACGAACGTGTAGTGAATATGGAAAGAACAAACATCCGCTATGTGACAGAGGAGCAGATTGGAACAAAGCTTGACTTTGTTTCCATTGATGTTGCTTTCATCTCGCTTAAGCTGGTGCTTCCTGTTGCCTATAATCTCATGGCTGAGGGTGCTGAAATGGTGGCACTTATAAAGCCCCAGTTTGAAGCAGGACGCGAAAACGTGGGCAAGAAAGGCGTTGTGCGTGACATTAACGTGCACAAGGATGTTGTAAAAACAGTTGTACAGTTTACTCAGGATATGGGATTTAGCATCAAAGGGCTGGATTTTTCGCCCATACGTGGTCCCGAAGGAAATATAGAATACCTTATGTATGTTTCTAAGGAAAAGAGCGAAGCGGCTGATTTTTCCGACCAAATCGATGCTATGGTGGAAAAAAGCCATATAGAAGCTAAATAAGATATAAAGGAATTGGTAAAATGCATAAAAGAATTTTTTCGATGCTGCTGGTTATGATACTTGCTTTCAGCTCCGTGCAGATTGAAGCTGCAGGGCTTGTTAACGACATGATGACAGACCTCAGCCGTGAAGCACAGCATTTTTATGACACACAGGTTGCAATGGCAAACATGACCGTGTCGAGACCCGCTGAGGACGCTTATGTTGTAGCATATGTTGACCAGAGCGGCAAAACCTTGACCACTCAGCTTTGCAGAACTGATTGGGGAACATGGAACCTGGGTGACATGAAGCTTTATGACGGTTATACAGAAAAAACCGTAATCAGCGGTGCAACAGACTGGGAATATGTTTTCCGCGTGTATAATCCCATAAGTCAGGCTCTTGAGTTTATGGGCGGAAACCACGGCAGCGAAAGACTTAATTCAATAGTGTTCAAGGAAGGTGTTACAGGGGAAACCTTTTCTCTGGAGGTGGGCGAGTCGAGGTATGTTGCAAGGCTTGTTGTTGAAGAAAACACCACAATTCATATCCCAAAGGTAGATTATCTGGACTTTGCAAATGTGAAGAGAGTGTACACAATTGTGGGTGGTACAGTTAATCTTGACTGCGAAGTGTCTTTCATACGCGATATAAAGATGTCGCTTTCATATACAGCGATGGCTCCTGTAAATAAGGATTTCTCACGTTATTGTTTTTTGGGCAATGAAGGATATGTTATAACAGAAGCGAAAGGCGCGGCTTCGAAAAAGTATTTGGGAAATATGCCTGTAACTTTTTGCCGCTTATCCGGCGACGATCCCTCGGCAAGCGTTGAAGTAGGAATATATAACGAGAAAGATATGACCGACAATTTTTCAAACAGAGACAAGACCTTCATCTGGGATATGTCGGAAGAATTTAACAAGGTGTACTTTTCAAAATATGATATGTCAAATTTAACAAAGATTACAGCAGGTACCGTATGGGATTTCGGAACATACTGGAAGGTTAAAATTCAGTAAAACATGAGCGGAAAATTTTTCCGCTCTTTTTGAAATAAATGCAACTTTTTTAAAGTCAGAAAAGTATTATATATAGAGAATGGAGATTGTTATGAGAGCACAAAAGGTTATAGACGAATTTTTAAAGTTTTCGGTTATCCCTCACGGCAGCGGCAATGAAAAGGCTGTGGGCGAATATCTTATAGAGTGGGCAAAGGCACACAACTTAAAATGCGAGATGGATGCCTACGGCAATGTTATTATGGAAAAGGCAGCTTCTGCAGGCTATGAAGGCAAAGAGCGTGTAATCCTCCAGAGCCACATGGATATGGTCTGCGTTGTAGACAGTGACAAGGCGTACAACAGCGTAACTGACCCTATTGAAATTTACCGTGACGGTGATTTTCTTAAGGCAAAGGGAACAAGCCTCGGTGCCGACGACGGCGCAGGCGTTGCAATGATGCTGTATATTCTTTCCGATGACACCTTAAAGCATCCTGCTATCCGTGCCATTTTTACGGTTGAAGAGGAAACAAGCATGAAGGGTGCAGAAAACCTGGATGTTAAATACCTTGATGCCAAGTATCTTTTAAATCTTGACTGGGAGGAAAAGGACAGCATTTCCTCCTCCTGCTCAAACACTGTGAGTATTATATTTGACAGTGCGGTTAAAAGGGTTAAAAATACAAAGCAGGCATATAAGATAATTGTGAAGAATTTATTAGGCGGTCACAGTGGCTGCGACATTAATCTGCCCCGTGCAAGCGCAATCAAGTCTCTTGCAGAACTATTGCTTGACCTTAACTGCGAGGTTTCCTCATTTAATGCAGGCAGGGTTGTGAACGCAATATGCGCCGAAGCAGAAGCCGTAATCTCTTGTGACGGCGAGGTTGAAAGCACAGTTAAAGCCTTTGAAGAAGCCCTTAAGGCAGAATACCCCAATGAGAAGGATTTGTTGTTCACTATAGAAAAATGCGACGCAGAAACCGTGCTCAATAAAGAGGACAGCGACAAGTTTATAAGCTTCCTTGTAAGCGTACATTCCGGCGTATTCTACATGAGCAAGTACACTCCCGACTTTGTGGAAACAAGCCAGAATATAGGCATAGTAAGCTTAGGTGACAGCTTGCATATTGAAATACTTGCAAGAAGCAGTTCAAAGTTCCATTCCGAGGAAAGAAAGCGAGCTGCTAAGGCGCTCAGCATGGTTTACGGATATACACTTTCACTTCCTTCCGAAAACCCCATCTGGGAAGAAAAGGGCGAAAACGAGCTTATAAGAATTATGAAAAAGGCATATAGTGAAGTAACAGGTAAAGAGCTTAAGGTAATCGGCGTGCATGCAGGCTTGGAATGTGCGTTTTTCTCATCCGTAAAGCCTGAAATGCAGATGGTTAGTGTAGGTCCTCAGCTGTATGATGTGCATTCACCTAAGGAAAGATGGGAAATTTCTTCTTTGCCCGAAACAATCGATTTTGTGGTAAAGGCTCTGGAGATGATGTAACAATGAACTTTAAAGGTGTTATTTTTGATATGGACGGCACCATACTTGATTCAATGCGTGTGTGGGACAAGATAGATGTTGACTATCTCAACGCAAGAGGCATCCGGGTGCCAGAGGATTATGCCCGCACAATAAGCACCATGACAGGTGTTGAATGTGCCCAATATTCGATAAAAAGGTTTAACCTTACGGACACTGTTGAGGATTTGATAAAGGAATGGGACGAAAGAGCGCTTTTTGAATATGCCAACAACCTTGAACTTAAGAAGGGTGCAAAGGCATATATTGAAAAGCTGAAGGAGAAAGGCGTAAAGATTGCACTTGCCACATCGTCCTCAAAAACTCTTTACGAAGCGGCACTAAAGCACACAGGCGTGTACGATTTGTTCGATACTTTTGTGTCCACCGATGAATCGGGTATCAGTAAACGCGATCCACATGTTTATCTCTATGCTGCGGAAAAGCTCGGGGTGGATATAACGGACTGTGTTGTGTTTGAAGATGTTCCCACGGCAGTTAAAACTGCAAAAAGCACAGGCGCAAGGGTTGTTTGTGTATGGGACGAAAGATGGGATGCGTTTAAAGCGGAGATGGAGGATGCCGCTGATAAATATATTTATTCATTTGATGAAATGGAGTGATAATATGAAAAAGTTTGTATCGGTACTGTTGGTGCTCATAATGGCGCTTTCTGCTTTTCCCGTGTTGGCAGACACTGCGGTGGAGGATGCGCTCTTGAAGGTAAAGGCAAAGCTCTCCGTGCCCGAGGAGCTTAGCGAGTTCAGCTATTCTGAAAACAAGTATGATGACGTGCTCCGTTACGACTTTACCTGGCACACGGAGGATTATACCAAGGAATTATACGTGTCAACAGACAGCCGAGGCAGGATAGTTACGTATAACTATTACGAGCAGATGGACTATACCGGGGAAAGGACACTGATTGATTATACTTTAGCTGATGCCCGACCTTTGGCAGAAGAAACCGTTAAGACAATGTTTCCCGAGTATTTTGTTGAGGGTGCTGATAAGCTTGTGTTAAACGAAGCAAAAACTACGTCAAGCTATTCAGGGCGATATAAATCATTTTTCTTTACTTTTGACAGAGAGTTTGTGGAAACAAAAGTTGAATCAAACCGCGTTAATGTAAGAGTAAGAGCAACAAAGGACAAAATGTATCTGCAGAGTGTGACGGCATCATTGGATGAAGATGAGGCTTTCATCCCTGTAAATCCTCATGCTTTAAAATTGGCTGACACGCCTGAAGATTACGAAGAAAAATTTCCGATTACAATTTATTATGCAACGGATTATTCTGAGGATGAGCCGAAGGTAAAATTGTTTTATTCAATCGATAAGGGGTATGTGCAAAGCGACACGGGAGAAATTATAACCCAGGAATATTTTGACCGCTACGCAGGCATTACGGAGGATTCTGCCGCTGATATGGAAATGGGCACAGGCGGAACATTCAGCAAAAATGAAGCAATGCTTTCTCCCAAGGAACAAGGCGAAATTGAAAAAATGGAAAGCCTTGTGAAGCCCGAGGAGGTTGAAAAGATGCTTAGAGGCTTAGCTCTCCTTAAAATTACTGATGATATGAAATTTACTGAAAGCTATACATATGGAAGGGATGACAATTATTTTGTAAGCTTTAGCTTAGTGGGCGAAAAGCGATATATGAACGTGACATATAACGGCGAAACAGGTGAAGTTACAAATATATCTTCGCATTTTACAAAATATGATGACTCCGAAAAGAAAATAAGCGACAGCAACAGCTCCGCCCCTGAAGATGAGATAAAAACATTTACAAAAACTCTTGCGGGAGATAAGTTTGACGAAACAAAAGCGGAGTTCAATACTCAGAATGAGCGTTCAACGCTCACTGCGACACGAATCGTAAACGATGTACCTTTCCCTGAAAACAGCATTAGCGTCACATATGACATGGTAAACAATGTTATAACACGTTACTCCCTTTATTGGGATGAAGATACAACTGATTTTCCCAATCCTGATGCTGCAATGGGGCTTGACAGGGCAAGAGAAATCATTTTTGAAAATGATATAGACATGGTATGGGTTAAGCAGACCGAGGGATATGTTGGCGCGATAACCATCCCCGAGAGTGTTATAATCAATGCAATAACAGGTGAAAAGCCCTACAGATATGATGAAGAAAAAACGGTGTATACAGACATTGAAAATCATTGGGCGAAAGATGCAATAAACGTGCTTTTCGAGCACGACATTTACCTTCCCGGCGACACCTTCAAGCCAAACGACGCCATTACACAGGCGGATATGATTTATCTTTTCTCCGCTTGTCGTGAATCGGGCATCATACCCCTTAGCTGGACAAAGGAGCGCATTGCAGAATACGGCTTTACAAATGGTTATGTTGAGGCAACCGAGCCTGATAAATTAATGACACGCCGTGAGGCTTTCAAGGCAATGGTCGAAATACTTGGTCATGGCTCCATTGCAGAGTTTGATATTTACAAATCAAGCTATAGCGATATGGAAGAAAACGGCAGTGCAGAAATCTTAAAGGCGATGGGTGTGCTTACAGGTGACACTGCCCGCCCCGACGATTTCCTCACACGTGCCGAAGCGGCAGTTATGGTATACCGTTATTTAGCAAAAGAATAAATTAAAACTCCGAATCAGTTTTGATTCGGAGTTTTTGGCACCAATGATGCATTTTTGGCGCAAGCCGCTGTTGCAGGTGCATTGAAATTGTGATAAAATGCATGTAGGGAAAATTTATTTAACAAAAAAACAGCCTTATTCGTTTACATATTATAGAGGCGTTGAAAGGAGAAGAACTATGAAAAAAGTATTTTGTTTATTACTGGTGTTATGTATGGTGATAAGTGCTGTGCCAACCTTTGCAGAGGAAGCAGAAAAAACAATTCCCGATACCTGGCAGGAATATAAAGGCTTTTGGGTAGAAGAAACAGACGAAGCTATCCGTATTATGGGTCTGGCAGGTGCAAACAGTGGTGGTAGCCTCCTTGTGCCTGCAGAGCTTGACAGCACAAAACCTGTAAAAGTAGAATATCCCGGTGGTGCACGATATAGCTATGTGAAATTGCCTGTACAATTGGCAGCAGAAGCATTCAAGGGCGCAGAGGGGATAGAAAAAATCGAGTTCCTGGACGGCACAGAGGTTATCCCTGCAGGGCTTTGTGAAAATATTAAAAGCCTTAAGACTGTAAAGTTGCCAAAGAGCGTTACTGCTATTGACAATTATGCCTTCAAGAATTGTGAAGCACTGGAAAATATTGATTTGTCTTTGGTAAAGCACATCGGCAGAAGCTCCTTTGAGGGCTGTAAGAGCCTTAAAAGCATAAAGCTTTCAAGTTATATTACTGCAATTGATGACTACGCCTTCAAGAATTGCGCAAGCCTTGAAAAGGTGACAGGCTTACATGATGGCATAAGCCTTGGGCAGGATGCGTTCACAGGCACAAAGGTAGAATTGAATGAATTCGTTGTTGATGCTGAAAAAGACGAGGAAAGCAAATTCTCGGATGTTGCAACAGATGCTGTCTATGCAGCTGCAATAGAAGTGCTGACCCGGCTTGGCATTATGACAGGCTATGATGACAAAACCTTCAGACCTGATACAACCTTGTCAAGAGCCGAAGCGACGGCAATGATTGTTCGGCTCTTAAATCTTGAAATTAATCCAACAGGGGGAGAAACTCAATTTTCCGACGTGCCCACATCTCATTGGGCATCGGGCTATATAAGCTGGGCGACAGAAAACGGCATTATCAACGGGCAAGGTGACGGCACCTTTGCGCCGGAGGAATTTGTGACAAAGCATCAACTGATAAAGATGCTTGTTTGCACACTTGGCTACGAGCCCATGGCACTTGTAAATGGTGGTTGGAATTACGGCGGTTATATTACTGCTGCAGAAGAAATGGGACTTATTGAAAAAGATAATCTCAACAAAAATGTTCATATCAAGAGAGGCGAGGCGGCATTGCTTTGCTACAGGGCCCTTGATATTGATTTCATGGAATGGGTAGAAGCAACGTCAGGCATATATGGTCAGCTGTACAGAATTTGCGAGAATGAAACCATACTTACAGAGTATTGGGATTATGAGAAGATAGAGTGTGTTATAAAAGAGAGCGGAGGAAATTTATTAATTAAAGTGATAAGGAATTACGCTGATGAGCCCTATTACAAGGTTGGACAAGTTTTTACACTTGAGGATGAAAATCTTCGCGAGCTTGCAGACAGTATTGTCAACGTATATATGAAGAAAACACCTGATGCAAAGAATGAAATATTATTTTTAAAGTAATTGCATTAAGAAAGCTCCAACTTCGGTGGGAGCTTTTTGTGTTGACTGAAAGAGTAAATAAGTGTAAAATTAATGTATATTATTTAAAGGGTGAGAAAATGAAATTTATACATATATCGGACTTACATATAGGAAAAAGGCTTAACGAATACAGCCTTATAAAAGAGCAGGAGCACATACTGGGCGAGATTATCAATATTATCAACAAGGAAGCCCCCGACTGCGTTTTAATTGCAGGCGACGTGTACGACAAGAGCGTACCAAGTGCTGAGGCTGTGAGTGTGCTTGACAAGTTTCTTGGGCTCCTTGCAGCTACAAATGCGAAAATCTTTATGATAAGTGGCAATCATGACAGCGCCGAGCGCATTGCATACGGCACCGAAGCCTTCAAACGGCAGGGGATTTATATTTCGCCTGTTTTTGACGGCACGGTTTCAAAGGTGGAGCTCCGGGATGAATACGGCAAGGTAAATATTTACCTGTTGCCCTTTATTAAGCCTGCCCATGTTAAAAGGTATACTGACGACGAAATTGAAACCTATACCGATGCTGTCAGCTTTGTTATAAAAAGCCTTAACGTAAATGAGAGCGAGCGCAATGTTATCCTTGCGCATCAGTTTGTAACAGGTGCAGAAAGAACAGAGTCGGAAGAGGTTAACGTAGGCGGATTGGACAATGTGGAGGGCTACGTTTTTGCCCCCTTTGACTATGTTGCGTTAGGGCACATACATCGCAGCCAGGCTGTAGGTCGTGAAACAATGCGCTACAGCGGCACACCCCTTAAGTATTCCGCAAGCGAAGCCAAGGATGAAAAGAGTGTTATTATTGGTAAGTTAAAGGAAAAGGGCACAGTTGAAATAACCCATGTGCCCCTTGTTCCCATGCGCGACTATGTTGACATTAAAGGCAAGCTTGAAGAGGTTTTAAAAAGCGAAAACAAAACCGACTTTGTGCGCATAACCTTAACCGACGAGGAAGCCGTTGTGGATGCCTACGGAAAGCTCAAGGAAAACTATCCCTATATGACAGAGCTTGTATTTGAAAGAAGACGGGCAGTAGCCTCCATTCGCGAGGGCTTTTCCATTGATAAAAGCCCTATGGAGCAGTTTTCAGATTTTTATACAAAAATTAACGGCAGAAGCCTTACCGACGAGCAAAAGGCAACTGTAAACGAAATTTTTGACATGCTTAAGGAGGGACAGGAATGAAACCTTTATATTTAAAAATGCAGGCATTCGGTCCCTATGCAAAATGCACCCAGATTGATTTTACTCGCATTAAAGAGGGCGTGTTTCTCATAACGGGCGATACGGGTGCAGGCAAAACCACAATATTTGATGCCATAAGCTTTGCTCTCTTCGGCACGGTTTCGGGCGGCAAGGAGCGCAAAAGCGCCAAAACCTTGCGCAGTGACTTTGCAAAGGGTGAGGACAAAACCTTTGTTGAGTTTGAGTTTTTGTACCGCGGTGAAAAATACCGCATTGAACGGGTGCCCGAGTACACCCGCCCCAAGAAAAACGGCAAGGGCGAAACAAAGGAGGTTGCAGAAGCAACCCTCACAATGCCCGACGGCACACCAATTTCGGGTATTGATAAGGTGAGCGAAAAGGTTATTGAAATAATCGGCGTTGACCAGGCAAGGTTTTCACAGATTGCCATGATTGCCCAGGGCGATTTCCGAAAAATACTGACCGAAAAAAGCAAGGACCGTTCTGACTTGTTCCGTAAAATTTTCGACACAACCCTGTATGAGGATTTTCAGCGGGTGTTGGCAGAAAAGCTTTCAAATATTGACAACGAAAGAAAAAACGCACTCGGGCGTATCGGCGAGCTTCTTTCAAGTGTTGAAGTAGGGGAAGAAAGCGATTATTTTTCCCTTGCAGAGCAGGCAAAGGGGAAACTCCACGACCCTGAGAGCATGATGAAAGTGCTTGAAGCAGTGATTGCGGAAAACAACCTTAAAATAGCAGCAATTGAAAAAGAAATAGACGAAACAGCCGAAAAGCTTAAAAAGCTGCATATTGAAATCAATAATGCAAACGACATAAACACAGCCCTTGCACGGCTTGAAAAGTTAAAAGGTGAGCTTTGTGAGCTTATGCTTAAAAAGGACAGCATGGAAAAAGAAAAGGCACGGCTTGAGAAAGCCGAATGTGCACGTGATGTGAAGGCTGTGTGCGACAGGCTCGACATGATTGAAAAAAAGCACAGGATAACCTTGGCATCCATAGCCGAAAACGCCAAAAAAGCCCTTGAAACCGCCGATGCCATCAAAAAGGCAAAGGAGCGCTGCAGCAGGGCAGATGCTAAAAAACAGCGCACAGCCGAGCTTAAGGAAAAGGTTACGGTGCTCTCCAGCCTTCTGCCCGACATTGAAACGCTCAAAAGAGCGGGCGAGGTTATTGCCCTTAAGGAAAAGGAATATTTAAATGCAAGAAGTGAAAGCGAAAAGTCCACCGATGAATATGTAAAGCTCCGTGCCAGCTATTTTGACAACCTGGCAGGCGTGCTGGCAAAGGAATTAAAGAAGGGCGAAAGGTGCCCTGTTTGCGGAAGCTATGAGCATCCCTCTATTGCGCTTATGAGCAAGCCTGTTTCCC
Source organism: Clostridia bacterium (assembly GCA_017472685.1). GTDB lineage: Bacteria > Bacillota > Clostridia > UMGS1883 > UMGS1883 > RGIG1927. Next base: position 60,756 of record JAFUOO010000017.1, read on the forward strand.
GCGAAGAGGTTGAAAAAGCCGAAAACAAAGCCCAAGAAAAGACAAAGGCACTTGGTGAGTGTGCAACCGAGCTTGAAAAGCTTAAGGCTGAATACAATACCGTGCTTATGCGTGTAAAGGAAAACGGAAGCATTAACACGGATGATTTTTCTCTTGCGTGTGAAGAATGTAAAAAGCTTCTTAATGAGCTTAAAACAGAAATTTCCGCAAACGAAAAAGAGAGCGAGGACGCATTGAAAGCATATAACGCTCTTTTGAATGCACTTGCAAGCATTACGGGTGAAAAAACAGCCCTTTTAAATGCCCAAGCTGATGAAAAGCAGCAGCTTGAAAGCCTTTCGGAAGAGTTTGCCCACACTCTTAAGGAAAAGGGCTTTGAAACCCGTGAGGAATATGAAGACAGCGTGCTTGAAGAAAGTGAAACAAAACGCATTAAGGATGCCGTTAACCTTTTTGAGCGAAGCCTTGGTGAAAAGAGGGCTGCTGTCAAAGAGGGCGAAATGCAGACAAAAGGCAAAGCACCCATTGACACAAAGGAGCTCCTTGCCGAGGAAAACCTGCTTGATAAGCTTAATGGCGAAAAGAACGCACTGCGCGACAAACTGAATATTGCGATTGTTTCAGACAAGAGAACATACGATGCCTTAGCAAAGGAAAAAGAGAATTGCAAAAGCCTGGAGAGCGCATATATTACTATTAAGGAGCTTTCCGACACTGCAAACGGAAAAATTCCGGGTAATAAGATTACCTTCGAGGCATATATACAGCAGTACTATTTTGCGTTGATTGTTGAAAAGGCAAACGTAAGGCTTTCCAATATGACAAGCGGCAGATACAGCCTTGAGACAAGACAAGAGGGCGGCACCGCCGGCCGTGGCGGGCTTGACCTTGATGTGTTTGACAACAACACAGGCAAAAGAAGAGAGGTTTCCACCCTCTCGGGCGGAGAAGGGTTTATGGCATCGCTTGCCTTAGCTCTCGGACTTTCTGACATGATACAGGAAAGAAACGGTGGCATCAGGCTTGATGCACTCTTTGTTGACGAAGGCTTCGGCACCTTGGACACTACACACCTTGAAAAGGCTGTGGGCATTCTTACGGAGCTGTCAGGTAATGAAAGACTTGTGGGCATTATTTCTCATGTTAACGAACTTAAAGAAAAGATTGACAAAAAGATTGTTGTCAGAAAGCTTTCTGACGGCTCGAGCAGTGCCACTGTGGAGGTCAATTGACAGGAGGTAGTTATGTTTTATAAAAAAGCATCATTACAAGAGATTGAAGAAATTTATAACACACATATGAAAAAGGATTTTCCCCCGGCAGAACTAAAGCCACTTAATGCCATTAAATATTCCATGGAAAAGGGCTGGTATGTAATGTATCTTGCCTATGACGAGGGCGGTGTTAAGGGCTATGCCTGCGTTGCCGACTGTGGTGACAGTATAGGCTTTCTTGACTATTTCGCGATAGTTAAGGAATACCGCGGCACAGGTGTGGGAACAGAGTTTTTCCGCGAGCTTGACCACTTGAGCGATTTTGGGTGCATACTGCTCGAAACAGAAAGCATCGAAAGTGCCCGGAACGAGGAGGAAGACTTCACGCGGCGCAGACGGATAGCCTTCTACAAGCGCTCGGGCTGTGTAGACACAGGGTGCATGTATAATGTGTTCGGCGTTGAGTACAATGTTTTCATAAATAAGGATATTGAATTGACAGAGGATTTTTTGGCAAAGCTATTATCAGCCTACGAATACGCCTATGCGGCAATACTCAGGCGTGACGATAAAGATTATATATACCGTGTAAAATAAGTGCTTTTAAAGTATAATGATATTCCCTGTGGGAATGATATGGCTACGCCGTGATATGAAATTAAAATTTCATGATATGCACTTTGTGCATTATGGTAGATTTGCGATGCAAATCCTATTAATGATAAATCAAATGAACCAAAGGTTCATATCATGTCGCAAAGCGACATATCATTACAACGTAATATCATGTGCTATGCACATATCATTTTGGAATAAATTCCAATTTATAGTTGAATTTATTCTTTAACAATGGTATAATATCTAAGATAAAATACCGAGGAGGAATTATTGTGGAAAGAACATATATAAAAGACGCGATTGCAAATCCCGGGAAGGTTAAAATCCAGGGCTTTGTTGACATTATCAGAGACACAAAATACGTTGTGTTCATTATCCTTAAGGATATTACAGGCACAATTCAGGTTACAATCGAAAAGGAAGGCAACGATGAGCTTCTTAAGAAGATTGAAGGCTTAACTGCTGACAGCGTTATTACAGTAGTTGGTAACGCAGTAGCAAGCGAATATGTTAAATTAAACGGTGTTGAGGTTATTCCCGAGGATGTAGTGGTTGAATCCTTGGCTGATGCACTTCCCATCAACCGTAAGGAAATCCCCGCAACAAAGAAGAAGGCTGCTGTTGAACGCTCTTCTATTGACCAGAGAATTGACTATAGATGGATTGACCTTCGTACAGAAGAAAACCAGCTTATGTTCAAGGTGCAGACCGTTATGGTTAACGCAATGAGAAAGTTCCTCATTGAAAAGAACTTCATCGAAATCCATTCTCCCAAGCTTATCGGCACAGCAAGTGAGTCAGGCAGTGATGTATTCGAGGTTAAGTACTTTGACCGTTTTGCATATTTGGCACAGAGCCCTCAGTTCTATAAGCAGATGGCTATGGCGTCCGGCTTTGAACGCATTTTCGAAGTAGGTCCCGTTTTCCGTGCTGAAAAGAGCTTTACAAGCAAGCACACAACAGAATTCACAGGCTTTGACCTTGAGTTTTCCTATATCGAATCCTTCCGTGATGTTATGAAAATGGAAGAAGAATTACTTGCATACATGCTCAAGGAAGTTAAGGAAGCTTACGGCGACAAGATTAAGGAGCTCTTCGGTATTGACGTTATCGTGCCCACAACACCTTTCCCCGTAATCAAGCTTGCTGATTTGTATGACGAACTCGAAAAGGAATTCGGATATACAGTTCCCGAAGAAGAAAAGAACGACCTTACAACAGAAGCTGAAAAATTAAGCTATGACTGGGTAATGAAGAAGTACGGTCACGAATTCCTCTTTGTAATAGATTTTGGCCCCGAAAAGAGAGCCTTCTATCACATGCGTGATGAAAACGGCATCCCTCAGGGCTATGACCTTATCTGGAGAGGCGTTGAAATCACAACAGGTGCACAGCGTGAGCACCGTTATGATTTGCTTGCAGCACAGGCTAAGGAAAAGGGTCTTGACGAGGATGTTAAGTTCTATCTTGAATTCTTCAAGTATGGTTGTCCTCCTCACGGCGGCTTCGGTATCGGTGTTGACCGCTTGACAATGCTTATGCTTGGTCTTCACATTAAGGATGCTATGTTCATCTTCCGTGGACCCAATCGTTTGAATCCCTAAGATTTAAACGATAAAGGAATAGGTAATAGTGAATAGGAAATAAGTAAGGAAAACATCCTGTTGGTTATTACTCAACAGGATGTTTTTGAAATTAAGAGGACTGATATGAAAAAGATTATAGCCATTATTTTGCTTGTTTCTATTGCAACAGTTGGGGGCATTATTTGGTGGAACAGCCCCGTGCATTTTCTTAACGTGGAAGATGTAGCCTACATAAAAGTGTTCAATGGAAATAACGGCAAAAGCTATGTTATTGATAACAAAGAGGATGTTTCATACATTGTAAATAATATATCAGATACAGAGCTGAGGAAAACAAAAATCTCGTTAGGGTATATGGGATACAAGTTCCGATTGAGCTTTTTTAATGTCGACGGAAAAGAAATTGACAAATTCATTTTAAATGACGAAAACACAATTCGAAAAGACCCGTTTTTCTATGAAAGCAAAACAGGAGAATTGTGTATTGAGTACCTTTGGGAATTGGATGACAAAATATTAGCGGAATAATATCAAAAAGGCAGGAAAAATCCTGCCTTTTTCGTGTTTTTGGTGTTTGTTTTGGTTGACTTTGGCAATAGTTTGGTATATAATGATTAAATGAAATTTGATAATGGGGGAGTCAGGCGTGAATAAAGTGTATATTCCCGATGGTTACAAGCCCAAGCTTGACCAATATGAAACACAGAGGGCAATCTCTTACATTAAAACAACCTTCCAGAAGGAGTTTGCCAACGAATTGAATTTGAAAAGAGTGTCCGCACCGCTTTTTGTAACAGAAGCGAGCGGTCTTAACGATAACCTTAACGGCGTTGAACGCCCCGTTTCCTTTGATGTACCTGCTGTAGGGCAGAATGCACAGATTGTACATTCTTTAGCTAAATGGAAGCGCCTTGCACTTAAGGAGTACGGCTTTAAAGTAGGTAACGGCTTGTACACAGACATGAATGCTATACGCCGTGACGAAGAGCTGGACAATTTGCATTCCATCTATGTTGACCAGTGGGACTGGGAAAAGATTATCACTCCCGAAACAAGAAATGTTGAATATTTGCAGCTGGTTGTTAAAGCTATTGTAAGAGCAATATGCAACACAAATAACCGCTTAAAGGTGAACTTCCCTCAATTAAGTGCAAATCTTTCGCCTGATGTTAAGTTTGTAACAACACAGGAGTTGGAGGATATGTACCCCAACATGACGGGAAAGGAAAGGGAAAACGCCATAACAAAGGAATACAGAACAGTATTTATTATGGGCATTGGCGGCACCTTAAAGAGCGGCAAAAAGCACGACGGCAGAGCTCCCGACTACGACGACTGGAGCCTTAACGGCGACATTTTCTTCTGGAACGACACTTTGGGCTGTGCGGTGGAAATTTCATCCATGGGTATCCGTGTTGACAAGGAAGCTCTCGACAGACAGCTTACAATTGCTAATTGTGATGACCGCCGAAATCTTATGTTCCACAAAATGCTTTTAAATGACGAATTGCCCCTTACAATCGGCGGCGGTATCGGACAAAGCCGGCTTTGTATGCTTATGATGAGCTGTGCCCATATAGGCGAGGTGCAGTCGAGCATATGGGATGATGAAACCATAAAGGTTTGCGAAGAAAAAGGCGTAAGGCTGTTGTAAACATCCACCTCATCCGTCGCTTTCAGCGACACCTTCTCCTTAAGGAGAAGGCAAATATGAAAGGAATGATTAATATGAAAACATTAGTAAAAGATATATTTAAAAACCCCGAAATGTATGCCGATAAGGAAATTAAGGTTTCCGGTTGGGTGAGAACACTCCGTTCCTCCAACGTGTTCGGCTTTATTGAATTAAACGACGGTACATTCTTTAAGAGTATTCAGGTTGTTTTTGAGAGCGAATTCCTTGATAACTACAAGGAAATTGCTTCCCAGAACGTTGGTGCGGCACTCAATGTTACAGGCACACTCGTTCTTACACCCGAAGCAAAGCAGCCCTTTGAAATCAAGGCAAAGTCCATCGAGGTTGAAGGCGCATCCACACCCGATTACCCTCTTCAGAAGAAGAGACACACTACAGAATACTTAAGAACTATCGCACACCTTCGTCCCAGAACAAACATGTTCTCCGCGGCATTCCGCGTAAGAAGCGTTGCGGCATATGCTATCCATAAGTTCTTTAATGAACGTGGCTTTGTATACGCGCACACACCCATCATCACAGCAAGTGACTGTGAAGGTGCAGGCGAAATGTTCCGTGTTACAACCATGGACATGGAAAACGTTCCCATGAAGGACGGCGAGGTTGACTACAGCCAGGACTTCTTCGGCAAGAGCGCAAACCTTACGGTTTCAGGTCAGCTCAGTGCGGAAACATTTGCAATGGCTTTCAGAAATGTTTACACCTTCGGTCCCACATTCCGTGCAGAAAACTCCAACACAACCCGCCATGCGGCAGAGTTCTGGATGATTGAGCCCGAAATTGCATTTGCAGACTTAAACGACGATATGGCACTCGCTGAGGATATGCTTAAGTATATGATTAACTATGTGCTTGAAAACGCAAGCGAGGAAATTGAGTTCTTCAACAAGTTTGTTGACACAGGTCTTAAGGAAAGACTTCAGTTTGTTGCATCCTCCGATTTCGGCAGAGTAACATATACAGAAGCTATCGAAATCCTTTCCAAGAACAACGACAAGTTCGAATATCCCGTTCATTGGGGCAGCGACTTGCAGACAGAGCACGAAAGATACCTTACAGAAGACGTGTTCAAGCGCCCCGTGTTCGTAACAGACTATCCCAAGGAAATCAAGGCCTTCTACATGAGACTGAACGACGACGGCAAGACCGTTGCAGCTATGGACTGCTTAGTGCCCGGTATCGGTGAAATCATCGGCGGCAGCCAGAGAGAAGAGCGCTACGACGTATTGGTGGAAAGAATGAAGGAAATGGGTCTTAACGAAGAGGATTACTGGTGGTATCTTGACCTTAGAAAGTATGGCGGTACAAAGCATGCAGGCTACGGCTTAGGCTTTGAAAGAGCTGTTATGTACCTTACAGGTATCAACAATATCCGTGACGTAATTCCTTACGCAAGAACAGTAGGTAACGCAGAATTCTAAGATAAAAGCATTATGTAAATATAAAAGGAGGGTAGCAAACAAAACTCTCCTTTTTGCTTATATGTATTTTGGAAAGGGGTGAGGCAATGAAGAAAAGAATAATAAGCATAATGCTGATTGCTTTTATGCTCTTTAACGCTTCTTTAATGCCTGTATCCGCAGAAGAAAGCAAAATAACACACTCTACGGTAAAAAGTGCAATACAGTATGCCTTGGATGTGGCTACTCTTAGTGAAAAGTATCTGAATAACATGCTCCTTGCTCAATTTGACTACATGGATTACAGCCATATTCTGCCCACTTTGTACCTGACGGGCGATATGAGTGAAATAAGCAAGGAAAACAGTGTAATTCTTGCATACCGTTTTGAAAAAACGGACGGCAGCGTGTACGTTGTTAACGGAAACTGTGAATTAAAGTGGCAGGGTGCGTCCTCCCTCAGCTATCCCAAGAAGAATTTTAATATTAAATTTGATAACAAATTCGAAGCCAAAGAGGGCTGGGGAAAGCAGAAAAAGTATTGCTTAAAGGCAAACTTTATCGATTGTACCCACGCAAGAAATGTTGGCTCGGCAAGGCTTTGGGGACAGATTGTCAATACACGTGATGAAACTGACCCGATTACAAAAAAGCTTCAGTCATTGCCTAACGGCGGTGCTGTTGACGGGTTCCCGGTTATGCTTGTAATTAACGGTGAATTTTACGGTTTGTACACCTTCAACATCCAGAAGGATAAATGGATGTTTGACATGGAGGATACAAAACAAAAAAACCAAGCCATTCTGTGTGCAGACGCCTGGTCCGAATCAAACTTCTTTAAAGCGCCTGCAACCTTAAACGGTGACTTTGACATTGAACACAACTCCTACGAAGAGGTTTCTGATAACCCAGAATGGATACGACAGTCGCTGAACAACCTCATAAACAGCTGTATTGAAAGCGACGGCAGTGACCTCGACAGTAAAATCGGGAAGTATCTGGACTGGAACAGTGCCATTGACTACTATATTTTCACAACACTCATTGGTGCCTTTGACTGCTTCGGCAAAAACTATATGCTATCTACCTATGACAGCGAAAAGTGGTTTTTCTCTGCATATGATTTAGACACAACCTTCGGTCTTAACTGGAACGGCGAATCCTTTGTGGAGCCCACACGTACAGACAGCGGTACAATTTTTAAATACGCTGAGCGCCACAGGGTTATGGAGTTAATTCTTAAACACAAGACCGACGAGTTTATAAAAAGGTATTGGGAGCTCCGTGAAGGTGTTCTCAGTGAAAGCAATGTTTCCTTAACCCTTGTTGAAACCGTAGGCGATATACCCCAGGAGGTTTACGAGGCTGACTACAGATTGTGGAACACAATTCCAAACACAAAAGAAAACACCTTAGAGCGTATTGATGCATGGTACAGTGAGCGTGCAGAATTTATGGATGAACAGATAAAAAGTCTTGAGTAAAGTGTAAGGGCTACGCCCCTATAAATGCTATTTTCGGGAGGTCGAATTCATTTCGACCTCCCGATTTTTTTGAAATGAAAAACAAACTGCTCTTTGAGCAGTTTGTTTCGTAACTATTCACTTTTCACTATTAACTATTCACTTAAAAAGCGTAGCTTTTTATTCGTCCCAGTTGTGATAAACGTTCTGTACATCGTCGTTATCGTCGAGCATTTCAAGAAGCTTGTTCATTTTCTTCAAGTCTTCCTCGTCTGTAAGCTCAACCATTGTCTGGGGTACCATGCGAACTTCTGCTGTTACGAAGTTATAATCCTTACCTTCGGAAAGTGCTTCGTAAACCTGAGAGAACTGTGCAGGGTCTGTTAAAATTTCAAAGAATTCGTCTTCGGATGTGAAATCATCTGCGCCCGCATCAAGTGCAGCCATCATAAGCTCATCCTCGTCGATATCGCCGTCGTTTTCAATAACGATAACGCCCTTCTTGTCAAACATGAAGCTTACGCAACCATTCTGACCGAGGTTTCCGCCGTACTTGTCGAAATAATGCCTGAGGTCAGCAGCTGTACGGTTACGGTTGTTTGTGAGTGTTTCTACGATAACTGCAACACCGCGGGGACCGTAGCCTTCGTATGTGATTTCCTCGTAATCAGCACCGCCTGCTTCACCACTTGCTTTTGCAATACAGCGTGTAATGTTGTCGTTGGGCATGTTGTTTGCTCTTGCCTTAACGATAGCATCCTTAAGCTTGCTGTTAGAATCGGGGTCGGGACCGCCTGCTCTTACAGCAACTGCGAGTTCGCGGCCGATTTTTGTGAAAAGGTTGGCACGCTGTGCGTCAGCCTTGCCTTTTTTGTTTTTGATGTTTGCCCATTTGGAATGTCCTGACATTGTGTTTACCTCCAAGTTTGTTTGTACATGATAAAGGGCTGTAGCCATGGCTCAGCCCTTTAAATAAGCTTATTCTTCAGAAGTTGTTGCTGTTGTTTCAACAGCCTTTGTGGAAGCGTCCTGACGGAGCTCAACACGCATAGCGCGGATTGTATCCTGGCTCTTGGAAAGAGCGGATTCGCTGTCTGCAAGAATTTTGTCGATATACTGTCTTGCACCAAGACGGAGCTCGCGGGAATTCTTCTGTGCGGAAGCGATAATGCTGTTTGCCTGTTCATAAGCGCGCTTTGTAATAGCGTGCTCGTCAACGAGCTGAGCAGCCTTTTCTTCGCCCTGCTTAACAATAGCGTCAGCTTCTTCCTTGGCTTCAGCGAGAATTCTCTTTCTGTCGTCCTTAATCCATCTTGCCTGCTTTAAATCGTCGGGGAGACGGAGACGAATATCTTCAATAGATGCGAGAAGGTCTTCCTTGTCAATAATTGCTCTGTTGATGATGGGAATGTTTTTGGCATTTTCCACCTTATCTTCAAGAACATCTAAAATTTCAAGTATTTCCATGATTTATTCCTCCTAAACATTTTAATATTTGTTGTAAATATCTTGTATAATTTCATTCGGTACTAAGTTCTCAAGCGGAGCATGATGGCGGGCAAGCTCTTTCACAATGCTGCTGCTGAGATACGAATAATTAGGCGACGATGTCATAAAAAGTGTTTCGATATCGCCTTCGAGGTTTTTATTGGCGAGAGCCATCTGACATTCATATTCAAAGTCAGACACAGCTCGGAGCCCTTTTATGATGAAGCTTGCGCTTTTTGATTTTGCAAAATCCACAAGCAAGCCGCTGAAAGATTCGACATAAACATTCTGAAAATCACCCGTTACTCTTTTTATGAGCTCAACTCTTTCCTCGGCGGAGAAGAGGGGAGATTTTGAATTATTGTTGAGAACAGCCACGTAAACCTTGTCAAAAAGCTTTGCGGAACGTGCGACAACGTCCAGATGACCGTTCGTTATAGGGTCGAAGCTTCCGGGGATAATTGCTGTTTTTTCCATATTAAAACCCCTTTCACTCTACAGAGAGCAATGTTACCATAACTCTGCCGTAACGGCGTTCCTTTAATATTTCAAACTGCGACGGAACAGGTGGGCGGGAAAGAGTGCTGTCCCATTCCAAAACAATTATACCATCTTTGTTTAAAAGAGTGTTTTCGTAAATGGCTGTAAGGCACTTTTCATACAATTCGCCTTTATAGGGCGGATCAAGAAAAATTATGTCAAAGGTTTTATTGCACTGCCTTAAATAATCAAGAGCGTTTTTCTGGTGAAATTCTGAGTGCTCGGTAAAACGTGCCAGAGACACATTCTTTTTCACAATATCCATTGCCGAGGGGAGCATGTCCACAAAAACGGCTTCATCGCTTCCGCGACTTAAGGCTTCAATGCCCAATGCGCCACTGCCTGCGAATAAGTCCAACACAACCGCCTGGCTGATGTAGGGGGTAAGCATCGAAAACAGTGCTTCCTTGACCCTGTCCAGAGTGGGGCGCGTGTCCAAACCGTCTAAGGATAAAAGCTTCAAACCTCTTGCTCTGCCGGATATAACTCTCAAAATTACCTCTCCCGATTAAGCTACCGTGCAAGGCACAGTAAGACCATTATTATATTTTATTTTACATTATATAACACAAAAGTCAAGTGTTTTTTCGGAAAGTTTAAATAAAAACTCCTACTGTAAAAGGCGTCTTGCACCGAGATAATGTGTGGTGTAGTAGTTTGAAGAAAGCGGAGATATTGTTACAGACTTGGCACTGCCGCTTGATGCGTGAATGAAGTTGCCTTCACCTACGTATATTCCCACATGCGCCACGCCGGAGGTTCCCTTTGAACTGAAGAATACCAGGTCTCCGGGGATAAGATTGTCCTTCGACACGCTGTAGCCGTAATTGTACTGCATGCCCGACTGATGGGGAAGCGTGATGCCAAAAACATTCAGCACATACATGGTGAAGCCGCTGCAGTCAAAGCTATCGGGACCTTCAGCCGCCCATACGTAGGGTCTGCCGAGATATTTTTTAGCTTCAGCAACAATTTCCTGACCCTTCTGGAACATTTCATCCGTAACCGGTGCTGTTGCCTCGGGAACATTTGTAATGGGTGCAACATTTGTTGTAGGCGTGGGGTTTGTTACGTCTGAGCCTTCAGGCTCTTCAACCGGTGTGAGCGACACATAGTCTGCACTGGCATAGCCTTCAATGCCGTTAGCAAGCTTAACCTTGTACCATAAGCCGTCGGAGGCTAATATTTCAACACATGTACCCATGGGGAGCAATGTGAGAGACTTTGACGAAGTGTCGGTATGCTCACGGATGTTAAGATATGTTGCGTTGATATAACCATACACAATGTAGGGGGTTGTAACTGCAAGGGACAAGTCAAGCGATATATATTCAGCGCTTGCATAGCCCTCCTTGCCGCCGCCGTAACCGATTTTGTACCAGGCGCCGTCATATGCCAGAAGCTCAACAACCGTTCCGTAGGGAAGTGTTGTTATGGCAGGTGCATCTGTGCCTGTTGATGCACGCACAAAAAGATTGGATGCAGTAACAACGCCGAAATAAGACTGATTAGGTGTTACGTACTGAGCACTTACATAGCCTTCCTTGCCATCAGAGAGCTTAACCTTATACCATGCACCGTCATATGCCAGAATTTCAAGCTCAGTACCGTTTGCAACCTTTGTAATTACATCTGCAGAAGTGTTTGTGGAGGAACGGACATTGAGTGAGTCCGCAGTAACGGTTCCGGTCTGCGCAGCCGCTGAAATACCAAGCGATAAAGCCAGCGCCAATGATGCTGTAAATGTTAAGAATCGTTTTTTCAGATTCATGATGACATATCCTCCTGTTCATAATTTTTTTTGCACGGGAAACCCCGTTAAACTCAATATACATACCTATTGTAATAATAACGCAAAAAGCCTCCCAAGTCAATAACAAGGGAGACTTTTTACAAAAATGTTAACAAAATGTTAAAAACTGAGCTTGGAAATCGCCTTGGAAAAGGGTATACCCAATAAATATATTACAATTGCCTGACCAATTCCTACCGTGAGCATGCTTGAAAGCACAACCGGAAGTGTGTTGACGGTACCGGGGTCGGAATAAACAAAGGGAACATACAAGCCGACTATAAGTGCATTGAGAATAACCGGCGGGAAAAGTGAAAGGGGAGTATTACCGGTTTTTTTATAAATGAAGCGTGTCAGGAGTGCGGCAACAAGTGTTGTAAGTGAGCCTAAAACAACATCAATCAGAAATGCACCTCCCAAAAGGTTTGCTATAAGGCAACCTATAAAAAGCCCCGGGATTGCCTCGCTCATAAAAATTGGGAGTACGCACAAAACTTCCGATATACGAAGCTGAATTGCACCATAGCAAAGGGGCTTGAGAAAGAAGCATAATGCTGCGTACAGTGCGGCAATGGTTGCCGCTCTTGTTAACTGCCTGGATGTGAGTTTCATTAAAATTTCTCCTTTTTGAAAGCTGAAACGAAAAAGGATGGGCACAAAATACCCATCCTGCTGCGTTCAAGCTTTTCCATAGTTTTGTTTAGTGACAGGATGGTTTCGAACTGTCAGTTGTTTGATTTGTTGTTAGTATACATTAATTTCTTTTCCGTGTCAACAACCTTTTGACAAAATAAACAAAGGATGATATAATTAAGTTCAAGGAGTGATTTTATGAAGCTTGTAAGTTTCGCAATTCCGAGCTATAACTCGGAGGCTTATATGGAAAAATGTATCAATTCGCTTCTTGTAGGTGGCGAAGAGGTTGAAATAATTATAGTAAATGACGGCTCAAAGGACCGCACAAAGGAAATTGCTGATATGTATGCAGCAAAGTACCCTTCCGTTGTAAAGGCTGTGCACCAGGAAAACAAAGGGCACGGCGGCGCTGTCAACACAGGGCTTAAAGAGGCTACAGGTCTTTATTACAAGGTTGTTGACTCTGACGACTGGTTTGATGAGGGCGCACTTATAAAGTACCTTGCGGGCATACGAAGCCTTGTTAATAAGGGCATAACTCCTGACATGATTGCAACAAACTATGTGTATGAGCACGTTGAGGACAACTCAAGCAAGATTATGCGCTACACCAATGTTTTCCCCGAGGAAACAGTCTGCTCCTGGGAGGAAACAAAGGGGCTCAAGACAAGTCAGTATCTTATGATGCACGCAGTAACCTACCGCAGGGAAATGCTTCTTGATTGTAAGCTGGAGCTGCCCGAGCACACATTTTATGTTGACAATATTTATGTGTATTATCCTTTGCCTTTTGTAGAGAGCCTTTATTATATGAATATTGACCTTTACAGATACTTCATCGGCAGAAGCGATCAGAGCGTTAACGAAAGTGTTATGGCATCGCGTGTTGACCAGCAGGTTAAGGTTACATACATTATGCTCGACTGCCACGACCTTGAAGAAATCAAGGAAAAGAGCCATGTTCTGTATAAGAATATGTTCTCGTCCCTTTCCATGATGATGGTTGTATCAACTATCTTCCTTTATATAGCAGACGGGGATGAGAACATTGCAAAGAAGGACAAGCTCTGGAAATATATAAAGGGCAAGGATCAGCATTTGTACGCGATGCTTAAGTATTTCTCCCTTAATGTTATATCTTCCTTCCCGGGATATCAGGGCAGAAAGCTTACGGTATCTCTTTACAGATTAGCTCAGAAAATATATAAATTTAACTAATTTTCACAAAAAAGACAGAAAATCAAAAGATTTTCTGTCTTTTTTGCACAAAATACCCTTGACTGTGTTGAAAAATTGGGGTATTATTATAGGAGCTATTTTAGTGCAAAAGAGAAAATGTGATGTTTCTCTTATTATAAAGGAGGATTTCCAATGGCAAGAAAAATGAAAACCATGGACGGTAATACTGCTGCGGCTTGGGCAAGCTATGCCTTTACAGATGTTGCGGCTATTTACCCCATCACACCTTCGTCCAACATGGCTGAAGTAACAGACAAGTGGGCAACAGAAGGTAAGAAAAATTTATTCGGTAACACTGTTAAGATTGCTGAAATGCAGTCCGAAGCAGGTGCGGCAGGTGCGGTACACGGCTCACTCACGGCAGGTGCACTCACAACAACTTATACAGCTTCTCAGGGTCTTCTGCTTATGATCCCCAACATGTATAAGATAGCAGGTGAGCTTTTGCCCAGCGTTATCAACGTATCTGCAAGAGCATTGGCAAGCCATGCACTTTCCATCTTTGGCGACCATCAGGATATTTATGCCTGCCGTCAGACAGGTTATGCAATGCTTGCATCTACAAACCCCCAGGAAGCAATGGACCTTGGTGCTGTTGCTCACCTTACAACATTAGAAGCAAAGGTGCCCTTCCTTCATTTCTTCGACGGCTTCAGAACAAGCCACGAATACCAGAAGGTTGCAGTTTGGGATAACGAAGATTTACGTGACATTACTCCCTTTGACAAGATTGACGAATTCAGACAGAAGAGCCTTAACCCCCAGCATCCTGCTCAGCGTGGTACAGCTCAGAATAGTGACGTATTCTTCCAGGCAAGAGAAGCATCCAACAAGTTCTATGATGCTGTTCCCGAAATCTGCCAGAAGTATATGGATAAGGTTAATGAAAAAATTGGTACAGACTATAAGCTTTTCAACTACTACGGTGCTTCTGACGCAGAAGTAGTATTGGTTGCTATGGGCTCTGTTTGTGATACAATAAGTGAAACAGTTGACTATCTCAACGCAAACGGCATGAAGGTTGGCGTTATCAAGGTAAGATTGTACCGCCCCTTCTCAGCAAAGCACTTTGCTGCAGCTGTTCCCGCAACCTGTAAGCGCCTTGTTGTTCTTGACAGAACAAAGGAAGCAGGCAGCGTAGGCGAGCCCTTGTATCTTGATGTTTGTGCATCTGCTATGAGCGAAGGCTTAAAGGTTGACCTTTACGGCGGCAGATACGGCTTAGCAAGTAAGGACACAACACCCGCTCAGATTATTGCGGCATTCAAGAACACAGAAAAGAAGAGATTTACAATCGGTATCAACGACGATGTAACATACACATCTCTCGATATTACAGAAAACCCCGACACAACACCCCAAGGCATTACAAGCTGTAAGTTCTGGGGTCTCGGTGCCGACGGTACTGTTGGTGCTAACAAGAACTCCGTTAAAATTATCGGTGACCACACTGACATGAACGTTCAGGCTTACTTTGACTATGACTCCAAGAAGTCCGGCGGTCTTACAGTTAGCCACCTTCGTTTTGGTAATGCAAAGATTACTTCCACATACCTCATCAATAAGGCTGACTTTGTTGCATGTCATAAGGCTTCCTACATCAGAAAGTATGACATGGTAACAGACGTAAAGCCCGGTGGTGTATTCCTTCTTAACTGCCCCTGGCTCACAGTAGAAGAGCTTGATAAGAACATCCCCGGTCAGGTTAAGAGATACATTGCAGAAAACAACGTTCAGTTCTATGTGATTGACGGTATTGCTATCGGTAAGGAAATCGGTCTCGGCAACAGAATCAATACTGTTCTTCAGTCTGCATTCTTTAAATTAGCTGACATCATTCCTGCTGAAGATGCAATTAAGTATATGAAGGACGCTGCTACAGCATCCTACTCCAAGAAGGGTGACGCAATTGTTAAGATGAACCACGACGCTATCGATGCAGGCGCGCAGAAGGTTGTTAAGGTTGACGTTCCCGAATCCTGGAAGAATGCAGAGGACGAAGTTCTCACAAAGAAGGTTGAAGGCACAGGTCGTCTTATTGACTATGTTAACGAAATCCTTCTTCCCATCAGTGAGTTTGCAGGTGGTAAGCTTCCCGTAAGTGCTTTTACTAAGTACGTTAACGGTGAAATCCCCTCCGGCTCTGCTGCATACGAAAAGCGTGGCATTGCTATCGACGTTCCCACATGGGATAAGGACAAGTGCTTACAGTGTAACATGTGTTCTTATGTATGTCCTCACGCAGTTATCCGTCCTGTAGCTCTTACAGACGACGAGGTTAAGGCTGCTCCCGAAGGCATCAAGTACGTTGGCATGAAGCAGATGGATGGTATGAATTATGCTCTCGCAGTTAGTGTTCTTGACTGTACAGGCTGCGGCGCTTGTGCAAGCGTTTGTCTTGGTAAGTGCCTCGAAATGAAGCCTCTTGATACACAGATGGCAGAGCAGGCATACTTTGATTATGCAGTTACACTTCCTGAAAAGCAGGAGGTTATTGATAAGTTCAAGGCTACAACAGTTAAGGGCAGCCAGTTCAAGCAGCCCTACCTTGAATTCAGTGGTGCTTGCGCAGGCTGTGGTGAAACACCCTATGCTAAGCTCGTTACACAGATTGCAGGTGACAGAATGTACATTGCTAATGCAACAGGCTGTTCCTCCATCTGGGGCGGTAGTGCTCCTGCTACACCCTACACAGTTAACAAGGCAGGCGAAGGTCCCGCTTGGGCAAACAGCCTCTTTGAAGACAACGCAGAATACGGCTACGGTATGTTCCTTGCACAGAGCACACTCCGTAACCAGCTTATCGAAAAGGTTGAAGCAGTTAAAGAAACAGCAGATGATGCGGCTAAGGCAGTTATCGACAAGTTCCTTGTAACAAAGAACGACGGAACAGCTAACAAGGTTGCAGCTGCAGAACTTATTGAAGTGCTCACAAAGATGGGTACAGAGGAAGCCAACGAAATCCTTAAGAAGAAGGAATACCTCAACAAGAAGAGCGTATACATCTTCGGTGGTGACGGTTGGGCATACGATATCGGCTTCGGCGGATTGGACCACGTTATCGCTTCTCACCAGGATGTAAACATTGTTGTATTCGATACAGAAGTTTACTCCAACACAGGCGGTCAGGCATCCAAGGCTACACCCACAGGTGCTATTGCTCAGTTTGCCGCTGCAGGTAAGGAAGTTAAGAAGAAGGACCTTGCTGCTATCGCTATGAGCTACGGCTATGTATACACAGCACAGGTTGCTATGGGTGCTAACCCCGCTCAGTGTATCAAGGCATTTATCGAAGCTGAAAGCTACGACGGACCTTCTCTTGTAATTGCATACGCTCCCTGTATCAACCACGGTATCAAGGGTGGTATGACAGCTGCTCAGGCAGAAGAAAAGAGAGCCGTTGAAGCAGGCTACTGGCACCTCTTCCGTTATGACCCCAGACTTGAAGCTGAGGGCAAGAACCCCTTCCAGTTAGACTCTAAGGAGCCCAAGGCAAGCTACGAAGAATTCATTATGAACGAAGTAAGATATTCTTCTCTTGCACGCTCTAACCCCGAAAGAGCTAAGGAACTCTTCGCATTTGCTGAAAAGACAGCTAAGGAAAAGTATGCTAAGCTCGTTAAGATGGCTAGTGCTGAATAATAAGTAAAATTGAAACGGACGGCAATTTGCCGTCCGTTTTTGTGTGCAAAAATAATTGTTGTAAAAGTCTAAAAATGTGATATAATAAATATGCCAAACAAATCTAAATAATAACTTATTCAGTATGTGTATTTTTATGCCTTTTTGGTAAAAATACAGATGCTCTATTTTGCATATACTGGTAAGTTATGTGGATTTGTTTGGCGACAGTTGGAGCTATGTATTTTTCATGCGTCAGCTCTAGCTGACGCATTTTTTTATTGAATAGGGGTGAATGGGGTTTTAAAAGGGCGAATTTATGTTGAAAAACAAATATCTGAAACCGTATAATATTATTGAGGAAGAATATACAAAGGAGATTGGGTTATGAAAAAGTATTTGTCAATTGTTTTAATTGTAATAATGCTGCTTTCTGCCATTACAGTGGCATCGGAAGAAAAAGCTATAACAGTTTTTGTTGACGGAACTGAAATAGCGTTTGATGTAGCTCCGCAAATTATAAACGGGCGCACAATGGTGCCTTTGAGAGCGGTTTTTGAAGAGTTGAATGCAACTGTAGAATGGGATGAAAGCACAAAAACAATAAAAAGCTCGAGAGGTATAATTAATATCCGTATTACTATTGGTGAGGATGTTATGTATAAAAATTCTGTGCCTGTAAAATTAGATTGTCCGGCGCAAATTGTAAACGATAGAACACTTGTTCCGTTAAGAGCAATTGCGGAGGCATTTGAATGTCACGTTGAATGGGTAGCTGCAGACAGAAGCGTTCTGATTACTTCGTCTGAAATAATTACTGCACAGGGAAAAGCATGGGAAAAGGCTAAGGCTCATATTATTGATACACATGATGGCGAGTATGAGGTGTATACAAAAGGCGGAATTGGTGTGATTATGTATAATGCATACACAGATTCTGTCATGATGAGATATGCCCGTGACGACAGCGATGTTTATATATGCAATGCAATAGTTAACTTTTACAAGGATACTGATAAAATAAGAGTTTGTGTTTTATATAGCCCCACGCCGGGCGCTACTTTGTGCGATGCCGAATTATACATAAACAAAACAGATGTTGTGCGCGGTATGAATATTAAATTTGAGGACGAAACGGTTTTAATCGGTAATCTGGAGCTGATGAGCAGCTTTATGACAGAATGTTTGCCCGATATGCTTGATGCCATGAGTGAATATTTCAGCGCTGTTGATGTGTCGGTGAACGAATTAGGACTTGTTAATTATCGTTGATAGGGATGAAGGAAATGAAAAAAGTTATTATGATGTTGACAGTGATAAGCAGTCTGTTGATAGGCTCTGTAATAGGTGCAGGTGCGTATGAAAACCTGGACTATACCCTTGAGGACGGAGTGCTTACAGTGCATGAAACCGCAGGCTTTGAAGGAGAATTAATCCTTCCGACACATGAAATGGGCGAAGTTGATAAGATTGTTATCGAAGAAAACGCAGGAAGTGACGGCGTAACAGCATTGAAGCTTACTGCAACTGATGAAATTGTTATAGAGAAAAACGCCTTTTTTGCAAATGAGAATATAAAAGAGCTGGAGCTCAGAGCAGAGAATAGGGTTAAGTTTGGCGGCGAAGGCTGGAACTGGGACGACCGATGGAATTTCGGATGTTTTGAATCAAGTGGGTTGGAAAAAGCGGTTATCCGCACAAAAGAGCTTGATATGAGTGATGGCTGGGCGTTTCACGAGTGTAGCAGCCTGACTGATTTTGACGCTGTTGCGGAAAATTATGCTATAGGTGAAAACTGTTTTACAGATTATTATTGGAACGGAACAAAGCATATTCTGTGGATACCGTGGATTGAAAACAAAGAAGAGGATTTTGTTTATTTAGGTGATACAATAATTGCATACAAAGGTGATGCAAGTGAGGTCACTATCCCAAATGGAAAACTGTCAATAGATATGTTTAATGCAGATGGTTACGACTATGATATAAAGAAAATAATAATGTCAGACAGCATTACCGAGATACCCGAAACCAATCTTTATACGATGCTTACATTTTTGGGTAGCCTTGAACAAATTAAATTGCCCAAAGGTCTGACAAAAATACCGGACAGCTGCTTTGCTTGGAATTCAAATCTTAAGGACGTGTGGATAAGTAAGGCAACGACAGAAATCGGGTGCGGGGTATTTCCCGAAAATTGCAGTGCTACAATACATTATGAAGGAACAGAGGATGAGTGGAACAATATTGAGCTGCTTTCAAAAAGTGCTGATTTAAACGAAGAGAGATATGGGAAGTATCTTGATACACTTACAAATATGCAATTGCATTTTAACTGCACAAACAGTGAGTTGAACGAAAACAAAATTACAAATATTAATGTAATTGACGATTATCCTTACACAATAGAAGTTCAGACACAAGGTGAGACAAACAGCGGTATTTTGTTTGTGGCACTTGTTGAGAACGGATACATAAAAGAAGTGAAAACAGAAAAGACAGACGGCTATTATCAGTTTTCAAACGGATTTTCAGGTGATGAAATTAAAGTGTTCTGGTTTGACGGCAAAGAAAGCCTGATGCCTTTATGTGAACCGTTTGAATATGCCCTACCCGAAAACAGAGTGATGGCAGTATACAATGAATATAAAGAGCTTTATCCTGATTTCTTTAACAGCTTTCTTTCAGAAAATGTGCCCGCTGAGCTGTTAACAGAATGGATTGACTACACTCGTGACCTTGCACTGGAAGATATTGATGCCAACAGGAAAGAGCTTACAAAGGAAAGCTTTGAAGAAGCTTTGCCCCAAGCAATGTTTGCCTCACTTATGACAAAACGGAAGTTTATCAGAATTCGAAATGTATTGATAGATTTGTACCCTGATGCAATTGCCGATTTATGGGAAAATGGTGTTCTTCATGAGGACTTATATCCTTGGACAGAGGCGGTGAGGGCATTGGTATTTGATGATTGAAGTGGAGAGTTAAAATAATTGTTGTAAAATTCTTATTTTGTGATATAATAAGTATGCCAAACAAAATCTAATATTTAAAGTTCAGAAAGTATGTGTATTTTTATGCCTTTTTGGTAAAAATACAGATGCTCTATTCTTGCATGTACTTTTTGGACTTGTTAAGATTTTGTTTGGCGACAGTGGAGCTATGTGTTTTTCGTGCGTCGGCTCCTGCCGACGCATTTTTAAATTCCGGGGAGGGCAACAATTAATGGATAAAGTATTCAGATACGGTGAAAGGTTCGAGTTCAGAGCAAAACGCAAAACAGTGAGTGTATATTGTCGCGATATTGTGTTTTTTGAAAGCTATGGGCATTATGTTACAATACATATGAATAACAAAACTACATACACCACCCGCTGCACAATAACGCATCTTGTTGACTTGCTGGATGATAAAACCTTTGCAAGGGTGCACCGCGGTATTATTGTGAATTTAGAGTACGTAAAAAAATTGAATTATACGGGAGCAGTGCTTAATTCTGCCTGGGGCAGAGTGCCCGTAAGCCGTTCCTATAGGGATGTTGCCGAGAAAGCATTTGAAAAATTCAATAACCAAAAATAAGGCGAGGAGAGCCGAAACACATATACCCTCGCCTTAACCAAAGAGTGTGCACTACATCCTCCGGTGCGCACTCTTTATTACATTTCGGGACATTTTGCATGCAAAGCTTATGTTGAAAAGTGGCAGTATTGTGGTAAAATGAAATGGGAGGGGATAGTATTGGATATTATTCGTGTTACAGACAAAAAAGGTGCAGAAATTGAAAACGGTATATTCGGACTGTTTTTTGAAGATATAAACTATGCCGCAGACGGTGGCATAATGGCAGAAATGATTGAAAACTATTCCTTTGAATTTTTCAACGATTTACCTCAGTTTGATTACGGCTGGACGGTTGTTGGCAACGCAGAATTTTTGGTTGAAAACGAAAAGTCCATGAACAAAAACAACACACACTATGCCCATATAAAAACAAGTGCACCCATGCAAGGTGTAAAAAATAAATGCTACGACGGCATCTTCGCAAGGAAAGGCGACAAGTTCAATGTGAGCCTTTATGCACAAACAGATTACAATATTGTTTTTTCGATAGGAAATGATTGTGTTACCCTCAAAAAAACCGAAAAAAAGGGTGAATGGGTGAAATATACGGGTGTGCTTATTCTGAGTGAAAATGCTACCTGCGAAGAAGCAAAAATACTTCTTGAAAGCCCGGGTGAAGCCCTTATCGACATGGTGTCTTTAATTAAGAGCGATGCTGCTTTAGGTCTTTTCAGAAAAGATATTGTAGATGCTTTAGCTTTGATGAAGCCTACATTTCTACGCTTCCCCGGTGGCTGCGCCGTTGAAGGCGGACGAGATTTGTCTACAGCGTATCGCTGGAAAGAAACAGTTGGTGCCATTGAGGAGCGAAAGCTCAACAAAAGCCGTTGGCAGAACGGAGCTGCAAAGTTCTATTGCCAAAGCTTTAACCTTGGTTTTTATGAATATTTCCTTTTGTGTGAATATCTTGGTGCAAAAGCTCTTCCTGTTGTGAATGTGGGTCTTGCCTGCATGGTGAATGAAAACCCCGAGGGTGTGCCGGTTTATAAGGATGCTGCTAAAAACTACAAAAATGCAACAGAAGATGATTTGACAGCCGAATTTATGGAATATATAAACGATATGCTGGATTTAGTGGATTTTGCTAACAGTGCTGACTTTGAAAATAACTATTATGCTCGCTTAAGGCGCAGCATGGGGCATGAAAAGCCCTTTGGCTTAGAATTTATCGGCATAGGTAACGAGCAGTGGGAGCGAGGCGGAAGCCTTTGGCATGACCGCTATTTCTGGGCAGAGCACTTTTTGCACAAAAAGGACAAAAGAGTGAAGCTCATATCTTCTGCGGCATGGTTTCATACAGGACACGAGTATCATACGAACGAGTATAATTTCAATCGGGAAATGCTCAAGCTAAATCCTGCTTTTACATACGCTTTGGATGAGCATTACTACGAAACGCCTGATTGGTTTTATGAAAATATTGACTATTACGATAAATACCAAAGAGACGTAAAGGTGTTTTTAGGCGAAGTGTCTGCAAGATGGGACAAAGTGCCCGGAGATTACACCATATGCACACTTGAAAACGCCCTGGCAGAGGCTGCATATTTTACAATGGTTGAGAGGAATTCAGATATTGTTAAAATGGTCAGCGCGGCACCGCTTTTGTGCCGTGTGGGCGGAACAAAGTACAGCCAGTGGTCTCCCAATATGATATGGTTTGACGCAGAGAGCGTTTTTCTCACACCAAGCTATTATGTTCAACTTATGTATGCTCGGAATTCGGGCTGCTGTAACCTTGTAACAGAGGTGACGGGCGAAAAGCTTTATGCTAATGCCATAATGGACAAAAACGGGGATATAATTATAAAAATCGTAAATGCAACAGGCGAAAAGAGAAACGTCATGCTGGATATTGACAATTGTGGAAGCGAGGTTGCTGTTACAACACTGTGTGGTGAAAAAACGGGGTATAACAGCATTGAAAGTCCGCAGAATGTAGCCCCTGTTATAACGGAAGAGCGATTTGAAAACGAGCGGCTACTGCAGCCTTACAGCTTTACGGTTTTAAGAATTAAAGGAGAAAAATAAAATGAAAAAGTTTGTATCGTTATTATTAGCAATAATTATGCTTTTGCCCGCAATGCCTGTAATAGCAGAAGAAAAGGCAGCTTTGCATATTGATTTTGAAAATGAAGTTCCATACACTACTGCAGGCAGCCTTACATATGAAAAGGGCGTTGTGGGTAACTGTGCTGTTTTTGACGGGGCAAGCTACATCACTTTGCCAGATGATTTAACAAAGGGCATTGAAGATTTTACCCTAAGCTGCTGGGTGCGTTTTGATGCTATCACGCCTAACGTATGGCAGAGGGTTTTTGACCTCGGCAATGAAGAGGGGAGCAATCTTTTCCTTGGCACATGGCAGTGGCAGGGCAGTAACAACGTGCGCGCAGGCGTATTGGGTGCTCAAATGACAAGCTTTGGGGTGTATTCCTTGGGCGAATGGGTGCATTATGCCGCAGTGCAGTCTACTGACAGCTTAAAGCTTTACATTAACGGACGCGAGGTGGCATCCGGAGTATGCGAAACAAGGCTCAAGGATGCCGTTTGCACACAGAATTACATTGGCTACTATAACAAAAACACCGAGCCCACGGAAGGCTTTAAGGGTGCTGTGGACGAGTTCATTTTTGCACCCTATGCAATGAGTGGGGATGTAATAAACGAAATGGCATTTGTTGGTCTTAACGACGAAAAGAAGGTTGAAAGCTTAGAGGCAAGAGTATACCTCAGGAAAACAAACAATGCTTTTGAATATTTCACCTTTGACGACGGTAATTCCTCCGTTACGTGGAAATCGTCAAGACCCGAATTACTGACAGTTGATGGCATAGAAAGTGACAGTAAAGAGCTTTGCGATGTTACCCTTACAGCAGTTATAAAGTCAGGCACAGTAACTAAAGAAATAAATTTTGAGTACGTTGTGGGTGAGTTTGACGGAAAGCTCGATTTTAAAGAAACCACCCTTGAAAAAATAGAAATCGATAAAATACGGAAAACAAGCATAGCACTTGACACAAGCAAGATCTACTTCTTAAAATCCAACGGAAAATACCTCTCCGAGATTGACGGCAAGCTTGTTATGAACACTAAAGGCAACGAAAACTCTCTCTGGAGGTTTGCAAAGGCTCCCAAAACTAACAACACCTATGCAATTTTTAACGTAAAGAGCGGTAGCTGCTTTGATGTTGAAAATTTCGGCGTGGAAAAGGGCAGCCGTATTATCATGTATGCAGGCGGCAAAAACATGAACCAGCTCTGGTACGTAACGGCTGACGGTGGAATAATCGGCTATCAGTCAGAATGGTTTTTGGGTGATGATTTTACCCTGCACGGGCTTGACAGTTACACGAAATGGGACATTGAAGAAACCGAAAACACCCTCGTGCAGACAGGTGTAGTTTATGAAGAGCCCATCAGCAAGTACATGGCATTGGAAGACGGCGGCTATTACGCCTTCAAGGCAAAGAAGGGCTACCTTGCGGCAGATGAAGATGGAATTTATTTTGCACGTAACTCCTACGCGCATAACGCACAGTGGCTAGTGCGCCATATTGAGGGCGATTTTTACACCGTTGTAAACCGTGTCACAGGCAAAAACCTTAACATTGCAGGTAACAGCACACAGAAGGGCGCAAGCGTCATTCAGTGGGCAGGGGCTGCAGGTAACAACGAGCAGTTCAATTTTGAAAGCACAAGTGAGGGCGTTCTCATTTCGGGCAAGGACAACAAAAACTACCTGTGCTACAACAAGAGCCTTATTATGGATGGCGAATTTTACTGGAGCGTTGTAAAATGCGGCAAAGCAGAGATTGTGGAGTACACTCAGCCTGCCTATGATGCAAGTGAATATCTTACAGAATACATTCCGCCAGTTATTGAAGAGGTGAGTGAGGAAGGCTTTGTGCATCCGGGTATTCTTATTACAAAGGCTGACATTATAAGAATGCAGAAAATGGTACGTGAGGGTGCTGAGCCTTGGAAAACAAGCTTTGCCCTTCTTGCAGCCGACGGCTTTTCAAGCAAAACGGTGCGTATTTATGCCTACGACTCAAACGCCGACACCACAGCGTTAAAGAGCGAGGCACGCCTTAAAAATATGCGAATGGATGCCCGCAGCGTGGTAAACCAGGCGCTTATGTACACTATAACAGGTGACGAGGTTTACAGACAGAACGCAATGACAATCCTCCGTATGTGGTCAGAGCTGCGGGATGTTTACACCACACTTGGCTCAGATAGAATTGACCACGGCGAAATTGCCTTTAAAATGGCATTTGCCGCAGAGCTTATGAAGTATACTGACTGCGAAAGTGAAGATTTAAAGTGGACGATTGATGACAATGAAAAGTTTGTTGGCATGCTTGAAACCACACAAGGCAAGCATGATTCCTGGTGGTATTGGATGAATCAGCACGGCATATGCAACCTTGGCACATTGGCTAATGCAATTTTCCGTAACGACATGGATTTATACAAGCAGGGCGTTGAAAGAACAACCGTGAATAAGCAGGGCGGCGGAAGTATTGACTACACCCGTGGCTCAGGCGGCTCCATTACCCAGATTTTCCGTATCGTTGACTTTGACGCACTTAACGGCGACAGCATTGAGCCCACATTGGTGCATAGCGAAATGGGTCGTGACCAGGGGCATGCATATGGCTGCCTGGCGGCGCTGAGCCTTTGTGCACAGCTGATTGACACACAGAACACCTTGGTTGACCCCGTTACGGGCGAATGGTCGGAGGATACCAATGCAGTAAATGTGTTCAAGTTTGCTGACGAAAGGCTCCTGCAGGCGGCAAGCTATATTGGCAAGTACAATCTTGGCTACGATGTTCTGCACCCCACAATTGACATCGGCGGCTACTATACCGACATTAACGATACAAACCGCGGTAATATGTATGTGGCTTTCGGTATTTTGTATAACTATTACAAGTACGAAGAAAAAGCGGATATGGACAGCGAAAAGCTCCGATATCTTAAAGAGGCGCATGAATATCACTACCCCGAGGGCGGTATAAACGACTTTTACATCGGCTATTCCGACCTGCTCTTCACACCTGAGGATGCAAAGGTTGATGTAACAGCATTTGAGCGGGTGGGAGAGAGCGCAACGGTATGGCAGGCTGAAAACTACACTGCGCTGAACTTCGGCAAGGCAGAAGCGACCGATGACTATGTAGCTCTTTCGGGCAATACACAAATTGCCTTGACAAACGGCTACTACCCTCCGGGAGGTAAAAGTAAGGTTATATTAAAGGTTAAAACAGAAGACGAAGTAAAGGTAACCGTGCAGAACGAGCACACCGTATATGCGCCCATTGTAACTGGCATCATTCCCGACACAAATGCCGAGTGGCAGGAAATTGTGTTTGAAATTGAGCCCGAGGGCGTTCTCAGACAGAGAATATTCTTCCTTACATTCTACAGTGAGGGTGAAATCGAAGTTGACTACATGAGATTTGTTGACTAAAAAAAGAGGCTTTTGCCTCTTTTTTTAGTTTCTAACTATTGACAAGCGTATAAATACATGATATATTAACTGTGTTAGTACAAGTAATACAGTTGAAAGGAGGAACATTATGATACACTTAGACTACAAAAGCGGCAAAAGCATACACGAGCAGATTTATGATAATATAAAGAGCCTTATCATAAGCGGCATATTTAAGGAAGACGACAAGCTTCCGTCTGTTCGTGAGCTGTCCATATCCTTAACGGTTAACCCCAATACCGTGCAAAAGGCATACAAGGAGCTTGAAAACGACGGGTTTATATACTCGTTGAAGGCTAAGGGAAATTTTGTTGCCCGTTATGAAAAGGCGGATGGCGCAAAAGTGGAAAAGCTTTTGGAAGATTTGAGAAGCACTCTTTCCGAGCTTAAGTTTTCGGGCGTGGAGGAGAGTAGGATTGTTTCGACTGTGAAAGAAATTTACAAGGAGGAAAAGCATGATTAAGGTAGATAAAGTTGTAAAGCATTTTGAAAATTTTAAAGTGCTTGATGAGATAACATTGAATGTGCCCAAGGGGGCAATATACGGCCTGGTAGGTCCCAACGGCGCAGGTAAAACCACAATTATTAACCACATAGCAGGTGCATACCGCCAGGAGAGCGGCACAATTACCGTTGGCGGTGAAGAGGTGTACGAAAACCCCTCCGTTAAGGAAAAGGTATTATTCATTGCTGACGATTGGTTTTTCTACAACACCTTTACAATAAAGCAGATGGCAAAGCTCTACGAGGATATGTATCCCACCTTCAGCCGCGAACGCTACGAAAAAATCAAGGGCGTTTTCAATATTGACGAAAAAAGGCAGATAAGAAAGCTTTCCAAGGGCATGAAAAAGCAGGTGGCATTCTGGCTGTGCCTTTCCTGTATGCCCGAGGTATTAATCCTTGACGAGCCTTTGGACGGGCTTGACCCCGTTATGCGTAAGCAGGTTTTAAGCTTAGTTATTGCAGATGTTGCAGACAGGGAAATGACAGTTTTAGTATCGAGCCACAACCTTCGCGAGCTGGAGGACATCTGTGACTACGTGGGCATCATTCACGAGGGCAGAATGATACTTGAAAAGCCCCTTGATGACATAAAGGGCAGTGTACATAAGTATCAGGTGGTGTTTTCTGATACAGTGCCCGAAAACCTTGAAGAAAGCGAAAACGTGCTTCACGTTTCAAACACAGGCAGCGTTTATAACATCATTATGAAGGGCAGCGACTTTGAATGTGACAACATCTTAAAGCGCTTTGCACCCAGGGTGTGCGACAGAATAAGTCTTACCCTTGAAGAAGTTTTCATTTACGAGTTAGGAGGCCTGGGCTATGACTGCGAGAGCATTCTTTGATAAAGGCATTTACAAGTCAACTCTTAAAAGGTTTGCCCTTGGCTCGGTTTTGTACTTTATAATGCTGTTTTTATGCACGGGCATGATGGTACTTCTGGCGTATGAGCCCTGGGAGAGGCTGGATGTGCATCGATATTACTACGTCATAGAAGAGCTTACATACCCTGCCATGTGCATGGCATTTGTTGTGCCCACTGTGGTGGCACTTCTTTGCTACAGGTTTGTTCACTCGAAAAAAACATCAGTTTTTGTGCATTCACTGCCTGTTACAAAAACCGCAAACTATATTTCGACCCTTGCAGGTGCCTTCACACTTATGGCTTTACCTGTAATATTAAATGGCATCATGCTTTCGTGCTTATCAGCCTTTGGTGGGTACGGTTATCTTTTCAGCGTGGCAAACTGTTTTGTGTGGACACTTTTTAACCTGCTTACACTCTTTATAATGTTTTCAATTTCAACCTTTGCGGCAATGTGCACAGGCAACAGCTTTGCACTTGTTGCGATAAATGCAATACTCATTTTTGCACCGCTTCTTATTGCAAGCATTACAGAAACAATACTTTTAGAGTTTTTGTACGGCTATTCCTACGAGCGTAATTTATTGCAATTTGCAAGCGATATTAACCCTGCGGTTTTCATCACAAGTTTGGCAGACAACATTGTGTCGGACAACGCTGTTGACTTTGTTGGCATGGTATGTTTTATTATTCTTGCAGTAGTTTTGTATGTTCTGGCATATTTTGTATACAAGCTCAGACGCATAGAAACAAGCGAAGATGTTGCAGGCTTTAAAGCTTTAAACCCAATATTCAAGTATTTTGTAACCTTTGTGGGCACAATAGCAATATTTGCACTTTTCACAATGTTTTTGCCCGACAAGAGCCTGCTCTTTACGTTTATTGTAATTCTGGCAAGCGTTATTTTCTATTTCGGCAGCGAAATGCTTCTTAAAAAGACTATTAAGGTGTGGAATAGCTACAAAGGCTATCTTGCCTTCGGCGGAGCGTTTACGGCGTTCATTCTGTTTTTAGGCTTAACAAGCGTATTCGGCTACGAAACCTATGTGCCCGATATTGAAGATATTGAAGAGGCTGCTATCTATAACTATTATTACCAGGACGAAGAGCCCTTTACAAATAACGAAGAGCTTAACCGCTATATAATTGAGGTACATCGCAATTTGGTTAACAAGGAAAACCGCCCCATTTTAAACCACGATGAATATCACGACACAAGGCTTCACATTACATATAAGCTCAAAAACGGCAAAACCGTAACAAGGCGCTACGGCATAGCGCACATTGACAACAGCGCTATCATGACCGAGGTGTATAAGTATCAGGCATACAAAGAGGCGTGCTTAGCTGTTTTCGACAGCAACATCAAAGAGGTAACCTCCATTATAATTGGCGGCTCCGAGGTTTATGAAAAGCCCGAGGTTTTAGCTGAGCTTTTTGAATGCATTAAAGAAGATACGCTCAATCTCAGCTATGATGAAATCAGAGGTGGAGGAGGCGGCCACTGCAATATCAGCTTTGTTCCTTATAAAATGCCCGACTACAGAGGCCCCGTTGTGACAATGTCTGCCGACAATTTCGAAAACCTGGAATATATAGACACAATAAGCATTAGTATTTCCAAATATTACACAAACACCCTCAACTGGCTGGACAACAACGGCTACGAAAATATAAGAGTTGGGCTTTTCTATGCCCTTTATAACGGTGACTACGAAACAATTAAGCTTGGAGACATGACAGACGTGAGGTTTACATACCACAGCGGTGCTGACACCATTGAGCGCATCGTTGAAGACGAAAAAGACATCGAAGCCCTTAAAGACATTTTCAACGGCTATTACGATAGCTCAGAATACGATGGCTCCTTCTATGTTTTTGATGAAGACGTTTCCGTAACCTTTAACAACAACGAAATGTGGTTTTGTCCTGAAATTAACGGCTACGACTCTTTTCTGTTGAAGGACACAGGCAAGTGCATTTCAATAACCGACAAGGAGATGGAAGAGTTCAAAGCCATTGCAGAAAAGTACGGCATGGTTTTACCGATAGAGTAAACCCCCATTGCACTTAAGGAGGTGCATTATGAACAAAAAAACATTCTTTAATAAAGGCATATACAAAGCAATGCTCAAGCGCTTCTGGGTGGGCAGTGTGCTGTACCTTGTTATCATGCTGCTTTTTGTCAGCTTGTTTGACCAGGACTACAGCTACCATGAAACCATTTTTAGTGGCATGAGCTTAGTGGGCTACTATTTAAGCCTTGGTGTTGCCCCCGTTGTGGCAGTTTTGTCCTACAAGTTTCTTCATTCAAAAAAGAACGGCTTGTTTATCCATTCAATGCCTGTTACAAGATGCGCAAACTACATATCAAGCCTTTTAGGCTCCTTTACCCTTATGGGTGTTCCTGCTCTGATTATGGCACTTATACTCATTCTTTCAACGGGCGAGCTTAAAATGGGCATTACATGGTTTCTTTTCGTAATGCTGTGTAACGTTGTGCTGTTTTCGGTTGCCACCTTTGCGGCAATGCTTACAGGCGCAAGCTGGCTGTGTGTTGTGCTTTATATTGCATCCCATGCCGTGTGCAATATGGTAGCCACCTTTGCAGAGTCGCTCATGGAGGTTTTCGCCGCAGGCTACGACTACAGCATGTTCAGCAGTATGTATAATATAAGCATACCTGTACTTTTACTTGATGTACTCGATAGAGGATACGAAGGCTTTGCGTGGAGCAACGGAAAGGTTACTGTCACTTTGGTGCTTGTTGCCATAGCCTTTTATGTGCTTTCCTGGCTGTTGTACAAAAAGCGCAAAATGGAAAAGTGCGAGGATGCATCGGCGTTTAAAGCTTTCAACTACATCCTCAAGTATGCGGTAACAGGAGCTGTTGCACTTTTTGCCTTTGAAATGTTCCGTTACGAACTTGGTGACAACCTGCCCATGTTTATACTGGGCTCTGTCATTCTTACATCAGTTGCGTATTTCGGCACCGAAATGATTTTAAAGAAAAAGATAAAGGTGTGGAGTGCATATAAGGGCTATGCAGCTTTTGTGCTTGTATATACTGCAATTCTTTCGTTCATGGCATTTACAAGCGTTTTTGGCTACGAAACCTACGTGCCCCAATTAGCTGAAATTGAAAACGCATTTGTTTCCAGCAAGGCAACTGCTGTTCATGATTTTTCCGACAGAGTGAGCGTGGAAAAGCTTGTGGACTTCCACAAGGAAATTATGCAAGCAGAACGCAAGGAAATTGTTAACGATACAAGCGGCGAGCATATTTTTATACATTACTATCTTACAGACGGCAGCACTGTTACAAGAAGCTACGACATTAAGCCATCTGAGCTAACCCGTGTTATGAACGCCTTGTACGAAAGTAACGATTTTAAGAGGGAATACGAAAGAGCTTTTCATATCAAGCCTGAAAACATTACCGACATTGAAATTGTCAATTCACAGAATGCTAAGATTGATGCCGATATAAATATGGATTTTCATGCAGAGTTTATCGAGGCTTTACAAAACGACATTTTAAACAATAACTACACAAACCTTCACGAGGTGTATGGCGGAAACTATGTCCGTGTAAGAATAAAGTATCTCCAGAAGGTGGAAGAGCCTGACCCCAACGAATATACATACACCTACGAGGGCATTCCGGAAGGCTACGAAAAAACAAGCTACACTTTCATGCTCAATGAAAACTATGTCAATACAATAAAATTCCTCGAAGAGAATGGCTACGAATACATGACAGCTGAGGAGGCTGTTTCCTATGAAAGGTAACAGGGTAAAAAGTGTAATTTCATCAGTAATAATTGCAGGCATTATACTCTTTGCCATAGGGTTTTACCTTGCGGCAATAAAGGGAGGCATACCTTACCAGGACCCAACTGCCCAAATGCAGATTAAATGGCAGGCATACCACATGGCAGGAGAGTGGAACATGACTGCAGGGCTTGTTCTTACCATCTGTGGTGTGCTTGCAAAGATTGTTGAGAAGAGCGTGGAAAAATGAAGAAGCTTATTACAATACTGTTTTCAATCATTTGTGTTATAGCTGTTTTTCATATGGTATTCAATGCTGTATTTATGGTGGATTTGTCCTCTGTACAGTCGGCACAGCTCAAATATAATGACGGCAACGGAACAGAAATAGCCTGCGCTGTTGACTACGCTGATGTAAAAGAATTAACAGCTATCTTAAAAGGTGTTAAGTTTTCCGATGACCCATCATGCAGCTTTGGGGAAGATGTGTCAATAACCTTTTGTTTAGGTGACGATTACATCACGCTTTGCCCTGCCTGCGACGGTTGCCCCCTTATGCAGGTGGGCGATGGCGACTATTACATAAAATTGACCGATGCAGAACGAAGCAGGTTTAACGAGATAGTTAAAAAGTACGGTATGGTGTTCCCATGTATTTAGGAGCAAGGTGATTTTCATGAGAAGAATAATCGGAATAATACTAATGTGTGTTTGCATTTTTTGTTTGTGTGGCTGCATAAGAATTATTATTCCGGCAAAAGAGTATGTTGATTACTATGAACAGCTTGGAATTGACGAAATGATTTTTACCGATAAAGCGCCATTAAGAGAAGAAGAAATTGACGGATATTTATATAAATATTATGAGGATATTTGCATCGTTTTTTACGAGAACGGCGGTTTTGTACGAGCAGAAATATTGGGAGATACATACAAGTTTGACAAAGGTGTTTCTGTAGGCAGTAAAAGAGATTGGGTTGAGTCCGTTTTTATCGGGAAGCAAAAAATAAAAGATCTGGAAAAAAATCAATTCGGTTTTATCGAGGATTATATTTGGATTCATTTCTATTTTGATGAAAATGATACGGTAGAAAAAATACTTGTATATTCAGGACCATAAAGCTGCGAATATTATGTGTAGTATATTGCCTTTGGGTGATGGGCAACACATATGGAGGAAAATATTGTGAATGTGATAATCGACAGTAACAAAAAAGCAGAAGGAAAATTTCCTTCTGCTTTTTTGTTACACTACCTGCATTTTATTTAGTTCGTAAAATTTGCCTTTCTTTTCGATAAGCTCATCAAAGCTGCCGCATTCAACACATTTACCAGAGTCAATAACAGCAATGCGGTCTGCATTACGTATTGTGGAAAGTCTGTGTGCAACAATAAAGGTTGTGCGGTTTTCAGAAAGGTTATCTATTGCCGACTGTATTTTCTTTTCGCTTATGGTGTCAAGAGCACTTGTGGCTTCGTCCAAGATTATAATTTCCGGGTTGCGGATAAGTGCACGCGCAATTGAAATGCGCTGACGCTGACCGCCCGAAAGGTTTGAGCCATGCTCGTTGATATGCGTTTCAAGCCCCTCGGGGAGGGAGGCAACAAGCTCTGTTAAGTTAGCCGCTTCAATAACCTCATGGAGGCGTTTTTCGTCCACGTTATTTAAGCCGTAGGTTATGTTATCGCGGAGTGTGCCTGTAAAGAGAATTGTATTTTGCGGCACAACTGCAAGGTGGTTACGGAGCGAATTGAGATTTATTTCTGTTATATCATTTCCGTCAACGGTAATTTTGCCCTCTGTGGGCTGATTAAAGCCCATTATAAGGTTGAGTATGGTTGTTTTGCCTGCGCCGCTTTCACCAACCAAGGCTATTGTTTCACCCTTTTTAACAGAAAGTGAAAAGTTAGACAAAACAGGGGCTTCCGCATCGTGATATTTGAATGTAACGGAAGAAAACTCAATGTTTCCATCAACCTTTTTTATGCTTTTTTTCGAGGAATTGTCCTCAACATCCATGGCGGAAAGCACATCGCCCACGCTTCTGACAGACTCCAAGCCCTTGCTCATTGAGGGCAGAAGCCCCACAAGGTTTGAAACCTGGTGTACTATTTTTGCGTAATAGTTTTGATAAAGCACAACCTCACCAACACTGATTTGTCCCTTATAGGCAAGGTAGCCTGTGAAAACAAGGCAAGCAAGCTGGAAAACCTGGAAGGTTACCCATGTCATTGAGCCAAAAAGCTCCTGTATAACATCAAGCTTTAAGCCGCGGCGTGAAACTTTCTCCATCTGGTTGCCCATACGGTCAATTTCATAGTTCTGCAGTCCATGGGCACGTGTTACGGGGATTAATTCAACCATTTCCATAACCATAGCGCTTGTTTCTTCAACCTCTTTGCGGTATTCGTTGTTGCGCTGGCGAATTTTCTTACGGAAAAGGGTTACCAGGATAACCGCAAAGGGAACAGTTAAAACAAAAAACAGCAGAACGGTGAGATTCATTGTGCCTGTTATGGCAATTGCAACGGCAAGGTCCATAACAATCTGCAGCACGTTTATAAAAAACTGGGTTGACAAGGTTTCAATTGCTTCAACATCGCGCATGATTTTACTCTGAAGCTTGCCCGAGCGCATTTCCTTATGAAAGGTGATGGAAAGCTGTTGCATTTTGCGCACCAATGCACAACGGAGCCGTGCTTCTATGTTGCGGATGGTGTGGCGGTACACCTTAAAGTATATATAATTTGTGGGCACGTTCTGCAAAATAAAAAAAACCATAACCACACAGTTTAAAATAAGCTCCTTTAATGAATGAGCAGTGGGGGATGTGGCAATATTTATAATGTTGGCTGTCACAACAGGGAGCACCCACTCCGGTGAGCGCTTGATAATGAAAAACACAAGCGCAAACAGCAGCTTATGGTAACTGCCCTTGTAAAGTGAAAGCAGGGTTTTGAAGCTGCTCTGTTTATTTTTTTCAAAGCTTTTTATGAGATTGTCTTCGGTATCGGAATTGAAAATTGGCTTATTATTCATAAAAAAACCACCTCTTTTTTATTAATTGAACTGTAACATATTACTGCCCGGATGTCAATTGTTGGCTACAAAAAGGCAAAAAATGAGGAAAAACTTGAAAAATTATTAAAATTTTATAAAAAATGTATTGAAATCTGCAAATAAGTTGTGCTATAATATGCCTACAGTCGCGTGTACGATTAATTTTGTCGCGCCCTGTGGGTGCGGTTAATTTTTTATGCACACGATTATATTATGGAGGTGAAAATATAATGAAAAAGACAGAATTAGTAAATGCTATTGCTGCAAAGACAGGTCTTTCCAAGAAGGACGCTGACGCTGCTCTCACAGCTACAGTTGAAGCTGTAACAGAAGCTCTTAAGGCTGGCGATAAGGTTTCTCTTATCGGTTTCGGTACTTTCGAAGTTAGAGAAAGAGCTGCTCGTACAGGTAAGAACCCTGCTACAGGCGCAACAATCGAAATCGCTGCTTGCAAGGCTCCCGCTTTCAAGGCTGGTAAGGCTCTTAAGGACGCAGTGAAGTAATTTTAACTGAATAAAACAAAAAGCACTTCAATAGAAGTGCTTTTTTGTTTTCAATTTACGGGAATTGGCGAA
Organism: Clostridia bacterium; assembly: GCA_017472685.1. Classification (GTDB taxonomy): domain Bacteria; phylum Bacillota; class Clostridia; order UMGS1883; family UMGS1883; genus RGIG1927. The sequence continues at coordinate 95,955 of JAFUOO010000017.1, forward strand.
TGACGGAAATCCTCGCCCGAGGGGAGCTTTGCAATAATGTTATAAATGTCGGTTGCTCTTGCTTCTGCTAAAAATATGGGGTCGTCCTTAAGCTGTGCGCCCTTTTGCACAATGGGGAGTGACGCATTCTTTTTCATATACGAAATAATTTCGCTGCCCTTTTTGTTCTGGGCAAGAATGCGGATATAGGAGGGCTCCGTTTTAGGTGAGAGCGTATTTTTTATAACCAAATTCCAGAGTATGCGCCTTATGCGGCTTTCGGTAAAGTTTTTGGATTTTACCGATGAAATTATATCCTCTACGGAATTTGTGTCAGCTGACATAAAACGGGCAGAGAGCTCGTCGGAGCAATCGTATATCGCGGCGAAATCTTCAATTGAAGCAGACCTTACCGCATAAAGAATTATGTCGGAAAAGGCTTTGGAAAAAACAGGTGATGGATATGAAAATGCGGGGAGAAAGCTTTCAAAGCCTTCTCCATTTTCTATAAGCGAGCGCACGTATGACGCGGAGGCAATGCTTTCAGATGCTTCGTATGAATCGTGATGTGCTCCGCTTCGCTCTATGGTTGCAGGAGTGATGCTTGAATTTGTTTTTAGAAGCGCCTTGATATATTCAATGCCTAATATGTTGTTGGGTGAGGAAACAACACTTTCGGGTACGCCGAAGGCTTTGTACACTTCGCATAATGCTTTCGGGTAGCTTAAGCCCAAGGAAAGCTTTTCCTTAAGTGCGCTGCTGAAAGCCTCGCTTTCATTCGCGGCAAGTGCAGAAGCGGAGAAAAGGGGCTCAATCTTGCCTTCCTCAGAGCCGAAAAAGAGCGTGTCAATAGAGTTTGCAGAGTTAAGCGTTTTTACTGCGCCTTCGGCAAAGGTTTCGGCAGAGGAGAGGGCGTATATAACGGGAAGCTCTATAACAAGGTCAAATCCACCTGCAACCGCGGCATTTGCGCGGGCAAATTTATTGAAAACGGCAACGTCACCACGCTGCACAAAATTGCCGCTCATTATGGCAACTGTGCCGTCAAATTCATTTTTAAAGGAGTCAACCAGATACTTGTGACCGTTGTGGAATGGATTAAACTCTGCAATTGTGGCGCAAAGTTTCATAAAAATCATCCTCTTTTTGTAAAAATTAGTTGAAAGTTTAAAAATAGAGTAGTATAATATTGAGTATGAAATTAATATTTTGGAGGTTTTTTATATGAGTCAGTTTTTAGACAACATGATTGCTAAGGCAAAGGCGAACAAAAAAACAATTGTTCTTCCCGAAGGTTTCGATAAGAGAATTGTAAAGGCAGCTGCCGATGCCTCCGCACAGGACATTGCCGATATTATTATTTTAGGACAAAAGGATGAAATTTGCAAGATAGCAGAGGCAGAAAATTGCGATATTTCTAAAGTTAAGGTTGTTAACCCCTTGGAAGACGAAAAGTTCCAGTCCTATGCAGACGCACTTTTTGAAATGCGTAAAGCAAAGGGCATGACAGAAGAGCAGGCAGTTGAGCTTATGAAGAACCCTCTTTACTACGGTGTTATGATGGTACATATGAGCGATGCTGACGGTATGGTTGCAGGTGCTTGCAACTCCACAAGCAACGTTATCCGTCCCGCACTTCAGATTCTTAAGACAGCTCCCGGAACAAAATTAGTAAGTGCATTCTTCATGATGTGCGTTCCCAACTGCCCCTACGGTGAAAACGGCAACCTCATTTTCGCAGACAGCGGTCTTAACGAAAACCCCGATGCTGAACAGGTTAGTGAAATTGCCATTTCCTCCGCAAAGACATTCAAGGCATTAATCGGTGCTGAGCCCAAGGTTGCAATGCTCAGCTATTCTACATACGGCTCCGCTAAGAGCGAGCTTGTTGAAAAAATGCAGCTTGCTACAAAGCTTGTTAAGGAAAAGGCTCCCGAATTACAGGTTGACGGCGAACTTCAGCTCGATGCTGCTATCGTTCCTTCCGTAGCTGAATTAAAGTGCCCCGAATCTACTGTTGCAGGTCACGCAAACGTTCTTGTTTTCCCTGACCTTAACGCAGGTAACATCGGTTACAAGCTTGTTCAGAGATTTGCTAACGCAGAAGCTTACGGCCCCGTTCTTCAGGGTATCAGAAAGCCCGTTAACGACCTTTCCCGCGGTTGCAGCGCTGAAGATGTTGTTGGTGTTATCGCAATCACATCCGTTCAGGCTCAGGCTCTTGACTGATTAATATAGTTTTGAAAGGACAGATAAACAATGAAGATTTTAGTTATTAACGCAGGTAGCTCTTCTCTTAAGTATCAGCTTATCGATATGGATAACAAGGTAGTTATGGCGAAGGGTCTTTGCGACAGAATAGGTATTGACGGCTCCAAGCTCGAGTACAAGCCCATGAATGGTGACAAGATTTCTACACTTGTTGAAATGAAAAACCACTCCGATGCTATCAAGCTTGTGCTTGACGCACTTGTAGCACCCGGTACAGGTGTTATCGTATCTATGGATGAAATCGGCGCTGTTGGTCACAGAGTTGTTCACGGCGGCGAAAACTTCTCTGAGAGCGTTATCATCACTCCCGAGGTTAAGGCTTCTATCGAAGCTTGCTGTGAGCTTGCTCCTTTACATAACCCTGCAAACATCATAGGTATCGAAGCTTGCGAAAAGGCAATGCCCGGCGTGCCCAATGTAGCAGTGTTTGACACAGCTTTCCACCAGACGATGCCCGCTACAGCATACATGTATGCTCTTCCTTATGAATATTATGAAACATACAAAATCAGAAGATACGGCTTCCACGGTACAAGCCATAAGTATGTTTCAGGCAAAGCTGCCCTCTTAGCAGGTAAGAGCTTTAACGAAATGAAGATTATTACTTGCCACCTTGGTAACGGTAGTAGCGTTGCAGCTATCGAAAACGGTAAGGTTGTTGACACTTCCATGGGCTTCACACCTCTTGCAGGTCTTCCCATGGGTACAAGATGTGGTGACATTGACCCCGCTATTGTTACATATCTTATCGACAAGCTCGGCGTTAGCGCTAAGGAGCTTGACACAATCATGAACAAGAAGAGCGGTATGCTTGGTGTGAGCTGCCACTCCAACGACTACCGTGACCTTGCGGCAGGTAGCGAAGCAGGCAATGAAAAGTGTACACTTGCATTTGATATGTTCCTTTACTCATTAAAGAAGATTGTTGGTAGCTACATTGCAGCCATGAACGGCGTTGACGCTATTGTATTCACAGGCGGTGTTGGCGAAAACAACGGCTGGGTACGTGAACAGGTAATGAAGAACTTCACTTACATGGGCGTTAAGATGGACGATGCTTCAAATGCACTTCCCGCAAGTGAAAGAGTTGTATCAGCAAGCGATTCTACTGTACAGGTAATGGTTATTCCTACAGACGAGGAAATGATGATTGCCATCGATACACAGAACCTTGTAAAGTAATATAAAAGGCGAGATAAAAGGCTACGGTGCAACCGTAGCCTTTTGAATTAAAAAAGTTGAAATTTTTTTGAAAAAAGGTGTTGACAAACGATATTCTTTTTGCTATACTAACATCGTTGTCAGCAAGGCAACGTGAAATGGGAGTTTAGCTCAGCTGGGAGAGCATCTGCCTTACAAGCAGAGGGTCAGAGGTTCGAGTCCTCTAACTCCCACCATTTTTTTGGCCCGGTAGCTCAGTTGGTTAGAGCGCCAGCCTGTCACGCTGGAGGTCGAGGGTTCGAGCCCCTTCCGGGTCGCCAAAAAATCCGTACACGTAAGTGTACGGATTTTTTAC
>JAFUOO010000018.1 GCA_017472685.1 Clostridia bacterium
AACGGGAACAAGCGCCTTTTCAGCGAGTGCACCGTGACCGATTTCACGACGACCGGGACCGCGGCTGGCTCTTGTTTCACCAACGGAATAGCTGGGGAAATTGTAGTGGTGCATATATCTCTTTTCAACTTCTTCATCGATACCATCAAGAAGCTGAGCTTCGGATAATGTACCAAGTGTTACAGTAGTGAGTACCTGTGTCTGACCACGTGTGAAGAGACCTGTACCGTGAACACGAGGAAGAAGACCTACTTCTGCAGAGAGAGGTCTGATTTCGTCAAGCTTACGTCCGTCAACACGTCTGCCTTCGTCAAGAATCCAACGGCGAACGATATACTTCTGGAGCTTGTAGATAGCCTCGTCCATAAGTGTTGTTTCAACTTCGGGATACTTTTCAGCCATTGCTTCATATACTTCATCGTATACAGGCTTAAGGCGTTCTTCACGGATGTTTTTGTCGTCTGTGTCGAGAGCGTACTTAACCTTATCAATAGCAAAAGCCTTGATATCTTCGTACAAATCTTCGGGAACTTCGATAGGTGTGTAAGCAATCTTCTCCTTACCGATAGCTGCCTGAATTGTTTCGATAAATTCACAAATCTTGATGATTTCTTCATGAGCCTTCATGATAGCTTCAAACATCAAGTCTTCGGGGATTTCGTTACCACCGGCTTCAATCATGTTAACCTTGTCCTTTGTACCTGCGATAGTGAGGTACATTTCACTTACTTCACGCTGTGCAAGTGTGGGGTTGATGATGATTTCGCCGTCAACAAGACCTACAGCAACGCCTGCAATAGGACCGTTAAAAGGAGCGGGAGAGATGCAAGCGGAAATGGATGCACCAATCATAGCTGCAACTTCGGGAGAACAGTCGGGGTCAACGCACATTACTGTTGTAACGATAGACACGTCGTTACGAAGGTCCTTGGGGAACAAGGGTCTCATGGGACGGTCGATACAACGGGAAGCAAGGATAGCCTTTTCAGAAGGACGACCCTCTCTCTTCAAATAACTGCCGGGGATTTTACCTGCGGCATAGAGCTTTTCTTCGTAATCTACTGCCAAGGGGAAAAAGTCAACGCCTTCACGGGGCTTAGCAGAAATTGTACAAGCAGCATGAACTGCTGTGTCACCGTAGCGTACAAGACAGCTACCGGAAGCAAGCTGTGCCATCTTGCCTGTTTCGATAACAAGAGGACGGCCTGCAAATGTTGTTTCAAATACTTTAAACATACCAAAAATCCTTTCTAAAATATATTTTCTTATTTCAGAGGACTTATGCGTTTATCACTTATGAATAGATTTGTAATTACAAATCTATTCATAAGTGATAAATAAACTATCATAAGCCCTCAATCACCTGAAATTTGCGGATTGTAAATATGAAAACAAGGCGGAACAGAATAGCTCCGCCTTGCAGGCATAATTACTTTCTCAAACCGAGCTTAGCAACGACTGCACGGTATCTTTCGATATCCTTCTTTGTGAGGTAGTCAAGAAGACCACGTCTCTTACCAACCATCATAAGAAGACCACGTCTGGAATGGTGATCCTTCTTGAACTCCTTAAGGTGTTCGTTGAGGTGGTTGATTCTCTCTGTAAGGAGAGCAATCTGTACTTCGGGAGAACCAGTATCTGTGGGAGAAAGCTGGTATTCCTTAATAATCTCTGCTTTTCTTTCGGGTGTCATAATTAGTACCTCCATTAATATAATAAAATTATTATTCCCCGTCAACCAAAGGAAAAGGTCGGAGACCCCAAAACCCTTGACTGCGGACAAGGCTCATAAAGCCGTTTATTATATTAACACAAGGGTAATTCAATGTCAAGATGTTTTTTTTGATAAATTCTTTTTCCTCTCTTACCCACTATAAAATTTACCAAATGGGGTCAGACCCCATTTGGTAAATTTTCGGAATCTTTCAAATATTCACAAACTACATCATGCAATTCTATATGCGGATTATACTTTAAGTTTTCACCCGTTTTTTCGCAAACCACCGATAGCTTGCCGATATTGACATCTTCATATCCGTCTATTAATTCCATCATTTCGACAATAACATCATAAGTAACATCATAAAGCACATCTTCTAAAGATTCCGCGTTGCAATTTTTAACCAAGGATACCTGCACGCATTTTTCCTGAATTAAAGCCATCGCCTGCATAAAATCTTTTTGGAAACAATTTAATCCGTCCATAGCTTTTCCCTTTCTAATTTTATAGCCTGTTGAACGGGTATATCTTATCATATAACAACCCATATTTCAGCAGATGTTTAACTTTCCCGAATTTTGTGTATTGCCACAGAAATTCGGAAAGTGGTTTATTGCATTATATTTTCATCAAGTAAAAACTTTTCAACACCGATATAGAAAATTCCGTTATCATCATTATAAGGTACGACATTATCTTTCACAACCACGATTTTTTTAAAAGAGTCTCCCACATTTTTAAGTGATCTTATTTCCTGATTTCGTTTATCTTCACCTGCTACAGATAAGGCAGACTGGATATAATATTTCTGACTACCCTTGTTTGCGATAAAATCTATTTCAAGATTTGCACGTTTGCTCTTTTTATCTTCGCCACGGTAAAAATATTCAACCACGCCTACATCCACATTGTATTCCCGGTATATAAGCTCATTATAAATAATGTTTTCCATTATGTGGTTTTCTTCCATTTGCCTAAACTGCAATCTTGCATTGCGAAGTCCCACATCAGAAAAATAATACTTTAAAGGCGAGCCTATATATTTTCTTCCCTTTACATCGTATCGCTCTGCCTTATATATGAGGAACGCATCAATAAACAAATCGAGATAACGCCCTACGGTTGTAACATCAATATTCATTTGTCTGCTACTTTTAAAAGTCTTTACAATGTTCCCTGCATTTGTAAGCGACCCGACAGACGATGACACAATATTCAATATATCGTCCAGAACAGTTTTTTCGTAAAGTATTTTGTTTCTTTCCATTATATCGCTTAAATATATTTTATCAAACAAGGTCTGGAGATATTTTGCTTTTTCCTCATGGCTTTGCTTTTTCAGCACAAGGGGCAATCCTCCGTATGTGCAATATTCCTGCCACGCGTCTCGCTTGTCGCCCTGAAAAGCATTGTAAAATTCTCCAAAGGATAATGGATTAACTCGTATTTCGTCCCCTCTGCCGCGGAACTCCGTCAAAATATCCGACGAAAGCATTTTTGAATTACTACCTGTTACATAAAGGTCTATGTTGTCACGCTTCATGAGACCCAAAAGCACGTCAACAAACCCGATTTTATCTTCAACATCCTTTATATACGGATTCTGTATAGTCACAACCTTTTGTATTTCGTCAAGGAAAACATAATACACTTTATCCTTGTCGGCTGTCCTTTTCCTCAAATAGTCACCAAGCTCCAAAGGGTTACGATATCGTATGTTTTCGTCATCATCAAGGGCAAGCTCAATTATACAGTCCTCGTCAACTCCCACAGAAATCAAATAATTTTTATAAATGTTAAAAAGAAGGTATGATTTTCCGCTTCTGCGAATACCCGTAATAACCTTTACAAGGCCATTCTCTCTTTTACTTATTAATTTATCAAGATACTTTTTTCTTTCAATCACAGTAATCACGCTTTCGTTAATTTTGTGTATTGCCACAGTTTTATCGACTCTATTATATAATGCCCTTTGTTGAAAGTCAATATTCACTTCCCGAAATTTTGTGTATTGCCACAGTTTTTGGGAAAGTATTTTTGCTTTTATGCGATATAACTTTCGGGATGTCGGGGTGCCGTCCCCTATAAATGTCATATGATATAAATCCCTCATATTCTGTAACACGTTCGGCAAAGCCGAACATATCGCGTTGCTTGCAACATATCGCTCCCCAAAGGGGAATAGCGCAAATCCCGACAGGGATTTATTACGAGCTTGCGAGTAAAAAGGTTCTCGGGTAACCAACAGAAATCTTTGATTTCGTGTCGGGTGAGGTTCTTATATCGCTACAAAGATAACAAAAAAGCGGCTTGCGCCGCTTTTTTGTTATCTCTGTACGCGTCCGCTTCCGTCGCCGCCCATAAGGGTTTCAACTTCAGCACGTGTAACGATATTCATGTCGCCGGGGATTGTGTGCTTAAGAGCACTTGCTGCAACGCCGTATTCAAGCGCTGTCTTGAAATCACTACCGTCAAGCATACCGCAGATTACGCCTGCTGCAAAGCTGTCGCCGCCGCCTACACGGTCAACGATGGGGTTGATGCGGTATTCACGGGAATGATAGAATTCCTTAGTATCTCTGGAATAGATACAAGCAGACCAGCCGTTGTCGGAAGCAGAATGGGACACACGGAGAGAAGATACAACGTATTCAAAGTTGAACTTTTCAACCATCTGTTCAAAAATGCTCTTGTAGCCTGCAAGCTCTAACTCGCCGCTTGTAACGTCTGTTTCACCGGGCTTGAAGCCGAGAACTTTTTCAGCGTCTTCTTCGTTACCGATACAAACGTCAACATACTGCATCAGGTTTGTCATAACCTTCTGAGCCTTTTCGCTGCTCCAAAGCTTCTTACGGAAGTTAAGGTCGCAGGATACCTTTACGCCATGCTCCTTAGCCTTCTTAAGAGCAATTTCAGTTAATTCTGCTGCTGCATCGGAAACCGCCGGTGTGATACCTGTAAAGTGGAACCAGTCACAGCCTTCAAAGATTTTGTCGAAGTCAAAGTCAGCTGCTACTGCTGTGGAGATGGAGGAATGAGCACGGTCGTATACTACGTTGGAAGCACGCATGGAGGCGCCTGTTTCAAGGAAGTAAATACCGAGTCTTTCGCCACCCTTTGCAATGTTCTTTGTTTCAACGTTCATCTTGCGGAGTGCTGCTACTGCACAGTCGCCGATGGGGTTAGCGGGTACCTTTGTTACGAATTCAGCGTCGTGGCCATAGTTTGCAAGAGATACTGCAACGTTAGCTTCACCGCCGCCGTAGCAAACGTCAAATTCGTCTGCCTGTAAAAATCTTTCGTTGCCGGGAGTGGAAAGTCTGAGCATGATTTCGCCCATTGTTACTACTTTTGCCATTGGAAACAACTCCTTTAAATTAAATGATATGTGCTCTCGCACATGAAATGACAACAACGTTGTCATGAAATAGAGCTTTGCTCTATGATATGAACCTACGGTTCATTATTGTAGAAAAATCAAAGATTTTTCATCTTATATTTTTTAATAAAAAGATTTGCCTCGCAAATCTACCAAAATGCACATGGTGCATTTCATGCATAGCATATCATGGCGTAGCCATATCATGCCGAAGGCATATCATTTTTTAAAATCCTACATCCTCTGCTATAACAATTACATTAAATCTACCGGGATGCTTACGTCCGTTATGTATGATGCTGGTTGCGTTACATACGCTCTGCTGGATTTCACAGTGCTCGCACTTGCCTGTTACTGCACAAGGTGTCCGATGACCGATGCGCTTTGCGTTAGTGGGGGCAATCTGCTTGATGCGGTCAAAAGCTGCAGGCAAATCGTCAACAACCTTATTTGCGCCTACAACAATCATAACCTTATCAGGTCCGAAGATGATGCCGCCTGCGCGGTTGCCGGACGAGTCTGTATTAACAATTTCGCCATCACGCGTGATAGCGTTGGAGCCTGTTACAAGCCAGTCAGCCATCATGCTTTCGCGGTAAACCTGGTAGCATTCCTCGTAGCTGCCTGTCGCATAGCGGTCATAGAAACGGTATTTATCGCTCCTGAAAACTTCAACCATGCCCATGTCACCAAGCGTTACACTGCCGCCCATTGCAATGGATGAGCCCTCGGGAATGGTATCAATAATCATCTGTTTTGCCTCATCGCAGTTTTCAGCATAACGGGCAGTATAGCCCTTCTCGTTCAGAATTTCAACAATTTCCTTTGCAATCTGCTGACACTGCCATTTTCTTGCCCAATGCATATATTTTCCTCCTTCGTCGGAAAAAAGTAATAAGTAATAGTGAATAAGGAATGGGTATGGAAAGAATTTCCCAAGCGAAATTCCACCGAACTTCTTCCCTATTACTTTTTAGTTATTCCCTCCAAAACAAATGGACTTATTTAAGTTCATTTGTTTTGCAGTGGTCCATATCATCAAAGTCCTGGTTTTCGCCAACCATACCCCATATAAATGTGTAGCAATGTGTGCCAACACCACTGTGGATTGACCAGGAGGGTGAAATAACAGCCTGTTCGTTGTGCATAACAATGTGGCGTGTTTCCTGGGGCTGACCCATAAGGTGGAATACTGCTGCGTCTTCGGGAAGGTCGAAGTAAAGGTATACTTCCATTCTTCTTTCGTGTGTATGGCAGGGCATTGTGTTCCACATGCTACCCTCTTCGAGCTTAGTTAAGCCCATGGAAAGCTGGCATGTCTTAAGCACTGCGGGGTGGATGTACTGATAAATAGTTCTCTTGTTGCTGTCCTCCATGCTGCCGATAGGACGCTTGTTAGCCTTTTCCATATCGATAAATACTGTGGGATAGGTTTTGTGAGCAGGAGCGCTGTTAAAGTAGAACTTCGCAGGGTTATTGGCATCGTCACTTTCAAAAATTACGTCCTTTGTGCCCATACCAACGTATAAACCGTCTTTGTTGCCAAGCTTATATTCAACACCGTCAAGTGTAACCTTACCGGGTGCACCGATGTTGATGATACCGAGTTCACGTCTTTCCAAGAAATATGCCGCACGGAGCTCGTCGCCCGCTTCAAGCTTTAAAGCCTCTTTCCCGGGTGTAGCACCGCCTACGATAATGCGGTCAACATGGGAATAAACTGTATTAATCTTGCCTGTTTCAAAGAGGTTTTCGATAAGGTAGTGACCTCTTAATTCTTCTGTTGTGTAAAGCATTGCATCATTGGGATGCGTATCGTATCTTACTTCCATTAGTTTTCTCCTTTCAGTCGAAAAAAGTAATAGGTAATATGTAATAGTGAATAAGTACGGTACAAACAAAGCTTTGCTTTGTTTGTTTTTAATTAAAATGGGCAGACAGGCTGTTGCCTGCCTGCCGCAGTTTTGTTTCTTTTAAGGCTGTTTGCCGATGTATGCAAGAATACCGCCGTCAACGTAGAGCACATGACCGTTTACAAAGTCAGATGCGTCGGATGCAAGGAATACTGCAGGACCAACGAGGTCTTCAGTTTTACCCCAACGAGCAGCAGGTGTCTTGCCAATGATGAAAGCATCAAAGGGATGACGGCTACCATCAGCCTGTCTCTCACGGAGAGGAGCTGTCTGAGGTGTTTCGATATAGCCGGGGCCGATACCGTTACACTGGATATTCTGTTCGCCGTATTCGGAGCAGATGTTTCTTGTAAGCATCTTAAGACCGCCCTTAGCAGCTGCATAAGCAGATACTGTTTCACGACCAAGCTCGCTCATCATTGAGCAGATGTTGATAATCTTACCGTGACCCTTCTTGATCATGGAAGGAATAACTGCCTTAGCGCAGATGAAGGGAGCGTTAAGGTCAACGTCAATAACCTGGCGGAATTCTGCAGCGCTCATTTCGCACATGGGGATGCGCTTGATGATACCTGCGTTGTTAACGAGGATATCGATAACGCCAACTTCCTTTTCAATCTGTGCAACCATAGCGTTAACCTGGTCTTCATCAGTTACGTCACAAACGTAACCCTTTGCATCGATGCCTGCTTCTTTATATGCAGCAATACCCTTGTCAACGAGTTCCTGCTTGATATCGTTGAAAACAACCTTTGCGCCTGCTTCAGCAAGACCTGATGCAATTGCAAAACCGATACCGTAGGAAGCACCTGTAACGAGAGCAACCTTGCCCTCGAGGCTGAATTTATTCAAAATACTCATTTTTACTATCTCCTATTTTAATTACTTCTTGGGTACGCCTTCCCAGTCCTTGAGGAAACGTTCAATACCTGCATCTGTAAGAGGATGCTTGGACATCTGAACGATAACGTTGTAAGGAATTGTAGCGATGTGAGCGCCAAGACGAGCCGCTTCGATAACGTGAATAGGATGACGAACAGAAGCTGCAATGATTTCTGTTTCGATACCGTGTGTATCAAAGATATCAACGATTTCTTCAATAAGGTTCATGCCGTTCATGCCGATGTCGTCAAGTCTGCCCAAGAAGGGAGAAACGTATGTAGCACCTGCACGAGCTGCAAGAAGAGCCTGTGTGGAGTTGAAGATAAGAGTAACGTTTGTCTTGATGCCTTCGGCAGAAAGAATCTTAACAGCCTTCAAGCCTTCAAGAGTCATGGGAATTTTGATAACGATGTTCTTGTGAATCTTAACGAGTTCCTTAGCTTCACTCACCATGCCTTCATGGTCAAGAGCGATAACTTCTGCGCTGATGGGACCGTCAACGATGGAAGTGATTTCTGTAACAACTTCCTTGAAGTCTCTGCCTTCCTTAGCGATAAGAGAGGGGTTTGTTGTAACACCACAGATTACGCCGAGGTCATTTGCCGCCTTAATATCGGCAACATTGGCAGTGTCAATAAAAAGTTTCATACTGAGTCATCCTTTCAAATTATAATACTATGAGTATATTTTAACATATTAAATCCAAATAAACAAGTAGGAATTGCAATTTATATGCCTAAAAATTCCTTTAACTTTTCGTCGGGGTGAAATTCGTAGCTTTTGCCTCTGTGTTCAATTTTGTCGGCGTAAAACTTTGCCTCGTCAAAGGGAAAAACCTCGCACTCCCATTCCACTATTCCGTACTTCCGCAAAAATATCAGCTTGTCGTCAAAAAGAGCATATGTAACATCAAAAATGGTACGGTTTAAAAGCCTGTGTATGAAATATGCACCCAGTGCAAACACACAAAGGGTCAGTATTCCGCTGTAAGGCAGAAAATTCACCACCACCAGGAGCACCATGATAGCCAATGCAAGAAGCACAAACGCTGTCATGCTCAATTTTGCATTCCCTTTTATAGGAGCTTTTTGCGTATACCTTGCTTTTTCAGTCATTGCCCTTCACCTTCAGTCTGTCGTAAATAATGCGCAACCCGTCCAAAGTAAGATTGGGCTCAATAACCTCAATAGTGGTGCTCTCCTCGCTTATCATGCCGCTAAGACCGCCTGTGGCGATAACCTTTGCATCTACGCCCATTTCCTCACGCATCAGTTTAACCATATAGTCAACCTGACCGACATAGCCGTGGATAACACCCGACTGCATGCTGGACACGGTTGTTCTGCCGATAACAGTTTTTGTGGGCGTGAGCTCAATGCGGGGCAGCTTACTTGTTTTGGAGAAAAGTGCTTCAACACTTATCTTGATACCCGGGCAGATTGCACCGCCCAAATAGTCGCCATCTTTGGTAAGTGCACAGAAGGTTGTAGCCGTACCAAAGTCAACAATGATTGCATCGCACTTGTATTTTTCGTGCACGGCAACAGCGTTTACAAGCCTGTCGGCGCCCACCTCGCGGGGGTTGTCATATTTAATGTTAAGCCCTAAGTCCAACTGATTTGTAACGATAACAGGCTTTTTGCCCAGGTACTTTGTTACCGCTCTTTCCAAAGAATACATAACAGGAGGCACAACGGAGGAAATGATAACATCCTCAATGTCCTCCACGTTGATATTATTGAACATCAAAAGCTGCAAAAACATCATGCCGTATTCATCGCGGGACTTTTCGTAGCTTGTTGCCACACGGAAGCTTTTTACCATTTTTTCACCTTCAAAAGCACCCAGTACAATATTTGTGTTACCAACGTCAATTGCAAGCAGCATTTATATCACCTCATAACCAATCGCACAAAGCGAAACTGACTTTTCCGTTTTCAATTTCCATAACACCCACAGAGTATTCACCCACCCTCGGGCGTGATATACTGCCCGGATTAAAGGTGTGCACACCGTCGTATATTTCATCAACGCTCACATGGCTGTGTCCGAAAAGAGCCACACTGCACCCGAGCTCCTGTGCCCTTTTGGCGATGCGGAAGCCCTTGTCCCACACGCCGTAAAGGTGTCCGTGCGTCAGGAAGATTTTAACACCCTCAAGCTCAATAACCTTGTCTGCCTCACGCCTTACCCAGGGGTCATTGTTGCCCACCACTGCGTGCACGGGAATGTGCGGATATACATCCTGTATGTATTCAACATCTCTTTCAATATCTCCCAGATGAATAATCACATCGGGCTCAAACGCCGTAATTGCTTTGTCAAAGCGTCGCGTGTCGCCGTGGGAGTCAGATATAATCAAAGCTCTCATCAAATCACCATAATTATTGTACACCCAAAAAACGTTTGTGTCAACAAAGGCACACCGCGAATATTTTGTATATGAAAGGAGTTTTGCATTATGGATATTTTCAGCATGCTACAGAATATGGACCCGGAAACACTACAGAAGGGTATTAAGCAGGCAACGGAATTTTTAGCAACCCCTGAGGGGCAGAGTGCCGCAAAGATGCTTTCGGAGGGTAAAATGCCCGATGGAGGCGCCATGCCCGAAGAGCTAAAGAGCGTTGCAGAGTCTGTGAGAAACAATGAGAAGGCGCGTGATGCGTTGGGGGAGTATCTGAAAAAGCAGGGCAAAAGCCGGTAGTCCCTGATTTTTCGTCCTTTATTCCCGAGGATGACCGCACACGGCTTTTAAAAGCCTTAAAGCCCTTCTTAAGCGAAAAGCGTGCACCGTACATGGACAGTGCAATAAACATTCTGCGCCTTGCTTCAATAGGGAAAATAGGCAAGGATTTAAAACTTTTTTAGGAGGCCGTTATGCGTGTAGTTCAGATGGACCCTTCATCCTCTCGTGGGGCAGAAAGCTTTGAGCGCACCCCCTTCCTCGCCCCGTCACCCAAAGAAAAAAAGAATGTTTTTGACCCGAAAGCCTTTAAAAAGGACGACTGGATTCTCATTGCAATTATACTTGCGCTCATGCTCGAGGGCAGCGAGGACTATATACTTCTGTGCGCGTTGGGCTATCTCTTCGTTATGGGGCTGTAAAAAGGTTGCAAACATTCTTTTTTTGCTGTATAATAAGGTGGATAACAAAGAGAGGATGATTAGCTTGAAAATCAAACCCGGTTATATTGTAAAAAAAGTCATGGGCAGTTACATGCTCGTTTCAATAAACGGCGAAGACAGCACAATGCAGACGCTTAACGAAACAGGTGCTTTTCTGTGGTCGCTTCTGGAGTGTGACACAACAGTTGAGAGCATGGCAGAAAAAATGACTGCTGAGTACGACATTGACCTTGCCACTGCAAAAAGCGACATTGAAGCCTTTACAGAAAAGCTCAGGTCGGCAGGTCTTTTAGAAGAATAAATACGAAAGGGGCAAAGAAATGAACAAGCCCTTAAAATGGATAATCTCAAATTCACTCTTTATTCTGCCGCTTCTTATTCTGCTTATAGTAATCAACATGGCGGTCAGCGCGTGCACCATTGTGTTTGCATTGTTATCAAAAAACCTCGTTGACGCAGCCGTAGCCACCGATATGAATGCGCTCTGGCGCTATGGGGTGGTGTTTGCGGCGATAATTGTAGTTGAAATAGCGCTCAGGGTAATAAACAGCCGCATGACTGTTTCCTTTGGCGGCAGAATGGAAATGCGCTTCCGCGAAAAAATTTTTGCTTCAATTTTGGGCAAAAAGTGGAGCGAGGTCAACCGTTACCACTCGGGCGAAATTGTCAATCGCATAAAAAGCGATACAAGCGTTATAACAAGTGGGATTATGCACATTCTGCCTAACGGTGCAATGTTTTTAACCAGAATTATACTGGCGCTCGCAGTGCTTTTCACCATTGATTATCAGTTTGCGCTTATAATATGCGTTATATCTCCCCTTCTGCTTCTTTTTGGCAGGCTTTACAGCAAAAAAATGAAGTTCTTCCACAAAGAGGTGCAAAAAAGCGAAGGAAATGCTATCAGCTATATGATAGAAAGCATACAAAACCTTACGGTGGTAAAGGCCTTCGGCGGGGAAAAAAGCTCGGCAAAAGCACTTAAAAGCATACAAAAGGAAACGCTTGTCCTGCGCTTGAAGCGCAATGCATGGAACATTCTCGCAAGCGTGAGCATGATGCTCCTTTTCACGGGTGGTTATGCCTTCACTATTTTCTGGGGTGCCTTCCGCATTGCAACAGGCTTTCTCACCTTCGGTGATTTTACCGCAATGATACAGCTTGTAAACCAGGTGCAAGCCCCCGCAAAGTCAATGGGCTCGCTGCTTGTGACCTATCAGAATATGCTCGCCTCGGCAGAGCGGATTTTAGAGTTCGAGGAGTTCTCAGACGACTGCCTCTCCTCCCGCACTGCTGCCCCACCCACCTTTTCATCCATCAATTTTGACCGTGTAAGCTTTTCCTATGGAAACGACAAGGTGTTAGATAGCGCTTCCATGTGTGTGCACAAGGGCGAATTTGTTGCTCTTTGCGGCATTTCGGGCTCGGGCAAAAGCACAATCATCCGCCTTTTGTTAAGCCTTGTGGACCCCGACGAGGGTGAAATATACATAACAGGTGAGACAAAACGCACGCTTGACCCGTCGCTGAGGTCACTTTTCGCCTATGTTCCCCAGGGCAACATGCTTATATCGGGCACCATTGCCGATAATATCGCCTTTTATTCCGACGCATCCGGGGAAGATATTGCAGCTGCGGCAAAGGTTTCGCAGATGGATTTTGTTGACGCTCTCCCGCTTGGGCTTGATACACCCTTGGGTGAAAAAGGTGCCGGGCTTTCAGAAGGGCAGATACAGCGCATAGCAATCGCCCGTGCACTTGCACGGAAAACTCCCGTGCTTTTGCTTGACGAGGCTACAAGCGCCCTTGACGAGGATACGGAAATAAAGCTTCTTGATGCGCTCAAGGCTGAGAAGGACAAAACGGTTATCATTATAACGCACCGCAAGAAGGTGCTTGATTACTGCGATAAAATTCTCACCCTGACCGACGGAAAACTGGAAATAAACTAACAAAAAGCTCAGTTGCTTAATGCAACTGAGCTTTTTTAGTCTTTCTTGATTTCGTAAATAAAAATTTCATGAAGCTCTCCGTCACCGACATCACCTTCGCACTCACTGCCGCAAAGGAAGTCATAAAGCGGGAAAAGGAACGGATGGGTTATACTTTCGTATCTGTTGTACCCCATTTTTACACTTAAATAGTTTCCGCCTACCGAAAAATCAATATACTTTCCCGAAAGGCTCTCTTCCGGAAGTGTAAAGCTGAATTTGTTTTTGTCACGGGCAAATTCAAGTGACTGTACATATTCCAGCTCCTTTGTGAGCATTCCGCCAACCCTTACGGGAAGTCTCTCGGTGTACACATCTGCAGTTTTGCGTTTTATACACAAAAAACCGTTTATGCCGAAATCATATACACCTTTTTTATCAAAATCATAGATATTGTCGTTTTCCCAGTCCAGAACGCACCAATCGCCTTCAAGAAGAAAGCTCACCTTTGGGTCCGACTTATCATTTCTTATAATATAGCAATCCTTGTCGCAGCTGTTGAACTTGTCAAGCATCACAACCTTGGCGTCGGAATTTTTCTGTAAAAAGTCCCAGAGCTTTGACAATTTATCCATGCCCTGCTGCACCTTCCAGACTGCTCCTTTGGCAGTTGGCGCGAAATCAAGCACATCACGTATATCCGTTATGGGAATCTGATAGCATCCCTTTGCGCCCATTTCGGATATTTGTATCAGGTCATTTTTTGCGCAATACTCTGCATACTCATGGCTTATGCTACCTACTGCAAGCTCCACACCATTTTCCTCACAGTAGCTTCGTAAAGCTTCGAGGAAAACCTCTTCCACACACACCGCCGCAAGCCTTGCGTACTCTTCAAAATCGCCGCGTTTTTCAACAATGTCAAAAAAGTTCGGCGTTCTTTTGTGTTCCTTTTCAAACTTGTCAACTACAGCCTTCATATATACCCGGTGTTCCCCCAACAATGTCAGCGGACAAGGCTTAGCGCAGTAAAAGCCCGCAAATTCATATCCCTTGAATTTTTCAAACTCACGCAAAAGAGGCTTATAAACACAATCTATAACCAAAGCCGCACACTCGGGATTTGTCACATCGGGGTAAAAATCATAGTGTTCTGCTGTTTTGTCATCCATAACTGAGATAGTTACGCATTCATCACCCTGCTCGGCAATTACTTCCTCGCCCTCGGTAACCTCGCTCTTATTTTTAACCGCCATGGTTTTTCCTCTTACTGCCCGTACGGAGCAAACCTGTCCAAAGCCTGTGCCCGATGCAAAATAGCTGTCGTCGCCGAGATAAAGGCGCACCTTATTGCGATATGCCGCGCGGAAAAGGGCCAACAGCTTTTCCTTATACTGCGCTGTGTAAAAAGGGGCATCCTTTCTGTGCAAAACCAGAATGTTATCAGCTCCACCGTCTTTTGCCATTTTCAGCTTGTCAGCTGCACTGCGGGGAGTCATGTCCTCATCAATATAAATATAGGCTAAATTCTTCATACACATTTCTCCAAAATTTGATACATATATTTTATATCAAAACCGTCCTACCGTCAACAGCCAATCTACCGCTAAATATTGACTAACCTTCTTTTTTCCTATATAATTAAAGGTACAGAAAGGATTGATTTTATGCCCATTAAAATACCAAACGATTTACCTGCAACAAAAACGCTTCAAAGCGAGAATATATTTGTTATGACGGAAACAAGAGCTCTCAGCCAGGACATTCGTCCGCTTAAGATTGTGATTGTGAACATAATGCCCACTAAGATTGCAACGGAAACACAGCTTCTTCGTGCGCTTTCAAACACACCCTTACAGATTGAGCCCATTTTCATACGTATGGACTCGCATGAGTCTAAAAACACATCTGAGGAGCATCTGAAAACCTTCTACACCACCTTTAACGAAATTAAGAAAAACCGCTACGATGCAATGATTGTAACAGGTGCACCCGTGGAAATGATTCCCTTTGAAGAGGTTGACTATTGGGAAGAAATGTGCGAAATTTTTGAATGGTCAAAAACCCACGTAACCAGCAGCATGTTCATATGCTGGGCGGCACAGGCGGCAATGTACTACTTCTACGGCATCAACAAGGTTATATTGCCCGAAAAGGTTTTCGGCATTTTTGAGCACAAAAACCTCTACAAGGCGTCCCGCCTTATGCGTGGCTTTGACGAGGTTTTCCGTGCACCCCACTCACGCCATACAACTATTTTACAGTCCGACATTGAAAAGCATGCGGACCTGAACATTCTTGCCGTAAGCGATGAAGCAGGGGTTTACCTCGTAAAGAGCGAGGACGACTCACAGGTTTTTGTAACAGGTCACAGCGAATACGAGTTTGATACTCTGGACAAGGAATACAAGCGTGATATGGCAAAGGGGCTTGACAATGTGCCGCTCCCGAAAAACTACTATCCCGATGACAATCCCGAAAACACACCCCTTGTTACATGGAGAAGTCACAACGACCTCTTGTTCTCCAACTGGCTTAACTACTTTGTATACCAGACAACACCATATAATCTGTAAAGAGTGTCTTTACAGATTATATGGGAAGTAATAAGTAATAGTGAAGAAGGAATAAGTTCGGTAGAATTCCGCAGGCGGAATTCTTTCCATCGTTCTGCACTTTGCGTTCAAGGAGAAACATTATGAAAAACTTTTACAATCAAATCTACTCCGTGCTTGGCTCTCTCACTCCCCTAAAGGGCGACTGCGGCAGAGCCTGCAACAAGGCATGCTGCGAGGGTGACAAGGACGGCGACGGCATGTATCTTTTCCCTTTTGAAGAAGAGCTGTACACTGCCCTTCCATCCTGGGCAAGCATTTCCGAAACAGATTTTGAATACGATAAGAATAAATTTGCACCGCTGTTTTCCTGCGACGGAATTTGTGAGCGCAGCATGCGCCCTCTCTCCTGCCGCATTTTTCCCCTGACACCCTACATAGCAAAAGACGGTGAATTAGAGGTGATTGTTGACCCGAGAAGCGTGGGTATGTGCCCCTTATCGGCATTGTATGTTGAAGATTTTGAGCCGGATTTTGTGAAGGCGGTTGAAGAAGTGGGAAAACTGCTTCTTACAAACCCCGAAACAAAAAAGTTTCTCGAAGCCTTTTCAAGGTTGCTTGATGATTGCAGATTTATATAAAAGGAGGAAAAAATATGAAAAAAGTTTTATCAACACTATTAATCCTTTGCATGCTTGTTTCGCTCTTACCGGTGCAAGCGATGGCAAACGCGCCCGCGTATGCCTACGAAGAGCTTGAAGAGTATGTAAAAAAAGTAAACGACCACTGGATTGCTACCCATAACTGGACACCCGGCTACGAGTGGGACACAGCAACCTACTACATAGGCTGTATGGATGCCTACTATCTGACGGGAGTTGAAAAATACCGCGATTATGCAACAAAGTGGGCAAATCAGAATGTGTGGCAGGGTCACAGAAGCACCGATGCTGCAAACTGGAATAACGGAAATGTTTTCCATGCCGACAACGAAACCTGCTTCCAGGTGTATATTGACCTGTACAACCTTGACGGACAGACAGACGAAAAGAAAATTGCCCGCACACTGGAAATTACCGATGCACAGATAGCAACAGGCAGAGCAGATTTCTGGACATGGTGCGACGCAATACACATGGCAATGCCTGTTTACTCAAAGCTTTATGCTATGACAGGCGACGAGAAATATCTTGACTTTATGTATCGCTCCTTTGTCTGGAGCAAAGAGAGAATGTACGACGGCGAAGGCGGCATTAACTACGAGGGCGAGCCTGCCAATCTTTTCTTCCGTGACCCGGGCTATATAAAGAGCAAGGTCAACGGAGAGAAAAACATCTGGGCACGCGGTGTTGGCTGGGTAATGGCTGCATTTGCAAGAGTGTTTGAAGACATTCCCGAAAACTGGGAGCACTATGACGAGTTTAAGAAAACATATCTTGAAATGGCAGAAGCTTGCATCAACTGTTCAAGAGTTGACGACAGTGGCAGAGTGTTCTGGACGCAGAGTATGCTTGCCAACTTCCCCACCAGTGAAGATAACCCCTACGGCTACGAAACAAGCGGCACAGGCTTTATCACATATTCACTTTACTACGGCATTAACGCAGGTCTTTTAGACAAGGAAACCTACCTTCCCTATGCTGAAGGCGGACTTAAGTACTTAACAGAAATTGCAATTCACAACGACGGCTTTGTGGGCTATACACAGCATATCGGCTCTGCGGCAACTAATGCTACAAACAGCGAAAGCAACTACAACTTCGGCGTTGGCGCAACCTTGTATGCTCTTTGCGAGGCAGCACGCTATTATGGCGGTGTGCAGGGTGATATGTATCCTTATTTAACACGCAAAACTCTGGGCACAGTATCCTTTAAAATAGGCGCAAACAATATTTACAATGGTATAAATGTGACAGAGATTGACGTAGCACCCTTTGTGGACAATGCAGGTCGCACAATGGTGCCCATTCGCGCATTGGGCGAGGCTTTAGGGGCAAAGGTTGTATGGAATGGTGACATTCAGGCTGTAACCATGGTCAAAGGCGATACCGTGCTGCAGTTTGTTATCGGTAGCCCCAATTATTATGTTGACTCGAAGAAGCATGCTTCTGACACAGCACCCATGATAAAAGACGGCAGAACATATCTTCCCTTACGTGTTGCGGCGGAAGCTTTAGGCAGAAACGTTTACTGGAATAACGAGAAACAGCTTATTGTTATAGGAAGCAAGCAGAATCCTTTCCTTGAATGTCAGAAAAATCTTCTTGATACACTTTCCGAAATTCTCACAACAGGCACTCTTCCGTCCCGTCCCGAACAGGAGGGCTGGGAATATAAGGTGAGTGTTCCTGAGCTTGAAAACGAAAACAGAATTAAAATAGTTTCAGCTACAGCAAGTCAAGTTCCCGAGCCCGAGAATCCCCCGGAAAACGCATTTGACGACAACATTGCAACCCGTTGGGCGGCAACAGGTGATTGCGAAATTGTTTTTGATTTGGGAGAAGTACAGTATGTTGAGCTTGTTGGTGTAACTTTTTGGAAGTTTGCTGAGCGCAGCACAAAATACGAAATTCACGCATCAAGCGACGGGGTTGACTACAAGGTTTACTACAATGGCGATGCACCTCAAGGCGTTGAGTTTAACTACACACCCATTAAAGAAAACATTCGCTACATAAAGCTTGTAGGTCATGGCACAAATACAGGCACATGGACAAGCGTTCTGGAGTGTATTCCATATTCGAAATAATACTAACTATCCATTAAAACCCAAGAAGGAGCAGTAGACACTGCTCCTTCCCTTTTTTCTTCAAATTTAGCAAATGGGGTCAGACCCCCATTTGCTAAATTTGTGTTGATGGGAGGTTAAACAAAAGCAAAAAAAGGCAACCACTTTGTGGTTGCCTTTAGTTTGTCGCCTTAATAATTAGAAGCCAAAATCATCTTCAGGCTTATCGAAGTCGTCGTCAGTCCATTCGTCGTTACCATCGTTATCAAGTTCACTATCGAATAAAACATCTTCGAGTTCAAGTTCTAATTCTGCGAAAAGAGGCGATACGTATTTCTTCTTCATCGGGTATCATCCTTTCTCTCTGTATATGTCACGCTTGCTGATTATTCAGCAGCGGGAACTGTGAATTAAATCTGCGGATTATTCAGCAACGGGAACTGTCAGTTAATCTATTAATCAATCACCAATTGTAACCCATTCGCCATCAAACGCCTGTGTTGTCAGCTGTTGTGTCGAAGTTGAATGTAAGAACACCATCAGCAAATTCTGCACCGGAGATATAACCCTTAGCAACAGAGTTGTTGTTGTTGAATCTTACATAATCTGTCCACCACTGTGCGATTTCAGCAGGTGTACCCCATGTTGTATCGGGAGTGATTGTTACGTTGAAGCCGTCGTCACCGTCGGATACGGATGTAACTGTGAAGAATACATCACCTGTGTACTTGCCTTCTTCAACTGCAATACCGTCAGCTGTGTAGGAAAGACGGATACCTGTCTGGTTAACGTATGCGTTAAGGATGTTCTTAACTACGCCGTCAACTGTGTAAGGTGCATCTTCACCTGCGTTACCATTCTTCATGATACCTGCAGATACCTGATAGATGCTTCTTGTAACTTCGCCTGCTGTGAATTCTTCAACACTACCGTCAGCCATTGTAACCTTAGCATAAGCTGTAGCTGTGTACTTACGGTTGTAGTTGGATTCTGCAAGGTTTGTGATAGCAGCTGTGAATGCTGTATTGTCTGCATCCTGGAAGTTTTCAGCCTTAACGTAAACAACCTTATCGGAAGCTTCTGCGCTTACCTTGATACCAAATTCAACTGCATCATCAGCAAGAACTGTATCTGTATAGTCAGCTGTTGCAAGGAATCTGAGACCGGAGTCAGCAAGAGCATCAAGCTTAGCACCTTCTTCAAGCTCTGTTGCACCGATACGTACCTGAGCACCATCTACCATTGCAAGACCAAGACCAACGGGCGCTGTGTTTTCGAATGCTGTAGCTGCTGTAAGAGCAAGATTTTCGTTAGCCATGTAATAACCTGCATCTGTACCAACAACGATTGCATCTGCTGCAACAAGACGAACATCGTCAGCTGCTGTAGCATAAGCTGTTGTCATAGCTGTACCGTTCTTTGTAAGTGTAGCTGCACCTGTAGCTGTTACTACGAATGCATCTTCAACAGAAAGGTAAGCTGCCTTGCCCTGGTATGTACCGCCCATAACTGCCTTTTCACGGTCAGCTACGTAAGCACCTGCTGTAGGAGCATAGAGTGCGAATGTGATTGTGTCGCCTGTAGCTGCCTTTACAAAGTTAGTTACATCGATTTCAAGCCACTGGTCGCAAGCGTAAACGCCACTTCTTGTCTCTGTAGAGCCCTGTGTAGCCATTGTATCAGACCATACGATACCATCAAGGTTAGCAAGGTCGCCTGCTACGTAAGCGTTTTCTGTTTCATTAGCTTCAACTGTGGAAACATTAGCTGCAAGCTTCATTGTGCCGCCGATACCAAGGTTGCCGTTGATTTCTGCAACATAAACATGGAGCTTAACTGCCTTGTTTTCTGCAACTTCGGGAACGTTGAACTTAAGGAGCGGAACTCTTGCGCTACCTACATTGCTACCGCCGTTGAATGTTGCACCGCCGTTAGCATCTGTATCGTCTGCATTAGAAACACCTGCGGAACCTACGAAGAGCTTGTTAGCATCGTCGTTCCAGGGCTGAGCATCGGAAGCATTGTGGAATGCGTCAGCTACTACAGCGTACTTGTTTTCAACGGGAGCAACTACAACCTTTGTTGTTTCGGCAGCCACTGTTTCGGGAATTACGTAGTATGCACATGTTACCATGTCATAGATTTCAGCTTCATTAACTGTAACGGATTCAGAAAGCTGAACTTCTTCTGTTACAGAGTGGATAACTGTACCGTCAGCTGTTTCGAAGGAAACTGTAACTGTCTTTGTAGCGGAGTAAACAACTGTAATTGTTGTGCCTTCTACTGTAACTGTCTTTTCGTAACCTTCAATGTCAGCAACGGAAGCTTCAGCTTCTTCAGCTGTCCAGAAGGAAGCTGTTGAGGATGTTGTTTCGTCATCCTTTGTGATGTTGAATGTGTATTCTGTCTTGGAAACGTTAGCGTTTACCTTGAAGTTAGAAACTGTAATTGTATCAGCAACACCGTTGTTGTCAAGAACTGTAAGAGAGTCAATCTTGTCAACTGTCTTACGGTAACCTGCATTGTCAGCAACAACTGTAACTGTACCGTCTGCAGCTGTCATTGTAGCAGACCATGTGTCGTTGTCTGTGTTTGTTGTAACTAAGAAACGATATGTTGCGCCTGTAGTTACAGGATATGTAACATTGCTTACTGCACTACCGTTAGACCAAGCACGGATATTAGCACCGCCGCTGTTTGTCTGGATAGAGATAGCATCGCCTGTACCGCCGAATACGGGGTTGTTACCACCATTGGATTCAGCATCACCAAGTGTAATTGTACCATTTACAAGGCTGTTGAATACTACATCGAATTCAAATGTAGCTTCGCCGCTTACTGCAATGGGGAAGTAGTGAACAGCTTCTGTGCTCTGACCTGCATGAGCTACAACTGTGTCCATGCTGAACTTGTTTTCGAGAACTGCTACTGTAGCAGATGTTGTAAAGTCTGTGCCTGTTACTGTACCGGGAACTGTAACTGTACCTGCTGTTGCAAAGTCAAGACCTGTTGTGTCCCAAACAACTGCAACGGGCATGTCGGAACCAAGAGAACCTGTACCTGCTACTGTAGCGGGAAGGATAGGTGCATTACCTGCGATAACTGTTGTTGTAGCACCAACTGTGGGAACGCTTACAAGTGTTTCAGCCTGCTGTGTAGCAGAGTAGAGTTCGAAGTCATCGAAGTATGTACCGTTGGAGCCGTTGTTACCAATGAGATGGCTTGTGAAGCCGATGTAACCATCGCTTGTTGCATCGATAACATATTCGTACTTAACCCAATCGCTTGTGGGAGAAACTGCTTCAACCCAAGCTTCGCTTGTAATCTGGCTTACTGCTGTATGATGAGCATTGTCTTCAGAGAAGTATACCCATGTTGCGCTGCCGCCTGCAACCTTCTTAGCATAGAAGGAAAGGTAGTATGTGCCTTCTGTTACAGCCCACATTGTATCAAGTGTACAGTAGTTAGTACCTGTAATATTATCGTTCCACTTACCGATGTAAGCCCAGTTACCGTCGGGAACGATTTCAACAGATGCGTCAGCCCAGTTGATAGCAGCATTTGTATCTGCGCCTGTGTGAGCCTTCCAACCTGCAAGAGACTGGTTGCCTTCAGCATCTTCAAAGCTTGCTGCTGTACCTGCAGCTGCGATAATGTTTTCTGTACCGATGTCGTATACACCGTTTTCGCCGTGGTATTCGCTACCTGCACGGCTTGCGGGGATTACAACGATACTCTGTGCATCACCTGTTACTGTTGCACCGTTAAGTGTTGTAGAAGGTGTAACTGTAACTGTTGTGATAGCTTCGGGAGATGTGTATGTACCATCATCTGCGATAACGTCAGCATTGGAAGATGTCCATGTAACAGCAAAGTCACCGATACCATCGTTAACTGTTGTGCCGTTCATTGCTGTAACGTCTGTCTTTGTGCTTGCGGGAAGTTCAATCTTGTTAAGAGCTGCTGCTACGCTTGCTTCTGTAGATGCAGCGGGAAGTTCAACTTCGTAAAGACGGAAGTTATCGAAGCAGATACCGTTGCCCATGCTATAAGCATTGAACCAGAGTGTGTTTACTGTATCTGTAGCTTCAACAAAGTAGGAAACTGTCTTCCAGGATTCTGTGATAGCACCTGCTGCTGTACCATTGCCTGCAGCGAGTGTTGTACCGATATATACGTTAGATGCTGTCTTGTTACCGGAGTTGGACTTGATGTCATACATCATAACATAGTTCTTACCGGATTCAAGAGCGAAGGAACGCTTAATGGAGCAAAGACCGCCGAAGCCGTCGTTCCACTGAGTCATAAGATACCAGTCACCGTCTGTGGGGTTACCACGTCTGGGACCTGTGTACTTTGTGCCCCATCTGTCATACTGTGCACCAAGAGCATATTCTGTACCCATGTAGTAGTAGTTATATACACTACCTGCAGAGAAATGGTCAGCTGTTTCTGTCTTGGGGTTGGGGATGTTTGCGCTTGTGGACTGTGCCAACCAACCTGTTACGTCAAGGTTACCGTCAGCATCTTCGAAAGAACCGTTTTCGACAAGGTTAGCAGAGTTAACTGTGTATTCAACACCATCAACCATTACTACATCGCCGATTTCTTCAGCGGGAGCAACCTGTTCAACCTTGTAAAGGGATACATCGTCGATGTATGCGCCACCACACCAACGAGCATAAATTACAGCTGCTGTTGTAGCTTCAGTTGCTGTAAGAACATAGCTGAGTTTGTTCCAAGCACCGGATGTAAGACCTGTTACGTTACAGGAAATGGGAGAAGTACCGGAGTTACCGAGACCACCACAGGATTCAACAATAGCATCAGAAGGAACAGATGTTGTCTGTGTTACAAGACCTGCAGAAAGAGTTACGCCTGTACCACCGTTGAAGTAAAGTGTAAGAACGTACTTGTCGCCTGCCTGCTTTTCAGCGTCAAGGTTGGCAAAACCAACAAGGCTACCTGCACTTGTACCGCCACCGTTTGTAACAACCTGCAAAGAACCTGTACCGGAATTAGCCTTATCTGTAGAATGCTTAATGTCAGTACCGTTAGCTGCAGCTAATGTGCTACCATTATATGTCTGCCAGCCGTCGATACCTTCTTCGAAATCGCCGTTAGTATAAAGGTTTTCGCTTATTACTTCGTAATCAATGCCATCTACTGTGATAACATCACCAATAGACTCTGCGCTTGCAGTAAGGGAGAATGCAGGTACGATAGAAAGTACCATTGCAAGGGAAACTGCAAGAGCTAAAAATCTTTTAAGTTTCATTTTTTATTCCTCCAAATATAATATATGTTTCGGTCATCCGACCGAGCGAGCACTGAGGCATTTTGCCTGCCTCGGATGCGGAACAGTGAGATTGCTTAATCTGTCGACCTGAAGGATTTTTGGGTTACCTCAGACGCTGCAAACTGTGTTCCTAAATTAAAGTCTATTATCGCATGTACCCATTCAAGGGATTATACTCCACTATTAGGGTATCATACATGATAATATTACACCTAAAGGAGATAAAAGTCAACCATAAAAGTTAAATTTTTACGGATTTTTTTAAGAAAAACACAACCCACAATATGTTGTATTTTGAGCTTTTTGATGCACAAATCTTTTCAAGGCGGTCAGGTCCAAAATTTCTTCTTTTTTACAAGTTTGCTCTCCGCGTCAAACCCTGCTGCCCAAGATTTTTGCTGAAAGCACGGCTGCACGAAAAGAAAACCCTCGGTCAGAGACCGAGGGTTTTTATCAAAACTTATTCAGTTATTGACTTATCTTTCTACAGCTGTTGTGAATACAACGATATCTGTGATAACGTCTTCATCTTCAGCTGTTGTCTTAACGAATGCGTTCTGGTCATACTTTGTGGAAGACTTCTTAACGTCGCCGAGATCGCCAGCCTTAACTGTCATCTTGTTGCCTGTGTAGTCAACAACGATTACGTTAACTTCGTCTGCAAAGTAGTACTTGTCAGCATCGTCGAGTTCAACGTACTTAGTACCCTTAGCTGTGATTTCACCAGTGTGGATGGTTACGAATTCTTCGGACCAGCTACCATCAGCTACGATGTCTTCAACTGTACCGAGTCCACCAAGACCATCTTCTGTAGAAGAGTAGAGAACTTCAACGTCTGTTACATATGCGCCGGATTCAGCGTAAAGGATAACGTTACCCTTAGCAAGTTCTGCAGGAAGAGCGTTTACTTCATCGGGGTCAACGATTACGGATACTGTAGCACCAGCTACAACACCTGTGATCTTAACTGTATCTTCGTCGTCAGCAACTACGTCAGCAATCTTTGTAACAACCATAACGGGAGCTTCTGTGCTGAGAGCTGTCTTAGCGTCTGTAACTACGAGAACTTCGGGAACTTCGTCTTCTTCACCGTAAGCTGTGAACTTGTAGGAAGATTCGTCTTCGAAGAGAGCACCAACAGTTGTTACTGTGATAGCTTCTTCATAATCGATAGCGCCTTCAGCGTCTACTTCTGTTGTATCGATGTGGAATACGAGAACGTCAGCTGTGAGGTCTACGGAACCGTATGTGCCACGAGCTTCCTTGTATTCAACTTCGTTTTCTTCAGCAAATCTGTCGTTAGCTACGAAGTCTTCTTCAGAACCTTCGAAGTAGATAACGGAGATTTCGCCTGCAGCTGTTGTGTCAAGTCTTACAAGACCAACAAAACCTTCGATGTAGTTAGTATAAACATCTTCGTCTGTAAGGTCTTCGTCAGCACCTTCAGCTGTGTAAACGTCAACCTTCTTGGACTTGATTGTGAGAACTTCTACAGCACCTGTAGCTGTAACAACCTTTACAAGGTATTCGTCATCACCGAAGTCACCTTCAGAGAGGTCAGCGTCGATTACGTATGCATAGTCAGCACCAGCGATGGAGTTAACTGTGTCAACGTAAGCAATCTTACCGGAAGCGTTGATGTAGAAGAGACCTTCGTCACCAGCTTCAAGAGCATCGTCGTCATCAAAAGATACGGAGCTGAGTTCGTAGTCAGAACCGTTGATTGTGTAAACTTCGTCGTCTACTTCGTCAACTGTACCTTCAACAACTACAGAAGATACATATACTGTAACTACGGGAGCATTGGGATCAAGAACTGTTACAACATCGCCTTCAGCGATAGCGTCAGCTTCAACGATCTTGCCATCCTTAACTACTGTGAAGAGCATATCTTCGTTTTCGTAGTCGATATCGAAGCTATTGTCGTCTTCATCATAAAGTGTCCAGATGTCATCATCCTGTTCAACTGTAGCTACTACGAATTCTTTTGCTTCGTCAACTGCGGGGATTGTAGCAAATACGAATTCGAAATCGCCATCGTTGTCGTTGTCAAGAAGAGTGATTTCGTCAAGACTAGCAACCTTGGATACGATGTCAAGGTCGATGTCATCAGCGTCACCAACATTGAAACCGTTAACAACCATGTTAGCGATATCTTCAACGTTGTTGTTCTTGATTTCTACAAAGTTCTGGATTTCAGCTTCTGTTGTAGAACGAGCGGATTCGCTCTTGTAGTATTCGATAGATGTTGCTGTGATACCATCTTCAGCGATGAGATCTGTGTCAAGAACAAGTACATTGTTCTTACCAGCCTTAGCAGCTACTGCGAAGATAGCTTCGTCGCCTTCTTCGTTTTCACCAACGTAAGCTGTTACTGTGTAACCGAGAAGTGTAGCAGCGTCTGTACCGTCAGCAACGAGAACGAGTTCGTCAGCAGCTTCGTACATAGCAACTTCTTCATCAGCATAGCTCTTTGTTACAACAAGTGTAACTGTGTTGTCGCCTTCTTCGTAAGCGTAGTTGGAAAGGTATGTTTCAACGATAACGCCGTCAACCTTTTCAAGTTCGAGCTTTTCAGAAAGGATTGTCTTGTTTTCAAGAACTTCGTATGTGGAACCATTGATACCTGTAGAGAAGGACTTCTGGTCCATAAGTTCAACTTCAAGTGCGTTGTAGATAAGCTTAGCAACTGTAGCTCTGGAAGCTGCAGCGTTCTGTGTACCAGCAACACCCTTTGTGAAGCCTGTTACCTGAGCGGAACCTGCGTAGAGGTAGCCACCGCCGTTGTAACCGCCAGCTGCAAGAGCAACGGGTTCATAACCAAGTGCGCAAACGATCATCTTTACGATCTGGCCGTATGTTACTTCACCGTTGGGGTTGAATGTGCCATCGCCCATACCGTTGATGATGCCGTTAGCTTCAGCAACGTTGATGTAACCGGAAGCCCAGTTATCAGCAGCAACGTCTGTGAAGTTTGTGTCACCCTGTTCAACTTCGTCAGCAAGACCAAGCATACGTACGATCATTGTAGCAGCTTCTGCTCTTGTAACTGTGTTGTCGGGCTTGAATGTGCCATCGTCATAACCTGTGATGATACCAAGGTTAGACAAAAGGTTAACTGCATCTGCATAAGAAGCGTTAGAAGCAACGTCGCTGTAGGAAGCTGCGGAAGCAACAAGACCCATGGAAGCGATCATAGCTACTGCTACTACTAATGCAAGAACTTTTTTGAGATTTCTCATGTCTCAAATCCTCCTTAAAATTTTTTGAAAGCAAATCTTGTTTGGCACAGCTGCTTCCGCTTTCAAAAAAGCATCTGCGCTTCGACAGGATTCGCATCCTGACTATACTGGGATTATAGCACCTGTTTTTTTTACAGTCAATAAGTTATTTCCATCTGTAATAAAACTGTAAAATTTCCATAACATACTGTAACAAAACAGATTTCTATCCTCAATTGGTATTGTAATCACCTTAATGCATAAAGTCAACAGCTGTAACCGGACTGTAATATTAGCTTAAAAATTCGTAACATTCGTTACACGCCGTTAAAAAAGAAGCCGGAAAGGCTTCTTTTTTAATTATACGTTATATTTTCTGTTTTCCTCGTACAGTGCAGCAATTGAAAGGCTCATGTAAGGAATGACATAAATGAGCAACAGCCCTCCGGTAAATGCCGACAGGATAATCCAGCCAACGAAGGACAGTGCCAGTGTGACAAAATTGACAGCCGTATTCCAGCCAACCATTTTCCAGGAAGCCTTCATAGCGGCAAGAACGTTTTTGCAGTCTGTGTCTGCAAGAATGAATTCAACAAACATAAGCTTTGCCGCTATAAAATAAACTGCAAGCTGAAGAGCCCACGACAGCAGCATGACTGCATCAGTATTCATGCCCGAGGCAAGAAGAAAATCGAGTATATATGTAATAAGTAAGGCAGCAGCTGCAGAAGCTACGGGATAGACAGCGGCAATGTACCATTTGTCGTAAAAGCAGAATATGTTTTTAACCACTGCATCCTTGCCGCGGAGCATGTCAAGAAAAAGCCGCTGGGCACCCACGCTCAGAAAAGCAAACACTGCAGAAAAAAGGCTTACGGCAGTAGTGCTTATATTCATCACGCTGTCAAAATACATGACCCTTTCCTCGTAGGTTTCAAACTTTCCGTTTATGGCAAGGTTAAATGCATCCTTTGCGCCGGGCATAAATGCCAGGACAAGAGCGGTGCACAAAAGAACAGTGAGCAAAGGAACTGCCGCTATGGCAAGTGCCTTAAAAAACCTGCCCTGCATTGCCGCTTTGGCACGCCTCTTTAATATATAGGTAGGAAATACGGGTTTCATTTCTTTTTTTACTCCTTCTGGGGGTGTTTTTTCCTATTATATATTATAATAAGCGAATTTGCAACAGATTTTAGTTTGCGTACTTATTGCGACAGCTTTTCCCACGGAGTATTTGTTATACTTTAGCTACAGAAAAGGAAAGGTCAGTGATACAGATGATTAAATACTTGAATTTGTCAAAAAAAATGCTTCTTCGCATAAAAGCGGAGCTATTGAGGCGTAATATTCCGATTCCCGCTTTTGCAGATGTGTTTTTCTTTATTCTGGGCACCCTCTGCGGACGTGCTACACTGCTGGGATTATTAAAGCCCTTCGGTGGAGCATTTTTTGCGGCGATTTTTTCGGGCAGGTTTTCCTACATATATATTATAGCGGCAATTGCGGGGCAGGTTTTCTCAGGCTCGCCCTTATATGAAACGGGCAAGTACCTGTTTGCCATGACCTTTTTTGCACTTGTTACCGAAAAGCTCCCCTACAAATCACGGGCAAAAACCTCGGCAAGAAGCCTGCTGTACGCACTTTCGCTGGCGCTTTCGGGGCTATGCTTCATGTTTACTACCTCACGCGGCTTCGCCTTTACCACAGCATATGACCTTATGCTGTTGTTTTTAGAGTGCAGCGCGGCGTTTTCTTCAACAGCCGCCTTTCACACGGCAATTCCCGTTATAAGAAAGGCCAAGCTCTCCTTTTCGTTCACTGCAGCCGAGGAAATAGGGCTTGTTTCCTTCCTTGGCTGTGCACTTTGGGGTGCAAAGGATATTTTTGATTTTGGAATTATTAATTTTGCGGATGTTATATGTATTTTCATTGTTCTGGTTTTCTCCATACGGCTGGGCACCTCAAGAGGTGTTATTTCGGGGCTCATTATGGGGCTGGTGTCGGCATTGGGCAGCGGCAGGGTTGACATAAGCTGTGTATCCTACGCATTTTCTGCTCTCGCCGCATCCATGGCAGGAGTTTACGGTGCAATAAGCGGATGCAGCGCTTTTATTCTTGCCAATGCTCTTGTGACCGCGTTAGCAAACGGGTCAACAGAGGTGCTTATAAACCTTTATGACATAATCTGCGCCTGTCTGCTGTATGCACTTATTCCCGAAAAGCACCTTTTAAGGCTCACAAGCTTTGGCAGTCGGGACGAAAAGGACCGCCTTTATGAGGACGAGCGGTGCTACAGCGACTATATTTTAACAAAGGCACAGGCTGCCCTGGATGCCATGGAAAAGCGGATGGCGCTGCTTCACAAAAAACGGTACTGTGCAAATGAAATCGAATCGAGATTTTTTGAACGCACCGCCCGCAAGGGGTGCCTTGGCTGCGGAATGAGGCGGGTTTGCTGGAGCAGGGATTTTGAAAAAACAACACGTTGCCTCACACGGGCACTTGTCGACAGTATAGAAACAGGCAAATTAAAAAGTGAACTTTTGCCCACAAATTGCCTCAGACCGAAGGATTTCCGCGATGCGTTTTTACACTCGGCTGAAATTTACAGGATAGAAAAAATGTGGCAGGGCAAAATGAATGAGGTTTACCTTGCCTCCCAAAGCAGGCTTTCGGCATTTTCGGAAATACTTTCAGCCGCTCACGTCGCCCTGCTAAAGCACTACACCTTTGACCGTGCACTGGCAGACGATATAGCAAGGCGGCTTATAGCATCGGGCAAGAATTTTTCAGCAGCTACCGTTATGCGCGACCAGGACGGCGACCCGACGGTTATTCTGTCGCTGCAGGGCTGTGAGGAGCTGTCGCTCTTTGAAAAAAGCACCGCTGAAATAATAAGCGCCGCCTGCGGAAGAAAAATGACGCGCGCAGGAAAGCGTGATTGCAGTGACTTTACAGAAAAATATGTAGTAAAGCCCTCGGAGGAGGTGCGCTTTGCCATGCAGGGAAAAAGCTTGGGAAAGAAAGGCTCCTCCGGTGACAGCGTGCGTTGGAGACTTATTGACAAGTCGCTTTATGCCGCTGTGCTCTGCGACGGTATGGGCACCGGTGAAAAAGCGGCGATGGAGGCAAGGAGCGCCGCGGAGACACTCCTGGATTTAATTGAGTCCGGCGTTGACGGCGAGGCGGCGGTGAGAATTGTGAATTCCCTTTTCATTCCCTACGGTGAAGCAACCTTTTCCGCAACGGATTTGTACCTGTATAATACAACGCAGAAAACCGTGAAAATTATAAAATGCGGTGGCGTGGCGTCCTTTACAAAATCAGGTGAAAGAGTGGATGCCCTTTATTCAAAGAGCCTGCCGCTGGGCTCGGTTTTAAAAAGCGGTGTTGAAACCTTTACCCTGCCTGCAAAGTCGGGCGATATAACGGTTATGGTTTCGGACGGAGTTCTGGAAACAACGGGTGCAAACGCGCTGAAGGATGCGTGGCTTATTGACGAGCTGCAAAGCTTCGAGGGCGATAACCCCCGAATTCTTGCTGACAGCATTGTACAAAGGGCCCTGGAAAAATGCCACAGCAAGCCGAAGGATGACATTACCGTGCTTGCGGCAATAATTAAATAGGCAATAAGTGTATAAAAAAATCCCTTTCGTCAATAATTGTAACGGGAGGGATTTTCTATGGACTCAACAAAAAGGGTCATTATTCTCACAGACCTTAAGTCACCCATGATTTCGCAGGCAATTTTCATTTTAAAGGACGGCGTGCAGGACGAATTTCACGCAGTGGCAGAGGCTGAGCGCATTGTGGAAAAATACATGGCGCGCTCCTGCTTTTACGGACGAAAAAGAAGCTTTCTGCCCGCAATTTTTGCAGCACTTGCCGCAATCGGGCTTATTATGGCACTTATTTCACTGAATTTTTAAAATTTACCTCTTCTCTTTTTCATATTATTGTTGTATAATGTACCAATAAGGAAGGTTAGCAGTATGAGAATTGAGAAGATACATTTAAACAAAATAAAGGTTACATTTACGCCCGATGACCTTATTGAGCACAATCTGAGCGTGTCGGCAGTAAAGGACAATGCTCCCTGGGTGCAGAAGGTTTTAATGAGCGTGGTGCGCCGCGCAGAGGAGGAGGTTGGCTTCTCTGCAGAAAACGCCCGCCTCATGGTTGAAGCAATGCCCGCCGAGGGCGACGGCCTGGTTATGTACATAACACGCCTGGGCTCGGAGGAGGATGTAAAGGATGCTTTGGGCGAAGCAAAAAAGAGGCTGAGGCTTAAGGTCCGCTCCCTAAGAGAGGAAGCACACGTTGCACTTATTTCCTTTGAAAGCTTTGAGGATGCAATCCGCCTTGCAAGCTTTGCAGAGGACTGTGACGAAGGGGTTTTATATTTATGTAATGAAAAATACCACCTTGTTATACCGACTGCCGTTGCACACCGCTTTTCGGAGTTCGGCAAAATGACAACGGACGAAAAAAGCTGTAATTTCGTGTGCGAGCATGGCAGAGTGATTTGTGAAAACGCACTTAAAACCTTGAGAAATTATTTCTAATAAAAAAATGTTATGGGAAACCATAACATTTTTTTAGTTTGTGAATATAATTTACTGAGGTGTTAAAGCCGCTACGCGCAAAAAAATCTTGATAACCAATATTTTTTTGCAATATTTTTCTTAGGAACAAAGTGACGATTTCTCGTGCAAGGAATCGACTTGCTATGCGTTGCATTTTTCCGCTGTTTTATTTTCCGTCGCTTCCCTAAAATCGTCACTTTCGACAGGGTAATTCGATTCCCCTGTCTATTTTTATGCGGAAAACCTTCTTTTCCGCACCTTTCGCGTTTATGTTTTTTTAATTTATTTACAGATTTTTTCATCATTTTCCATAACATTTTTTTAGTTTGTGAATATAATTTACTGAGGTGTTAAATATGACCGACAGGTTTCTGATTATAGGCGGAGGCATACGGCTTGAAAAAGCCTGCGAGGCCTTTGTCAAAAAAGGTTATACAGCAGAGATTTACAAAGGCGGAAAACCGCTGAAAAATGCAATTGACAATGCAGATGTAGTTCTCTTGGGACTTCCTGCATCGACGGATGGCATCAATGTGGATATGGGCAACGATGAAAAAATCCTCTTAAGGGACATTGCCGCACTTTGCAAAGGCAACAAAAAGCTTCTTGGCGGACGGTTTTCGGAAAAGGAAAAAGCCCTTTTTGATATATATTCCGTGCGTTGGGCAGACTATGCCGCCTGCGAAGAGTTTGAAATTTTAAACGCCGTACCCACAGCCGAGGGCGCAATACAGATAGCCATGGAGGAATTTCCCTTTACAATACATTCCTCCCGTGTTGTGATAACGGGCTTCGGCAAGGTTGCAAAGGCGCTGAGCAGTCGCCTTGATGCCTTAGGCGCCGAATGCACGGTTGTTGCACGCAGGGCTTCACAGCGAGCCGAGGCTGAAAGCATGGGCTTCAAAGCCATTGACTTCCCTCTCCTTCCCCATGCGGCAGAAGAATGTCAGATTTTATTCAACACCGTTCCTGCACCTGTTTGCGACAAAAATGTTTTGTCTAATCTGTCGCCTTCCCAAGGCATAATTGACCTGGCATCAAAGCCCGGCGGTGTTGACCTTGAATGCGCAAAGGCTTTTGGCGTAAACGTTGTATGGGCATTGGGTCTGCCGGGAAAGGTTGCCCCTGTCTGTGCAGGAGAAATAATACAGAAAATTGCTTGTAATATAGCCTGCGATTTAAGACTGCAAAATTGAAGGGAGGATTTACCCGATGGTAGAGCCCGTGAGAATAGGCTTTGCATTGACGGGGTCCTTCTGTACCTTTGACAAGGTAATGCAAGAGTTAGAGAAGCTCACTGAAAAATACGACGTGAGTGTGATAATGAGCAAAGCGGCAAGCAGCACCGACACCCGCTTCGGCAAAGCGGAGGACTTTATAAAAAAAGCCCGAGAGCTCTCGGGCAAGGATGTTATATGTGATATTTCTTCCGCCGAACCCATCGGGCCGAAAAAGCTGTTTGACGCACTCGTTATTGCACCCTGCACAGGGAACACACTTGCCAAGCTTGCCTGCGGAATAACGGACACACCCGTTACCATGGCGGCAAAGGCACACCTCAGGAACGAAAGACCGCTTATAATTGCTCCCTCCACAAATGACGGGCTGGGTGCGAATGCAAAAAATATAGGCTTGCTCCTGAATACCACAAACATTTACTTTGTCCCCTTTGGACAGGATGACCCGATTAACAAGCACAAATCTTTGGTTGCAGATTTCACCAGAATTATCCCCACCTTAGAGGATGCCTTAACAGGAAAACAAATTCAACCGCTTTTAATATGATAAGCAAAAAGGTTTTGGCATATGCCAAAACCTTTCTTTACTGTCATTTTGAAATCAGCCGCCGTAAATTTCAACCTCACTAAGGCTGCTCCAGCCGGAGGTTGTATTACCCTTTACCACAACCTTTACATAACGGCCTGTTTTATTTGTAATAAACTTCATAAAATCGCCCGATTGAGGAATGCTGTTGCCCTTAAAAACGGTTTCAAAGTTAACATTATCTTCGGAAACATAAACCTCGTAGGGAATGTAGCGGGCATCGTCATATTTTGCAAAAGCTACGTTTATGCCCGTAATATTATATACATCACCCAAGTCGTACACAATGTTCTGCTCGCCGTTGGATGCCCATACCGTGGAAAGGTTTCCGTCGCAGGAATTTTTGGCAGGGTTACTCTGCTCGGGCTCCTGGCTTGCAGTAACAGCACTTGGTACAAGTTTTTTTGTCACAGCTGATGTTTTGTCCTTTAAGCCTATGGGGACAAGCTTGTTGGTTTTATCCCAGATAAACAATGCTACCTTACAACCGTCAACGGACTTTGTGAAGGCGAAGTCGCCGTATTCGGGAGTAGCCGAAAGTGAAATTTCCTCGCTTTCGGCGAAAACAAGGCTGCCGTTTTCGTCATATGCCGCACCGATTAAAACGGCGTCGTCTTCCGACTTATCGTAGGCAAGATATTTCACGTTTTTGCCTTCCACAGAAACAATCTGCACACAAGCATCTGCCTTTGCCGTAGTAAAAGAGTATGAAAGGTCACTTAAGGACGGGCTTACGTAAATACCACCCGTGCCTGTGACAGATGCCCAGTATTTAAGGGTTTTAAAGCTTCTGCCCTCGAGAGAGAAGGTTTTTGTGTATTTCTTCAAGCCGTCACTGCCGGCTATGCTTGCTGTACAAAGACCGGCATCGTAGTCAAACTCAATTGTAACAAACCAGGTAGTGGAGCTACGGTTCATGGGCTCTTCGCCATCACCTGATACGCTCCAGCCTGACTGAATTCCTGCAAAATCGCCATCGAGGATTTTTGCGGCTGTAGGGTCTGCGGAGGAGTAATACCACTGAGCTATATTGATGATGTTATTCCCGTAGGTGTCTAAAAATTCAAGCCCGAAGCCGTATTCGTGTCCGTCCCAGTTCCAGTTTGTGCCGTCCACCTTTTTACCGCCTGTGTTGAACTTGAAGGAAACTGTTGCTTTGTTTTCGTAATAGGGAGTAAAGTCGCGGGAAAAATATGCGCCTGTGGTGCTGTTTTCAAGGTTTAAGGACGCATGGTCCACTCCGCCTGAAAACGAGGCATTGTTTGACACAAAGCTTCCATCACCTAAAACATCGAGGGTTTCAATGCCTACAACCGTAACGGTGCAGGTATCGGTGAAACCGCCGTCGCGGGTTGTTGCCGTAATTGTACATGTGCCCTCGCCTACGCCTGTAATGTTACCGCCTGAAACTCTTGCAACAGCCTCGTCGTCACTTTCCCATGTAATGCCCTTCTTTGTGGCATTTTCGGGCTCGAGCTTTGCCGTTATTCTATATGTCTGCCCCTGTTTGATTGTAACATCATTTTCCGTCAGGCTCACGCCTTCAACCGGTGTTCCGGTTACATAGTAAGGCACCGTGTAGGGAACTGCAGGTGCAAGATAGTTCTGGGTGATGCCCGAGGAATTGACCGCCAACGCATTTGAGCCAATGTAGTAGCTTGTGTGCGCAGGCTGATTGTATGCAACGTTCTGCCATGCAATGCCAAGACGATACTGGCAGTCGTGCATAAGCGTTGTAAGGCGGTAGGTTGTGGGGATAACACTTGTCATGATACGAAGATAGGGTGTTTCGCCCTCGCCTTTGCCAATGGGCATAATGATTTCCTCTCGCCAGTCTCCCCAAAGGTCGGCAACAAGAGAGGGTGTGCTCTTTGAATAGTTGTTAGAAGTGGCAGGAAGATAGCCTGCTCCGTCGTTATAGAAGCGGATGGTCCAGCCGTTTGCCGCATCAAATTTTGCAAGCTGATTATCGTCCAGCATTTCGCGGGATAAGTCGCCGTCCCAGTAAACAAGGAAGTTTGTCATGGCACGGGAGTTTGTTTTGGGTCTTACGCTTACAACGTTACCCTTTAAGTCGTGAGTTTCATCAAAGGCGATGCTCCAGCCAAGGCTGAGCGCATCGGGGTGTGTTTTTGCATATTCGTCGTCAATATTTGCCATTACGCCTCGACCGTTATCTGTGCCCGAGCCTGCGGCAATATTATAAAGAAGCTCGCCTGTTTTTGCCACTCTTAAATTTTCGGCATATGCGGGTTTGTCCTCCTTAACACTGAACACCTCCTGCACGCCGTCGTTATTGAAGTCGGACATGTGCATCGCATCGCCGTGACCGTGGCGTGTGTTGCCCATTACGGTTTTTCCGTCATCATCCAGTGTTGCAGAGCCGTAAACAATTTCGTCCTTGCCGTCACCATCAACATCGCCCACGGAAAGGTTGTGGTTACCCTGTCCGTACATATTGCCGGAGCTGCTACTTTCAGCTTTGTGCTCCCAAACAAGCTCCAATGTGGAGCCGTCCCACTTATATGCACGGATTACTGCTGCATTGTAGTAACCGCGGCACTCAATAAAGTGAGGTGTTATGCCGTCAATATATGCAACTGCCGCAAGGTAGCGTTCGCTTCTGTTCCACTTGCTGTCGCCCCAGGAGGACACCGCGTCACGGGTGATGCCCTCGGTTGTATAAAGTGCCTGACCTGTTTCGCCGTCAAAAATTGTTACATATTCACCGCCCGAGGTGGGAATGCCCTTGCCCGAAAGGTGAATAGCTGTATTGTCGGCATTTCTTATTTCCTCGGTGTCGCCCACTTCGGTTACATATCTGCCTGTGCCGTCAATGGTGCCGGGAGCAGTTTTCATGGCAATTTCACTTTTGCCGTCGCCGTCAAAGTCATAAACCATGAACTGTGTATAGTGCGCGCCTGCACGGATGTTCTTGCCCATATCGATACGCCACATATAGCTTGTGTTGTCAGGGCTTATTTCGTAACCGTCAATGTATACGTTACCTGTGTAACCGCCCGAGGCAGAGTCCTTGGAGTCGGAGGGGTCCCATTTTAAAACAATTTCGTAATCGCCGTCACCGTCCAAATCACCTACGGAGGCATCGTTTGCGCCTGCTTCAACATCGCCTACGGTGTAGTATTTACTTGTACCGCCGCCGTGGTTTGTCACATTGGCAGGTGTGAAAACGGGAACGTCGATATAGCTGAAGGCATTGGGCTTACTTGTTCCGCTGCTTACATAGCTGCCGCGTGCATATTTCACATGCTCTGTCCACACCTTTGTTGCGGGCTCGTTTATGGCACTTTCGCCTTTTTTTACAACCTTATAGGTGTCGCTCTGTGTGCCTTGGGAGTCAAGATAATAGGTTGCGTCGTGTGTGCCTGTTGTGAAAATTTTAACATTGTTACGGTAAATATCAAAAGCCTGGTTTGTGAGGCTTTCGTCGCCTAAAAGTCGCCAGGAAAGAGCAACGCCTGCGCTTACACCATTAGAAGGTGCGGCAGAGGTTTTAACCGCAATAAGACCGCGGTTTAATTTTTCCATCTGCCTTGCCACAGTCTGGTAACGGGGCATATTTTCTACTGCTGCCATGGCAGGTATTGCGGACAAGAGCATCGCACCAGCCAGAATTAACGATAAAACCTTTTTCATATTATACTTCCTTTCTGTAGCTGCTGGGCGACTTTCCGAAGAAGGAGCGGAAAGCCGTTGAGAAATAGAGCTGGTCGTCAAATCCCACGCTCAACGCCACCTGCCCGATTGACAAGCTTGTTTCCCGAAGGAGCTTCCCTGCAGTTTTCAGCTTGTACTCTGTTATATACTTTTTAGGCGATACACCCATTTTTTCCTTAAACAATCTGTACAGATAGCTGCGGTCAATGCCCACATAGGTGCTAATCTGGTCAACGTTTATTGTTGTATCGTAATAGAAGGTATGTATGTAGCTGATAGCCGCCTTTACATATTCGTCTGCCATGGATACGCTTTTTGGCTTGTCTGTTACAAGCGCGCCAAGGAATTCGTACAGAAGGCCTGTAATTTCGTAGGGATTGACAGGCTCAGCCTGTGCCAGGTCAAGAATTGCCTGCTCTGCATTTTCTGCAGAATATACCACAGGAGATTCGGGCGAAAAGGGTGTTGCCGATAAATACTTTGTAACGGCAGTACCGTTGAATTCCACCCAGCTGTATTCCCAGGGGTCGGTCTCGGAGGCTACATAATATGTAATCTCATCGGGGTAAATGAGAAAGGCATCATGCGCCTTCAGCTCATAGACCTGTCCGCGCACAGAGTAAGTGCCGCTTCCCTTATGTATATAATGTATGAGAAAATTACTCCTTACAAAATTACCTATGGAATAACCGGGTCGGCAATCCTCATGTCCATATTGAAATATGTTGAAATCGGCAAATTCGCGAAATCGGTTAATAACTGTTCTTCTCAAAAATATCACTTCCTTACTTTTCAATTATAGGATATCGCAAAATCTAATGTTTTGTCAACGAATATGTCACATTTACAAATATATTTACAACAAAATCATATACAAATGCGTTTTTTGATGCGGTATTATAGGATTGAAGGATGTGAAAGTATGGATTTTCGTAAAACTGCAGAAAAAATTGCATACAGATACATGGAGCTAAACCCCGAAAACGAAATTTTATACAGGGCGTTTTACTCCGGTGGAATACGCCGCGGATATGACTATCGCTATGAGGCGGATATGAACAAAATATTCCCCGAGGCAAAAATCGGCGATGAGGCAACCGCAAGGTGTGTTTACCTGTCTGACGGTGACGGCTCAATAGGAATGGAAATTACTCTTTTCGGCACAACAGCTCTTTATGTCAACGGCGAAAAGCTGTTTCAGTCGGACATTTTTAATGAAAGAAACAACCACATTTCAAACCGCTTGAATGTTCCGGTGAAAAAGGGTGTCAACGAAATTGAGCTTCGCTTTAAGAAAACTGCGCTCGGCTTCGGCGCAATTTTCGGCACCCACCTTGCAAAGTGGAACTATATTTTTATGAATCCCAATGACCACGAGCAGGAGGGCTGTATTTACCGTCTTAATGACGGAGAGTGGCTTCCCGAAACATATTCCTGGAGCGCGGATGGCTTGTCCGACGATGAAAAGGCAAAGCTGCTTGACCCGGACAATGTTAAGGCAAGAAAGCTGGATGGGGACAACATGTGGATACGCCCCTATCTGGGAGGCGGCAGCTTCGGGCATTGGAATTACCCCTTGGGGGTTGTTATGTACGGTCTGATGCGTACGGCTGAACTTTTAGAGGACAAAAAGATTGAAGCTTATACCAAAGCGCACATACAGCGTACACTTGATACCTTTGATTATGCCATGTGGGATAAGGATTTTCACGGTGGCTCGGCAAGCTTGCACAATCTTTTGTCGAGCATTGACTCGCTTGACGATTGCGGTGCTTTCTGTGCGGCAGTTGAAGAGGCAACGCTGCTGTATGACCTTGATTCGAAAAAGGTTTGCGACTTTGTGGCAGATTACATAGAGAACAAGCAGCCCCGAAACCCCGATGGCTCCTTCTGCAGACAAAATCAGCTACACTCGTTCCACAACGAAACCATGTGGCTTGACGACATGTACATGAGCGTACCGTTTTTAGTAAGGCGCTATAAGCTGACCGGGGACGAGAAATACCTGAGCGATGCTGTAAATCAGTTTGTTCAGTACAAAAAATGTCTTTATATG
Organism: Clostridia bacterium; assembly: GCA_017472685.1. GTDB lineage: Bacteria > Bacillota > Clostridia > UMGS1883 > UMGS1883 > RGIG1927. The sequence continues at coordinate 38,902 of JAFUOO010000018.1, forward strand.
GAAGATAGGAATTTAATGAGCCATGTTTATGACTTAAGACACGATATTCCCACACTTGTTCCCTGGGGCAGAGGCAACGGCTGGTTTATATTCTCCCTGACAGAGCTTCTTGACGTTCTGCCAAAGGACCACCCCAAGAGAGCATTTCTTGAAGACTTTTTCAAAACGCTTGCCGCAGGCTACCTTGTTCATCAGTCGCCCGACGGCAGATGGCGCCAGGTTATTGACGATAGCGAAAGCTACCTTGAAACAAGCTGTACGGCAATGTTTGCCTGCGCCTTCATGCGCGGCTGGCGAACGGGTCTTCTTGGTGACGAATACAAGGCATCGGCAGAAAAGGCTGCACTCAGCATTCTTGCAAACTGCGTTGACGCAGAGGGCAATGTATACGGCGTATGTCGCGGCAGCGAATTCAGCTTTTCCAACGATTATTATAAATACGACCTGCTCCCCCGTGACAACGACACTCACGGCATAGGCATCGTATTGTTATCAATATATGAGGTGATGAAAAAATGACACTTAATGAAATAACACGTCTTGATTTAACTCCCGCAGGCAAATTCTGCAGAATGTGGCTTGGAGATATCAACAATGATGGCAGAATGGAAATTTTAATGGTACAGCCCGACTCACACTTTGACGATAGATACTGGCCCCACAGCGTGCAGGCTGTAACAGCCTTTGATTTAGAGGGCAATGTACTCTGGCAGATTGGCACCGTTGACCCCGACGCCCAGGCTTCGGGCGCTGACATTCCCTGTCAGGTGTACGACATAAACAATGACGGTCAGCTTGAAATTATATGCGCGATGGACGATTGTTTATGCATTTACAACGGTAAGGACGGCTCCTTTATTTCAAAGCATGCCCTTCCTGATGAGCACGCTCACGACTGCATTATGATATGCGACCTGGAGGGCACAGGCTACGCACAGAATATTGTAGTTAAAAACCGCTACCACAAGGCATGGGCTCTTGATAAAGAGTTCAACGTAATGTGGGAGCACGAAGGCAACACAGGTCACTACCCCTGGTGCTATGACCTTGACGGTGACGGACGTGACGAGGTTATCGTAGGCTACGATGTTTTAAACTACAAGGGCGAAACACTCTGGACGATTGACATGAAGGACCACGCAGACTGTATCTGGGTTGGTGACATAAACCAGGACGGCAAGCCGGAGGTTGTTATCGGTGGCGACGATTTCACAGCCTATACAAACGATGGCAAGCTCCTCTGGCGCTTTACCGACACTGTGGAAAGCCAGAACGTGGCAATAGGTAACCTTCGTCCTGAGCTGCCCGGTCTTGAAATTTGCGGCTTGGACAGAATTGACCGTTCAAACCCCGGTCTTGACGGCATTTTCCTTGTTTCGTCAACGGGCGAGTGTCTTTACAAGGAAAAGCGCACCATCCCCGGTTGGAGCAGTGCTTGTACGGTAATAAATAACCTTGACGGCAAGCACACAGACCACATACTTGCATTCCGTCGCGGCGGAGGAATGCCCAACGCGGTATATGACGGCTATCTGAATACAATTTTCAACTTCCCCTTTGACGGCTACGTTGCATGGGGCGATTTGGTTGACAGCGGTACAAATCAGCTGATTGTATACTCAAACGACGAAGCGGTAATTTATTCTTCAAAGGATATTGACATAACAAAGACACAGAATAAAACTCTTCCTCAGCCCAAGCGCCTTTATAACAACACACGCTACTGGGGCGGAGAAGCATATAAAAAGGATTAAGCCTTTTGCATGCAAAACAAGAAGGAATAATAAGGAGGACAAAAATGAAAAAGCTTTTTATCTCGCTGATTATTATCATGCTGTCCTTGACAGCTATCACAGCACTTGCAGCCCCCGACGGAGGACTTGTGGCAGTAAAGGTTGAAAACGGCGTTTACCTTTCCTGGCAGATGACAGGTGAAAGCTATAACCTTTATCGTGACGGTCAGCTTATACTGACAACGTCAGACACAAACTACACCGACCCCGACGGCACACTTAATTCTGTATATAACTTAGAGGGTCAGAAGGCTGTTTCCGTATGGGCACAGCAGTATCTCGAAATTCCCGTGGTTAAGCCCGACCCCACTGTTGAGGGCGTTACATACTCACCCAACGATGCAGCAATCGACGACTTAGACGGTGACGGCGAATATGAAATCGTTTTAAAGTGGGACCCTTCCGACTCCAAGGATGCGGCAACAGGCGGCAATTCTGACAGAGTGTATATCGATGCATACGAGCTTGACGGCACATTTATGTGGCGTATCAACATGGGCATAAATGTCCGCGCAGGTGCACACGATACACAGATGGTTGTGTACGACTTAGACCAGGACGGCAAGGCAGAGGTAGCCCTCCGTACCTGCGACGGCACAGTTGACGGCACAGGCACTGTCATAGGCGACCCCAATGCAGTTTACACAAACGTATGGTGTGGCAAAAACATTGACGGACCCTTGTTCTTAAGTGTTTTTGAAGGTGCAACAGGTAAAGAGGTTGCCCGTGTGCCCTACGACCCCCAGAACAACGAACCTTCCACAATTATTTTTGGCGACGACGCAGGCAACAGAAGTGAACGATACAATGCATGCGTTGCATATCTTGACGGCGTAACACCTCACCTTGTAACACAGCGTGGCTACTACGGAGGCAGAGCGGGCAAAGGTCCCGGCAGAACAGTAGTTGCTGCATATACATACAAAAACGGTGAGCTGACAAAGGCGTTACGCTTTGACACAATGGACGAGGGTAACGATATCTACATTGGTCAGGGTAACCACAATCTGTCCGTTGGCGATGCAGATAACGACGGATGTGACGAAATTTTCCTTGGCTCACTTACACTTGATAACGACCTCTCCGTTCTTTGGTGCTCCTACGAGGGTCACGGCGATGCTCAGCATTTAGGCGATTTTGACCCCGATAACGACGGCATGGAATATTTTTCCGTTCATGAAGGCGGCGAATTTGGCTATACAGTTTATGACGCAGGCACAGGCGAAATGCTTTTTGACATCCCTGCAGGCAAGGACACAGGACGCGGCCTTATTGCAAACCCCGGCCCCTTCCGCGGCAACTTTATTGTTAACGTGGGCAGTGGTGCGAGAAGAATTAACTCCTTGGGTGAAACAGTAACAGACGTTGACGATACAGGTCAGAACTTCCGTATTTACTGGGACGGCGACCTTTATGACGAATTCTTGGGCGGCACAGGCATTGTAGATGTTAACACGGACGGTCACGGCGAAGTTCTTATTGACACATGGAACGACGGCTGTGCCGCAAATAACGGCAGCAAGTCCAACCCCTGCTTACAGGTTGATATGTTAGGCGACTGGCGTGAAGAGGTTATCTGGCGCACACAGGATAACAATGCTATCCGCATTTATACAACAACTATCCCCACAGAATTTTCTGTTCCGCCGCTTATGACAGACCATGTTTACCGCATGGGTATTGTGTGGCAGAACTCCAGCTACAACCAGCCTCCTCACTTGGGCTACTATCTGGAGAGCGGTGTTAAGCTTACAATTAATTCTGCTGTAGCAGACATCAACGGTGTTAAGGTGCCCCTTGATGCACCTGCATATATTGCATCTGACCGCACAATGGTGCCCTTACGCTTTATTGCAGAGGCATTTGATGCAAATGTAGGCTACGACAAGGGTGTTGTAACAATTGAAAAGGACAACACAATATTCAAAACAACAATCGGTACAAATACATACACCTTAAACGGTGTGGAAAAGACAATGGATACACAGAGCGTTATTGTAAACGACCGCACAATGGTGCCCGTGAGAGTAGTTCTGGAAGCCTTCGGCATGAATGTGAACTGGAACGGCGAAACAAGAGAGGTTACAATAACACGAGGAAAGGCAAGGCGTGACAACGTGAAAATTTTTGTAGCAAGCGACTCCACAGGTCAGACCTACCGCGAAAATGCGGCACCACAGGCCGGCTGGGGACAGATGCTTCACTTCTTCTTCGACGATTCCGTAACAATTGAAAACAGAGCTATGGCAGGCAGAAGCCTTAAGAGCTTTTTTAACGAGGGCAGATGGGGCTCCATTCTGAACGACGCTAAAGAGGGCGACTATGTAATTATTCAGTTCGGCCACAACGACGGCGCATGGAATAAGCCCGAAAGATACTCAAGCCACGAGGACTTTGCAGCAATGCTCGAAGCAGAATACATTGAGCCTGCACTTGCAAAGGGTCTGAACGTTATTATTGCGTCGCAGACACAGTCCAGATGGTTCAACGAGGAAACAGGCACAATCTGGGAGCCCGGCGACGGCGTAAGCTATGCAACACTTCTTAGGGATGCAGCAGAAAAGTATAATCTTCCCTTTATTGACATTAATGCTACTTCCCGTGCAGTGGCAAACAGCTACGGCTTGGAAGGCAGTAAGGACCTTTACCTTGCTGACAATACACATTTTACATACCACGGTGCATTCAGAATTGCCGAGCTTATGGCAGAAGGCTTATACAAAATTCCGGACATGGTTGCAAGAAAGGACGACGGCTACCGTCAGATTGCAACCTTTACAGGTGACTATACCTTCGATGTTCGCGGCTGGGGCTTTGCTGACAAGTTCCGCGTTGTTATAAAGGGCGGCACAAACGTTACAATCAACGGCGAAACATATCTTACATGGGAAATGGACAATACTTTGGTAACAGAAGCACTTCCCGTTAACGGCAGATTGAATATTAACGCATCCGGTGAAGCAACAGTTGAGGTAAGTCCCATATTCACCTTTGCGCCCACAGGCGGCATCAACACTGCACAGGGTGAATTTGAAATTAAGCTTCCCGACGGAACATACGATTTTTCCTTCACAAAAAATGACCGTGAGCGCGGCCACATATGGATAAACGGCAACGTTGTGGGCAGTAACGTTGACATGTACGGTACAGTAGGTGTTCCCGAAAATACACACTATACCTTCAACGATTTCCCCATCGAAGGCGTTGCAAAAATCAAGGTTGACGGCAAAACAACATTCTTAAAGAGCATTGATGTTGCTCTTTCACCCACAATTATAAACCGCAAAACAAAGGTTTTTGTAGCAGGTGACTCCACTCTTTGTAACTACTATCCCGTTATTCCCGAAAATACAGATGCCAACATTGCACACGGCACAGTACGCACAGGCTGGGCACAGGTACTGGACAGATACCTCTCCGACGAGTATGAAGTTGTAAACTTAGCTGCAAGCGGTGACTGGGCACGTAACTGGCGCGATGTTATCTTCCCCACAGTGCTTACAGCAGGTAAGGAAGGCGACGTATTTATTATTCAGTTCGGTATTAACGACCGTAACCGTGACGACAAGACACACGACACAATGAAAAATGCAATCAAGGAAATGATAACCAAGGCTGAAAGCAAGGGTATTAAGGTTATTCTCGTTAAGCCTCAGCCCTCGGTTGGCTACTCCTGGGGCAATGCGGGCGACTTTGACAAGCCCAACGGCAACAACGGCGGCTTCTTTAACGCAGTTGAAGATATTGCAAAGGAAACAGGCGTAAGCTTTGTAAACCTTTACGACCTGGCAGGTGAGCACTTTGCTTCCGTAGGCAGACCCTTTGTTTCCGAAAACTATCAGCTCTGGGACTACAATTCAAACCAGATGGCAGATAAGCTCCACATTTCCTTCGACGGAGCAAAGAAATGCGCTGAGCTTTTCAGCCAGAACGCAAGCGAGCAGGGTCTTCTTAAGACAAAGGAATATATGTCGGTAGTGAGCATTGTTTCCGATGTATATGTTTTTGAAAACAGCACTCACAGCGTAATTTTCAACAATTCTCCCGAATACAAGAGTGTAAAGATAGGCTCGTCCGTTGTAACAATTGCACCCTACAGCACTGTTACAAAAGAAGGCAAGGCACAATAAGTGTTGTATTCGGCAACCTTATAAAAAAGGAGGAAATTTATGAAAAGAATAGTTTCATTGATAGTTTGTATCTTTCTTTTAACCACCCTTTCGGTAAGCGCAGTTAATTTAGAGGTTGACGGCGTTACCGTTGACTGTGACATGATTTTTGAGGACGGCACAGCTTATGTGCCCCTCAGCGGACTCTGTAAAGCGCTTAATGTCCGTTACAGCTTTGACCAGAATACACAGTCGGCGTTCATAAATGGTATTAATCTGTTCCCGGAAAAGGGCGAAGGCGTTACAGTTTATGTGGACGGCAAAAAATACGCTCCCACAGATACATCTGCCGCTTTCATGGTGCGTAACGGCGAAGTGTACCTGCCTGCACATCTTGCAAGTGAGGCAGTGGGCATGAGTGCCACATGGTACGCAAACACAGCAACACTCGTGTTTACAAAGAAGCTTCTCCCCGTTGCCAATGTACAGGTTGACCCCAACAAGACCTACGCAATTGTAAATTTTGAAACACTCACAGCACTCACAGCAGGCGACAATTCGCTGTCTGTTGCAGAGTATACAAAGAGTGCAAATCAGGAATTTAAGTTTATTGAAACAGAGTTTGACGGCTATTATCACATTCAGTCTGTTGCAACGGGCAAAAACCTTGACGTAAACGCTCATGGCACAACACCCGGTGTTTCCATTATCACATGGGACATGGGCACAGGCGATAACCAGAAATTCACACTTGAAAATGTTTCAGGCGGCACACTTATTTCAGCCAGAAGCTGTCATTTACCCATTGAGCCCAACGGTGATGGCGTTATGCAGAACACAAAAACAGCTTCCGACAAGCAGAAGTGGCTCATTGTTGAATTCGGCTCCGGCGTAACGAAAAATGCCGAGGTTGCAAAGAAGCTTGACATAACATATACACCTCCGGTAAAAGAGGAAGCAGACGAAAATGCTCCCTACCGCACCTTCAGCATAGGTGATAGCTATCTTGCCGACGAAAACGGACTGAAGGCATTGCCCTTAACTACCGCAGACAGCTTTAAATGGACTGTTATAGAATACTCAGAGGATGTTTACGTTATTGAAAACATCACTAATCAGAAGAGTGTGGATGTTAACGCACGTAGCCTTGTGGCAGGCGGAAGCATTATCACCTGGCAGACCTCCAAGGACACCAACCAGAGATGGATTTTTGAGCAGAACGGCGATGGCTCCTATTATATAAAGAGCGTGCATTCCAACTTGTATCTTACGCTCCACGACGACGGTACTCTTACACAGGAAAATAAAGACACAGCCCTTAAACAGCGTTGGAGCATAAATCCCGCAAATTGATTGTACATTTTAGCCAAATCTGAGCCCTCAAAATTATTCAAATGCACCAAAATGACTAAAACAAGGCATTTTTTGTTTGACATTCCTCATTTTTATGGTATTATAGAGGACAGATAAATAAAGTGCTCTTTGAGGCGCTGACAGAGTAGACATTAAAATGTCACTAAAATCAGGGAAAAATAAAAGACGAGCGAAAGCTCGTCTTTTTGCGTTATTTAGGCTGCGTAGCACAGATAGCCTCTGCCCTGGTTATATACCCTCCAGGCATATTTTACCGCAAAGCCGTTGTCGGTGCTTTCAAGCACATATGCCTTTTCCACACCTGTAATGTGGCTACCCTTGGGAAGCTGCACACAAATGGAATTTACGGCCTGAAAAACAGAAACCTTAGTATCTTTGCCTTGGTTTATTATATCGGGCCACACGCCCGATAAAGAGGCAATTTCGCCATCCTTGTCGAGATAAACATCCAGGTACATGCCTTCCAGTTCAACAGAGTCAACCTTCATTTTAATGTAGCCTGTTGTTTCGTCGTAGAACATTCCATCAAAACCAATGCCAAGGTCCTTTACAGCATTTAAAATATCGGCTTCGTCCTTTGGAGCGGCCTCCTTAAGGGTGGTAAATACAATTTTGTTCCCGCTTATAACGAGCTTTTTGTCGCCACCGGGGGCAACAAGGCTTCCGCCCTCGCTTACATACTGTACCTTTTCGCCTATGAAAGCCTCTGTTAAAAAGTCAACATCAAATGCCTGTGCCGAAATAATTTCCCTGGTTTCGTACAAATCGGGCACAACCTTTTCATCCACCGTTATGCCGTGCTTTAAAAGAATGCTTACAAAGCTTTTGTCAACCCCCTCCGGGAGCGACTGTGACATGTATCTTGAAAAAGCAATATTCACTAACAAAAAGAGGTTTATAAGAACTAAAACTATTATCATTATGTTTTTAATTTTTGACCAGTTCATAATAATCTCCATTCTGCCGCCCTGCATCAGCGCAAATACAAAGTTTAAATGCTCTTATCGCAGGGCAAAGAATGATAAGAGATTATTGGGTCCATATGCGTTTTCGCCAAGAGCGAAATTCTCGCATGGACATTAAAATTCGCCGGAGGCTTAGTGTGAAAATCATACTAAGCCTCCTTTATTTTTTCGGATAGCGCTGCTCCAGATTGTTTATTTCGCAAAGCCAGGTTGTTCTGAGCACGTTTGAGTTTTCTCCCGAATCGAAATAACCGGGGTACAAATCAGTTATTGTAGAATTTTCTGTGCCGGAAAAATGTGTTACAAAGTAGTCTAAAGCAAGCATGAAGTTTTCCTGCATTGTTGCAGAATGTGCCTCCTTGTAGCTACGCAGATACTGACGGTAGGAAACAATTTTGTTTCCTTCTGTTTCAATTTCAATTGCGTGGTACAAGCTTTCTCTGCCTTCCTTGGATACCTCCACCGCAATTTCACGACCGCCGTAGTAATAATCAAGCACAAAGCGGTTGCCTGCTTCTGTATTTTCAATACCCGATACCAGAACGGCAAGGGGCTCGTCGGAAACAGATGCCCATACCTTTTCAGCAAAGTCAATTGCGCGGTTAAGAATTTCGTATTCGTTATCGCCGTATTCGCCTAAATCAATACCCTTATCGCTGTCAACGGCGCTGTATTCGATATATCCGTCAGGGAAAATTGTTACGGTTGCGTAGTTTTCAACATAGTTATCCGCCCCGTAGCCGTCGCTGTAATAGCGAAGAGGCTTGGGGTTAAAGGAAAAGCTCTTGAGAATACCCGAGTGACCCTTACCCTCCATGGGATTGCTTGCGTAAATATCGCGGTAGGTGGACTCGTTGTCCGAGAAAAGCACCAAATCGGCAACCTTTACGCTGTTTTCACCAAGACCTTCGCCAAGAAGCGTGCTGAAGGCAAACTCGTAATAGCCGTCACGGCGGTACTTGTTCGTATACATTGCGAGCACCTCTTCGGGGAAGGCTATGTCCTCGCTTTTTACAAGAAAGCGATATGCTTCGCTTGTGTTTGCGTCCTTAAGGGCAACATAAACCGATTGCTCGCCCTCGGGGATTATTATTGCATCGCTTATAATGCCTATTTCCGAAGGAAGCCTTTCAAAGCTTGTGTTAAGCACCAAGGCAAGCATTCGGGGCTCTACCGCAATAGGATATTCCACATAAACGCTGGGCTCGGTAAGCAGATTAAGCCATTCGGCGTAATTTATTCTCTTTTCTTCTTCAACCTTACCTTCAAAAAGTGCCTTCAGTACAATGGAGGTGTTTTCGTTCAGCTTGTCAAAGGCTTCGTCGCTGTTATAGTAGGGCACCCATAATTCGCCGTCATTGACAACAATTTTCCTGGGCTTTGACAGGTTTTCCTTTGGCACGCTCACAAAGCTGTTACGCTGAAAAACGCGCATAAAGGGAAGGTCCGAAAAAGAAAAATAAGGCCAGTCGGACCCTAAAATGCCACTCTTGAACCACGCCTGATAAGTAAGAAAAAACAAATTTATAATGAGAATGACAATTATTGAGGTTTTAACTTTTTCTTTAAACATAAAAATACCCCATTATTCAAACAAAGGCTACAGCAAATACTGCTGCAGCCCTGTTTTCGTTACTCTTAGTTAAGCCAACCATTCAGCTTGGATTGCATATTCAATGAAAAAGAATTGATATCCGACATAACAGAGCTGTTAACAACCGTTATGGTAAGATAGCTGAGCTGATAGCTTCCGTCACTCGCTTCCGCTCTCACACAGATACGGTTTTCACCGTCCTTAAGTGAAATCTGACGGTAAAATACACCCGATGAGCCGATTTTATATGTAGCAATCGTGCCGTCGCTGTTCTTCTGAGGAACAAAGCTTGAGCCGTTGTACGTATAAATGCAAACACTCACACCTTCATTGCCAACACCTGTAATAGAATATGTTGTCTTTACAGTGGATGTTGATGCTGTGTCAGGCTTTTTAATCGTTATTAAGTTGGAAACCGTACCCTGGCTTCCATCTGCAACCGTAGAGGGATGTGCAAAAACCGACAATGAAGCGGTCATGATGAATACAAAAACCAAGAGCACGGAAATAATAGTTTTCTTCATAACCGTTACCTCCGCGAGGAAATTCCATCATTCCTCATACACATTATACACTACTAATGTTACAATTCAATAACAGACAGTTTAATCCTATATTACAAAAAATTTTCCCCAGGGAAAATTTTGTTTTTTTACACGTTCACCATGGGCAGGCTTATAATCACGCTTGTGCCCTTGCCCTCGCGGCTTCTTATGTCAATTCTGCCGCCGTGCATTTCTACAAGCTCCTTTGCAATTGCCAAGCCAAGACCTGTGCCGCCGCTTTCACGGCTACGAGCTTTGTCAACACGGTAAAACCTTTCAAAAATACGGGGCAAATCCTTTTCGGGAATGCCTATGCCGTTATCCGTAACGCGCACAACGGCTTCTGTATATTTTGCAGAGCACACAACCTCCACGCTACCGCCCGAGGGGGTATACTTAACTGCATTTGATACAATATTTGTTATAACCTGCTCCATCCTGTCCTTGTCGCCGAAGAAGCTGGATGTATCGCCCTCTTTTTTGAAGGATATTGTAAGACCAAGATTGTTTGCGTTAATTTTAAGCTTTTCCACAACGCTGCCAACAAGGTCTGAGAGGTTGAACACCTTTTTGTCTATTGCCGCCTTTGCCGAGTTGTCAAGCTTTGAAAGGGTAAGAAGGTCTGTCACAATACGGGTCATGCGGTCAGCCTCCTGCTCAATAACCCGTATAAAGTTTGTTTCAGGAGTGTCCTCTGCTGCCATGTCTAAAATGGTTTCTGCATAGCTTTTTATTGTGGTAATAGGCGTTCTCAATTCATGTGACACATTCGCAACAAATTCACGGCGAGCCATGTCGAGCTTTGTCTGCTCGGTGATATCCTGCATAACAACAACCGTACCGCCGTTTTTCTCAGCCTCATCGGCATAGGGTGCAAACAGAACACGTATAATGCGACTTCCTATCTCGGATTGGCGCTCAACAACCCTGTTTCTGTCCAGATAATTGAGCTGTTCAAGAGTTAAGTCAACTTTGAGTGCAGATGCAAACTGTGTAAAGGTTATGCCGTCCTCAATGCCCGAAAGCTCCTTTGCGGCGCTGTTTGAATGAATCATTTCGCCCGTCTGGTCAAAGGCAACAATGCCGTCGGTCATTTGGCTGAGGATTGCTTCAACCTTGTTTTTTTCTGCCGAAATGTCGGACAGGCTTCGGTCAATACGCGACGCCATGTCGTTGAAAGCCATGGTGAGCCTGCCTATTTCGTCACGGCTCTTTACTTCGATACGGTGCCCGAATTCACCCTCGGAGAGCTGTTCGGCTCTTATCTGCAAATTTGAAATGGGCATAATGATTGTTCTGGAAAGGATAAGACCTAAAAAGGCACTGATTAAAAGCCCGAAAACCAAAGCCCACAAAATATTGATAAAAATGTTTCTTATAATGTCGTATAGCTCGTCCTTGCTGTCAACGATATAAACTATATACCTTACGCCGTCACGGTCCGTAATAGGGTATGCATAATCCATATAGCTTGCTGAGCGGTCAATCTGACTGCCCACATTTCCGTCCATAGCGGAAATAAGATTGGGCGTTATGCTCACATCAATAGGCTCCGGGTCGCTCGAAGAAAGAACTCTTGCGGCATCACGGGACAGCACGTAGTAATTGCGGTAGGAGTCAATCATCATGCGGATTGAGTATATGTTCATTATTTCGGTAATTTCGCCCACAGGGTCGTCACTTCTTGCGGCTGCCTCGAGCTCGCTGCGCAAAAGCGGAGTAAACGCCTGTGCCGAAAGGGTGGTTGCGAAATCGTCGTGGTAATAGGCAGAAATATTCTGCAGCAAAAAAGTACCTACCACTATCATAACCAATAGCGTAAGCAGAAGAAAAATAGTTATTATTTTCCACTGAATACTTTTGAACATTCTTTTTCCACCCGTTTTTCAACTTTAGTTTACTTGTTCAGATAATACCCGATGCCTCGCTTTGTCATAATGATGAGCGGATGCGCGGGGTCGTCTTCAATTTTTTCCCTGAGACGGCGGATGGTAACGTCAACTGTTCTCACATCGCCGAAATATTCATAGCCCCAAACCTTTTCAAGAAGCATTTCACGGGAGAAAACTGCTCCAGGCTGGGTGGAAAGGAACTTGAGAAGCTCGAATTCACGAAGAGTGAGGTCAACAATTTCAGAGTTCTTTGTAACCTCGTAGCGGGAATAGTTAATTGCAAGGTTGCCGAAGGTTGCAACAGAAGCTGTTGAGCTTTCGCTTTCGTTTACGGTGCGCCTGAGGTTTGCCTTTACACGGGCAAGAAGCTCACGCATGGAAAAGGGCTTTGTGATATAGTCGTCTGCACCCCATTCCAAGCCGAGGATTTTATCAACCTCTTCTTCACGTGCAGTAAGCATAAGGATAGGCACACTCTGCTTTGTTTCCCTTACCTTTTTCAGAACGTCAAAGCCTTCCATTTTAGGAAGCATAACATCAAGAAGTATGAGGTCAACATTTTCAGCCAATGCCTTTCCGAGGCCGTCTTCACCGTCATAAGCGCACAAAACCTCGTATCCGCTTTTCTCTAAATTAAATTTCAGAATATCAGAAATAGGCTTTTCGTCTTCAACTACAAGTATTCTTTTTGTGCTCATTTTCCCATCTCCTTTTTTATAATACACCATATTATCTTACTGTATATTTTATAATAAAACCCACCTCCTGTCAAGTGGCGGCAGGGTGGGCACATCCGTGGCGGAGTGTAAATAAATGTGTTGATTTTAATTACAAATACTGATATAATTATTGTAACTAAACAAAGGAGGGTTTTACCAATGGACAAGAATATGATTATAAAAGATATTGAAAGCGGCAAAACCGCTTTAGGTATCGAATTTGGCTCCACAAGAATTAAGGCAGTTTTAATCGGCAGCGACCATTCCCCCATTGCATCCGGCGGTCACGACTGGGAAAACAAGTTAGAAAACGGCGTATGGACATACGCTTTGGAATCTGTTTGGGCAGGCGTACAGGACGCTTATGCAAAAATGGTAGCAGACGTTAAAGAAACTTACGGCGTTGAGCTTACAAAGGTTGGTGCACTTGGCTTCTCCGCTATGATGCACGGTTACATAGTGTTTGACAAGGATAACAAGCAGCTTGTTCCCTTCCGTACATGGCGTAATGCTATCACAGAAGAAGCAGCTGACAGGCTCACTAAGCTCTTTAACTTCAACATTCCCCAGAGATGGACTATTGCTCACCTTTATCAGGCAATCCTTAACAAGGAAGAGCACATTAAGGATATTGCGTTTGTTACAACGTTAGCCGGCTACGTTCACTGGATGCTTACAGGCAAGAAGGTGCTTGGCGTTGGCGAAGCAAGCGGTGTGTTCCCCATTGACAGCACAAAGTGTGACTACGACCAGGATATGGTTGAAGCATTTGACGGTTTACTCAAGGTTAATGACCTTCCCTTCTCTCTTCGTGATGTTATCCCCCAGGTACTCAATGCAGGCGATGATGCAGGCGTATTGACAGAAGAAGGCGCAAAACTCCTTGACCCCACAGGCAAACTGCAGGCAGGTATCCCCATGGCTGCTCCCGAAGGTGACGCAGGCACAGGTATGGTTGCTACAAACTCTGTTGCTCCCAGAACAGGTAATGTTTCTGCTGGTACATCTATCTTTGCTATGGCTGTACTTGAAAGAGCTCTTAAGGGCGTTTATACAGAAATCGACATGGTTACAACACCCACAGGCGCACCTGTTGCAATGGTACACTGCAACAACTGCTGTACAGACCTTGACAACTGGGTTAAGCTCTTTGGTCAGGTATTAAAGGCAATGGGCGTTGAATACTCCACACCCAAGCTTTACGATACACTTTATTTTGAAGCTGAAAAGGGTGCAAAGGACTGCGGCGGTATTCTTTCCTACAACTACATTTCCGGTGAAACAATCACAGATGTAGCAGAAGGCAGACCCCTTGTTACAAGAAAGGCTGACGTTAAGCTTACACTTCCCGAATTTATGCGTGCACAGGTTTATGCAACCATGGCAACACTTAAAATCGGTATGGATATCCTCTTTGAAAAGGAAAACGTTGAGCTTGATATGCTCCTTGGTCACGGTGGCCTGTTTAAGACAGAGCGCGTTGGTCAGTCCCTCATGGCAGCTGCTATGAACACACCTGTTACTGTTATGAGCACAGCAGGCGAAGGCGGCGCTTGGGGTATGGCACTCCTTGCCGCATATGCTGTTGAAAAGCAGGGCAGAGAAACACTTGAAGAGTTCCTTAACAACAAAGTATTCTGCAACTACGAAGGAAGCACACTTGCTCCCAACCCCGAAGACGTTAAGGGCTTCAACGATTATATGGTAACATATAAGAAGGGCGTTGCAATAGAGAAAGCTGCTGTTGAAAACTTCTAATTCAGAATTCATAATGCAAAATGCATAATTAACGAAAAACCCGACACTATTGTGTCGGGTTTTTATTTTAGTATTTTTTTGAATAAATCCAATGACAAATAAGATAAACCACCATACTGCCACATACTACAGTGGCAATGGTGTTTGCAATAACCGTCTCTTCAAGCACATAAAGCACGAACAATGCAATAAATGCCGCGAAAAGACAAATTTTCATGGTCATACTCATGGCTTTATTGTATATCATAACATTTCTTTCGTCATAGCCCTCTTTAAGTTTTTGAAGAGCGTCCTTATCGCCTTTAAGAATTTTTCGTATCTGTAAAACTCTCAAAAGTCCTATTGCAAAAATACCGCTTCCAAGCCCTGTTATTTCAGAGGATGTGCCCTCACGTATTGCGGTCAATACCCAGCCTGTTATTATCATTGCTAACCCCAAAACTACAAAAGCAATGTTTAAATACAGCTTTTGTTTTAATTCCTTCTCGGTCATGCTTATTCCTCCTCGTAAATGAAAATATCCTCAATGCTCATGTCAAAATACTTTGCAAGCTTAAATGCCAGCATAATTGACGGATTGTACCGCCCGTTTTCTAATGAGCCTATGGTCTGGCGTGAAACCTCCATGGCTTCTGCCAGTTCTTCCTGGCGTATGCCCCGTTCTTTTCGTAATTCTTCAAGTCTGTTTTTCACTTTATCACCTCTTATGGAAAGTTTGCTTTCCATTTACACAATAACATACCTTTTATAAAATGTCAAGTAAACTTTCCATTTTTATTTTTGTTGAAATAAATAATTTTATATGTTACTATATTTTCAGGTGATATTATGAACGAAAGATTTTCACGTACAGAGCTTCTTCTTGGCTCTGATTCAATGGAAAAACTGAAGAATGCTCACGTTTGCGTTTTTGGTATTGGCGGAGTTGGCGGTTATGTTTGCGAGGCTCTGGCTCGCAGTGGCGTTGGCGCACTTACGCTCGTTGACAACGACACAGTAAGCGAATCTAACATTAACCGTCAGATTTTTGCGCTAACTTCAACTGTTGGGATGATGAAGACCTCTGCCGCAAAATTGAGACTTACCGACATTAACCCCGAAATAAAAATAATGGAACACAACATGTTCTACCTGCCCGAGACCGCAGATGAGATTGACCTTACACAGTTTGACTACGTTGTAGATGCAATCGACACCGTTACAGCAAAAATATACCTTGCACAAAAATGCGATGAATCAAATATCCCCCTCATTTCTTCAATGGGTACGGGCAACAAGCTTGACCCTACCGAGTTTGAGGTAACGGATATTTATAAGACAAGTGTGTGCCCTCTTGCACGAGTTATGCGTACCGAGCTTAAAAAGCGCGGAGTTAAAAAGTTAAAGGTGGTATATTCAAAAGAACAGCCTCGGAATACCGTTGCCGATTCATCTAACGGCAGGCACGCCCCCGGAAGCTGTGCTTTTGTACCCTCGGTGGCAGGATTTGTGATTGCAAGCGCAGTAATTAAAGATTTGATAGGAGAATAAATATGGCAAAACAAGTTTGGAAACCCGGAACAATACTCGCACCTGTACCGCCTGTACTGGTAAGTTGCTCTCTTAATGGCGAGGATAATTTGATAACAGCTGCATGGTGCGGTATTATAAATTCCGAGCCTGCAAAAACATACGTATCAATCCGCCCGGAGAGATATTCCCACCATATGATAAAAGAAAGCGGCGAATTTGTAATCAATATGCCCTCGAGCCACATTATCCGCTCCATTGACTACTGTGGATGTCGCTCGGGCAAAAACACTGACAAATTTGCCGACTGTAAACTCACCAAGGAAAAGGCATCCGTTGTAAGCTGCCCCATGGTAGCGGAAAGCCCAATAAGCTTAGAATGCAAGGTGACAGACGTTGTGCACTTAGGCAGCCACGATATGTTCATGGCAGACATTGTTGCCGTTAACGTTGATGAAAGATACATTGACGAAAAGGGCAAGTTTCATATTGAAAAATGCTCCCTTGCAGCTTATGCTCACGGACAGTATTTTGCATTGGGTAAAAAGATAGGCTCTTTTGGTTACAGCGTGAAGAAACCCACAACGAAAAAGAGAAAGTAAGAGCCTTCTCCTTGAGGTTAATTCCCCCGCGCCGGGGGAAATGTCTGCGAAGCAGACAAAAGGGGCCCGTCTCCGGGAGGAAAAGGTGTCACCGTTAGGTGACGGATGAGGTGTTTTATATGAACCTAACAAACAACTCTTCATTAACACAAAATGCACAAAGTTTACGGAAAAACATGACAAAAGAGGAACGACACCTTTGGTACGATTTTTTAAAAACGCTACCTGTTACATTTCATCGGCAAAAGGTTATTGGCTCTTTTATTGTAGATTTTTACTGTGCCTCTGCTAAAATCGTAATAGAACTTGATGGATCTCAGCATTATACAGATGAAGGAATAAAGAAAGATAAAGAACGCGATAAACTTTTAAATTCTTTAGATATAAAAGTTTTAAGGTATACAAACTTAGACATAAACAAAAATTTTGAAGGCGTTTGCTCAGATATTCTGTCCCATTTATCCACCTCATCCACCGCAAGCGGTCCCCATTCCCCTCAAGGGGAAGGCTGATAGGCTCATTTGGCTATTCTGTTAAAAAGAAGCCTGCGGATAATAAAAAGAAAAAGCGATAATCAAAAACTCCCGAACAATTTTGTTCGGGAGTTTTTTCATTCATTCTGCACTCTGCATTCTGAATTCTGCCTTTATTTAATTGTAGCAACAAATCTGTCAAAGGCTGCCTTGCCTGCATCGTCTCTCTTATAAACGCCTGCATGCTCAAGCACACCTACGAACACCTTACCAACTTCGTCGTGGAGGATATCCATTACGTTGCCTTTATTAATATCGGCATAGTTTGCCTTAATCATTTCAGCCCATTCGGCGTGAGACTCTGTTTCGGGAGTATTCATGGGCTTGCCCGATACTAAACAGTCTGCAACTGCGTCAAGCTCTTCAACAAGACGGGCAGGAAGAACCGCAAGACCCATAACCTCGATAAGACCGATGTTTTCCTTCTTGATGTGGTGGTATTCTGCATGGGGATGATATACACCCATGGGATGCTCGTCGGTTGTGATATTGTTACGGAGAACAAGGTCCATAACGTACTTGCCGTCAGCCATGGAAGCGATAGGTGTGATTGTGTTGTGAGGTGTGCCCTCTGTTTCAGCGAAGATAAATGCCGCTTCGTCTGTGTATCCTCTCCAAGCGGAAAGAATCTTAGCAGAGAGTTCACAAATCTTAGCTGTATCATTACTCTTGAGGCGGATAACGCTCATGGGCCAGTTAAGGCGACTTACTTCAACATCTTCAAAGCCTGCGATTGTATAGAACTTTTCGCTTTCAGCCTTGTGCATTGCAAACGTGTGGTTACCACCCTGGAAATGCTCGTGTGTAAGGATAGAGCCGCCAACGATGGGCAAATCAGCGTTGGAGCCAACTATGTAGTGGTTAAAGCGTGTAATAAAGTCAAGTAATTTGCCGAAAACCTTATCGTCGATAACCATGGGCACATGCTTACTATTAAACACGATACAGTGCTCGTTGTAGTAAACATAGGGTGAATACTGGAAGCACCATTCCTGACCTATAATATCGATGGGAATAATTCTGTGGTTTGCTCTTGCAGGGTGATTAACTCTGCCCGCATAGCCTTCGTTTTCAACGCAAAGCTGGCAAGCAGGATAGCTCACAGATGCCTGGAGTTTAGCCGCTGCGATAGCCTTGGGGTCCTTTTCGGGCTTGGAGCGGTTGATTGTAATTTCAATTTCGCCATAGGGAGAAGCTACTTCCCACTTAACATCCTTCTTAATTCTGCCGCGACGGATATAGTTGTTGTCGCAGGAGAGCTTGTAGAAATAGTCTGTAGCGTCCTTACTGCTCTTAGCGTAAAGTTCATTGAACTTGTCAATAACCGTAGAGGGGTAAGGAGTTAAAATGTCCATAACCTCTGTGTCAAAAAGGTCACGGTAAACAACGCTGTCGTTTTCGATAAGACCCTTTTCCACAGCAAAGTCAAGGATGCCCTTTAAAATTTCGTCGATTTCTTCTACTGCTGTGCATACTTCGCCTGTGGGCTCGTACGCATCTAAGCCGAGCTTTTCAAGAAGACGGTTAATAACGTACATCTTGTCTGTTTCCTTGATTAAATTGGTCATTAAACCGTAGGAAACAAGCTTGTCAATGTTTTTGTAAATCATTTTCAACCACCCTTTATAAAGTATTCTAACATATGTACTTATATGATAGCAAAAAATGGCGAAAAATACAAGTGTATTTTTCGCCATTAAAATTACATATTACAGATTAAGGAAATCCTTACGGTATTTAACACCGAAAGCTTCGGCAAGCTCTACCATTTCGCTATCCTTAATTGTGTTTATTCTGGGAAGATGAGCAGTGAGCATATAAATCTGCGCGGCTTTTTCAACGGTTTCGATAAGACCGAAGGTCTCGTCCATGTTTTTGCCTGCACCGTAAATGCCGTGCATACCCCATACAACAAGCCTGAATTCCTTCATTTTTTCTGCTGTTGCTTCGCCAATTGTGTTGTTACCGCAAAGCATCCAGGGAAGCACGCCAACGCCGTCGGGGAAAACAACAATACATTCTGTACACATTTCCCAAAGTGTGTGGGTAAACTTCTTTTCGTCAAGCTCATGCACATAGTTCATGGCAAGAGTGTTTGTGGGGTGAGAATGGATAACAACGCGGTTTTCAGGATCGACAGAAAGCCTTGCCATATGGCTCATAAGGTGAGCGGGCAGCTCAGAAGTGAACTTGCCGCCGTCCTTATAGCCCCATAAAAGCTCTGCAGTTGTGCCGTCAGCTGCAATGCGGATAATGCCGAGGTTTGTTTCGGGGTCGTCCTTTACGTTTTTGAAATACTTGCCTGTGCCTGTTACAATGAAGATTTTGCCGATTAAGCTATCCGCCTGAAAACCTGTGGGGATTGTGCGGATAACGTTATTAAGATCAAGGTATTCGGCTACCTCCTCGTTTTCAAGCATATAGCTGATGTTGCCGCCGTTTCGCTCGTCCCAGCCGAGGCGGTACATGTTGGCTGTTGTGTCCATCATTTCGCGCACAAAGGGCGCTGTTAAAATATCACGCATTTCTATTCACCAAAACTTCCTTTTCGTATTTAATAACCTCTTCGTAGTAGTTATCACAAACGCCTTCACGCTTCAAAAATTCCTTCCACACTTCGCCGAAGGGTGCTGTTTTTAATTCCTCGCTAAGATACATAAGGTATGTAAAATCGTTATTTTCCTGAATATTTTTCATGTCAGCAGGCTCTAAGAGCGCATATAAAAGTGCCTTCTGCACGCTTCTTACGCCTGTTACCCATGCGGAAATACGGTTGATGGATGCATCGAAATAGTCGGTTGAAATGAACACTCTGTCAAGTGCATCGTTGCGTACGATTTCCTTTGCGATTTCCTTTGTTTCATCGTCAAAGAGCACAACGTGGTCGCTGTCCCATCTTACCGGGCGTGTCACGTGAAGCGCAAGCTTTTCGTTAAAGAGCAAAAGGGAGGAAATTTTGTCACTTACC
The DNA here is from genome assembly GCA_017472685.1 of Clostridia bacterium. Taxonomy (GTDB): domain Bacteria; phylum Bacillota; class Clostridia; order UMGS1883; family UMGS1883; genus RGIG1927. Next base: position 59,263 of record JAFUOO010000018.1, read on the forward strand.
ATTTCTGTGGGGTGGTAATGGCCGTTGTCCATAAGGGGTGTAATGCCCTTTGCCTGTGCGTAGGAAAGACAGAATTCGCTTGATCCTACAGTATAGCTTTCAAGGCCGATACCGAAAACCTTGCTTTCAACAGTTATGTAAACCCGTGTCTTATCGTAAGGTGTTGCGAGAATTTCGTCAAGGCTTTTTTTATACCTTGCGCGGGGACCCAGGCGGTCTGCGGGAATGTCCTTATAGCCGTCGGGTATCCAGATGTTCATAACGCAGGGGATGCCTGTTTCCTTTGCAAAATAGTCAGCAATCTTAACGCACTGCACACCGTGGCGCACCCAATAAGCGCGCACTTCCTCGTCGGGTGAGGAAAGGGTTAAGTTATCCTTAACCATGGGGTGAGAGAAGAATGTGGGGTTAAAGTCAAGTCCCCAGCCATGCTTTTTTGCAAATTCCACCCAGGGTGCAAAATCAGAAGGCTCAATTTCGTCTCTGCCCTTTTTGCCGTCATGCATAGCATAGCTTGCATGAAGATTCAGCTTCTTTTTGCCGGGCATAAGGGAAAATGCCTTTTCAATGTCTGCCATAAGCTCCTCTGGGGTTGTTGCCTTGCCCGGATAGTTACCCGTTGCCTGTATGCCGCCCGAAAGCGTCTCACGGCTGTCAAAGCCTGTTACATCGTCGCCCTGCCAGCAGTGCACGGAAATAGTAACATCTCTTAATTTTTCAATAGCCTCGTCTACATCTACGCCAAAGCCTGCGTAGTATTTTTTTGCGTTATCCATACTTAGACCTCCTGTATACTAAATGAAATTTTAACCAGTTCTCTTGCTTTCTCAACTGTCATATTTTTATCGGAATACATAAGCTGGCTTAAAATATTTCCGATGGCAGTTGCCTCAACAGGCCCTGCATAAACCTTCTTACCGGTGTATTCCTTTATTAATTCGTTAAGGTATCTATCACGGCTTCCGCCGCCCACAACAGCAATGTTTGTTGTGCTGATGCCTGTTATGCCCTCAATTTCTTCAACTGTTTTCTTATAGGCTTTTGCCAAAGAGTGATAGGTTGCCCGTAGCACGTCCTTTATGTCGGCATCCTCACCAAGACAGGCGCGTATTGCCAAGAGCATGTCTTTCGGGGCAGTGAGACGTGCGTCGTTAGGGTCAAAGGTTTTTGTGTAGGTGCTTTTCTTTGCCATTTCCATCATTTCGTCATAGGTGTATTTTTTGTCAAGGCTTTTTCTTAGCCCCTGGAAAAGCCACATACCCATGATGTTTTTTAAGAATCTGTAGCGATACTCTATACCGCCCTCGTTTGTGAAGTTTGCTTCCTCGGCTTTCTTTACGGTGCACGCCTCTTTAAGCTCGCAACCCATAAGGCTCCAGGTGCCTGAGGAAATGTACACACCGCCCTCCGCTACAGGGCAGGCTAAAACTGCGCTTGCCGTATCGTGGGAGGGGCAGAAGATAACATCCGCATCAAAGCCCATTTCCGCTTCAACCTCTTTTGTAAAGCGACCCACCAATTCCGTGGGATTACTGAGCGGTTTAAAGATGGCTTTATCAATACCAAGCCTTTCTAAAACCTCACCGTCCCAGGTATTGCTTTTTGCGTTCACAAGGTTTGTGGTTGTAGCGTTTGTATATTCATTTTTAATTTCGCCCGTGAGTTTGAAGGAAAGGTATTCGGGCATCATGAGAAAATGCCTTGCGCCCTCAAGCTTTCCCGATAACCTGTCACGATAGAGCTGATAGATTGTGTTGAAGCTTTGTGTCTGTATGCCTGTTTTTTCGTACAAATCGGGACAAAGCTCCTTAACAGCGGAAACACAGCTTTGGGTGCTGCTGTCACGGTAGCACATGCATGGGGCTATTTCCTTCCGATTTTCGTCAAGAAGCACATAGTCAACGCCCCAGGTATCAATGGCAATTGTTGCAGGGATTTTGCCAAGGTCGCCACACTTTTTTATACCGTTCTTTACATTTTCAAAAAGAGATTCAATGTCCCACACAAGCGCGCCGTTTTCAATTGTGTATCCGTTTTCAAAGCGGTAAACTTCCTCGGTTAATATTTTGCCGTTTTCAACACAAGCTAAAATATGTCTGCCTGAGGATGCGCCTATGTCTATAGCTAAATGATACATTTTAATCACCCCTATTAAATTTAGAATACCACACCCCATTGAACATTTCAATTTATTTTTGTTACCGCTATATTTGTTTTTGATGCAAAAAGAGACGGATACACTATCCACCCGTCTCTTTTTATTGAATTATTCCTCTGTAAAGGAGCTTGAAAGCTCTTCAAGTGCTGAAAGCATACCGCCTGTAACAGCGTCGGCAAAATCTTCGTCAGCATCAATTTTCCAGCCTTCTTCTGTTTTTACAACAGAAATAGCCGCTTCATTGGTAACTAAGCCCAAGTCCTCCTTGCTCATAGCCTCAATAAACATATTCATCATTTCTGCCTGTGCTTCTTCGTCGGAAAGAGGAGCTTCAGAAAAAGCATTTGAAAATGCGAATGCGAGAGCCTGCTGAAAGAATTCGCCTACAGCAACCTTCATGTCGGGTGCAGTTACAGAAGCTGTCACAGTTACGGTGTTTTCATCAATCTGCTCTGAAGAAACAAGACTGTAATCAAGCTTTTCAAGCACTAAAGCTGCCATGTCGTATACTTCGGCATTGTCCTCGGTTTCAGCTTCCTCTTCGATTACAAGATACTTCTGTGCGTCTTCAAGGTTGCCTGCTTTGCAAGCTTCGAAAAAGTTTTTCACTGTGGCTTCTGCCTTGCCAACCGCTCCGCAACCCGCGAGAGAAAGTGTCATAGCCAGAGCAAGCACCAATGCCAGAATTTTTTTCATATGTATTTTCCTCCTTTTGTTTTGTTGTCACCATTCTATATTATGCATCTTTCTTTGTCAACGCCTTTTCCTTGAAGAACGTAATGGCTGTTATAATTTCAACCAATGCTTCGTTTGCAATACCGCCCACGGAGAATATAACTATGTTATACACAAAGGCAAAGGGCGAGGAAATCAAAATCATTTTTCGTGTTCCCACAGGGGTATCGGCGCTGACAGCGAGTGTGTTGAAAACCATTGCTATGCACATGAATACCGATATGGGCTCGGGGCGCGACACTATTGCACTTGTGCCCATAACAATTGCAAAAAATACTACCCACAGCTTGCTTTTGAAAATGGGCTTGTAGTTGAAATAGAAAACCAGATTTCGCAAAATAGCAATAACATTTACAACGCCGCCCGCAATGCCGGCTCCACCGGGGAGCATAAAATAATGAATTGCAAAAACAACGCCCGTCATGCACTGCATAACTATTATCTGTTTTTTCGTTTTAAGCTGAAAGCTTGTTACGGAAAGTATCATGGCAAGAATGCCGATAGCCTGACAAATAAGCTCCATAAATACCGCTCCTTTATACTATCTTTGTTGTCTTGTCTTCCAAATCCCAGATTTCGTCGCAAACTGCATTGTAAAACTCGGGCTCATGGCTTACAAGGAGAACTGTTCCCTTAAACTCACGGATGGCACGCTTCAAGTCTTCCTTGGCATCAACATCGAGATGATTTGTAGGCTCGTCCAAGACCAGAAGATTAACATCCTTAAGCATAAGCTTACAAAGGCGTACCTTTGCGTTTTCACCGCCTGAGAGAACCTTCATCTGACTTGTGATATGCTCGGTGGTAAGCCCGCATTTTGCCAGCGCTGCACGTGCTTCGGCATTTGTGAGGGAGGGGTATAAATCCCAGATTTCTTCAAGGGCAGTCTTTGAGGAGGCAATTTCCTCCTGTTCAAAGTAGCCCACGCTCATAAACTGGTCATGCTCAATTGTACCCTCAAAGGGCGGGATAATACCGAGAAGGGTTTTCAAAAGGGTGGATTTGCCCAAGCCGTTTACACCGCGGATTGCAATTTTTTTGTTTCTTTCAACAATCAGGTCCCACTTTTTTGTAAGGGGTGTGTCATAGCCAATTACCAATTCCTTTGCGCTTATTACAACCCTGCCGGGGGTGCGGTCGCTTCGGAATTTGAATTCGGGCTTGACCCTTTCGGGGGCAAGGGTTATTTTTTCCATTTTATCCAGCTGCTTTTGTCTTGAGCGGGCAAGTGTTGCTGTGGCGGCACGAGCCTTGTTGCGGGCAACAAAGTCCTCCAGGTCGGCAATTTCCTTCTGCTGCTTTGCATAAGCCGCTTCGAGCTGTCGTTTCTTTAAGGCATAGCTTTCCTCAAAGAAGTTGTAGTCACCGCTGTAGCGGGTAAGAATTGTGTTTTCCAGGTGGTAAACAACGTTTATAACGCTGTTTAAGAAGGGGATATCGTGGCTTACTAAGATAAATGCGTTTTCATAGTTCTGCAAAAAGTTAGTAAGCCAGCGGATGTGGTTTTCGTCCAGGAAGTTTGTGGGCTCGTCCAAAATTAAAATCATGGGATTTTGTAAAAGCACCTTTGCAAGGAGTACCTTTGCACGCTGACCGCCGGAAAGCTCACTTACATCACGGTCAAGACCTATCTGGTTAAGACCTAAGCCTGCCGCTGTTTCGTTGATTTTTGTGTCGATTGTGTAATAGCCTGACATATCGAGGATTTCCTGCATTTCGCCCACGTCTTCCATCATGGCAGCAATTTCCTCGTCTGAGGCTGTTGCCATTTTTTCGTAGGTTTCCATAATTTCAGCTTCGATGTCGGTCAGGTGAGAAAAGGCTTCGCGCAAGACATCGTAAATGGTTTTGCCCTTTGTTAAGGTGGAATACTGGTCAAGATAGCCGACCGTAATACGCTTGCACCATTCTACTTTGCCCTCATCGGGGGTGAGATTGCCCATGATGATATTTAAAAAGGTGGACTTACCCTCGCCGTTAGCGCCCACAAGGCCTATATGTTCACCTTTTAAAAGACGGAAGGATGCATCCTCAAGTATCTGTCTGCCGCCAAAGCCGTGGGTTACGTGTTCAACATTTAAAATGCTCATATATATAATTCCTTTCGGGATAATTTACTCTCATTAATATACATTATTTTTATATATTTTGCAACAGTGAAAATTCAAGCCCCCGAAGAATATCTCCGGGGGCTTACCTTAATTATTATTCATAAAACTGATACCGCCTGCCATAAGCTTGTCGCCGCCTATGCCCCAGCCGCCAATCAATGTAACCTTGGAAAGGTCTTCAGCATCGGGTGCAGATGCACGGTATTCGTAGTCAAGGGCTAATGTGTAATTGTTGCCCTCTTCATCTGTTACGTATGCACTGAAGGTGCCTGCTTCCACATCTGTTTCTATATGAAGATAATACTTCTTGCCTGCTTCATAAGGAACAGCTTCATAGCTTTCAATAACCGTTCCGTTATAAGCATCCATGGTGCCGTCGGGCTTGAAGCGTATTACTATATTGAACTGGTCATACCATGTGGGGTTTGAAGAGGAGGCTGTAATGCCTATTACGTTATCTGTCACCTCTAAAGGCTTCACAACCATATCGATTGTGCCCTTTGTTATTGCTTCAAACTCTATCGCCTCAAAGCCTGCTGTTGAATAAAGGGGCTCTTCTACGTAGTATTCACCGTCAGTAACATCAATTGCCTCTGTCTTATAATCAGTAAGAGTGTAGGCTGAGCTTCCGTCTGTAACTGCAAAGGCATCGCTGCCTTCGGGTACATAGAACACAACTGCTGCATCCGTAGGTACCACAAAGTTTTCGGGGTTAGAAACCATGCTTCCCATCTTTGTTACCTTTTCCATGCCTGTTGTTGAAATTGTTTCTCCGTCTACAACTTCAAGATAAGCTGCATTGCCTTCATAGTTGCCGCCTGCAGACGCGCTTTCTCTGTCAACTACATATGCGCCTGCTGTGGGAGCATACAATGTAAAGGTTACCGTGTCGGATGCAGCGGCAACAAATTCTGTTACATCAAAGCTTACCCACTGCTCAACAACTGCCTTCTGGCTCGTAATTGTTGCATTTGCAGGAATTGACATAAATTCGTCGGACCATACAAGGTTCAGAGCGGGGGCATAGTCAGCTGCCGTATAGCCCTCAGCCTCATTGACTGCTGTTTCCACACAGCCTGCAGCAAGCTTCATTTCGCCTGCTGTTGACTGAACAAAATTCTGATTAACCTTTGCAACATAAACATTCAGTTTAACTGCCTTGCCCTCTTCATAGTCCTCGGGAACATTGAAGGTGAGAAGGGGCACGCGGGGGTTACCAACATTTGAGCCACCCGTCATGGTGCTGTTACCATCTGCGTCAAGGTTTTCAATGTCTGTAATACCGGAAGAGCCGATAAAGAGCATGTCGGAAAGAGCATTGCTTACAGCGCCGTCAACAGGCGCAAAGGTGTCGGAAATAACAGCGTTGTTATGAACTATTTCAAATTCTACAGTATGTGTTTCAATTCCGTCGTTTGCTGCCGCGTATACCTGCTCCTCGCTTCTTACCACATATGCCTTACCGTCGTGTTCATAGTAGTATTCGCCTGCAGGAATATCGTAAAGAATGTCGCCTTCTTCATATTCTTCAAAAACCTCACTCCAGGATGCAGCAGTGCCGTTTTCGCCTGTGATAACATACTGAACAGTTTTTGCCTGTGTTTCTTCGGCAATTTCCTTCTGGCTGAATTCAACGTTTGCTACTGCGAGCTTGTTGCCGCCTACATTCCAGCCACCTACAACAGAGAGCTTTCCTAAGTTATCTGCCCAAGGAGCTGATGCGCGGTAGGAATAATCGGTTGCAAGAGTGTAGTCGTTGCCGTCTTCATCGGTGATTACAGCGCTGAACTTACCCGTTGCTACATCGGTTTCAATGTGAAGATGATATACCTTGCCTGCTTCATAGGTAATGGTTTCTTCACTGTCCATTGCTGTAGAATTGTATGCAAGGATTGTTCCGTCGGGGCGGAAGCCGATTACTATGTTGAACTTATCATACCAAGTGGGAGCAGATGATGAAGATGTAATACCGATGACATTGTCTACAACCTCAATGGGTTTAACATCCATGTCGATTGTACCGTTTGTTATCGCCTCGTAGGATAACGGTTCAACGCCTGCCGTTGAGTAGATATATTCCATATCTTCAGTTTCGGGCTCGTCTGTAACCATGGAGGGATGGTAAACCTTAATATTTCTCATTTCCAGGTCGCCGTCTGCAGCCCCGTTACCGCGGAGATTGATTGTATTTATCATATCGGGGTTCTGTTCTCTGCGGAAGGTCTTGTTTTCGGCAGTGTAAACAGTGCCGTCGCTGTTTGTGGCATATACGCTGAAGGTGTCGCTGCTCGCATCAGCCCATACAAGCATTCTGTAAACATCACCTGCCGTAACAGTGCTCTTGAGAACGCTGCCGCCGTCGCTTGTGCCGTTTTTGTTACCGCCTGTTGCTCTGAGAGTGCCACCGTTAGGGCTTATACCAAACGCACCACTACCCCAGATTGTGCCGTTGTAGCCGAACTGAGCACCTGTATCGCTGACACGGTTAACCACCATATCAAACTCAATTGCAAATTCGTCAGCTATTTCATGAGGAAGATAAACCGCGTTATCGCTGTTGCCCTTGGATAAAATATCCTCAAGAGTGAAGCTTGCAGGCAGAACAGTTACAAGAGCAACTGCAGAAACATCGGTGTCTGCACACTTACCGTACACGGTGTTTTCGCCCACGCTGAGATTGGACAAATCCCAGGAGGTTACATTTACAACCGTGGGTGTACCCTGCATTGTTGTTGCATTGAGCTGAGTAGGCAGAACAGGAGCATTACCTTCGATAACTGTAGCACTCACCTCTTCAATTTCTGCAACTGCATCCAGAGAATATGTAATGTTTACTGTGTTTACAGCCAAAGATGCTGTAAGGGAGGTTTTATTGTCTTCATCCTTTGTGTAAGCTACGCCGTTGTATATGATTTCATCCGGCGCATAGGCTGCAAGGTCAATTACAGCATTGAGATCAGACTTCACACTGACAGACTGCGCAATTTCTGTTGACAAATCTGCGCTTGAAACAAATCGGATTAAGGTCTGCACATCAAAGGATATCTGCGTTTTTCCGGGAGCCTCAATAGCTGTACCGCCCACATACAAATCGTATGTACCGTCTCTGTCCTTTTCGCGCATTTTTAAAGAATAGGTAACACTGTTTCCGTTAACCTCTTTCTGGTCAACGTAATCAATGTCTTCATTTTCTGCTGTGAGAATGCTTTCGCCTTCCTTCACAACAAGAACTGTGGATGTCTGTGCCGATTCGGGATTATTATAATTAACTGTCACCTGAACTTCTCTTTCAGAATCTGTGCCCACGCTTACCGAAATGCCGGTAATGCTTGCCGCAGACACGGAAACTGTCATTACAAGAGTAAGTATCAGGCTTATCACAATTGTTGAAAACTTTTTCATTTTTCTGACTCCTTTCGGACATGTATTATGTAAGATCAATACTGGAAGCTTCTGATGTATCTGCAACGAAGACCGTCGTTCCATACCATTGTATCGTCAGGTTCTGTTTCCCAACCGCCTACGCCTGTGTTAAGGATAAGACGCATGTTCTTCTGGAAGTTGATTGTTGCATGATTGTGGCCTCTCTGGAACAGGTTTCCGTCCACATAGAACTTAACGTAGTCATAACCCCAGTCAAGAGCAAAGGTGTGGTAACCTGTTGCAACATTTATGCTGCTTGTCTGCTTGCCGAAGAGGTTGTTTGTATCGCCCTCTCCATGAATTGCAGTGTGCCATGCATTGTGACCGTAGGTCTTTGAAAGAGTTTCGAAAATATCAATTTCGGGAGGCCAGGAATCACGACCCGTAAGCCAGAACGCATTCCAGTAGCCAACGGGGCTGTTGGGCTGCTTGAAGCTACCTTCAAGATAGCACTGTCGGTTATAAACCTTGTCCTGAATGCTTACAACGCCAACATAGCCTGCCCACTTGTACCAGCCTGTTTTACCAAAATCACCGCTGTAATATTTACCTGTTTCTCCGCTTAAATCCTTCTGCCAGTCACCGGAGCCAATCTTTGTAGCTTTAAGGAATAATTCACCGTTTTCAACAATTACATTGTTCTTTGAAATAAGAGCGGTGAAATTATAGGAGTCGTTTGTGGGGTTATTTGCCTTCCAGGGGTAATTTGTCCACCACTGGGAAGAAATTGAGTTGCCGTAGAAATTATCGGAGGCATGAGCTGTTACCTCACTTCTGAGATAGAAGGTAGCCTGTGCCTGACCCCACATCTTCCAGGGCTTTAAGGTACCTGTCTTGTAATCGCTTGTTGTATCGTAAAGATATTTGTTTTCCATAGCAGTTTTGCCGGAGTTATACGACTTGAGATATGTACGGTAGGTATATGTGCTGCCTGTATAATAGCCTACATTGTCTGCCTCTTCCTTATAGAAGGTAGCTCTTGCATAAAAATCGCCTGTGTTTTCAAGCTTCTTCAGATAGAAGGCATCGCCCATTTCGGCAACCACAAAGTAGCCGGGCATTGTTACAGCCTCTAAGGATACACCTGTACCTATAAGACCTCTGCGTTCAACAAATCGTGTAATTGCAGGGTTCTTATCTGCGGCAACAGCAAGGGTGTTATCCGCACCGTTGTGATAAATGTATCTTCCGTAGTAGTCGCCCGAGGAAGTAGGATAGCTCGAAAGTCTTGTTGCTTCAAGTCTTACGATACCGTTTGCAGGCTCTGCACCCGGAACATTGCCGGCTATGCGGCCAACATCGCGGAGATTGATATTGTTTACTGTCATCTGTGTTTTTGCACCTACACCTGTGTTGAAGGAAAGTGTATTGGCTTCAAGATAGGTCCACGAGCTGCTTCGTGTCAGCTCTGCATCGGTGTAGTTAAAATATATAAGCTGTTTTTCTGTAACAACCGAGTCGGAAACTGTTATTAAGCAGCTTCTGTCCAATGGTGATACAAGAAGCGAAAAGCTGAGTTTTTCGTCCTTATTGAAGGTGTTTTCAAATAAAGCAATGGGCGCTTGTTCATTAAAATAGTTGGACACAATGCGCTTGATTGCAAGCTTGCCGCTTCCCGCGTTGTCAAGTCTTATCTGAATTGCGGAATAGTTGTCCAGATCTGCAGCGCCTGTAATTGGGCCGTCTGTAAGAGAAATACCCGAATAAGATGCAGAGGTCTCGCTGCCTGCGATGCTGGATGCAACCTCTAAATCAAAGGTAATTTCGTAATCGCCTCTGTCTGCAGGAATTGTAAGCTCCTTCTGCGCCATTACGCCGCCTGCACCGTCTGTGCCGTCACGGCTTACGTTATCGTAAAGGAATACACCGTTAATGCCTGTTTCGGCATAAAGCTGACCGCCGAGAGCAGGAGTGTAATTTGTGTAGGTCAATTCGTCTATGGCATTGATGTGCCAATCGGCTTCCATTTCGGCTTTTGTCATGAGCATTTCGCCGGAGTTGTCCTTATAGCCGTACACTTCAACCTCACTGATGCCTGTTATTGAGCCGCTCTTTGCTCCAAGCAGGGTTACCTTTACATATTTTGCTCTTATCTCTGCAACGTTAACTGTCTGCAAGGCGTTTGTCTTGCTGCTTGTAACTTCACCTGCAATGCAGGTAAAGTTTTCGCCGTCTTCACTTGCGGAAATTGAGAATATATATTCGCTGCTGCTTCCGGATGCAAATGCAAGAGAAACTCCAGTTAAAATGTGGTCTCCGCCCAGATACAGGTTAAGGCTTTCATCAGCCTCGGTAACGCCCCATTTTGTACTGAGACTTCCGTCCACTGCATTGGATGCAGGATTTGCCGCATCTTCAATATTTGTTGCCCATACATCGAAGGCTGTAACATCAATTTTATCGCCTGTAAGAGTTTCCACATACTCACATTCTTCAACTGTCAGAGCTGCTTCCGGCAGGAGCGAATCGTCCCAGACAAGAATCTTCACATTTTCCTGAGAGGATATGTCTGCTACATATGTGTTGTACACTTCAGCATTTGCTGCCACAGGCACAACAAATTTTTCGGCATTTTTAAATGTGCCGTCATTTTCAAAGCTTGTAAGGAATACAACAGCATTCTGTTCTGTCGCACTTTCGTTCTGTATGTTTACAGAAAACGCTACCTGACTGTCTGTTCTTTTGCCTGTAATTTCAACCAACATATCACTTGCCGAAGCAGAGATTGCTGTCATGGAAGTTATCATAACCAGGCTTAAGATAATTGCTAAAACTCTTTTCATTCTTTATCCTCTCCTTTTAAAAAATTTCCCTCAGTATAAGAATAACGCCCTTTGTGCATTTTGTCTATAAAAACTTTTGATTTTTGTACAATTTCGTCATATTTGCACAAAAGAAGCTCAAAAAACACGGTTTTTCAATAATTTTCAGGCTTTCTTTGTCCATTTTTTATATTACAAAACGGTACATTTGGTGTACAAAACGGCATGTTTAACACTGCCAAAAACCGCCATTTTAGGCTTTTTTCCGAAAAAAATCAGGATGCTCAAAAAAACATCCTGATTCAATACAAATTTGCGTCACCTTATTTATGTGCAAATTTTACAACAATATGCTTTTTCATGGGCTTTTTTAGGAGTAAGAGATTATTTCGCAATATAAGATGCGCATTATCCTGGCGGAGAAAGAGAGATTCGCCCTGCGTGACTGTTGCATCATCAATTCAATTTCACTGTGTTGCTGCCACTCAAAATTGCTTCCTCTCTTGCCGGCGCTTCGAGTTCGAAATTTTACATTGCGCACACTAAAAAAAACAGCACACCATATAGATGTGCTGTCAAGGACGGAGAAAGTGCGCGTACCATCGAATTCCCCACTTTTTTCGTGAGAAACCAGTATGTACCTACTAAAAGTGACCTAATTATCAATTTCTACAAATTCAATTAACTGTCTTAAATCACTTATTGTCCACGCATCATTATCATTTCCCGTGCGGTCAATCAAAAAAGAAGTAAATCCTTGTTCTCTTGCTCCGTCAGCTTCTATCTTGTAGTCATCTACATAAATACTTTCTTCTGCAGTTACGCCTTGTGCATCTAAAGCGGCTTTGAAAATAATCGGATTTGGTTTACCTGCACCTACCAAAGAGCTTGCAGTAAACGAGGTAAAATATTTTGCTATACCTAATTGCTGCAGGAAAAATTCAAGCGACGGCGAGGTATCACTGATAACGCCCATTTTGTACCCTTTGCTATAAAAATATTCTAACACTTCTATTGTTTCAGGGAAAAGAACTCTGTCACCGTTACACCACAGCTCATTAAATAACAGCTCTGCCCGCTCTTTAACATCTTCCGTAACGCCTTCTTCGATTAGCAAATAGCTGTAATATCTTTTAAAAAACTCCCTCTCATCTTCAAGGTTTTTATACCAAGGCTTTTCACCTTCACTTGCAAGATGAAATAATTTCATCATTTTTTCGTAAGACAAATCAAAAGGTTTCCCACTCCACTCGCAAATCTGCCTGTCGCGCCAAGCTTCCTTTTCTTTAGTAAAATAAGTCAACGTTCCGTCCCGGTCAAAAAAAATAGCCTTATATTGCATTGGATATCAACCCTTCCGTTTTATATTACCCCTCGTACGGCACTTTAAAATAATTCAAATATTTTTTAAACCTGTCCTGTGCGGAAAGGCAGGTATCCGTTAAATATCCCTTTTCGTTATTCCATTCAGAAAGTCCCCTATAATAGAACATTTTTAAACTGTCATCAATGATGAATGGCACAATATTATTCTTTAAGCATTCTTTAAACATCAAGAGCCTACCTACACGACCGTTGCCGTCCTGAAACGGGTGTATTGTTTCAAACTGATAATGAAATTCTATTATTTCTTCCAAAGAATGTTCATTCTTTTCATTATATGTTTTCAGTAACTTTTTTATTTTCTGTGCAACTTCTTTGGGACTTACCGTTTCCTTTCCACCAACTTCATTGGGAAGTTTTTTATATTCTCCAACGTTAAACCAATCTTTCCTTGAATCGCTTGTGCCGGATTTTAGCGTAAAATGCAATTCTTTTATAAATTTTTCCGCGAGCTTGTATGTTGCATTATCAATTATCATATCAATGCACTTAAAATGATTTGCCGTTTCTATAATATCATCAACGTTCAAGCTGTCATTTTCTATGCCGATAGTATTAGTTTCAAAAATATATCTTGTCTGGTCATGGGTCAAACAACTACCTTCAATATGGTTTGAATTATAAGTAAGTTCTATTTGTATTTTGTGATAGATTCCGCCTTTTAAGGAGGCTTTCTTCTCTTCACGTAATCTTTCAAGAAGGTTTTTAGGTTTACTGCTTTTTTTATTTATTCTTTCCGGTTTTTCTGCATTTTCGGGAATGTTCCATGTTTTACCCGTTAAAAACGCACCGGGTATTTTATTTTGAGCACAGTAGTTTCTAACGCTACGCTCAGACATATTCCACTTTTTTGCAATGTGAGACACAGACAAATAATTCATATATACCACTCCTTTCATACCTTTATCGGCAAAAACTTTAACATTTCATTAAGTTTTATTTTGTTTTTTGCCGATAATTTATAAAAAATAAATACACCCGAGAGTGTATTTATTCTGGCGGAGAAAGAGAGATTCGAACTCTCGCGCCGGTTACCCGACCTACGCCCTTAGCAGGGGCGCCTCTTCGGCCTACTTGAGTATTTCTCCATGTGAAATAATAGCGGCAAAGTGCCCTTCTGTGAGGTACGGCTCACATACCTATTTTGTTAAAACGGATGCCCGACAGCCTCTGCTGTGGGCTATCCGTGGCGGAGAAGGTGGGATTCGAACCCACGGCACTTTCGTGTCACTGGTTTTCAAGACCAGCTCCTTAAACCACTCGGACACCTCTCCATAAGCTGTCACGCACATATTATTATACTCACGTGAAAGGCTTTTGTCAAGCAATATTTTCAAAAAATTAAAGGGGCGAACAATCGCCCCTCTTTCTTATCAGCTGAATGCTTTTATTAATCTGTCGTACTCTTCCATTGTAATTGTAAGCACGCCTCCGTGCCTAAACTGAATTTCTGTGTGGAAGTCTGCTGCAATCTTTGTAAACTGACCCTTATCCAAATCGTCTGTAACAAAGGGTGCATAACCAAGGTTTGCGCCGTACTGGTCAAGGAAGAGGCACCATCTGCCATCAGGAAGCTGACAGCACTGGGGGCCTTCAACACCGTGAACATCCTTAAGGTTGGAGTCAACAATTTCAAACTTGCCGGAAAGAGATGTGCTCTTTGCCATAAGAATACACTTGCTTGTTTCGTCCTTGGAAAAACGGTAGTATACTCCGTTATGTTCAACGATATCTGTGTCGATAACGTCACAGTCGCGTTCTATGTAAACTTCACAAGGTGTAAATTCCTTAAAGTCTTTTGTTCTGGACTGGAAAATCTTGTGGTGACCGCGTCCGTTATCAACCCTGGAAGCCCAGAACACCATGTAGTTGCCCTGTTCCTTGTCGTAGATAACCTCGGGAGCCCATGTGCAGCCTGCATCGGGGCGCGATACTGTCACAGCTCTTGTTTCGCTCCAGTTAACAAGGTCGTCCGATTCCCACACCAGAATGTCGTGGCTGCCGTTCTTTGTAGCACTGCCCCAGTGGTCGGGACGAAGGAACACGTTAAGATCTGTACCTATCATATAGAACTTTTCGCCTTCATGAGCACGGATTATAAAGGGGTCACGAATGCCCTTTTCGCCGATTTCGGAAACGATAATAGGCTTTTTGTTGTTAAGTGTTTTCCAGGTGAGCCCGTCAAGACTTACAGAAAAATAAATCTGCTCACTCATGGGTGTATTGGGATGTGTATCTGTAAAATGCACAAACAAAAATGCTTCTTTTTTAGTATTACTCACAATGAATCATTCCTTTCTGTCATATACTCCACAAAACATCGTATCACTTTTAAAATTGGTTGTCAACCACTTAAATCAAAGATTTTCGCCGTTCGTCAAAATAATGTTTTTATATGCATAGGCACTGTCTTTTACGGTACGCTTCTTTGTTTCAAAATCCACATGTACTATACCAAAACGTTGGCTGTAGCCCAGCTTCCACTCGAAATTATCAAGAAGCGACCAAAGAAAATACCCCTCCACGTCAACGCCTTCGTCAGCCGCTTTTTTAAGATAAGCCAGGTGTCGCTCAATATAATCGATACGCATACTGTCGTGCACCTTACCGTCACGGCAAACCCAATCTGGCACGGCAACACCGTTTTCGGATATAATTATGGGTTTTTTATAGCGTTCGTAGAAGAACTTTGCGCCCCAGTAAAGACAGCTTTCGTCCACAGGCCAGCCCATGGTTGTGCGGGCATAGCCGTCAGGGCGTTTTACATAGTAAACCTCGCCCTTGTCGTTCATGTCCACAATCTCGCCATGGTAGGTGTTAAAGGCGAAAAAGTCCAGCCCTGTATGGATGGTTTTCATATCCTTATCGTTCACAAAAGGCATAATATGCCCGAATTTCTCAAGCATTTCGTCAGGATATTTGCCGTACATAATAGTGTCGGACCAAGCGGTGTTGCTCCACCAGGCATCGTCATAGACACGCATGGTTTCACGCCTTGCAGCTTCAATGCTGTCGGGAGTATTGCGGGCAGGAATGCGCACTGCAGTTGCAGGGGCATATCCAACACGGGCATGAGGAACATTCGCCTTTATTGCCGCATGGCCGTTACCGTGCGCAAGAAGGGTGTTGTGTATGCCCAGAAGCCCCTCCCGCGGCGAAACGTTGAGGGCGGGGGCATGGTCACCGTTTACATAGCCTGCACCTATAATGCACTGAGGCTCATTAATTGTGAAAAAGTTTTTAACCCTGTCCGACAGCTTTTCCGACACAACATGAGCGTATTCGCCAAACCAGTTGCCGATATCGCTGTTAAGCCAGCCGCCTTTTTTGTAAAGCTCATAGGGCAAATCCCAATGGAAAAGGGTAACGTATGGCTCTATGCCGTTTTGGAGAAGCTCGTCGGTAAGTCGGTCATAATAATCAAGCCCTTTTTCGTTCACCTTTCCAACGCCCTCGGGCAAAACTCTCGCCCAGGAAACACTGTAGCGGTAAGCCTTAAGCCCGATCTCTTTCATTATTGCTACATCTTTCTTGTAACGATGGTAGCTGTCACAGGCAGTATCGCCGTTATTATGCTCAAAGGTGTAGTTGGGCTTACGGGTGGTTGTGTCCCAGATATTGAGCCCTTTACCGTCCTCAAAGGCGGCACCCTCCACCTGATAGCTTGCCGTGGCACTGCCCCAGACAAAATCTTTTTTGAATGGCATAAAATCGCTCCTTACCTGTTAAATTAATGTATAATATATTGGATGTGTTTACTCATTTACGGGCGGGCATGGAAACCCGCCCCTATATTTGTGGGTTTTAGAAAGCTTATGATTAATATTGGAATGAACGCACAAATCTGCAGCGCATACCGTCGTCCCAAACCATGGTGTCGTCGGGCTCACTTTCCCAGCCACCGATACCTGTGTTGAGGATAAGACGGAGGTTTTTCTGGAAGTTTAGTGTTGCATTATTATGCGCTCTCTGGAAGCACTTACCGTCAATGTAAAACTTAATGTAGTCATAGCCCCAGTCCATGCTGAAGGTATGATAGCCCGTTGTTATGTTTGTATTGCTTGTCTGCTTGCCGAAAAGATTGTTCTGGTCGTTCTGACCGTGAATTGCCGTGTGCCATGCCTTTGCACCGTATTTTGAAGAAAGTGTTTCGAAAATATCAATTTCAGGCGGCCAGGAGTCACGACCTGCAAGCCAGAAGGCGTTCCAGTAGCCGATGGGACTTTCAGGCTGCTTAAAGGAGCCTTCAATAAAGCAGTTTTTGTTGTAAACCTTGTTCTGAATGCTCACAACACCAACATAGCCCTTCCATTTTACCCAATCGCTTCTGCCGAAATCGCCGTTATACTGCTTGCCTGTTGCGCCCGAAGAATCCTTTGCCCAGTTTCCGCTATCTAGCTTGGTTGCCTTGAGAAGTAGCTCGCCGTTTTCAACAATTACGTTGTTCTTTGTAATCATCGCAGAAAAATTATAGGAATCATTCGTGGGGTTATTGCCCTTCCAGGGGTAATTTGTCCACCACTGAGAGGAAATTGAGCTGCCGTAGAAATTGTCGGCAACATACTCGCTTGCTTCACTCTTGAGGTAGAACACACCCTGCGCTTCACTCCACTTTTTCCAGGGCTTTAAGTCACCTGTCTTTTTATCGCTTGTGGTGTCGTAGAGGAATTTGTCCTCGTTGTCACGCTGGAGATAGGTCTTATAGGAATAGGTTTTGCCTGTATAGTAGCCGATGTTTTCAGCTTCTTCCTTTATAAAGGTTGCACGGGCATAGAAATCGCCTGTGTTTTGCAGCTTTTTAAGGTAGAAGGCATCGCTTTCCGCAACGATGAAATATCCTGGCAGGGTTGCAGCCTCCAGGCTTATACCTGCGCCAATAAGACCCTTGCGCTCAATAAAGCGTGTTATTGCAGGGTTTTTGTCTGCCGCAACAGATAAAACGGCATCTGCTCCGTTGTGGTAAACGTATCTGCCGTAATAGTCGCCCGAGGAGGTGGGATAATCGGAAAGCCTTACCGCCTCAAGACGGATATTGCCGTTTGCAGGGTCTGCACCTGTGCTTTCTCCTGTTTCGCGTTGGATATGTCTGAGTGAAAAATCAGAAAGAGTTATATCTGCCTGTGCGCCTGCACCCGTGTTAAGAACAAGGGTGTTTGCTTCGAGCCAGGTCCAGGTTGTGTTGCGTGTCATTTCAACGTCGGAATTTGTGAAATAAAGCTGCTGCGTTTCCCTTTCTTCACCGTCATCTGCTGTTATGAATATGCTCCTGTTTAAGGGCGAAACAGTAATTTTAAAGTGTACATTAGCGTCCTTTTTAAAGGTTTTTTCAAAAAGAGCAACGGGACTGCCCTCATTGAAATAGTTACTCGTCATGCGGTTAATTCTGAAATTGTCGCCATCGTTGTCAAAGCGCAGCTGAAGCGCCGCATAGTTATCAATATCTGCACCGCCTGTTATAACGCCGTCTGTTATGGACAAACCGCTGTAATAAAGATTACCTGTCAGGTTAAGGTCAAATTCCATGCTGTAATCGTCACGGTCTGAGGGCAGAGTAAGGCTGTGCTGTGCAAGAACGCCACCTGCACCGGCAAAAGGCTCTAATCCGCCGTAGGCTTCAATTTCGCTTATTCTCACCCAGCCTGCTGAGGAATCCGCACGCTGATAAAATTTGTATTTAATATATCTTGCTTTCGTAGGCTCAATGTCAGAATACTGAATGCTGCTTGTTTTTGCAGCGCTTGTTTTTGGTATGACGGTGTCAAAATGAACACCATCTGTGGACAGCTCAATGCCGAAGGTATACTGTCTTTCGTTTCCTAAATCAAAACCGATACCCACCTTTGAAATATAATATTCACCGCCAAGATCTGCCACAAGGTGTGCCGTATTTGCGTCGGAAACATCCTTTGCTGTCCAGATTGTGCCCGCATTGCCGTCCAGCACATTTGTGTGGTGGTTGTTTTCTTCAGGGGTCTGGGACGCTGTTACCAAGGAAATTGTTCTCTTCTCAATTACATCTCTGCCCACGGCATCATGAAGATAAATGCTGTTCTTATCCGCCTCACCGTAAAGCTTTTCGCCCAACGTGGGGGCATAGTCTGTATAGGTCATTTCGTCCATTGCAGAAATTGACCACTTTGACGCATTTTCCATAAGAACTGCACCTACGGTATCCTTATAGCCGTAGGTTTCAATTTCACCTATGCGGCACCATGCTCCGCCGTCTGTTCTGCCAAAAAGGTTAAGGCGTATGTACCTTGCTCTTACGGGAGGCAATTCAATATATTGAACATCGTCTGTTTTTTTACTTGTTGTTTTTTGGGAAACAACAGTAAAATTTTCACCGTCTTCACTTGCGGAGACGGAATAAATATATTCTCTTTCACTACCAAGGTTGAAATAAATACCCACCTTGGAAAGAATGTAGTCATCACCTAAATAAATTGTAACGTTTTCGGGGCTTTCTTCGCTTGCACCGGAAACTGTCCATATGGTTTCAATGTTGCCGTCCGATACATTGCCTGCCCCGTTTTCCGCCTCGGGAACATAGGATGCAAAGGCATCGGAGGCTGTATAGGGAATTCTGATTTCGTCATCGAAAGCGGCTTCTTCGCAATCGCCGCTTGCCATTGAGGGCGAGAGCGGACGGAGAAAATCTTCCCACACATAAATTTCGGAGTTAATGCTGCCTTCATATGAAAAAGCCGTTTTTACTCCGGGCTCAATTGTTTCCTTGTAGGATTGTGCACTATTTAAGGTTTTGTCGTCATTATAAGAAGCAACGTACACCTTGAAGGTTTTGTTGCCTTCGCCCAGGTTAAGAGCCTTTACTGTATATGTTGCAGCACTTGCGCTTTTTGTTCCCGTAACGGAAATTTCTGTATCGTTTGCAGATGCAGGAATTGAAACAATGCTCATCAACATTATGAAACTTAATAAAATTGCCAAAACTTTTTTCAAATTCATCACCTTTTAATTAAAAAGGCGGTGGGCAGAGCCCACCGCCCGTCTTTTAAATATAGCTTTTCAAGCTGTGAGGATTGAGTAGTTAGATGCGGAAAATTAATACTGCCAGGACTTAAACCATTCCATACTCATACCGATACCGTACTGAGAAGGAAGGCTTGATTCCCAACCGCCGACACCTGTGTTGATAACAAGCACGCAGCCGCCGGAGGAATTCTGAACGTTAACTATATCGCCTGTATAGCGCTTGTAAAGCTGACCGTCATAGTACATATCCATGTAGTCATAGCCCCAGTCAAGAGCATAACGGTGAAACTGTGTACGAAGGTTACTTCCCCAGTACCAGTTACCCTCAGAAGACGAAGAGGACTTATGCATATTGGTGTACCAGCCGTGTGCTCCCGCACTGCCCGAGGAAGAAAGATATTCGAAAATATCTGTTTCGGGAGGCCATGAGTCCGCACCGGAAAGCCAGAAAGCTGTCCAGAAGCCGTAACCTGCATTAGGCTGCTTGAAGGTGCCCTCCATGTAGCTCTGACGCCAGTACTTAACGCTGTTGTCGTAGCCGTTATAGTTCTTATGAGGCGAAATTACACCTACATAAGCCTGCCACTTTTTCCAGCCGCCGAAGCCGTAGCTTGAAAGGTCAATACCTGTCTGACCACTATTCTTGCCGGAGTTACTCTTAGGCCAATCGTTGTCGCCGATTCTGTTTGCCTTAAGGGTAATGTTACCGTTCTTCACTTCAATTGCGCTCTCGCGGCATAATCCGTAGTGGTTATGGCTGTCGCCCCAAGGATACTGCGCAAGCCACTTGCTCTTGTCTAAGCTTGTGCCCTTGAAAGAGTCACTTACTCTTGAAGCTGAAGCCTCATTACGCTGATAGAAAATAGTTCTTTCACGGGAATGACGCTTCCACACTACTGTTCTGCCACTGTCGTTGTAAAGATATCTGTCCCTGTCGCGGTATGCCGCATAGGAAACAGTTGATTTGTCGTAGCCCTTTGTGTCAACAATGCCGTCACGCTTTATAAAGGTAGCATTTGCTTTAAAGCGGACATTGTTTGTGAAATACTGTACCTGAAGCTGGTTATCTGTACCGGGAACAATTGTCAGGAAGTAGCCGGGACGGTTTGCAACCTCAAAGGATACACCGTCGGGGTCCATAAGACCTGTACGTTCAACAAAACGAGTGTATGCGGGGTCCTGCTTTTCGGCAAAGTCACTTACCTCGTTGCCCTGATGGTGAAGCATGTTGCCTGTACCGTGAGTTGCAACAAGGCGGAACATACCGTTAAGCGCGCTCTTTACGTTCTGTGTTAAACCGAGGTCGGTAACTGTAATATCGCCCACATAAATGTCGCCAAAACCGCCGATGCCTGTGTTGATTGCAAGGCAATTGAGCTCTTTGCCAACCCAGTTTTCGTAGGTTGTTGCCATGTCAACGGCACGTGTCTGGCTGTTTACGCCGTCATCGATTGTAATTTCGCTCTGGTATTTAGTGGGACTTACAACAATGGAAATCTTCCACGGATTTCCCTTAATTAAGGGGGTATATCCACCAACAAGGGCAGAATAGTCTCCGCCGTTGAAGGTGTTGCCTGTGTATTTATTAAGCTGAAGGTTACCCTCGTCAGCCGAGGAAGGCATGAAACGAAGCTGCATGCCGTAGCTTCCGTCAACACCGTTAGAAAGGCTGAAGCCGCCGTAGTTGTCTGCAACGGGAGCATAAAGCGTAAAGTCAACCTTATACGCATTGCCGTTTTCCGGTGTGGGGAAGTTTACATAAGCCATAACACCGCCTGCACCGTTTTCTTCGTCGGTAACTCTGCCAACCTCATCGTAGAGGTGAAGCGCCCCTCCTTCAATGCCACTTTCCGCAGGAGCCTCAATAAGCTCAGCGTAGAGCTTTTCGCCCAAGGAGCCTTCGTATGCTTCTTCGCCCTTGTCATCGGCAATATTTTTGAAGGTCATGCCGCCGTTATTTTCTTCTGTCATGTCAATGTGCTTAAGCATAGTCTGAGGATATTCCTTTTCCTCTGTTTCAAAATGAGTTACGCACACTTCATCAACATACATTTCAGTGCTCTTACCTGCGCCTGTATTGAAAATAAGCCACTTTGCTTCCAAGCCCGACCACTGGGAAGGACGGGTCTGCTCTGCGCTGTTGTAAGAGAAGTACATGGGACGTGTTTCGGTGTTAGTGCCGTCGGTAACGGTTATGTCAACCCGTCTTGCAGAGGAATTAACATCAAGTGTAACACTCCAGAGCTTATCCTTCTCAAAGGTTGTGCCCATAAAATCAATAAGTGAGCCTTCATTGAAGTAGTTGCTTGTAACCTGGCGAAGCTTTACCTTGTTGCCGTTATCAGCATCCTCAAAACGCACCTGAATAGCCGCATAGTGAGAAAAGTCAGCGCCACCGGAAACCATTTCGTCAGTTAATGAGAAGCCCGACCAATATGTATCGCTACTTTCGCCGTTTTCCATTTCCGAGGGAATGAACATATTGAACTTAAGGGTATATCTTCCGCGGTCAGGCGTTGTTTCGTACTGCTTTGCAACGGTCATGCCACCTGCGCCGTTCACCTCGTCAGTGTTTCTTGCCACATGGTCAACCATGTGGATTGCCTTTTCGCTTACGCCCATGGCAGCTTGTGCGGGAAGATTGTCAATTTCAGCATAGAGCTTTTCGCCCAATGTGGGTGTGTAATCTGTGTAGTTTTCTTCTGTCATACGGCGCATAAGCCATCCGTCAGCTACATCGCTGTCGCTTTCTTCGGGAAGGCGTGTTCCTTCGTCGTCACTGAAGCTGAAAAGCTGAACCTCTTCACCCATGTCAACAGGAAGCATCATGCCATATGCTTCAATTTCAGAAATCTGCACCCAGTTGTTGGCGTCGGGCTCAACTCTTTCAATTATGGTTATTCTCATAAACTTACCTATTGAGCGTTCAAGGTCAAAATACTGCACATCGCCCGAGAGCGCACTTGTGGTTTCACTTAAAACCTCTGTATAGTTATTGCCGTCGCGTGAGGTGGAAACCGTAAATACGTACTGGCGTTCGCTACCCGCGCCGAAAAGAATACCTGCCTTTGTAATTACATGGTCATATGTAAGATATGCCGTAACAGATGCTTCGCTTCCGCGAGCAACATCACGTGCAGACCAGTAAGTATCAGCATCGCCGTCAGCAGCCGCAGTCACGCGGTGGTCACCCTCCGCTTCCATTGAAGCAAACACCATGTCTGAGGTTATTTCAATTTCGCTTTCTTCCAGCGAGCCTTCCGGAACCTCGTCAGATGCCAAAGGATTACACAAGGGCTCCATACTGTCGCCCTTCCAGAAGAAAATTTTTGCTGTTTCGCCTACAGTAGAATCGTACTGTACTTTAAATTCCCCTTTAACGGACGCATTTTCTTCTGTGTCAATGGTAATTTTTTCCTTTTTTGCACTTTTCTCTATTCCATCCTTATCAAATACTGCCGAAACAACAGTTACGAAACCGTCTGCATTCGAAACATTCGTAAATTCGGTTGCCGCATAAAGCGTAAAGCCATCGGTAAGCGCATCGGAAGAAACACTTACCTCAAACACATCAGCCGCACTTATAAAGGGGGTAAGAGATAAAAAGAGAATTGCACTGAGAAAAAGGCTCAATGCTCTTTTAAATCCTTTTTTCATATAATATCCCTCCCATAACCTTGTTATAGTGTAATGATATCACAAAACACATTCTCTTGTGTTAAAATTGTGTTAAAACCTCAAATTTAAGGGAATTTTATCTGATTTCTGTTACGCCGCCCATATAAGGAACAAGAGCTTCGGGAATTGTAACGGAGCCGTCTGCGTTCTGATAGTTTTCCAAAATTGCAGCAACAGTTCTGCCTACTGCAACACCGCTACCGTTAAGTGTGTGCACAAGCTGAGCCTTGTCGCCCGCGTTATCCTTATATTTAATATTAGCTCTTCTTGCCTGGAAATCTTCAAAGTTACTGCAGGAGGAAATTTCAACATATCTGCCGTAGGAGGGCATCCATACTTCAATGTCATACTTAAGAGCGGCTGTGAAGCCAAGGTCACCTACGCAGATGCGTACAACTCTGTAAGGAAGACCGAGACCCTGCAACACTTCTTCTGCATCGTGGGTAAGCTTTTCAAGCTCTTCGTAGCTCTGCTCGGGCTTTGCAAACTTTACAAGCTCAACCTTGTTGAACTGGTGCTGACGGATAAGACCGCGAGTGTCACGACCTGCACTGCCTGCCTCTGCACGGAAGCATGCTGTGTATGCAACGTGCTTTATGGGAAGAAGGCTACCGTCAAGAATTTCGTCACGGTACATATTTGTTACAGGAACTTCTGCTGTAGGAACAAGGAAATAGTCTGTGTTTCCAACCTTGAAAGCATCCTCTTCAAACTTGGGGAGCTGACCTGTACCCACCATGGAGTTACGGTGTACCATGAAGGGAGGGAAAATTTCTGTATAACCATGCTTGGAGGTATGCATGTCGAGGAAATAGTTTGTAACAGCTCTTTCCAGTCTTGCGCCAAGGTCGCGGTAAAGAGTAAATCTTGTGCCTGTAATCTTTGCAGCTGTTTCTGCATCAAGAATGTTGAGGTCCTTGCCGATATCCCAATGCGCCTTGGGCTCAAAGTCAAACTTTGTGGGCTCGGAGAACTTTCTGATTTCAACGTTATCCTCGTCAGTATCACCGTCGGGAACATTTTCGTTAGGAATGTTGGGGATTGTGTACATCATCATAGAAAGCTTTTCTTCAACTTCCTTAGTCTGTGTGTCCAAATCCTTTACCTTTTCGGAAATTTCCTTCATTTCAGCAAAAATAGCAGTTGTATCTTCGCCTGCCTTTTTAAGCTGAGGAATCATCTTGGAAACTTCATTCTGCTTCTTTTTGAGCTGTTCAGCTTCAAATACAAGCTCTCTTCTCTTGTTGTCGAGCTCAAGAACAGCGTCGATGTCAACGTTTTCCTTTCTTCTTGCCAAAGCTGCCTTTACCTTTTCTGTTTCAGTTCTGATTAATTTAATGTCTAACATTGTCTTTTCTTCCTTTCAATTGTCGAATAAATTGTTTCACGTGAAACAATCATAAATTCTGAATTATATCTATAAGTCTTATCAGGTCTTCCTCGGTGTAATAATAAAGCTCAATTTTACCCTTGGTTTCGCCTGTAATTTTTACCCTTGTGCCAAAAATGTTTTTCAGTTCTTTTTCAACATCCACATAATGCCGCTTGTTGGCACCACGTCCGGGCTTTTTCTTTGTTTCTCGAGCCAAATCCTCCATTTCGCGCACCGAAAGCTTATCATTAGCCGCCGCCTTTGCCATTTCAAGGCGTTTTTTACTATCCTCAACAGCAAGCAACGCTCTACCGTGACCGGAAGATATTTCGCCTTCAACAAGCATTTCCTGGATTTCCTTGTCAAGAGCAAGAAGTCTCAAAGTGTTTGCCACTGCACTTCGACTTTTTCCTACCTTATCACTCACTTTTTCCTGTGTAAGACCGAATTGCTCCATAAGAGACTGATACCCTAAAGCTTCTTCTATGGGGTTCAAATCCTCTCTCTGCAGGTTTTCAATAAGTGCAACCTCTGCCTGCATAAGAGCGTCATAGCTCCTGACCACCGCAGGAATTGTAGAAAGCCCTGCCATTCGCGAAGCGCGCCATCTGCGTTCTCCGGCAATAATTCTGTAAATTCCGCCTTCGCCCTCTGTTACAATTATAGGCTGAATAACACCATGTTGAGCTATCGAATTTGCAAGAAGCTGCAGCTGCTCCTGGTCAAAATGCTTTCTGGGCTGATCACGCCTGGGCTCAACCTCGCTTATTTTAAGTTCTTTTACGGTATCAACCGAAGTTTTTTCGTCTGTATTTACGTTATCTGAGGAGAAAAACGCATCCAGACCTTGTCCTAATGCCATTCATTCCACCGCCCTTCACATTGAAGAGAGAACTTCGTCAGCTAAATCAAGATAGCTTTCCGAGCCTCTGGAAGCAATATCGTAGTAAATTATAGGTTTTCCGAAGCTGGGTGCCTCGGATAAGCGTACATTTCTTGGGATAAGAGTTTTGTAAACCTTGTTGGGGAAGAATTTTTTTACTTCTTCGATGACCTGTGCCGACAAATTAGTTCTGGAGTCGAACATTGTCATTAATATGCCTTCTATTTCCAGCTCGGGATTCATAACCTGCTTAACCTTCTTTATGGTATTCATAAGCTGTGCTACGCCTTCCAAGGCGTAGTATTCACACTGAATAGGAATGATGACGCTGTCTGATGCAGTGAGAACATTTATAGTTATAAGACCAAGCGACGGCGGAGCATCAATCAAAACCACATCAAAACTGTTTTTCACCGTGCTCAAGGCGTTTTTAAGCTTTGCTTCACGCCCCATTTCACTTACAAGTTCAATTTCTGCACCGGAAAGTGAAATGTTCGACGGACAAACACTGAGATTTTCATAAGGGGTTTCTACGATAGCAGCACCCATATCAGCACTTCCGATAAGCACGTCATAAACGGTTTTCTCACAGCGTCTTTTATCGACCCCTACACCCGATGTGGAATTCCCCTGAGGGTCGCAATCCAGAAGCAGCACCCTTTTTCCTTTCTTTGCAAGACAGGCAGCAAGATTAACGGCTGTTGTTGTTTTGCCGACCCCGCCCTTCTGATTAGCAATTGCAATAACCTTCATTATACCAGTAACCTCCGTTGTTGTGTATAATACTCGACAATATCATAATTGTATTATACCACAAAACGCCAATAATTCAAGGTATTTTTAGTGCATCAGCTCTGTTTTTCGATAAAAACAAGGAGTAATGTTTCACGTGAAACATTACTCCTCTGTGTTCGTATATAAACAATTGTTTCACGTGAAACAATTATCGCTCCAGTTTTATGATAAATTCAACAAAGTCTTCGCTCTCCTTTTCAGAAATAACAGGAGACATTCCGCTCTTTTTCAGCATTTCAAGGGTTTTGTTCAGTGTGTTTTTAAAAAGTCGGCTTGTTTTTTCAAACGATTTACAATCTTTTTTTATAAATTTCTTTTTTGGCTCGTTTTCCAGCATTTTTTGCACCATTTTTTCTGTGGATGCAACATTCATCTGCAGTTGAGCAACTCTATTTGCTGCGGCAAGCTGTAATTCCTCTGTCGGAAGCCTTAAAAAAGCTCTTGCATGTCTTTCACACAGGTTTGCTTCCATTACAATGCGCCGCACACTTTCAGGCAATTTTAAAAGGCGCAGCTTATTTGCCACAGCTGCCTGACTTTTTCCCAACTGTTTTGCAACGGCGTCCTGTGTCAACGAGTGAAACTCGATTAAATTCTGCATGCTTTCAGCTTCTTCAAAAATTGTGAGCTCTTTTCGTTGCAAGTTTTCAGTAATTGCTATAATTGCCGACTCTTTATCCGAAATTTCTACAATAAGTGCCGGTATTTTCTTAAGCCCTGCCATTTTTGCGGCTCTTAACCGTCTTTCTCCGCACACTAATTCGTAGCCTCCCGGTGCAATTCTGACGCTTATTGGTGTAATTACCCCAACCTGACTTATTGATTCTGCCAGCTCGGTCAATGCGGTTATATCAAAGCGTCTTCTTGGCTGGAACGGATTTGGCATTATTTCTTCTACGGGCAACTGAACGCATTTTTCGGTCTTTTCTTCTGCTTGTCCAAGTATCATTTTGAACTTGTTTTTCAAAATATTAATCCTTTGTTCTTCCTGCATCATAAAAATCCTCCTGTGATATTTCCAGTTTTTTACAATTATATCACAAGAGGATTAATATTTAAACAAAATATTTTCGTATTTTTTGCCTATTATAAAGGGTTTTTCGACGGTGTTCCAGCTTTTCTCGGGTATAAGGCAGGTGTTTTGCCAATTTTCTTAATAACAACAATAGTGTGATTAAGTCCCAGAGGCTCAATTTCAATTTCGCTGACCTTTTCTATCTGTCCGCCAAGTGTTTTTATGGCTTTTTTAGCCCTTTCAACCTCTTCTGCAGGTGCGGTGCCCTTCATGGCAAGGAAATATCCGCCCGTCTTTACAAAAGGAAGGGCATATTCACTCAATACAGCAAGGTCTGCAACAGCTCTTGCAACTGCAATATCGTATTTTTCACGCATGCTCTTATCCCTGCCGCCGTCTTCAGCTCTCATGTGAACAGCTTTTGCGTTTGTGAGCTCTAATTTTTCTATTACATCGTTTAAAAAATTAACTCTTTTTCCTAAAGAATCAAGCATTGTGAAGTTAATATCCTCCCGTGCAATTGCATTGGGAAGTGAAGGGAAGCCTGCACCGGCGCCAATATCTATCACACTGCAGCCCTGCTTGAGCTTTCTTTCACACAAAAGTGTTAAAGAATCAAGAAAATGCTTTATTTTTACTTCATAAGGGTCGGTTATGGCTGTTAAATTCATAAAAGAATTGTATTCTAAGAGCATATCCTCATAAGTCTGAAGCCTTTCGAGCATGCTTTTATTCAATTCTATATTAAATTTTAAAGCCTCTTGTTTTAATAATTCCATTTTTTACCACCTTTTTGAGGATAAATAAATCAATAATACACCTATGTCGGCAGGTGAGACACCTGATATTCTCGATGCCATACCAACGTTTTCAGGACGCATTTTGCTTAATTTCTGCCTTGCTTCAAGCCTTAAGCCGTAAACCTCGTCGTAATTTATATTATCAGGAATTTTTCTTTCCTCATTTTTCTTGAATTTTGCAACCTGGTCCTCCTGACGCTTGATGTAACCCTCATATTTTATAATAATGCCAACCTCTTCTTCAATATCACGGGGGAGTGAGGGGCGTGTTTTATCAAAGGGCTCAAGTGATTTATAATCAAGCTCGGCACGCTTTATAAGGTCACATATTTTTGCACCGTTTTCAATAAAAGGCGAATTTCTTTCCTCCAGAAATGCCTTAATTTCGGGAGTAGGGGGAAGGGCAACACCTTTCAAGCGCTCAATTTCCTCATCGATTTTCTGCCACTTTTCACAAAAACGTCTGTACCTGTCCTCGCTTATGAGGCCTACCCTATAGCCAATGGGTGTAAGACGGAAATCTGCGTTATCCTGACGGAGCAAAAGACGGTATTCTGCACGGCTTGTGAGCATTCTATAGGGCTCATTTGTGCCTTTTGTAACCAAGTCGTCAATAAGCACACCTATATAAGCTTCACTTCTGTCGAGTATTATCTGCTCACGACCAAGAAGCTTCATTGATGCATTTATACCCGCCATCAAGCCCTGGGCAGCAGCTTCCTCATAGCCTGATGTACCGTTAAACTGACCTGCACCGTATAAATTTTCAATTTCCTTAAATTCAAGAGTTGCCGAAAGCTGTGTAGGGTCACAGCAATCATACTCAATAGCGTATGCACATCTCATGACAGATGCATTTTCCAGACCCTTTACAGAGTGCAGAACATCATCCTGAATATATTCCGGCATGGAGGAGGAGAGACCCTGAACATAGTATTCACGGGTATTCAAGCCCATAGGCTCCATAAATAACTGGTGGCGCTCCTTATCTGCAAAGCGCATTACCTTATCTTCAATTGAGGGGCAGTATCTGGGACCAACACCTTCAATTAAACCCGAATATAAAGGACTTTTATCAATATTTGTACGGAGAATATCATGTGTGTGCTCATTTGTATAAGTAAGATAGCAGCACACCTTATTTTCCAGTTTTTCGCTTGTTTCAAAAGAAAAGGGTGTTATTTCCTCGTCGCCGTACTGTACCTCCATAACAGAAAAATCAATACTTTTTTCATGTATACGTGCAGGAGTACCTGTTTTAAAGCGCATGAGAGCTATTCCCATTTTTTCTAAGGATGCTGAAAGCCCTTCCGAGGGGAACATTCCGTCGGGACCGCCCTTATAGCTTGTTTCACCAACAATAATTTTGCCTTCAAGGTATGTACCCGTTGCAATAATAACAGCCTTTGCATAATATTCGATGTTTGTATGAATTTTCATAACATATCCATCGTCTGTTTTATCAAGAGCTTTTACCTCTGCCTGACGGATTGTAAGATTTTCTGTATCTTCCAGAAGACTTTTCATTTCAATGCGGTACATTGCTCTGTCTATCTGGGCACGGAGAGAGTGAACAGCAGGACCTTTACCTGTGTTAAGCATTCTTGACTGAATAAGTGTTTTATCGGCGAGTATACCCATGCTGCCGCCTAAAGCGTCTATTTCACGCACAAGATGACCCTTAGCTGTTCCACCAATAGAAGGGTTGCAGGGCATGTTTCCTACAGCATCAAGATTTATTGTAAACATAACTGTTTTCATACCAAGTCTTGCTGCTGCTAAAGCCGCCTCACAGCCTGCATGACCGCCGCCTATAACGGCAATATCAAATTTATTTTCCATATTAACACCTACTTACCTAAGCAGAAATCTCTGAAAATTCTGTCAACTACCTCATCATTAACACTCATACCCTCAGCTTCACCAAGTTCGTTTGCAGCATCGTGAATGTCAATAACAGTAAGGTCGGAAAAAAATCCGTCTTCAAGTGTTTTTCTTGCACTTTTTATATAATTGAGAGCATTCATAACAGCCTCGCGCTGTCTTTCGTTTGCAATCATTGCATTGCTTTCAACGCCCATGTCAAGAAGCTTGGAAATTTCCTTTTTAAGAATATCCACACCTTCACCTGTTTTTGCGCTGATTGTTATAAAGCCCTCTCTGTTTTCTTCAATTTTATCACTTTTATTAAGCACACAGATTGTGTTCTTATCCTTAACAAGCTCGTATATTTCTTTTTCTTCGTCTGTCATGCTTCTGCCGCATTCAGACATAAAGATGACAAAATCACATTCATCTATAAGCTTTTTTGCCTTGTCTACGCCCATTTTTTCAATAACATCATCTGTTTGGCGTATACCTGCTGTATCGAGAAAGTTTATAAGAACACCATCTATTTCACATCTCCCTTCAATAACATCACGTGTTGTTCCGGGAATATGTGTAACGATTGCTTTTTCTTCTTCCAAAAGACAGTTTAAAAGCGAGCTTTTACCTGCATTTGGCATGCCTACAATAGCACAGCGGGCACCGTTTGAAAGATAAATGCCTCTTTTTGCACTGTTTAATAAATCTTCAAGCCTTTTTTCAAAATCAATAAGAACATTACTGAGGCTACCGTCCTGGAAAGCGTCAATATCTTCGTCCGGGAAATCAGTAGAAACCTGTATCATAGCAAGACTTTTTATTATTTCGTCACGTAATGACACAATTTTTTGTGTGAGGGCACCGTCAAGACGGTTTATTGCCATAAATGCGCCTTTTCGAGTTTTTGCTTCTATAATATCGTGTATAGCTTCTGCCTGTGTGAGGCTCATTTTACCGTTCATAAAGGCTCTTTTTGTAAATTCACCCTTATCAGCAAGCGAACAACCGCTTTTTAAAAGTAAATCCATTATTCTTTCGGTTACAATAACACCGCCGTGACATGAAATTTCACACACGTTTTCACCTGTGAAGGATTTTGGCGCACGGAAAACACTTACCAGTACCTCATCAACCTTTTCGTCACCGTCTACAATATTACCATGAAGGATTGTGTAACCCTCTGCTTGTTCAATATCCTTTTTTGACGAAAAAATTTTCTTTGTACAGGTAAATGCTTCAGGACCCGATATTCTTATAACACTTATGCCGCCTTTTCCGCGGGGAGTAGCTATTGCACAAATTGTATCCATAATGAAAACCTCATAAGAACAAAGTGTCTCCGACACTCTCCGAATATAGTTGCAACTAAGGCAAACAGAGGAGAAAACACTTTGTAATGCCATGTGCGTTTTCCGAGTCTTACGAGGAAATTCTCGCACGGCAATAAAATAAAATTTATTTTTTCATTATAGGAAATGCGAAATTTCCTATAATGAAACAAAAAAAGGCTGTTTTAACAACAGCCTTTTTTATATTATTCTTCTGTTGCGACTGTCGTTTCTTCTCTCTTGTAGGAAGAGTAATTTCTTCTGTAACCGCCTCTCTGAGAACGAGAGGAGTTTTTGGAAGATACTACAATCTTTCTGTTGGGATCTTCGCCTATGGAATATGTATTGATATAATCATAGGACTGAAGAGTTGAATGAATAATTCTTCTTTCGTTAGGATTCATAGGCTCAAGTGTAATACTTCTGCCTGTCCTTGAAACGGTACCTGCAATCTTCTTTGCAAGATTTACAAGAGTTTCTTCTCTCTTTGCACGGTAGTTTTCTGTATCAAGGTTAACTCTCACGTAATCTTCCTTATCCTTGTTATAAACCAAAGATGTGAGATACTGAAGAGCATCAAGTGTGTCACCGCGTCTGCCTATAACAACACCCATCATATCGCCGGAAATTTCAATATTGAGGTTTCCGTCTTCTTCCTTAACATCAAGCTCAGCTTCGATACCCATCTTGGAAAGAATATTGAGAATATAAGATTCAATATCACTTGAAGCTTCAACAGAATCAATATCAAAATCGTCTTCTACAACTCTTACTCTTACCTTTGCTTCACTTGCTCCGATACCAAAAATACCTTTGCTACCTTTATTTAAGACATCAATTTCAACTTCATCACGTGTACAGTTTAATTCTTTTAACGCACTTTCAACAGCTGCATCAATTGTAGCACCTGTCATTTCAATCATTTTAGTCATTTTTTTCTCCCTCGTCGGTCTTATCAGAGATAGCCTCTACATCAATTATTTCTTTTTTAACCTGAGGCTTCTTCTTTTTCTTCAAAACAATAGGTTTCATCTTTTTAATAACAAATTCATTAACAATGAACTGTTGTGCCATCTGTGTAACAGTGGAGATTGCCCAGTAAAGAGCACATCCCAAGGGCCATGTGTATGTGATCCATGCGGTCATGAGAGGCATCATAATGAACATTGACTTGCTCATTGCAGCTGCCTGCTGTGCCTGAGGGTCATTCTTCTGCTTTTCAGTCTGGTTTTTAGTTGCACTGTTCTGGCTCATAAGAGTAGACAGAATTGTAAGAACAAGAGCTATAACAGGAAGAATCCACATTTTCCAGTCTGTAAGATTTTCGGAAAGAACCTTTGAAAGGTTAATGCCGAGGAAATTCAAATCAAGAGCAGTTTCATAGCCTCTTTCTGCAAGTGCAGCTATGATTTCATTGCTAAGACTAAGCTGGTTTGTTAAAGTTAAGCCCAAACTTTTTGCTATTTCCTGAATCTCATTTGCAGGAATATTCAGAAGGAAAGTATAGGGGTTGTACACAATCTGAATAAAGCCCATGAGTATAACCATCTGTAATAAAAGAGGCATACATCCGCCTGTGGGGCTTATTTCGTACTTATCGTATACCTTCATAAGCTCCTGCTGCTGTTTTTCACGGTTATTCGCATATTTTCTCTGAATTTCGCTGATTAAAGGCTGAACCTGCTGCATTCTTGCCATGCTTTTCTGACTTTTTACAGTAAAGGGCATGGTTACAAGCTTTAATAAAATTGTAAATATAATAATGGTCCAACCATAGTTACCTACAATAGCATAAATAGGTCTTATAAAAATAGAAAGAATATTTGCTATTACATCAAACATTTAAAATTCCTCTCCAATAAAGGATTATTTAACCGGGTCATATCCGCCTTTACAAAACGGGTTGCATCGTGCTATGCGGCAAACAGCCATACCCGTGCCTTTTAAAGCACCGTATTTCTGCATTGCATCTATTGCGTATTGCGAGCATGTTGGATAAAATCTGCAACAGGGTTTTTTCAAAGGAGATATATACTTTCTATATATTCTTATAAAAAAAATAAGAATATTTTTCATTTTATATTCCTCCGGTTAATTCAATATTCCGCTTTTCTTAAAAAGGCGCTTCAAGCTGCCCGAAACAGCCTTATAATCTGCCTGGGCACATTTACTTCTTGCCACAATGACAATGTCATACTTAAAGCCTATTTCACTTTCAATAAGGCGATAGCTTTCTTTAATAAGCCTTTTTACACGGTTTCTCACAACCGCACCGCCTATCTTTTTGCCGACTGTTATACCAAGGCGGCTATAGGGGAGAGACGTTTTCTTATAATAAACAACAAGAATATCGCTTCCCACACAACCGCCTTTGTAATAAAGTCGTCTAAAGTCACGATTAAGTTTAATAGAAAGTGTGTTCTTCATTAAAACCATCCTTAAATTATGCAGAAAGTACTTTTCTACCTCTCTGACGGCGTCTCTTGAGAACCTTTCTACCATTTGCTGTACTCATTCTGTTTCTGAAACCGTGATCTTTCTTTCTCTTACGATTGTTGGGCTGATATGTTCTGATCATTACTGGCACCTCCTTCTAAAATTTCACGCAATCATAGTGCTACCACAATAACACTACCATATTATATAGAAAGAAGCCCTAATTGTCAACAATTTTTTTATATTTTTAATTTTAAACTAAAAAGCTATTGAAAATTGACCCGTTTTTTGATATAATAGTGTATATATCTGCGGTTCGGGAAAATCGTTTTCTAAAAAAGTTTTCCACAGCCTCTCAAACCGTATATAAAGGAATTTTATTGAGTTTTCCACAGCTTTTTTCCACATGTGGATGTTTAAAATTTTTCAAAGAAAGGATGTGTATTATGTACAGTAATATCAAATCGCTCTGGGATATGTGTTTGCCTATTTTGGAACAGGAAATTTTTGCCGTAAGCTTCAATACATGGATAAAACCGCTTCAGCCACACTCTATGGATATTAACTCTATTATTCTTTCAACTGACGCTGATATTGTAAAAAGCATGGTCACCAACAGATATATTGACCTTATAAAGAATGTTGTAAAAGAAGTTACCGGAAAAGAATATGCTATCAACATTATTATCGGAACACCTTTGGCAGACGAGCCCCAGCTTAAAGAAACAACTGAAAAAAATCCGTATTCAAAGTACACTTTTGAAAACTTTATTGTAGGTAATTCAAACCGTTTTGCTCAGGCAGCATCCTTAGCTGTTGCCGAATCTCCCGCTGCTGCATATAACCCTTTATTTATATATGGCGGTGTTGGTTTGGGTAAAACTCACCTGATGCATTCAATCAGTAATTACATAAAGGCAAGTAATAAAGACGCTAAAATTATTTTCACGACAAGTGAAGCTTTTATGAACGAGTTTTACACCTCAATTGAAAAAAATACAACTGAACAGTTCAAGAATAAGTACCGTAATATCGACATTCTTCTTATTGATGACATTCAGTTCATTGCGGGTAAGGTGCGTACCGAGGAGGAATTTTTCCATACCTTTAATGCATTGACAAGCGCAAACAGTCAGATTGTTATAACAAGTGACCGTCCGCCCCGTGAAATTAAAACATTATCTGATAGACTCGTTAACAGGTTTGAATCAGGTCTTATCTGTGATATTGCACCTCCGGATTATGAAACACGTATAGCAATTCTTAAAAAGAAGGCTGAAAATGAAGGTGTAACCGTAGACATATCTATTTTGGCTTTTATAGCCGAAAAGGTTACAAGTAATATCCGTGAGCTTGAAGGCATTTTCAACCGTGTAATAGCCTTTAAGGGGCTTTTACAGGAGGATATTTCACGCGATACGGTGCTTAAGGTTTTAAAGGATTATTCCGATAACGGAAAAACAATTCTCACACCTGAATTTATTATAGAATACTGTGCAAAGTTCTATAATGTGGCACCCGAAAAGATATATTCAAACTCACAAAAGCAGGATATAACTAAAATAAGACAGATTTCATTCTACCTTTGTAAGGAAGTTCTTGACCTTTCTTTACAGAAAATAGGACAAGTATGCAACCGTGACCATTCAACAGTTCTTCACGGTATAAAGAAAATTGAAAAGCTTATAAAGGAAGATAAGGTTTTCAAAGAAACAATGGAAATGCTTGTTAAAGACATAAAAAACGAGACTGCAGATTAATACATATATAATAGGTAGAAACTCGTATCATAAGGTTTCTTTTTTCAACAATTTCCACAGCTTCAACAATTTATAAAAATAGTTTTCCTTTTTTATCAACATTTTTTAAACAAGCTTTAAAGTAAGTTTTTACAGGGGTTTAGAAAGGTTTTCCACCGCTTTAACACCTACTACTAATACTATAATTAAATTATATATATTTTATTATATATATAAGCCGGAGGTTTATCATGAAAATTTATTGTAATACAGAAGAGCTTTCAGCTGCAATCAATATTGTTTCAAAGGCTGTAAGCAGTAAATCATCTATTCCTTATCTTGAAGGCGTTCTTTTAGAGGCTGAATGTGACCGCCTTTATCTTACGGGTAATGACCTTGAAATTTGTATAAAGACATCTATTCCCTGTAACATATCCGAAGAGGGTAAGATTGTTCTCAACTGTAAAATGCTTTCCGATATTGTAAGAAAGCTTCCTAAGGATGTTTGTGAAATTAAAACAGAAGGTCCTGCAGTTGTTATAAGCTGTCTTTATTCGGATTACAGAATTGTAGGCTTAAATGCAAACGAATATCCTTCAATTCCCGATATTGAAATTACAAATTCTATCAGAATATCTTCGGCATTGTTAAAGGACATGATTTCAAGAACAAGCTTTGCTATAAGCCAGAAGCAGGACAGAAAAATTCTTACAGGCTCTCTTTTTGAAATTAATTCCAACACACTTACAATTGTAGCTGTTGACGGCTACAGAATGGCGCTTCGTACAGAAGCACTTCCCTGTGAATGCAAGGAAGGTAAGTTTATTGTTCCCGGTAAGGCTGAAAACGAAATTGTAAAAATTATTTCCGATTCCGAAGAGGATATAATTGAGGTTGGCTTCTGCGATAAATATGCAGTTTTTGAAAACGAAACCTTCACAATGATTACAAGACTTATCGAAGGTGAATTCTTTGCATATAAGCAGGCTATTCCTTCTGAATTCAAAATAAACACAACTGTTAAAACAAGTGAATTCTTAAAGACAGTTTCCCGTGTAGAGCCTATCATTGACGATGTACAAAAAAACCCCGTACACCTCATTCTTTCACAGGATGCACTTAAAATTATGTGCAGAACTACACTTGGCAGTGTAAATGACCAGTTCAACGTTGAATATAACGGTGCTGATTTTGAAATAGGCTTCAACTACCGTTACCTTTACGATGCAATTTCACGTTGTGGCGACGAAACAACAGTTCTTCGTATGATAACACCCAGAAATCCTCTTATTATTTCAGGTGAAAACGACGACACTTATTTATTTATGGTATTGCCCGTAAAGTTGAGCTGATTTAACTTATAAAATAAAAGAGTGGTAATTATGGAAATACTTGAAATAAAAACAGAATATATAAAGCTTGACCAGGCGTTAAAATTTGCAAACGTTGTAGAAAGCGGAGCTTTTGCAAAGGATGTTATACTTGACGGCTTGGTAGCTGTCAACGGTGAAATTGAACTTCGCCGGGGAAGAAAATTGTATGACGGAGATAAATTTTCCTTTGACGGAAATGATTTTGTTATAAAAAAATTATGATTGCTGAAAAAATTAAACTTGAAAATTTCAGAAATTATGAAAAAGAAAAGGTTTTGTTTTCGCCGGATGTGAACATAATCTACGGCGATAACGGAATGGGTAAAACAAATCTCATTGAAGCTTTGTACTTTTTCTCTTATGCACGTTCATTCCGTGCGAAAACTAAAGAGTTTCTCCGTCACGGTGCAGATTGTGCAAAAATTGAGCTTGATTTTATATCAAAAAACAGAAGCCAGAATGCGGATATTATTTTCACAAAGGACAACAAAAAGAAAATAAGAGTAAATGAAATAAATATTTCTAAAAACAGCGAGCTTTTAGGAAATTTTATTTGTGTTCTTTTTACTCCGGATGAATTAAGTCTTGTAAAAGAAGGTCCCGACAAAAGAAGAAAATTTTTAGATACTTCAATTGTTTCACTTCGTCCGTCTTATTTTTCCGCATTGGCTGCATACACAAGCTGTTTAAAGCAGAAAAATGCTCTTTTAAAAAACGGTAAATATTCTCTTTTAGATGTATGGGATGAAAAGCTCAGCGAATACGGAGCGGTCATTGCACAGATGAGAGAGAGCTATGTTAAAAATTTAGCAGAAAAAGCAAACGAAGCACAGAAGGATATTTCCGGCGGCAAGGAAGAGCTTGAGGTTATATATTCCCATAATTACAAAATAGGTGCTAACAGAAGAGAAACCAAGGATTATATTTTAGAAAAGGTTACAGAGGCACGCAAAAGAGAAATTGAATACAAAATGTGTCTTGCAGGACCTCACAGGGATGATTTGCTTTTCAAAATTAATTCCTATAATTCAAAAAGCTATGCTTCACAGGGTCAGCAGCGAAGCATTGTTCTTTCAATGAAAATTGCTCAGATGGAGATTATAAATGAGCAGGAGGGTGAATATCCTCAGCTTTTGCTCGATGATGTGATGAGCGAATTAGACCCTTCAAGGCGTGATTATTTAACAGAAAAGATAAAGGGAAAGCAGGTTGTTATAAGCTGTACCGATTTATCCAATATAAGTCTTAAGGAAAACGCAAATCTTATTTATATAAAGGATGGAAAAGTATGTATATAAATATAGGTGGCGATAAATTCTTATTATGCACTGATATTGTAGGTGTTTTTGATTTGGAAAACACTTCTCAAAGCCGCATAACGAGAGAATTTTTAAAAAAATCTGAAAGAGATAAAAAAAGCGAAAATGCTGTAACTGATATTCCGCATTCCTTTGTTGTAACAGAGGACAAGGTTTATATAGCGCAGTCAACTTCGCAGACATTAAAAAAGAGAATTGACAGATTAAAGATTGAGAGGTAATAGTCATGGAAGAGAAAATAACCGCAAAATATGATGAAAACCAGATACAGGTCTTAGAGGGCTTGGAGGCTGTAAGAAAGCGTCCCGGTATGTACATAGGCTCCACAGGTGAAAACGGTCTTCATCATCTTGTTTACGAAATTGTGGATAACTCTATTGATGAAGCATTAGCAGGCTATTGTACTCATATTGAGGTAAAAATTGAAAAGGATAACGTTATAAGTGTAACAGATAACGGACGCGGTATTCCCACAGGTATTCACCCCAAGATGGGTATTGCAACTGTTGAGGTTATTTTTACTGTGCTTCATGCAGGCGGTAAGTTCGGCGGTGAAGGCTATAAGGTATCCGGCGGTCTTCACGGCGTTGGTGCAAGTGTTGTTAATGCTCTTTCTGAATGGCTTGAGGTTTGGGTGCATGACGGTAAAAATGTTCATTATCAAAAATATAACCGCGGCAATAGCGAAGGGAGCCTTGCTGTTGTAGGTGAAACCGACCATACAGGTACAACTGTACGCTTTAAGGCTGATGATCAGATTTTTGATACTCTTGTTTATGACTATGAAGTGCTTCTCCGCAGAATGAGAGAACAGGCTTTCCTTAATAAGGGTATAAGAATTACACTTACAGATGAACGTGATGAAGAAGTAAAAGAAAAAAGTCTTTACTTTGAAGGCGGTATAAAGAGCTTTGTTGAATATCTCAATAAGGGAAAAGAAAGCGTTCATAGTGATGTTATTTACCTCGAAGGTAAAAAAGAAAATATGGAAGTTGAAATTGCAATGCAATATAACACTGATTACAGTGAAAACATTGTATCCTTTGCAAACAACATCCGCACAACAGAGGGCGGCTACCATGAAATGGGCTTCAAGAATGCTCTCACAAGAATAATGAACGATTACGGCAAAAAATACAATGTTATAAAAGAAAGCGACGGAAAGCTTTCAGGTGAAGATGTAAGAGAAGGTCTTACAGCGGTTATCAGTGTTAAAATTACAGAAGCACAGTTCGAAGGTCAGACTAAAACAAAGCTTGGTAATATAGAAGTGCGTCCCTTAGTTGAAGGTGCCATGACTGAAACCTTCATGGCTTTCCTTGAAGAAAACAAAGCTATTGCACGTACAATTATTGACAAGTGTCTTACAGCTAACCGTGCCCGTGAGGCGGCAAGAAAAGCGAGAGAAGCTACAAGAAAAACACCTCTTGGCTCATCCTCTCTTCCCGGTAAGCTTACAGACTGCATCGTAAAGGACCCCACAAAAACCGAGATTTACATCGTCGAAGGTGACAGTGCGGGAGGCAGCGCAAAGAATGGCCGTGACAGTAAGTATCAGGCAATTCTTCCTCTTTGGGGTAAAATGCTTAATGTTGAAAAATCAAGAGAAGATAAGGTTTACGGCAACGACAAGTTAAAGCCCGTAATTCAGGCTCTCGGCACTGGTATAGGTGAAGGTTTTGATATTGAAAAGCTTCGTTACGACAAAGTTATTATCATGGCCGATGCCGACGTTGACGGTGCTCACATCCAGACACTTCTTTTAACCTTCTTCTTCAGATTTATGCGCGAGCTTATTGAAACAGGTCATATTTATCTGGCTAAACCTCCGCTTTATAAAATAACGAGAGGTAAAAAATCGGCTGTTGCGTTCAGTGACGAAGAAAGAGACAAAATAAGTGAAGAATTCAAGGGTGATGATGTTAATGCCAAGGTTGATATCAGCCGATATAAAGGTCTTGGTGAAATGAACCCTGAGGAATTGTGGGAAACTACAATGGACCCCAAGAACAGAATTCTTTTAAAGGTTACACTTGAAGATGCTGAAAGAGCAGATCAGATATTCAGCATTCTTATGGGTGACGAGGTAGAACCCAGAAGAGTATTTATCGAAGAAAATGCACAGTATGTAACAAATCTCGACGTTTAAACTATACTGATTGCTGTGCGAAAGGAATATTAAGATGGCTAAAAAGAATAAAAAATACGAAGATTCACATTTTGAAGAATATTTTGACACCCAGACCATTGTAGATATTGATATTGAAAAAAGAATGAAGGAAGCCTTCATCGATTATGCCATGAGTGTAATTGTAAGCCGTGCGCTTCCCGATGTACGTGACGGTCTTAAGCCTGTTCACAGAAGAATTCTTTATTCAATGTATGAAGAAAATCTCACTCACGATAAGCCCTTCTTCAAATCTGCTACAACCGTAGGTAACGTTATCGGTAGATATCATCCCCACGGTGACGCATCCGTTTACGATGCAATGGTAAGACTTGCACAGGATTTCTCCATGAGATATCCTCTCATTGACGGTCATGGTAACTTTGGTAGTGTGGACGGTGACCCTCCGGCTGCTTACCGTTATACAGAAGCAAGAATGAGCCGTCTTGCAAATGTTCTTCTGGAAAACATTGAAAAAGATACTGTTGATTTTGCTCCCAACTTCGACGAAAAGAGAAAAGAGCCTCTTGTGCTTCCCACAAGAATCCCCACTCTTCTTGTAAACGGCAGCTCGGGTATTGCTGTAGGTATGGCAACAAATATTCCGCCTCACAACCTTACAGAAGTTCTCAACGGTGCAATTGCACAGATTGAAAACCCCGACATAACAGTTGAAGGTCTTATGGAGCACATCAAAGGTCCCGACTTCCCCACAAGCGCAACCATTATGGGCAGAAGCGGTATAAAGAGTGCTTACGAAACAGGCAGAGGCAAAATTATTGTCCGCGCAAAAGCCGAAATTGAAGAGCATAAGGACAGCGGCGCATCTATTATCGTAACAGAGCTTCCTTACCAGGTTAACAAGAAGATGCTTGTTGAATCTATTGCTGAGCTTGTTAAGGATAAAAAGATAGAAGGCCTTCTGGATATTGACGACCACTCCTCTGACAGAGTAGGTATCAGACTCGAAATTTTCCTTAAGAGAGATGCTAACCCTCAGGTTGTACTTAATCAGCTTTATAAATACACACGTCTTCAGGACAGCTTCTCTGTTAACCTTATTGCAATCAATAAGGGTCAGCCCAAGACAATGGGTCTTAAGGAAGTTCTTGCTAACTTTATTGAGTTCCAGGAGGAAATTGTTCTTCGCAGAACAAAGTTTGAGCTTAAAAAGGCTGAAGCGAGAATGCACATTCTTGAAGGCTTGAAG
Organism: Clostridia bacterium; assembly: GCA_017472685.1. Lineage (GTDB taxonomy): Bacteria > Bacillota > Clostridia > UMGS1883 > UMGS1883 > RGIG1927. The sequence continues at coordinate 100,809 of JAFUOO010000018.1, forward strand.
ATTGCTCTTGCAAATATTGATGCCGTAATTGAAGTTATCAGAAATTCTTATGATGATGCTAAGCAGAACTTAATGGAAAAATTCGGTTTTTCCGACATTCAGGCACAGAGCGTGCTTGATATGCGTCTTGCACAGCTTCAAAGGTTGAACGGCGAAAAAATCGACGAAGAATACAACGAGCTTACAATTAAGGCTGAAGAATACAGAAGCATTATCGAAAACAGAGACATTCTTCTTGATAAAATCAAGGAAGAACTTGCTGAAATTCGTGACAAGTTCGGCGACGAAAGAAGAACTGAAATCAAGCAGGCTGACTTTGATATTGATATTGAAGACCTTATTGAGGAAGAAGAAAATGTAATTACTCTCACTAATTTCGGTTACGTAAAGAGAATGGCAAGCGATGTTTATAGAACACAGCACCGTGGCGGCAGAGGTATTACAGGTCTCCAGACACGTGAAGAGGATTATGTAAACACAATTCTTTCAACCTCCACTCACGACACACTTCTCTTCTTTACTAATAAGGGTAAGATGTACCGCCTGAAGGCATATCAGCTGCCCGAAGCAGGAAGACAGGCTAAGGGCACTCCCATAATCAACATTCTTCCTATTGAAAGCGGAGAAAAGGTTACAGCTCTTATTCCCTTGAGAGAATTTGAAGAGGGTAAGTACATTGTAATGGCAACACGTAACGGTATAATTAAGCGTACCGACCTTACAGAATATGATTCCGTAAGAAAGAACAGCTCACTTCTTGCTATCGTTCTTGACGATGACGATGAGCTTATCAGCGTTAAAATTACAGATGGCAGCGACCATATTGTAATCGGTACTCACAACGGTATGGCAATCCGTTTTGCCGAAACAGATGTAAGAAAAATGGGCAGAGTAACTCACGGTGTTAAAGCTATAAACCTTCGTGAGGGCGACTATGTTGTAGGTGCAGCTGTTGCAAGCGAAGGCAAGGACCTGCTTGTTGTTACTGAAAACGGTTACGGTAAAAAGACCGATTTTGATGAATATCGTGCACAAAACCGCGGCGGTATAGGCCTCAAGAACTACAACATAAGTGAAAAGACAGGTAAAATAGTGTCTATCCATTCTGTAACAGAGGATGACGATATTATGCTCATTACTTCAGAGGGTATTGTTATCCGTTTGGCTACAGGCGAAATCAGAAGCATCGGTCGTTCTACTGCAGGCGTAAGACTTATGCGCCTTGAGGACGAGGTTAAGGTTGTTTCTGTTGCAAAGTGTGCTCACGAAGATGGAGAGGAAGAGGTAAATGCAGAAGAAACAGGAACAGATAGTGCAGAAACAACAGAAGAATGATAAATTTTTCTCAAAGGATAATATCCCGGGCATTATAGCTCTTGTTGCGGTTTTGATTGTTGCTCTTTATGTAATAAGCACACACCTTAATTTGCCTGTGTTTATAGTTCCCGACGATGCTGTGAAAATTACTTACCCTTCATCCATTTTTTCCATACCTGTAGAAGAGCAGGCTGAAAATATGAAGGGAACAGAAGGAATATACAGAGTAAAGATTAATGATGACGGTTCACTTACAGTAAAGATGAGCCCTGACAGGTATCAGAAAATAGCAGAAGCTGCCGAAAATGCCGTTGAAAGCATGATGCTTATCGCTATAGGTGATGAAACAGCTGTGCGTGACTATTCGGCAAATGAGGAAAAGACTGTTTTTGACTTAACGGTTAATCCCGACAGCGAAAACTTTGAAAAGGAAATAAGCGATGCTATTTATGTGGCAAGGCTCTATCATGTATGTTTTATGAATCCTGATGTTGAAATAACCTTTAACTTCAAACATTATGAAACAGAGGAACTGTATCTTACTGAAACATACGACATTCACGGTAATAAAACAGGAACAATGGTTTATTACGAGGATGCCACAGAGTAATATAGACAACCTGCACAAAAACCGCCAAGAAATCTTGGCGGTTTTTCACATATGCGTAGAAGGTAAAAAAAGGGAGAAAAAAGTTTAAAAAATGTGTTGACAAGTGGGGATTAAAATGGTATCATACAAAAGCTGTCTGAAAGAGATGGCAAAGAAAAAGGTATATAACACACATTGAAAGAGCTTTTAATGAGCTGAAAAAGCCTTAAAAAACTTTCCGAAAAATTGAAAAAAGTTCTTGACAAAGCAATGTGTTTTATATATAATAGATTTTGCCTCGCGAAGAGAGGCGCGGATGTTTAGCAGAGCTTCCTTGGAAGAGCTGATAAAT
>JAFUOO010000023.1 GCA_017472685.1 Clostridia bacterium
CAGGGAGCTTCTGAATCACCTTCCTTTGTAAAGGCAAACAGATCGCCCTCGGCAATTTCCATCTTTCCACCCTCGAACATGCCCACGCGCACCTCGGGACCCTTTGTGTCCAGAAGCAGACCTACGCTTTTGCCTTTTTCTGCCGCAACAGCCTTAACAGCATCCATTCTCGCCTTCTGTTCTTCGTAGGTAGAATGAGAAAAGTTAAACCTGGCAACGTTCATGCCTGCATCTATCATCTTGCCGATAACTTCCTTTGATTCGCTTGCAGGTCCTATTGTACATATAATTTTTGTCTTACGCATTATTAGTCCTCCAGAATTTTTATGATACTCTCCTGTGCTCCGCCGGTAACCTCAACCTTACCGTCAGAGTGAATATACACATCGGTTTCAGTTCTCACGCCGAATTTGCCAAGATAAATACCGGGCTCAATGGAAAAGCCTGTACAGGGCATAATAGTTCTCTCGTCATGAGTTTCAAAATTATCAATATTTGCACCCATTGCGTGCACCGTTGCACCGGGGCCTATGGAATGACCCGTTCTGTGCAGAAAGTAGTCGCCGTAGCCTGCAGCCTTAATGAAATTTCTGCACGCATCGTCAACTGCGTAGCCGGGCAGCTTTTCTCCTGCCTTTTCGGCACTGTATAATAAATCGCAAGCGGCAAGCCTGCCCCCCTTTGCCACATTGAAAACGTTCACATACTCATCGGGTATATCGCTTCCGCAATAGCCCATCCAGGTAATATCCGCGTACACGCTTTCGTCAATCTTTTCCCGCGCCCAAAGGTCAATCAAAACCAGGTCGCCATGCTTAATTTCGCTGCTCTTTTCCGCAGTAGGCTCATAGTGAGAGTTTGAGCTGTTTTCGTTGACGCCTACAATTGCACGGTCAGTTGCATACATATTACGCCTGCTAAACTCCTGCATAATAAATTCCTGCACCATATACTCGTTTACAAACTCGTCATTCTTGAGCTTTTCTCCGATATACTTAAATGCCATATCCTTTGTTTCCTGCACGTTTTTCGCCGCATACATATGGCTTTTGTAGTTTTCCTCGCTCCATACAGCCGTAAGGATTGTAAACATATCCATGCTGGATACAACCTTTTTCCCAAGGCTTAGTACATAATCCACAATACCGCCATCTGCCCACGAAACAATGGGAATGGCGCACATGGGTGAATATTCCATTGCAACGGTACTATCGTTTTTAAGAAGCTTTTCAAGATTTTCAAAAAGCTCCTGCCAGGTAACATACATTATTCTTTCACAAGGCAGGTTTTCGTATGCATTGCGGTCAATAATATGATAAATTACAACAGGCGAGCCGCAGGCGGGCACATATACATACGCCCTTCTTGTTGTAAACTTTTTACCTATAATCTGGCACATGGCAGGATTGCTTCCGCGGAAGTCGCTTATAAGCCACGAATTTATACCATGCTGCTGCATATGCTTCTGTATTGCATCAAGATTTTTTAACATTCAGCTCACCTCCTTTTTAGTATACAATAAACCTCTCATAATTTCAATCACAACATTTCAAATTTTTCCCTTTCAAAAACACAATATAATGTGTAAATAAATATTGCCTGGGACTAAAAAATGTGTTATAATATAGTAGATTATAGTAAAATTTAAGTTTTTCGGGGGGATTTTACGTGTCAACAAACAAGAAAAAACCTATTTCTATAACACTGGCAGCTGCCGTTGTTATATGTATTATAACCTTTATTTTAGGCTTTGTTATATCATCCTTCGCATTTCTGGACTCAAGGGTTGAAACCGCAAAGGAAAAAAATGCAGAGCTCACCCAGAGTATTGCCCAGAAAGATCTTGAAATAAAAGAGCTCAAGAAAGCGATGGAGCAAAAGGATGAAAACAACATTCTCCTTGCAGAACAGATTCAGACCCATCTTGACACAATAGAAAAGCTTAACGCTGAGGTTTCAAATCTTAAAAACGATGTTGATGCAATTTCCGAGGCGGCAATCAATGCCGAAGGCGGATCAAGTACTTTCCTGCTCTCGTTTGCTTCACTCACAGCTTCACAGCAGCTCATCATCCTCGTTCTTCTGCTGGTTATTCTCATATTTATAATAAGCATAACCTGCTCTGTTATTGCTTCAAAATCAAGCGGAAAAGTGGAAAAGAAAAAGAAGACAAAAGCAGTTAAGGAAAAGGCTGCGGAAGCTCCTGTTGATTCAGAAGACGCCTCTGCAGATGCAGAAGAAGCCATCTCAGAAGAAAGTGCTGTTGAAGAAGCAGAGGATGTTCCTCCCGAAGAAAGCGTGGAAGAACCCACAATGCCGGTTTGCGATAAAAGCTTTCCCGCCGTTGCCAAGGCAATTGAGCTTTTGTACAAGAGTAACCTCGAAGACTTCATATCGGAATTGGGCGGCTTCAAATTCGGCATCACAAACTTTGACGAAATTCTTTTCGACAAGCATCGCGCAAAGTCCTTCGGCAACGCTGAAAACGGTGACTTTGTAGCATTTATGTCTTCCGGTGAAACTCCCAAAAAGCTTTACATAATTCCCCGCAATCTTGTGCTTTCGGATTCTACCGTTGCTCTCCGTGGTGTGCTTGATTTGTTCAATCTTTCCAACGAAGCAGGTGAAAGCCTTACAAGCGGCACAGTGAAGATTAAAAAAGTTCTTTCCCCTGCAGTTTTTGCCTGTGGCGAAAGCGGTTGGGCGATTGAGTCAAAGGGCGAAATTGTTTCTATTTAAGCAAAAAATCCTCCACTTTTAGTGGAGGATTTTCTATTGACAAATAAAATCTAAAGTATTATTATATATAAAAGCATTTTGAAAGGTCTGATAAACATGGATTACAAACGAGTTTTAACAATACAGGATATATCCTGTGTGGGTCAGTGCTCCTTGACAGTTGCACTTCCTATCATCTCCGCTTGCGGGGTTGAAACAGCAGTGCTTCCTTCAAGCGTGCTGTCAACACACACAGGCGGTTTTTCGGGCTATACCTTTCGTGACCTTACAGACGATATTCCCGCAATTGAAGAACACTGGCAGAAGGAAGGCATCACGTTTGATGCACTTTATACAGGCTATCTTGGCTCCACACGCCAGATTGACATGGTGTCTCACATTATGGAAACATGCCTTAAGGACGGTGCAAAAACAATTGTTGACCCTGCTATGGCTGACAATGGCAAGCTCTATTACGGCTTTGACAGTGATTTTGTAAAGGCTATGGCAACCCTTTGCGGCAAGGCTGACATTATCGTCCCCAACATTACCGAAGCCTGCTTTATGACAGGGGTTGAATACAAAACAGAATATGACCGTGCATATATCGACACCATCCTTTCTTCACTCATAAAAATGGGTGCAAAAACAGTTATCCTTACAGGTGTTACATACAATGACGAAACAACAGGTGTTGTTGTTTTCGAAAATGGTGAGTATTCTTATTACGAGCACAAAAAGCTCCCCGGAGGCTGTCACGGAACAGGCGATGTTTATGCCTCCGCATTCACAGGGGCATTGATGCGCGGCTTCACAACCTTTGACGCTGCTGCATTAGCGGCAGATTACACTCTCCTTTGCATTGAAAAAACGCTGCCCGACATCAAAAAACATTGGTACGGTGTAAAATTTGAAACCTGCATCCCCGAGCTTGTAAGTATGATAAATAAGTAATAAAAAAATGAGATAGCAAATGCTATCTCATTTTTATTTTTCAGACTTACTTTATTACAACTTCAATTGCAGCACCCTGAGGAGGAAGAGAGAATGTGAGCATATCAGCATGGATAACATCAACCATCATACCTTCTTCAAGGCTTGCAAATGTGTAAAGCATTCTGTTCATAACGTGGTGATAGAATGTTTCTTCGCTTGTGTTGAAGCGAACTCTTGAGCCGTCTTCCTTTTCAATTGTGAAGAAATCCTCGCCAATTACAACAATCTTACCGCTTGTTGTAACGTTTTCTACTGTTGCTTCTTCTGTAGCTACAAATACAACATCAGATGCATAAACCTGAGGAGGAATAGATGCTGTCATAGCGTCGGCAAAAGTAATCTGAAGATTAATACCTGCTGTAACATCACTGAGAGTATAAAGTCTGCGGTTCATTTCATGACGGAAAGATGTATTTTCGTCAACCTTAAACATTACTTCTCCCATCTTTTCGTTAGCCGCAAGAATGTAGCCCTCGCCTACTTCACTAACCTTGAACACCTGTGAGTTTTCGCTTACTGCAAGCTTTCCTTCTGTGTTCAGAAATACTACTTCCTTTGCATATGTCTGAGGAGGAAGGGATGCTGTCATTGTTTCTGCAAAGTAAACCTTAAGTACAGCACCAACTGTGACATCGCCAAACTTATAAAGCATTCTGTTCATTTCGTGGTGGAAGTGTGTGTTGTCGTCAACTCTGAACATTACTTCACCAAGTTTTTCTGTATCAGCAATAAAATAATTTTCGCCTACTTCTGTAACAGTTGCCTTTGTAGAATATTCTTCATATGCCTTCTTCATTGCGTCAACCTCTTCAAAAAAGCTTTCATCAGCATAAGTTACATCATAATCAAGGGATATATTTTCGCCAACCTGTTCTTCAACAACAAAGCCACCGTCACGGATAACAACCGTTTTGTTTTCCTGGTTCCATTCTACTGCGTAGCCCTTTTCTTCCAGTGTCGCTCTCACGGGCATAAGATCTTCTGCAGCAAATGCTGCTGTGCCTGTAAGTAATACTGCAGCAAGTGTGAGTGCCGCGCCTCTTGTAATCATTTTCATAGTTTTGTACCTCTCTGTTTTATGTATTATTAAGGCTTTTTTACCGCCTTTCACATATAATACTGTTAACTACCCCAAAAGGTTGCATTAATTTCAAAAAATTTTATTGAATTATTTTTTCTTATTTTCAATAATATCACAATTGTCTGAATTTGTAAACCTTTTAAGTTTTTATTGCCATTTTTTACCATTTATGATATACTAACCATAAGTTTACAAAACAAACTGAAGGAGCATTGTACTATGGATTTATCAACTATCGGCATAAACCTCCGCAAGCAGCGCAGAATAAAAAAATTAACCCAAGAAAAGCTTGCATCAATGACAAATCTAACCCCGAACTACATAGGCATGATAGAGCGCGGCGAAAAGATTCCTTCCCTTGAAACCTTTATCATCATACTAAATGCACTCGACGCATCTGCCGACAAAGTGCTTATAAACGTCTTAAATACGGGCTATCTCGTAAAATACTCCAGGATTTCTGATAAGCTTCTTTTAGTCACGGACAAGGACCGCGAGCGTATCCAAGCTGTTATTGACACTCTTTTTCTTCATTCTGATAAAATTTCAAAAAAATTATAATTTCCCTTCATTTCCCGCCTGCTTTCGTGGGACTTCGACATTTGTGATGTGCTATACTGAATTCAACAACTGAAGGTTGTCATTCTAAACTTACATAAGGAGGGCATCATAAATGTCACAAACAAATTTGTTCGAAAAAATTGCCAAGGAAAACAACACAACAGCGGAAAATGTAAAAAGCGAAATTCTCTTTGCTATTCATTGCGCGCGTATGAAATCCCCCGAGCTTTGGGAAAACATACACGGCACTTTAGAAGAGCAGATAATTCAGCTTGCATCTCTCTCCCTTGCTCTCGCATAAAAAAGTGTTTTAAAACTTCAACCCCTCTCGTTTCCGTTTGCGGTGCCCAACACCAACTCCAAGTATTCGTTGGTTGTTGACCGCGGCACAACTCTGCGCATTCGCTTTATCATCCGCAGGATGCGCTCATGCTCGATTCCCCACTCTTGGGGGACGAAAAGGTGCAC
>JAFUOO010000024.1 GCA_017472685.1 Clostridia bacterium
CAAAGGACTGCTCATAAAAATCACCTTAAATATGTAGGGGCGGATTCCATATCCGCCCGCTAAAATTTTTTAATACAAAGGATATTTATCACAAAGAGCCTTTACTCTTGCACGGATTTCGTCCTGCTTTGTATCAAACTCTTTAATAGTAAGATACATCAATTCAGCGATTTCCTTCATATCTTCTTCCTTGAAACCACGTGTTGTAGCAGCAGGTGTACCTACTCTGATACCGCTTGTTACACCGGGCTTTTCGGGGTCAAAGGGGATTGCATTTTTGTTAACTGTAATACCAACTTCATCAAGACGGTTTTCGTATTCCTTGCCTGTGACACCAAAGGGGCGAAGGTCAACAAGCATAAGATGATTGTCTGTACCGCCGGAAACCAAGTCAAAGCCTTTTTCAAGGAGTGCCTCACTAAGTGCCTTTGCGTTTTTGGCAATCTGCTGCTGATATGCCTTAAATTCTTCGCTTGCAGCTTCCTTGAAGCAAACAGCCTTAGCCGCAATAACGTGCATCAAGGGGCCACCTTGGATGCCGGGGAAAACAGCCTTGTTAATAGCCTTTGCATGTTCTTCCTTGCAAAGGATAAGACCACCACGGGGACCACGGAGTGTCTTGTGAGTTGTTGTTGTAACAAAGTCAGCATAGGGCACAGGAGAAGGATGAACACCTGCAGCAACAAGACCTGCTATGTGTGCCATATCAACCATGAAATATGCGCCTACTTCTTTTGCTATTTCACTAAATTTCTTAAAGTCGATTTCTCTTGAATATGCACTTGCACCTGCCAAGATAAGCTTGGGCTTACAGTCGAGAGCAAGACGGCGGATTTCGTCGTAATCAATTGTCTGGTTTTCTTCTGTTACACCGTAAGGAACAATGTTAAAGTACTTGCCGCTCATATTAACGGGGCTACCGTGAGAAAGATGACCGCCGTGAGCAAGGCTCATTGAAAGCACTGTGTCACCGGGATTTAAAACAGCAAAGAATACAGCCATGTTAGCCTGTGCACCGCTGTGGGGCTGAACATTTGCATGCTCTGCACCAAAGAGCGCTTTTGCTCGTTCAATTGCAATAGTTTCAACTTCGTCAACATATTCACAACCACCGTAGTATCTCTTTCCGGGATAACCTTCAGCATATTTATTAGTAAGGGGGCTACCCATAGCCTCCATAACAGCTTCGGAAACAAAGTTTTCAGAAGCAATAAGCTCAATTTTGTTTTTCTGGCGGTTGATTTCGCGGCTCATCGCCTCGTATAATTCAACGTCAGCATTTTTAATCCTGTTAAATTCCATGGTAATTCTCCTTTGAAAAAAATACATGTCTATTATATAATTTTTCCCTTTAAATTGCAAGCTTTTTGTGTTAATATACAGTAAAGAAGGTGATTATTTTGAAGAAAAAAGAAAGAGCTCTTGCATTTAGTGAAGTTTTGAAAAATCTTTATCCCGACGCAATATGTTCGCTTGAATACAAAGACCCTTTTCAGCTCCTTTGTGCAGTACAATTGTCTGCGCAATGTACTGACGCAAGGGTCAACCTTACAACTCCTGCGCTTTTTGCAGCCTACCCGGATGCTGCCTCAATGGCAGCTGCTCCCCTTGAAGAAATTGAAATGCTTATAAAGCCTTGCGGCTTTTACCACAATAAAGCTAAAAACCTCATAAAGTGTGCACAGCAGCTGCTTGAAAATTACAACAGCAACGTGCCCGATAGTATGGACGAGCTTTTAAAGCTTGCCGGTGTAGGCAGGAAAACCGCAAACCTTATCTTAGGCGATGTTTATCACAAAGGCGGAATGGTTATCGATACCCATGCAAAGCGTATTTTATATCGAATGGGGCTTACGACAAAACAAGACCCCACACAGGTTGAAATGGAAACCTCTCCCCTTATACCTATCGATATGCAGTCGGATTTTTGTCACAGGTTAGTCCTTTTCGGTCGCGATATCTGCACAGCCCGCAAAGCCTACTGCGAAAAATGCCCTGCCGAAAGCTTCTGCCCGAAAAAGAATCCTAAAAAATAAAATCGACGGTTATAAAACTGAAGTGATATAAAGATGGTAGACACTAAAAAAACAGTGTCTACCATCTTTTTGTATGATAAAATTAAAATAAGGAGTTGATAAATATGGGAAGACCTAAAGGTGGCACAAATATTCATCACAGCAAAGAAGAAAAACTTGCTTTAGTATTAAGAAATTTAGAGGGAGAAACTACACGCTCATTATCAAGAGAAACAGGTATATCTAATTCTCAAATTTGCAAATGGACAAGACAGTATTTGGAGAGCGGAGAAGATGCTTTGATAAACAAACGCAAACCAGGAAATCCACTTTCAAAATACAACCGTAAGAAAGAACTTACTCCTATGGAACAGCTTGAATACAAGGTTGCTCTTCTTGAACGAGAATTGTTGAAGAAAGATGCAGAGGTAACACGATTAAAAAAATCCATAGAACTCGAAAGGGGCGATGCAAAAAGAAAGTAATACAACAGATTTATGCCTGCATTGAAAAAGAAAGTTGCAATCATTCAATAAAAGAACTTTGCGAAGTATATGAGGTTTCACGTAGCGGGTACTACAAATGGCTTAAACGAAAAGGAAGCTTAAACCGTTACGAGCTGCAACAACAGGAATTGGATTACTATGTTGCTGACATACATTCACATTATCCCACACAAGGGTACAGGACAATTGCAGACACTTTGCTCAACATGTACGGTTGGATTGTTTCCGATATATCGGTATGGAAATCCATGAAACGTTTAGGTATTCACGGATATGTGAGAAAACAAAAAAGTCCCAAAAGCGGTGGCTTGGAACACGACAGATTTTCAAACATATTAAACAGAAACTTTTATTCAGAAAAGCCCATGCAGAAAATTGTAACAGATGTTACATACATAAAATACAAGAGCAAATGGTATTACTTTGCTTGTTATTTGGATTTATTCAACAACGAAATACTTGACTATGAATTAAGTGATACTTTTGATAATTTTCTTGTTATGAAGCCGGCAAAAAGAATCCTCGAAAAAGCAAAGAGCACCGAAACCCAAATCCTTTTCCACAGCGACCAGGGTGTTCAGTACTCATCAGCCGGTTATTGTAACCTACTTAAATCATACAATGTAATTCAAAGTATGTCAAGAGCAGGAAATCCAAGAGATAACGCAGTAATTGAATCATTCTTTGGAAGGTTTAAAGATGTTTTGCGTTCACACTTCAGATATTGGAAGTGTGATAATCTGCCGGAAGTTATTGATGACGCTGTATACTATTTTAATTATGTAAAACCTATCAGAAAGTTAAAAAGAAAACCGCCTGTTCAATACAGACTTGAACAGGCAGTTTAAAATATTCTTTTTTGTGTCTACAAAGTATTGACTACTTCA
>JAFUOO010000025.1 GCA_017472685.1 Clostridia bacterium
CTGTCATTATCATGACAAGTAACGTGGGCGCAAGTAAGCTTACACAGACAAAGCGTGTAGGCTTTGGCGAGGCTGATACAAATACTGCAATCAAGAAAAACGTTATGGACGACTTGAAGAAAACCTTCCGTCCCGAATTTTTAAACCGCCTTGACGAAATCATCGTCTTCAATCAGCTTACAGAGGATGAAATTAAAGAGATTGCAAAAATTATGCTTTCTGCGGTATCTTCCCGCCTTGGTGAAAACGGAATTGAAGTAGCCTTTAACGACAGCGCAATTGCACTTTTAGCAAAGGAAGGCTTTGACCCCGTTTACGGCGCAAGACCCCTTCGCCGTGCAATCACAAGCAAAATCGAAGATTTGTTCGCAGAAGAAATCCTTTCGGGCAATGTAGCCAAGGGCGACAAGGTTTCAGTTAGCGCAAAGGGCGACAAATTTGTTATAAATCAACTTAAAAAGTAATACTCCACACAAAACACAAAATGTGGTACCAATGGGGACAGACCCCACTGGTACCACATTTGTTATTATTGATTTAAAAAAGATTACCGGGAAGAAGCATCATGCCTTTGGTTACTCAAAGCACAAATGCTTCCTCCGGCAATTAAACCTATTTAGTTGTTCAGTACTTCTGCATTAATAAGCAGGTATTGTCAAAGTTCCGCTGAATGCAGAAGGGCAACTTGCACCTGCAGATGGAGTTGCTTTATAAGATACCTCCGTCTGTGTTGCCGTCAATCCCGTAATTGTAATTGTAGCAGTCTTAGTAACACTTCTTGCAGAACTTGAACTGCTTGCCCATGTTGAACTACTTGCAAGAGTTACGGTACCAGTACTTGCATTACCTACTGACATATTAAACTTCTGATAATAACCATAGTACGTATTTGCTGTAATTTTATTTGTCCATGTAATAGTTGCTTTAACTGAAGTTGCGGTTCTTTCAGAAAAAGCTACCTTTACAGTATACTTTATTCCAACAGTGCTACTATTTTTCCACCACCACGCATTATCTTTAATTGTTTTTGTTGCTACACTAGTGGGAGTGTACGTAAATATAATTGTTTTTGCTGTAGTTGAATCCCATTTAATGCTCTGTGACGACGGAGTTGTATATCCGGTAAATGCCTTTGGTGAAATGGCATTTGTCGTACCATAAACATACGTTGCCGTTGCAGTACCTAAACTTGTTCCGTTACTTGATTTATAAACAATATTATATGTATAGCTGTTTGCAGACGCTGTTGCATAAATATCGCTGGAAGTAACATCTTCATTAACTGTAATACTTGTTACACCCTTTGTTGCAATTGAATAGCCTGTTGCTGCCACATAGCTGATGTTCAGGACATCACCATAATATACACTACTACCGCTTGAAAGTGTTCCGATTGCCGCATTAGCATTCGGTGAAGAGGTTCGATTTACACTAATTATGCAATTTGTAGGGGTATTCCAGCTTACAGAATAACTGTTTGGACTCCAATGTGCATAAAGTGTTATATCAGCTGCATTAGTATAAATGCTATCTGCAGTAATTTCACTACCGCCATCCTGTAATGTAAACCAACCGTCAAACGTGTAGTAATCTCTGGTCGGAGTGGGCAATTCTCCCACAGCTGTTCCACAGTATACAGTTTTACTTGTTTCAGAAACTGAACCGCCATTAGCATCTAAAGTTACCTGGAATGTTCCTTTTTCATACTGCGCATATGTATCTTCATCAATATATACAATTTCACCATCGGTAACTGTTAAATATTTTTCATTTGTAATACTTCCGCATACCAATACATCACCGGTAACATTCATCTTACCTACAACACTTGTACTCAATGGCGCAAGCTCAACATTTTTACAAATAACAGTATTTCCGCTATTTGTTGACAAGTTATTATTTGAATTCAATATTATGTTTGTATTTTCTGCTGTAAGAAGCATTGCATATCCGGCACTATTTACACTAACACGGTTAAGAGTTATGTTTTCAGAGGATAATTCTAACGGAATTTTTGTGCAATCAACAAATTTCACACCGTTTATAACCGTCGTTGCTGCATCTGATTTTAATCTTAAATTGGTATATTCTATATCTTTGCCCTGAAGTTCAAAGTATGTTATCTTGCCTACTTCAAATGTCATATTATCCGCTTCACCGTCAGATATTCCGGAAACATCCAAAACAATGCTTTCTGCACCGGATGCAACTACAGCATTGGCAACAGCCGCGTTTGATGCCTCAACCTTAATTTCAGGCACATTTGAAAAAGCATTTTCACCAATATCAGTCACATCACCGGGTACTGTAAATTTATTTAATGATGTACATCCGCTGAATGCGTCATCTCCAATCTTCGTAACACCTGGACAAACCACATATTTAAGCGACGAACACCCCTCAAATGTCGAATTAGGTATTTCCTTTATAAAATTACCAAAAACAACACCTACAATATCAGTATTATCTTTAAATAAACCTTCGCTTATTCCTTTAACTTTAACCGATGTATATGTTTCATCTCCATTATCTACAGAAATATACGAAGGCACAAAAATAATTGTACTGGGTTCATCCGCATCGGGAATATAGTCAACAATCATTCCGGTATCAGGGTCAACCACAAGGCCTTCTGTTTTTGCAATCCTTGCATTCACATACTGATTCACAAAATACGGTACCTCAAAAGGTATAATACTTGTTTCATAGTCATTGAATGTACCGTCATAGGAATAGTCGAGATACTCTTCTGTCTTGTCGTCAAGCACATTATATGTATACACAAAATATGATTTATCTGCAACATCATACCCTACTACTGCAAAAACGTGTACCTTCCCTGCAACAACCAGTCTGTACCCACCGTGAGTATGCCCCGTACTTGAATATGATGTGGTTGTGGATGTGATTTTCGACGTATAATATGTCATAGTCGTACTGTACTCATCACTCTTCGAATCGGTAGCTGCCAACTCCTGAGCCTCGCTATTGCTTCCACCTTCTGCGTAAGACTTACCATATCCGTATTCTTCACTGATAATTTTTGAAACAGTATTTGCTATACTCTTACTGGAACTTGTAGTCTTACTGTTCGAATAACCCGCCGACATATTCCATGTCTTTTCAGAGGTATTCGTTTTCGAACGCTCTCCGCTTATTTCTGCTGTGTTTGACCATGAATCCGTACCGGTATCAGTATTTTTTACATAATTTCCATAAGTTCCACCTATGCTTGTTTCATGATTACTCTTTCCACCCAGTTTCAGTCCTATATCTTCGGAAATTCCTATATTTAATCCGGCAGATCCTTCTTTTGAACTTTTGTGATTCACAGATAGTCCAAAATTCTGACCACTTTCTGTTGTTGTTGTATCCGAATGTGATTGATTTCCTGATAATTTAAAAGCACCTGTATCAGTCTTTACATTGCCTTTAGAGCCGCCCATACTGCCGGTAATATTATATGTACCAGTGGAGCTTTGAGCTAAAGTTTCAGCCTCTTCTCTTGTCTGACCGGTCTGATCAAGATATGTCTGGCTAACTTCCGTAGAATTGTTCCAATTGCTCTCCAGCGTCCATGAAGAAGAGTTTGTTGTTGCACTTGAAATTGTCTCGGCAATAGTTTCAGCCTGCGTTGTGCTGATTGAATCTTCTTCGGTCTTTGAAACCGTTGTTATAATACCGTTTGCACAAAGAAGATTCAACGTTGTAAACAGAGGAACGTTTTCAATTGTTCCAATCTCATAAGTAAAAAGAATTAGACCTGCGTCTGTATCTTCAATTATTGTAGGATCTTCAAGTGTCTTTACGGCTTTCGCTAAATTTCTGTTGCTTGACCAGTTTGCGTAAAGTGTCAGGCTTCCAACAGTGCCTTTAGAAATATTTTCCCACAAGTTACCTTCTTCATCAGACCAGCCTACAAACGTATATTTATCTAACACCGGCGTAGGCAGTATTGCTCCATCACATGTATAATATGTAATAGAATCAACAGGTACCATATCCGATGCAAAGTTAACTGTAAACTGAACCTTTTCCCAATGTGCATAAAAAACTTTATTTCCTGTCTCACCGGAGTTAATTTCAGTCACTAAAGTTCCGCCGGTCTGAGCAGTATACCATCCCATAAAGTTATAGCCCGGAACTATTAAATCCTGCAGTATTAATCCATCCTGAGAAGAATATACTGAGGGGTTTTTATTTTCGATAGTCTGCGCCTGCAAATAACTGTCATTATTATCAATATAATATGTTATTGAATATTGATTTTTAGATAATGCCGGTATTATTTCTTGCTTTACAATAACCTCGTTACATTCAGAACAATGTTTACCTTCAGTTAAACCTGTAGTCTCATAAGTCGGTGCAACTGCCGCATCAACCACAATGCTATGTCCGGTTGCCTCTGTTACGGTATTTGCAAGACTTATAACATTAGTTGCCTTTGCATCAGAATAATATCTGTCGCACTTTGTACAATACCAATATGCAATATTACCATCCTCTATACATGTAGCTGCCTTTTCCTCTGTTGCTTCTAAATTATGCTCGCAGACACTACCTCTTACAAGAATAATATCGGGCCACCCTGCAACATAACGGAACAATTGAATAGCATCCACATTGTTAATTTTACCATCACCTGTAACGTCAAGGGCTTCTTCGTCAACTGTAACTGTCCACTTTGCTACATAACGGAAGTGCATAATAGCATCCATGTTATTTACTTTACCATCTGCATTAATATCACCGGGAAGACCTTCATAAACTGTTACATTGCCGTTTACAACAGTCATATCAACATAATTGTAATTACTGTCAAAAACATCATCTTCACTATATGTGATATTAATATTTGCAACATGCTTATCTTCTGCCGTATCAGCAATCTTAAATGTCAATGTTGCAAAAGTACCGTTTACCTCAACGTTACTGAACGGCGAAATAAAGCTAATCGGCTGAGGATTTGTAAACGGTTGTGCCGCTGTGGCATACGAACCAAAATCCGAATTAAATGAAACTGACTGAAGTGCCAGTACCTCATCGTATTCCACGTTAAACAGCAAGGATGCAATACCTGGGTTATTGGAAACCGATAACTCAACCTCTACAGAGTCACCGGGCATACCGGAAACTTCTTCAACAGTAAGTGTGAGGCTTTCAGATGCCATCAACTCGAAACCACTATCTTCCACGCATTCGGCAAGAGTAAGTGTTTCGTCAAAAATAATTTTGCCGTTTGCAACAGAGAAATCTACAAACTCAAAATTTGCATCAAAAATATTTTCTGCATCACAAATAATATTCACGTCTGCATAGCTCTTGCCTGCAGGCACATCCGTCATATCAAATGTAAGTGTTGCAATAACACCGCTTACGTTAACGTCTTCAAAAGGTGTAATCAAGCTGATAGGCTGAGGGTTTGTAAAAGGCTCAGCCGCTGTAAGGTATGCACCAAAAGCTTCGCTCAATTCAACATCAGTAAGTTTAAGGTCCGCGTCATAATCAACATCAAATTTTAACGAAGAAATACCGGGATTGTTAAGAATTGAAACTTCAACTTTTACGGTTTTATCTTCTACATCTGCATAGACTGTTTCAACAGAAACAGTAGGAGTCTTTGCTACCACTTTTTCTGCACATGGATTCAACTTTTCATCCCAAAGAAAAATTTTAATAAAATCCCGTTCGTCTGCAGTCCATGTAGGTTCAAACCCAAAGGTATTTTTGCCATTTTGCAAATCTACATTTTGAGATACAACCCCAATCATTGCATCATCTTTATATGCCGCAACATACAACATCAAATTGGAAATTGCTTTTTCCGACGCAATAACAACCTTCCTTTCTGTAGATTCTTCCAAAATGTTAACTGCACTGCCAGTATTGGTAAAAAGTTCAACAGCATCGGCAAAAGCCGGTGCATAATTGAATACCATCATCAGCACAATAGCAATACTTAAAAGTTTTTTCATTTATGCTTCCTCCTTATTAGTAATATATATTCACTATATAAAAGCTTACCATTAAATAGTTAATTTGTCAATATTTCTATGCAATTATTGATAATTAATTATCATCATCTGCATGGTATACTAACACTGAGGTGAGAAGCATGATTACATTAGCAGACAGATTAAAAGAACTTCGTTCACGTAACAATATAAGTCAGAATGCTCTGTCAAAAAGGCTTGAAGTTACCCGTGCCACGGTCAACGCATGGGAAATGGGGCTAAGTTATCCCAATGCCCAATCGTTAATCGAATTATCAAAATTTTTTAAAACAAGTGTTGATTATATTCTTGGCATAACAGATAACGAAACCCTTAACATTAATCACCTCAACGCCGAAGAAAAAGAAATGGTAATCAATTTAGTCAATTATTTTTCATCACTTCATTTAGACAACTAAAAAATCGTGATTGCAATTGCAATCACGATTTTTAAATTTAATTCTGTATTAACTCCATAGCCTTTTCTGTATTAACCTTTGCTTTTTCCCTGAGGCTTTCGCAGTCGGTAATTGGCAGGCTTTCGTATGCCATGGTCATGACTTCCTCCAAGCCTTCCTTTGTAACCTTCTCCACATCGATAATGCCGTCAAGCCCTACGTAATCCATAAAGCCGTCGATTTTTGGGTCATAACGGAGTGCTACAGTTTTAACATTGCTGCTTACGGAATAAATCATACTGTGAAGTCGCATTGCAATGTTAAGCTTACTTTTAGCTATAATACCAATTGCCTCGCGGATAGAAACCTGTTTTTCGGGCACATATGCCCCTTTTCCTATAAGAGAGGCAATGCGCTTTGAAATAGCAACATCGTGAGGGTACTGCATGGGAATAAATACAACATTCATTCCGTACTTTTCACAGAATGCCTTTATGCTTTCCGCAACGCTTACCTCAAGGTCGGGAGCGCTATGCTTCCAGTCTCTGACCGACACTGTAACATAGTCCCCTGTGGGGATTTTTTCTTTTTCAAAAAGCTTAATAAGCTCGCCTTCGCCAATGCCCTCAAGAAGCATTGCAGGGTCTGCGGTAACGCTGATGGGCTTTGTTACGCCAATTTCCTCCATTAGCTTTTTCGATGTATCGTCCCTGAGGGTTATAACATCAACATTTTTGTTTATAACCTTTGCGGTGAGGCGCCTGTTAAATTTCCGCTTTACGGGTCCGAAGCCGTTTGCAAACTGCATAACCTTAAGAGAAAGCATTTTTGCAAGCTTTATTATAAAAAGATAATACCACAGGCTTTTACTGCTTGTTTCGTCCTGGAGAAGGCTTCCGCCGCCGCTCAAAAGCACCTTTGCGTTTTTCATAACCTTTATAAGGGCAAAGGGGTTAACCCGGCTTACCGCATCAACGCGGTAAATTTCCTTTGTTTCCTGCGCTCTTTGGGACAAAACGGCAACCCTTGCATTTTTTGAGCTGTTCTTTATCTCCTCGGTGATAGCAAGAAGCAGTGCATCGTCGCCGTTATTATGGAAGCCGTAATAGCCCGAAATCACAAAGTCATATTTTTTGGTTTCGTGATAATCCTTTATAATGCTTTCATATATTTCAATATGTGTACGGGCAAAATTTTCGTTTGTGAAAAGGGTTGTTGCCCGCATTTTTATGTTTTCGCCCATTTGTTTTATTTTTTCGGGCGAATCAATCAGGCTTATGAGCTTTCCTGCCATTTCGGCATAGTTTCCGCTTTCAAAAAGCAACCCTGTTTCGTCCTCTACAACAAGTGAGGGAATACCGCCCACCCTGCTTGCCACCATGCATCTGCCCATTGCCGCGCCTTCAAGCATGGAATAAGGAAAGCTTTCGCAAAGTGAGGTGAGGCAGTTTATGTCAATAAGGTTTAGAAAACCGTACATGTCCCTTTCAAAGCCAAGGAAACGGATTTTGCCCGGGCTGCCTGTTTCTTCGGCGAGCAAAGTAAGCTTGTCCCGGTCAACGCCGTCACCTGCAATGAGAAACTCAACGTTGTCCTTTTTCTTTAAAACCTCGCCTGCCGCCTTTATGAACACATCAACACCCTTAACGGCGTCAAACCTTGCAGCTATGCCCACGTAAATTTTGTTTTCGTCGTAGGTAAAGCCATGCTTTTGGGCGTATTCTTCCTTTGGGGTTGCCACATCGGGCACGCAGGAAAAGTCCATCCCGTTATATACTGTGTGTATGCTGTTGGGGCGAAATCCTCGGGATATGAGCATGTCCTTAAAATTGTCGCTCACGGCAATATAGTAGGGAATTTTATTAAGTGCCCATTTGTTGAGGTTTGTAAAAACCAGCTTTTTTATAAACTGGTCAAAGTCCAAAAGATAATCACTGTGGACAGTTGTGACCGTAGGGATTTTGATTTTTTTCATGACAAAGCAAGCCACAAAGTTAGCCCTTGCGCCATGTACGTGAAAAACATCAAAGCCTTCGTTATTTATCATATTCGCAATGTCGTCAACAACAGACAGGTCGAAACGGTTTTTTTGTTTAAACAGAACGCTGTCAATGTCCTTTTCAAGTATTTCCTGATAGAAAACACCCTCCATAAGACAGCCGACCCGCACATCTGCCATTGTTTTTAATTTGTCAAGGAGCGAAAACAAATGTGTTTTCGCTCCTCCGCTGTCGCCACCCGATATAAGATGAAGTACCTTCATAGTTAAAACTCCTTCCTATCAGCCCTTCGCCGACGGATGAG
Source organism: Clostridia bacterium (assembly GCA_017472685.1). Lineage (GTDB taxonomy): Bacteria > Bacillota > Clostridia > UMGS1883 > UMGS1883 > RGIG1927. The sequence continues at coordinate 8,696 of JAFUOO010000025.1, forward strand.
GTGTGTTAATTTTTCGCAATCCGTGCCATCGCCATAAGGAGCCCCGGCACAATCCAGAATGCAAACATCACTCTGGGATAAAACCAGATATACTCTGCACAGCATACAAAGGCAATGCCACTGAGAGCACTTATGCCTGCTGTTGCATAGCACTTTAATTCTTTAGTCATAACACGCATACTGCCTGCAGCCTTTTTGATTGCCGCAATCATGTATGCAAAAAAGCTCAGTGCACCCAAAACACCCATTTCGAGCACAATTTCCATATAAAGCATATGGCTGTGAGGTGCTGTGACTGCCACAGGTGAAGCGTAGCCCGGGTAAACTGCTCTGAAGGAGGACGGGCCAAGACCAAGACCCTTTAAGCCATAATCCTTAATCATTCTCACACAGCTGTCCCAGATATAGAGACGGTATGAGTTTGAGGAGTCTTCCATTGAGCCTATGGTGAAAATTCTGTTCATGATGGTGTCGGGTAAGAACGGAATTGCCGCAATAACAAGCAATCCAAAGGGCACAAGAAGCCTTTTGTCGTAAATGCACACAAACACTACTGCAGAAATTGCAAAGCCAACCCAGCCCGAGCGGGAATAGGTCATTGCAAGTGCGCCCAGGCACACACAGAAGCCGCCTGCAACGAGGAGCTTTTCAAGCTTGCTTTTTACCGACAGGAACACTGGCACCATAAAGGGCATGAATAAAACCAGAAGCTGAGCAAAGTTGTTGGGATTAGAGAAGGTGGAATACACTCTTCCGGGCATGCCCTCGTTTGCTGTTATGTCAACAAACTCCAAATCAACCTCAACACCCATAATTCGCTGTGCAATACCGTAAAGAGCGGTAAGTGTCACAAAGAATAAAACTATCTTAAGAAAACGTACAAGCTTTTCTCTTGTGTCAATGCTTGCATATACGCAGTATGCAAAAATAACCGACGCAATGAGGAAAAGCGCAATACGGAGCGCATCGGAAATAACGTAAGCGCTTACCGTACTGATAACAATTGCTCCGCAAAAAACAATTATTGAAACAGGCACCTTGTTTATGTTTTTAGCCTTTACCTTGCCCGAAGCAATGCTCATAACGCACCAGCACAAGAAGCCCATTGCTCCTAAAAACGCATAGAGGTTGTTCCACAGATTATGTGGTGCAACAAACATTAAGCCTATAAAGAGAGCAAGGTAGGTGTCTATTGCCAGAAAGCCCTTTTCACTCAGAAGGTCAAACAGATAAAGTGTAAACGAATTTTTGAAAATGCGCCTTGTAAAATCCTGAACTCCTTTAATTACTTTCAAAAGCCAATTCCAAAGCGCACTCATGACGGAATATGTCATTGAGCCTTGGGCGTACTTTTCGGTAAAGTCAGCTTTTGCAAGCCATGCATAAACCCAGCTTTGTTCGATTTTTGTCTGTATACCGCCGAGGAATTTCAAAATTAAATTAACAAGCAAACTGCTTTTTACCCTATTGGCAAAAAAGCTGTATATGTTTGTTAAAACAAAGGCTGTAAAAGAACGTGAAATCAGTTTAATCACCCCTTTTTACCAATCGTGCAAATTTTAGTCAATTTTCTTTATTCCGGATACTCTGCCGAAAATCTTTGCACTGCCCACGCGGATTGTAATGGAGTGACCCACGCCGTACTTTGAGGAGCCTGCCATTATACCGAAGTCATAGTCCTGAGCTTCAACCTCTGTTGTGAGGGAAACACAGTTATAATAAGGCTTGGGCACGCAGCGTACATCGCCCTGGCTTGTTGTTGTATATGTTCTTGACTCGCCGATTTCAACATTTGTTACAACGCCAAGGTCAGAATCCTTCTGCTCGTCAATAACCTTGTCGCCCACTTCAATGATAGACGCCGCAAAGGAGGGAACTTCTTCACAAAGGAAGGATACTTCGTATGTGGAAGAACCGCTTCCGCCGATACCGCCGCCTAAGAACATAACGCCTACAAATGCAACTGCAAGAACAATTACCAAAATTACAATTACATCCACAACATTAAACTTGAATTTCTTTTCCATAACACTTTTTCCTTTCTGTGCATTGCACATTAAAAATATTTCTTATATGTTTCTTCCAGCAGAATGTCAAGGTCAAATCTTTCCTTGATTGCCCGACGGGCGTTAGCTGAAAACTCATTATATTTTTCCTCATCATGCATCATTGTACATATTGCATTTGCCATGGCGGTTGTATCGCCGTATTCAACCAGGATACCGCAGTTTGTCTCGCTGTTTATTATGTCGCCGTTACCGCCAACGTTTGTTGCAACCACAGGAAGCGCCTGGTCAAGTGCCTCTAAAATTGCAAAGGAGAGCGCCTCGTAGCACTTTGCACTGTTAACATACAAATCGCTTGCAGACAAAATTTCTGCCGCATCGGTGCGGAAGCCCATCTGCCATATTTCGTTCTGCAGACCCAAGGACGCAATCTGCTCTTTGATTTCGCCAAACAGCTCACCGTCGCCCAGGAAGAGAACAACAAACTTTTTGTCTGTCATTTTCTTGAGCTTTGCCACAGAGTCTGTAAAGAAGTCAAGCCCCTTTGCCATGTGGTATCTCGAAAGAGTTGTTATAACAAAGGCTTCGGGGTCAATGCCCAGCTCCTTACGCTTGTCCGTATTTTTAACAATCTCCCTTGAGGGGCGTATGCCGTTGAACACAACATCGATTTTATCCTCCGGCACACCGTTGCCGATAAGAAGCTTTTTTCCGTTATTGCATACGGAAATAATCTTGTGGTTGTTCTTTGTCATTATGCGGTTTGTTATCTTCCACAAAAACGAGGTTTTAAGTGTTAAGTGGCAGGTATACACAACCCTTGTGCCCGAATAATAGCGCCGTGATAAAAGGGCGATATAGTTTTCTCTGGGGTACTGGGTGTGAATAACATCAATATTGTTTTCACGGCAAATCTGTGCAACAGCCTTTGCCGCCTTAAAGTCAAAGGGATGCTTCATTTCAACACGGAACGATTCAATACCCATTGCCTCCATCTGCTGACTTAAAAGCCCGGGCTCAGAATATGCAAAATAGCACTTTGTGTCCTTGTCCTTAAAGGTTTTCACAAGATTGTATACATATTTTTCCGTTCCTGCCTTACCTGCATGATTGATAAGGTACAAAACCTTCAATTTTGGCAAATCCTTCCGCTCCTCACGTATTTTAATCACCTTTGCAGGCACACCGCCCACAACGGCAAAATCGGGCACATCCCGTGTTACCACCGCGCCTGCCCCTATTATAACGCCGTTGCCTATTGTTACACCCGGCAGAATTGTTGCATTTGCACCAATCCACACATCCGAGCCGATTGTAACCTTTTCCTTGGGTGCTGTCTGCAGCCGCATGGGCTTGTAGATGTTTTCTGTTTCATGATTCTGCGTATATATGCTCACGTTCGGACCCATCATTACATCGTCGCCTATTTCAAGGGGTCCCGAGATACGTGCGTTCAGTCCTATTGCACTGTTGTTGCCTATTTTAATGCCTCTTCCGCCGCCGAAAAACGCGCCATGCTCCACGGTTACGTTTTTGCCGCAGCTGTCAAAGAGACGCTTTGCCAAAAACCGTCTCAGCTTACCTGAGCCCAGGCTGTAGGGCGCAAAGCTTCCGGGAAGGTGCCTTGCAACAAAGTAGTATGTCACATAGGATAAGGCATAACCAATTCTACCCAAACTTATCCTCTCCTTAAAATCTTTCTTACAACCTCCGTTACGGGGGTTATTCTTAAAACAATTGCCATTATATAATACACAATAAGCCCACAGCCAACAGGTACAAAAAGCCTTACTGCACGCATTATTACGCCGCCGCTTTCACCTATAAGGGCGTTAAGGGCTTCCACGGCAAAAAGCATAACCACAGATGCAGCCGTGCATTTTAAAACCGTTGCTCCAAGCCCCTTTGCAAAGGCTCCCACCTTTTTCTTCATGGCAACCATAAGCACTCCCATGCCCACAAGACAGGCAATTGAATATGCAAGGGGTATTCCGTATACGCCTATTGAGTCAATTTGTACAAGAACAAGGCTTAAAGCAATGTTAACCGCCATTATCACAACGCCGTTTACCGCGCTTACCTTAGTGTTGCCCAAGGAGTAAAAGGCACGGTCAAGAATTTCCTTAAAGCCTATGCCGAAAAGACCGATTGCATAGGCACATATGAGCATTGCGCCCTTTGCTATGTCGTCTGCTGTTATTTTTCCCCATGCGGAGATAAGGTTAAGAAGCGTTTCTCTCACGCCGATAAAGCCGAAGGTCATGGGAATGAGAAGTGCGCTCACACTCATCAGTATCCCTGAAAGGGATTGCTTGTATTCTCCCATGTCGCCCTTGGAGGCGCTCTCCGTAAGGCGGGGATATATAACCGCTGTTACGGAATATACAAAAGCAAGCACAAGCTGTACAGTTATATTCTGTACAAACACAAAGAGCGTTACCATGGTTTCGTCAATGTCCGCGACCATAGTATTATTGTAGAGCATATTTATCTGGTATGCACCTACACCAAACAGCACGGGCACGGTCATTTTTGCCGCTTTTACAATGTCCGGATGCTTGAATTTCACCTTAGGAGTGTATCTGTACCCCTCCTTGATAAGCGGAGGTATGAGAATAATCGCCTGCAGGCTGAGCCCTATTACGGTTGCTACCAACAAGCCCTTAACGCCCCATACATCACCTAAGAACAATGTATAGAAAATCACAACAAGGCTCGACGGTACACTTACAAATGCAGGGAGCTTGTAGCGACCTACCGCCTGAAGCATGCCCTGGAAAATGTAGTTCAGCGCATAGAAGAACATGACAGGCATAACTGTCATAAGTGCCATAACCGCAAAACTATAGGTTTCTTTGGTGTCCGCATAGCCCGTAAAGTTAGGGAGCACAAAGGACAAGCCCATACCCAAAACAACAAGCACAGCAGTGAGTATCAGTGAAATGCTTATTATATTGTCGGCAAAGTCCTTCGCTTTACTATGCTCACCTATTGCCCTGTGTCCTACATATATAGGTATAACAACCGTTGAGAGGGCTGTTCCTATGCTTGTAAAAATGATGTTAGGCACATTTATTGCATAAGAGTAAATATTCAGATATAAATCGTTTGCCCCGTAGTGTGACATGTACACCTGGTTGCTCACAAGGCTTAAGAGCCTACTGAGCACCATTATAACAGCCACGGACGATACCGCCCCGAGGATATTTTTCTTTTCGTTCATTTATCACTCAAGCTTTCCAAGTTACATTTTCCTTTATAACCCTTGCAGGGTTTCCTGCCACAAGGCATCTTGCGGGCACATCGTGCGTTACAACGCTACCTGCCGCAACAACTGCGCCCTCGCCTATTGTAACGCCCTTTAAAACAATGCTTCGTACACCAATCCACACATTGTCGCAGATTATAACAGGCTTTACAACCTCGCTTTCACTTTCAAAAGCGTGATAGTCGCGGTCCAAAATGTTACAGTCCCAGGCAATGTTTACGTTGTTTCCTATCTTAACCCATTCACCTGCGTGGATTTCCGTTCTGTCGCCTATATATGAATTGTTGCCGATTTCGATTTTGCCGCCGTAGGCACTGAGCTTCACATAGCGGTGAAGGAGCACTCTGTCACCAAGAGTAACAGTTCCGTTATTTTTCATAACACGAACGCCCTTTTCCATTCGGAGAAGCCTGCCGGATTTATTAAACTTCCATTTATTAAGAATACCTCGTAACACCATTGTTCCGTTAGAAAAAACACTCTTGATATTCATACATGCTCCTCCCAAAGCCCACAATAATCCTATTTTAGTAATTATATCATATTGTGATTTTTTAGTCAACAAGCCTTTTCTTTTGGCCGACAATATGATATACTTACGTACGGAAAGGATTGATACAATGAAAAAAACAATTTCTGCAATTATTGCAGGTATACTTATAACCACCTCTGCACAGGCGGCAATATACGAGGACACAACCACAACCACCATAACAGAGGGCATAACTCACCAGGTTGTTGACACCTTCACCCAGTCGGGCTGGGTAAAGGCAGATGTTATCCGCATCGACCTTACAAACGAGGATTTAGAATTAAAGGTTTTAACCTCGTCCTCAGGCTCGTCCCGTGTGTCCACAGTCAAGTCAATGGCCCAGGAGGCAGGCACAAAGGTTGCCGTAAACGCTGACTTTTTCAATGTCCAGTCAGGCGAAACAAATATGCTGGGCATGGTTTATCAGGACGGTGAACTGATATCCACCCCTTCAAAGGACAACTTTGTTTCCTTTGTTATAACAGAAGAAAACGAGGTTATTTTTGACTACTTCACCTTTACGGGCACACTCTATGCAGAAAACACATCTCTTACCGAGGAAGCAAGCTGTGAGCTTTACCAGATAAATAAGGTGCCCGTGACAACAGGCGGCATTACAATGATAACCGATGCCTGGGGCGAAACAGTTTCCATTCCCCAACTGACCTATGCCATGATATGTGAGCCTTACGATGAGGACGAGTATGTCATGACAGGCTTTTCCTGGGGCGGTGAGGCAGTTGCCATTCCCGAGGGCGGCGCCGTTTTTGTTGCAAACTACTCCGTGAACGGATTTCTGAATTTCAATTTTGCCATGGGCGATGTTATACGTGTTGAAGCATCAATTTCACCCGACATAGAAGCCATCAAGGAGGCTTCGGGCGGTAACACGCTTATTGTCAAGGACGGACAGGTTGCCCCCTTTACAAGCAACATTACGGGCAAAGCTCAGCGCACGGCAATGGGGCTTTCTCCCTCGGGGAACACATTGGTCCTTGTGACAGTTGACGGCAGACAGGACGACTGCGCGGGCTTCACACAGACAGACCTGGCAGAGTTTATGATTACGCTTGGTTGCTCCGAGGCAATTAACCTCGACGGCGGCGGAAGCACAACCTTGGTTTATCCTGACCGTTACACCGAAACACAGACAGTACAAAACTCTGTTTCGACACCAAGAAAGGTTTCAACAGCCTTCGGCGTTATCTCGCACGCAGAGATAGGAGAGGCTGAAATGGGCGAAGCAAAGCTTTCAAAGGACACAATTGTGCTTGGTGACAGTGTTGATATTACAACTGTTTTCTACGACGAAAACTATAATAATGTACCTATTGACCTTTCAAAGCTTGAAATTTACTGCTCTGACAAAAAAGCGGTGATAGAAAACAATCGCATAACACCCTCGGAAAAAGGCATCTGCACAATATTTGCTGAGTACGAAAACATCGTGCTTGAAACAGAGGTATATGTTCTGGACGATATATTTGCTATCAACATTTACCCCGAAGCGGTAAACGTAACAGGCGGCAACAAAGCCTTTACGGTTACTGCCTACGATAAAAACGGGCACAGCGCTCTTATCCCCTCTCACCTTGTAGTATTTGAAGCCGACGGCGACATTTCTCTCAGCTCAAACACAGTTGAAAGGGGCGACGGTGTTGGTACTGTTACGGCAAAATACAAAAACCTTACCTCGGTTGCAGTTGTAAACGGTGAAAAGCATATACGCGAGGACGATATAAAAAATGCAGATACCTTTGAAGGCTATATTGAAAACGGTGAAAAAATCACAATAGCGGGTGCTGTAAATGAGAGCGACAACCTTATAGGACGCTTCCAGGCAAGATTGTATCTCGAAGATATAGCAACCCGCGGCGATGTGTACGCTCTTTCCGACGAAATATATGACCCATGGGGAATTTTCAATGTATACAGAAAGGTAAACGGCTTTACCCAGAGAGATATTGACAACACAAAAATTGTAACCCTGGCAAATTCCAAGTCATCGTCAATAAGGCTTTCCGAAAATAATGCATGGGGCAATTTCAAAATAGTATGCGAAAACATAGACAAGGAAAATCTTGTACTTATTTTAAACGAGCCCGTTTATAACATGAACGAGGGCGAGCAGCTTGTGTGGGATTATTACATGAACATTCTTGTGGAAAAAGACATAAATGTGTTTGTTGTATCCCAAGGTGTTAAGAGCGAAGCAACCGTAGAAAACGGCGTGAGATATCTTTACGTAGGCGGTGTGGGCGACTGTATGAACGCTTCAATGGAATATGGCTTGAACCAGGCACGCCCTCTTACCTTCACCTTCTCAGGCGACGAAATTAGATATACATTTGAATAAGCAAAAAACGTGTCGCTTTCGACACGTTTTTTACTTATTAATCATTTTTCTGTATTCGGTAGGTGCCATGCCCTTTTGCTTTTTAAAAATACGGCTGAAATACAGCTGGTTTTCATATCCTACGATGGTTGCGATTTCATTTACGGAATAGTCCGTCGTTTCCAGAAGTATCTGTGCGTTTTCTATCCTTAAGGAAAGAATATACTGCATAGGCGAAACACCTGTCATTTGTTTAAAGCTTCTTAAAAACCAGCTCACGCTCATATGTCTTGACTGTGCAAAATCTTTTATGTTTATATCTTCGCTGTAATGCTCAAAGAAATACTTTCGTGCATAGCTTATCTCTGCCTGCACAAAGGTGTTAACGGAAGGCTTTCTTTCAAGCCTTGTGCGCTGTACAATCAGCAAAAGCTGTCTTAAATACATTTCAGCCATTTCGGAAAAGCCTACAGGGCATGTTCTGAACTCGTGTATAAGACTGTTGAAAATTTCCTTATACTCTTCGCTTGAGCCCGAATAAAAAACATTTCCCTTTAAAGGTATATCAAAGTGCCTCAATATCCCCTTTACCTGACTTCCGGTAAAATGCACCCAATAAGCCTCGGTCTTATCCTCACAGCGGTATTCGTACTTTTGTTCCTCACGGGGCAGATATAAAACCATGTGCCCTGCAGACACAATTGTGTCCTTGCCGTTAAAATAGAAATGAGCCTTACCCGATGCAATATACAACAGCTGATAGTCTATCCTGCCCTTTGGTCTTAAGGTAGGAATTCGCTTTTTGTTTTTCACATGGTATGTACCCACACTTGTCACAATAAGTGGCTTTGATTTATCCACAACCGGCAGTCTCGAATTGTTTAAATAACCTGAATTGACATACATCATAATCCCTCCTTATGCTATTATTATATCATTTTGTGCATATCCTGTCCACTTCTGTTTATAGACTTTTTGTAAAAATTTGAATTATAATAAAGATGACAAAGGAAATGAAAGCATCCGGAGTTTTCACTTCCTTCAACCCGAATCAAATTAAAAGTTAAGGAGAATGAAAAATGACTACTAATAAGAAATATTTAAAATGGTATCACAAAATAGGCTACGGCTCAGGCGATGTGGCGGGCAACTGTGTATATGCAATGCTCACTGCATTTATGATGATTTATCTGACCGACACTGTTGGACTTAGCATGGGTATTGTTAGTACCTTAATTGCAGTTTCAAAGATTTTTGACGGCATATCAGACTTCTTCTTTGGACGAATGATAGATAAGACTCACACAAAGATGGGTAAAGCCCGCCCCTGGATGTTATGGCCCTACATAGGTTGTTCAGTTTCGCTGGTTGCGTGCTTCTCAATTCCCACAGGCTGGGGCGATACAGCACAGTACATTTTCTTTTTCATAGCATACACATTACTTAACGCAGTTTTCTTTACAGCAAACAATATTGCTTATGCATCCCTTACTGCACTAATTACAAAAAATACAAGCGAAAGAGTTCAGCTTGGTTCTTTCCGTTTTATATTCGCCTTTGCAACAAAAATCTTCATTGAAGCTATTACGATTCATGCTGTAAACTGGCTTGGCGGCGGTGTTTTTGGTTGGAGAACAATTGCAATCATATATGCTGTTATCGGTTTGATAACAAACACAATCTCCGTTTTCTCAGTTAAAGAACTTCCCGAAGCAGACCAAGGTATGGAAGAAGAACGCGAAGAAGAGCACAAACTTACTTTCTTTAAATCTTTTAAACTGCTTTTGAAAAACAAGTACTATGTCATCATTTGCTCTACCTACATTATGACTCAGCTCTATGCCTCCGTTATCGGTATCGGAACATATTATGCGAAGTATATTCTTGGTAACGAAGGGCTCTTCAGTGACCTTTCACTCGCTATAAACATCACAATGGTTGTGGCATTAATTGCACTGCCTATAGTTATTCAAAAAATGGGCGGCATGTATAAGCTTAATATGTTTGGTTATCTTGTTGCCGTTGTTGGCAGACTGGGCGTTATGGTAGCCGGATATATGGGTAGCATCCCACTGATGCTTGCATTCACCGCTTTGGCAACATTAGGTATTGCACCTCTTCAGGGCGATGTAAATGCTCTTATCGCATCCTGCTCCGAATATACAACTCTTACAACAGGTCACCGTCTCGATGGTATGATGTATTCCTGTTCCTCTTTAGGCATTAAAATCGGTGGTGCATTTGGCACAGCAATCTGTGGTTGGCTTCTTGATGCAGCAGGCTATATTGAAAATGCAGCTACACAGACACCCGCAACAATAAATATGCTTCAGTTCTTGTATCTCTGGGCTCCCGCCATTCTCTGCTTTATCGTTATGGTATTGCTTTCTTTCCTTAAGGTTGAAAAGGCAAATAAGCTTCTCATGGAGAAAAACCATATAACCGAAACAGAAACTGTATACGGAAGTATTTGAGAGGTGCATACAATGAGAGAATATGAAAAGTTCGACAGAATAGGCACAACAGCACACAGAAGCTATTACATCCCGTTTGCAACAGATGACATTGTGGGCACCAAGCATGGCATTCTTGACCGCACCTCCAGCTCACGTTTCACTTCATTGGATGGTGTTTGGCAGATAAAGCAGCTCGCACACGTTGAAGATTTTAACGTAAACGAAATGCTGGAAGACTACATTCCCGTACCTGCGTGTGTTCAGATGCACGGCTATGACCACATACAGTATCTTAACATAAGGTATCCCTTCCCCGTTATGTTACCTCATCTTCCCTATGAAAACCCTTGTTGGCATTACCGTCGCACCTTTAATATCAAAAAGCAAAGCGGCGAAAGATATTACATTAACTTTGAAGGCGTTGACAGTGCATTTTATGTATACATTAACGGTCAGTTCAAGGGCTATTCGCAGATATCCCACGCAACAAGCGAATTTGACATAACAGACATAGCTGTCAACGGTGAAAACACAATTGATGTTCTCGTTTTAAAATGGTGTATTTCAACCTATCTTGAATGTCAGGACAAATTCCGTTTCTCAGGCATATTCAGGAATGTGTATATGCTTACCCGCCCGGAAGAGCATATTACTGATTATAAAATTGAAACAACACTTGACGGCAAGGATGGCATCTTCACTCTTATTAATGAAAGTGATGTTGATATCACGGTTACTTTAAAAGGAAAAGAGGCAATTGCTCCCGTTGGCGGCAAGGCTGAAATCACAATACCGAATGTAAAGCTTTGGACTGCAGAAAATCCCTACCTTTACACCGCCGAGCTTCGCGCCAATGGCGAAAAAATTATTGAAAGCGTTGGTTTCAGAGTAGTGTCTATTGATGGCAAAGTGTTCAAAATCAACGGCAAGCCAGTAAAACTTAAGGGCGTTAACCGTCACGATTTCCATTGCGAAACAGCAGCTACGGTAAGTCTTGAAGACCTGGCAAAGGATATTCATTTAATGAAAGAGTTAAATGTTAACGCCGTAAGAACTTCCCATTATCCCAACAGCCCCGAATTTTATATGCTTTGCGATACTTTCGGCATATATGTTATGGATGAAGCTGACCTGGAAATGCACGGAGCATGCAGCCGTGATGGCAGATATGACCTTGACCTTTGGCAGGAATATGCCGAAAACGAATTTTTCACTCCGGGCATCACCGACAGGCACATTGCTCTTGTTGAACGTGACAAAAACCGTCCGAGCGTAATTATATGGTCTTTGGGTAATGAGAGCTCTTTCGGAAAAGCATTTTTTGACGGTGCACGTTACGTTAAGCAGAGAGACAATACAAGACCCGTTCATTACGAAGGTCTCCAGAACGCAGACCCCAAGTACTATTACAGCGAGCTTGTGGATATGGTAAGCATGATGTATCCCAGCTTTGAAAAAATTTATGAGGATGTTCTCAACAACGAAAAGGAAACTCGTCCCTTCGTTCTTTGTGAATACACTCACGCTATGGGCAACAGCTGCGGTGACATTGCCGAATATTGGGATATGATTTATAACAATGACCAGATGATGGGCGGATTCGTTTGGGAATGGGCAGACCACGGAATTAAAACCGATAAAGGTTTCCTTTACGGTGGTGATTTCAAAGAACCCGAACACGATGGCAACTTCTGTGCCGATGGACTTTTAACACCCGACAGAAAAATAAAATCAAACGCACTGGAAATGAAAGCGGTTTACGGTGGCAGAACCAAATCCGAAGTTTGCGATATTGAAATCCCTGCAAGTACATATAAGTTTTCATCTGCGATTGCTATTGAAGTTAACGAGCACACAGGCGAAATAACATCTATCAAAGCCGACGGAAAAGAAATTCTCCGCACTCCCATGCACTTCAATATAACGAGATATACGGATAATGACCGTGAGCTTGTTCCCCACTGGATAGACCGCTGTCATCTCGAGTCTTGCACCCCTCATATATTCTCTTGTGAAAAAACGGAGAATACGTATAAATTCAAGGGTGTCCTTGCTGCAAATTGTCTTATTCCTGCAGCCGAATTTGAATTATTCTACACAGTTTTAGGCAATCAGCTCACGGCAAGCATTGAATACACTCTTGCTGACTATGTTGAAAGCTTCCCTCGCTTTGGTATCGAATTTGGTGTTGATAAGGCGCACAGCAACTTCTCTTATGTAGGTTTTGGTCCATCTGAAAGCTATGTAGATAAGCACGTTGCTTGCGATTATGGTTATTATGTAAGCTCTGCACAGGAAAATTATGACCGCAACTACATACGCCCCCAAGAATCCGGCAGCCACTATGCTTGCAAGTATCTGGCAGTCAAGGACTTGTTCAAGGTAACAGCAGAAAGACCCTTCTCCTGCTCGGTAAATCCCTTCACAACAGCACAGTTAAGAGAAACTATGCACTCCTTCGAGCTTGAAGACAATAGTTTTGTAAATGTTTGTATAGACCTTGCAATGCGCGGTGTGGGCTCTAAGTCCTGCGGTCCTGATTTACCCAAGGAATATGAGATACCCAAGAACTACAAAAATACATTCAAATTTACATTTTAAAGAAAGGAACAGATGACTATGTACATTGGTATTGATTTAGGTGGCACAAATATCGCCGTAGGCTTAGTCGACAAAAAAGGAAACATTATTGCTCAGGCATCTACTCCTACCCTCCGAGAACGCCCTTGGACAGAAATTGTTAAAGACATGGCATCTCTTACCCATAAAGTTACAGCCGCCGCAGGCAAAAACCTTGCCGATATTAAGGTCATCGGTATAGGTATCCCCGGAAATATTGACAATGAAAACGGCGTTGTTGTAAGAGCCGCAAATCTCAATATGACAAATGTTCCCATCGTGGAGGAATTCAGAAAACATATTGACATTCCGGTAAACCTGGAAAACGATGCAAATGCAGCCGCATACGGCGAATATTTCGTGCAGGATCCTCGCCGTGACAACTTCCTTATGGTAACACTCGGCACGGGCGTAGGCGGAGGCATCGTAATAAAGGGTAAAATTTTCCGCGGATTTAACGGCGCCGGTGGCGAAATCGGACACCATGTAATTCACGAGGGTGGCGAAAAATGCACCTGTGGTCGCCGTGGTTGTTACGAAACATATGCTTCCGTTACGGCACTTATTAACCAGACGAAGAAAAAAATGGCTGAAGACCCTGATACCCGTATGCACAAATGGGTTGACATACACGGCGGTGTAACAGGCTTTACAGCTTTTGACTGTGCAGCAAAGGGCGATGCTGCCGCAATCGAAGTAAGGGATAAATACATTACCTATGTTGCTGAAGGCATTGTAAACCTTATTAATATTTTTCAACCTGAAACAGTGGTTATCGGTGGCGGCATCAGCTACGAAGGCGAAACTCTGCTTGCCCCTATTCGCGAATTTGTAAAAAAACATGAATTTAACAAACAGGCGCCTCGTACACAAATCCAGGTGGCTGCACTCTTTAACAATGCAGGCATTGTCGGTGCGGCAATGGCAGCAAAAAAGCAAAAGTTCTTGTAATTAAATTTCTCCTCCAAAAAATAGGCGGCGGTTTTCAAAAAACCGTCGCTTATTTTTTCTCATACTGTAGACATTTTTTCATATTTATGCTATAATTTAACTTAGTTTTTACAACGGGAGGATTTTACAACATGGCATGGTACGATGAAGCTGTATTTTATCACATTTACCCGCTCGGGCTTACAGGAAGCGAAAAGCAGAACTCTTACGGAGAAGTAAAACACCGCCTCCGCGATGTTTTCCCCTGGATTAAGCACATCAAGGAAAGCGGATTTAATGCAATATATATAGGACCCCTTTTTGAGTCTGTGGGGCATGGCTACGAAACAACAGACTACAAGAAGCTTGACAGTCGCCTGGGCGACAATGCAGATTTAAAGGAGTTTGTAGCCCTTTGTCACAAAGAAGGCATCCGCGTTATTTTAGACGGTGTTTTCAACCACACAGGACGCGACTTCTTTGCATTCCGCGACATTCAGAAAAACCGCGAAGCTTCCCCTTATAAGGATTGGTACTGCAACGTGAACTTTTGGGGCAACAACGAATATAACGACGGTTTTTCCTACGACAACTGGGGAGGCTACAACCTGCTTGCCAAGTTAAACCAGCACAACCAAGATGTGCGCAACTACATCTGCGATGTTATCCGCTTCTGGGTAAGTGAATTTGACATTGACGGTATCCGCTTAGATGCAGCAGACGTATTGGACTTTAACTATATGAAGTCACTCCGCGCTGTTGCAAACGAGGTAAAGCCGGATTTCTGGCTCATGGGTGAGGTTATCCACGGGGATTACAGCCGTTGGGTCAATGAGGGCACACTCCACTCAGTTACCAACTATCAGCTCCACAAGGCTTTGTATTCAGGGCATAATGACCACAACTATTTTGAAATTGCACATACGGTAAAACGCCTTAACGATATGTTCGGCAGCAAATTAAACCTTTACAACTTTGTTGACAACCACGATGTTGAACGCATTTACACAAAGCTTAAAAACAAGGCTCACTTTACACCTGTCCATATTCTTTTGTATACACTTCCCGGCATTCCGTCAGTGTACTATGGCTCGGAGTTTGCCATAGAAGGCAAAAAGGAAAAGTTCTCCGACGATTCGCTTCGTCCCGCTTTATCCTACGAGGAATATTCAAAGAAAGCTAAAACAAGCGCTGCCGTAGCCTTAATATCTGCATTGGGCAAAATCAGGCAGAACACACCAGCTCTTTCCTACGGCGATTACAAGGAACTTAGGCTCACCTGTGAGCAGTATGCTTTCAGCCGCAATCTGGGCGGTGAAAGTGTCATTGTTGCTGTTAACAATTCAGACAATGACGCCTTATTAACTCTGAGTGCACCAAGCGGCGAGTATGTAGGCGCTCTCAGTGGTGAAAAGGTCGCATCAAGCGGCAGCATTACGGTAAATATCAAGGCTAATTCGGGCGATATCTTTATTTTGGCAAATGGTAGCGTTAAAGCACCCAAGCCTGTAAAGCCTGTTACAATTTCAAAACCCGTAGTTCCTGTAGAGAAAGCAACAGCGTCCGAGATAAAACCTGAGCTAAAACCCGAAATCAAGCCCGAGCCTATAAAAATTGAAGTTAAAAAGCCCGTTTCAGTTCCCATCAACAAGCCCTACGAAGATATGACAGTTGAAGAGCTCCAGCAGGCAATACTTGATAAAATGGCGAAAAACGGTCCTGTAACAGACTACATGAAAAAAACAGTTTATGACAACAACCACCATGGCTCCCTTATCAACTGGGTAAGAAGCTTCAACTGACAAAAGCTCCCGACATTATTTGTCGGGAGCTTTCATTTTTAACGCCTTCATTGTATCAAAAAAGAAATGAGCTCTTTTTCTGTTGTTAAATTCTACAGAATCCCAAAAGTCGGCTTTATCCTCCCATGCTAATACAAGTGCTATGGTGTTTATGTCCGGCAATGGATTAATTTCAATATCTGCATCGATAAATATGTCCTGCCACTTTTCCGAATATTTGCCATAAAATTCAAACTGCCTGCATCCACTCCTCATGAGTTTATATGCCAGATTTTTTATAAAAGCTTTTCTATGGCGCTTTTCCACAATAAAAAAACAAGTGGTATTTTCATCAAAAGTGCCTTCCAATATAATTTCGGTGGGGCTGTTTTTCTTCAACAAAATCACTCCTTATACCATGATAATACCATCTTCACTGTCCAATAAACAGCACAAAGCACCGTACTCACAGTACGGTGCTTTGCTTTTTTACAGCAATGTAAACTGTTTTCTTTCAAATTTTATTAAGCCCTCATTCCGCATTTTACACAGCTCATTTGACATTGCGCTTCTGTCAACGCATAAAAAGTCTGCCAGCTGTTGGCGGTTAAAGGGTATTAAAAAGGTTGAACTTTGCTGTTTGCTTGCCTCTTCAGAGAGGTAGGATATTAATTTTTCGCGGGTTGTCCTTTTGGACATATGCCCTATCTTCTGCACAAGTCGTCTGTTTTTTTCCGATATGGCGAAAAACAAATTCTGCACCACCATTGAATGAAACCTGCAAGCCGACGAACAAACAGTAATAACCCTCTTTACATCAAAGAAAATGACCCTGCAATCCTCCACAGCAAGCACATCGTTAAGTAACCTGGCATCATCAGCGATAGCGTAGGCTTCGCCGAACATGTCCCCCTCTCCTACCACGTTAACAATGCTTCTGTTGCCCCAATAGTCGTCCTTCTGCACATGAAGGCACCCCTCGAGCAAAACGGTAATGTAGCTTAAGCTATCACCCTGACTTAACACATATTCGCCCTTTTTATAGCTTCTGACTTCTGCCTGCAGGCAACTGAGCATGGGCTCAATTTCATTTTCGCTTATCCCGGAAAATAATTGTGTTTCTTTAAGTATTGGAATATATTTTTTCATAAAAACACGCCTTTTCGTTGTAAAAACAACAGATTTATTGTTTTAATTATATTATAATGGTATCAGAAAGTCAATTAGCTTTCAAAATACTACAGGGAGGATTTACAATGATAAGAAAAATTATACGAATTGATGAAGATAAATGTAACGGCTGCGGTGCCTGTGCTGCCGCTTGCCACGAAGGTGCAATTGAAATGGTAAACGGCAAGGCAAAGCTTACGCGCGAGGACTATTGCGATGGCTTGGGAGATTGCCTCCCCGCTTGCCCCACTAATGCAATTACCTTTGAAGAGAGAGAAGCCCCTGCATACAATGAGGCGGCAGTGCTTGCAAACAAAAAGAAAAAGGAAGCCGCTCCCCTGCCTTGCGGTTGCCCGGGAACACAGGCAAGAGCAATTAATCGCACTATAGAGGAGCCTTTGGCAAGCACCCCTGCTGTGCAAAGCTGTCTTTCCCAGTGGCCTGTACAGATAAAGCTTGTTCCCATTAATGCACCCTATTTTGAAAATGCAAATCTTTTAATTGCCGCTGACTGCACTGCATATGCTTACGGCAATTTCCACAACGAATTTATGAAAAGCAGTGTTACATTAATAGGCTGCCCCAAGCTTGACGAGGGCGATTATTCCGAAAAGCTCACCTCAATTATTGCAAATAACAACATAAAGAGCGTAACAATTGTACGTATGGAAGTTCCCTGCTGCGGCGGCATTGAAAACGCCGCAAAAAAAGCATTGATTGCTAGCGGCAAATTTATTCCCTGGCGCGTTGTAACAATTTCAACCGACGGCAGAATACTTGATTAAAATTTCATACGAAAAAGCCCTCCACTATGCGGAGGGCTCTATTATTTGGTTTCGCTGCGTCATCTAACGAGGTTTTAGCCGTCGCGGGCAGAGAGAAAATTGTTCAGAACGGTTTGAAGTGACCCGAAGGTGTACAAAGGTACTCCGAGAGGTCAGTTCAAGCCGTAACGCAAAGCACAATTCAAAAGAAAGGCTTCGCCTTTCTTTCATATGAAAAAAGTCCCCCGATAAATCGAGGGACTTTATATTGTTTATTCGCTTTGCGTGTTCTGGGCGATTTAATCCTGCTGTTAAAAGGCACTACCAATTATAATTTTGGGGGCAATATGATTTATAATTTGTGATTTTGGTGTATGTTGGTCTGATATTGTCTTAATTTGCCCAATGTTGCCCTGCACAAATGCCAACAAATGCCCATTTAATGCCATTTTGAACATACTCAACAAGGTTTGCCATTATACAAAAAATGAGCCTTGTGTGCTTACGCACACAAGGCTCATAATGATATTTAGTTTTGCCTAAATTATTGTAATGGGGTTTGCCCCAAAACA
>JAFUOO010000026.1 GCA_017472685.1 Clostridia bacterium
AGAACTCTCTTCTTTGCGGACTTAATGTTAGGCAAAACACTCACCTCCTGCAAGGTTAAATAATAAATTTATCTAAAGGAGAACACGGCTTCTCCAAATAGGCAAGGTGTATTCTAACACACATTTTTTCAAAAAGCAAGTGTTTTTTTGCGACTTTTTGAATTTTTTCACAAATTAGTTGTAATAAATGTGCCCGTGTGCTAAAATAAGTACAGTTATTACATATTATAATACATAAATTAACGAAAGGCAAGATTAGTTATGAGGTTACCTAAATTCAGACTTTTTGATTACGAAACTCCCGGTCCCGGCGTTGAAAAGGATGCTCCCCCCAAAACAGGGCTCGCCCTTTTCTGGGACATTTTCTCCCGCAGAGTGTGGAAAATGATTTCACTTAACGCAATGTACGCTTTGTTTTCCGTGCCCAGCTTCCTTATACATTGGTTTATGATTTACTTTACACTCACGCTCATTACCTCCGAGCAGATAGTTGCCGATGCTACAGGCACAGCCGCTGTGCAGATAACATATCTCACAACGAGCCTTGCCATTGTGCTTTATGCACTTTTCGGTGGCGGCGCTGTAACAAGCGGCATGACATATGTGCTCCGTCAGTACAGAAAGGACACGCATTCATGGCTTTGGACAGATTTTATTTCAACATATAAGAAGTATTTTGTTAAAAGCACACTTGTTTTTGTGATTGACAGTATCCTTCTTTTCCTTTGCGGCATCAACTTCTATTTTTACGGAATGTTCGCAGGTGAAAATATTATTGCATATCTTCTTCAGGGCTTAATGGTGGTTATCGTTCTCATTTTCCTTCTTATGCATTCCTACATTTACACCCTGCTTGTATCCTACGAAAAAATGTCAATCCGTGACATTTACAAAAATTCGTTCATTCTTGCCATAGGCAAATTGCCCGTAACCTTTTCATCCGTTGCCATAAACGCACTTATCTGCGCATTGGTTGCGTATCTGTGCTTCGGGCTTATCTACGCGATTATTTTAGTAGGCGTAATTCTTTTTGCTTTTGTAGCCTTTGTAAATATGTTCATAACATATCCTACCGTTGAAAAATATCTGGGCAAAAGCAACAGCTAAGGAGCAAATCCATGAAAAAACAATCCTTTATCACAGGTGCATTTCTTCTTGCCGCGGCGACAGGTCTCGGCAAGATTTTTTCCGCAATATTCAAAATACCCTTGGACAGGCTCTTCCTTCACGCAGATGGCATGGCTGTTTTCAATGGGGCGTATAACGTATACATGTTTTTCTTTGCGGTGGCAACAGCAGGCATTCCGCTGGCAATATCGCAGATGATAGCCGCTTCCGATACAAATGACGAGGAAAACACCGTCATGTCAACAGCGCTCCTTTTTACAGTTTCAATGCTGACAGCTGCAGCCCTTGTCATCTTTTTCTTTGCAGAGCCTATTGCACAATTTATAGGGCTCAGCGACTCTGCTCCCGCTTTTCGTGTAATTTCGCCTGCGCTTATTTTCTGTGGCGTAACAGCCTCACTCCGAGGCTATTTCCAGGGCAAAATGAACATGACCCCATCGGCATTAAGTCAGGTTTCTGACTCTTTCGGCAGGCTTCTGGCAGGCTTCTCGGGAGCGTTTCTTCTGCTTAGCGCCCCGCTTTCGGCTACCTGCGCAGGCGCTGCAAGCGGTGTTCCCTTTGGTGCAATGCTGTCTGCCCTTATTCTTATTATCGCGGCAAAAAAAGCTCATTTACATATAAAGCACTCGTTTTCCGTGAGCCAGCTGAAAAGGCTTCTTGCGATTGCTCTGCCTATCACAATCACAGCCTCGCTTCACCCCATTTTCAACATGGCAGACACGTTCACGGTTGTTCCCACCCTTAAAGCAGCAGCCTTCAGTGCTGCGCAGAACGCCTTCGGCTGTCTTTCACGTGCGGCAACACTTTATGCTTTACCTGTATCAATAGCCACGGCGGTGGCTGCAAGTGTACTTCCGGCTGTGGCAGAGTACACAAAAAAAGGTGACACT
Source organism: Clostridia bacterium (assembly GCA_017472685.1). Lineage (GTDB taxonomy): Bacteria > Bacillota > Clostridia > UMGS1883 > UMGS1883 > RGIG1927. The sequence goes on from JAFUOO010000026.1 coordinate 2,019, forward strand.
GAATGCATCAACCGCGATGCATCCATGGCAACAAGACTTGCTCTTGCTATTTCAATGCCCTGCGCGGCGGGCTTCATGGCAATTCCCAAGGGCATACTCTACTTTTTGTTCGACAACAGCTCCAACTATATGACGCTGGTTTTCATAGCCCTTTCGGCAGTATTCCTTTCTACCGGTGAGGTAATTGCCTGTATCCTTCAAGGGGCAGGCAAGGTCAGCTGCACGGTTACAGCCGCAACGATTGCAGTAGCTGCCAAGGCAGTCCTCAACCTTGTATTCATCCATTTATGGGGCGTTAACGGTGCCGCTGTTTCAACGGTGGTGTCCTACCTTGTATTTCTTTTGCTTCTTCTCATTTCCTTGAGAAGGCTTACTCCCGTAAGGCTCAGCTTCATTCCACACGCATTAAAGCCTCTTGTGTGCGGTGCACTTTGTTTTTCTGCAGCTTATGCGGTATCGCTTCACTTTTCCACGCTTGTGTCGATAATTGCAGCCGCTCTGGTATATATTCCTGCAGTTTTCATCACGGGTTTCATCAAATTTGACGAAATAAATCAAATTTTTTCAGGTCATAAAATTGAATATAGTAACCGCTAAAACCCGATATTACTGGGTTTTAGCCCTTCAAAAATGCGACCAAATATTCCTTAGTTCTTCAAAAATTATCAAATTTTTTCAAAAACATCTTGTGTAAATACACTTTTTTTGGTACAATTATACTCAAGAAAGCATAACATTTGCATGGAGGAGTAGTTTTATGAATAAAGCAACACTTATTGCTAAGGTCGCTCAGGCAAAGGGACTGTCAAAAAAAGAGACAGAAGAAATCTTCAACGCATTCCTTGACACAATTGTTGACACTGTTAACAGCGGTGAAAAGGTGCAGCTTGTTGGTTTCGGTACATTTGAGGTTAAAACTCGTGCAGGCAGAATCTGCAAGGTTCCCGGCACAAATGTGGAAGTAACTGTTCCCGATTCCAAAATCCCGACCTTTAAAGCAGGTAAGGTATTTAAAGAAAAGGTAAGATAAGGCGCGAATGTTGCCTTTAGCGCAGACCATTCGAAGGCAACAGGTTTCATATCGACAACAATTTTAATTTCAACTTTTTATTAACTGATGTAGAGAAACGCAAAACTGCGTTTCTCTATTATTTTATGCCTTCGAACTATCGGCAAACCTCACCTCTCAACGTACACACGTACGCCTTCGGGTTCAGTTTGTCAATTCTGCATCTAAATTCATTCATCCCCGCCACTCTGCGTTTACTTCAATTACGCTTTTTTGTTGCTTTTATACTTCATTTGGCATATAATATTTTCAGGTGATTTTATGAATATGAACGAAACACAACGTTTAAAAATCGGCAAAAAATACTCCTTGCTGGGCATAGGCGCAAATTTACTGCTTTTTGTTTTAAAGCTTTCCGTAAGCATTGTTTCGGGCAGCTTGTCCGCAGTTACAGATGCGCTCAACAACCTTACCGATGCATCGGCGAGTGTTGTCAGCCTCATAGGCTTCCGCCTTTCCGAAAAAAGGGCTGACAGCGAGCACCCCTACGGGCACGCACGTGCAGAGTATCTTTCCGCATTGGTTGTTGCCATGATTACATTGTTTATTGGCTTTGAGCTTATAAAAAGCTCGGTGAGTGAAATTCTCTCTCCTACACAGCTTACCCTCTCACCCATGGTATTTGTCATTCTTATTCTTACGATAATTATAAAAATTGCGATGGCAATAACCAATTATGCCGCGGGCAAAAAAATCAACTCTAAGGCACTGATTGCCGCCGCTGCCGATTCAAGGAATGATGCCTTGGTTACAACAGGTGTCATTGCAGGCTATATAACAACCTATATTACACGCGTGCCTGTTGACGGCTATATATCGCTTTTTGTTGCACTGTTTATCTGCATGGGAGGCATTATGCTCACAAAAAGCACCTTGAGCCCCCTTCTGGGTGAAGCACCCGACAAGCATCTGGTGGACTATATTCACACAAAAATTTTGTCCTACCCCTCGGTTTTAGGTGCCCATGACCTCATCCTGCACGATTACGGGCCTCACAAGCGCTTTGCGAGTGTGCATGTGGAAATGTCGGCAGAGCTTGGTGCAATGGAGAGCCACAGCATTGTGGACAGCATTGAAGGCGATTTTCTAAAAAATGATAACATAAATATGATAATTCATATGGACCCCATCGGGAGCGAGGACATGGCACTGAGGCAGACCATCGCCTCCATTGCAAGAAAAATCCATCCCGACTGTACTATTCACGATTTGAGCGTAACGGATAGCGAGGTGCGCTTTGATTGCGTAAAGCCCTCGGGCTGTACTCTCTCTGACGATGCCATGGTTACGGCATTTGACATTGCAATAAGAATGATAGATTCCGCCTACAGTGTACATGTGACAGTGGATTCAAGCTTTTCACCGATAATAAACTAAAAAGGGAAGCAGATGCTTCCCTTTTTAGTTTATACCATTTTTCACGCCCGCAGGCATATCGCTCCCGAAGGGAATATCACTTTTCGAAGAAAAATATCGCAAATTCATTTCATGAATTTATCTCGCGTCGTGTTTCTTGAAAAAGAAACATGACCTATACTGCAAGAGTTCCCGTTTCTGACTCAATTAAAATAAACAGCCTTTCCTCGGCACCGGTTTGTGTATTCACATAAATAAGGCACCGTCTGTCCTCAATTTTGCCTTCAAGCTGCCAACAGAAATGCTCACTGCCGCCGTCGGAGGGAATGACTGCGAGAGAGCTTGAAACAATTTCAACATGGCTGTTCACCTTGCTTTTAGCCATCTCTTCACTTATTTTAATGTGGGGAATGTCCCTTTTGGTGTGATGCATAAGATAGCCACGTGTTTCACAGCCCACCACGGAGCAGGTATCAAGAGCAACCTTCACCTTTACAAGGTCGGGATAAAGGGTGTAACCGTTTTGCACCGTAGCAAAGTTGATAACAGCCACGTCAGACACTATCTCGTAGTAGCTTTCCTTCATGTTCTTGAAGCCCTGCTTTTCCAGAAAAGCAGTTGCAGCAAGAAGGGCATCGCTCATTGTGTGTTTTGCCTGTGCAACATCACGATCGTTCAGGTAAGAAAGAAGATACCCACCCTGCTTTGTTATAACAACGCTGTCCTGACCGTTTTCGTCGTAAAAATAATATGCGGGCAAATTACCTGCTTCCTCGGAGTAGAGAAAATCGCTACGTCCGGTAATTTCCTTAACCTTTTCCAGTGCCGCATCTATGTCGACCTCTCCCATGCCCTCCAGGAACAAAGGCTTCCTGTCGGTCAGGTGCGATGAGAAGGGTCCGTCATAAATAAGGGCGGGGTAATCATGAAGCCCTGTTTCCAATTCTCCAAGCGCCTTATCAATCCCGCTGGGGGCGGCACCCTGTGCACTACGGCTTATGTCAAGCTCGCCGTTATACAGCGCTTCCAGGTCAGCATCGAGGCTTTCGGCAACTGTCCGGGCATATTTTTCCAAAGAGGCAAGATTCTGATATTCCTCCTCGGAAACGCCCTCACCTTCAAGCATTTTAAAGGAAAGCATGTAGGCGTAGTTTCCCACCTGATTGAGAAACTCACCAAGATGCTCCAAGGGCTCTGTCTGCAGAGGCAGCATGGCAAGGTTTGAGGATGCCATTGACGCCTGGCGGTATATTTCGCCCGACAGCCGCATCATCTGCCCGGGGTCGTTTACAAACTTGCTTTTTTCAAGTCCGAGCTGCAAATCGTCAACATACTGCACTACCTCGGTAAAGCACCGTTGGTAGTCCATTTTAATTTCCCGCTTTGCTTTTTCAAGCTCCATGTCACGGTTTATGCCCCATATGAGAGCCAAAATCAGCAGCAGTCCCACTGCCCCCATAAGTATACCCGATGTTTTAAATCTCTCTCTCACGTTAATTCTCCTTAAGAAATTCTTATATGGGTATTTTATCTTTTTTGTAAACTTTTTATACTTTTCATTTACTTTTTTATCCTTTTGATATACTATCTATTTGTCAGGAGGTGTTCTTCATGAGCAAAAAATGGCTCAAGGCAGAAAGTATTGCCAAAAAAATTCTTATATCCGCAATTCTTCTGGGTGCGGCAATACTTCTGTTTATATGTATTCCCAAAATTTTAAGTCTGCTTCTGCCCTTTGTTATTGCATACGTCATTTCTCTTATTGCATCGCCGCTTACTTTGGTTTTCGAAAAAATAAAGCTGCCGAGGGCATTGAGCGCCATAGTATCAATTTTGTTTGTTGCGGCGGCACTGTTCGGGGTTTCTGCACTTATTGTCAGCAAGCTTATAGGCGAGCTTTACGACTTTTCCGTGCACCTGCCGGAGCTTGTAATATCAATTGAAGGCGCGCTGTCGAGCTTAAGAATTGCCGCTGTAGATATTTTTGCACTTTTACCCGACATTATCCAAAATTTCGATGCACCCAGCGTGCTTAACAGCCTTAAGGATTCACTTTCAGCTCTTTCTTCTTCAATTGTGGAGGCAATTTCAAGTGCCACGATAAACGGCGTAAAGCATGTTCCCGGAATACTTATTGCCTTTGTATTTTCAATTTTGGCGTCCTATTTCCTTATCCGTGACAAGAAAATAGTAAAGGCAAACATTGCGTCGGTGCTGGGCGAAAATATCTCAGGTAAGCTGAGGGAAATCAAAGCATATCTTTCCGAGGCGGTATTTGCCTATATAAAGGCGCAGTGTATTCTTATGAGCATAACCTTTGCCGAGGTTTTTATAGCGCTGTCAATTCTTAAGGTAAACTACAGCTTCCTGTTTGCGCTTATTATAGCCTTGATCGATGCCATTCCCGTTTTCGGTACAGGCACGGTGCTCATCCCCTGGGCAATTTACCACCTTGTAACAGGAAATCTGCCCATGGCGCTTTCACTGCTGGCACTTTATGCAATCTGCCTTGTTGTGCGCCAGTTCTTAGAGCCGAAAATTCTGTCAACGCAGATTGGCATTCATCCGCTCTTAACACTTCTCTCGATGTATATCGGTTACAGACTGATAGGTATTTTTGGTATGATTTTAGGACCCCTTACTGCACTCGTCACAAAAAATGTTTTGAAAAAATATAATGAAAACCACACAAAAAGCCTCGAGTAATTTACTCGGGGCTTTTAAATCTTGCAACTATTCCGTCGCATTTTTCCTTTCTCAGAAGGAAAAGTGTAAGCAGAGACAAAACGAAAAACGGGGTAAGGTTAAGCAGGGTTATCTCACCTATTGCATCTGCCGCTGTGCCGTTATTCATTGTAAAGCTTGCACCGAAAAGGCTTGCCGCATCGGCAAGGGTGTGCATGATGATAAGTGCCCACAGGCTTCCGCCGCGAAGATACACCGCCGCAAAGTAAAAGCCTGCACCCATTGCCACAATTGACTGTATTACAACACTGAAAGGGTCTATATCCAGCCAAAGATTTACAAGATGCACCAGTCCGAACATAACCCCCGAGGCTATAGTGGTGATATAAACACCCTTTTTGTCACTTATATATTTTTTTGCAATATTATTTACAACAATGCCGCGGAATATGCTCTCCTCACGAAAGCCTATCCCGAAAAGGGTAACGGCGCCAAAAGCTATTCCCACAGGTGTTCGCCATACGGTTTCGGTGGAAAAAAAGGCTTCTGCAAGCATAACAAGAAAGAGAAACAGCTGACTTAGTAGCATGTAGCCGCCTGCGCCAAAGGTTTTCAGCATTGAGCCCTTTTTGTAAACTTCCAAATCGGAAAAGGTGAGCACAAATAAAAAAGGTATCAGAATATGTACTGCCTCATACGCAAAAAGAGCCACAACCGAGTTTCCGAATATCCAGAGATTGCCCACAAGCCGTGTCAGGGCTAAAAACACCACCGATATAATTGCCGATGAAAGTATCGGGAATTTTTTTGCAATTGTTTTCATATCTACATCTCCTTAATATTATTATACAAAAGGGCAATTTTCTTGTCAAGCAGGGCTTTTTTCAGCATTTTACTGTTGAAATCTCTCTTTTTATATGGTATTATATAAATGAGTAACTATGTAGATAATTTTTCAAATATATTAATGAGGTGAAAACTATGAAAAGGAGAATTGCACTGCTTACAGCATTCTTTGTGCTTGTATCTGCTCTGTCCGCTTTTGCCGCAGGCTTTGCTGATATGCCCAAGGAAGACAGCAAATATTTCAAAGCATTTGAATATGCACTCAACAAAAAGCTTATTGCGGGTGACGGCACAAAGCTTAATCCTGACAGCTTGATTACATATGCCGAAGCTTTGACTATTATTTCGCGCGTTAAACCCTTTAACTGCGAAGAAACAGATGTTACGGCCTTTGGCGTATCAAAGGACAAGTGGTATTACACCACCGTTGCAAAGGCGTATACCTTAGGCTATATAAAGCCTGATGCGCACGGTGTAATTAACGCAGAGAGCTACGTGCCCAAAAGTGCCGCCTATTCCATGATTGCTACTTTATTCAACAAGGTGCCCTCGCCCACTCTTGACAACAGCTCGTGTACAAGAGCCGATTTTGTGTGGGAAATTTATTTCCAGGCGCCCGACGGCTATCAGGCAAATATGCAGACACCTACCGAAGTGCCCACACAGCCGGCATCGGAAGAAGCAACAGAAGCTAATACTGAGTTTTCCGACCTTCGTGCCAAAAAGGCTCAGGAGGATATGCAGGTTGCACTGGGTATCCGCGCCGATGGCTCCAGCTATGTAGTAAAGGCTGTTTACACCGATGACTCTCAGTCTGACTGGGCAAGCGGCAAAATAACAGGTAGCTCGTCCTCCAATCGTCCCTCAGGCGGCTCATCCTCCAACCGTCCTTCAGGCGGAAATGATGATGACGATGACGAGGAGGAAACACAAGCTCCTACAGAAGCTCCCACAGAGCCCGATGACAACGAGGAGGGAACACAGGCTCCCACAGAAGCTCCCACAGAGCCCGAAACCCCTGAGCCCACTTACGGCGAATATGACGGACCTATCGACAACGATAAGGACAACGTTATCGATGACCCCTTCAACGATGGCTGGACACCTCCGGGATCCTCCGGCGGCAATGATAACGATGATAATGACGACTCCGACAGCGGCTCTGACGGCGGTTGGGACGCTGAAGACGACGATTTCAATATAAACGACGACGATGACCCCGATTACGAGCCCGAGACGGAAACTGAGACAGAAACTGAAACTGAAACGGAAACCGAAACTGAGACAGAAACAGAAACAGAAACAGAAACTGAAACAGAGACAGAAACAGAGACAGAAACAGAAACTGAAACAGAGACTGAAGCAGAGACTGAGACTGAGACAGAAACAGAGACGGAGACAGAAACAGAAACTGAGACGGAGACAGAAACTGAGACGGAGACAGAAACAGAAACAGAAACAGAGACAGAGACTGAGACGGAGACTGAGACAGAAACAGAAACTGAAACAGAAACAGAAACTGATGAAATTCCTGCAACAGAGCCCGAAGAGGAAGCAGGCGGCACCACAGAAGAAGAAACTCCCGACAATAACGAAGATGACGGCGAATTCAGCTTGCTTGCACTGTTCTTTTCAAAGGAATGGTGGTTTAGTTGAGAATAAAAGTTGCGGATTTTGTTTTTGAAATCGCCAACCGCTATTCCTATTGCGAGCAATTTGTCAGTGAATATATCACTGCCGAAGAGCCTGATTGCTATATAGAAGTAGCTCCCGAGGTTTTAAACAAACGCAAGGCAAAGCTTGCCCCAAACTATCCCATTCATTATGTGGAATTTCTTGAGATTTACCGCATGATATGCGACTACATAGTTGCACACGGCGGAATACTTATGCACGGAGCAGTTATTGAATTTGAGTCTTGTGCATATATGTTTACCGCTCCGTCGGGTACAGGCAAAACCACCCATATCCGCCAGTGGAAAGAGCTTTATGGAGACAAGGTGCGGGTTATTAACGGCGACAAGCCCCTTATACGCTATGAAAACGGTGAGTTTATCGCATACGGAACTCCCTGGTGCGGTAAGGAGCATTACAACGTGAATACAAAGGCTCCGCTTAAAGCCATTGTTCTTCTTTCACGCGGAGAAGAAAATTCCATTGAAACAATAAACCCCGAAAAATTTAACGAGTTTTTATTAAAGCAGGTATATCTGCCAAAAAGCCGCGAGGGAATTCTGAATGTGCTTGACTTTGCAGACAGGCTTTTTTCTGCCGTTCCGCTCTACAGCTTAAAATGCAATATTTCAACCGATGCAGCCCGTGTGGCGTGCGAAAAAATTAAAAGCCTTGAAGCTTAGCTTTCAAGGCTTTTTTATTATTCTGATGTTGTAGTTATAGATTTACGTAATTCTTCAATCCCGGCGTTAACCTCTGCCAGGCGTTTTTCCATGGCAGCAATTTTTTCGTTGAACTCGTCCATAAAGTTGGCACTGCCTGCAAGTGTGTTTGCCTTATACTCATAAAGCTCTGTAGCTGTAAAAACTTTGGCTTCTTCGCAGTCATCCTCGAGGAAATCGAGCATCAGGTTGTATTTAACTGTCGTGCAATCAAGGTCGTTGTCAGCGTCGGCAACAACATCCCCAATATATCTTACATAGGCTGCATAAGCTGCCTTTTCCTTATATGCGCTCTGCATGTCTGCTTTCATAGTTGTTTTGTCGGCACATATTACATCACTGGATAAGAGATAAATTCCGTTTCTGCCTATGCTGTAGGAAAACTTACCGAGAGAGCCGCCCTCATAACGAACAACCTTAAAACCGAACTCCAGCATCAGGTCCGTATATTTTTCATCGTACTGGTTTTTAGAAAAGGCAAACACAGACGGAAATTCAAAGCCTTCCTCAGAAAGCAGGGTCTTATAGTCCTCAAGATAAGCTCTCAGGTTTTCCACACTGTTATCACTCTTCAAATCAACACTGCCGGTGCCTATGGCAAAGTCCCAGCCTGCTGCTTTGAGAGTTTCATAGTCTTTCTTTGTTATACAGCCTTCTCCACCGGGGAACTGATAGTCCTTCATTACAACAGTGCCCTTATATCCGTACCCACTTACAAGCGGGAAAACCTTTGTCATAAGATTTTGTGTCATGTTGTCGAAAAACAGCACAAAGCAGCAATCGCCGCCACTTAAGGTGCTGTCATACTCTTCCCAGGCATCCTCGATGTCACGCTCGAGGTCTGCTCTTTCAGAATTGAGCTTCATCATTTCCGCGCTGATTTCTTCAAGGCGCCGGGTTTCTTCACTGTTGCCGCAGCCTGTCAAAGCAAAAAGCAACAGTGCAACAATTATAAAAAGAGAAACAAATTTCTTCATCATTTCACATCCTAAAAAAGATATATATCATTTTTATTATAGCAATAATACAGGTTTTTGTCAATCTCACATGTCACGGAGTTTGTCCGTAATGACACAAATACAAAAAAGCAAGTCTTTTGACTTGCTTCTTTGTTGGCGCGCTTGATAGGAATCGAACCTACGACAACCCGGCGTCGGAGGCCGGTGCTCTATCCACTGAGCTACAAGCGCATGTTTGTATTATACCAAAGATTACTTGTAAATGCAATCTCATTTTTTGTCGCAAATTATCAGGGACTGCAATCCAAATAAAAATCAAAGAGGATGCTGCAATGTAGCATCCTCTTTATTTAAATTAGTCAACCAAAGCGATGATAGCTGTGGGAGCGTTGTCACCACGGCGAACGCCTGTCTTGATAATTCTTGTGTAACCACCGTTACGATCTGCATACTTAGGAGCGATTTCTTCAAAAACCTTTGTTACAACAGACTCCTTTGTGATAAATGCAAGAGCCTGACGACGGGAATGAAGTGTGTTTGTCTTGCCGAGAGTGATCATCTTTTCTGCAAGGCTTCTAACTTCCTTAGCACGTGTAACTGTAGTTTCGATCTTACCGTTTTCGAGCAAAGATGTAACCATGTTACGAAGCATAGCCATTCTCTGGTCTGTAGGACGGCCTAATTTTCTTGTACCCATTGTGTTGTACCTCCTTCTTTAATCAGTCCTCACTGGGAGCGAAGGAAAGACCAAGTGCCTGAAGCTTATTGAATACTTCATCAAGACTCTTTCTGCCAAGGTTTCTAACCTTCATCATTTCTTCTTCCTTCTTGAGAGTAAGGTCTTCAACAGTGTTGATGCCTGCTCTCTTCAAGCAGTTGTAAGAACGAACAGAAAGGTCAAGTTCTTCGATAGTCATTTCAAATACTTTTTCCTTCTTGGTTTCTTCCTTTTCAACCATTGTCTCAACATTCATAGCTTCGTCTGTAAGCTGAATGAAGAGCATCATGTGATCGTTTATGATCTTAGCAGCAAGGCTGATTGCCTCGTCTGCAGTCTTTGTACCATTTGTCCAAACCTCGACTGTGAGTTTGTCAAAATCAACATCCTGACCTACACGTGTGTTTTCAACAGTGTAGTTCACCTTGGGAACGGGAGTGTAGATGGAATCAACAGGAATAAGACCGATAAGAGGCTGAGCCATAGCCTTATTCTTTTCAGCAGAAACATAGCCTCTGCCCTTGCCTATTGTAAGTTCCATGTACATCTTCGCATCCTCGTTGAGAGTTGCAAGGTGTAATTCGGGATTAAGGATTTCAACATCAGCATCGCGGATAATATCACCGGCTGTGAGCTCCATAGCACCGTTTGCTTCAATGCGAACAGTCTTGGGGCCATCGGAATGAAGCTTGATGATAATCTGCTTAATGTTAAGCACGATTTCAGAAACATCTTCCTTAACACCGGGAATTGTGGAAAACTCATGCTGAACGCCATCAATCTTAATGGATGTAACAGCTGCGCCCTCTAAGCTGGAGAGCATCATGCGTCTGAGAGAGTTTCCGAGGGTTGTACCGTAACCACGCTGGAGCGGAGCAACGGTATATTTTCCGTAAGAGAGGTCCTCGGACTGCTCTACTTTCTCAATACGGGGTTTTTCAAATCTTAAATCGTTCAACTAATACACCCTCCTATATATTTTTTTGTTACATAGTGTCGGGATAGGTCTAGGCGAATAATGCGATATACCCTGCCCTTGACCCAACTATTACTTGGAGTAAAGTTCGACGATAAGTGTTTCGTTGATTTCGTAGTCGATATCGTCTCTCTTAGCGTGAGCTGCAATTGTACCGGAAAGAGTATTCTTGTCAGCGCTGATCCAGGAAGGAACAGTTCTGGAAGAATTACGTTCAACGATTTCCTTCATCCAGTCTGCTGCACAGGTGCTTTCCTTAAGGGAAACAACTTCGCCTACAGATACAAGATAGGAGGGAATGTCAACACGCTTGCCGTTTACAAGCACGTGACCGTGTGTAACAATCTGACGAGCCTGACGACGAGTGTCGGCAAGACCAAGTCTGAAGATTACGTTGTCAAGTCTGCTTTCGAGGATAGAAAGAAGGTTTTCACCAGTGATGCCTTCCTTCTTGTTAGCCATTTCGAAATACTTTCTGAAGGGCTTTTCAAGTACACCATAGATGAACTTTGCCTTCTGCTTTTCGTTAAGCTGAATAGCGTATTCGCTCTTCTTCTTTCTCTGATTGCCACCGGGATTACGGTTGCTCTTCTTATCAACGCCCATAACGCTGGGTTCAATACCCAATGTTCTGCAACGCTTTAAAATGGGCTGCATGTTCTTAGCCATATCAGTAAACCTCCTTCTAAATCAAACTCTTCTTCTCTTGGGGGGACGGCAACCATTGTGAGGAATGGGAGTTACGTCCTTAATGAGGCTTACATCAAGACCTGCTGCCTGAAGTGCACGAATTGCAGCTTCACGACCTGCACCGGGGCCCTTAACATAAACTTCAACTGTCTTTAAGCCATGTTCCATAGCAGCCTTTGCTGCTGTTTCAGCTGCCATCTGAGCAGCGAAGGGAGTGCTCTTTCTGGAGCCTCTGAAACCAAGTCCGCCAGCGGATGCCCAGGAAAGAGCATTACCGTTAACGTCTGTAATTGTTACGATAGTGTTGTTGAAAGTGCTTCTGATATGTGCTGCACCACGTTCGATATTCTTACGTTCACGTCTTTTACGAACGGCTGTCTTTTTAACTGCTTTAGCCATTTATGCTCTCCTCCTTACTTCTTCTTATTAGCGATTGTACGCTTGGGGCCCTTTCTTGTGCGGGCGTTGTTCTTTGTGTTCTGACCTCTAACGGGGAGGCCCTTTCTGTGGCGTACGCCACGGTAGCAACCTACTTCGATAAGTCTCTTGATGTTAAGAGCTACTTCGCGACGTAAGTCACCTTCAACTGTATAGTTGTTATCAATAACGTCTCTGAGCTTTGCTACTTCGTCTTCTGTAAGGTCCTTTACTCTTGTATCAGGATTGATACCTGTAGCTTCAAGGATCTTTGTTGCGCTGGTTCTGCCGATACCGTATACGTATGTGAGACCAATCTCAACACGCTTTTCACGGGGCAAATCCACACCGGCTATTCTTGCCATAGTTTTCTCATCCTTTCATAATATGATTGTTGACCCGACTTTCTATCGGATCCGACACCGAAAATTTTGATCAGCTTACAATTATACCGCAAAAATGAGGGATAAATTTCCCGACAACACAATTTCTGTGTTCAGCCGCGCCGTAAAAATTAATCAGCCCTGCTTCTGCTTGTGCTTGGGATTTTCACAGATTACCATGATTTTACCTTTTCTCTTGATAATCTTGCACTTTTCGCAAATCGGTTTAACTGAGGGTCTAATCTTCATAGTGAATTCCTCCTCAAATGTTTTAAATACTGATATTTACCTTTTGTGCTTATTTCGCACGCCATGTAATTCTGCCGCGAGTAAGGTCATAGGGAGAAAGTTCAACCTTTACCTTGTCTCCGGGGAGAATTCTGATAAAATTCATTCTGAGCTTACCGGAAATGTGTCCGAGTATCTGATGACCGTTACTAAGTTCAATCTGGAACATTGCGTTCGGGAGAGCTTCTATAACGGTACCTTCCATTTCAAGAACATCTTCTTTAGCCACGGAAATTACCTCCTAATCTGAAACTTTAGACTTTAACATGAATTTCAATCTCTTTAATTCTGCTCTCATAAGAGCGTCAACGGTGTTTGAACCGTTTTCAATCTTTTCTCTGACAGCCTCCGACGAAACCCCCGTTTCCTCAAGATGAAGAATGTTCTTTTTCTTGGGATTGGTTATTCTGCGTCTTTTACCGTCTGCCAAAAGAGCAAAGCCGTCATTTACGGCTGTTACAAAGAACATCTCGCCGTCATACTTACCCTTTTTTGAAATAACAACATCTGAAATCTTCATATGCATTACCTCAGGGTCAGTATTTTCGGCCCGTTCTCCGTAATAGCAACCGTGTTTTCATAATGCGCCGAAAGCTTTCCATCCTTAGTGGTTACGGTCCAACCGTCCTTTTTGGAGAAGGAAACGTCCTTCGTGCCCATGTTTATCATCGGCTCAATTGCGATTACCATGCCTTTAGTCAGTCTCACACCTTTACCCGCTATGCCGAAGTTCGGAATATCGGGAGACTCGTGAAGCTCGCGCCCCACGCCGTGACCGACAAGCTCTCGTACAACCGAGTAGCCCATCTTTTCCGCATGAGCTTGCACAGCAGAACCGATGTCACCTACACGGTTACCGTCTACTGCCATTTTCATGCCTTCAAAGAAGCACTCTCGTGTTGTGTCGATAAGCCTTTTGGCTTCGTCTGAAATCTTGCCAACGGCAAGCGTTCTCGCAGCGTCACCGTGGAAGCCTCCGAAGAAGGCGCCCACGTCAATGCTTACGATGTCACCCTCTGTAAGGACAATGTCCTTTGAGGGAATTCCGTGAACAACAACGCTGTTAGGAGAGATGCAGCAGCAGGCAGGAAAGCCTCTGTAGCCCTTAAAGGAGGGCTTTGCACCTTCACCTATAATCACCTTCTCAACAATGTTGTTGAGCTCAAGTGTTGTCATTCCGGGTTTAACTGCCTCTTCGGCAGCTTCTAAGGCCTTAGCAACTATCAAGCCGCTTTTAGCCATAGCTTCTAAATCTTTTCTTGTTTTGAGAACTATCATATCGATACCTCGATTTAATTACAGACCGAGCGCTTCACGCACGTCACGTGTTGTATCTTCAATTTTCTTTCTGCCTTCAACAACAGTGAGGATACCGCGTTCTCTGTAGAAGTCCTCAAGAGGCTCTGTTTCGGCATGATATACCGCAAGTCTCTTTTTAATGGTTTCCGGCTCGTCGTCTGCACGGCGAATCAATTCACCGCCACACTTGTCACACACACCGGGAATGGAAGGTGCGTTGTAAATTGTGTGGAAGGGAGTTCTGCAAATTCTGCATTCACGTCTGCCGGAAAGACGGTCAACGATTGCTTCGTCGGGAACAAAAATGTCCAGAACTTTGTCAATGTTAAGACCTAATCTTTCAGCGGCTTCTGCCTGCGGAATTGTGCGGGGGAAACCGTCAAGGATATAGCCATCCTTGCAATCGTCCTGGTTAAGACGATTTATAACAATATCAATGATTAACTCATCGGGGACAAGCTGACCTTCTGCAATATAGCCGGCAGCCTTAAGACCGAGCTCTGTTTTGCCATTGATATGCTCTCTGATAATTGCGCCTGTTGAAATTGTCGGAATTCCGAGAAGAGCGGAGAGCTTTTCTGCCTGTGTGCCCTTGCCGGAACCGGGAGCGCCTAATAATACCAACTTCATAAATATCTCCCCTTTAAAGCCCTGGTTTATTCAAGAAATCCCTTATAGTGTCTCATTACCATCTGAGCTTCGATCTGCTTAACTGTCTCAAGAGCAACACCTACAACGATAAGAAGAGATGTACCTGTGAGAGCGAGAGAAGCGATGGGAGCCTTTGTAATAAGAGTTACGATGATGGGGAGTACTGCGATAATTGCAAGTGCTACCGCACCGATAAGAGTAATCTTGGAAAGAACCTTTGTGATATAATCGCTTGTGGGCTTGCCGGGACGGATACCCATAATTGTACCGCCGTTCTGCTTGATGTTGTTCGCAATTTCAATGGGATTAAAAGTAATCGAAGAATAGAAATATGTGAACGCGATGATGAGAACGAACAGGAATACGGGGTAGAACCAACCGCCTGTCATGAATTCTGCAACCTTGTAAAGCCAGTGGCTTGTGTTACCTGCTGCAAAAAGCTGAGCAAGTGTTGCAGGGAAGGAAATGATGCTCATTGCGAAGATAATCGGAATTACGCCGCCCTGAGTAACCTTCAAAGGAATGTTGGAGGACTGACCGCCATACATCTTGTTACCTACAACTCTCTTTGCATACTGTACGGGAATCTTTCTTTCAGCATCGTTGATCATAACAACGAATACAATGGAAAGAAGTACGTAAACAGCGAGAAGTACCCAACCGTACCAAGCTGAAAGAGCCTGTGTTGCGGAATACATCATGTTGGGGATGCTTGCTACGATACCTGCGAAGATGATCATGGAGATACCGTTGCCGATGCCTCTGCCTGTGATCTGTTCGCCGAGCCACATAAGGAATGCTGTACCTGCTGTAAAAGCAGTGATGATGGAAAGTGCCACGAAGATTTCGGGCATGGAACCGTCAAGCACGATAGCACCCTGGCTCTTAAGTGTGAAGTAAAGACCTAAAGCCTGTACTGCACCAAGAACTACTGTAACGTATCTTGTGATTTTTGTAATCTTCTTTCTGCCTTCTGCGCCTTCTTTTGCCATTCTTTCAAGAGCAGGAATAGCAACAGTCAAAAGCTGCATAATAATGGAGCTGTTGATATAGGGAGAAATGGACATTGCAAAGATTGTTGCATTTGCCAAAGATCCACCGGAGAAAGAGTTCATAAGATTGAAAAGTGTGCTGCCGTTACCTGCGTTAAGCCAAGCTTCAACAAACTCAGCGTTAATCCACGGAACGGGGATGAAGCTTCCCAAACGGAAAACTACGATCAAGAGCACTGTGAAAAGGATTTTCTTTCTCAAATCCGGGATCTTCCATGCGTTTCTTAATGTCTGAAGCATGTTAGATCACCTCAGCCTTTCCGCCTGCTTTTTCAATCTTTTCCTTTGCGCTTTCAGTAAAGCGAACTGCTTTTACTGTGAGGCTCTTTGTGATTTCACCTCTGCCCATGATTACTACACCGTCAAGAACCTTGCTGATAACGCCAGCCTCCTTAAGAGCCATAGCGTCAACAACTGCACCGTTTTCAAACTTTTCAAGTGCGGATACGTTGATAGCTACATAATCCTTAGCAAATTTATTTGTAAAGCCACGCTTGGGAAGACGACGATATAAGGGCATCTGACCGCCTTCGAAGCCGGGACGTACGCCACCGCCGGAGCGAGCGTTCTGACCCTTGTGACCTCTGCCTGCTGTCTTACCGTTACCGCTACCATGGCCACGGCCTTTTCTGAAGGCTTCCTTCTTGGAGCCGGGAGCGGGTGTAAGTTCATATAATTTCATTGCAGTGCACCTCCTTAAAGTTAGATTTCTTCGTACTTAATCAAATGGCTAACAGTGTTGATCATACCTCTGATCTGAGGTGTATCGTTCTGTTCAACCACGTCTCTTATTTTCTTAAGGCCGAGAGCTTTAACTGTTGCAATCTGATTAGCTTTTCTGCCTGCTGTACTCTTTACGAGAGTAATTCTAAGTTTAGCCATTGTATTACTCCTCCTTACAGTTCGTTAACGTCCTTGCCGCGGAGACGAGCAACTTCTTCAGCGCTCTTCAAGGAAGCAAGACCTTCGATTGTTGCCTTAACCACGTTTGTGGGGTTATTGCTGCGGAGGCACTTTGTTCTTACGTTCTGGATACCTGCAAGCTCGAGTACGGCTCTTACACCGCCACCTGCGATAACACCGGTACCTTCTGCTGCGGGCTTAATGAGAACGCGACCTGCACCAAACTCACCAATAACTTCGTGAGGGATAGTAGTATTAAGGAGCGGAACTGTAATCAAGTTCTTCTTTGCTGCTTCGATACCCTTTCTGATAGCGTCCGGAATTTCTGCAGCCTTACCGATACCGCAACCTACGTGACCGTTACCGTCACCTACAACGATGAGTGCGGAGAAACGCATTGTTCTACCACCCTTAACAGTCTTAGAAACACGGTTAACATACACTAATTTTTCTTTAAGATCCAATGTGGATGCATCTATACGCTGATTCATACTTCTCTACCTCCTCACCTTAGAATTCTAATCCGCCTTCACGAGCACCTGCTGCAAGTTCTGCAACTCTGCCGTGATAGAGATAACCGCTACGGTCAAATACAACCGCTTTAATACCTTTTTCAATTGCCTTAGCTGCAACCATCTTACCAACTTCTTTTGCAGCTTCTTTGTTTCCGCCGTATGTTTCCTTAAGTTCAAGGCTGGAAGCGGAAACAAGTGTTACACCGTTAACATCATCGATAACCTGTGCATAAATATTGTTAAGAGAACGGAATACGCAAAGACGGGGGCAAGTAGCTGTGCCGCTGATCTTGTTACGGATTCTTGCATGTCTCTTAAGTCTTGCCTTATTGCTGTTAGGCTTGCTTATCATAACGTCTGTCTCCTCTCTTACTTCTTGGACTTGCCGACTTTACCTTCCTTGCGGATGATACGTTCGTCAACATACTTAATACCCTTGCCCTTATAGGGTTCCGGCGGTCTCTTTTCGCGAATCTTCGCTGCAAGCTGACCTACAGCCTGCTTATCAGCACCGGAAACAATAATCTTGTTGGGTGCGGGAACTTCTACTGTCAATCCGGGAATATCTTCCATTTCAACGGGATGAGAGTAACCAAGACCGAGAACGAGCTTGTTGCCCTGCTTCTGAGCACGGTAACCTACACCGTTGATTTCAAGTTCCTTTGTGAAGCCTACGGATACACCTGTTACCATGTTAGCAACGAGTGTTCTTGTAAGACCATGGAGGGACTTGTGAAGCTTCTGTTCAGAAGGACGTTCAACGATAACTTCTGCAGCTTCTACTTTAATTATCATATCGCCGTGCATTGTCTGAGTAAGTGTACCCTTGGGGCCCTTTACTGTAACAACGTTACCCTCTGCAACTGTAACTTCTACACCTGCGGGGATAGCGATAGGTTTTCTACCTATTCTTGACATTTATTTCACCTCTAATCTATTTTACCATACAAATGCGAGAACTTCGCCACCTGTGTGGAGAGCTCTTGCCTTCTTATCTGTCATGATACCCTTGGATGTGGAAATGATCGCGATACCAAGACCCTTAAGAACTCTGGGGAGTTCAGCTGCGCCTGCGTATACACGAAGGCCGGGCTTGGAAACTCTTTCTATACCGGAAATAACCTTTTCCTTGTTAGCGCCGTACTTAAGAGTAATGCGAATCATACCCTGCTTTCCGTCATCTACTATTTCATAACCCTTGATGTAGCCTTCTTCCTTGAGGATGTCAGCGATAGCTGTCTTCATCTTGGACACGGGAACATCAACTGTCTGATGCTTTGCTGAATTTGCGTTTCTGATTCTTGTGAGCATATCAGCGATAGGATCTGTGATCTGCATAGATAATAACCTCCTTTTCTGACTCTATATTACCAGCTTGCCTTCTTAACACCGGGGATTTCGCCCTTGTACGCAAGTTCTCTGAAGCAGATACGGCAAACGCCATACTTTCTGAGATAAGCGTGGGGTCTTCCGCAGATTTTACATCTGTTGTAAGCACGTGTTCCGAACTTAGGTGTCTTCTGCTGCTTTAAAACCATAGATTTCTTTGCCATAATTATTCTCCTCCCCTGCTTACTTTGTGAAGGGGGCACCCATGAGCTTAAGGAGCTCTCTGCCCTCTTCGTCTGTATTAGCTGTGGTAACGAAAATGATGTCCATACCTCTGATCTTATCGATCTTATCGTAATCGATTTCAGGGAAAATAAGCTGTTCCTTAATACCTAAGGAGTAGTTGCCTCTTCCATCAAAAGCATTGGGGTTAATGCCTCTGAAGTCTCTAACTCTGGGAAGAGCAATGTTGAAAAGCTTATCGATGAATTCATACATCTTTTCGCCACGAAGTGTTACCTTTACACCAAGGTTCATACCTTCTCTGATCTTGAAGTTAGCAACGGACTTTCTTGCCTTTGTAACTACAGGCTTCTGACCTGTGATCAAAGCGAGGTCAGCTGCAGCGGAGTCGATAACCTTAGCATTGTCTTTAGCTTCGCCAAGACCGATGTTGATAACAACCTTTTCGATCTTAGGAATCTGCATTGCACTCTTGTATTCGAACTTCTTCATAAGAGCGCCTGCTACTTCTTCTTTATAAAGTGTCTTAAGTGTTGACATTGCTTAGTCCTCCTCTCTTAGTTTTCAAATGTTTCGCCGCACTTCTTGCATACGCGAACCTTGCCGCCGTCTGCAAGCATCTTGTAGCCGATTCTTGTAGCCTGCTTGCACTTATCGCAAACATGCATAACCTTGCTTGATGCGATAGGAGCTTCCTGGTGGATGATACCGCCAAGGTCAGCCTGGCTTCTGGGCTTCTTGTGCTTTGTAACCATGTTGATACCTTCAACTATAACACGGGAGGATGCGGGGTCAACAGAAATAACCTTACCCTTCTTGTTCTTTTCCTCACCGGAAATGACGATTACCTGATCGCCCTTTTTGATATTAATTCTCTTACTCATTGTGCTGTCCTCCCTTACAGAACCTCGGGTGCGAGAGAAAGGATCTTCATGTAGTCGTTGTCACGAAGTTCTCTTGCAACAGGTCCGAATATACGAGTACCTCTGGGGTTCTTATCTTCCTTGATGATAACAGCTGCATTTTCATCAAACTTTATATAGCTACCGTCAGCTCTTCTTACACCCTTAACGCTACGAACGATA
>JAFUOO010000027.1 GCA_017472685.1 Clostridia bacterium
CTGCGTTAAGACCCCATGCGAAGCCGTATGTAAAGAATGCTGTACCACTTGTTTCGTAACCGTTGGGGTTAGCTGCACTTGTGGGATAGCCCTGAAGCATACTCTGTGTCCAGAAGCCGTAACCGTTTTCGTCTACTCTCATGCAGTCACGGATAGCAGGAGCCATTTCGAGGTATGTCTTAAGGAATTCATCGTAGTGTTCGTAGTCATCAGGCATATCCTGAAGAACCTTTGCCAAACCTGCGAATACCCAACCATCGCCACGTGCCCAGAAGTTCTTTTCGCCTTCATGGCCGCGATTAGGCTTCAAGGGATATACATAACCTGCATCACGGAAGAAGAGGTATGAATAGTTGTTAGGATCGGAATAGTTAGCACCGTTAGTAAGTCTTGCGCTTGTTGTGTAGCCGTTAGCGCTTGTAGGAATACCGCCGGGGCCGTCGTACATAAGTTCCTTAGCGTATCTCCAGAATCTGTAGAGACCGTCAAGGTACTTTTCGTCCTGAGTTACCTGGTAGAGCTTTGTCATAACGGGCATTACCATGTACAATGAGTCTGCCCACCACCAGAAGTCGTCATTGGATCTGGAAACTTCTTCGCTCATAACTTCAAGAGCTCTTGCGATCTTCTTGTCGTCCTTGTAAGCGCCCTTATTTTCGTTCTTTTCAATGTTGTAAAGATCGATGTAGGACTGGAAACAGATCTGGAAGTCACCGAAGAGAACGTGCTTACTGTTGAAGGACTGGTCGTAGCCCCACTTCCACTCGTTCTTGTTTGTGCTGGGAGCACTTGTCCATGCACAGGAATTAGCCCAGTCTGTAGCATACTTACGGTATGCTTCAATACCTGTAGCATAATAAGCTTCCATGTTACCTGTCATGTAAGCAGCCTTAGCCCAGAAATAGTTAGGAATACCATATTCAACCTGGTTATACTTAACTACTGTCTGATAATAGTCGTTAGCCGCTTCGAGTGCCTTGATTGTACCTTCGTATGTAGGCATAATAGCACCCTTGTCTTCTGCAGCACCAACAGTAATTGCAAAAGAAGAAACAACGGACATAACCATTGCAAGAGCAATTACAAGAGACACTGCACTTTTGAGTAATTTGTTCATATTTTTCTCCTCCCATGCCTTTAAGGCATAAATTTGATAACATAATGATAACATCTTTTTTATAAAATATCAACAAAAATTTTATAAAAATTTTGGGATTTTTAGATGTTATTTCTCAAATCCTTGCCACTACAGGCTTTTCTTAGCATTCAGCCCTCTCCTGCGTGAGGAATAACGTTAAAGTCATTTTTCACAACCTTGAGCACAAAATGTGTTTTAGTTGCCTGTATTCCCGCCATATTCATGATGGTGCGGTGGATTTTTTCCAGGCTGTCTGCAGAGTCGGTATAAATTGTTAAAATGAAATCAAACTCACCTGTTCTGTAATAGCACGATTGCACATTGGGGTTATTCTGTATCATGTCGGCAAAGGCATCGTAATACTTGGGGTGCTCTAAGCTTACCTCCATAACAGCAGTGAGGGAATTGCCCATTTTTGCCTGATTGAGACTTACCGTATAGCCCTGTATAATCTGGTTTTTCTCCAGCTTTTTTATTCTTTCAATAACTGCAGAAACAGACAGATTTATTTTCTTTCCGATTTCCGAAGAGGTCATCCTGGCATTTTCCTTGAGGCAGTTAAGTATGGCAAAATCAACATTGTCGAGTGTGTAATTTTCGTTTTTCATATGAGACCCTCCCCTTTTAGATGTTCAATAAAGCCCTTGATGCCTTTTACAACATCGCGATAGGTTTCGTCAAAATTTCCCGTATACCAGGGGTCTGCGATGCTGTCCTTCAAACCGGCAAATTCCAAGAACTTATAAACCTTTGCTCCGCTTCCGAGAATTTTTGTCATATTCCTTACATTTGCATCGTCCATGCCTATGAAATAGTCATACTTTTCGCCATCTGCTTTTGTGAGCTGAACGGCTTTCTTTTTTGAGTAGTCAATTCCAAAGCGGTCGAGTATGCCTCGTGTTCCGTAGTGCACACCGTTGCCTATTTCCTCACGGCTTGTGGCAGAGGATGCTATGTAAAACTTATCACCGAGCCCCATTTTCTCTACCGTGTCACGGAACAAAAACTCCGCCATGGTGCTTCTGCATATGTTGCCATGGCACACAAACATAATTTTTATCATTCCATCTCCTCCAATAGCTTTTCAAGCATCTTTTTCACAAGAGCAGGGTTTGCCTTGCCTTTTGTTTCCTTCATGCATTGCCCCACAAGATATCCGAGGGCATTCATCTTACCTTTTTTGTAGTCACAAACGCTTTTTGTGTTTTTTTCAATAACAGCCTTAGCAGTTTTTTCAAGGGCGGTTTCGTCGCTTATCTGCCCAAGATTGTTGTTCTCCACTATTTCTTGCGGCGACAGGTTGGTATCAAACATAATTTCAATAACCTTTCCTGCCGCAGTATACGAAATTTCATTTTTGCAAACCAGAATTGAGAGCTCTGCAAGGCTTTTTCCGTCAAAGGGAATTTGTGCCGTTTCCATCGCTCTTTCGTTAACAATATGAGAAATAAAGCCCAAGAGCATATTTGCTACCGTTTTTGCATCGGCACCATGCTTCATTGCCGTATCGAGCAATAAACCGTAATTCACGTCTGAGGCAATTGTTATTGCATCGTATTCACTGAGAGAATACATTGCTTTATACCTTTCGGTCTTTTCCAAAAAGGGCTCGGGCATTTCCGTTTTGATTTTTTTTAGCCATTCTTCGTCAATAACTATTGGGGGCAAATCAGGCTCAGGAAAATAGCGGTAGTCACCTTCGCTTTCCTTGCTTCTTAAAAGCACGCTTTTTTGTACAATGTCGTCCCACCTGCGTGTTTCACGTGTTATACTGCCGCCGCTCTTTACAATTTCAAGCTGCCTTGCTACATCGTGCTCTATGCTTCTTAATGCCGCCGAAAAGGAGTTGATGTTTTTCATTTCGCACCTCTCGTTGAGTGCGTCATCCCCCTTCTTCCGCACGGAAACGTTCACATCACACCTTAACTGTCCTTGCTCCATTCTGCATTCTGAAATTCCGAGGGATACAGCGGTATTTCGCACAGTTTCAAGAAACAGCCTTGCTTCTTCACAATTTCGGATATCGGGCTCTGTTACAATTTCAAGAAGTGGCACCCCTGCACGGTTAAAATCAACAAGTGTTTCCTTTTGGGTGTGGATAAGCTTTCCCGCATCCTCTTCGATATGGATGCGGTTAATTCTTATCCTTCTGCCGTTTATTTCAACATATCCGTCAGTACATATGCTTTTTGCGCCCTGGCTTATCTGATAGCCTTTAGGAAGGTCGGGATAGAAATAGTTTTTCCTTGCATGCTGTGAAATGGTATTGATGCTGCAGTTTAACGCTAAGCCCAGCCTTACGGCATATTCCACAATCTTTTTATTAAGTACGGGCATTGCCCCGGGAAGCCCCATACACACAGGGCACACACAGCTGTTTAATTCAGCCTTGTATTTCACAGGACATGAGCAGAAAGCCTTCGAGGCAGTGTCGAGCTCCACATGCACCTCAAGCCCTATACAAGCCTCATACATTGCATAAGCCCCCTTCCTCACAGGCTAAAGCCACATCCAAAAGAGTTTTTTCGCAAAAACGACCTCCTATAAGCTGTGCACCTATGGGCATACCGTTTTCGTCCGTTGAGCAGGGAATGCTCAAAGCAGGCAGACCCGCAAGGCTTACAGCCGCTGTACATCTGTCCTTCTCGCACACCTTGCCCACTTCCTTAACTGCGTCACGCCTCGGTACAACTGACGGACTTACAGGGGTTAAAAGCACATCATATTCCCGAAGTAGTGCTTCCAGCTCCTCGCGTATCATCCGCTGTGCATTCTTTGCTTTCATATAATAGGAGCTGTAGTTTTCGGCAGATAAAACATAAGTGCCGAAAAGTATGCGCTTTTTGACTTCATCGCCAAAGGCTTCACTTCTGCTTTTTGTGCACATATCCCGGAAGCTGTCATACTCTTTACTCTTGTAGCCAAAGCGCACGCCGTCGTATCGTGCAAGGTTGCTTGATGCTTCTGCTGAGGATATTACATAGTAGGCACCTGTTGCGTATTTAACCGTTTTACAGGAGCACTCACAAACCCTTGCACCCATGCCTTCCATTCTTTGTGCCATGGCGTAAACAGCATCGCGTACACATTCGTCTGCATTTTCAAAAAACTCTATAGGCAGCCCTATTTTAAGGTTTTTGACCTCGGGCTTTATATTGTTATAGTAGCTTTCTTTTTCGCGTGTGCTGCAAGTTGCATCCTTTACATCGCCGCCTGCAATGGCATCGGTCATAATTGCAAGGTCTTTTGTGCAGTTTGCCATTGGTCCTATGCAGTCAAGGCTCGACGCAAAAGCTATCAAGCCATACCTTGAAACCAAGGAATACGTGGGCTTTAATGCATAAATACCACAAAAGGCTGCAGGCTGACGTATGCTTCCGCCCGTATCGGTGCCCAGTGAAGCAAGTGCCATGCCCGCTCTTACCGCCGCCGCACTTCCGCCGGAGGAGCCTCCGGGCACGTACAGTGTATTAACAGGGTTTGCCGTTACGCAAAACGCACTGCACAAGCTGTCAGAGCCCATTCCGAATTCGTCCATATTTGTTTTGCCCATTATAACTGCTCCGCTTTTTTTCAGCCTTTCAACTACGGTTGCATCGTAGTCGGGCACAAAATTTTCAAGCATTCTGCTGCCTGCCGTTGTGGGTATGCCCTTTGTGCAGATGTTGTCCTTAACTGCGACGGGAATGCCCCACAGCATGCTTTCATCTGCCGCGCCATCGGGCACTTTCAAATCATTGCAAAGGCTTATATAGGCTTTTATTTCTCCGTCCTGCTCTTTTATTTTTCCGTACACCTCTGCTATAAGCTCAGACGGTGAAAGGCTTTTCTTTCTGAGCAAAGCTGCTGCTTCAAAAATTTTCATTCGCCCACCACCTTCGGTACCAAAATATATCTGCCCGACAAAGCTGTTACACTTTCCTTTGCTTCGTCCTCACGCAGCTGTCCCGCATTGCAGGGCATAGCTTCTTCACATGCTATTTCATTTAAAGTATCTGCAATTTTAATGAGGCTCTCAATATCGCCTTTAAGCCTTTCTGCATCGCGAGTGTCAAGCATTGCCTTCTGTGCTGTTTTTTTCATTTTATGCTCCTTTTAAAGAAAATTTTTCGTCTCAACATTAATATTTTCTTTATTATATCATTTAACCAAAATTTTTTCAACAAAAAAGCAGGGTTTTCACCCTGCTTAAAATTATTCGTTAATATAAATTCTGGGTACTCTGTCGCTGATCTTGCAAACAGTTTCGTAATTGATGGTGCCTTCAAGTGCGGCGATTTCCTCGCAGGGAACCATTTCATCAATAAGACCTACCGTATCTCCAACTTTAACATCGGGGATATCTGTAACATCCACCATAAACTGGTCCATACAAACCCTGCCTACAATAGGTGCATAGCATCCGTTAATTGACACCCTGCCGCAATTTGAAAGGGCTCTGGGGTAACCATCTGCATAGCCAACGGGTATGGTTGCAATAACCCTTTCCTTGTCGGTCACATATGTTCTGCCGTAGCTTATGGGCGTACCACAAGGCACAGTTTTAACGTAGACAACATGCGATTTAAGCTTCAGTGCAGGCTTAATGTCTATATCACCAACATCCCCGGAGGGCTTTAAACCATATGTAATAATGCCACATCTTACAAGGTCAAGACCCATTGACGGCATATCAATGATTGTTGCGCTGTTTGCCACGTGCTTTATTGGAATGTGAACACCCTCAGCCTCCAGTTGGGCAACAAAGTCTGAAAACAGCTTGAACTGTTCATTTGAAAAGCTTTTATCCTTTTCATCAGCAGTGGCAAAATGAGTGAAAATCCCTTCGATTTTTATACCGTCAAGCTTTGCGATTTTCCTGATGGTTTCCACACTTTCACTATTTGGAACAAAACCAATTCTGCCCATGCCTGTATCAACGGCAATGTGTGCCTTTCCGCCTGCTGCTGCAAGAAGAGAGGCGCTTTCATAATCAAAAATGGTCTGCTCAATGTCGTACTTGACAAGATCAGTAAAATACTCGGGTGATACATAGCCAAGGATAAGAATAGGATTTTTAATGTTATCCTCTCTTAAAGCAATAGCCTCTTCAATGGTTGCAACCGCAAAATAATCGGCAATGTCACAAATTGCACGAGCAACCTTAAGTGCACCGTGACCGTAAGCGTTTGCCTTTATAACCACCAGAAGCTTTTTTCCAACATGTTCCTTTACTTTTATCAGGTTGTGTCTTATAGCGCCGAGATCAACCTCAGCATAAACTCTGTGATATTTCAAACCAATAACCTGCCTTTGATAAACTACTGATTATTATAATACCATATTCTGTTTTTTTCAAGTATTTATACACAAAAAAAGTCCCCGAAGGGACTTTTTTAAAACGCAACCGTGTTCTTAATTTCTGCTATACAATCGGAGCAGATCAGTTTGTCCTTAAAGGTTGAGAGAACACCCTCCTTGCCACAGAAAGCACACCCTGCAGTAAACTTTTTAAGAATAATCTTATCTCCTTCAACATATATCTCAAGTAAATCCTTATTATCTTCAATATCAAGAACTGTTCTGAGCTCCTTAGGAATAACAACTCTGCCAAGCTGGTCCACTTTACGCATAACGCCTGTAGATTTAGCGTCTGTCTTCTTTGCCATATTTTACAACTCCTTAATTGCTTTTTTCTGCCTTCACTATATCATCCGATATTTCAAAAGTCAACCGAATTCCGACCAATTAAAACATTTTTTGCCATTTTGTCACAGGTTGTTTTCAATTTATTCACATTTTTGGGGGTGCGCGACAATTTTAACCTTTATATGGACATTTATGATGCTGTGCGGTTTAACTGTCATTTCTGCTGCACAAGGCGGAGATGCCGCCGTAACCGTTTTAAACAGCGGTATCGAAAAGGCATTTTCGCTTATACTTACCCTTTGTCCCATAATGTGCTTCTGGTCAGGTATAATGGAAATTGCAGAATGCTGCGGTGTTACAAAAATTATATCAAAGCTGCTCTCTCCCGTTACCTCGCTTTTGTTTTCCAAGGAGGTGCGACAATCCCGGGCAATGGATAAAATAAGCATGAATATGTCGGCAAACATTCTTGGTATGGGAAACGCCGCAACGCCGCTGGGCTTAGAGGCAATGAGCCGACTTGATGCCCTTAACCCCACGCCCGAGGTTGCAAGCGGGGCAATGTGCATGTTTATTGTGATTAACACTGCTTCAATTCAGCTTATACCCTCGTCTGTTATTGCGCTTCGCAGCCAGTATGGCTCACAGACCCCGTCTGATATAATGCTTCCCACAATAATTACTACACTTTGTGCTTTTTTTGTTGGCACGATGAGCGCAAAAATTTGTGAAAGGCTTTTCTATGAGTAATATTGCGTCATTCTTTCTTCCGCTTTTTATTGTACTTATTTTAATTTTTGCTCTTTTAAAAAAGGTCAATATATTTTCCGCCTTTACCAAGGGTGGAGCAAAGGGCTTCAGCTGCATGCTGAGCATTGCCCCTTCCCTGATTGCTCTGGTAACAGCAATTGAGCTTTTATCACTCTCTAGTGTTCTTTCTGCCTTTTCCTCATTCTTTGCCCCGGTGTGTGAGCTTTTGGGTATTCCGAACGAAATACTGCCTCTTTCTTTAATGCGCAGTGTTTCCGGAAGCGGCTCCATGGCGTTGTTTCAGAACATCTTAGAAACATATACTCCCGACAGCTATATCGGAAGAGTTGCGTCGGTCATAATGGGCAGTACCGAAACGACCTTTTACACTTTAAGTATATATTTTGCCGCCACAAGAGCGAAAAGTCTGCGCTACTGCGTGTTCTGTGCACTTTTGGGCGACCTTACGGGAAGCATTGTGGGCAGTCTTCTTTGCCGATTTATTTAAAAAGAGTACGGAAAATTTCCGTACTCTTTCTCTGTTTAACCTAATTCTGTTTTTACACAATCAAGTGCTGCCGCAATTACATTATGCATATCAAAATATTTGTACATACCCAGCCTTCCGCCGAATATAACCTTATCCTCACTCTTTGCCTTGTCAAGATACTTTTGGTAAAGGGCGTTATTTTTTTCGTCATTCATGGGGTAATAGGGTTCGTCGCCTCTTACCCAGGTTACAGGGTATTCTTTTGTAATTACCGTTTTGGGGTTATTTGTTCCGTTCTGACACATGAACTCAAAATGCTTGTGCTCAATTATTCTTGTGTAAGGTATTTCCTTTTCGGTGTAGTTAATAACAGCATTGCCCTGATAGTTTTCACAGTCTAAAACCTCGGTTTCAAACCTTAAAGAGCGATATTCAAGCTGACCGTAGCAATAGTCATAAAACTGGTCAATCATGCCTGTGAATACAACCTTTTTCGCCAGGGCGAGATACTCTTCCTTTTTGTCAAAGAAATCCTCATTGAGCCTTACTTCAACCCCATCGAGCATTTTTTCAACAATCCCGGTATAACCCCCAACGGGAATGCCCTGGTACTTATCGTTAAAGTAGTTATTGTCATACACAAACCTTACGGGAAGCCTCTTTATGATAAAGCTGGGCAGGTCCTTGCAGTCCTTCCCCCACTGCTTTGCAGTGTAGCCCTTTACAAGCTTTTCGTAAATGTCTGTACCCACCATGCTTATTGCCTGCTCTTCAAGATTTTTAGGCTCACCAATGCCCGCCGCGGCAATCTGCTCTTCAATTTTAGCCTTGGCTTCCTCGGGGGTTTTAACACCCCACATTTTTGAAAAGGTGTTCATATTAAAGGGCAGATTATACATTTCGCCCTTATAATTTGCCACAGGCTCGTTTGTATAGCGGTTGAATTCCGCAAAGCTCTGTACATAGTCCCAAATCTCTTTATTGCTTGTATGGAATATGTGCGCACCGTATTCGTGCACCTGAATGCCTTCAACCTCTTTTGTATAAATATTACCGCCGATATGGCTTCTTTTATCTATAACCAGCACACTTTTGCCTGCCTTTTTTGCCTCGTGGGCAAAAACAGCACCGAACAAGCCTGCACCAACAATCAGATAATCATACATGGGTTATCTCCTCCTTATTACGCTGATACTATTTTACACAATTACTGCCTGTTTGTCAAATTGACATATGAATTATAAAGAGAAAATACATCCACCTGTGAAAGCGTTCTCTGGTACACGCACAAATCGTCAATAAGCCCTTCAAAGCATTTGTCCCATGGGTTTATTCCCAAGTAGAGCTTACTGCCTTCACCAAAGCACTCCTTGCTTACCGAGCCTGTTGCAACCGAGAAACCATCAATATAAAGCTTTACGGTAATGCAATCCTCGTTTCCGCCAAAATAGTTTTCGTCAAAAACCAGTGTCACAAGCTGCCAGGTGTCGGTTGTATAGCTTTTTTCCCAGATAGTGTCAAGCCATTGCTCCTTTTCAGCATTTCGCGACCATGCAACGGCATTTTTACCGTTAAAGCTTGTAAGGGAAAACCACTTCTGGTTTTCGTCGGTGAAATTTTTGGTAAATGCCACAATAGGTGTGTAGGGTACGATTTTGTCTGTCTTCATCAGGAAGCTTAAGGTCATGTTTTCTTTAATTTCCACATTTTCAAACAAAAGCCCTGTCTCGCCACTAAGCTTTATTGCACCATTTTCAACTAAAGCCTCTGCTCCTTCAATCACCTTGGGGTTATGATCTCTTTCAAAGCTTACTACGCATGCTTCCTCCGGTGAGAGCTCCACCTTTCCCGATTTAATATCGTATTCCGAGGTATCCTTTTTAACGCCCCACACAGCCTCATTTTTGCCGCCCGCGAGGGTAAAGGTCATTACCTTTTTGCCATTTTCATCCGACTGTTTAAAGAAAACGCCCTTATAAACCTCGCCATCAATATGCATGGTCACATATTTTCCGTTAACGGACCATCTGCCGCTGACAGCGCCCTTTATTTTTCCGTCATTGGTAAGAAATACACTTTGACCCTCTCTCACCTTTGTGCCCTCACCTATGTAATGCCCGTGGTTGATATATTCGTAAAAACCTACAATATCGCTCTCGGTATAGCCTGTTTCATCAAGCTTGTCGCCCATATATCTGAAGGGTGCCACAACAGCCCAGCCATCCTCGTTCATAAACATCTGGTGCACTCTCATTTGAAAATGCTCTGTGCCCTTAAAGCGGGTGTGGTACACAAGGTAGCGCTCGCCGTCAGAATCAACAAGACTTGAGCAGTGACCGCCCGAGGTGTATGCAGTAGAGCCTTCGAACTTATAGTTACCAAACAGCTTTACGCCGTGCTCGTGATGGATTTCGCCGTAAACTGCGTTGTTGCCCTGCATATCTGTAAACGGGCCGAAAGGCTCTTTGCTTCTGAACATTCTTATATGGTAGCCGCCGTCTGTACCGAGCCATTCGTAGCTTGTCTGCAAATAAAAATAATCGGTTTCATTATCGTAGTAAATGAACGGACCCTCGCCTGACCAGCCCTTACCGCCTGCGATATGCGTGCCGAAGTAGCGGTCAACCATTCTTCCGTCCTCGGTGGTGCTGTCAAAGCCGGGGTAAACAACTCTGCCGTTCAATTCGTTTATGGGAAGGGCAAAAATGCCGCCCGACCAGGAGCCGTATGTAAGATAAAGCCTGCCTCTTTCGTCCTCGTAAACGCAGGGGTCAATAGCGTTGGGATATGTAATGTTATTATAATCCTCAATGCCCCAATCGTCCTTGTAGGAACAAACTCTTCCCTTTTCAATGAGCTCGTCAATATTTGTGTTGGTGTATTTTTTGTTGTGGGTGCTGTTTTCATCCTTTGCGTTTATTTTTGTAAAGCCTGAATAAATAACAGTATCAACATACTCATAAACGCCGTTAATTTCCTTTGAAACAGCCAGACCTATACAGCTGCGTTTGTAGGTGCTTGAAGCGCTGTAGTACATCATGTAGGCACCGCGGCTTCCGTCGCTCCACAAATATTTCGGGTTATAATAAACATCGGGCGCCCATACTGCAAAGCCACCCTTGCAGTCACTGTCGTCCTCACCTGCCCACTTGAAAGAGCCCTTTAAATTTTCCGACAAATTGCCGAAATGAACGTTGCCATCTCTTTTATAGCCTCGGGCTGTGTGCTCCCAGTTTATGAGGTTATCACTTTTAACAGTGGTTATATGGCTTCCGAAAGCATAGTATGTGCCGTCAACATCTCTGATTATCGATGGGTCATGCACCGAAACCTCGTGTATTTTTACATTTTCTGTTTTCATATCTGCACCTCCGCTTATGCCTACTGCTGAAAAAGTAACAAGCGAAAGTAGTATACAAATAGCTTTTTTCATTTTCTCACTCCTTACGGTATAATCTAATTATACCATTTTATTCTCAAATTACAAGAAAAAAGCAGACGGATAAAATCCGCCTGCTTTTTTTTGTTAAGCTTCTGTTACATCTGTTGCAGATTCAGCAAGATATCTTTCGTAGTCAATCTTGTTTACTGTTTTTCTGATTTCACCCCAGAGAGTGTCGCCTGTTACATCGTCACCAAGGTTGTATTCTGCAACAAATTCTGCTACAGCTTCTTCGCCGCCAACATACACTTCAAGGGGCATTGTGTCAAGAGCCTCACCCCATGTGGATTCGCCTGTAATTTCGTCACCAAGTGAAAGTGTTGCCTTTAATTCCTCAACGCTCATGCCGTACATTTCAGTCATGTAAGAAACAGGAACAAGGAAGTCGATAACATCGTAATAAGTATCGCCCTTTACATCCTCGGGAAGATGAAGCATGCTCTTAACCTCTTCAACGCTCATGCCGTTCATTTCAGCAACCTCTTCAAGTGTCATGCCTGAAATGTTGTAATAGCCCATGTGGTTGTAGGGGTTATAGAATGTTTTGTATGCTGTCATACCGCCGAAAACAAGTGCAACAGCAATTACAACGGCAACAATTGACTTAAGTACACCCTTAAGAACTTTGTTTGACTTTCTTAAAGCTTCGTTTTCCACTCTGAGCTCTGCAACCTCATCAAGAAGAAGATTTGTATCAATATACTTTTCAGCTTCTGTACTGTCTTCAACTTCTTCAGCATATTCTTCAATTTCTTCTGTTGCTTCTGTTGCTTCAGCTGCTTCTTCGAGTTCTTCTACTGCTTCTTCAACAGTTTCTTCTACCTCTTCAACAGCTTCTTCCGCAGTTACTGTGCCCTCTTCGAGGATTTCATTGTTTTTATTTTCTTCCATTTTTACTACCTCCTAAAAAACGTCCTTACTATAATAACACAAAAACTGACTAAAGTAAATAGTCAGTTTTTGTGTTTTAGTCTTTATTTATTGTTTATAATGCTCTGATGCATTTTAATATGCTCAATTATTTCTTTTTTGTTGTTTCTTTCAAGGTATGTACAAAATGAAACTAATCCCACAAAAAACAAAATGAAGAACAAGGGCACTAACATAACAAGCTTAGGAGCATTACCCATTTTAAGCCAGGCTGACACAGCCACTGAAAGCCATGCAACCGAAAAGAGTGTGATAAACCAATGCCACTTAAAAACCCCTTTTGCAACAGTTTTTCCGGGCTCAATTTCTTTAAAATGCATTTTAAAGACAGGTCTGAAGCTGTTTTGGTACGAGATGCCACGGTATAAGCTTACAAAGCTTCCTATTCTTCTACCGTAAATAACATCCTGTTCAAAAAGGAGTACCGGTTTTTCTGTACAATACAATACTTCCTTGATTGCCGTTTCCTTATCACAGTTAAATTCAAATTCATAGATTTTCATACCGTTACCTCGCGATATTATTCTCTGATTGCATGTGTGTTGTTAAAAATTTCTTTTCCTAAAACATTAACCGTGTATCCTACCATATATTCGTGTTTGTCCAGAAGAGAGTGATGCTTTGTCACACTATATGTAAGTGCGCTATAGCAAACTGAGCCCCCATCGTCTGCGTATTGCTTGCTCGGAACTAAAAGAATTGCTATTAATAGAATGACTAAAACAACAATCGAAATTTTCTTCTTCATTTCATCACCTCAAGAATATTTTAACATAGGGCTTGGAGTAATGCAATAAGTTAAGGAAGCGTGAATAGTGAATAAGTAATAGGTAAAAAATCCGTACACTTACGTGTACGGATTTTTTGGCGACCCGGAAGGGGCTCGAACCCTCGACCTCCAGCGTGACAGGCTGGCGCTCTAACCAACTGAGCTACCGGGCCAAAAAAATGGTGGGAGTTAGAGGACTCGA
>JAFUOO010000028.1 GCA_017472685.1 Clostridia bacterium
CGGTACACCGAGTCGCTGTTGCCCATAACCGACATACAGTCGCTGTCAAAGTCAACCGAAATTTCGATTTTCTTTTCGCTTATGCCCTGCTCAAAGGCAACAATTGCCTTTCGCATGCTTTCGGTAATGTCAAAGGGCACCATCTTGTATTCAATTTTTCCGCTGTTGAGCCTGCTCATTTCCAAAAGGTCGTTAACAAGGCGGTTAAGCCTTTTAATTTCGCTGAGTACAATTTCAAGATACTTTTTGTGCTCTGTCGCGGGAATGGTGCCGTCAAGCACGCCCTCAACAAAGCCCGAAATAATGGTCATGGGTGTTCTTAATTCGTGGCTCACGTCACTTATGAAGGAGGACTGCACCTCGTCCATCTCGCCAAGGGCAACAGTCATCTGGTTAAAGCTTGCTGCAAGTATGCCCAGCTCGCCCTCTGCGTCATGGCTTACTCTTTGTGTAAAGTCACCGGAGGCAATGCGCCGTGCAACAGTGGTCATTTCCCTTACGGGCTTGGCAATGCGCTGTGAAAACCACGCCGCCACCAAAAGAGTCAGCACAATTACGAAGGTAACCGCAAAGAAGAACATACGCATAACGCCCAGCTGCATGTTCTGTATGTAGGGCACCGTGCTGCAGGCAATAACCGTGCCTTCAATGCCCAGCCTTGTTCTAAGCGGCGTTGTAACGTACAAAAATCGGTTGCTTAAGGCTCCGCCAAGGTCGCCCTCACGTGCAACGGTTTCGCCCTCGATGGAGTCTAAAATTTCGTTTTTTTCAATCCTGTATTTCTGCAGGTGTTTGTCCGCAAAGCCCACGTGCACAACAATGTTGCCGCTTGCGTCGGTTATGATAAAGGCTTGTCCCTCATCATGACCGATAAGCGCCATAACCTCCCTCAGCCCCACAGCCTGGCTCATGCCTCCCCCTGCGTCAATGAGATATCCGCTCATTTTGGAAACCTGCTCCGCACGGGAATCAAGGGTTTTGTAAATGGATGCTTTGAAATACGCGCCCAGCTGTGTGTACAGTACAATTGCCGTAAGCGCCATGGACAGTATAACAAGCAATACGTTATATATAAACATTTCACGGAAAAGTGTTTTTTTCATGGTGTTTCACACCACCTTTCTTCGCCCATATCAAAAAGCATTGTAAAATGCGCTATTTTATTTCAAACTTGTAGCCCACGCCCCACACAGTTCTCAGTTCCCAGGCATCCTCAAAGCCCTCGAGCTTTTCACGAAGCCTTTTCACATGCACGTCAATTGTGCGACTGTCTCCGTAGTAGTCAAAGCCCCACACATCCTCTAAAAGCTGTTCACGGGTGAACACGCGGTTGGGGTGCGACGCCAGAAAATATAACAATTCAAGCTCCTTAGGCGGTGTTTCAACCACATTGCCGCCCACCGTGAGCTCGTAATTTGTAAGGTTAATCTTAAGATTTGTGTATTCAATAACCTTTTCCTCGTCCTCGCCCTTAAGGTAACGGCGCAAAACTGCCTTTACACGCGCCACAAGCTCCTTGCCCTCAAAGGGCTTCACAATGTAGTCGTCAGCGCCTAATTCAAGGCACAGTACCTTGTCAAAGGTTTCGCCCTTGGCAGTGAGCATGATAATGGGCATATCTCCCGATTTTCTGATTTCCCTGCACACGGTGATGCCGTCAACCTTGGGCATCATAATGTCTAAAATGGCAAGGTCGGGTCTGCGGTTTTTGTACTCCTCCAGCGCTCTTTCGCCATCAAGGCACACAACCGTCTCGTAGCCTTCTTTTTCAAGATAAAGCCTCACAAGCTCGCAGATATTGGCATCGTCGTCAACAATCATAATTCTCGGTGTTTTCTTCATAGCATTTCCTCCTTAGTTCCCAAGTTTCCATATTTTTAGTATATCATAAAAAAAAGTATTGTTAAATCTTTTTTTTAAGTGTATAATAATCACGTGTGATTATTATTTTGCTCCGCAGGATTTTATGCACCGCCGAAATTTTCCTCGCAAAACTCGGAAACGGCGATGTGCTTATTATACCATAAAAGCCTTCAGCTTTATGGTATAATATCATTATATTTTTGATATGTATTTTTTATTAACAAAAAATGAATTTTACAAATATTTTCCATTGTAGGGACCGGCGTCCCCGACGGTCCGATTTCATGCAAAGAAAGGTTGAATAATATGAAATTAGGTATAGTAGGCTTACCCAACGTAGGCAAGTCCACCCTCTTTAACGCAATCACACAGGCGGGTGCGGAAAGTGCAAACTACCCCTTCTGCACAATTGAGCCCAACGTAGGTGTTGTAACAGTTCCCGACGAAAGGCTTGACAAGCTCCGTGAAATGTACAACCCCGTTAAGTTCACCCCTGCCATTATCGAATTTGTTGACATTGCAGGCTTGGTTAAGGGCGCAAGCCGCGGCGAAGGCTTGGGCAACAAGTTCCTTGCAAACATCCGTGAGGTTGACGCCATTGTTCACGTGGTGCGCTGCTTTGACGACAGTAACATCATCCACGTTGAAGGCAACATTGACCCTGCGCGCGACATTGAAACAATTGATTTAGAGCTTATCCTTGCTGACCTCGAGAGCGTTGAAAAGCGTATCGACCGTGTTACAAAGGCTCTCCGCGGTGACAAGAAGTACCAGGCAGAGCTGGATATGTGGGTAAGGGTTAAGGAAGCCTTGGAGAATGGCAAAAGTGCAAGAAGCGTTGACCTTAGCGACGAGGAAAAGGAAATGGCGAAGGACTTATCACTTCTTACAATGAAGCCCATTATTTACGCCGCAAACGTTGCCGAGGATGATTTTGTCAATGGTATCGAAAATAACCCCTACGTTAAGGCAGTTGAAGAAATTGCTTCCCGCGACAATGCAGAGGTACTTCCCATATCTGCACGCATTGAAGAAGAAATCAGCCAGCTCGAAGAGGACGAAAAAGGCATTTTCTTAGAGGACATGGGGCTTACAGAATCGGGTCTTGACCGCCTTATCAAAAAGAGCTACAAGCTTTTAGGTCTCATCAGCTATCTTACAGCAGGCACACCCGAGGTAAGAGCCTGGACAATCACCGAGGGCACAAAGGCACCCCAGGCGGCAGGTAAAATACATACTGACTTTGAGCGTGGCTTTATCCGTGCCGAGGTAGTTAGTTTTGACAACCTTATGGCGTGCGGCAGTATGGCTGCAGCCAAGGAAAAGGGGCTTGTCAAGAGCGAAGGCAAGGAATACGTAATGCAGGACGGCGATATTGTACATTTCTTATTTAATGTATAATACAAGAAATGTACAAATGCAAAATGCTGATTTATATGAAAAAAGAGCAAACAAAATGTTTGCTCTCTTTTTTATTACATAGGAAATTGCGCGCAGAATGTGCGCATATTTGCTTGTAAAATAAAAGTGCACCTTTTCGTCCCCCAAGAGTGGGGAATCGAGCATGAGCGCATCCTGCGGATGATAAAGCGAATGCGCAGAGTTGTGCC
>JAFUOO010000029.1 GCA_017472685.1 Clostridia bacterium
AAAAAATTTGGCGCGCCACACAAGGAAATGATATGAGTTCAAGAAACGTAAAGCTGTCGGTGCCAAAATTTGAAGTTGAATACAGTGATTCCTTTAAGGACGAATTAGTAGATTTGGGACTTAGTAAAACCTTTAGCTCAGAGTTTGGCAGCATACTTGAAAACGAACCGCTGTTTGTGGATGATATACTCCACAAAACCTATATAAGGATTGACGAAGAAGGCACCGAGGCGGCAGCAGCTACAGCAGCTATATTTCTCGGTATAGGAATGCCCGAAAGACCTGCAGAGTTTGTAGCAGACAAGCCCTTTTACTTTGTAATCCGTGACAATGAAAACGGTGAAATCCTCTTCATGGGTAGATACGCTTATGCTGAATAAACAACCGACCTTAGGTTAAAGCTGTTAAAATACAAAAGGAGGAGTAAAAAATGAAAAAGATATTAAGCATTATCTTAGTAATGGTTTTAGCTTTAAGCATAACAATTTCTGCTTGGGCTGAAGCTCCTTACAGCGAAGAAAAAGAAAAGCATTATGAAGACTTTACTGCCTTTTCGAAGGAACACACCTTCAGCGATTGGGCAACAGATTATATCAGAAAATTTTATGATTATAACATGCCGGATGAAAGGCTTTCCAAAGACTTTACATTAAACATAACAAGAGAGCAGTTTTGCATTGTTGCAGTTAAAGTTCTTGACAAATGCGGCTTTAGTGTGTATTTTGAAAAATTTGATAGCACGCCCTTTTCTGACACTGAAAGCTATGAGGTGGCATACCTTTATAGTTTAGGAATTATAAACGGTAAGGGTGATGGTATTTTTGACCCTGAGGGGTTAATTACCCGTGAGGAAGCGGCTTGTATAATGACAAGAGCAATCACTACTCTTACAGAAGCAGGGTTTATAGAAAAAGAAGAGAAACGAGTAGTGGAGGATTGGGCATATACTGACCATGAGGCTATTTCCTCCTGGGCTGTTGATAGTGTGTATTCTCTGGCACAAACAGGCATTATGACAGGCACAGACAAGGGCTTTGAGCCTAAGGGTAAGTTAACAACTGAGCAGGCTGTTGTAATTCTTCTCCGTCTTTTTGACTTGTGCGAAACGCCTATAGCCAAGGAGAGCGTTGACATAACCTTTGCCGATAATCTAAATAATCTTATACCAAAGGAAGAAAACTATATGTTTTCACCTCTTTCCATAAAAATAGCCTTTGCTCTTCTTGCAAATGGTGCAGACGATGAAACAAAGGCAGAAATGTTAGAGGTGCTGGGCATTGAGGATCTGGATACTTTCAACCTTTATGTGGATGAAATGATAAATACATACAAGAAAAGCGAAGGAATTGATATAACCATTGCAAACTCCATATGGCTGAACAAGGAATTGACAAAGAATGAATTTGACGGAGATTTTGAATTTGTTGCAACAGAGTATTACTCATCTGATGTGGGAAAGGTTGTAGAAAGTAACGGCGTTGATACAATTAATGAATGGGTTGATGATAAAACAGAGGGGAAGATAGAAAGAATAATTTCCCGTGTTGACTTTATGGCAGCTTTAGTGAATGCCACATATTTTAAAGGTACATGGCTGAAGGAATTTAATGAGGAAAATACTGCCCCCGATATATTCCATAATATAGACAACAGCGAAACAGAAACAGACTTTATGTATCAGAAAAGCTACTTTGATTACTGCGAGACAGAGAAGGCAAGGATAATTGAACTACCCTATGAGAGCGATGTGTTTACACTTTCCGGGGGTGAAAAAACAATGCTTGATATAAGCATGTATCTTTTACTTTCCGATGAAGAAATTAATGTTATCAACGAGCTTGATATGGCAAAGAGTAGGCTGGAAAGTGAAATGGTAGAGCTTACCATGCCGAAATTTGAAATTACATATTCTATGGACCTTTCAGAATTCCTTGAACCCTTGGGAATGGAAAAGGTGTTTAGTGAAGGACTTCCTTATCTTGTGGAATATGAAAATATGTTTGTAAATAAAGCTGTGCATAAAGCCTATATAAACGTAAACGAAAAGGATACGGAAGCGGCAGGAGTAACTATGGTAGGTGTGGCAACCTCTGCAAAGCCCTCTGAAAACCCAAAGATTATTGAACTTAAAATTGATAAGCCCTTTTACTTTGCACTGCGTGACAATAAAACAGGCGAAGTGCTCTTTATGGGTAGATATGTAAGTGCTGAATAAACAAAAAGGTTGACAGATTAATGTCAACCTTTTTTACACCTCATCAGTCGGCAAAGCCGACAGCTTCCCCTCAAGGGGAAGCCTTTGTACAGGAAATTTCCTGTCATCATTTTTTCACGTTTGCGGAGCAAATATATCGCATCCGTAGGATATATCGCGTATTGAGTACATATCGCAATCGATGTCAATCAGTTATTATCCCGCCGCCCACTACCACATCGCCATCATATAACACAACGGATTGCCCCTTTGTAATGGCTCTTTGAGGCGTGTCAAACACAACCTTTATTGTGTCCTTGTCAAGCTGTGTAACCGTAGCAGGCTGTGCATTGTGGCGGTAGCGTACCTTTGCCGTTACACGCATGGGCTCGGTTATTTCACTTATGGAAATAAGGTTAACTTTTTTTGCAATTAGCGTATCAGTAAACAAATCCTCGTTAGAGCCTAAAATAACCTTGTTTTCCATAGGGTCAACCTTAACAACGTAGAGGGGAGCTGTATATGCAATGCCCAGGCCCTTGCGCTGACCTACCGTGTAGCGGATAATGCCCTTGTGCTTGCCCAGGGTCTTGCCGTCCACCGTTACAAAGTCACCCTCGGGATACTTTTTACCCTGTGTGCGCTCAATAAAGTCATAATACATTTCACCTTTAACAAAGCAAATATCCTGACTGTCGCCCTTGTCGGCGTTTATGAAGCCTGCCTTTTCGGCAAGAGCACGTGTTTCCTCCTTGGTCATTTCACCCAAGGGGAAAAGTGCGCGGCTTAATTGCTCTTGTGTCAAGGAATAGAGCACATAGCTCTGGTCCTTGGTTTCGTCAAGGGCTTTTTTTAATATATATCTGCCGCTATCCTCATTATATTCAATCCTTGCGTAATGCCCCGTGGCTACCTTATCGCAGCCCAGCTTTGCACCCTCGTCAAAAAGGCGTTCAAACTTCATGTGACGGTTGCAATCAATGCAAGGGTTAGGTGTTGCACCGTTTTCATATGAGGCAATAAACTTGTCAATAACGTTTTCTTTAAAGCCGTCTGCCATGTTAACAACGCTGAAGGGAATGGTAAGCTTGTCTGCAACAGCCTCTGCGTCCTCAATGTCACGCTTTGTGCAGCAGGCAGGCTCGTCCTCACCGTCAAAAAGCTTCATCAAAATGCCCTGGCAATCATAGCCTTTATTTTTCATAAGTAATGCCACAACGGAGGAATCAACACCGCCGCTCATGGCTATCAGTATTTTCATAATTGCACCTTCTTATTTAAGATCGAATTTTGCCATGCAAAATTCTTTCCTTAACTATTCATTATTCATTTTTCACTCTTCATTATCGTAACACATCGCCCCGATGTGTTACGATTTTATATCCTGCATTTTGTACCCGTTTTTCAAGGCACACTCTGCATTCAGCCGCTTCGTCACCCGTGCAGATTTTGTTTTCGTATAAGTCATAAAGCTTTCTGACCCTTACGGGCGAAAGGTTTGGCATAACAACATTTGCCCCTGCCTTTAAGCCCTTTTCTCTGCCTTCGGGGTGGATAGAGCCCAATGCCGTTGTTGCGGGCAGCAGTGCGTAAGGGAACATAATGCGCAAAAGGGCAATCATCCTCAGTGTCAATTCCAGTGTGCCGCTGGGTTTGTCGGCAAAGGGTGTTTCCTTGTGTGTAATATAAGGGCCAATGCCAATCATGTCGGGGGATAAGTCCTGCAAAAATCTTAAGTCACTAACTAAGTTTTCCGTTGTCTGGTAAGGCGAGCCCACCATAAAGCCGCTGCCCACCTGATAGCCGATTTCCCTTAAATCATAAAGGCACCTTTTGCGCACATCAAGGCTCATTGACGATGGGTGGAGCATGTTGTAATGCTCACACGTTGCAGTTTCGTGGCGTAAAAGGTAGCGGTTTGCACCTGCGTCAAAATACGCCTTGTAGCTGTCCCTACTCTTTTCGCCAATGGAAAGGGTTATGGCACAGTCGGGGTATTTTTCACGTATGGAAGACACAATGTCGCATATCTTATCGTCGGTGAAGTAGGGGTCCTCGCCGCCCTGCAGCACAAAGGTGCGGAAGCCTAAAGCATAGCCCTCAGCAGAGCAGGAAAGTATTTCCTCTTTTGTTAAACGGTAGCGGATTGCATTTTTGTTGCCTGCCCTTATGCCGCAATAGTAACAGTTGTTTTTGCAGTAATTTGTAAACTCAATAAGACCGCGGATATAAACGTCCGTGCCGTATCTTTCACGGCGGATTGCATCTGCTTTATTAAAAAGCTCTTCGTCATATTTATCAGTATTTATAATTTCAATAAGTTCTTTATCTGTTAAGTTTTGCATAGTAACCTCTCAGTTAGTTCGTTTGATTGAAATACCCACATTTTGCGCGTTGGGGTAGGTTGTGCGATACTGTGTGGGCGTTACACCCTCGCATTTTTTAAAAACCTTGAAAAACGCCTTGCTGTCAGTAAAGCCGCACTGGTGCGCAATTTCTTCAATGGATAAATCCGAGCACAAAAGAATTTGCCTTGCGCTTCGCATGCGGCAATGGGTAATGTAGCTTTTTGCGCTGAGCCCTGTTTTTTCCTTAACACGGGAGGAAATATAGTCACTGCTGTAGCCGAAATGGGCGGCAATTGACGAAACCGTAATGCTTTCTGAAAAATGCTCCTCAATCCAGTTGCATACATCCGTTGCCAAGGAAAGGTGCGGGAACTTTTTGCCCAGCATTTCATTCTTCACCCCGTGAAGGAGCAGTGCAGTTGCACAATCCGCATCAAAGGCGGAAAGAGGCGCAAAGTGGAAAAGCTGGCGGAAAAGCTGGATAATTTCAGTTGTGTTGTCAAAGTGGGAGATAAGGGGAAAGTCAGCCTCTTTTTCATCATCGGTTAAATAATGTACCCAGTAAAATTCCACCTCTCCGGGGGATGGTGCGTAGCCGTAATGAAGCCTTCCTGCCTTTAAGAAAACAATGTCACCCTCGGTAACTGTAAGCTTTTCGTCCTCTTCGGCAAGATACATTGTGCCCTTACGCATCAGTATAAGCTCATTGAAGCGCATACTGCGGCGCATATGAACAAAGTTCTTTTCAAATTCAAATTTTCCGCATTCGTCAAATTTAATCATATCGGATTTCGCCACCTTTATTACGGAAATAGGGGTTGCGGTGTTTTAAGTAAAAATGTATTCTAAAAGTAGTTTAACACATATGAAAATATAAGTAAAGGAGAAAATAAAGGAAAATGAAAAAA
The DNA here is from genome assembly GCA_017472685.1 of Clostridia bacterium. Classification (GTDB taxonomy): domain Bacteria; phylum Bacillota; class Clostridia; order UMGS1883; family UMGS1883; genus RGIG1927. The sequence continues at coordinate 5,451 of JAFUOO010000029.1, forward strand.
CGGATTTTGGCACTCATGTTATTGGGTGCAATAATGCTTGGCACCGTGTCTGCTCTGGCTGAGGACTATGCAAGCTGTGCTCTTAATGTGGAAGAAGGAAAAGCTGCTGCGGATTTTCACGTTGAAAGCGAAGAGGAAAACCTTGTGGCATCGCTTCTGATAACGGACAGCGAAAACAACATCTGCGACATTGTAACCAAAATATTCAACGGAAAGAATGAAAGCGATTTTTCCCTTGATTCAGACATCGAAGTTAAGGAAGGAATGAGCATAAAAGCAATGCTCTGGGACAATTTTATGAAACCTTTAATTTACGGCAAAACAATTGTTTACGAAAAGAACGACGGAGTTGGCTTTGTGGCCATGGAAGATGTTTCGCTTAACGACGGCATGTTCAAGACAAGTCAGGATTTGGGTCTTGACTACGTTTTAAAGATGGACGTTGACAGAATGCTCGCTCCCAGCTTTGAAATGGCAAATCTTCCCACACCCAACGGTGTAGAACGCTACGGCGGTTGGGAAAAGAAGGGTGCAAGTAACTGGGGCTGGAGTGCCGATACCTTTACCTTAGCAGGTCACACCCTGGGTCACTGGATGAGCGCAGCGAGCGTTATGTATGCTTCCACAGGCAACAGTGAGGTTAAAGAAATGCTCGACTATGCCGTAGTGCAGCTTAAGTACATACAGGACACAACAAAGAGTGGCTACATTGGCGGCTGCAGCGAGGAAACCTTCATAAAGTGCTTCAATGGCGACACAAACTGGGCAAACAACTACTGGGTGCCCTGGTACGGAGTGCACAAAATTTATCAGGGTCTTATCGATGCTTACGAATACACAGGCAATACCGAGGCACTCAACGTGTGCGTCAACTTTGCCGACTGGGCAATGGATGGCTTAAATAAAATGACAGATGCACAAATTCAGAGCATGTTAAACGTTGAATACGGCGGCATGAACGATGTTTTTGCCGAGCTTTATGAAATTACAGGCAGGGAAGAATACCTTGTAACTGCACGCCGCTTTACACACGACAACATCCTTAACCCTCTTATCAACAGTCAGGATTCTCTGGCAGGGTTACACGCAAACACACAGATACCTAAAATCATCGGTGCGGCAGAAATCTTTGAGCAGGACAGCAAAAAGTATCAGTCCTACGGCAAGGGAGCAAAGTTCTTCTGGGACAGAGTTGTCAATAACCGTTCTTACGTAATCGGCGGCAACAGTGTCAGCGAGCATTTTGAAGCTATCGGGCTCGAATCGCTCCATCACAAAACAGCCGAAAGCTGTAACACATATAATATGTTAAAGCTTACAGAGCATCTTTATAACTGGGAGCAGAACAGCGAATATATGGACTACTACGAAAAGGCGCTTTATAACCATGTTTTAGGCTCACAGGACCCTCTTACAGGCAACAAAATGTACTTTGTTTCCCTTCTTCAGGGTCACTACCGCATTTACGGCACACCCTACGATTCCTTCTGGTGCTGCACAGGCACAGGCATGGAAAACCCCGGCAGATACACAAAATGTATTTACTATAAAGACGGCGACAGCATGTATGTTAACCTTTACATTCCCTCAACTGTTACATGGGAGGAAAAGGGTCTTACGTTAACACAGGAAACCAATTATCCCTACGAGGACACAATCCGTATCACCGTAGCAGAGGGCGAGGCAGACGCTACACTTAAGCTCCGTGTGCCCGCCTGGGCAAAGAGCGGCGCTACAGCAACCTTTAAGGGCGAAACCTACACTAAAGATAGCGCAGGCTACTTAGAAATTGCAGGCAGCTTCAAAAAGGGCGATGTAATTACTCTTACAATCCCCATGGAGCTTGAAATTTATAACTCCAGAGCAAATAACCAGGTTGCATTTACATATGGTCCCGTTGTTCTGGCTGCACCCTTAGGCACTACCAATTTCCCCGACGACACAGTTGAAAAGGAAACAGGCCTTGACACCACAACAACAGATGTGCCCTATATTGTTTACGACGGCGACGATATAAACGAGCTTGTAAGTATGGTTGACAGAGATACTCTCACCTTTAAGCTTAACGGTCAGTATATGAGCGAAGGGGCAGATGTTACCCTCAAGCCCTTCTATGAAATCCACCATGAATTCCACAATGTTTACTGGAACATGAACATGGCAGGGGACTTGTTCTTAAAGAGACTTAATAACGTAACAGTTGACCAGGTACAGCCCGACGGTCAGCAGGATGAATTGGGTCACAACCTTCAGACAAGCTATACAGACGGTTACCATAACGGCTCCTTCTCCGCAAACGGCAACAACTATATGTGGCGTGATGCGTGGGGAACAGCAGACGCATTCTTCTCCTACATGTTAGCAGTTGACGGCGACGAAAAGAACTACCTTTGTGTTGCATACTGGGGCAGTGACGTTCCCTTTGCAAACGGAGGAAAGACATATAACCGTGACTTCTCAATTTATGTAGACGATGTAAAAGTGGGCAGTCAGGTTATTAATAACAATAAACCAAACAGCCCTTACTATTGCTACTACGAAATCCCCGAGGAAGTAACGGCGGGCAAGGAAGCTGTAACTGTTAAATTCCAGGCAAACGGCATAAGCTGCTGCGCAGGCGGTGTACTTGAAGCACGAGTAGTAAGTGAAATTATAGAGCAGTAATCCAAAACCCAATCGGATTTTCCGATTGGGTTTTTCTATGGGGAAATTTGTTGAAAAGGGTAGTGGGGTGTGGTATAATGAGTTTGCTGACTATGAGGATAAACGCTCGGGGAGAAAATGGCGGAATTGGTAGGTGGTTAATATGGTAAATGCATATAAATCAAACTCTGATGAACAACAATATGCCGAACATATAATTTTTAATGAGGTCAAAAGCATTTTAAATATAGATTTAATTGAAAACCCTAAAATCTATCTGCTGAATAATAAATATACGTATATCAATCCTGATTTCTATTCAGAAGAATATTGTGTGGTTGGTGAAATATTTGCACATATAGGAAAACCAAAAACAGGACAAGATCGTAAGATTGCAAGTGATATATTGAAAATGTTATTGTTAGATAAAGTAAAAGGGAAAGTGTATAGAAAAATAATAGTTGTTTGTGATGAGAATGAAGAGAAAAAATTGAGTGGATTATCGACGCTGGCAGAAAGTATCAGGAGATTTGAAGTTGAGGTAATGCGAGTTGATATATCTCAAGAATTAAGAGAGCAAATAGTTAATGCACAAAAAAGGCAAAGCATGACAAATCAATAATTTTTTCTCAAAACCAGACACAAGCCCTTGGAAGGAGGCGTAGCAATGAAAAAAGCATTTAACATTACAATTCTTTTCCTGCCTGTTCTTGTGTGGGCAGTGTGGTTTTTACTGGCGCTTAACCGTGTCAGGACAAATCCCGATTTGGGGCTTGTGCAAATATTTTTGCTTTTATGCCTGCCTGTGGTGTTATCGCTTTGCAATGTAATTGTCACAAAGGATAAGCGTAGCTTTTTAAAAAGAAATGTAATATGCGGCGCTGTGCAGGTGGCGAGCTACTACTTAACAGGCATACTCTACTACTGCTTGATTTCAGGCGATTCGAAAACAATGCTGGTAAATAACACATTTTCTATTGTTTCAATTGTTTATATTCTGCTTGTAAACTTGGTTTTTTACTTGGTAAAAGCAGTTTGTGAAAAACTGAAGAAAAAGGAGTTTAATTATGAGTAACGTAAATAAAAGAACTGTTTCAGGTATTGATATATACGATTACACAGGTGAAAACTATATGCCTGTTATGCGCTATGGGGCGTGGCGTGTTGCATACCTTAACCATGATGCTGAGTTTGAAGAAAAAAACTTTCACAAAATGGAAAGGCATATGAAAACCGATGAGGTTTTTGTTTTGCTCCAAGGTGAAGCAGTGCTTGTTGTTGGCGATGAACTGAACAAAGTTGAAATGGAGCCACATAAGGTTTACAATGTTCCCAAGGGTGTATGGCACCATATTTTTACCAAAGAGGGAACAAAGGTGTTAATTGTAGAAAACGAAGACACCTCTGAAACCAATTCGGAATATATGTCGGTAAAGTGATACAAAACAGAACACATACAAAGGGGGATTACCATGGCAGCAGGTGAAGGCTTTGCATTCATTGACATTATTAAAATTGTTGTAGCCGTTGTGCTGATAATAGCTTTGATTATACCTAAAAAGAAAGGCTATGAGTACACCAAGCTTGACAAAACAGGCTTTATGTTGAATGTTATACTGTCGGCAATATATGTGCCCATGTCAATTGCAGGGGTGTTTACGGTTTTCTTTTCCGACAATACATCGGGCTTTTCTGAAGTTAAAATGAATTTGCTTTACGTTGTAATAATGATGGGCTCATCCACACCGATTGTTTCAATTGCAAGCATTTTTTCATCCATAGTTTTGCGCAACCGTGGCAAAAGTAAGCTGAGCTTTGCAGTGCAGTTTTTGCCCATTGCCCTTTTTATTATAATGCTTATTACAATGTTTGTTATGGCTTACGTGAACTAAAAGCTGTCGGGTTGCCGATGGCTTTTTTGTATGTCAAATTGAGTTGAAATGAAAACGTATTTATGCTATAATTACTTCAATCTTTGATTGAAATTGTCGATATAAATCTCTTACGAGATTTTCGATATGTGCAAAAGCACTCGATATGCCATATGGCTCGATATGTCGCTGATGCGACGAGATTAGTATAAAGGCGGTAATTACCATAAAACTTATAATTGCAGAAAAACCGTCGCTGGCACGAAACATTGCGGCGAGTTTAGGAAACATGAAAAGAGCCGACGGCTATATGCTGTGCGGAGAATATATAATAACATGGGTTTTCGGCCATTTGTTTTCACTTTCCGATGTGGACTACTATAGCCCCAACCCCGACGGCACAACACGGTGGACTACAAAGACCCTGCCGTGCTTTCCCGAGGTATTTCGTTTTGAACTGAAAAAGGACCCTGTCACAAAAAAGGTTGACCAGGGGGTAGAAAAGCAGTTTGAAACCATAAAGGCATTAATTGCCCGAAGTGATGTTGACATGATAATCAACGCAGGCGACGCCGACCGTGAGGGTGAAATAATTGTGCGCACCTGTGTGAGCGAGGCAAAGGTTACGGGGAAGGAATTCAAACGCCTGTGGCTTCCTGACCAGACCCCCGAAACCATCCGTCAAGCACTTATTGACATGAAGGACGAAACCGAATACGAAAACCTTGCAAGCGAAGGCTATGCCAGAACATATATCGACTGGCTCTACGGCGTTAACCTGACACGCTATGCGACCTTAAAGTGCGGCAAGCTTTTACGTGTAGGCAGGGTAATTGTACCCATTGTAAAAGCCATTTATGACAGGGACATGGCAATTAAAAACTTTGTGCCCGATATTTATTATGCCGTTTCAAGTAAAGAGGCAACAAACGGCGAAGAGGTTGAACTTACCAGCAAGGAGCAGTTTAAAAAGGACGAGTTTTTAAAGGCTCAGGCGCTGTGCGATAAATACAATCAATCAAAGGCGATTGTTACAGCCAAAAAGAAAAAGAAGGACACCTTAAAGCCCGGCAAGCTGTATTCCTTAACAAAGCTCCAGAACGTTTTGGGTAAGAAGCATAAAATGAGCATGGAAAAGAGCCTCAAAATAGTGCAGGACTTGTACGAGCGCGGCTATGTTACATACCCCAGAACAAACTCCGAATACCTTGCAACTGCCGAAAAGGGCAAAATAAAAACCATCCTTGATGCTGTAGCAAAAATTGGCTACAGTGTTAAATTCAAGGACGGCAAAAACATATTTGACGACAGTAAAATCGAGTCCCACTCGGCGCTTACACCAACCTACAAAATCCCCAAAAAGACCGATTTAAGTGAAGAGGAATTCATTGTGTATTCCACCATTATGCGCCGCTTTGTTGCAGTTTTCTGCAGCGAGGACTGCGTTGTTGAAAAAACGGAAATCACAATCGATGTGGGCGGCTTTGAAGAGTTTACTCTAAAGGGCAACGTTATTGTAGAGCCCGGCTGGACAAAGTACGACGACTATTCCAAAAAGGACAAGGTTTTGCCCCTTCTGGAAAAGGGCGACGAGGTTAACATAAACTTCAAGCCCTCAGAAAAGGAAACACAGCCACCCAAGCACTACACCATTGAAACACTTAATAACTACCTCAAAAACCCCTTCCGTGAGGACAAAAAAAGAATGGACGAGGAAAACGACGAGGAAGAATACAAGGCAATTTTCGAAGGGTTGGAGCTTGGCACCGAGGCAACCCGTACAGGCATTATTGACAACGCCAAAAAGAGTGGCTACATAGAGCTTAAAAAGGACGTTTATAAAATTCTGCCCGACGGCATTTATCTTATCGAAGCCTTGGAGCGCATGGCAATAAGCATGGATAAGTACAAAACAGCCGAAGTGGGCAAGGCGCTCAAGAAGGTTTTCCGTGGCGAATTTTCTATTAACGACAGCATAAAAATTGCCGAAAAGGAAATAGCCGAGGTTTTTGTTAAAAAGGAACAAACACCCGAAAACGATACCGACGACGGCTTCTATGGCGACGAGGCAGGCGTGTGCCCCTTATGCGGAGGCGAGGTAAGGCGCACAAGCTTTGGCTACGGCTGCTCAAACTACCGCGAAAAGAACTGTAAATTTGCCGTAAGCAACGTTATCTGCAAAAGGGTAATTTCTATTGCAAACGTTAAAAAGCTACTGGAAACAGGCAAAACAAATAAAATTCAAGGCTTCATTTCACCAAAAAGCGGAAAAACCTTTGATGCATACTTAAAGCTTGAAGGCGGCAGAGCTGTGTTTGAATTTGGGTAAGAGGAGAAATACTTATGTGGAAAAATTGTATTGAAAATGCATGCGAGCATATAAGTTTGCATGATTGTGTTGTCAATAATGCAGAGATTATTGGTGATACCCTATCCTTAACTTTTAATGATGGTTTTTGGATGTTAGCAGATTCAAAATACAATTCATGCGGAGACACAGTCAGGACAGATAAATCTAAAATTAGTTTTATTGACTTTGATGAAAGCGTGTCGGAATTTTATGTGTTCAAAAGACACTATTTATTTGGTAAAAGCATTTGTACAACCAGAAAAAGTGTAGACTTGCAGAAGCTTTTAAAAAAAATTAATAGTGGAGAGTGGAAAATAGAGTTCAATGAACAATATGGTGCATTTCATAGAGCTTTGTTTTTTGGCGGTATAACAACAAAAAAGAAAATATGGGAATTTGAATTTCAAATAGCCATAGAGTGTGAAAAAATGGAGTATTATTGGAATAACATTCGCCCTGAAAGAAAATGGTAAATTTGTTTGCGAATCCTTAAAGCTCGAGGGCGGCAGAGCTGTGTTTGAATTTAATGACTAAACAAAAAACCAACGGAATTTTCCGTTGGTTTTTTGTGTGTTACCATACACCTTCAACAGGAGTAACAACTCTGTCATTCCACTTCACGATATTGGTTATGATGAACTTGCCGTTATCTTGTTTTTCAAAGGTATAAAGGTATTCCTGAAATACAGAATGGTCATTATCGCAATACCGCAAGAATATTGCAGTTGCTACGTTGTGCTGTGATGCAGGGTTTCCTTGAATAATATTGAAATTTGAACGGTTGTAATAATCAAAGGTCATTTCACCATCTGCTAAGATTAAACCAATTCGTCCATTTTCATTTACATCATAATAGTTTTTATGTAAATAAATAAGAAAAACATCTTTTGAACAATAATCTGCCATTATTGTGTAAGCTTTTTCAAAGGAGTTGTACTCACTATCAAGTGCAATAACTTCAACGCCTTCGTCGGTATGCCATGAAATATCAGAATTGTACTTGTTTTCAAACATGTCTGAAACTTTGTTCTCTGTTTCAAGAACTAACTGGAATAGTATTTCTTCTAAATCTCTTTCAAAGCAGTAGGGGGTTTCTTCGTTTTTTAACAATGCGGGTCGAACTGCACCCCATGATGTTAAGATTTCATTATCTGAATTAATTTTTATGGATAAAAGCTCCGTTCCGATTTCATGAGGACGAACAGTATCGTCAGAGTACTCCTTCAAATAAAGGGTGGCACCCTTGTCTGTTAATTTTACATCACATGTGTAGTTGAAAAATGTCTGATAGCCTGCGTCTATAAGCTTTGCCTTGAAACCGTTTTCCTCGTATATTGTCAATAAATAACTGTTAGAAGCAGGTATTCCCGAAGTGGATTTCCATGTTTCTTCAAAAAGATATTCCCCTATGTATTTTTGAAGTTCAGCATTGTTGATTTTTGAATTGATGTCAAAGGTTGTAAGCTTTGATATATATCGGTCACCATCAAAAGTCAGTCGATATGTTTTTTCTCCTATGAGAATAATATCATGATACCCGTTTGCTTGTGTTGATATATAAATAGGTGAACTGATTTTCATAGTATCTTGGTTTAATATCTGCATAACATAGTGTGAAACATTTTTATAAGTTCCGTCGCCATTGTTTATGAGAATATCAACGCTGTCTCCGCTTGAGCCTGAATGAATAGGAGATGCTACAATAACAAATTTATCGGTCAATCCGTCACTGTTCAAGTCATAATCAAAATAGCGGATAACAATATGTTTTGCCTCAGTCATACTCATTACATCGGAAATATCTTCTTTGTAGTATTCTTTTAAAACATCGTCGTTAAGACCTTCTTTCCAGTCAGTGGGGGTAATTTGATTATAAGCGAGTAAATCCAAATATTCAGATTTTGTAAAAACAGCACCATCGGGGAAATATTCGGTGTATGTTTGTGTTGATTTTTCGCTGTTGAAGATAACGCCATTTTCTATAATGTCAAAAATATATATGTCACCCTCGGAATTTATTAAAAGCTCGGTATCTGTAATATGGTAATTTCCGCTTCTGATATAAGAGGCGAGATTGCTGTAGGCAAAGGAGCATGTGCCGTCATCTTCAAGGGTTACGTACGCTGTTTCAAAGCGTGAATCAACAGAATTGTGAGAGAAATATGTGCCTGCGGAAATTTCTATACTTTGCACAACCAAAGCTTCGCCTGCCTTTTCCTCCAATTCGTGATATATATAGCTGAACGTGTTATCACGCAAGTTTTGCATTGAAAGAATATGGTCGGAGCTGTTTCCCGAATTTATAACAATGTAATCGCCCATAAGCTGTAAGCCTGTCACATGGCCTGCATCAGGGCAGGGGATAGCTGTAAGCTTTTTGCTTTTTATGTTGAATGCATACAAGGAATCCTCACCGGAATTATTCATACCTTTTCCAAAATAGCACATATTGCCGTCAATAACAAATTCCCAACCAAAGCCCTCTTCTAAAAGCACTTCGGTCTTGCCGTTTTTCATGTTATATCGGCAAAAGCTATTCTTTGACTCATTAACATGGGTGTAATAAACGTACTTCCCGTCATAGTCCACAGTCCAGCCAAGAGAGCCCTCACCAAGGGTGAAAACACTTTCGCTTTCGCCTGTTTCAAAATCATATTTTCTGATTTCTGTGTTCTTATTTGTTGTGTATAACAGAAAATCATCATTTGAATAAGCTACATATGAATTGTCAAACACAACACTGGACAATATCTCGCCTTTAGAATTCATGGTGATTAAATTGTCGCCGTCTGCAAAAATAAAATCTTTGCCCATGGGTGCAAGGTAATAAATATCAAAGTCCTTTGAGGAATAAAGCTCTTTGTGAGTTAAGGTTTTAAGGTTTATAGCTTCAATAGATGTGGTGTTCTCAAAGGATTCACCAATACAGTATAATACATAGTTATCCACAAAGCTGTAATCGCAGTAGCCTTCTGTGAGGTGCGTTACATTTTCAAAGTTTTCATCGCATGAATAAATGCCGTCGATACAGTTAAAATAAAGCTTACCTTTGTGGTATGTCACAAAGGGTGAAGATGTATCCGATGCAAAGCTTTTTGTCACGGGATTTGTTAAAAAGCACACCGCCATGGCGATACACAAAGCTATTGCTGCCACAATAATCCAAAAAGCAGGCTTTTTGTAGTTAAGCACAGATTTTATTCTGCCTTTCACGCCGCTTTCACCAAAGGCGAGGGGGCAGGCGGTTACATATGGGCGGTGTATGCTTAAATTAAGAAGCGTTTCGGAATAGCTTTTCTTTACGTCGAGGGACATATCACGAACAACCTTTTCGTCGCAGGCATATTCAATGTCGCGGCAAAGGAGAATGTAGCCAAGCCACAAAACGGGATTAAACCAGTAGAATGTTAAAAGAATGTAGCCCAAAGGCTTCCATATGTAGTCAAGGCGTTTTATATGCGCCTTTTCATGGGCAATAACAAAGGAGGCATCCTCTTCGCTTAAATGTGACGGAAGGTAAATTTTAGGGCGGATAATGCCTAAAATAAAAGGCGAGGGGATGTGGTCACAAAGGTATATATTGCCCTCAAGCTTTACACTTTCACGCACCTTAAAGCGTATACGCAAATAGCTTAAAAGAGCATAAAGCGCCATGGCAATAACGCCAAGCTGCCAGAGGTATGCTCCAATATGAATGGGAAGCTGAATGGGATTCATGCTTGTTAATTCATCCGATGGAGTAAAATTATTTTGTATAATAGGGTTAACAGTAGTGTTTAAGGACTCAATCCCTGTGTCAATTGCAGGAGAGGGGGAGTATTCAATTTCAAGGGGGATAGTTTCCTTTGATGGAATAAGGCTTAAGCTGCTTTCAAGCGAAATGGGGAATATAAGCCGCACCGCCACAAGTGCCCAAAGTGCACAGATTATGTATTTCGGTGCTTTTTTGAACACAAGGCGGAAAAGCACAATAGCCAGAACAAGCCAGCTAGCCATTATGCTTACGTTTACAAGGTGTAAAAAGGTCTGACTAAGCATGGTTATTCCTCCTCGTAAGAATTTATCATGTCGCGTATCTGGGCAATTTCTTCCTTCGACAATGCCTTGCGCGAGGTAAACGCCGCCAAAAATGCGGGAAGCGAGCCTTGGAAGGTTTCATCAACAAATTTTGCCGACTGCATTGAATAAAAATCCTCACGGGAAATGAGGCTTGTTACAGTTCCGCCCTCGTTTTTGAAAATACCCCGCTCACTTAAGCGTTTTAATACGGTGTAGGTGGTTGTGCGCTTCCATTCAAGCTCACTTTCGCACAATTTTACCAAGTCAGAAGTGGAAAGAGGCTCATGCTGCCATATAATATCTGCAAAGCGAGATTCAACTGTACCCAAATTCATTTTATTACCTCCTTTGTCTACAATTGGTAGACAATTAAAGTCTACAACCTGTAGACAAAAAAGTCAAGATATTTTTATTGAAAAAACAAAGAAAAATGATATAATAATCTACAAAGTTAAGGAGTGATGAAGATGAACGAAATTATAAGTGCAATGATTGAACGTAGAAGCTGCAAAAGCTACAAGAGCGATATGCTCCCAAAGAAGGACATTGAAAAGATTATCGAAGCGGGGCTCTGGGCGGCAAACGGCAGAGGTCTGCAGACACCTGTTATCATCGCTGTAACCGACAAGGAAACACGCGACAAGCTCTCCAAATTAAATGCGGCTGTAATGGGCGCAGAGAGCGACCCGTTTTACAATGCCCCCGTGGTACTCGTTGTGCTTGCACCCGCAGAGCACCCCAATAGGGTTTACGACGGAAGCCTGGTTATGGGCAACTTAATGCTTGCGGCGCACAGTATGGGTATCGGCAGCTGCTGGATACACCGAGCAAAAGAGGTTATGGAAACCGAAGATGGCAAGGCAATTTTAAATAACCTTGGCTTAGAAGGCGAATGGGAAGGCATTGGTAACTGCGTTTTGGGCTACGCAGATGGTCCCTTAAAGGAAGCACAAAAAAGAAAGGATAACAGAGTATACTGGATAGACTAACAAAAAAAGGCGTTGCATCAGCAACGCCTTTTAACTTTAAAATTTACGCCTTGTCCTTTGTTAACGCCTTCATCACGAAGAGTGTACCAAGTGTGAGTACAACACCGATGGGAAGAAGCACCCATGCATTCTGGACAAATGCTGCAACAAGGTAGCATACAAAGGAAATTGCCGCTACTGTAATTGCATAGGGAAGCTGTGTGGAAACGTGGTTAAGGTGGTTGGAACGGCTACCTGCAGAAGCCATGATTGTTGTGTCGGAGATGGGTGAGCAGTGGTCACCGCAAACCGCACCTGCAAGACACGCACTCATACCAATGATGAGTAATTCGCCGGGCTCAAAGATAGCTGTAACAATGGGAATGAGGATACCGAAGGTACCCCAGGATGTGCCTGTAGAGAAGGAAAGCACACATGCAACAAGGAAGATAATTGCAGGAAGGAAGTTTGCCAAGCCTGCAGCTGCACTGTCCATAAGACCTGCTACGAAGTACTTAGCGCCGAGAAGGTCTGTCATGTTCTTAAGTGCTGTTGCAAATGTAAGAATCAATATTGCGGGCACCATGGAAATGAAGCCCTTGGGAACGCAGTCCATAGCATCCTTGAATGTGATAAGTCTTCTTGCAATGAGGTAAACAACTGTAACAATAAGAGCCACAAGAGCACCCCAGGGAAGACCAACAGTAGCGTCTGTGTTACCAAATGCTGTGATGAAGTCACTTCCGTCGAAGAAGCCACCAACATAAACGAGACCTACAATACAGATTGCAACAAGAACAAGGATGGGAAGAATAAGGTCAATAACCTTACCCTTGGGGTTTTCTTCTTCCTTTTCAACAGCTGCTTCTTCTCTGCCGGAGGTGAAGAGGTCGCCCTTTACTCTTGCGTTGTATTCATGAAGCTTCATGGGGCCGTAGTCAAAGTTCATGAAAGTAATTGCAATGATGAATACAAATGTAAGAAGAGAATAGAAGTTGTAGGGGATTGCGCGGATGAAAAGCTCAATACCGGAATAGCCTGTGCCTTCTGCAAATTCACTTACTGCGGCAGCCCAGCTGGATACGGGAGCAATCATACAAACGGGTGCTGCTGTTGCATCGATGATATATGCAAGCTTAGCGCGGGAAATCTTGTGACGGTCTGTAACAGGAAGCATAACAGAGCCTACTGTGAGACAGTTGAAATAGTCGTCGATGAAAATGAGCACACCTAAAACAAAGCTTGCAAGGATTGCACCTGTGCGGCTCTTGATGTGTGTTTCAGCCCAACGTCCGAATGCAGCACTGCCGCCTGCCTTGTTAACCAAAGAAACCATGATACCTAAAATAACAAGGAAAACGAAAATGCCTGCTGTGCCGCTTGTTGCGGAAATGATACCATCGTTAAGAAGGTAGTCAAGTGCTTTAACGGGGTGCCAGTTAGCAGCCAAAAAGCCACCTAATGCAACACCGATAAAGAGTGAGGAATAAACCTCCTTTGTGATAAGTGCAAGTGTGATAGCGACCAGCGGGGGGAAGAGTGCCATGATTGTGGAAGAGTACATGCTTGCACCATCAGCTACACCTGCGGGCCTTACAAGTAAAGCGCCGAGCGCAACAACTGCTATTGTAATGAGAATAGCAATCATTTTGCCTAAATTAGCCTTTTTCATAAAAGAACCTCCTGAAAAAATTTAAATTAAAAAAAGCATAAGAGTGAGCATAGTGCTCTCTTATGCATAAAAGCCTTACACAGAAGATTAGCACTCCACCAACAGGTGACAGTCTGTAGGATGTTCTCCCACAGCCCAGCCGTAACAACTCGGACAAGAAATTACAGCTTCGGCAAAAGCTCCTTTCAACAGGCAAAAATGTCCGTAAATACCTGCATACTGATAGCTTTTGCACCTCTATCTTTCTTTATTCGCGGTAATTCTATCATATAATACAAAAACTGTCAATAAATAATCAAAGAAAAAAGGAGTCGAAACTCCTTTATCTTTGATATTTTAATATGTCCTGATGCGTTTTGATATCATAAATGCTATTATCGGTAAGCATAAAGGAAACGCCACCTTCAAAATTGATAAACATATGATTGACCTTAAATTCCCTTGCACTTTCAATAAGCTTATAAATATCAGCCAAGTCCTTTGGGGAGTAGGTTTTGTCAATTGAAACATTGGCTATTATGGAGTGGTTTCCTTTGAGCATATCAGCGTATGAGGGAACGTAATGGTATGTATCATCTGTCATAACAACGGCTTCAGCTTTTACATCAGTATTAAACAGCGCTTTGCCTTGGGCAATAAAGCTTTCATTCAGCTCTGCATGCCATACTGCCTCGCAAAGATAGTCTCTGTAGGAGTTATCTTTATTGATAATAATCTTAAAGGTCCCTATCTCAGGAAATTCATTAACCTTACTTAAAGCATGATAGCCTGTAGTGTACCAATCATATCTGATTTCAAGGTTGGTAAATGTGTAATTGTATTTGTTGTCAAGATATTCCTTAACAGCAAAATAATGCTTAAACCTCGTAACAGGGTTGCCCGCAAAGGGCATTGAGACTACAGTAGCTGTCAATATGATAATCAATAATGCGATAAGCCATTTTTTCATAATAAACCTCACATTTGTTTTTATGCTATCTCTATACTGATTCCGAAAATAAAAGCAATCAGATAAACTATCATTATCGTGAAAACAGGGTTAAGGAACACACAGGACAGGGTGAGTGCGTGCTTTAAAGAGACCTTTTTCGCCCGTTTTATAAAGAAAACATGTAAAGCTGTCAAAGCTGCAAAGACTAACGGAACCATAACAAGCATATATGTTCCGTCGCCGCTCCAGTACCACATAAAAACAAAATATTCAAACAGCAATACAGGAATTGACAGTGCGGCAAGAATAATTTTTAATGCTTTCATACAAACTGATTCCTTTCGGGTTTGTAAAAGTAGCCGATAGCAGAAAGCTTCTTTTCAAGCTCTTCTTTATTAACGTTCAAATCCTCACAAAGAGCATCGAGTGAGGAATAATAATCACGGAGACGGGTGTTTATAACAGAAAGTAAAATAACAGGGTCATTGGGAAGCATTGTGGTCATCCTTTCTTATGTAGGGACCGACGTCGTCGGCGGTCCGTTATATTATCTTAAACCTTTAAGCAGTTCAATCTCTCTTCTGTAGCCGTCAAGCTCGTTGGGTGTTTCTAAAAAGAAGGGCAAATCCTTTAATTTGGGGTGGTTTATAATGCGTTTGATTGCATCCAAGCCCAGACTTCCTTCGCCTATTTTTTCGTGGCGGTCCTTGTGGGAAGAGAATGGGTTTTTGGAATCGTTAAGGTGGATTGCCTTAAGGCGGTCCAAGCCTATCACACGGTCAAATTCCTCGAGTACACCGTCAAGGTCATTAACAATGTCATACCCTGCATCGTAAACGTGGCAGGTGTCAAGGCATACACCAAGCTTATCGGAAAGTTTTGTTTTATCAATAATTTCTCTTAATTCTTCAAACCTGCTTCCAACCTCGCTGCCTTTGCCTGCCATGGTTTCCAGTAGCACGGTTGTTGTCATCTCGGGGAAGAGAATATCATTCAAAAGAGCTGAAATCTTTTCAATGCCTACCGCAATGCCTTGTCCCACGTGACTGCCCGGGTGAAAGTTGTACATTGCGCCGGGGGTGTGTTCTAACCTTTTCAAGTCATCCTCCATGGTAATGTAGGCAAATTCGCGTATGCGGTCATCCGCAGCACAAGCGTTCAGGGTGTAGGGCGCATGTGCTAAAATGGGACCAAAAGCATCCTTTGATTTTTCGTTGAATAAGGCAATGTCAGCAAAGTCTAAATCCTTTGCCTTGCCGCCTCTGGGGTTGCGTGTAAAAAACTGAAATGTGTTGCCGCCGATGGAGATTGCCTCGTCATACATATGTGTATAGCCTTTAGAAGCTGAAAGATGTGCACCTATTTTAAACATAATGTGTTCCTTTCCTGTAATTTAATTTGCAATTATACATAGTTTCTGTTACAATATATATAATATCATAAAAAATAAATTTTTCAACGAAAAGAGATTACATATGGCAAAAAAAGTTGGATTTCTGGCACTTGGCTGCAAAGTAAATCAATACGAAGCAGATGCCTATGCGGCAATGTTTAAAGAAGCAGGCTTTGAAACTGCCTCCTTTGACGATGTCTGCGACATATACGTTATAAATACCTGCTCTGTAACAAATCTCGGCGACAGAAAAAGCCGTCAGATGATAAGGCGTGCAAAGCAGAAAAACCCCAAGGCAATTGTTGTTGCCACAGGCTGCTACGCACAGGTGGGCTACAGCGAGGTTTCAAAAATGGACGAGGTTGATTTGTGCCTTGGTACAAGCCTTCGCTCGCAGATTGTTACTCTCACAAAAAAGGTTATGGACGGCGAGGACATCAACGCCTACGTTGACATTATGAAGGTAAGGCAGTTTGAAGAGCTTGAATGCGAAAGCATTACCGAAAGAACAAGGGCTAATATTAAAATCCAGGACGGGTGCGACAACTTCTGCTCCTACTGCATCGTGCCCTATGCACGCGGCCCCGTGCGCTCACGAGGGCTTGAAAGCATCCTTAAAGAGGCAAGGCGCATTGCTGCCTTAGGCTTTAAAGAGGTTGTTTTAACAGGCATAAGCGTTGCAAGCTACGGCAAAGATACAAAAGAGTGTACCTTGATTGACGTTATCGAAAAGGTGTGCGAAATTGAGGGCATTGAGCGTGTAAGGCTTTCCTCCATTGACCCTGTGGCTTTTACGGATGAGTTCATTGAGCGCATATCTGCCCTCAGTAAGGTGTGCGACCACTTCCACATTTCCCTTCAGTCGGGCAGTAACGCCGTTTTAAAGAACATGAACAGGAAATACACAACAGAGGAATACCTTGACATGCTCAATCGCATACGCCTTAAAATGCCCCATGTAGGTATCACTACCGACATTATCGAGGGCTTTCCTCTGGAAACAGAGGAAAACTTTCTGGAAACAAAAGCCTTTGCCCAAAAGGCACGTTTTTCAAAAATACACGTGTTCCCGTACTCCGAAAGGAAAGGAACAGCGGCGGCAAACATGCCACAGCATCCAATGCCCCTAAGGGAAAAAAGGGCAAAGGAGCTCGGCCTTATTGCCGACAATTTAAAGGCGGAATTTGAAAAAAGCTTTGTTGGTAAAACCCTTGAGGTATTGTTCGAGCAGACAAAGGGCAACTTTACAGACGGGCTCACGAAAAACTATCTGCGCATTTTTGTGGACAAAAATGAAGAGCTGCACGACAAATGTGCCATGGTCAAAGTTACACACTATGACAATAACCGTCTTTACGGAACAGTTGTTGATTAAAAGGTTTCATTTCAAATAATTCTATTTAATGGAGATGAGTTTATGGAAATAGTTATTATCGGTCTCGGCAGAATTGGAAGAACTATTTTAAAAAGCCTTTCGGGAGAGGGGCACACCGTAACAATAATCGATGAGGACAAGCCCAAGGTTGAAAGCCTCATTGAAAAGTACGACTGTTTAGGCGTTATCGGTAATGGTGCCAGCATGGAAATCCAGAAGGAAGCGGGCGTAAAGCATGCCGATTTGGTTATTGCCCTCACTCGCAGTGACGAGCATAACATCCTGGCCTGCCTTGTTGCGAAAAAGATTGGTGCGAAAAATACGGTGGCACGTGTACGAAACCCCGATTATCGTCAGCAGATAGCTGCCATGAAGGACGAGTTGGGCATTGCCATGGTTGTTAACCCCGAGCGTGAAACCGCGAACGAAATTTTTAACATTATAAACCTTCCTTCCGTTGCACAGATTGAACATTTTGCAAAGGGCAAGGTTTCTTTGGTTGAAATTGTTGTGGAAAAGGGCTGTAACCTTATAGGCGAAACCTTAATAACACTCGGCAAAAGAATTTCTTCCAAGGTGCTCATATGTGCCGTTCAGCGCGGAAGCGAGGTTATTATCCCTTCAGGTAATTTCAAAATCGAAGAAGGCGACAAAATCCACTTCACCTCCGAAGCTAAGGGTCTGGGCGATTTCCTTAGTGAGGTTAACCTTGTAAAGTCGCCCCTTAAAAACATTATGATAGTGGGCGGGGGCAGAGTAGGCTACTACCTTGCAGATGCCTTGTCAAAGAAGAAGTATGCGGTTAAGCTCATTGAAGGTAACCGCACCTTAGCAGAAGAGCTTGCAGAGCAGCTGCCCCGTGTAACCGTTATCTGCGGCGACGGCGCTCAGCACGAGCTTTTAATAGAGGAAGGCATCGAAGCCATGGACGCATTTGTTGCCCTCACGGACATAGACGAAGAAAACATGATTGTGTCTATGTTTGCCAACAAAAAGAACGTGAAAAAAACCATCACACAAATCAAGAGCGAAGAGCTCTATGACATGCTTGATGAGCTTAACATCAAAAACACAGTTTCTCCCAAGCACATTGTAGCAAGCCGTGTTACAAGCTACATCCGCGCACTTGTGAACTCCCGCGGAAGTAACGTACTGACACTGTATCAGCTTGTAAACAACAAGGTTGAAGCACTGGAGTTTTTGGCAAAGAAGCAATGCCATTTCTACGACAAGCCCTTAAAAGAGTTGAAAATCAAGAAAAACTGTCTTATTGCATGTATTATCAGGAAAAACGAGGTTATTATTCCCAATGGCGACGACTGCATAAAGCTTGGGGATAATGTGGTTGTGGTAACAACACACAAAAACTTCGACGACCTGACAGATGTGTTCGAGTAAGGTGATATTATGGAATATAAAAAATTAGGCGGAATTTTAGGCAAAATTATGATTTTAGAGGGTATACTGATGCTTGCACCCCTTGCAGTCAGTATTATCTACAAAGAAGGCTTAAAAAATATACTTGCATTTTTAGTGCCCATTGTCATTCTGGCACTTACAGGCTTTTTGTTACAGCTTCCCAAGCCTGAACGTAACAACCTTTATCAGAAGGAGGGCTTTGCCCTCACGGCACTGGTGTGGATTGTGATGGCACTGTTCGGAGCAATCCCCTTTGTTATCAACGGTGACATACCAAGCTACGTTGATGCCTGCTTTGAAATTATGTCGGGCTTTACAACAACAGGCTCAAGCATAATTCCTGACATTACTTCGGTTTCACGGTCAACTCTCTTCTGGCGAAGCTTTTCCCACTGGATAGGCGGCATGGGTATTCTCGTTTTCGTTTTAATATTTATCCCCGAAAGCGACGACGGCTCCTCCATGCATCTTCTGCGTGCAGAGAGCCCGGGTCCTCAGGTGGGTAAAATTGTTTCCAAAATGAAGGTAACAACAAGAATACTGTACCTTATATATTTGGGTATGACAATTCTTGAAATTGTTATTCTTATGTTTGACAAACCCATCCCCGGATACGAAAACGAGCAATTCTTCTTCAGCCTGCTTACAACCTTTGGCTGTGCAGGCACAGGCGGCTTTGGTTTCATTCCCGGCAGCATGGAGCTGTTTCATCCTTTCTCACAGTACGTAATTTCTGTGTTCCTTATTCTGTTCGGCTGTAACTTCAGCTTGTATTATCTGCTTTTAATAGGCAAGGTAAGGGACGTGTTCAAGAGCGAAGAGTTCAGGAGCTATTTCTTCCTTATTGCCGCAGCGGTAGGCTTTGTGTTCTTAAGCTTAGTGGACAAATTTGAAGCATTTCCGCAAGTTTATACCATCGAGGAAGCCTTCAGGCATTCGCTTTTCCAGGTTTCCTCTCTTATAACAACTGCAGGATTTACGTCCACGGACTTCAATCTCTGGCCCATGCTTGGCAAAACCACCCTTATTGTGGTTATGTTCACAGGTGCAATGGCGGGCTCAACCGCAGGCGGTATCAAGGTTTCGAGAATTGTAATGGCAATGAAGGGTGCATATATTAACGTAAGAAAGCTCATTAACCCCCGATATGTGCCTAAGGCAAAATTTGAAGGTAAAACCCTTGAAGCAAAAACAATAAACGATGTGTTTGCTTTTATTACTTTGTACTTGTTCATACTTGTAGGCGCAATATTCTTATTGTCATTTGACAGCATAAATGGTCAGGTGGTAACAATTGTATCCGATGCAGGGACATACGATGTAATCCACGGATTTTTCAGCAACTTCTCAGCGGCTTTGACCTGCATATCAAATGTAGGTCCTGCATTCGAGGCAGTAGGTCCTTACGCAAGCTTTGCACTCTACAGCAATTTTTCAAAAATTGTCCTGACCTTTACCATGCTCCTCGGAAGACTGGAAATTTTACCCGTCCTTATTTTGTTCAACAAACGAACATGGAAAAAGGTCTGATAAAAACAAAGCAAAGGGTTTTAGTATATGGCAAAGAAAAGAGTGTGGGTCATTGACCTTATAAAGGCACTGTGCATTGTTCTTGTAATACTTACGCACAGTGCAAACATAAACCCCGCAATGCTTGATAAAACAGGCTTGTTTTATTACTTTGCGGTAAATAAATGCGTGCCTGCATTTTTGTTTATCTCGGGCTTTGTTTCGGCAATGGGGAGCAGGCGCACCTTAAAAAGTCAGTACAAGATAAGCACTCTGGCGCCTAAGCTCTTAAGGTTTTTAATTCCCATGCTTACAGCGTTTTCTATTTTCGCCTTACTGGGCATTGTTTCGGGAACGCTTAAAGGTGCCCGGGAGGCTATCAGCCGTCTTCTGCTGTTTGATTTTGGCCCCGGAAGCTACTATGCTGCCATTATGCTGCAGTTCGTTCTCCTGGCGCCCCTTATGCTCAGATTGGTTGACAAATGGAATGTAAAGGGCGTTGTAATCATAGGCGCTGTGAACGTTCTGTACGAGCTTTTAGCAAGCTTTTACGGCATGGACATTGCTATTTACCGCATCATTATGATAAGGTATTTCCTTGTGATAGCTCTCGGCATGTATTTCGGCTTAAACCGAAGAAAAAAGCCAAATTGGCTTTGTGTGGCAGTGCTGTTTGTTGTGGGCTTTTTGTATATAGCACTTACCGCAACAGACGGGTATACATACAAAATCTTCACAATATCGCCCTGGAACCGCAGCAATTTTTTGGCAGGGCTTTATGTGGCGGCAATACTTTATACTGTTATAAGGGTTTTCAGAAAATCAGGCGGCAACAGTTTTATCGGCAGGGCAGTGTCCAAGGTGGGGCAGTCCACTTATCACATTATGTACACCCAGATGCTCTATTTTGTAGTCCGTCCGGCGTTCGACAAGCTGGTTTTTGACATGACAACCTTACCCCTTTGGAGCCAGTATGCAATGGATATTGTGGTCAGCGTTCTGCTTGGGCTGGTATTTTGTGTAGCTGATGCTAAAATTTTCCGAAAATTTTATAAAACAAAGTGAAAAATATGTTGACAAATTATCTCATATGTAGTACAATATGAAATGCTGAAAATGCCCATAGGTGGCACGAGGTGATTGCATGAAGATAAATATTGCCGGCGTCATCAATTGTGACGGCGCAAAGCTCAATGTTCAGAAGGAAGCTTCCATCGGCTCTTTTGAGTTCGCAGGTAACGAGTATTCCTTTGAAAATCCCGTTAAAGTAACGGGTGAAATACGAAATATTGGCAGTGCGCTGAAGATTGCCCTTAAGGTTGAGGGCGAATACACTTCATACTGTGACCGTTGCGGCTGTGATGTTTCTGCCTCCATAAGTGGTGAAGCAGAGGAAAATATCACCGGCGAAGCGGTGGAAATGGACAGCGAAATGTTTGTTTTAAACGGACATGTGCTCGACATATCCGGCGCGGTTGAATCTTTGGTGTATTCAAGTCTCCCTATGAGAAATCTGTGCAGTGACGACTGTAAGGGCTTATGTCCTAAGTGCGGCACAGATCTGAACAAATCAGAATGTAATTGCGATACGACAAGGTATGACCCTCGTTTCGCTATTTTCAGAAAATTAGCAGGAAATGGTGAGGTGTAAAAAATGGCAGTTCCCAAGAGAAGAACTTCTAAGATGAAGAAGCGTCAGAGAAGAGCTAACTGGAAGCTTCTTATCCCCGGTATGGTAAAGTGCTCTCACTGCGGTGAGTACACAAAGCCCCACATGGTATGTAAGGCTTGCGGTTACTACGACGGTAAGGAAATCGTAAAGGTAGAAGCGTAAAACGCATAAACGAGCAGAATTGCAGTGTGTAATTCTGCTCTCCTTATTTGGACACAATCAAGAAAATGTCGATATAGCTCAGCAGGATAGAGCGACCGCCTCCTAAGCGGTAGGTCGGAGGTTCGAATCCTCTTATCGACGCCAGGACTGATACGGTAATTGATACAATTTGTACGATTGCCGTATCGTTTTTTTATGCCGTGAAAACCCTTAAAATAAAGGCTTTTGAAGTATAGGGGGTTCAATTCGAATTTGCAGGGTACATATTTTGTTGTGAAAAACAGCCCTTTTTATGTGCCTGATGCAGTTTTAGTAAAAAGCTATCGTTTCAAAATGGGGCTATCGTTTCAAGTAGGGGATTGTTTGCAGGCGAAATATAATATAGAAGAAGCAGACCGAAAATCGATCTGCTTTTGAATTTTATAAGCCTTTTATATTTTTCCGATACTCATAAGGACTTTCGCCAACGAGCTTTTTAAATATTTTACAAAAATATGTATAGGAATTATAGCCTACATCTGCGGCAATTTCGGTCATAGTATGCTCTGAATTTTTAAGCCTGTCGCAGGCCTCGTTTATCCTTAAAGTGTTAATGTATTCCGTAACTGTAACACCCATACCATCCTTGAAAAGCCTGCACAAATATGCTTCGCTTATAAAAAATCTTTCGCTTAATTCCTTAACACTCTGAATTTCGGAAAAGCGGAGAGTAATAAAGGTTAAGATGGAGCCCAGAGTTGAATTGATTCTGTGAATTTCCTGCTTTTGGGCATTGGGGGAGTTATGTATAATAATAAGCATTTCGTTAAGAAGCACAAAAATTTCGGGAAGGGTTTCTTTTGTTAAAAAAATATCTTCGAGCTTTTTGGTAATTTCCCTTAATCTTTTCATGGCGTATTTATCGGGGGTAACGATTTTTCTTTCAAAGGATGACAGCAGAGCTTTTTTGGAATGTTCTGTCAAAAACATATTCAAAAAATCGTCATCAAAATATATAACTACTCTTTCGTGCTCACTTTTTGAAAAATTACCGTGAGGAATACCCTTTTGAGTGACTATAACATTGGTATTGTCCGTGGCAATAATTTCATCACCGATAAGAAGTGTCATCATTCCTTCCACCGGCAAAAAAATTTCATAAGCATGGTGGTAATGGGGTACACCCATGGTATGCGTTTGGGTAAATCTTTTTCTTTCTACGCTGAAACCTTTAAACTCTTCATATATAACACTCATTTTATCACCTCATATTCACAATATATCAAAATAGTTAAAAAATCAATCGTTTTATTCAATAATGTTGAAGAAAACTTATTCTGTTTTGATGTATAATTAAATTACTATGGAAGGAGTGTTTTTATGAAAAAAGTAATCTCGGTTATACTGTCTTTAGTTTTGATTTTATCACTGGTTCCTGTCATTACTTTGGCAGAGACAGAAGCACCTATGTTTTTCTCCTGGAATTTTACCACCGGTAAAAAATATGCCACAACTAAGGTTTCGGGCAATAGTGCAACAAGTGTGAGCTGGGGGGATTACCGTGCTGCCTTTATGGCTTTCCCCATTCCCGATAATATAGAGCAGGAGGATTGGGTTATAAGCGATAATTCGATGGTTTTTGACAACGGCAGGCAAAGTGGTCAGGCACCTACCGTTACAATAAAAATGGTTGACGGTGATAGTTTGGTTGATACCTACACCAAACACTCCCAAGGTGCTATTACTGATGCGTCGGCAACAGTGAGCCTTGCGTCTTTACGTGATAACGGGAAAATTGTGGGAACATTCTCAACTATCACAAATGACACAAGCTCTTATTTGTCAATTGGTGAAGCAATGAAAGAAGCCAAGGAATCAGGCAAAAGCTATGTGGGCTTTTATCTGACCTGCCGAAGTGAGGATAATGCGGCAAGTAGCGGTATTGTAAACTTTGTAAATCCTACCCTCGCGCCTGCACCCGAGGTAGAAGATTATTCAACCATTGATATATCCCTTTCACCTTTGGTAATCAAAAAAGGCGGAAGCGTTACTGTTACGCCTTCTGTTTCACCAAAAGAAGCTGTAATTACAAATGCAAAATCATCCGATGAAGAGGCTGCCCGTGTAGCATTTACAGACACAACGATTACAGTAACAGGTATCAATACAGGTTTTTCAAACATTGCCGTTACTGTAGAATTTGAGGATAAAACTATGAATAAGTCTTTCTTTGTATCAGTAACAGAAAATAATCCTACAGAGAATTCACCTTCCGTTACACTTTTTGAAAACGGAGCCTTTGCGCCAATAATTATGGACGAGGGTTATTCCAACAATCTTTCGTACAAGCAGATAAAGAGAGCTGTTGGTGACCTTAAGCAGGATATGGTCCTTGTTTCAGGCAAAATGACAATGGAGGATATACCTGTTGATGACAATGCCGAAAAACGTGATGCAAGACTTAATTCTTTAGACTATGATGAAATTACAAACACGGCAATCATCGTAGGCAGTATAGAGTCAAGCGAAATTATACAAAATCTTATCTTGTCAGGCAAATTAGATGAAGCCGGGCAGATTAAGGGGAACTGGGAAGGTTATGTTATTAAAAAGGTTAAAAACCCTATCCCGGGCATTGAGAACGCCCTTGTAATCGCAGGTAGTGACACACGAGGTACAATTTACGGTATATACCACCTGTCCGAAAAAATGGGTGTGTCCCCCTGGTATTGGTGGAGCGATGTAGCTATCGAAACAAAGCCTTGCTACATATTCAACGAAGACACAATCGTAAATGAAGGTCCCGACATTGCATATCGCGGAATTTTCATAAATGACGAAGAACATTTTGTGGAATGGTGCGAGCATCACTTTCCTGAGGATTATGCTATGGACAACACGGAGGTCAACGGTCCTAATGCGTATATCTATAATCATATGTATGAGCTGTTGTTAAGACTTGGTGCAAACACACTCTGGCCTGCAATGCACGAATATACAACTGCATTCAACTACGATACCGATGAAAACTCTATTCCATTGAATGCAAAAGCGGCATCGGAATACGGCATTGTTATGAGCTCCTCCCACTGTGAGGTAATGCTTAGAGGTAATGTTGGTGAATGGGAGCATTGGTACAATCAGAACAAGGATAAATATAACATTCAGGGCTCTTCCGTAAATGCAGCCTTTGACTACACGCTTAACAAAGAAGCTATCCTTAATTACTGGAGGGAACGCCTTGTTGCAAATAAGGATTTTGAAAGCATTTTTGTTTTGGGTATCCGTGGTGTACACGACGGCAAGCCTAATTATGCAAATCTCTCAGGTGCAGGCTACGGCTCAGGTGACGACGGCATCGTTAATATGATGAAGGACGTTATCACAGAGCAAAGAAAAATGATAAAGGACATTTACGGCAGCGAGGATGCAGTGCCTCAGGTATTTATTCCCTATAAGGAAATGAACACCTACTACAACCACAATAACGGTGATCTGGCATCATGGCTTCCCCAGGATGTAATCGTTATGTATGCTGAGGATAACTTTAACTACCTTCGTCAGACTTCAACTGCACAGGAAAGAGCACGAGAAGGCGGCTTGGGTATATACTACCATAACTCCTACTGGGGTACTCCCAAGAGCTACCTGTGGCTCAACTCCACCTCCACAACACTTATGTATGAGGAAATGAGAAAGGCTTACGACACCGGTGCTAAAAAATACTGGATATTAAATGTTGGCGATTTGAAGCCCGGTGAATTAAACTGCGAATTCTTTATGCGTATGGCGTGGGATGTGGATATGTATGACGATACAAATATCTACACCGATTACTACAAAAAACAGGCTATGCGTGACTACCGCTTAAGTGAGGCAGATGCGGAAATTTATGCTGCTGCATTAGAACAGGTAAACTCACTTATTATGACAAAGAAGGCGGAATTCTTCGGTTACAATGAAGGCGGTAGCTCAACTGTACCATATTTTCCCGGAGGAAATGTATTTCCCTTCAGCGTTACAGAGCACGGCGACGAAGGTCAGATAATGGTAGATAAGTGGAACAGCCTTGTTGACATACTGGGAACTATTTACGAAAAGCTTGATGATGAATGCAAGGATTCCTTCTATGAACAGATTTATCACCTTGTGCTTTCTTACCGTAATCGTAATGAAGAATATGTTTATTACTGGAAAAACCAGCTTTATGCAACCCAAGGCAGATACGCCTCCACAACAGCTTATGCTGATTTGTCAAGAGAAGCGGTTCAGCGACTTGACACCGACCAGGATTATTACAATTCACGTGGTAACGGAAAGTGGACAAATATACTTAACTACGAGCATATCATCTACTATCAGCGTAACCAGGGTGCATTAAGGGTTAATGAGAGTATGTATGCAAATGTTCCTTCTCCGGAAGAGGGGGTTGGTGCAGTATGTGAGGGTCAGTCGCTTCCTACGGATAACGTTACTTTAAAATTCAATTCTTTAGCTGACAACAAGCGTTTTATTGACATTTTCGGCAAAAATGTTTTTGAAGAGGGTTATGTTATTGAATCTGATGACTTTATCACCCTTTCTAAAACAAGTGGCAATGTTTATACAGAAGAAAGAATAACAGTAGCAATTGATTGGGATGCTCTTACAAATGGTACCCACACCGGTACAATTACTGTTTTCAATGCTGACGAAGAGGGCAACAAGGAAGAAGTAGTTGCAACCTTCACCATTGAAGCTGTAAAGACAAGTGTAACACTTGAAGAAAACTCGTACATAGAAGCTAACGGCTTTGTGGCAATCGAAGCTGAGCACTATTCTGAAATGATAGAAGGCAGTGACGGAAGCTACTGGGCTGTAGTTGAAAACTTAGGTCAGTCAGAGGATGGAGTAAAAGGCTTCCCCGACCTTGCAGAAAAGGTGAACATTTACGAAACAGAAAACGCTGCACAGCTTGTGTACAGAGTTTATTTCGAATCTACAGGAACCTTCACCGGTACTCTTTATCGCTTACCTACATTAAACGAGAGCAGCGAAAATAATGAGGCAAGAAGCTGTAATGTTGCAGTAGGACTTCGTGGTGAATATCCCACACTTTTGTCGGGTAACCGTGATACGGGGGGTACCTGGGGCGCAAATGTAATGCGTGGCTACGAGCCTCTTACCTTCAGCGTAACAATCCCCGAGAAGGGTTACTATGACATCGTTGTTTACAAAATTGATGCCTCTATTGCCTTTGACAGAATTGTAATCGAAACAACATCAACTGATTCTTCTCACGTTGGTCCTCCTGAAAGCCCCAACAGTATAGCAGAAATAGCGGAAACGGTGATAGGTAATGTCCCCGAATATGTAAAGAATGTGGTTCCCGCAGCTTACATCACACCTATCGGAAATCTTAATGTGGCAGCAGGAACTGTGAATGAGGTTAAAATAACAAAGCCTTCCGAGGCAATCGTTACCTTTAAATCTCTTAATCCTTCTGTTGCGGAGGTTGAGTTTTCTGACGATATTTTAACCATCTACGGTCTTAAGGCAGGTACTGCTACAGTAAAAGTTAACGTTGCACAACAAGGCTATAACGATGGTGAGCAGGAATTTACTGTATTTGTTACAGACGGCATAGCACAGGAAGGCTACAAGGAAGAAAACGGCGAGCTTGTTATTAACACAGCGGATGTTATTTTGAATAATGCCTATGCATCCCACACCAATATTTCCACCCATACATGGGCTACAAGCGGCAAGGGCATTGCAGTTACCCCCAATAGTGGCATAAACTGGACAAATGCTTCAACAGTTCCTGCAACTGCACCATACATAACTTTCAAGGCTGAATTTGAAACTGCAGGCAATTATTATGTTGCAGTTAATCTTTCAAGCCCCGACGACGGCTCTGACAGTTTCCATTTCGGACTGAATGGCAAGATTGTTTTCTCCTCAAACAGTAGAAACAATCGCCCTGTTACAAAAGTGGAGGAATGGTTCTCGCACTCATCCTGGGTTGTTACAATCCCTTCCGCAGGGGAGCATACAATTACTCTTTATGCACGAGAAGACGGATTGGTTATAAACCAGATATATATGTCACAGACAAATCAGATTGCAGACGGCTCTACAGGAAACCTTAAGCCTGTTGTGGGCGGTGGAGATGTTCTTCCCTCGAAGGAATTGACAGACGAAGAAAGAGTAGCACTTGATATTCGTTTCGCAAACTTTGGCTACGATTTATCCAATGTTTACGGCGATGTTAATATGCCCAAAAAAGGTGTATATTCAAGTAGTATTGAGTGGCAGAGTTCAAAGGAAGATGTTATCTCCATAGACGGCAAGGTTACAATACCAAAGCACGATACATTGGTTACACTTACAGGCAATTTTACATGTGGTGATATAGCCAAAACTGTAACTTATAGCGTAATCGTTAAAAAGCCTGTGGAAGTAATTAATTCCGAAAACGGATTTAATCTTACAGCATTTACACCTTTTTCCACTCACAGCTATATTTCCTTTGACTTGATTGCAACAGAAATAAGTGATGGTTTTGTAGGCGTTTGCCAAGCTGATAAAAACCCGACCGCTTACGGCAGTTTCCCCATTTGCTTCCGCATTTGCCCAGATGGCTACTTTGATGCTCATAACGGCACAGAGTATGCAAAGGTTGATACTGTGTATTATGAAAAAGACAAAGCCTATCGTGTTGTAATGGATATTGATGTTGAAAACGGAAAGTACAGTGCCTATGTGGTTAAAGATGGTGTGGTTAAAACTGTGGCAAAAGACTTTTCTTACAGAACCTCTGCTATAGATTTCGGAAACATAACCGTGTGTCCTGGCAGCGGAGTAGGGGAAGGATTGTTTCTTATACAAAATCTTACGGTAAGCTCAATGCCCTATACTATTTTAGATTTTTCTTTGAATAACAACGCCTTCAGCTCCAATATTTTCTATTTCGGTGATAATAAAAGAAGCGACAGCGTTATCATTTCCACATATAATAGGGAAGGTGAAATGACTTTTGTAAAAAGGATGCCTCTGTCACTTAATTTTGGTGAAAGCTATCCTGTAGAGGGTGAAATAGCGGAAGATGCGTCTTGCCTTAATATTATGGTGTTGAGCAATAAATTTTCTCCATTGGCAATTAATAAAAAGATTATATACTGACTCCGCAAAACACCACATCCATCTGTTAGATGTTTTGAAGAATTTATCAAATAATCTGAAATGGTGTGCTGTATAAGAAGTAAAAAATTGAACCCTCTATCGTAAGAGGGTTCATTGTATTATTTGTTAAGTCCAAATACAAATTCGATACGGTAATTGATACAATTTGTACGATTGCCGTATCGTTTTTTTTGTGCCGTGAAAAGCCTTGTATTAAGCCTTTTTTGAAGCATAGGGGGTTCAATTTGAATTTGTTGGGTACATATTTCGATGAAAGAATGAGCCGTTTTTGTGTACCTGATGCAGTTTTAGTAAAAAGCTATCGTTTCAAATTGGGGCTATCGTTTCAAGGGTGGGATTTGTTGCGTATTGGGAAAATATGTGGTATAATACAGTTACGATGTTATATAAGAGGTGGGAATATGGGTGCAGTTGCACGAAATGCGTTAAAAGGATATGTATATCAGCAATATATATTTACACTTTTTTTAGCAAAGATGGATACTGAAAGAAGTATATCTAAAATTGAATCAGAGGCAATAGGAACAGCTAAATTTGATGATTTATATATAGTAGATAGCGGAGAAGAATATAGAATTCAGATAAAGAATTACAAAGATACTACACTTAGTGATATAGAAGTAGGCAATGATGTTTTTACAATAGGAAGTAACAAAAACAAATACAACCCAAAAGAGAAAAACATAGTTGTGATTAATACAGCAAACATTGAAACAAAGATAAAATTTATGGGATTTGATGCTGTTGAAATTAATGGTATTATAGTTATTCCTTTGTTAGAATCTAAAGTTGCAGATTTATTAGATAGCATGTTTAGTATGGTGAGCCGTGAACTTCAAATAATAAATTATAGCTTCATTTTGACGTCGAAATCACAATTCGTTGTATCGTTGGAGGATTTACCAAAACTTATTAGACTCTCTACGGATCTCGAAAATAAGACAATTCTTGTAAGAGAAACATTAGAGATATGTGCCCCTGGGATTATTCATATTGTTGGAAAACCCGGCGTGGGAAAAAGTCATTATGTAACCGAATTAGCAAATAAGTACAAAGATGCTCTGATTTATAGATTTTGGATTGGTTCGCAGGATGCAGATTCGAGGAATAGGATGTCCTTTGATTATTTCTTAAATGATTTAGCATTAGCTGTTTTTAAATCATCGAAAAGCTATACTATGGATGAATTGGTAAATAAAATTAATCATAATGAATTTATGATAATTATTGATGGATTGGATCATATTGAAAATTACAACCCACTAGAATTAGAACGTTATATAGATTTTATAGACAGAATAGGTGGAGGAAATATTGTTGTACTTTCAAGACCGTTAAAAGCTAATACAAATTGGAATAAGATAGAACTTGAAAATTGGTCTTATGAAGAAACAGCATTATATTTAGCTAGTGCTCATGAAATTTACGAGACTGAAAATGCTTACAATATATACACGGCTTCAAATGGATATCCAATTATTACATATTTTTTGGCTGAAAATTATAAGTTGTACGGGGAAGTAAATTCTGATTGTAAAGTTGAAAGCATAGAAGAATATTATGATAAGTTGTTACAAGACGTTAAAGTACGGTCTGCATTGACACTCTTTGCAACCAATAATAGTTTTTTCTTAACAAATGAGATAGATTTATTGTTGGATGGTGAGTTAGCGTATGTAGTAAAAGAATTCGTTGATTCCTACCCATATCTTTTTAAACAGGTAATGAATCGCATATCTTTAATTCATGATAGTTTTAATACATATTTAAGGAGGCAATTGGTAGTTTATCCTGAGCGAAAAAAGAGTGTGACCAAAAGTGTGAAGAAAAGTATTTTATCCGGAGAGATACGTTACATGCATAGAATGACATCATTTGATTATGATGAAGATTTTTATGATAGTGTTCTATTGAAATACTGCGAGTTTGCGGAATTGGAAGCTCTATTATCAAAGACATTGGACTACAATTCCATATCAAGTTTTTATAATCAATTGCAAAAGTTATTAGAAGAAAGAGAAAACTTATACGATATTAACCAGTATTATTCTTTTGTTTTGATTCATCAGATTGTTAATCGAAATAATTTAAAGGGTTTCGAGGGGTTAATATATCAGTTGTTAATTTATATTGATAATCATGGTAATATTGAAGAAGAAATTTTTAGCACGGGGACAATATGGAATGTATACACATTATCAAAGAATGAAAGTGAAATTAAAAAATATAGAGAGAATAAACTTTCTGTATTTGACAGCTCATATGAGGTTTACAAAAACCTTGACGAAGAATTAGCTTTTTTTGAAAAGGAATCAAAAAGAATTAATTTCGAAGAATTAGCTCCCTTATTAAGTGGCACAGAATTATATCAGAATGATAAGATTGAGCTCTTGACCAGATATTTGATTAGTGCATGGATAAATGAAGAAAAAGATGAGTTGTATGATGTTTTTAAATTATATATTGACGGAGATGAAACAGTCGCACTTAATAAATTACAGACCCTTGTAAGTTCATATAATATAGAGAAAATATGGATGGATGGAATATTGTCTCGAACAAAATATCAGCTTTATGAACTGGGATACTTTGAAGATAAGAATATTTTTAAACATACTACGCTTCAAAAACTTATTTGCAGTCAGGCGCCTTACGGTTCCTTCCAAACAATAGACTATGTAAAATCATTTGTTCGGTTTAACAATCATAAGAAAATGGATATTGAAAATATTTATATGGTAAATTATGTATGGTCTATGTACTATATGCGTAAGGATTATAGTGTAATAACTATAAATGATGCTTTGCGAACTTTTGAGGAAAATATGCTAATTGACGAAATGCAGTCATTAGAAATAATAAAAAGGCTGATGCAGCAGTCGGAAAAAGGAATTAGAGGTCTTATGGTTGAATACATAAATGATAAGCCGATAGATTTCACTAAAAAGCTAATAATGCTGAAGTATTTTAATGACGATTGTCCTGCTTATATTTTTGATTTATCTCCTGAAAGGATTAGTTTATTTGATGAAAATGTAGTCATGAGTAATTTTTTTGACCTAATTAAGTACCACATGCAAGGTAAAACAATCGAGTATAGGGATATAAATAACCTCTTAGAATCGATATATGCGGATAAAGTGTTGGCATTTTTAAGTCGAATGGAGTTTTCAATACTGGGGAATGTGACCGATAAAAATATTTTGGATAGAATAAATGGATATGGTATAAGGTGTATAGGGGAAACGAACCCTAACGTTGAAGAATACATTCCATTTGAGCATGGTTATATACACAGAGAGGACAAGGAATATATTATAGAAAATAATGTTCCATATATGGAATTGGTTCGGTATACAGATGGATGGCATTATTGTATGCCATATGTTGACCTATATCAACATTACGACCAAAGTCTGGTTAGAAACGATTATTTAAAAATAATTCATGGTTCTATTTTTGCAAAAACACCGAAACATCGAAATATAGGTGCATGGGATTTTTTGTTGGGGAATATACCATCTTTTCTTCAACAAACAAGGGTAGATATTGACTGGGAACGATTGTTTGGGATATTTAAAGCTTTCCTGAGAAATTCTATGATATATGCAGGCGATTAAAATAATGGCGATTAGTCCAATAAATGCTGTGTTACACAAAAACAAGGCTCGAGGCGGAGGAGAAACCTTTGCTTTGAGCCTTATTTTCCATTAAAAAGAACTGTTTTAATGGAAAAAAGTTTCAAGTTAAAAAAACTGGCTATATTCGTCGCAGAGATACAAAAGCTGTGATATAATACCTTTATAATAAAACAAGAGGGTTTATATATAAGGAGGATAATAGAATGAATGAAGCGAATTATGTTAAGTGGCATTTGGGTTTACTGTTGTGATATTGCAGGGAGTGTATATCCTTACCATATGCCATAGTAAAGAGCAATAAGTGGCTTTATAAAATTATAAAGTGTTTTAAGGGAGGAAATGATTTGAGTAAGAAAAGCCGAGAACGAAGAGCAAAAAACAAAACAAACTGTATGCGCCCTGATGATTATGTTTCTAACGGAGTTTTTGAAATGGCACGTTTTGGAGCAAACATCGTTATGCAGAATAATCGAACGCCAAAACAACAGGAAGAACACATGGAACTCTTGGCAGCGCAATATGAAGCCAAGTATAATGAAATTACTCATAAGATAACAGCATTGAAAGATAAAGTTTCTAAAAGCGATCCTTATGAGATTCTTATGCATTTACGCGCGAAGGCAAATATTGCACAAATGAATAAATTATCAGAGTCAGATTATTCCATGGATGAAAATGCAATTGTGTGTGCACAAGAATACATACAGAGCATGTTGGTTTCAAGCGAAAATATTTACGATGCCACAATGGATGAGGATATAGAATGGGAATTCTATGAGCAAATTTTAGCTGATTTTAAAGAATTATATGAAGAATTTGTTTTCTTCTATCACTATTGGGCGGCTCATGTAAAAAAGGAACAATCAATTGATGATAAGATAATAGATGAACTGGTGATGTCGCAGTCTCTGTACTTAGTAAAAGGAAATCGATATCAGATTTTTGAGTTAGAACCAATAAAATATTTATTGCCACCACACGATGAGGTCTTAATTGAATTATTTGGGGTATCATCTAGCGATATAATTAGCGGATTAGACAAATTAAGGTATGCCCTTTCTCAAGAGTATGCAGACTCTGTAATGGGATTATTTGAAGAATTTGAACGGTATCAGCAAGGAAATGCTGAAGACTTTGAAAAGGCACAAAATTTAGCGGAAAAAGTATATGGTAGCGCATTGATTGATGTCAAAACCATAACCGGATGGGATGACAGATTTATAGAAACACTGACTCTTGAGGTTGGTGAGAACAAAACATTTTTTGGAGAAGCAGAATTTGCAGGATGGCCTATTGTAGAATTGCCGGTTAGTAGAAAACCGTTTATTAAAATTGACGGAAAAGTATACGCATTTTTGTATTATAAACTTTTTGACAATATTTATAGAAACATTCAAAAAAGTATCATGAAACGAAAACCTGAATATCTTGCAGAGTGGAAAGATAAACAATGCGCAGCAAGCGAATCTATGGTAAAAGAGACTTTCGCAACATTATTGCCTGGGGCAGAAATATATGTTGGAAATCATTATCCTCAAAGAAATTCTTTAAAGCAGATGAATGAGAATGATATGATAATTATTTACCATAATTACTTATTCATAATTGAAGTGAAAGCCGGATCATTCCCCAATACGCCGCCAATTACAGATTTCGCAGCCCATATAAATGCGTATCATACATTAGCAGAAGTGGCAGACTCTCAGTGCAGTCGCACCTTAAATTATATATCATCAAAGAATGAAGCTCCTTTTTATAACAAAGATAAAACACCGAAATTTACACTGCCAAATATTGCGAATTTTAAAGATGTATTCACTTTTTCTGTTACAGTTGATAATTTCAATGAATTTGCAGCAAGAATGGAAAAACTTAGTTTCATCTCATTGTCATGCAAAACTTTCGTTATTTCATATGACGATTTATTAGTATACGCAAACTATTTCGATTCACCTATGCAGTTTTTGCATTATCTGAAACAGCGAAAAGCTGCAATGGATGTTGAGAAGTATCAAATATATGATGAAATTGAGCACCTAGGTATATATATAGATAAGAATTTGTATGCGCGAAACCAATTTGGTGATGACTTTAAGCATATTAACTGGAACGGATTTAGAGCAAAATTGGATATCTATTTTTCTATGTTGTACACGTGTCCGGGAAAGATAGAAAAGCCGCGACAAAAATGGAATAAGAAATTTGATGAAATAATCAAATTTTTGAGTGAGAACGTTTCTGCGGAAAATATTAATCTGGCCCTTTTCTTAATGAATTTATCCACCGATGCGAAAAATGATATGGAAGAGCAAATAGAATATGTTCTTGTCAGGCAAAAGCAACGAGGATACACGATTCCATCTTATGTGGTTGGGGATTTTAAATATTGTATATTTGTTGAAATGGAAGGTATTTCTTCAATGAGCGAGTCTCAACAACGTGATTATGCATATGCATTAGCATCAAGAAATGAACAGGTTCCGGTTATGTTAATTTCTCTGAAATATGACAATCACAATGCTTTAATAAAAGTAGGTAGTAAGGAATGTGACTTCACTAAACTTGCAGCAGAAGATGCAGATAGGTTAAAGAAAT
Source organism: Clostridia bacterium (assembly GCA_017472685.1). GTDB lineage: Bacteria > Bacillota > Clostridia > UMGS1883 > UMGS1883 > RGIG1927. The sequence goes on from JAFUOO010000029.1 coordinate 40,875, forward strand.
TAGGTGTTGAAAAAAGCAAGGGATGGGTTGAAATTGCAAAAATGAGAAAAGGAAATATAGGGAGAAATGATTATTGTCCCTGCGGAAGCGGAAAAAAATTTAAATTTTGTTGTTTAAATAATTCGTAGGCGAACACAAAACAAGGCTCAGAGCAGAGGACAAACCTTTGATTTGAGCCTTACTGTTTTTCAGGTTATAAACTTTTCGTAATCTCCACACCATTTTTGAAGTGGAAGGTGAGGTTGCCGTCATCGTATACTGTGACCTTTTCAACTGTAGCGTTCCAGAGCTTTTCGTCAAATTCAAAGGGGAGGGTGGGGAGCTCCTGTATGGAAAACATAAATGCACTTATTGCCTCGGCTTTAACAAAGCGGGCATTTTTTGCTTTCTGGAGCTTTTCGTATTCAGTCTTTGCTTTGTCGAAGCGGTTTGTATAATTTTCGTACTGCTCGCTATACTCCGCTGCCGTTAAGTCGGAGGATGCGTTATCGTCTATGAGCTTTCGTACAAGGTTAGACGTAACCTCCATTTCGTCAAGGTATGCCTTTGCCTGCTTTTCCAAATCCGTAAGGTTGATGAGCGTGTCATAAAGAAGCCTGCAATCCTCTAAAAGTGCTGTGCGGTCAGAAAGGAGTGTGCTGAATGCCTCTATGAAAAGGCGCTTGATATCTTCTTCATATAAGTGCAGGGAGGTGCATTTTTTATCGCCCTTGAATTTTTTGTTGCACTGCCATATTGTCCGCTTGTACTTGCTGTTACTGTGCCATACCTTTGAGCCGTAAAACTCACCACAGTCGGCACATACAAGCTTTGCAGAAAAGGGGCTTAAGCTGTTATGGTGCTTGCCCTTTGACTTACGCACTTTCATTTCAGCCTGTACAATTTCCCATTCCTCGGGAGGGATAATTGAAGGGTGGCTTTCGGTTACATGGTATTGTGGAACCTCGCCTTCGTTGACCTTCATTTTCTTTTGTAAAAAGTCCACAGTGAACTTCTTTTGCAGTATGGCAGCACCCTTGTACTTTTCGTTTGTAAGTATGCTTTCAATAGTGGAGGTCTGCCATGTATACTTGCCACGGGGAGTGGGGATGTTAGCTTTTGTTAAATGCTTTGCAATGGCGTTCACGGTCTTGCCCTCAATAAACATTTTGTATATAAGGCGGACAATTTCTGCCTCCTCGGGCACAATCTCCGGTATACCGTCTTCGCCCTTTTTGTAGCCTAAGAATGAGCTGTAGGGCATTGTAACCTTGCCGTCTGCAAGGCGCTTTCTCTGGCCCCAGGTTACGTTCTCGGAAATGGAACGGCTTTCCTCCTGTGCAAGTGAGCTCATGATGGTTATGAGAAGCTCACCCTTTGAGTCAAGGGTGTAAATGTTCTCCTTTTCAAAATAAATCTCAACACCCTTGTTTTTAAGATTTCTTACAGCAACAAGGCTGTCTACCGTATTTCGTGCAAATCGGCTGACTGACTTTGTTACTATAAGGTCAATCTTTCCGTCCAGAGCATCCTTTATCATGCGATTAAACCCGTTACGCTTTTTGGTGTTAACGGCTGAAATGCCCTCGTCGGTATAAACCTCTACAAATTCCCAATCAGGGTTTCGTGCTATGTAGTTTGTGTAATAATCAACCTGTGCCTTGTAGCTTGTCTGCTGCTCCTCGCTGTCTGTTGAAACACGGGCGTAGGCTGCAACCCTTCTTCGGGTAGGAACAATGGCAGAGAGCCTTGTGGCAGGGTTTAGGGTAGGGGGTATAACGGTTATTTTCTTAGCCAACTGATTTCATCCTTTCAAGTGTTTTGTTGCGGGCAGTTTCTTTCATTTCGTCTGTCCAGCTTTCACTTCTTGAACGGTCACGCCATGTGGCGTCAAGGGTTTGTCCGTTCTTTAATTCAATGCGAAGTGTGTTGTAAGGCTCTGCGGTGATGCTTTTAATTTCTTCAACCTTTATGCCTAAGCTATCAATCGTTTCAAAAAGAATAACCTCCGGGATTTGTTTTGAGGGGCAAGCGGATTTCCCTTGGGTGTTATAGGTTGAACATATCCATACTGTGTTGTATTTTGTAACCTTACGCCTGTAATGCTTACCACAGCAGGCACATGTTATGAGGCTCTTTAACGGGCTATGCATTGGTGCTTTTCGCCCTGCAACCTTTTCTGCACGCCGTTTCATTTCCAGTTGTGCCAGGTTATATGTTCCCATATCGATGATTGGTTCGTGGCTGTCCTCGATGTGATACTTAGGAAGAGTGCCTATGTTGATTTCTTTCTTCTTTGTAAGGTGGTCGGAAACATAGGTCTTTTGCAGTATGAGGTTACCTGTATAGGTGTAGTTATTGATAACATCACGTATGTTTGCTCTTTTCCACTTCTTTCCGTTCCGTGTGGGGTAGCCTTCGTCATTGAGCTTGTTTGCGATGGACACATGACCCATACCCTGAAGGTATAAGTCATAAATGAGGCGGATAACCTTTGCCTCACTATCAACAATCCTGAAGGCATTGTCCTTGAAGCGATAGCCGTAAATGGTACGGTTCCAGGGGAGCCCATCTTCAAAGGAGCGTTTTACACGCCATTTCATATTTTCACTGGCAGATAAGCTTTCCTCCTGTGCGTATGATGCAAGAACTGTAAGCATCAGCTCGCCATCAGCACTCATCGTGTGAAGGTTCTGTTCTTCAAAGTATACGTCCACACCTAAAGTTTTAAGCTCGCGGATGGTCTGCAAAAGGGTAACCGTATTCCTTGCAAAACGGCTGACTGACTTTGTAACCACAAGGTCAATTTTTCCTGCCCTGCAGTCCTCTAAAAGCCGTTTAAAGCTCTCGCGGGTATCCTTTGTGCCTGTTTTGGCTTCGTCGGCGTAAACGCCTGCAAAGGTCCAGTTTCTATGGCTTTCTATGTAGCTTTTGTAGTAACTGACCTGTGCTGAAAGGGAGTGGAGCATGGCATCCTTGCCTGTGGATACTCTGGCGTATGCAGCTACACGCTTCAAAGCTACTGCATCAAGCCTTGGCAGCATAACTTTTGTTACTGTTTTCATTTTCTTCCCCCTTAATTAAATATCTAAGCTTCCGCCCATGGCACTCTTTAAGGCGGCATTCTTTAAAAAAGCTTCATCGAAGCCACAATCCTTGTAACCTTCACGGATGGTGGCGTAATAATAGCAACCCGGTGTGCTGATGGGTCGGTCACCATTCATTATGTAAATGTATGCGGTAATGACGTTTCCTTCAAACACAACATCGATGTTTTCCTTACGATAAAGATAAGGGTAGCCTTCGTAGTGGTCCAGGGCTCTTTCATCAGAAGAAGTAGTTTCCCACAAAAGCACTGGCACGGACGAGCCTTCCTTTGGCTCAACGGTGGCAACAGCCGCCTCGTGTGGGCCTCTGAAAAGAAGCTCGAACCCTTCAAGAGTTGCTTGGCCCAAGACCGTAGCCTCGGGGCAACGCACCCTCATCTGGGCGTGGTTAAGGTTTGAACCGTAGGCAAGATAGATTTTTTTCGACATAGTTTTGTCCTCCTAAAATTTTATTCAAGGGTAAAGACCCTTCTACCACCTTAAGGACGGCATTGCCGTCCGGGGTGTGGTGGTTAGATTCCTTATGCTCTGAATCTCCAAGCTGCGGAGCCTTCAAGGTGTGTGGTTAAGTGCTCTCTGCAGTTTTTGAACTCGTCTCCGATGAAGCCGATACGGTTGAGGTAGGTTCTCATTGCGAACTTTTCATTTTCAACCTGTGGCTTCTTTGCGGAAGCGGACTTCTGTGTGAGTGCCTGGTGGTTCAATGCAAGGGCAAGAACTATGTAGCTTCTTATCTTTCCTGCGTGAAGCTCGCTGTTGAAGCCTCTCAATTCAACTGTGTGGTTGCCTGTGAAAAAGCTGTGGAGGTTTAAGAAATGGTATCGGCTGCTGTGGTAGTGTGTGCTTCTTGCTCCCATGTAATCTTCGTACCAGATGTCCTCGATTTTGGAAAGGGTGGAAGGCTTTGTTATGTTCATCTTTTCAACAAGGCGTGCATCCATTTTCTTGCAAAATCTCGCTCTCTCGGGTTTGATTTGAAGTGCCTTGTAAAAAAGGTCGTTCTTGGAGGCGATGATGTTTATGAAGTTTCTTATGCTTCTTGCATCGTGGTTCGCTCCATCAAGGTGAATGTGGATTCCGCAGGATTCGTTTGCGAAGCCTCCGGCGTGTCTTAATTCTCTTACAAGCTCCTGCAGCTTTTCAATGTCTTCTTGGTAGGTAAGAATGGGGCTTACGAGCTCAACGCTGTATAATCCGCTTGCGGAGGTTTTTCTGCCGTTCTGCTTTGTCTGTGTGTGAATGCTTCCGTCGCTCATCAGCTTCCACTTTCTTCCGTCCGGGGTTGTTACTGTGTAGGTTCCGTAGTAGGTGCCTGTGTATTCGTAGCTTCCTCCGAGGACTCTTGCTGCGATAAGGGCTGCGCTTTCTCTTGTGATTCCTGTGAATTCAATTTCAATACCAAATCTTGTGTTTAACATATTTCTTGCTCCTTTTTCCCTTGAAGTGTGGTTGTTTCGTTGTGTATATATATCACTCTAAAAGGAGAAAATTGCAAGTTATATATCGGCATAAAGTACACAAATATACGGGGTGCAAATTGTGTGTATTTTTACACTTAAGCGGCAAAAATGCTTGATGCATTAAAGCCGTATTTCTTGTTCATAAGTCTGTACAATTCCCGTTTTTCAGCCTGGGTGATAGTGCCCTGATTGAAGAGGGTATCTATCGAGGCAATGGCTGTGCGGTGGTTAAGAATGTTCTTTACGGTGTAGGTATCGTTCATTGTCATGCTCCTTTCTTACGTGTATTGTTCCAGTAGGTTATGCGGCATTTGTCTGAGCAGAACCGCTTTGTCTTTCGTCCCGGTGTTTGTACTACGGGATTGTTGCAACATTGGCAGGCTACGGTGTCAGGGATTACAGGGTGCCGTCTTATGTGGGACTTTACGGTGTTTACGGAAATGCCCAGAAGATTGGCAATAGCTGTAGGGGAGAACCCCTGCAATCTTAAGCTGTCAATTTTAGTTGAGTGTTGTTTATACATAGGTTCTCCTTTCCAATTAATGAGCAGGGGAGCAACCGTAAAAGCTGCTCCCCGGTGTATTATTCTTTGATTTCAAGAGCTTTTACAGCTTCGGCAATACAAGCTTTGCATCAACACGCTCGCTTGTCATGTACGCAACCTGGCCACGTTCGGCATAGCATTCGGTCAGACGTTTTACGGCACGCTTGCCGCGGTCACCTATCCACAAGTATTTGAAATCGCCAAAGAGGATAGGTCTGTTATTGTTACTGTCATCATAGAGCTTGTTTGTGGAATAAACGGGAAAACCGAAAAGTTTGTCCGGAAGATCATTTGTTAAACCTTTTGTCCATACAGGTTTTCCACGATATGTTTTAATTTTCCTGAGTGCATTTTCTGCTTTTTCGGACATTATGAAAACAGCACTCTCGCGGTATGCAGGGTTAAGTGAATGGATAAGGTCAAGAATATCATCGAACGAAAGGGTATTCAGACTGTCGCAGCTTGCACCGACTTCTGCCTGATACACAAGACCGAGAGGCTTACCTTTGCCATTGCCACAGAAAAATGCTTCTTCTTCGGCTTCTCTGATAGCTTCCAGAGCGGTCTACTTGATATATGCTTCGAGGTCAAACTTTGTATCCTCGAGCAATTCGTCTGATACAATTATTTTATGAGCCAGCTTGTAGGCTCCGAGTATCACTTCGTTATAGGTAACGTCGCTTATAGGGATATTGCTACCTTCAGGAATCCAGGTTGCCTCGCTCATTTTTTCAGCTACAGGGATTTTCAAGTCTGCAGTTGTTTTTATGACCGTGCCGAGCTGGCGTAAAATGTTGGACTCAGAAAGTCCTGATACTATTTCGTTTTCAAAGGTGTCGGGGACAAGGAAGCCGCCGGAACCATCACTACCTTTTTTCAACGCTTTCACAGGCATACCTGTGTGCATGGCTTCCCAGAATGCTGTGGCATAGCCTTCTGATTCGGGTGCGGTAGTTGCTTTGTTTCCCTTTAATTCTTTTTCCAAAGCATCTAATCTGCTTCTTAATTCTTCATAGGTTTTAGTGTTCTTCATATAAATTCCTCCTGATTGTTTGATTTAGGGGTTAATACTCCGTTTGATTTCTGGTTTTTGTGCGTGATTGCCCACGCCCGTTGCACGATTAAAAAGCTGTAGGGATCAGATCCCCCCCGGGGTAATCAAAGCATAAAAGTGGGGGAGTTCTTAAACTCGCGCTTGTTATAATAATTAAGCAGCTGCTGGGCTGTGTCAAAGTAGTGTCCGCCGCCTCTGTACTGCAAACACCAGTGCGGATTGGTTTTGTCATTACTTTTCATAATTATTACCGCGTTGCAACTGTCCTGGGGGATGATCTCCACAACACAGTAGCGATTGAAATCAAGACCCTTCCAGAGATATTTTAAAAGACTCTTATTTACCATCTGATTCACCTCCTTCCTCATAACCGAAATTATCCAAGTCAAGTATATAACCACACTTTTGGCATTCCTGATACTGTGTGGGTTTGTGATTTATGTTGTAATAGGGATTCATAGAATAACCGCATTTCGGACAGAGTTCAATTTTTGCCGTAAGGCACTTATCGCAAATCTGAAAACACCCATCCTCGTCAATTTCTATTAACGCAATATAGTCATCACAGTCACCCTCTCCGTCAATTAACGCCCAGGCATAATTGTTATAATTTCTCTTCCTGTCAAAACAGGCTTCTCTCATATGCCGTATTTCAGTGGCTAATACAGCAATGTTGTCAGATACCATTTCAAATTGTTTGATTTTCATAAAATATTCCTCCTGTAATTAATGTGTTTTTTGTAGCAGAAGTAGCAGTGCTTGTAGCAGTAGTTTTGTGAACTGCTACAGCCACAAACCCTTGTGCCACAGTGCTTTCGCGTGATTATGTAGCAGATGTAGAATGAAATTTGATTTTGTATGAACACAGAATAATCTTTGTATATACATACACTCTACATACAAACTTTTTCAAGCTTCGCCAAGAAGTTTATTTTGATGCTACAACTGCTACTGAAATGCCTCAAAGCCTTGTCCCATCGGGCTTTAATCCTGTAGCAGTACTTGTAGCAGTTGTAGCAGAAGTAGCAGTAAATTTGTGTTTAAAGGTCAAATTCAGTGCCATCGTAACCATATTCACGATAGTATTGTTGCTTGACTTCGGTGGTAAGTGATAAATCTTTGTAATACGTATTGCCGACACGCCTTGTGGTCATTTCTGCTACAGTAGTGTTATGGAATCTTGCAAGCTCTTCACGGAATTCACGTGCCGTTTTGGCATAACCGTTATTATTGTCCTTGCACCAAGCCTGATAGACCTTATATATTCTTCCTGTTGTGCAATGGTTGTTGATTTTGCCGTCGGGCCAGTTTTCGAGGCATTCTTCGGCAAAGCTTATAACCGAGCTGTTGGTACGGCTGTATTCTTCACGGGCATCAGCTATGCAATCAGGCTCTGAAAAGCGGTAGCCGTTATTGATAACAGTAAGAAGTGCCATTACAGCCTTGTAAACAATGCCGTCACGCTCGGCATACATTTTGTCTTGCAGTTCTTTATCCTGCTTTTCTTTGGGTATGACATTGGGACAGTTTACAACCATAATTCTGTTGTAAACCCATTCACCATCGTCACCACCGAACTTGGGCAGTCTGTTCATGCAAAACCACAGAAGACCATTGTAGGTGTACTGAAATCCCTGCTGCCCTTTGAATTCAGCAAACAAGCTGTCACCGCCTGTGATTTTCTTGAAGGCTTTGAGCTCGTCAACCGACATAAAGCTCATATCAGAGCTGCCGGCAAGACGGGTGCCGTAGATAGCACCTGTGCCGAAACGTGCCTCAATCTCTTTTAGGTCGATGCCGATGAAGTTTTCATTGCCAAGCATTCGTTCCACCAAGCTCTTAAGCTGTGATTTACCTGTGTTTCCGGCACCTACCAAAAACAAGGACTTTTTCATTCTCCAACCTTTCACATTCGATAGACATACACCGATGAACTCAAGCAGTAACCGTGCAACCTCCATATTGTTATCAACCAGTGTTCTGAGGTATTGGTTGAATACCGGGGTTGGTGTAGGTTTATCATTCCAATCACAAGGAATCTGAATAGTAGAGTAGCATTCGGGAGAATGGGGGAGCAGATGAGGCTTGTCAGATTTAAGAGAAAGGAGGCCATTACGGAAATTGATAATGCCTTCATCAGCATTCAGCTCGTCCTGGCTTATATAGTTTGTGTCTGTGATTATCTGGTTGTATGCTTCATTGACGGGATGCATTTTTACCATTTCTTCATCATAGTCAGCAATATAGCTCTTAATAACACCCTTGAGCATATCCGGTGCATACAGCTTATACACGCCATTTTTATATACATATATCAAGAGCCCCTGCTTGCCACTGTCACGGACGAGCAGATATTTTAAGTGCTCTCTTGTCCATTTGGCAAGTAGCGATGGTTTGACATACGGTACGCCCGTGCTTTCGTCGAAGACTATAAAATACGGATGTTCCATTTTGGAACGATGATACAAACCGTTGCAGGATAAGATTGCATTGTCGATTGTAGCTGTGCGGTAATCCTCCCGTTCCCATTTGTCTCGCATGAGAGCAGAGGAACGGAAAACCTCATCTATTAAATCCGGGTCGGGACCTGTACGGAAAGCAATCATGCTGCAAAGTGCCAGGTCGGCTTCCGAATGAGAGCCGTAGTCACTATAGTCGCCGGAATAATATAGCTTCGTAAATTTGTTGGCATTCTTTTGTTTAGACAGATTGCCAACTATATCGAAAACGGCACGGGTACCATCTCGAGCTGCACTATATTTAACCTTTTCACTTTTACGCATATCCTTGTCAAGTGTTGTAAGAACAGCTGTAGTGCAGTCCTTTATGGGGACATCATTTACGGTGTTGCCTGTAAACACAGCAAAGCGATTGGTCAAACCTCCAACATATAGCTCAATGCCGTTGTTGGGGTTTTTCATATAAAACTGCTTGTCTAATCTCTTAATCCCGTTTTTGTCGGGGGACAGAGGAAGCTTTTCTAAATCGACCTTGCCGTAAATGTGCAGGCCGTTACCGCTGACAGAAAATTCTGCATAAGAATCAAATCTGGAAAGCATCGTTTTAACCCTGGGGTCATTTTCGTCTGCGTGGTCGATGTCAAGGAAGAAATACCCTTCAGGGATTACAAAGCCTACCCCTGCAGTGCCGACCTTTTTGGAAGCACATACCGCTTCCAGGTATGTAACCCAGGTGTGTTTATACTTATCATTTGTACCTGTTGCACCACCGGATGCGGCAAAGGGTATTTTATTGATTCTGCCGTCCTTGAGCTCCTTGCGCCAAAGAAACCATATCCGCTGTGATTTTAAAGTTTGCATTGAAACACCTCCTTTCTATAAATTTTCATGCGATGCTTACTTTGACATGGCGTTTTTCATTAACCACTCTTTATAAGCCTCAACAGGAATGAGTATTCTTGTACCGATACGAAGGATGGGGAACCCGGGGGTTCTTGTCAGCTCGTATGCTTTAGGCATGCTTATTCCCATTTGTGCGGATAATTCCTGCACACTCATTGTGGATTTTTCCATTAACAACATCTCCTTTCATATAGATTTGGGCAAATAAGAACCACCGACCGGCCTGATGCCTATCGGTGGCTATTTTAAAACTATTGTAGGGTTGTTACCGTTGCATAACTGCTGCACAGCATTGTACGCGGTCAAATCCTTGATGCCGAAGCTGTTACGCTTGTCTAACATTTCTTCCTGAATCTTCAGTTTACGGTTTGCCCTTTGTTTATTTCTGTTTTTCATATTTTTGCCTCCTTTCTTAATGATAGACCTTTCCCGCAGACCACTCCCTTATATGGGGGTGCGGGAAACCACCTTTTTTAAAGGTCGACATCCGACTGGGAAAAGTATTTTTGTAATTTGCTCTTGTATTTGTCTTAATTTTAGCATAGAATGTAATCGGAGTCAAAAAACGAGCCGCTTACGGCTACGCTTACTATATACGAGGTGATATTTATGCCATATACATGGGATGATAAGTACATTGAATCCAAAGCAGATGATCATACAGACAATATTGGTTTTGGGGAAATAGGGGGTATTGGGCAACTAAAATATCATAGTCTGGCTTTTTCTGATTACTATGTTGGACAGGATAATGACGGTCAATGGCTGGCATATCCTGTTTGGAACAAAGAGAATCCATTGAAGGTATATTCAAAAGGAAATCTTACCGGATATGATATATTAACAAGCCTTTGTAACCTTGCAAGAAGGATAGACGACTTTTCGGAAAAGAGCTATACGGAGCTTATAGTAGAATGGTGCAGGGAAAATATGCACCCATATCAGATAGAACATTTGTATAAAACTGTGACCGCTGATGGGTTTGATAAAGACGGAGTAGACGGAGATTTAGTATTAAGGGATAGTATATTCTCTTTTGAAGACTTTATGAGTGATTTAGGCAAGCTGTATAACGCTGCCAGATTCTATATGGCATTAGAGGGGATTGTACTTGAAAGAAACACGAAGGCATATAATCTCTATGCAGAAGGGCGACATTTTGAAAGCTTTCCTTTTTTTGAAAAATATAAGCATAGGAGCATAGCGCCTGATGTAAATTTATCCTCGGCAAATGGCGATTTGTTGGAGGAAATGAAGTTTTATGCAGAATATGAACGGGAACAGATGGTCGAGAGTTCGGACAATGGAGATTTTGAAACCGATCCTTATGATGACTATACATATCTTCAACGGCTGTTAGTTGAATGCATACCGGATTTCTGTTTAAGATTAAAAGTCGAGCCTAAAAGCAGTCGGTACAAATTGTATTTAGATGTGAAATCTGTATTTGATATTGCTTGGTATACTTTTGCAAGAATGCTGACAGAGGAGCCAGAGCCATATTTGAAAGGTGACGAACCGGAACGCCCGGAGGGTATTATGATATCCTGTAAGCATTGCGGACAGTTTATTATTCGAACAGCAGGCCATCAACAGTATTGTTCAAATAAAGAGTGCCAAAAAGTACGAAATGCACTGAATCAAAAGGAATACAGACGAAGAAAGAGTATAGAGAAGACTCGTGCTGAAAAACAAAAGAAATAAGCATATAAAAAACCACATAACATCACGTACTTTGCGTGTGTTGTGTGGTTTCGTTATTTTTATGCTTTTACTTTGGTTGATGTAATTTGGAAACGTATTATGAATAATTGCACAATACAATTATCGCATTGTAACTATAACACATTTTTTAAGTGAATTCAAGTGAACTTGAGTGAATTCGACTGCACTCGACTGCACTCTTTTGAGAAATTTACATTCCACAAATAATGTTTCCGAATGTTGTTTCCAAGGGGGTAAAAAACTCTTTCGCGTGCGTATACGCGTATACGTTGCTATTTCTCTCTTTTTTATATATTTCACTTATATATAAAGAAAATGGGAAACATAGGTAACAACAGCTCAAGAAAGCTGATGTCAAAGGGCGTGGGGTGTTTCCAAAAAATGTTTCCGATGCCCTATTGGGAATTAGGGGAAACACTCTATTTTGATTCCCAATTTTTAAGGGGAAACAAAAATACGATGCATTATATTTTTCGCATTATAAAAATAACCACAAAATAGTTAATATTTATCTGGACTTTCTCAAAATTCTACGGTATAGTGTCATGCTACAAGGAGGTGCACACTATGCCAAAGACTGAAAATAATGCAAAAATTAAAAATGACCGCAGTGCCGGGAATACTCTCGGTGTTGCGGTGGTTTTGTTTTTGAAGGGAGGGTTATAATGAGCAGGTTGCTTGAAGAATTCTAGTACGGGAATATCATTCCGCATGAACATAGTTATCAATGCACTGATGAAATCCAACTAAGAACGGTTATTTTGATACAATGACCGTTCTTTTTGTTTTGCAAAAAACGCCTTAACAACGGGGAAATGTTGAGATATTGAAAATTCTCTTTGGAAGTTTTTATGAAAGCCAATTGGTGGAAAATAGCTATTGCAGTTGTTGCAGTTATTGCCGTTGTTTTAATTATCTGTTTCGTGTAATGAGACCTGAGTTTTTAAAAAAATACAATTTTGCCTTTAAACGCAAATGTAATCTTTGTTGTATGGCGGTTGCATTATTGATATATGCGTCAATAAAATATGGTTAACCAACATAACGGCAGGTGTTGTAGAAGTATTCTGCCGTTCTTTCTTAAACGATCTGGTTTGTCCATTGTTTTTCCTTGGATTTGCAAACATAGCGTTCTTATGGGCAGGATTTGAATTGAATTCATACTTAAAATGTATTGCTGTCGGAATGGTATGTGGAATGATTTGGGAATACTTCGCCCCTATCATTAACACGAAAGCAACCTCAGATCCGTGGGATTTGCTGTGTTACTTTATAGGTGTTTCGATTTATTATCTGCTGTTACGATTTGAAATAAGTTGTAAATATAAACGAAATAATTAGGACCATTTAGGACGTGCATATTTTGGTGTCAGTTCAAACAAATACCATAAAACACAAAAGTATGGTTCTGTTGGCTTAAATCGCACTGCAGAATCGTCCTTTTTTCTGCTTTTAACAGTAATCGTTGTTTTTGAACCCCCTAAGGCGAAAAAGTGCACCCCCCTAAAGAGTAATCGTTGCATTTGACCCTCGCTCTTAAAGCGTAAACGTTGTATTTGACCTCCACCCTTAAAGGGTAATCGTTGAATTTGAACCCCTTTGTGAAAATTAAAACTGAAAATTTTGCACCCCCTAAGGCTTCTTATATCAATTTGTGAAGCCGCAGCCAGAACTGATACGGTAATTGATACAATTTGTACGATTGCCGTATCGTTTTTTTATGCCTGGAAAAAGCGATCCTTCGAAGGGGATTTCTTGCATGATGGTGAAATGTGTGATAAAATAATGCTAATAAAATTGAATTTGATAGTGGAGGAATAACCATATGACTGAAAAAGAAAAAATGTTGCATGGTGAATGGTACGATGCTAATTTTGATAAGCTGTTGCTCGAAGAAATAAGAAAAGCGAAGCTACTTTGTTATGATTTCAATATGGCCAAGCCCGGAAGTGTTGAGCAACAGTCTGCTTTGGAGAAATTGTTGGGGACAGAGCTTCCGGAGGGAGTTACTGTACAGGCTCCTGTTTATTTTGATTATGGTGAATATACGCATTTTGGGAAGGGAACATTTGTTAATCATGGCTGTTATTTTATGGATGGAGGGACAATACATATTGGAGAAAATGTTTTTATCGGTCCTTTCTGCGGTTTCTATACGGCAACCCATCCGATAAACTTTACCGACAGAAATAAAGGATTTGAAAAGGCATTGCCGATTAAGATAGGAGATAATTGTTGGTTTGGTGCAAATGTTTCTGTCATGCAAGGTGTCACTATAGGAGCGGGGTGTGTAATCGCTGCCGGAAGTGTAGTGACTAAAAATGTGCCGGAAAACTGTTTGGTTGCCGGTGTTCCGGCCACAATTAAGAAGCGGATAAACCAATAACAAATTCCAATTCATCTAATTGACAGCAACAGCGAGTTGCTTGTAAATCTAATGGTTTCACTTTATAATCATAGTGAGGTGAAGATTTTATGGATACAAAAAATATTATTCTTGAACTAAGAACAAAAAATGGTATGTCGCAGGATGAGCTGGCAGAAAAAGTATTTGTGACTCGTCAGGCAGTATCCCGCTGGGAAAACGGAGAAACCACACCAAATACTGAAACGTTGAAGCTACTTTCAAAGCTGTTTAATGTTTCCATCAATACACTTCTTGGCTCTCCAAGACAACTTATTTGCCAATGCTGTGGTATGCCGTTGGAGGACTCCAATATCAGCAGGGAAACGGATGGTTTCTTTAATGAAGAATACTGTAAATGGTGTTATGCTGACGGCGAATATATGTACAGCGATATGGACGATTTAATTGATGTTTGTGTGAAGAATATGGCCAGTGAAGAGTATTCGGAAGAAGAAGTACGCGCATATCTCAAAGCGACTCTTCCAAAACTGGATTACTGGAAGCGATATGAAGAACTTGGTGGCAATGAAGCATTTGAAGAATTCAAAAAACTTCTGATTGAAGAAATCAATGCTCTGAACATCGAGGGGATGCCAAAACTTACCAAGCTCAATGCACTTGTTGGCAGTTACATCAACCTTGAATACAGACTCCCGAATGGAAGAACTGCAAAATATCTTGACGATAATGCAACATATCTCGGTAATCAATTGGAATGTGAATTCGGCGGTGACAGATGCTTTGGTATAGCAGCCAATATGGACTTTATCCTTATCTGCACCTATGAAGCAAACGGCGAAAATCCCGAAATTGTCCTCTACAAAAAGAGATAAAGTCAATTTCGTTTTGAGGGAGGTATAATTGATGAAAATTAAAAATCCCATGCTGGTAGTAACTGATATTGACAAGTCAGTAGAGTTTTATAGAAAAGTATTGGGTCTTCATGTGATTATGGATTTTGGTACAAATAAGACTTTGACAGGCGGCCTGGCACTACAGACACTTGAAACCTGGCAAGACTTTATCGGTACAGACAATATTTTATTTGGTAGTAATAATTCAGAAGTTTATTTTGAAGAAGATAATTTTGATAAGTTTGCTGAGCACCTTAAAAAGTGTGAGGTGGAATATGTTCATCCTATCAAGGAGCATTCATGGGGACAGCGAGTAGTTAGAATTTATGACCCTGATAAACATATCATTGAAATTGGCGAAAGCATAAAAGTAGTTTGCAAACGATTCTTAGATAGTGGTATGACACCCAAGCAAGTAGCGAAGCGAATGGATGTTCCAATGAAATTCGTAAATGCTTGTATGTATTAAATTTAACACAAAAAACAAGGCTCAAGGCAGAGATTAATCTTTGCTTTGAGCCTTGTTTTGCTTTACGTTTGAGCGGAATTTACTACCTTGCTTTTACAGTGTACGGAAATTGAAGCAGTTTTGTACAATGTCGTATTCTACCTATGAATATTACGGAATTCGGCGGGGCTGATTTTTTCATAACGGCGAAAGAGAGCACAAAAGTAACTTTCATCAGAAAAGCCTGACAAAAGTGCAACCTCTTTTATTAGCATATTTGTATTTGAGCCTAAAAGCTCTTTAGCGGCACTGATTTTTGTGCGGTTAATGAATTCAAATATTGTAAGTCCGGTGCATTTTTTAAAAACTGTGCACAGGTGCTGTGGTGTCATTTGCACAAGAGAGGCAAGCTCGGGAAGTGTTATAGGGGATTTATAGTTTTCGCTTATAAATCTTATAACAGGTTCTATTTTTTTTAAGTTATCGTCTAACGAAGCCTTTTTTGACTTTGATGTAAGCTCCATAATATCCAAAAGAATATTATATGTAATAGTTGAGCATTTTGAAACGGTGTTAGGTCTTTTAAAGGCTGAGTAATATAATTCTTCTAATTTGGTGGAGATTTTAGCCGGAGAAGAGATGAAATAAACATCGGAATGGGTTGCCTGTATGACATTTTTTATAAAGTTTTCAATTTCTGTACCGCGGAATATTATCCAATCCACATCCCATTCGGGGTCAATAGCGTGATAAGAATGAGCTTCATTTGGAAAAAGTAACATTCCCTGAGAGGGACCTATTACAAATCGCTTATCATTTATAAAAAGTTCACCGCGACCTGTGCGGGTTTGAATCCATTGATATTTTGGGTGCCCGTGAATACGGTTAATATCCTCCTGTTCATATTCGATTCCTACACCACTAACATAAAAAGGCAGTCTTTCTTCTAATTCTGTAATAACGGGAAAAATCATCTTTTTCATATTATCACTCCTCATTTTTATTATAGGTGATAAGTGATATTATGTCAATCTTAAAATCCTTATATAAATCTTAAAAAAATTAGATTGACCAAGGGGTTTGGTAATGGTATCTTCTTAATATGGATATATTTTGCCGAAAAAGATATTAGTGTTAAGGGGATGTATGAATTGAGGGTGAAACACAAATCTTTGATATCGATGGTGATAGTGTTAATAATGGTACTATCATGTGTTCCGGTTGTAAGCTTTGCTGAGGAGACAACAGAGTATTTACTGCGAGACGTAAACGACGGAGCTTCTACAGAAGTTGCAATGGATGTTTATCAGACGTACGAAACAGAACATTTCCAGATTTTTTATGATACAGACGGAGCTAACAGCAGTAAAGTAACGAGTACTTTTCTTTCAAAGTGTGAAACCATACTTGAAAACTGTTGGGATTTGTATATTGATAAAATGGGGATGGAACCCACATCTACATCTGTTTTATCATTAGGAGATAAAACTACACAGTATAAAACTAATGTAATTCTGATGGGTACAGGTGTTACTCATTATGATTTGGGTGCTAATGAGTGGGGTGCTTACGGTAGTGTTGATACTGCAGGTTATCCATACTTTATGTGTTGCTTAGCGGCAATGGATTCTCCCACGGTTGTTGCCCACGAGTTTGGTCATGCAGTACATTATGCTCAGGGAGATAACGCTTGGAAGGATAATATTTATCTTGGTCCTTGGTTTGAAGCGGTGGCGAACTGGTTTGCAGAGCAGTATACTTACGAATATATTTCAGGTAGTACACAACTGTCGCATCTTTATCTTCGTTCAAATTCCCTTACAAAGATGAACGGACGTGCATACTATGAAGCTTGGCCTATTCTTCAGTATTTAACAGAAGACCCCGATAATACAGGGGTGTATGGCGAAAAATTTGTACAAAAGATTTTTGGAACCAATCTGGGAAGCACAAATGTGCTTTTCTGGGAAGTTTTAGAGAGTGCCAACGGTGATTTAACAGCGGCAGATACAGTTGGTATGTATGCTTCTCATATGGCAACAATGGACTTTGAAAACAAAGCCTTGTACAATAAAACAATTAATTCAGGATTTTCGGGAAACTACTTTTTCTGGCAGCAGAGATATACAATGCTTGAAGAACTGGGAGAAACAGGAGATTATGCTGTAGCCCCCGAAAGAGCACCGCAAGCTATGGGCTATAATATTATACCTTTAGAGTTTGATGCAGGAGAAGTATCGGTAACACTTAACGGATTGACAGATGCCCCCGGTGCAGACTGGACAGCAAGACTTGTTAAAGAATCATCCTCAGGCGTAACGAGCTATTCGGATATATTCAATGCAGGGGAAACAATGAGTATTGAGGTCGAAAGTACTGATGCACTTTATCTTTCTGTTGCAGCTACGCCTACGCTTGACAGTATGGTGCGCCATACTATAGGTGGATGGGCTACACATTCAACAGAAACAAATCAGCCTTATGAAGAAAAAACACAGTATCCTTACTCTGTAACGCTTTCAGGCGCAACCCCTATGAAAAGACCTGCTCCCTCAGGCACATTTAAAACACATTCAAACGGTGGCGGTAAGGTTGCAAGTACAGCAAGCGTAGCATCAACAGCTTATGTAGGACCTAATGCAATTGTTATGGGGAACGCGACAGTTTCTGACAATGCAGTTATTGATGGCTATGCAATCATTGCAGGCAGTGCAAAGGTGTCAGGTAATGCATATGTGGGGGATACAGCAATTGTTTTTGGTAGTGCATCGGTTACAGATGAGGCAAGAGTTATTGAAAATGCATGTATTTACGCCAACTACAAGGTTTCCGGAAGTGCCGTGATTAAGGGTATGTCTCTTGGCTTATTAAACGGTAGTGTTTCCGGTGAAGCTATAACTTATGGTGACTGGTTTGAAGATGGCGGTTACGATATAGCTGGCGGTAAGTTTTCGGGATATCATTCTATTTCAAGCGATAGTGCGTATTCAGTGCTGACAATAGATGATAAAAACTATCGACCTTATACAAATAACCTTCGTACAAGGTATGAGTTTAATGGTGATTTAAAGGATAGTTGGGCTAATACGGAATTGTACGGCGTAAATTTCCCCGAGGTGACAGAAACTTACGTTTCTTTTACAGGGGATGAATATGCAGTTTTAGATTCATCTGTTCTTTACTATGATAATATGAAGATTACACTTTCTGCCAAAGGTGAGGGAGAAGTGTTCTCGATCGGTGATGGTGCGATTGTGTTTAGTATTGAAGACAATACAGCATCGTTCAACGGAATTTCACCGGATGTAGTATGTAGTTCAAGTGCCTTTAATGAAGTGGAAATTACACTCGAAGGTAAAACTGTTACGGTTTGTGTAAACGGTGTTGAAGCTACAGGAGAAATTGAAACAAGTATGCTTGATGCGGCAAGAAATGGTAAGCATTATATAGGACATAATTTTGCAGGTAGTGTTGACTATTTACGGATCTTTGATACATCCTTTGAATATGAAAAGGAAATCGGAGCGATGGACGGCGAGTTTATTGCCGAGCTTGATACGATAGAAAACGGAGAAAGCGGTACACTCAACTCTAAAACAAACAATACAAACTCTGCTTGGTACGGATGGAGTTCAACTAACAAGAATAGTGTAACAGTTGACGGAGGTCTTAATATAACAGGTGCGGTTACTGCTACAATTACATCACCTGATATTTTGACAGATAAATTTGTAATTGAATTCAAACCCGAAGGAGGCAGTACATATCCTGATCACGGTGTTCTTGATACTGATGGAGATGTTCTTTTCGGATACAGATATGCTACTGATGCAAGTGCTATTCATATAGGCAGAGGTGAAACGAATTCTGCTATCCGCGGCACAGATTCAATATCCGATACGACAGGTCAGGCGAGACTTGCAAATTTTATAGGAGAAAGACTTTGCTCGGGCACAATAAGAGCAGACCGTAGTGCTTTGAATTTCTCAAATGGAGAAAGAGTACGAATTATTGCCGAAAACACACAATGGACAGATGAATTAGAAGCAAAGTTTACACTCTGCGAGAATTATACTGACAACCTTGCTTCTATGGCATTGGGCGAAGATGTGTATACCGTTACTTACGCAACAGTTGATGACACTCTTATAGTTCCTGTTTCTGTAAGTGTATATAAAGGTCACTTTACAGGTTTTGGCGGATTTAAAACTGCAGGTGGTACAAATGAGGTTACTGTAAGCTATAAAGACCTTGTAGTTTATTCTGATTCAAGTAATGAAACGAATGTGACCATAACTTATACTATAGATGGCGAAGCGGTTAAGGCTGTTTCAAAAAGCTATAACCCTGATAATGGCGAAACAGGGGCTATGTTCAGTGAAGTTTATGCAAGTAATAATGGCGAAAACTTTATGCGTTATGCTGAGGGTGGAGAATATTCAGAAAGCCGGAAAGTTGAATTAGAAAAGATTTCGAACAAGGGCCTGGCAGTAGGTACTTATTTTGAAAAGGACGCTGTTGCATATAAAACTGTAAGCGAGAACCTTATTCCAAACGGAGACTTTGAATATGGGCTTATAGGTTGGTTTAATTCTGCCGGTACAGCGGCGACAAACGAATACTTTACAGTGAACGGTGACGGAACAATTACTGCAAAGGCACATACCGGTTTAACGGGAGCAGGTTCACTCTACAGAGTGTGGGCAATAGAAAACGGAAAGACATATATGCTGACGTATACGGCTGACGTTGAAAACCAATGGCACAAAACATCCTTGAAAAATGATATTTCATCGACGGAAGACGGCACAGTTATTCATACCTCTAAAGAGGGTGAAAACTGTATTATGTTTACTGCTTCTAAGGATTATCTGCAGATAAACTACAGATGGTTGGATTCATCTAATACATTGGGCAACTTCAGTCTATATGAGGTAGTAAATGCTGAAAGTGACAGAGTTGTTACCACAGTTAAGTTTATGGCAGACGGGACAGAAATTGCACAAAGTATAGCAATTAATGGATTTATAGGGGATATTATAGACCTTACAGACGCATCAATTGCTCCTGCCTCAATTACATTTGGTGACAGCGTTTACACAAAGGATGCGAGCAACCAATCCTCTTACACAGCAAGTGCTACAGGGGAGATTACAATTACTTATACAATGTCAGACATACAATCCATAGAAACAGTGTCTGCAATTGTTATAGGTGACAATTTACCTGTTCTTCCCAAAACGCTTAACGCAACAACGGGCGACGGCAGTCTGGTAGAGGTAGAAGTAACAGAGTGGGATTTGTCTGACTTAAAGACAGGTGAAAACACGGTTTACGGCACAGTAAAAGGTACAGTTTTAGAAGCAGAGGCAACTGTTACTGTTTATCCCGAAACTTACACTTTGGCGGATAATACAAGTACGGGTAATTCGGATAATATAATTTATTTCCCTGAAAAGCTGGCAAATGAGTTCTGGATTGAAATGGATTTGACAGTTAATCAGATAAGTGACTCGCATTTGCAGTTTGGTATGGACGGTAAAATATGGGGCTCTGCCGCATTTGGCATAACACCTAAAAACGGAAAGCTCGCTGCCAATGGTGGATATGCAAACGGAACAGTTAAGGAAACTGTTCTTAAGGACAGCGTAACTGCAGGCGAAAAATTCAGACTGTTAGTTAAGGTGGATGCATCTAATGAACAGTTTTCAGTATATGCCACAGGAGAAGGCGGCGTGGTTTATTCAGCAGAGAATCTGACATTCAGAGCGGCAAACCAGACATATGTAAATACGATTAACTTCAGAGGCGGTAGTGGCTCTGCTGCAGGTGCACTGAAGATGGAAAATTTGAAAATGTATTGTACCGAGATAGGAAGAGTTGACTTTGTAAATAAGTCGGGTGAAATTGTGAAAACTGTAACAGGCAGTATTGCAGACGGAGCAACATATACCGTTGAAGAAAAAGTTCTTTTTGCAATTTTGAATGATGGTAGCGGTGCATTTTATAATATCCCCGAAACTGTAGTTGACTCTAATATAACACTTGAGGTTACAGAAGTTGAAAATATGATTGCCGTAGATGCAGATGGATTTGTAAATAACGGAAATACGACGGACAGTACAGAAACTGATGTAAGAATTATGATTGCTGCAGCAAACGGCACAGTAGGTGTTGCAAAAGCACCTTCGGTAAACGCTGATGATGTTACAATTTCTACGGGTGGAGCATATTATGGTTCGGCACGTGCAGGTGTTCTGGAGTTTGCGATTAACAGTGATATGGAAAACAAAGCAGTATTCCTTAATGTGTATGTTGACGGATATAAGCCAAACGCAAGCGGCAATTCAACATGTTATCTTGCAGCGTATACAATCTTAAATCAGGATGATGCTGAAAACATTTCGGCGTTGTACAATGACGAATCACTGGCATCTACATCAGAGCCGATGTTTGCACTTGAGTCGATTACGGCAAAATCAAATGTAATAAATGCCATAGACAAATATGTGTCGTTTGACGTATCAGAAGCTGTTGCTGCGGCACTTAGTGAGGGCAAAACAAATATAACATTCAAAATTCTTACACCTCATGGCGGTGTATACCTTGCCGACAGAGATGCGTGTATTGACGGTGGTGCTCATGACGGCTGTGCGGCATATCTTTCGTGCGAAGATGCATCAATTATAACTGTTGTTGGAAGTACAAAGGTGACTAAAAACGGCACACTCATAAGAGATGTGGAAAATGGGGTTATTGTTTCTTCTGACAGTGGGGTGAAAATGTATACAGATAATGCTGAGACAGTTGCATTTACAAACGGAGTTAAGGTTTATAAGGTAACAGATGGTGCAGCAGATTCTATCAATCCCGAAGCAGGAGATTATTATCCTGCGGCAGTTGGCGTAAATATGGTACAGGGAGCGCAGGTAAGAATAGGTGACGGCGTAACCGAAGACGGGAAAGTAGATGAAGGCAGTGGACTCAGGTTTGTTACACAAATTAACAGAGCTGATTCGCTTGCAAATATTGAAGGTGCAACATATGGCGTTAAAATTACTGCTGAGGGTAGCGATTCTGTAGTAGATATTCCGGCAGAAAAGTGGCAGAGTACCGATGTATTTACAACAGCACTTACAAATCTTGCGGTAACAAACTATAACAGAGAATTCACCGCTACTCCTTATATTATTGTAGATGGTCAGTCATTTACGGGTGAAAGCGTCACAAGAAGTATATATAAAGTTGCAGCAGGTATCCTTCTCAACGGTTATACAAAGGAGGATAATGCCACAGAGGAAGATAAAACAGATACTGAATATGAGCTTTCCAAAGTGCTTATTGATGTTTTGAATGCATATGTAAACCAGACGGGTATTCGTCTTACAATGACACAGGATGGTGAATTTTCTGCAAGAACCTCCGGTAGCGGTGCTTATTCAAGCACAGATGTATTCTTTACGGTTGATAAGACAGATAATGGTGACGGCAGTTATACTGTTACAATTACGCCCTCTGAAAATGTTGAAATCAAACAGTGGTGGAAAGAATATGTAAGAATTAATAACAACCACTCTTTTGTTTATAATTGGATTACAAATGATACCATTGATGAAAATGGCGTTCTTACGTTTACATTTACACCTCAGGTTTAAACCGAAGCTTTTATGTTAAAAGGGGAGAAAATGAATGAAAACAAAAAGAATAATTGCACTACTGTTAGCTGCTATAATGATTATTTCTGCATTGCCTGTAATTGCAGCTACAGAAGAAAGCGTCCTTTGTTTCACCTGGGCGTGGGACAAAAATGTAATTGAATATGACGGTGAGGCTTTTGTTGCATCCTGGTCGGGTGGCAATAATGCAAGCTTTCGAAGCAGTTTTGTCGTTTTTGATGTGCCGGAAGGCTTCAGCTTTAATAAGCTTAACACAAACGTAAAAGCTGATTTTACAATAAATTCGGCAAAGCTTAACAACGGAACAAATCAGGCTCCGACAGTAGCCGTTGTGTTGGTTAACGGAGACAAAGTAAAAGAAGCCTACAGTGAAAAAAACGGTACAGTGCTTAAAGCTCAGAAAGAAAACGGCACTTTTTTGGGCACATATAAAATTGATGCTAATCCCAAAGCAAATGCTCTTTCCGATATTTCACTTACAGATTATTTCTTAGCGTATCCCGAAGCTACAAGTGTAGGTATATATCTGACAAATATTTCATCTGATGGCTATGAATGTGCAAACGGGATAGCCTCACAAATGACAGATTTTGAACTTTCCTTTACGGTAACAGGAGATGCTTTATCAAACTATATTGAGCTTTCTGATGATGAGGGAAATGTGCTTGACACCATATATGTACGAGGCGAAAGCTCAGTTACATATAATGTTTCCGATTATGTGGAGGAAACATATTACCACAACGGTGTTAAGTATATTCTGAAGGAAGTAGATAAGGATACATTTACCGTAAAGGAATCTCCCGAAGGAGTTAGGGCAGTCTACGAAAAGAGCGATGAAAAGGGGCTCTGCTATTTTGCTACTCGTTCAGGTTATAGCGGAACGACTGACGGAACAGGAATCATGGTTGCAACCGGTGGTGGCGATTACGGGACGGCAGAAAGGGCTCCCTCTGTTTCGGGAGTTTCACACCAGAGCGGTAGCGCAACCTTGGGCTCTGCCAGAGTGGGCGTTATAGAATTTGAAATCGATTCATCAATCGACCCCGGTAGTATAAATAATGCCAAGCTTAATTTATATGTAAAAAAGGTTCACGCAAATCTTTATGCAAAGTGGATGAGACTGGCAGTTTTCCAGACAGAAAACCCCAATATCGCCGAATATTCTTTAGGCGGTATGGATTATAGCTTATACCCTGCTACAGGGGAAGATTATTCCGAAAATGCAGTATATTGGTCAAATGAGGAGATTTCCTCCTCTGCTTTGGGCTGGAAAACTGTAGACATAAGGAAAATTATTGTTGATGCATTAGATGAAAGCAACAAGACAGGGAATCCTTCAAAAAAGATAAAAGTTGTGTTGAGACTTCAGGTGCCTACAGCAGGTTTGTACATTGCATCAAGCGAAGATGAGAATGCACCGTATATAAATATTACTACAAGTAACGATTCTCTTCTTGCATACTATGATTTTGAAAGTCTTACTGAAGAGGGTAGAATTAAAGATATATCGGGTAACGGATATGATGCACTTTTATTGGGTGATGCAAAAATTGAAAGTGGCTCTCTTGTTCTCAATGGCAATGGCGCAGCGCAGATAGACAGCGAAGATTTCCGAACACATCTTGACAGCTATACCATCGCGACATATGTAACACTTGATGGCGAAACGGTAGCAGGTACCCGAATTTATGACTTTGGCGCATCAAGCGGTAACAGTGGCTTTTTGAGGGTTGAAGATTTTGGCGTTGGAATGAAGTACAATAACGGTTCAACCGTTATTGTGGGCAAAAACAAGGGTGATATTACACCGTTTGAAAATGTAGGTGCAAAATATCATCTTGCAGTAACCTATGACGGAGAAAGCAACCTGACAAAGGTTTATGTTAACGGAGAGCAGGTTGTTGAAACAACCGATATTAAGTATGGTCTTGATGATTTTAGTGACAGCACAGCCAATAACTTTATCGGCAGAACAAACTGGTACGGAACAAATGTTGCATCATCAAATCCCGACATAAAAGCAAGCTATGATGATTTTTGTGTTTACAGCGAGGCTCTGGATGAAAGAGTAATATTATCCCTTTACAATCCGGATTTTGAAGAGGATGTTAAAAATGCTGCAAGGGAAATAGAAACAAAACTCGAAGAATATATATCATCTCCCGTTGAGACGGATTTGCCCTTTGATGAAACTTTTGTAACGGAAAACGGTGATGTTTTCAATGTGGCATGGTTTACAACAGACAGTAGCATAATAAACAATAAGGGTAATGTTTTCAGGGGAACAGAAAACCTTTCCTGCAATGTTTATGCGATAGTTTCCTGGGGGGAATATACTGTTACAACAAAGACGATGACGGTTACCGTTAAGGGGATTAGTGCCGAGGAAATTGAAGAAAGCCTCATTTTAAGGCATACTTTTGATTATACCGGCGAAGAAATATTTAACTATGACAGAGCAAATATTTCGGAAAATAATGTTGTAAAGCTTCCCGATGATATAAATGTGGGAGTTACTGACTATACCGTCGCCACATGGGTAAGATGTGATGATTTAACTCGTAACGGACAGCGAATATACGATTTTGGTATGGAAAATGGTACAGTCAGCGGAAATTATTACGCCTTTACCAAAGTTAATTCAAATGGGACACTTACTGTAGGTATAAATAACGGAGGAAGTACGCAGTCGATAACAAGCATAGGCAGCGTACATGAAGGCGAATGGACACACATTGCAGTCTCTTTCTCCTCCGCATCCGGTGAGACATATATTTATATAAATGGTATCCTTGACACTAAGTCCGATGCTATTACATATACTATGGACGGTGCAACAAAGGATAATCACAGTTATTCTAATTACATAGGCAGAAGCCAGTGGTATAAAACACAAAGCAATTCAAACCCCGATTTGGTGGGCAAGGTTGATAATTTTGAGTTTTATGGAGCGGCTCTTTCCCAAACTGTAATAGAAAGCCTTATGGAAAACGGATATGATTCTCCCGATGTTGAAATAGTGTCAGCTACATATGTTAAGGGTATGAACAAGGCGGTTGTGAATGTTTCTTCAAATGGATATGAGGGAGAAGCAAAGGTTGTTGCGGCTTCCTATGACGGATATCTTGAAAATGTTTCTACAACCCCATTGGAAATTTCAAAAGGACTTAACTCTGTAGCAGTGGAGTTTGATGCAGAAGTTTCAAACATAGAAAACATAAAGTGCTTTTTGTGGAGTGACCTTACGAGCCTTACGCCATTGAGTGAAGGTTTTTCCGTTGACAGGATATATGAATTCAGTTACGACTGGAAATATCCGGACAATCACCTTTTAAGCAACGAATTTTCGCTGAAGGCTTATGATGATGAAAAGTATCTTTCTCTTGCAAATTCCGTTTCAATGGCTGATTGGGAAGATAATAATACAAATCTTTTATGGACAGCGCCCTTTGAATATGATAAAAATGCAGACGGCTATTATCCTTTGAGAAATACCGATGGCACATATTTATCTCTTGATACGGGTAATGTTAAAACAGGTAAGGTAAATAACTGGAGATTTATTCAGATTGACCCCGAGATGGCTTCCGGCAAACAGAACGTTTACGCAATCCGTCAGCGTTCTTCCGGTAAATATCTTGCAAGAAGCGGAAATGGTGTTGTAGGCACATCCGATTGGGAAACTGAGAGTGCTTGGTGGGAACTTGACATTGTAAACTATGATGAAGTATCCGAGATGTTTACATCTCCCGGGTTCTTGGGACTTTCAACTAATGAAAGAGCAAGAATTTATGGTGTGACAAGTCAGGCTATGTGGCAGTCAAGCAACAGGAGAAGTAAGCTTATAGAATATATGGGCTCAACCTATTTTGAACAAGATAAGGAAACCCAGGCGGAAAGGCTCAGAAAAATATTTGACTATAAGCCATCAAGTCAGATTAATCGTTCCATAACAACAGCAACCACAGGAGCTCACGGTACATATGAGTTGGGTGAAATTACGGGTGCGGCAAACTATAAGGGTAAAGATGGAGAGAACCTTTGGGCATATAAGGGTGTGGCAACCTACTACACTGATGAAACAAAGACAGAGGTTGAGCAGACTGTTACAATCTATGGTCGAAATGCCAATGTTATTAAAAACATTGCGAAGGGCTTTTCCTACATTCCCTATCAGTACAGAAAGTATATTACAAACATAAGAGACTATTATCACACTGCGAATCAGTTTAACTGTGGCGCAAAGGATATGTTTGTAAGAACAAGCTACGAGGTTAGTGCCGAAGGCTTTGCAACCACGGCGGCACATGAAGTGGGACATTCGCTTTCGGGTAGTTGGGGTTGGGTATGCTCAAGCTCAAGATATACAAATGCAATAAATTCTGATATAAACAAGGTTTCGGGCTATGGAAGTAAAAACAATTCCGAGGACTTTGCCGAGTTTGTGCAGTTTGCAGTATCCTGCTCAGGCGAACCCGAACTTTTAAGAGAGTTAAAGGTAATGTTCCCTGCAAGATTCAACGTTTTGAGAAATGTTCTTCGTGAAATGAACGGAGGAGAAAGTATACTTGATGTAGTGGAATAAGCCTACTTATACTACTTCAAGAAACATTGAACCCTCTATTGATTAGAGGGTTCAATGTATCATTTATTAAGTCCAAATACAAAACTGATACGGTAATTGATACAATTTGTACGATTGCCGTATCGTTTTTTTATGCCTTGAAAACCCTTAAAATAAAGGCTTTTTGAAGCATAGGGGGTTCAATTTGCGTTTGTAGGGTATATTTTTCGGTGTGAAAATGAGCCGTTTTTGCGTACCTGATACGATTTTGCCAAAAAGCTATCGTTTCAAAATGGAGCTATCGTTTCAAGTAGGGGATTGCTTGCAGGCGAAATATAGGATATAATAAAGGTAATAAACTTTATACTCATGTGTAAATGGAGGGATAAAAATGAAACGCTTTCTTAAGTTAGCAGTAATTGTTGTAGGGCTATTGCTTATTCCGTTATGTTCACAAGCGGCACAATATGAACCCGGGTATTATTTCGGAGCATATTCAGATAATGGTACCTCGATAATTGATTTAGGATATGAATTTAAAGGAAAGGTGTTATTTGAATATGACCTTTTTATCCCTGCAGATATTGAAAATTCAAATAATGCCATTGTATTTGGCGGAGAGAGTATGATATCCAACTGGGGTAGGGTAGGTGCAGCAATGTACATAAACGGTGACTGGGCAGGTAGCGAAGATGTATTTTATACTCAGGATGCCACAGGCAACGGCGTTGGTAAGGTTGCAAACAGTAATCTTACCTGGAAAAATGCGGAGGAGACGCCCTCGTTAAAAGGGTACACAAAATACCATGTTGAACAAACGATAGATACAACGGCAAAAATTGAAAACGGATATGGACAGTATGAAATATATATTACACCTGAGGGTGGCGAACGAGAGATGATAACTATAAACGGATATCACGGATTCAGAACAAGCTATGACAATATTTCTAAGTTTGGTGTGTGGTCGAATAACGGGGTGGGAATAAAGGTTAAAAACCTTTGCACAAAATGGATAGAGGGAGATACAAAGCTTGTCACTGTGAACTATATCATAGGGAACGAAGTTGTCGAAACACATCAATTTCTGAGAGGTGTGGGAGAAAGTTTTATATGCCCTGCAGAATATGAAATAGAGTACAATGGTAAAAAATATGCTCTTGCAAGTAAGGTTGAAGAGAGGATAGTAAACTCCCTTTCAGAAGATGTTGAGATTAACCTTTATTACGATAGCGATTTGGGAATTTCAATTACAGAAGATTATAAAATTGAATGTAATACAACGATAAGAAATAAAATGGCATATGCGACTTTCAGAATAATTCCGCAAACTGAGAAAAAAGAACATCTAAATGCGATTATCGTATTGTATAAGGACGATGGTACAGTTTGTGATGTTCAGATTAAGGATATTGAGCTTGGCGAAAAAGACGCTTTGAAAACAGTGAATTTAAACATAGACATATGCGATGAAGATGAAGTGTTGAGTGTTATGCTCTGGAATGAAAAATTTCAGCCGTTAGTATATAAGCAGCAAAGCATTGATATTGAAGCTGAAAATGCGGATAAATTTACTCATCCGGGGCTTTTGCATACCGAAGAAGATTTAGCAAGAATATCTGAAGCTGTTAAAGAGGGTATGCAGCCTTACCTTGACGGGTGGAATGCACTCAAGCAACACTGGCTTTCAAAGCCTACAGATATTTCCCTCGCGAAAGAAACAATAGACAGAACAAGCGGAGGAGGCAACTTTATACATTTAGGCAGAGATATGGCAAGGGCTTATCAGTGCGCCTTAAGGTGGAAAATTGAAGGGAATGAGGAGTGTGCCGAAACAGCAGTTATGCTCCTTAACGATTGGTCGGCAAAGCTTAAGAGCATTACAGGAAACGACAGATTCCTTGTGGCAGGGCTGTATGGCTATCAGCTGGCAAATGCGGCTGAGCTTATGCGTGATTATCCCACTTTTGAAGTTGAACAGATGCAGAATATGTTACTTGAAGTATTTGTGCCCTTGTGCGAGGATTTCCTTGAAAGACATAACGGTGCATATATAACAGAGTATTGGGCAAACTGGGACCTTTGCAACATAGCAGCACTCGCTTCCATAGGCGTATTCTGTGACAGACAGGATATTTACGACAGAGCCATAGAATATTATCGTTACGGCGACGGAAATGGGGCTATATACAATGCAATACCACACCTGTTTGAAAACGGATTGGCACAAAATCAGGAGTCAGGCAGAGATCAAGGACATAATACATTGAGTATATGTATGCTTGGTGTGATATGTGAAACTGCGTGGAATCAAGGGGATGACCTTTATAGTTGGGCAGATAATCGTCTTATGTATGCGGCAGAGTATGTTGCCAGATACAATAACGGCTATGATGTACCCTTTGAGCTTTACGAATGGGGTGGATATAATGGTGCGAACCAGTCGCAGACGGTAATATCGGCATCAGGTCGCGGAGCGGTAAGACCTGTATGGGAGTTGCTTTACAATCATTATGCGAACAGAATGGGATATTCTGTGCCAAACATAAGAGAAGCAGTGGAGAGAAACCAACCTGAGAGCGGTGCTACCGGCAACTTTGACATTGCTGGTTTTGGAACTCTGTTGTTTACAAGAGAAATGGGTACGGGAACTATGGCAACGCCCCTTGAAGACAACCTTATTGAAGATGGTGTTTACAGAATAATTGTAAAGCGTACACAAAAGGCACTTACTGCAGATGACGATGGAGTTACCCAAAAAAGCGTGGGAAATGAGGGCCAAGAGTGGATAATTTCTTCTTTGGGAAGCGGACAGTACACAATAATAAACGCCGCAAGCGGACTTTCCCTTGGTTCTGAAGACGGTTCGTACGATCCGAAAACGGAAATGGTAGTAAGTGAATATACGGGTGCAAACAGCCAGAAGTTTACAATCTTACCTACAAGCGAAGAAGGATATTACAGAATAACGCCGATACACACCAGCAAGGCACTTGATGTATTGGATAATTCAAATCAGGATGGTGCTAAGATAATACAATGGAGATACCTCTACAATTCAAACCAGCAGTGGAGACTTGAAAGTGTAGATTGAACGCAAAAATTTTGAATTCAAGAAAAGATTCGATACGGTAGTTGATACAATTTGTACGATTGCCGTATCGTTTTTTTTATGCCTTGAAAATCTTTGTGTTAAGCCTTTTTTGAAGCATAGGGGGTTCAATTTGAATTTGTAGGGTACGTATTTCGGCGCAAAAATAAGCCTTTTTTGTGTGCGTGATACAGTTTTAGAGAAAAGCTATCGTTTCAAAATGGAACTATCGTTTCAAAGGGGGGGTTGCTTGCGTGTTGGAAAAATGTGTGGTATAATAACATTGATAAGCTTGAATTTGTAAAAGAGCAACAAAAGACGATAGCCGTATTTTAGCAGAAATGGCTATTCAGATGTGGGAAAGCCATACAGTTGAATCTTTAGAAACGGAGTTTACAGAAACACTGAACGACGAGAATTCCGCCTTTTTTATAAAGTATGTAAATAGTGTACTCGTAGGTTTTGCACAATGCGGTTTGAGAACAGATTATGTTGAAGGAACGGAAAGCTCTCCTGTGGGCTATTTGGAAGGCATTTTCGTAAAAGCAGACTATCGAAAGAACGGCTATGCAAAAGAACTGCTCTCGGCTTGTGAACTGTGGGCGAAAGATATGGGCTGCACAGAATTTGCGAGCGATTGCGAATTAGATAATGTCGGTAGTTTGAAATTTCATATAGCAATGGGATTTGATGAAGCAAACCGTATTATTTGTTTCAAGAAAAGAATCTGAAAAAAATGTAAATTTGAATTTGTGGAGTGAAAAATGACAAACCAAGAAATATTGATGATTGCAATGGAACAATCGGCTAAGGATTTATGCGCTGATGCGAGTGATTTTGAAAAAAGCGAAAATGTGGTTGTTCTTTCAATGGAGAACGCTGATGCGAGAAAGTATTTGAAGCTTCCGTTTTCCTGTCAGCTCGTTTCCTATGGAAATAATGTGGTAGCATCGGTATCTCACGAATTTCGAGAGATTGTCGAATTTTATATAAATAAATATCCCATTGAGCACTTATTTGAAACACCTAATCTACACGTTTTGAACGATGCTTTGATGACAAAAGGACAGAGGATTTGCTTTATGGCGGAGTATTTTCTGCCGGACGTGAACTCTCTTCGTCCGCTTGATTGCCCCTATGAGCTTCGCATTTTGGAGCAAAACGACTTCTCTGATCTCTATTTGCCACAATGGTCCAACGCTCTCTGCGAGGGTAGAAAGCACCTTGACGTGCTTGGCGTTGGCGCATACGATAATGGAAAGCTCATAGGTCTTGCGGGATGTTCTGCCGATTGCGATACGATGTGGCAGATTGGTGTTGATGTGCTTCCCGAATATCGCAGACAAGGAATTGCCTCGGCTATCACAAGTCGGCTTGCCATTGAAATCCTTCAGCGTGGTAAGGTGCCGTTTTACTGTGCCGCTTGGTGCAATGTAAAGTCCGTCCGTAACGCAATAAAAAGCGGATTTCGTCCTGCCTGGGTAGAAATGACGGCAAAATCCTGTGAAACTGTCGATGAAATAAACAGATAAGAATTTGACGAGGTGATACTATGCAAAACACAGAGATTGAAAAAGCGATACCTTGGAATCCGTGGCACGGGTGCAAAAAAGCAAGTGCAGGTTGTAAGAATTGCTTTGTATTCAAAATGGACAAAAGATATGGTCGTGATACTACCATCATAACCAAAGGCAAAACGACATACGAATTGAAAGACAAGGACTGTCCACCTCATTCATTGGTCAAACTCTGCTTCTCCTCTGATTTCTTCATTGAGGAAGCAGATGAGTGGAGAGATGGTTGCTGGGACTTTATTAGGCGTAGGAAAGACTGCATTTTTGTAACAACAACCAAGCGTCCCGAAAGAATAGCGGAGTGTCTTCCCTCAGATTGGGGCGATGGTTGGGAACATTTCCATTTGAGTATTTCCATTGAAAATCAAGAAATGGCAGATAAACGATTGCCCTATTTCCTGGATTCTCCATTAAAGCACCGTGAGGTCTTTTGTTCGCCGCTGATTGCTCCAATTTCCTTGGGCAAATATCTTGATACAGGACTTATCAAGTGTGTAAATGTAGGCGGTGAAATGGCTCCAAAAGCAGATGTTAGACCTATTATGTACGAGTGGGTAAGGGATTTGTATTTGGAGGCCAAGGAGAGAAATATTGAGTTTTATTTCCATCAATGTGGTTCCATGTTCCTCAAAGATGGTGTAAACATCGGCAAATGGAATTTGAATGAGCAAATCAAGCGAGCTGAAGAAATTCAGCATGAACTTGAGGAAACTTACAAATAAAATTCCAATTTATCGAATTGATAGCAACAGCAGGTTGCTTGTAAATTTGACAGTTTCATTTTATAATCGTAGCGAGGTGATAATTTACATGGATACAAAAAATATTATTCTTGAACTAAGAACAAAAAATGGTATGTCGCAGGATGAACTTGCAGAAAAAGTATTTGTGACTCGTCAGGCAGTATCCCGTTGGGAAAACGGAGAAACTACACCAAATACCGAAACACTAAAGTTGCTTTCTAAACTGTTCGATGTTTCTATTAATACGCTTCTTGGTTCACCAAGGCAGCTTGTTTGCCAATGCTGCGGTATGCCTCTTGAAGACGAAAACATCAGTAAAGAAACCGACGGAGTATTCAATGAAGAGTATTGCAAATGGTGTTACGCCGACGGAGAATACATGTATCATAACATGGATGAACTGATAGATGTTTGTGTAGCAAATATGGAAAATGAAGCATTCCCATCCGAGCAAGTCCGTGCGTACATGAAAGAAATGCTCCCAAAACTTGACTATTGGAAAAATTACAAAAATCTTGATGGTGCAGAAAAATTCGAAGAATTCAAACATAAACTGATTGAAGAAATTAACGCTCTTAACATAGAAGGGATGCCTAAGCTAACAAAGCTCAATGCTCTTGTGGGCGGGTACATCAATCTTGAATACCGTCTTCCCAATGGTAAAAGCGTAAAATTCCTTGATGACAACGCAACATACCTTGGTAATCAGCTTGAATGCGAATTTGGCGGTGACAGATGCTTTGGCATTGCTGCCAATATGGATTTTATCCTTGTATGTACATATGAGGAAAATGGTGAAAACCCGGAATTGGTTATTTACAAGAAAAGATAAACATACAAAACACGGCTCAAGGTAGAGGGCAACCTTTGCTTTGAGCCGTATTTGTATTGTCAGAAAAGAAAATATTTGTGTTTTTCTAAGGGAAATGATATAATGAAAAAAATGGTAAATATAACATATCAGATTTATACCAAGGGAGAAATGAAAAATGGCTTATCATGTACTGGACGAGGCGGAAAAATGCCTTGAATGTAAAAATCCATCCTGCCGTAAGGGTTGTCCCATAAACACGCCTATCCCTACAGTTATAAAGCTTTTAAAAGAAAACAAGCTTGACGAAGCGGGGAAAATACTGTTTGAAAATAACCCACTCACCACCATATGCTCGCTGGTCTGTAACCACGAAAAGCAGTGCGAGGGTAACTGTGTGCTGGGCAGAAAAGGCTCACCTGTGCATTTCTCTGCCATTGAAAGCTACATTTCAAGCGCATATGCCCCCAAGATAAAAAACGAAAAAAGCGAAAACAACGGCAGCAAAATCGCCATTGTGGGCTCGGGTCCTGCAGGGCTTACTATTGCGATTGTACTTGCGCGCTACGGCTATCAGGTTACAATTTTTGAAGGCAGGGACCGCATTGGCGGTGTCCTTCGCTACGGTATACCCGAGTTCAGGCTTCCCAAAAAGGTTATTGACGACTTGCAGTATCGGCACCTGGAGCTTAACGGTATAAAAATCCGCCCCAATATCCGCATCGGCGATGCAATAGGCGTTGACGATTTGTTCCGTGACGGCTACAAGGCAATATTCCTCGGCACAGGCGCATGGAAGCCCAGAGCACTGCATATCAAGGGCGAAACCCTCGGTCATGTGCACTTTGCAATAAATTATCTTAACAACCCAAGCGTTTACAAGCTGGGCGAAAACGTTGTCATTATCGGCGCAGGTAATGCGGCAATGGACGTGGCACGAACTGCAATAAGGAACGGCTCAAGGCACGTTACCTGTTTCTCCTTAGAGCAGAAGGTTGCCGCAAGTGATTACGAATTCCGCTATGCAACCTTGGAGGGCGTAAAATTCCGCTACAACCTCAAGCCCGTGGAAATTGTTGACGACGGCGTTATTTTCCGCCAGGTAACAGAATACGAGGACGGCACCCTTGAAGAAGTTGAAGGTAGCGACAAGTTTTATCCGTGCGACAGCGTCATAATTGCCATCAGCCAGAAGCCCAGGAACTCTATTGCATCAAAAACAGAAGGGTTAGAGGCAACAAAGAACGGGCTCATGGTTATCGACGAGTTTGGTCACACAGGGCGCGACGGCATATTTGCTGCAGGCGATGTGGTGCACGGCGCAAGAACGGTTGTTGAAGCCGTTGCACACAGCAAAATGGTTGCAGAATCCATGCACAGATACGTGCAGGAATTAACCGGTAAATAAAGGAGCGATTTTATGGATATTAATACAATACTGCTTGTAGCTGCGGCGCTTGCACCTGCTTTTGCTCTTTGTGTTTACCTTTTTAAAAAGGACAGAGTGGAAAAGGAGCCAATGGGTCTTCTTATGAAGCTGTTTGTTTTTGGTGCCTTATCCTCACTGCCCGTGCTCATTTGTGAAATTTTAATGTCGAAGTTTATTAATGCCACCTTTGTAAACCTGTTCGGACTTGGTGTTATGGACAGGTTTGTCAACTATTTATATGTTGCTGCAGATGTTTTCATTGGTGTGGCATTGGTGGAAGAGGGCTTCAAGTGGTTGACACTTGTGTGGCTCACAAAACAAAACAAGGCGTTCAACTGCTTCTTTGATGGCATGGTTTACGCTATATTTGTGTCCCTTGGCTTTGCGGCACTTGAAAACGTTTTGTATGTTCTAAATAACGGTTGGGCTAATGCAGTCTCCCGTGCAATTCTTTCCGTGCCGGGGCACATGTTCTTCGCAGTTATGATGGGCTATTACTACAGCCGATGGAACATTCTGGAGAAAGCGCACAAGGCTGAAAAGTGGTTTGCCTCAAAGGGCTATATCAAAATCAGACAAGGTGGCTTTAACTATAAGAAGAGCAAAAAGCTGAGCCTTTTTGTTCCGATTTTGTTCCACGGTACATACAACTTCTGCTGTATGGTAGGCGAAAGCTGGGCAATAATAGCGTTCCTTGCATTTGTTGTGTTCATGTATGTTCACTGCTTCAAACGCATTAAGGAAACCTCCAATAGTGATGCAACAAACGAAGAATACATAACCACAATTGTTCTCAGGAAATACCCCGAGCTTCCCGAAATAATAAAGGCTCGTGAAGAAGTTACAGAAATCAATTAACATAAAAAGGTGAAGGTTTAAAACCTTCACCTTTTTTAGTGTGCAATAAGACCAAGCATCTGGGCAATTTGAAATGCGTTTTTAGAAAGCGATGCTTTTGTACAGTCAATTTTAATGTCGCAATACTTTTCATAAAGGGGAGCGCGCTCGTTATAAAGCTGCTCAAAGCTTTGCCCTTCGCGGATTGAAATGCCGCGTGTTGCAAAATTGTCAATTCTCTCCGTGAGCTCTTCGGGTGTAACGTAGAGATACACTACCGTGCCGATTTTTCTGAGGTGCTCCATTGCTTCCTCGCCGTAAATAACACTGCCACCGGTTGCAATGACTGTGTTACTTGCTTCAATAGATGCGTTGACCTCGTTTTCAATCTGATTAAATGTGTCAATGCCTTTTTCTTCAATGATTTCGTAAAGCTTTTTGCCCTCGCGCGACTGAATCAAAAGGTCAGAATCTATAAAATTATAGCCAACTATTTTTGCTAAAAACACGCCCACTGTGCTTTTTCCGCAGCCGGGCATGCCGATTAAAACTATATTATCCTTCATATGTGCCTCCATAAAAACTGATAAGTACATTATAGCGTTTTTTGTAAATTTGTCAAACCTCTTTCATATATTAAAATGAAAGGAATGATTTAATTGAAGTTTTTAATGGCAAAAATTCAAGGCATGGAGGCATACCCCGAAATACGCGGAAAGGTTATATTCGAAGAAGCGTGTAACGGAGTTTTTGTAAATGCACAAATATGCAACCTGCCCCAAACCGAAAACAACATTTTCGCTTTTCACATACACGACGAAAACGGGCACTACAACCCCGATAACAATCCGCATCCGAGGCACCGTGGCGACATGCCTCCGCTTTTTTCAATGAAGGGCAGAGCATCCCTCTCTTTTGTAACAGACCGCTTCAAGCTGTGCGAAATTGCAGGCAAAAAGGTTGTTGTGCATATAGGCGTTGACGATTTTACCACCCAACCCTCGGGAAACAGTGGCGAAATGATTGCAACAGGCATAATTGGTCATTGATAAAACCACGGAAACATGATATAATTATCCAAACCAATTCAATGAAGGCTTTTATTGGCAAAAGCTTTCATTGAATTATGCTTGGATTTTAAACGGATATGTCGAATATTAAAACGATTGGAGGAAAAAATATGAAATACTTAATTGTGGTTGATATGCAAATTGACTTCATAACAGGAAGCCTTGGTAGCTGTATGGCAGAGGAAATTGTGCCTGCTGTAGTGGAAAAAGTGAAGAACTTTGACGGCAGAGTAATCTTCACAAGAGACACACATTTTGAAAATTATATGAACACACAGGAAGGAAAAAAGCTTCCTGTAGAGCATTGCATTAAAGGTGCCCCAGGCTGGCAGATTTGTGATGAATTGGCGCCATATGTTAAAGAGGTGGTTGACAAAATCACCTTCGGCAGCGTTGATTTGCCAAACGTAATAAAGGAATACGGTGATGAGATTGAAGAAATAGAATTATGCGGTCTTTGTACGGATATATGCGTAATTTCAAATGCTATGATTTTGAAGGCAGCTTTTCCTGAGGTTAAAATTACTGTTGATAGTAAATGCTGTGCCGGCGTGAGTGTGGAAAGTCACAATACGGCAATAGAGGCAATGAAGGCTGTGCAGATAGAAATTGTATAATTTACATAGTTTTAAAAGGATTGCTTTTGTAATTTGCCCAAAGAGGAGATAATACCATGGAAGAAAAAACAATAACATACCTTACTCCCGAGCAGCAGGAGGCAGCCACGGCGAGAGAAGAGCGTTACTATATGCGAAAATGTATCGACGAGGAGAAAAACCGTTCCTCCAACTACTTTTTCGGCTTCTGGGGCGCCTTGTCGGGAGCATTAGCAGGTGCCATTTTATACGGCTGTATACGAAGCAATGGTGTTATTGCATCCATAGCAGGGCTTTTTGTTGTGTTCATGGCATCAAAGGCATACGATGCAACCAAGGTTAAGCGAAATATAAATAAGCTCTACTGTGTAATACTCGCTTGTGTTCTTGCACTGCCCGTAGGCGAATTTATAGGCTGCGTTATCTCAATGCTGGCAGATGAAGCCACAAGCGGTTATACCATGGATTTTATTAGATATTACATAAACAATTTCGGCGAATTTTTGTCAGAAAGCAAAATAAACCTTGTTTTAGGCTATGTTTTCACAGCAATAGGCGGTTATAAGGTCATTAAAGACATTAAAGCACAGGACAAAAAGCTCGAGGAAATGGAAGAAGCCCTGGCGCAGTACGAGGAAACAGAATAAATTTAATGAGAGCGGTTAAGTATAACTGCTCTCATTTTGTGTTTTTTTGTTGTATGCATCAAAAAAATCTTGAAATCTCGCTCGGGGAGAGTATAATATAAGAAAAGTGTTTTAAATGGCACTAAACGGCAAAAAGGAGTATTTTTTATGAGCATAAGAATTGGTATTTTAGGCTACGGCAACTTAGGCAGAGGGGTTGAATGTGCAATAATGCAGAATCCCGACATGGAGCTTGTGGCAGTTTTTACAAGAAGAAGCCCCGAAACAGTTTCTATATATACAAAAACAGCTGCAGTTTGCCACGTGGATGAGCTTGAAAGCTGGAAGGACAAAATCGACGTTATGATTCTCTGCGGTGGCAGCGCAACAGATTTGCCCGTGCAGACACCCGAAACAGTAAAGCTTTTCAACGTAGTTGACAGCTTTGACACACACGCACGCATTCCCGAGCATTTCGCGGCGGTTGATGCCAACGCAAAACAAAGCGGCAAGGTTGGCATTATCTCCGTTGGCTGGGACCCGGGCATGTTCTCGCTCATGAGAATGCTCTCGGGCGCAGTTCTGCCCGAAGGCAAGGACTACACCTTCTGGGGCAAGGGCGTGAGTCAGGGCCACAGCGATGCTATAAGACGCATTGAAGGCGTTAAGAATGCAAAGCAATACACAATTCCCGTGGATGAAGCCTTAGATAGAGTAAGAAGCGGCGAAAACCCCGACCTTACAACACGCGAAAAGCATATACGTGAATGCTTTGTTGTGGCAGAGGACGGCGCAGATT
Source organism: Clostridia bacterium (assembly GCA_017472685.1). GTDB lineage: Bacteria > Bacillota > Clostridia > UMGS1883 > UMGS1883 > RGIG1927. The sequence goes on from JAFUOO010000029.1 coordinate 79,634, forward strand.
TAGAAAAAATTGAAAACGAAATCAAAACAATGCCAAACTATTTTGCCGACTACGACACCACTGTACATTTCATCAGCGAGGAAGAGCTTATGCGTGACCACAGCGGCATTCCTCACGGCGGCTTTGTTATAAGAAGCGGCAAAACAGGCTTAAATAAGGAAAACAGCCATATTATCGAGTACCGCTTAAAGCTGGACAGCAACCCCGAGTTTACATCAAGCGTTATTGTAGCCTACGCAAGAGCTGCGTACCGCCTTGCAAGTGAAGGGGTGAGCGGTGCTAAAACAGTTTTCGACATTGCGCCCTGCTACCTTAGCGAAAAGAGCAGTGAAGAATTGAGAAAAACATTGCTTTAATTAAAATTAGGGCTTGAAATAAAACAGAATGTGTGATATAAATATTTGGATAGCAATATTTTGTTAGGAGGAAATACTAATGAAGGTATTAAAGAATGAAGCAAGAGAAAACAGTCAGGTTTATCTTGAAATAGAAATCGCAGAGGATGCTTTTGAAGCTGCCATTGAACGCAGCTACAAGAAGAATGTTAAGAACATCAACATCCCCGGTTTCAGAAAGGGTAAAGCACCCAGAAAGTTCATCGAAAAGATGTACGGCGAAGCAATTTTTTACGAAGATGCAATAAACTTTGCATTCCCCGCAGCATATGATGAAGCTGTAAAGGAATTAGGTCTTGATACAGTAAGCCAGCCCGAGGTTGACATTGTTTCCGTAGGCGAAGGCAATGGCTGCGTTCTTTCAGTTCTTGTAACAGTTAAGCCCGAAGTAAAGCTTGGCGACTATAAGGGTCTCAAGGTTGAAAAGGTAGTGGCACCCGTTACAGACGAGGAAGTTGAGGCAGAGCTCAAAAGAGCACAGGAAAACTGCGCAAGAGTAACAACAGTTGAAGAAGGCACACCCGAAAACGGCGACACAGTAGTTCTTGACTTTGACGGCAGCGTTGACGGCGTTCCCTTTGACGGTGGCAAGGCTGAAGGCTACAACCTTGAACTCGGCAGCGGCAGCTTTATTCCCGGCTTTGAAGAACAGCTCGTTGGCAAGGCTCTTAACGAAGAGGTTCTTGTTAACGTAACATTCCCCGAAGAATACCACGCAGAAAACCTTGCAGGTAAGGAAGCAGTATTCAAGTGCGTTATGCACTCCATCATCAAGAAGGAGCTTCCCGAGCTCGACGACGAATTTGCAAAGGATGTATCCGAATTTGATACTCTTGATGAATACAAGGCTGACATTATGGCAAAGCTTACTGAAAAGCACGAAGCAGACGCTACTCAGGACTATGAAAACACAGTTCTTGAAAAGGCTGCTGACCTCATGGAAGTTGAAATCCCCGCTGTTATGGTAGAAAACCAGATCGATTCCTACCTTAATGACATGAGATACCGCATTGAATCTCAGGGTCTTTCCTTTGACCAGTATATGCAGTTCACAGGCATGAGTGTTGAAGCTCTTCGTGCCGAGATGCGTCCCCAGGCTGAAAAGGGCGCTAAGGTTGCTCTTCTCATCGAAAACGTTGCTAAGGCTGAAGGCATCAGCGCAACAGATGAAGACCTTGACGAAGAAATCAAGAAGCTTGCTGAAGGCTACGGCATGGAAGAAGACAAGGTACGCGAAATCGTTATGGGTAACGCTGACGCAATCAAGCAGGATATCGAATTCAGAAAGACTGTTAAGTTCCTTGTTGACTCTGCAGCTTGCTAATTAAACATAAAAAATTTAAATGAAAGGAATGTGCTGAAAATGCCATTAGTACCATATGTAGTTGAACAGACAGGTAACGGTGAACGCTCCTACGACATTTATTCCCGTCTTTTGAAGGACAGAATAATTGTGTTAAGTGATGAGGTGAACGATGCTACTGCAAGCATAATTGTGGCTCAGCTTTTGTTCCTTGAAAGCGAAGACCCCGATAAGGATATTTATTTTTACATCAACAGCCCCGGTGGCAGTGTAACTGCAGGCATGGCAATTTACGACACTATGAACTACATCAAGTGTGATGTTTCCACAATCTGCATAGGTCTTGCTGCCAGCATGGGTGCGTTCCTGCTTTCATCGGGCACAAAGGGCAAAAGACTTTCTCTGCCCAACAGCGAGATTATGATTCACCAGCCCTTAGGCGGTGCAAAGGGTCAGGCAACAGACGTTGAAATTCATGCTAAGTGGCTCCTTAAGACTAAGGAAAAGCTTAACACAATCCTTGCAAAGAACACAGGCAAGAAGGTTGAAACTGTTGCGGCTGACACCGAAAGAGACAATTTCATGAGTGCTGAAGAAGCCCTCGAATACGGTCTTATTGACAAAATCATAACCGAAAGATAACCAAAGAAGCCGAGCGACTTTGCTCGGCTTTTTTACCTTATAGTATTTGGAATTGAATTTGGAGGTTTTCCTATATGAATACGGGAACAAACGAACCAAAGTGTTCTTTTTGCGGCAGAGGCGCATCAAGAGTAAAGAGACTTATTGCAGGCCCCGGCGTGTATATCTGCGACGAATGTGTTGAATCCTGCCTTGACATTATGGATGGCGGCTACGACGATTTTGACGAGGTTGAAGAAGAAAGCAGTGCTCAGGTGCAGAACATTCCTCGTCCTGTGGAAATTAAAAACTTTCTTGACGAATATGTAATAGGTCAGGACAAAGCAAAAAAAGCTCTTGCCGTTGCAGTTTATAACCACTATAAGCGTATCGGCACAAAGAGTGAAAACGATGTTGAAATACAGAAGAGTAACATCCTCATGCTTGGTCCTACAGGCAGCGGTAAAACCCTTCTGGCACAGACAATGGCGCGTCTTTTGGACATTCCCTTTGCTATTGCCGATGCAACAAGCCTTACCGAGGCAGGCTACGTTGGTGAAGACGTTGAAAACATTCTTTTAAAGCTCATTCTTGCTGCTGACGGCGATATAAAGAAAGCCGAAAGAGGTATTATATATATCGACGAAATCGATAAAATTACCAAAAAGGGCGAAAACGTGTCCATAACCCGTGATGTATCGGGCGAGGGCGTACAGCAGGCACTTTTAAAAATTCTGGAAGGTACTGTTGCGTCCGTGCCTCCTCAGGGCGGCAGAAAGCATCCTCAGCAGGAATGCTTCAGGATTGATACAAGTAACATTCTCTTTATCTGTGGCGGTGCCTTTGACGGCTTGGAGAAGATTATTTCCAAGCGTATCGGTAAGCAGGCTATGGGCTTCGGCAACGAAATCAAGTCCACAAGCAAAGCCGACATAAGCATACTTTTAAACATGGTTGAGCCTCAGGATTTGCTCAAATTCGGTATCATTCCCGAATTTATCGGCAGACTGCCCATTATCGTAAACCTGGAAACCCTGGACGAGGAAGCATTAAAGCAAATTCTCACACAGCCGAAAAACGCTCTTGTAAAGCAGTACAGAAAGCTTTTTGAGCTTGACGGCATTGAGCTTGAAGTTACAGAGGATGCTCTCGATGCAGTTGCAAAAAGAGCAATTGAAAGAAAAACAGGTGCACGAGGCTTAAGAGCAATCATGGAAGAGACCGTAAGTGATATAATGTACGAAATCCCCTCTAAAGACGGAGTGAAGAGAGTTGTTGTCAACGGTGACACCGTTAATACACGAGGCGAAAAATATAACGTTGAGTAATATAAAAAGGTATCGGAAATCCGATACCTTTTTTGTGTTTAAGGGAATAGTGAAGAGGGAATAAGTAAAAAGTAAAAAACCAAGTCAAATGACTTGGTTTTTTGGTTGCCGGACTAGGATTCGAACCCAGACAAACAGAGTCAGAGTCTGTCGTGCTACCCTTACACAATCCGGCAATATTGCGTTCAATTTTGCTTACTTGATTATTATAGCACGGTTTTAGGTTTTGTCAACACTTTTTTTGAAAAAAATGAAAAAAGTTTAAGTGCTGACGATATGTGTTTCAATAGGGGACAGATTGACAATTTTGCGCCTTCCATGATATAATTTTTGCAAGGATAGTAAATTATATCATGGGTGTTCGGTCACTGTTATGATAGGGCAGTTTGTAAATGCAACTAAGTAATAAAAGGAGGATTTGTATGAGCAGAACATTTTCTGACAAAGCCATTGCAATTATAAAGAAAATGCAACAGAATGAAATTACCGAAAGTGTAATTTATGAAGAGATTGCCGCATTTGCAAAGGGCGAAGAAAACAAAAAGGTTTTACTTCGTCTTGCAAAGGAGGAACGGGCGCATTACGAAATATGGAAGCACTGTACGGAAATTGAAATGAAGCCCCAAAAGCTAAAGGTTTTAAAGTACAAGCTTATTGCGCGCATTTTTGGCTTTACCTTTGCTGTAAAGCTTATGGAAAAAGGCGAGGAGGCGGCGCAGAATGAGTACAACCTTCTCTCAGAAGAAGTGCCCGAAAGCGTTATGATTAAAAAGCAGGAGGAAGAGCACGAGGCGGCACTTCTGGAGATGTTGGACGAGGAAAGGCTTCAGTACATAGGCAGCATGGTACTTGGCATGAACGATGCATTGGTTGAGCTCACCGGCTCCCTTGCGGGTTTTACCTTTGCGCTACAGAACACGCGTCTTACAGCACTGTCGGGATTGATAGTGGGTATATCGGCAACCTTTTCAATGGCGGCAAGTGAATTTTTGTCTGCCCGAAGCGAGGGAAGGGACGATGCACTCAAGTCCTGCAGCTATACAGGCATTGCGTACCTTATAACAGTTGTGCTCCTTGTTCTGCCTTATCTTTTGCTTGACAGCACGCAATACCTTGTTGCACTTTGCTGCATGCTGGCAATTGTTATACTCATAATCGCAGGCTTTTCCTATTACATTTCCGTTGCAAAAAGCGAAGGCTTTACAAAAAGATTTCTGGAAATGGCAATAATAAGTGTAAGCGTTGCCGTGTTGTCCTTCTTTGTAGGCATTCTGGCAAAGAAGTTTTTGGGCGTTGATTTATAATTGAGGGAGACTTTATATGCAATATGTAATTTCATTTTTAGAAGGCATTATAACCTTTGTGTCGCCGTGCCTGCTTCCCATGCTTCCGCTATATGTTTCGTATTTTGCAGGAGAAAGCGGGAAAAACACCCGGAGGGCTGTTAAAAATGCCATTGGGTTTATACTTGGTTTTACAGCAGTGTTTGTATTGATGGGTGCATTGGCGGGGTCCTTCGGCAGATTTCTGAGCGAGTATAAAGCGGCGGTAAATGCTGTGACAGGTCTGATTGTTGTGTTTTTTGGCTTGAATTTCCTTGGCGTTTTCAAGCTGAATATTTTCAAGGGAACAAGCTTTTCAAAAACAGAAAATTTGGGATTTTTTTCATCTGTTCTGTTCGGGCTTGTGTTTTCAATAGGCTGGACGCCGTGTGTGGGTGCGTTTTTAGGCTCGGCTCTTATGCTTGCAGCAAACAGAGGAAGCATGCTTGAGGGGATAGGAATGCTTTTGTGCTATTCAATGGGACTTGGTATACCTTTTTTTATGAGTGCAATACTTATTGATAAGCTCAAGGGGACATTTTCTTTTATAAAGAAGCATTACGGAATTATCAATGCTGTGAGCGGCTCTTTGCTCGTGGGCGTGGGAATTCTGATGGCTACGGGGCTGTTTGGAAAGTTTCTGGCACTGCTGTCATAGAAGGAGAGGTATTGATGAAAAATATTTTTAAATGGGTCATTATTGTAGTGCTCATGGCGGCACTTATCGCAGGGGCAACTGTTTTATACAATAAATTAAGCAAGGAATATTCGGGCGGAAATATAATGGATATACCCGTTGAAGAAGAAAGCAACGCAGAAAATGATTTTGCTGCGCCTGATTTTGAAGTGCTTGACAAAAACGGGAACGCAGTGAGGTTGTCTGATTTTAAAGGAAAACCCGTTGTTCTTAATTTCTGGGCGACCTGGTGTTACTACTGCAAGGTTGAGATGCCCGATTTTAACAAGGCATATGAAAATTACCCTAATGTTCAGTTTATGATGATAAATGCCACCGACGGCGTACAGGAAACGATGGATATGGCGAAAGCATATATTGAAAAGGAAGGCTTCGCATTTGATGTTTTTTATGACACAAAGCTTGACGCGGTTAACGCTTATTATGTAACGGGATTCCCGTCAACCTTTTTTATAGATAAGGACGGAAATCTTGTTGCAAGAGGCAGCGGCGCGCTTGATTATGAATCTCTTGTGCGAGGCATTGAAATGATACAATGAATAACAGAAAACCGGTTGGTGTGGTGCCAACCGGTTTTGTTTGTTTAGTCGTCGCAATCGGCAATGCAACGGAGAAGACAGGCAGACGAGGTTATAAGCAGGGCGAAAAACAAGAAAAGCAAGCCTGTTATAATTGCACCAATAATACTCGCGGTGGCTATGTCTATAACCAGCAGAATTACCGACACTAAAAGTGTGCCTAAAATGCCCGTAAGCAGTAGCGACAGGGAATTGCATATACAACGGAGTGAGCGTGCGCTCGATACAACCGTAAGTGTAAGAAGCAAACCAAGACTTACAACCCCGATGGCAAACAGTGCCCAAAGGAAAGGCGTGGACACCGCCAGCATACCGGAAGCTGCTAAAAAGCCTGCAATAATGCCTATAACTATACTTACCAGCACGCCAATGCCCATACAGTTTTGTCTGCAGCTGCAGTTATTCATAAAATCACCTCCTGTAAAAGAATATGCAACGCCGTGGTGATTTGTTAATGGGAAAATAAAACTGAATTGTGGTCACCTACACAAAATGTGGTGGCTTATTTTGTTGTTATAAACATTATCTTGACAAATTATGCAAAATAAAGTAAACTTAATATGTACTAATTTTGTACAAAAAATTAATTTTTTGGAGGTTGAGAAGATGAACAAATTGTTCAAGCTCAAAGAAAACGGCACAAATGTCGCAACAGAGCTCATGGCAGGTCTTACAACATTCATGACTATGGCGTACATCATTGCGCTTAACCCCAACCTGCTTACAGGTTTCGGTGCACACGGTCAGGATTTGTGGAACGGTGTATTCCTGGCAACATGTATCGCTTCTGCAATTGCTATGTTCTGTATGGCATTTATGGCTAACAAGCCCTTTGCCCTTGCTCCGGGTATGGGTCTTAACAGCTTCTTCGCTGTGGTTGTTGCAAACATTGCCGCTATAACAGGTACAAGCTATCTTGTGTCCTTCCAGGCAGCGCTTTGCATTATCCTTGTTGAAGGTATCCTCTTCATGGTATTGTCGGTGTTCTCCATCCGTGAAAAGATTGTTGACGCTATTCCTTATGGCGTTCGTACAGGTATTGCTCCTGCAATCGGTATCATGCTTATGAACATCGGTCTTGGCTCTAATGTTGGTATCTACAACTCTAATGGCGATTGCTTCTATGTATTGAGAGACTTCTTTGGTGCACTTACACCTTCTGTAATTGCAACAAACATGGGTGATGCTTATCCCACAATGGTGCTTACAGTTGTAACAATGTTTATCGGTCTTTTTGCAATGATTATTCTTGACAAGAAGAAGGTAAAAGGCTCCGTATTAATCGGCATGGTTATTGCAAGCATTATCTACTGGGCAGGTCAGGCTATCTTCTTTGGCGTTAACCCCTTTGCAAGCCTTGCAACAGCATCCTTCGTACCTCCCTTTGCAGATATGGCCAACACAACACTCTTTAAGTTTAACTTCGGTGTACTTATGGAAGTTGGCTGGTTTACAGTTATCACACTTGTAATCACATTCTGTATGATCGATATGTTCGATACAATCGGCACATTCGTAGGTGCAGCAGCTCGTGGCGGCATGCTTGATGAAAACGGCAAGATGCCCAACATGAGAGAAGGTCTTCTTGCAGATGCTATCGGTACAACAGTTGGTGCTTGTACAGGTACTTCTACAGTTACAACATTTGTTGAGTCCGCTTCCGGTATCGAAGCAGGCGGCAGAACAGGTCTTACTGCTCTCACAACAGGCGTACTCTTCCTTGCTTGTATCTTTATTGCTCCCATCGCAGCACTTATTCCTGCAGCAGCTACATCTGCAGCACTCATCTATGTTGGTATCCTTATGATCTCCGGTCTTAAGAACATCAACTGGGATGACCTTGATCAGGTTGTTCCCGCTGCAATTATGCTTATTGCAATGCCTATTTCCGGCTCTATTGGTCATGCAATCGGTATGGGTCTTATCTCTTATACAGTTGTTAAGGTATTCTCCGGTAAGGCAAAGGACGTTTCCGTACTTACATACGTAATTTCCCTTATCTTCCTTATCAAGTTCTTCCTTGTAGTTTAATAGGAAACAAATTAAAGGGTCCGCATCGCGGACCCTTTTTTTCTGTGTGTAGGGCTGATTGAGTTTAGATGCAGAATTGGCAAACCGAACCCGAAGGCGTACTTGTGTACGTTGAGAGGTGAGGTTTGTCGATAGTTCAAAGGCGTAAAATAATAGAGAAACGCACTAATTGCGTTTCTCTACATCAAACAATAAAAATATTAAACTATTGGAAATATGAAGGGTGTTGCCTTTGAACGGTCTGCGCTAAAGGCGGCAGCCCTTTTAGCGATTGTTAATCATCTTTGTAAGCTCAACAGGGTCAACAATCTTATCACCCTTATAAACACGCATGTTACCGGATGCAATTTCGTCAATAAGGATAACTTCGTCATTGTTGTAGCCGAATTCAAACTTGATATCCCAAAGGTCAAGACCAAGTGTCTTTAAGTCATCAGCAACAACCTTTGTGATTTTAAGTGTCTGTTCCTTCATACTTTCAAACATCTCGGGAGACATAACACCAAGAGCAGCCAAGCCTTCGCCTGTAACAAGGGGGTCACCCTTTTCGTCGTTCTTGAAAGTGCATTCAACATAACCACCGGGAAGGGGAGTGCCGTCTGCAATATATTCACCGTATCTTCTGATGAAGCTGCCTGTAGCAACAAGGCGGCAGATAACCTCCAAACCATGACCGAATACTGTTGCAGGAAGAACTTCCATTGTAGCGTCGTCGAGGTTTGCGGAAACATAGTGAGTTTTGATACCTGCTTCCTTAAGAAGCTCAAAATAATGAATACTTGACTGGAGGTTAGCCTTACCGATACCTTCAATTGTGAGACCTACTGTGTTCTCGCCGGGATCGAAAACGCCGTCTTTACCTGTGCAGTCATCCTTGAACTTGAGCATTACGTTGCCGTTGTCAAGAGCGTACACGTCTTTTGTTTTACCTTCGTAAATCTTTTTCATGGTAAACACTCCTTTGTGATTTTTACTTTTTTATAATATCACAAAAATTTTTTCGTGTACATAATTTTTTTCATAAAAAACGTAAAAATTTTTACTATACAAAGGATTGATTTTGTTGAAATTTAATATAATGAAAAAAGAGGCAAAAATATTTGAAAAATATTGTAATTTACGCTTGACAATCTTTTAAATTGCAGTTATAATATAGCGGTAACCGCATGGATTGGGTTTTAAGACCGTAAGGTCACCTATAACAGCGAGTCCATAAAATGGGAGGTGCAACAGATGTACGCAGTAATTAAGACAGGCGGCAAGCAGTATCAGGTTAAGGTTGGCGATGTAGTATTCGTTGAAAAGCTTGAAGCTGCAGATGGCGCTAATGTAACTTTTGACGAAGTTCTCTTAGTTGGTGGCGAAGGCGATGTTAAGGTAGGTGCTCCTACAGTTGCAGGCGCTAAGGTTGAAGCTAAGGTTATCGGCCAGACTAAGGGCAAGAAGGTTATCGTTTTCAAGATGAAGTCCAAGAAGGGCTACAGAAACAAGAACGGTCACCGTCAGCCTTACACAAAGGTTGAAATCACTTCTATCAACGCTTAAGGTCATGATTTGCTTTAAGGTTAAAAGAAGTAGCGAGGGAAAAATTGTCGGGTTGGAAGTTAAAGGACATGCAGGCTACGCTGAAAACGGCTACGACATTGTATGTGCGGCAGTTTCAACAGCGTGCACGATGGCAATTAACGGCATTGAGGCACTGGAGCTTGCCGATATTACTTATAAACAGGACGACGGTTTTCTCGCATGTGAAATTCCTGAAACAAGGAAAGACGGAGCAGATGTGCTCTTAGACAGTCTCATGATTACAATTCGTGAGATTGCGAAACAATATAAACAATATCTCTTGATTGTGGAGGTGTAAACAATGATGACATTGAATATTCAGTTATTCGCTCATAAAAAGGGTGTTGGTTCTACAAAGAACGGTCGTGACAGTGAGTCTAAGCGTCTGGGCGCAAAGCGTGCTGACGGTCAGGCAGTTCTCGCCGGTAACATTCTTGTTCGCCAGAGAGGCACAAAGATTCACCCCGGTGTGAA
>JAFUOO010000004.1 GCA_017472685.1 Clostridia bacterium
GCCTCCAAAAAATCCTCATGCAACAGCATGGGGATTTTTACTTATTCCTTATTCCTTCTTCACTATTCCCTAAAAATTGTCGCATGAGGATTTTTTGGTAGGAAATAATGAAGTTGTAGGTTAGTTTGGGTTTGATATAAATTTAATGTTTTGAGCAAAAAACATATGCATTATATATAGATTTATATCAAACTCTCCATTAAACATAAAAATACATTGTTATTTTTGTTGTGAAACCAATGATAACGCATTTCAAATTAAAAAACGCTTGATTTTTGATTTGAAATGTGCTATCATTATGAATATAATCAAGATTGAGGTGAAATTTATGAGTTACAAGGAGCTAAAGAGTTTATATTATGGCAATAACGAGATTTATGCTCAGGAATACTTGAATAGATTTAACTCAGAAGAAACTATAAAGCTCAACTTTTATATAGGTGAGAATCAGGCGTTCTTTATGGAAAACTCCGAAGTAATGAAAATGGCATTCAATATTGCAAAACTGGATAAAGAAATAGGAAACTTATGTGGAGAACTTCCGGGTGTTGCAATAGGTCAGTATTCAAGAAAGTGTTTGATTGACGAAATTGTTATTACAAATAAAATAGAGGGAGTACACAGCAGTCGAAAAGAGATTGGCGAGGCATTAGACATATTGGAATCACAGTCGAAAAGTAAAGGAAAGCATCAACGCTTTGTCAGCTTGGTTAATAAATATCTGAAATTAATTAATCAAGAAAATATTTCTCTGGAAAGTTGCGGGGATATCAGAGATATTTATGACGAAGTATTTCTTGAAGAAGTGATTCACGAAGAGCCGAGGAACAAACCGGATGGTGAAATTTTCCGCAAAGAAGTTGTTACTGTTCATAGTGAAACAGACAAGGTGATTCACACCGGTTTAGCCCCTGAAAGCAGAATAATTGAAGCCATGACACAAGCTCTTGATTTTTTAAATGATGATTCTGTAGAAGCTTTGTTCAGGGTCTGCATTTTTCATTACCTGATAGAGTATATTCATCCATTTTATGACGGTAACGGCAGGTTGGGAAGATTTATATTGAGTTATGGTATTTCTAATACCTTGACACCTTTAATTTCTTTTAGAATTTCGGAAACCATAAAAGAGAATATTAAGGCGTATTATAAGGCTTTTGACACATGTAATGATCAACGTAATCTTGGTGACTTGACACCTTTTTTGTTAATGCAACTAAAAATGATTTTTGCAGCAATGGCAGAGCTTGAAAAATCTTTGCTTGAAAAATTAGCAACATGGAACAAGTATGAAGAAGCTATCGAAAAGCAGTGTGATAATTTTGAGTTGCTCAGACTGTATAGCTTTCTGATTCAAGCTGCATTATTCAGTGAAAAAGGTATTTCCATGATAGAATTGCAACAGAATATGAAATTAAGTAATTATATGATTAAAAACTTAATGTACAAAATACCTGAAGATATGATTGTTGTTAAAACAAAAAAGAAATTTAAATTTTATTCTATTAGTTTAGAAAGGCTGAACACAATTATTCTGGAAGACAGTGTAGAGGCTATTCAAAAAGCGGAGTAATTGTCAGAGCTGTTTTAATGAAATACACTTCGTGTATGAAATAAAGCTGAGGTGTTATTGTGAAAAAAGCTTTTATAGCTATTATAAGTTTAATTTTGGTGGCAGGGCTTGTTTTATCGGTTGTGCGTTATAGGTTTAATTTTTATGACAGCGAACAGGCAAATGAATATAGTGTTGTAAGCGGTACTGATGAAGAAATTGCAGAAAATGTCATGGAGCAATATTTTGATTATTATAAAGCCCATGGTTTAAAAATGAGGTTAGCCGATTACAGGATAAATGAAATTGCCCTGTGCGAGGACGAAATAAATGAAAAATATGCGACAGAAAAAGACGGATTTGTTTTTCGTGTAACGTTTGATGTAAAACCCTTTTTCGGAATTTTGTTTGATGATTGGTATGCAGGCAATGGAAAAGACGCACCAGACGGCTGGTGTGTTGATAAAACAGGGTACCATATGATTACTGTTGAAGACGAGGTTTGTTACCTGGAGTATATAGGAACAATGTGTTAAGGATAAGGTGACAACATGAAAAAATTTTTTGATATTATATGGGGCGGGACGATAATTGTATTAGCTGTAATATTAATCAGTTTTTTTGCTCTTTTGTTTGTGCCGCAAATTGTTAATGACGCGGCGCTTCCTCCCTTTCGGGAAGAGGTTATTGAAAATTTAACCCTGCCTGAGAAAAGCGAAATGATTGAATACGTATCAGGCTGCGGTAATACGTCGGGAACGGGCGACCACACTGAATTGTATGTGGCAGTTTTAATAAAGAGTTCTCTTACCTTGGAGGAGCTTAAAGCATACTATGCCCGTGAAAGTAATACATATGTTCACGATTGTAGTGGTTTTGAAGCCATGCCTGTCGGAATGATGGCAATAAATGCAGAATTTGAAACGGATATAGAAAAAGCTGAGGGGTATTACATTCTTGAGTATCGCAAAAGTGCACCGCTCAGCTGGCTTGATATCAGAGGGATGTAAGGCGCGGATTTTCCGCGCTTTTTTGGCTCGAATAGCTGTTGCACCAATGGTAATTATGTGGTAGAATTATGACAGTAACTTTTTCGTAAGACATAAGGGATATTGAAAAATCTGATTATAGCAGGGTGATAGTATGAAGGTGAAAACAAAAATAATTATATTGTCGGTGCTTTTTTTTGCTCTTGTGGCAATAATTGTGTACGGAATGATAACAGGCGAGGAAACAATTAAAAGCGCCATTGCGGAGCTTGCAGTGGCAGCGGCATCCTTTGCAGGTGTAATTGTAAGAATTTTGTGGGGAAGAAGGCGCGGACACAGACCCTTATCTTTTTATGAGGTGTCTTATCAGAGGCAGATTGAACACGCTTTTGAGGATGACGATAAAAAACGTAAAATGCTGTTGAAGGCTTTAAGATTGTATGATGAGGATAAATGTAAAAAATCCATAAAGCTATTGAAAAAGCTTGAAAAGGAGTGCGCAACAAGCTACGACAGATGTGCTGTGGGACTTTTTCTTGCCCGTAATTACACTGACTTGAAAAATTACGGTGATGCATACAATAAGTACAAGGAGCTTATTGAGAGGTTGGATGTGAACGAAAGCGTTTATAACAACATGGGATATCTGGCACAGGAGCATTTTTCGGATCTGGATACTGCTTTTGAGTGCTACAAAAAAGCACTTGACATCAATCCAAAGCACGCCTATACATACAACAATATAGCACAGATTTATTTCGACTGGGGCGAATGGGCTGCCGCAGAGGATTTTGCAAAGAGAGCATTGGAATTCAATCCTAAGGTGCATCAGGCAGCATCCTTGCTTGCTATTATTTATTCCTGCACCGGTGCTGAAGAGGAAGCGGATAAGTATTTTGCCATTGCTATCCGAAGCGGAAAGAATAAGGCGGAGCTTATGAATTCGATTAAGTATTATAAAGAAAGACAATGAATTAAAGGAGGGATAAATCTCTCCTTTAATTTTCTTGTAATGTGGAAAATTGTGTGATAAAATATATTTAAGAAATATTTTACAGGAGGAAAAATGTATGCCCGAAATTTTATTAATTGTTATTTTATTGCTTGTGTATATTGGTGTATTCGGAGTTTGTATTGCACAGTATGTTATGCAGTCGATGGCGATGCATTCAATTGCCGACAAAAGAGGCGTTAAAAATGCGTGGCTTGCGTGGATACCTGTTGGCGAAAGCTGGGTAGCGGGCAAGGTTGTTGACGAATACGACGAAAGAACAGGCACAAAGAAAAACTGGGCAAAGACACTTCTTATATTGTCCTTGGCAGGCGGCGGCTTCTTTGTTGTGACCTATATTGCGTTTTTTGTATTTGTGATTGTGGCGACTGTTTCTCAGGGTGGCGAGTTGGAGACATTGCCAATTGTACCCTTTGTGGTATTGTATGTGCTTTTGTTGGTAGCGGCACTTTTGATGTGTGCGTGGTCAATGCTCAGAATGATTTGTACATATAAGGTTTATGAATCTATCGTGCCCGAAAAGGCTATAAAGTATATGATTGTGTCAGTTATTGTGCCTTTGGGTATAGGCGTGTGCATGCTCAAGGCAAAGAAGGTTTTGTGCGCACAGGTTAATGCTGCACGGGTTGAGGAATACAAGCATATGCTTAAAGAGCAGCTTGGACAGTAAAAAAACAGATAAGGACCGTTTGGAATTGGTTTTCCGAACGGTCTTTTTGTTGCATAAGAGGGTAATGTGTGATATAATTTGAGCAAGAAATATTTTGCAGGAGGGAAAAGGTATGGATTTTATCAAGAAGAGTGCAGATTTTGACCTTATAGGCTTTGGTGAGGTAATGTTAAGACTGTCGCCTCCCGACAAGGAAAAAATTTCCCAGAGCGAGGTTTTTGAAAAGAACTGCGGCGGCAGTGAGTTTAACGTTGCAAGTGGTGCGGCAAACTTAGGCATACGCTCCGCTATTGTTACAAAGCTTCCAAAAAATAAATTAGGCCACTTTATTGCCCGCCGTATCCGCTACGGTAACGTGAGTGACGACTATGTTGCATGGGACGAAAGTGACACTAAGAGGCTTGGCATTTACTACTACGAAAGCGGCGTTTACCCCAGAAAGAGCGCTGTTGTTTACGACAGAGCCAACGCTTCCGTATGCAGTTTGAAGCTTAGTGAAATACCCTACGAAATTTACGACAGAACGAGAATGTTTCATATAAGCTCAATTTCCCTTGCTTTAGACCCGTACCTTCGCGAAACTGCGCTTGAGATGATTAAGCGCATGAAGATGGCAGGTGTGGCAATAAGCTTTGACGTTAACTACCGTGCGGCATTATGGAGTGAGGAAGAGGCAAAGAAGGTTGTGGAGAGTATTTTCCCCTATGTTGACATTTTGTTTGTTTCGGAAGAGACAAGCCGCAGAATGCTCCAGCGTACAGGCACTTTAGATGAAATTATGAAGGGCTATGCTGATACCTACGGCTGTAAGGTTGTTGCCACAACCCGCCGCGAGGTTATAAGCCCCACAAAGCACAACTTCGGCTCAAGAATTTACTACGACGGAAAGTTCTATGAGGAGCCTCACTACGTGGGCATTGAGGTTATTGACCGTGTGGGCAGCGGCGACGCTTACGTTGCAGGCGTGCTCTACGGCATACTTAAAACAGGCGACATTGAAAAGGCTATGAGCTACGGTAACGCTTTAAGCGCTGTTAAAAATACTGTATCGGGCGACATGAGCGTTAGTAGCATTGAAGAAATTGATTCTATCATAAAGTCACATAAGGCTACGGGGCACCAGGACGAAATGGTACGATAATATTTGCCTGCGGCAAATGCGATATGCCTTCGGCGCGATATGTTAAAAACGCGATATAAATCCCTGCGGGATTTGTGATATGTTTTGCTCACGCAAAACGTTAGTTAGGAGTGATGGCGTGAAGGACAGAACAAAAAAGGAAATACGTGATTATTTTTTCATAATAGTCGGCACGGTTATGCTGACATTCGGCGTTTACTTTTTTAAGATACCTAACGGCTTTGCCACGGGCTGCGTCAGTGGTATTGGTACTATACTGGGCAAGATAACGCCAAATGTTTCACCGGGTAGCTGGATTATGATTATAAACGTGGTGCTGCTGCTTCTCGGCTTTGCTTTTTTAGGAAAGCAGAACGGCATACGGACGGTTTTCTGCAGCTTACTGTTTTCCTTCCTTACATATGCACTGGAGTTTGTGATGCCGCTTTCAAAACCGCTTACGGACCAGCCCTTGCTGGAGTTAGTGTATGCAATGCTTTTAACAGCCTTTGGCTCGGCAATTATTTTTAACACAGGCGCCTCCAGCGGGGGTACGGACATTGCAGCCTTGATACTTCGAAAGTACACAAGCTGGGATGTGGGCAAAGCACTTTTGGTTATTGACTTTTTTGTTGCCGCGTCAACCTTTGTTGTGTTCAACGTAAAGGCGGGGCTTTTCTCAATGGCGGGGCTGTTTGCAAAGGCGTTTTTAGTGGACAGTATTATTGACAACATCCAGAGCTGTAAATACTTTGTTGTTATTACCGACAAGAGCGAGGAAATAAACGCCTACATAACAAAGGAATTGAAGCATTCCTCAACAATTACCGAGGCTATGGGCGGCTACAGCGGTGAGGGCAAGGTGATGATACACACGGTGTGCAAGCGAATTGAGGCGATAAGGCTACGAAGGCACATTAAAGAGATTGACCCCCATTCCTTTGTGATAATCACAACAACAAGCGAAATTATTGGCCGCGGCTTCAGAAGCGTGTAGAATGAGCGCAAATGAATAATTAATAATGAATGATGAATAATTTCGGTTGAAAATCGCTATGACGATTTTCTTCATTAATTTTTCATTATTCAATATTCATCAGCGAAGCGGTTTCATTATTAATTGCTGTTTTGCACATTGTGCAAAGCAGTAATTAATAAAAGAGAGAGCAATATTTGCAATGTAAAACGCAACTATTGCTCTTTGATTATTGTTTGATATTATGCTACAATAGTGTTAAAAGAAGTGCTGTGAAAGGTGGAATATGAATGAAAAAAGTTCTGATATTTGCACTTGTTGCTATTATGCTTATAGGCATGCTGCCCGCATTTGCCCAGGAGGCTGAGGGCTATACTGCGCCTGTGGGCGAAAATGTGACCTATAACTTAAATGTTGACTGGAAGTATAAAAGGCCTCCTGTTGCGGTGCCCCTGAAGGATGCCCGCGAGAGCGTGGTTAAGGACGGCTTGCAGTTTTATGAGGTTGGCTACGACGATTCCGACTGGGAAAATGTCAGCGTGCCTCATGCCATAAACAGTGTTGACTCCTTTGACAATTTAGGTGTTGACGCAGGGGAAAGCGGATTGTACCGCGGCTTTTCCTTTTACAGAAAGAACATAACAATTGCTCCGGAGCATGTGGGTAAAAAATTTATACTTGAGTTTGAGGCTGTGCGTCAGACCGTTTACCTTTACGTTAACGGAAAGGAAGCAGGCTACTACGAGGCAGGCGTTACGGCTATGGGCTTTGACATTACGCCCTACATAGTAGAGGGTGAAAACCTTATTGCCGTTGCAACAGACAACACTGCCGCACGTGGCACAAGCTTTGTTGTGAGTGAAACAAAGCCCGGTGACGAAATGGGAACTAACACAGGCTGGGGCTACCAGTGGAACACAAAGGACTTTAACGAGGTCCAGGGCGGTATTACGGGCAATGTAAATTTGTACGTTAAGCCCATGCTCTATCAGACATTGCCCCTTTACAGCAACATGAAGACAACAGGTAACTACGTTTATGCCACTGATTTTGACATATTGGGTCACAAGGCGGTAGTTAACGTTAAGGCTGAAATACGAAACGAAAGCGGAGTAGATAGGCAGATTACCGTTAAAACAGATGTTGTTGACAGCCAAGGTAAGCTCATAGGCAGCTTTGAAACAGCGGCAGGGGTTAAGGCGGCAACGGACAGTGGCGTGACCTTTAAAACCGTTGTGCCCATTGACGCATACGAGGAAAACCCCGCACCCACGCCTACAGACACAGTGGAGGTAACCTACGTTACAAACAGCGCCTTAGTTCAAAACCTCAACTTCTGGAGCCCTGACAGCCCTCATCTTTACGATGTGTACACCTCCATTATTGAGAACGGCAAGGTTATTGATGTTAATAAAATAACAACAGGCTTCCGTAAGGTTGAATACGACCTTAACGATGGTGGCTTGAAGATTAACGAAAGAAGCGTGTGGCTTACAGGCTACGCACAGCGCTCCACAAACGAGTGGGCAGTTATAGGTGTTGCCAACGACTGGCTTACAGACATTGACATGCAGCTTGTGAAGGAGTCAAACGCGAACTTTATCCGCTGGATGCACGTTGCACCCAAGCCCAACGCCATCCGCTCGGGCGACAAGTACGGCGTTGTGTCCGTGTGCCCTGCAGGCGACAAGGAGGGCGATGTAGGCGGTAGAACATGGGATATGCGTGTTGAAGCAATGCGCGACGCCATGATTTACTTCCGTAACTCTCCGTCTGTGCTTTTCTGGGAGTCGGGTAACAACCAGATAAGCCCCGAGCATTTGCACGAAATGGGCGAGCTGGAAGCAAAGCTTGACCCCTATACAGACCGCTTCTCGGGCTGCAGAACACTTAACTCACCCGAGCAGATTACCGAAACCGAATTTGTGGGCACAATGCTCAACCGCCATGCGGCATGGTCAAAGAGCTCCATGGCAACAGTTAATAAGTTCGTGCCCATTATTGAAACAGAATATGCCCGTGAGGAAGCGCCCAGACGAGTTTGGGACGATTTTTCACCTCCGGATTACGACTACAGAAACAAGTGGCTTGGTGCAGGGGCAAAGAAAAAGGACGGCTTTGACGTGCACGACTTGACAAGCGAGGATTTTGCAATAAGCAATGTTTACGGCTATAACGAGTTTTACAGCGACAGAGTAGGCGGTGTTTCGGGTAACGATTTTTACTCTGCTGCGGCGGCTTTGGTATGGAGTGACTCTAACCAGCACGTGAGAAACTCGGGCAGTGAAAACTGCAGAACAAGTGGCAAGGTGGACGCTGTGAGAATAAAGAAGCAGGCGTTCTACGCATATCAGGCAATGCAGGCTACAGAGCCCGTTATAAATATTATAGGTCACTGGAGCTACCCCCAGCTTACCGACGACACCTATTGGTATGAGGTTAAGGAAAAGGTGGGCGGCAGCTTTGCTCCTACAGGAGAAAAGGCACAGCGTGACCCCAAACATAAGACAGTTTACGTTATAGGCAGTGAAGCGGTTAGTTCAGTTGAGCTTTTTGTAAACGGCGTAAGCCGCGGCGTGTGCACAGAGCCCAGGGTCAACTTTATATACTTCTTTGACAATATCGATGTTACCGAAAGCGGTACAGTCAGTGCAAAGGCGTATAATGCTAAGGGCGAGGTTTTGTGCGAGGACAGCATTGTGACAGCAGGCGAGAAGGAAACTGTTCGTCTCACACCTGTAACAGGTCCCGACGGACTTCTTGCCGACGGCAGTGATGTTATGTACTTTGATGTTGAAATAGTTGACAAGGACGGCAACGTGTGCCCCCTTGCATATGACAAGATTAACCTTTCCGTTGCAGGTGAGGGCGTGCTTTTAGGCGGCTACAACTCAGGCGAGGGAGATGCTGTTGAAAACTACGGCTGGAAGGGCGTTAACGAAATAGGTGCTGACTTTGTGTATGCTGAATGCGGCGTTAACAGAGTGTTTGTAAGAAGCACAAGAGAGGCAGGCAACATTACACTTACTGCATCAATTGAAGGCATGATGCCCGTGTCCAGAACGGTTAAGTCAAACCCTGTCACTGTAACAGGCGGCATGATGACAACTCCCCAGAGAAGCTACAAGCAGGGCGAGGTAAAGGTTATCGAGCCCGAAACAGTTACACCCTTAAAGCCTCTTGCAGGCAAGTTTACACCCGACACTAATACAATCTACATTGCCGAGGCTGAGGTAGCTGAAATTGATACCTACACAGTAACGGTTAACGGCAAGGCTGTTCAGTTCTCTGAAAGCCCCTACCGTCCCGACAGCACAACAGGCGTTGTGTGCGCAATTGTGCCTGTGCTGGATGAGCTCTTCTACGCGGGTGCGTGCACACCCTATGAATGGACAACTGAAATTCCTTCCTATTGTGACGGACACTCCTTAAGGGTTAATATCATAGGCGGTCTTATTGACGGCTGCAGCAACGTTGAAGCTGTTAACGGCTCTACGACGCTCTTTATAAATCAAGGCAGCGAAAAGAACTTACTTAACGCTGAAACCTTCATAAACTCCCACGGCGACATAAGCTGTGAAATTGCGCCGCTCTTGGGCTACTTAAAGGGCGTTGAATGCAACCTCAACACAGAAACAAAAACACTTGAAATTACATATAAGGAGGCAGAATGATGAAAAAGATAGTTTTATTTATAGCTTTAGCGTTGATGCTTTCTGCCTTTTGTGTGCCTGCCATGGCCTCCGATGCGCTCCTTTTTGAGGATAAGTGCGAAACAGAGCTTAACGGTGTAGCAGTTATGGAGGGCAGTGTGGACGGAAGTAAATTTTACCGCTGTGAGGGCGCTGACTTAGGCTATCTGCCCTACGAAACCTCGTCGGACTTTATTTACGAGCTGGATGTGCGCTTCAATAACGAGGGCTGCGGCTTCTCCTTTATGAAAACGGGCAAGTGGAACAGCTGTATAAGAGTTAAGGACGGACATTTTGCTCTTCAGACAGGGGGCAACAACTTTGCAAAGCTTTGTGTGATTGACCTTGATAGTTGGTATCATTTTACCTTCTTAGGCAGAACAAATAAGGATGCAAATTCCGTTACCTACGGACATATTATCCTTGAAAGGTACGAAAACGGCAAAAGGGTTGACAAGCAGATTTTCCAGAACGTTAACCTCAGAAACAATGCGGCAACACACTACATAAACGCTTTCGGCGGCTGTGACCTTGACAACCTAAAGGCATCAGTTCCGTCACCTACATTAGTTGAGCTTTCCTGCGACAGTGAAAGCATTGTGGCAGGCGAGAGCGCACAGTTTAATGTAGCGGCGTTTTATAACGAGCTGCCCATGCACGGCGTTAACAAAAGTGACATTGCCTTCAGCCTGTACGATAGTACCGGAGAGTACCTTTTGGAGGACGAAACAATTACCCTTGACGAAAACGGCTTACTCACAACCAACCCCCTTACCCCTGCTCAGGAGGTAACCATTAAGGTTACAAGTAAGGCGTCAAAGCTTACAAGTGAAAAGAAGCTTAAGATTGTAACAGGCGACATTTTCACCGTAACAGGCATGGGCGTTAATTCCCAGGGAACGGTTATTACAAAGCTTGACGTTAAAAAGAACTTTGCCGCATATAAGGACACTGTAACCTTTGCGGTGGCGTTTTATAACCAGGACGGAAGCCTTAAGGGCTTTGAATATAAGGCGATAAGCGCAAAGACCTTGGGTGAGGGCGACAACACTGTTAACGTGAACATTCCGGTTCCAAGTGGCTTTGACGTTTACAAGGACAAAATAAATGTGTACGTTGTGACAGCCTTTTCCGGCATAAGTAACGCTGCTAAGGTGAAAGCAGAAGAGTTGCCTCTTTTTGACGGCGCGGTTGTAATTATATCCGTTAAGGAGGACTGCGACATAGCAAAGGTAAAAGCTGAGGATGTAGTTTACTTTGACATTGTGCATCCTGTAGACGGTAAGGTGCAGCTGCCCGCCTTTGGCAAAACCTATGTAATGGGCAGTGTTGAAAGACTTGACACATTATTTGAAATAGTAAAATAAAAAAACATACAAAAAGAGGGGATTTCCCCCTCTTTTTTGTTTGCAGTTAAGGCAAAAAAGTGCTAAAATAAAAGGGAGGTGAAATACATGAAAAAGGTTATTTGTTTATTGGTTGCATTATTAATGCTTATTGGCTTGCTTCCCCTGGCGAGCCTTGCGGAGGAGGGTGAGGTTACATACCTTTTGCGTGATGTCAATGACGGGGCTGCTACAGAGGTGGCAATGAGCAGGTATAAAACCTACCAGACGGAGCATTTCCAGATTTTTTACGATACAGATGGTGCAAACAGCCATCTTGTGACAGACGCGTTTCTGGAGCAGTGCGAAGCGGTGCTTGAAAACTGCTGGGACTTATTTATAGTTAAAATGGGTATGGAGCCTACAACCACATCGGTGCTGCCCAATGGCGACCATAATACACAGTATAAGACTAACGTTGTATTAATGGGTACAGGTGTTGACCACTATTACCTTGATGCTAACGGCTGGGGTGCCTACGGAAGCGTTGACACAGCGGGTTATCCCTACTTTATGTGCTGTATTGCGGCTATGAGCTCACCTACAACAGTTGCTCATGAGTTCGGTCATGCGGTGCATTATGCCCAGGGCGACAATGCATGGGAAAACAATATTTACCTTGGCCCCTGGTTTGAGGCTGTGGCAAACTGGTTTGCAGAGCAGTATATGTACGAATACGACACAAATATTGCTTACGATACGGAGCTTTCCCACTTGTACCTTCGTGCCACGCATTTGACTAAGATGAACGGACGTGGCTACTATGAGGCATGGCCCATACTTCAGTATCTGACAGAAGACCCCGATAATACGGGCATTTACGGAAAAACCTTTGTGCAGAAGCTGCTTGGCTACAACTCGGGAAGCACAAACACCCTTTTCTGGGAAGTGTTAGAAGAGTGTAATGGTGATTTGACCACTGCCGACACTGTAGGCTTATACGCCTCCCACATGGCAACCTTGGATTTTGAAAACAAAGAAAACTATAATAACAAGATAAACTCACTTATAAATGCGAGGGTATTTTACTGGCAGCAGAGATACACAATGCTTGAAAAGCTGGGTGATGTAAGTGGCACCTATGCTGTGCCCATAGAAAGAGCACCCGAGGCTATGGGCTATAATATTATTCCTCTTGAGTTTACTCCCGGGGAAGTAAGTGTGACACTTAACTCCTTGACCGACACAGAGGGCGCAAGCTGGCGTGCAAGGCTTGTTATTGAAAGTCAGGCAGGCGAAACAAGCTATTCGGACCTTTTTAAAGAAGGGGAAACAATGCCAGTGACCGTGGGCGAAACAGACACTCTTTATCTTACGGTTGCGGCTACGCCAGAATTGGACACAGTGGTGCGCCACACAATAGGTGGCTGGGCGACACATTCCACAGAGAGTAATATGCCCTATGAGGACAAAACAATTTATCCCTATTCTGTTACATTAGAAAATGCAGAGCCCATGGAAAGACCCAAGACAGGCTACGGCATGATGACTGTGCATCCTAACGGCGGAGGCAGAAAAGCCTTTACGGCAAAGGTTGATGACAGTGCATACATTGGCCCTGATGCAATTGTGTGGGGCTATGCAGAGGTAACAGACAATGCAGTAATTGACGGCTATGCAATTGTTGGCGGCAATGCAAAGGTCGGCGGCAATGCTTATGTTGGCGATTACGCGGTGCTTTTTGACAGAGCAGAGGTAACAGACAATGCAAGAGTGATTGAAAACGCCTGCTTGTATGTTGATTATAAGGTCAGTGGCAATGCTGTTGTAAAGGGAAGCAGCTTAGGTCTTTATAACGGAGGAGCATCGGGCGAGGCTATTACGTACGGCGACTGGTTTGAAGATATGGGTTACCATATTGCAGGCGGCAGCTTTTCGGGTTATCATGCAATATCGGCGGATGACAGCTACGCACCCTTAGTGCTTGACGGAGCTCATGTAAGGAGCTATGCACCTGCTCTGCGTGCAAGCTACGAATTTGATGCTTCTTTGCGTGACAGCGTTGCATACAGCGATGCATACTCTGTTGGAGAAACCATCTTTGAGAGCGGCAGTGCAGTATTTGACAACAATAATTATGTGGCGCTGAACAAGTCGGTTTTACATTACGACAATGCAAAAATTACTGTAAGCGCTCAGGGCGAGGGCGATGTACTCACGCTTGGCGACCTTACCCTTACCTTTACTGAGGATGCAATAAAGCTTACAACCCAAATGGGCGAGGCTGAAGTGAGTAAAAAAGAGGGCTTTAATGAAATTGAGCTCGTATTTGACGAAAACAAGGTAAGCCTTAACGGTAAATGGGTTGAATGCACCGCTCTGTCTGCATCTGTCCGTGAGGGAGGCTGCTATCTTGGCTGCAACTTTACAGGTAAGGTGGACTACCTCAGAATTTTTGACGGAACTGCACCGGAAGGCGCTTTCCGCACTGTGGAGGATGCAGATGTTATTTTTGAAGCTGACGAAAGCTCGGGCACGGTTTTTGCAAGCGGAAAAGATGAAAGCTCGGCGTGGTACGGCTGGAGCGCAGTGAATACAAACGCATACGCTGTAGACGGTGGTCTCAACATTACGGGCAACGGCACAGGTACAATTAATTCGCCATTGTACCAGACGGACAAATTTGTGCTCGAATTTGAGCCTATGGGCGGAAAAGCCTACCCCGACCACGGCATAACCGACATTGACGGTGATGTGCTTTTTGCACACCGCTATGCCTCTGACGCTAATGCAATTCATGCAGGGCGTGGCGAAATAAACGATAGTATAAGAGGCACAAGCTTTGTGACAGATACCACAGGGCAGAAGAGGCTTAGTAATTTTGTGGCAGAAAAGCTTTACGGCGCATCCATACGCTCGGACAGAGGCGCAATAGGCTATAGTGTGGGCGACACTGTACGCATTACTGCCGAAAACCGTATCTGGAGCGAGGGTATGGCAGAATCTTTCGCGGCAAGCGAAAATAAAACGTCCAATTTTGGTAACATGACAGAGGGCGAAAAGGTTTACACTGTTACTTATTCAGTGATTGAAAACGGCGTGGAAATGCCTGTAAGTGTGAGCGTATACAAGGGTAGCTTTAATGGCTTTGGCGGATTTTTGGTATCAGGCGGTGCCGCGGGAGTGACGGTAAGTTATAAGAATTTAAAGGTGTATACCTACACGAGGGCATATATTGCGGCAGTTGACGGCAAGGTTTATGTGAGAAACCTTAAGGGTGATGCGGTGGCAGTTTTTGCAAAATACGAGGGAAAAATTTTAAAGGGCGTGATTGTCCTGCCGCTTGATAACGGAGAATGTGATATTCCCGAGGGCTTTGAAAACAGCACTGTAATGGTGCTTCGAGGAACTGACAGCCTCACTCCCTTGACACAGGCAAAAATCATAGCAGAAAATTAGTAAAAAAGAGGGGATTTTCCCCTCTTTTTTGTTGCTTTTTTTTCTGTTAGTTGTATAATAAAACCAGGGAAATTTTTGGAGGAACAGATATGAAAAAAGCTATAAGTATATTAATGTGTGCAGTAATGGTGATGGGCTTGCTGCCTGTGGTATCCTTTGCGGAGGATTTTGTATGCAAAAGGGAAATAACCTCTCCACCTGAGTGGATGAATGCTGAGGCAGGCTACGAGAGCTTTTACACAAAGTGCGTAACTGTGTATTCCATACCCATCTGCTCTACAAACGATGTGCCCGACGAGGCGCTTTTTAAGGCATATGATGTTATTGAAATACTCCTTCGCAAAATTGCAAAGGAATACCCTGAAATTGTAAGGCAAATGAATAAGCACCGCGTAAACGTTATTATTGTTGGCGAAAACGAAACGAATGCCATGCACCCCTCTTGGCGAAACTGGGAGGATAAAGCCGAGCGCCGTGGCGGTGGCGGCAGGGAGACAACCGTTTTGGTTGAGGATTTGATTGTGCCGGAGAGTGACACATGGAGAAGGAGTTTTGCAGGTCTGGTGCACGAGGCAACACACACCCTTTTAACCTACGGCATTGGCGACGCACAGGGCATTGGCGCAAGGCAGGATATTTACGAAAGAATACTCGCCTGCTATGAAAATGCGGCTTCTAAGGATATGTACCCCTATCCCAACGAATACGATGCGTCAAACTATCACGAATATTTTGCAGGGCAGGTGGGCAGGTTTTTTAACGGCAGCCCCACAGAGCTTCCTGTGGAAAACGCTTCCAACCTTACAGACCGCGAAGAGCTTGAAGCCTACGACCCTGATGTATATAAAATCTGTACAGAGCTTTTCGGGCTCTATGAGCTTCCCGAGCCCTGGGGCACGGGAGAAAATCACGAAGAGAAGGAAAACAGTATGCTCAGCACAAATTCCTTACAAATGAAAATTGGTGAATACGGGCAGATTGAGTCCCTCAGGATTATTGACGACATAAATGCCGACTTTTGCAATACCGAATATGTTTTAAACGCTAAAAATGCCCCCAATCAAGGGAATAGCGACGAGCACAACTGGATGGGCGAGCTTATTTTTACCACAAAGCGCAATGGCGAGTGGATTGAGTATAAAACAAGCGGGCAGGACAGAGCTATAAAGTACGAGGACGGTAAAATAACCGTTATCTACGAGGGCGATTTTAAGGTGGTTGAAACCTACCGCGTTGAAAACGATGCCATTGTGTGGGAAACTGAGGTTATAAACAATAAAGACAGCGACCTTACCATAGGCGACTGGGGCATGCCAATGGCGTTCAACCAGTACTGGACCCCTGCCTATAGTGGCGAGGAATTGTACGACACACGCTGTGTGTACCATTCCTTTGTGGGTAAAAATTCAAGCTATATATACGCAACACGCCCCTCGGGTCAGGGCAAAATGCTCCTTTTTACACCCGTTGGCGAAACGGGCGCAGGCTTTGAATACCGCGACCATTGGAGAGTAAATAACGGGCATAATGGCTCAGTATGGGCGCAGGATCAGGCAGGGTATCACAGTGGTCTTGACGTTTTCTACATACATTCTGAAAGCATTCAGAAAACAGGCAGCGGATATATGCCCTCTACCAGCCTTACCTTAAAGGCAGGGGAAAGCAAAAAGTACGCCTTTAAGTTTACGGCGGTTGATAACGAGGAGGACTTGAAGAGCACACTTTATGAAGCAGGGGTTATAGACGCTGTGGCGGTGCCAAGTATGGCATTTGCAACCGACATGCCCGCCCGCTTTTACCTGCACGCAAATGACGAGGTGGAAATAAATAATGTGTATGGCAAGTGCGTGCACGAAACACTTCTTTACAGCGCACAGGAAAACATGGTTAACAACAACCATCCTTGCACAGGTCAGGCAGAGATTGAATTTGCCGAAACCGTTACCTACAAAAACGAAAAATACCATGTGTATGATATTAAATTAAACTGCCTTGGTGCAAACCATGTGTATGTTGATTACACCTTAAAGGGCAAAAAAATGGAAACCATGCTCCAGTTTTACGCTATGGAGCCACTCGGCGATGCAATTGAGCGCCGAAGCGAGTTTTTAACTAAGCACCAGACCGACACCCCCGGCATGGTGGGCGACAAAACCTTTGACGACTGGATGATGGATAATAAAGCCAACCGCGCGGATGTCACAAATGGCTACTGGGACATGAGCTACTGGGGCTACGGCGACGACTGGGCACTTACCCATGGCGAATACCTTGCACAGAAAAACGTGTACATGCCCGCGGAGAACCAGGTTAAGGCTGTGGACGAATACTTAGATGTGGCAATATGGAACACCCTTATGCGTGAGCATCAGGAGGATTATTTAATACACGACTTTTTGTCAAGTGAGCCCAATTTGTCACCAACCTACCGAGGCTATGCCTACCCCCATATTTATAACACCTATTTTGCAATGTACAGAATATGCGCTTCCTACCCCGACCTCATTGACTATAAGGAAGACAGGCTTACATACCTTTTAAGAGCCTATAACATTTTAAAGGCCCTTTATTCCGACAAGGTTGCCTACAACTGGGCAACAGGGCTCATGGGCGAAATTACAACCCCCGACATTATCGAGGCAC
The DNA here is from genome assembly GCA_017472685.1 of Clostridia bacterium. GTDB lineage: Bacteria > Bacillota > Clostridia > UMGS1883 > UMGS1883 > RGIG1927. Next base: position 17,439 of record JAFUOO010000004.1, read on the forward strand.
TTTACTTTGAAGGCCTCACGGATGAAGCAAAAGAAGTAGAGCGCATTATGGGCATTAAGTACAATAACTTTAAAAACACAAAGTACCCCTACGGCAGTGAATACAGCTATGACAACACGGGCGAAGAGGCAGTTTACACCCTGGCAAAAATGAACGATAATGACACAATGATGTACAAAATTGACCTTAAGACCCGTGCCTGCAGAGGCTTACAGCCCGTGTGGTATTACTATGCAAACCCTGTTACCATCTGCGGCGAAAACTGGTGGAACTTCCAGTACACGGCGGCGTTGGCAGGCTACTGCATGGACGATTATTTAAGGTATGTGGACGAAAGTATGACCGAGGACGAGCGCGCCATTGCCCAGAGGGTTAACTATGGCGGAAAAATAGCAAACTTCACCTGCATTAATTCAGGACAGATTGACGCCGACAGTGAAAACATAGGAACTGTTTCCTGGACCTACCAGGCAGAATTGGGGCACAGTGGCGGTCAGGGCACAGGCGGAGGAAAATTACACAACGGCTGGAGGCAGATGGCAGGCGAAGCTGATTTAGGGCTTTTCGGCGCACTTGAAATAATATCTGCCGATGTGGCGCGAGACCCTGTTTTCGGCCTCTTTGGCTACGGCTGTGAGGCAGAAGAAACAAGAGACAGCTACACAGTTATCCCCCGTGATGCACTCTGTATGAGGCTTAACTTTATAAACGAGCATTTAAGTTTGGAAATCACGGGCGCAACCTATGAAAAGGCTGTTGTTGATAAAAACAAGGAATATATTGAGCTCGACATAACGGATGACGGCAGCTTCACACAGATTAAAATTGACGGGCTCAAGAAGGGCGAAATGTATGCTCTTTATTCAAACGGTCGCATCAAGGCAACAAGCCGTGGCGAAGATGGCTACTTCTCCTACAGTGGCGACACGAGCGGCAAGGTTGTTATTAAAAAGGCTGACCATGTGAAATATATTGAGCCCTACACACTTCCCAAGGGCGAGGAAGTGGGTGCTGTGCGAGGCAAAACAGAGGGCACCATGTTTGTTTATTTTGATACCACCTACGATGAAGTGAAATACGTAGGCGATGTTAAAATTGAGGAAACACGGGTTTATTCCGACGGAACTGTAAGAAGCTATGTGCGCCTTAGTAACGCCTTTACAAATAATGTTGACGATTTTGTGTTGGGAATAAACATAGGCTTTGAAAAAATGCAGAAGGAGGGCGTAAGGGTTATTGAATTTTCCGACATGGAGGGACGTAACCTTTCCGTTGTATTCGGCAAGGATAATGAATTGGGTCTTAACATTAACGGGGAATTTATTTCCTCGGGTGTGTGTTTGCCCGAAAAGTACGAGGGCTATGTGGTGCTTCAGAGCATAAAGGGTAAGCTTCAGCTAATCTGCGGAGGGGATGTAATTCTTTCTTATGTTACGCCTTTGCGTCTTAAGGATTTTGGCGAAGTTCAGCGTAACTACATAGGCCGCGGCAGCGACGAAAGTACGGGAAGCTTAGACGGCTTCTATTCTGACTTTGTGTTCAGCCTTGATTACTGGAAGTTTGAAATTGAGGACGATACAGAGGCTGTAGCGGTAAGCTATGAGGAGATTGTTTACGACACACTGTCGCCCTTACCCGAAAGCGTTATGGTGACCTACTCCGACGGCTTCAGGAGAAGATGCAAAATTGCCTGGGGAGAGGAGAAGGACGGCTACATATTTGGCATGGCAGATAATCTTGAAATAAAGGCTGAAATACGAAGGGTTAACCTTGATGTTAACCACGCACCTACGGCTACTGCCACTGCAAGCTACTGCGCTGCATGGGAAAGCGTGAATGCTTTAAATGATGGAATATACACCTTGGAAACAAGTAACCCATCGTCAGAGGAAATGCTCCGCTTCGGCACATGGACCCGTGATAGTAGCGAAGAGTGGATACAGTACACCTGGGAGAAAGAAAAGGACATTAACGCCATAGGCTTAGTGTTCTTTGACGATGGCGGCGGAACACGTGCGCCCGTAAGCTACAAGATAGAATACCTTAACGAAAACGGCGAATGGAAGAGTGCCGAGAAGGTGGCAGGGCTTAACAATACGCTTAAGAAAATGAACATAACAAGCTTTGAAAAGGTGACGACAAAGTCCATCCGCGTTGTTATGAGTAAAGGCACTTATGCAGGCATTGGCGTTCTGGAATGGGAAGTATATTAATGTTGACTTCGTCAACGTGATATATTTGCCTACGCAAATGCGATATGTGCGTTGCACGCGATATAAATCCCTGTGGGATTTGCGATATGTTCGGCTGTGCCGAACGTGAACGAGAGGAGATAATAAGAAATGGGTATTAAGACAAACGAATTTGCGCCTTTAAAAAATGTAAAGGTGAAGGACGGCTTTTGGTCAAAGTATGAGGACATTGCGAAAAATGTTATCATTCCCTATCAGTGGGAGGCGCTTAACGACCGCGTGCCCGACACAGCACCCAGCCATGCAATAGAAAATTTCCGCATTGCTGCAGGGGAAGCAGAGGGTGAGTTCCATGGCTTTGTTTTCCAGGACAGCGATGTGGCAAAATGGCTTGAGGCAGTAGCTTACCGCCTCACCATTGCCCCCGACGAAAACTTGGAGAAAACAGCCGACGATGTGATTGACCTTATCGGCAGAGCACAACGTGAGGACGGATATCTGGACACCTATTACCTTTTGAAGGAAAAGGGCAAGGAATTTACAAATTTACTTGACTGTCACGAAATGTACGTTGCAGGCCACATGGCGGAGGCGGCTGTTGCATACTTTGAAGCAACAGGCAAGAGAAAGCTTTTAGACATTATCTGTAAGTTTATTGACCTTATTGCAACAAGAGTTGGTAAGGAGGAGGGCAAAATCCACGGCTACAGTGGCCATCCTGAAATTGAGCTTGCGCTTGTGAGAGTGTACAAGGCAACAGGTGAAAGGAAATACCTTGATTTTTGCGAATATTTAGTTAACGAACGCGGCACAGAGCCGAACTTTTTCCAACAGGAATTGGAAAGCCGCAACTTTATAAACATGTGGGGCGGCACCGACAAAAAGGCAGACACTGTTTACTGTCAGGCACATAAGCCCCTTCGCGAGCAGAAGGAAGCGGCAGGTCACAGCGTGCGTGCAGGCTATCTCTACACAGGTGCAGCACACCTTGCTGTGGAAACAGGCGACAAGGAGCTTTTTGACACCTGCGAAACACTCTGGGACAACGCCACCCAAAAGCAGATGTATGTAACAGGCGGCTTTGGCTCACAGGTGCACGGCGAAGCCTTCAGCTTTGACTATCAGCTGCCCAACGATTTATCCTACACCGAAACCTGCGCCGCAATAAGCTTTTTGTTCTTTGCGCAGAAAATGCTCATGTGCGATGTAGATTCCAAGTATTCCGATGTTATGGAAAGGATTTTATACAACGGCTCAATTTCGGGCATGGCGCTTGACGGCAAGCATTTCTTCTACACAAACCCGTTAGAGACCTGGGACGAGCAGAACAAACGCGTTCCTGCCTTCCGTCACAATAAGATAAAGCGCCCGGGCTGGTTTGGCTGTGCCTGCTGCCCGCCTAACCTGGCGAGAATGATAACTTCCTTAGGTAACTATATTTACTCCACAGGTGACAACACAATTTACACACACCTTTACATAGGCAGCGATGCAAAAGTAAAGGTGGGCGATTGGAGTGTTACCATAAGCCAGAAGTCCTCAATGCCCTGGGAGGGTAAGAGTGAGTTTACACTTTCAGGCGGCAGCTACACCTTTGCCGTAAGAGTGCCCTTCTGGGCTGATAAGTTTAACCTGAGTGTTAACGGCAAGGCGGTAGAATATGAGGTTAAAAAGGGCTACGCATACATAAAAGGCGATTGGAAGGACGGCGACAAGGTGACAGTTGACATGCCCCTTGAAGTTAAAATGATTGAAGCAAACCCCTTTGTTCGGGCAGACAGTGGCAAGGTTGCAATTTGCCGCGGACCTGTGGTGTACTGCTTAGAGAGCAAGGACAACGGCGACAGACTGTCCTCTATCCGTCTTGTGGGTGAAGCAGATTTCCGCTGCGAAAAGGACGAAGAGCTTTTCCCCAATAGTGTAAGCATTTATGCAAAGGCACTTAAGAAAAAGGCTTGGGAAACAAACGATTTGTACAAGGCATTTACAGCAAGCTTTGACGAAATTGAAATAAAGCTGATACCCTACGCATTTTGGGGCAATAGGGATGATAACAGAGAGATGGCGGTTTGGGTACGTTATTAAAGACGTTGCCTTTGGCAACGCGATATGTGCTGCGCACGCGATATACCTTCGGTGCGATATATTTGCCTTTGGCAAATGCGATATGTTCGGCTTTGCCGAACGTGAGACAGGAAGGAGATTATTATGGTAGTTAAGGTTAATACGGCAACTCTCTTGGGCATTGAAGGTAAGATTGTTATTGCCGAGGCTGATTTTTCGGGCGGGCTACCCTCATTTGACATTGTAGGGCTTCCCGATGCGGCAGTTAAGGAAGCAAAGGAGAGAGTTAAAGCCGCCATACGAAACAGCGAGTTTGAATTTCCTGCAAAAAAAGCTGTCATTAACCTTGCGCCTGCCGATTTGAAAAAGGAGGGCTCCCAGTTCGACCTGCCAATTGCAGTTGCCTGCCTTGCGGGCACAGGTCAAATAAAGGGCAGCTTTGACGATTACGTATTTTTAGGCGAATTAGGCTTGTCGGGAGATATAAGAGGCGTGAGCGGTATTCTGCCCTCGGTTATAGGTGCCAGGGACGCGGGCTTTGCAAAGTTTATTGTGCCATATGAAAACCGCGAGGAAGCCGCCTTGGTTGAAAACGTGGAAATTTACGGCGCAAAAAGCCTCAGTGAGGTTTATTGCCACATAACGGGCGAAAAGGTGATAGATAAAACAGAAACGCAGCTTATACACGAGGAAGAGCTTTTGTACGATTTTGACTTTTATGAGGTTAAAGGTCAGGAAAAGCTTCGCCGAGGCGTTGAAATTGCCGTTGCAGGAGGGCACAACGTTTTAATGGTTGGCTCACCCGGCTCGGGCAAAAGCATGATTGCAAAGCGCATACCCACAATTATGCCCCCCATGACCTTTGACGAGGTGCTGGAGGTTACGAAAATACATTCCGTTGCAGGGGTGCTACAAAGCGGTAAGGCTGTTACAAAGCGTCCCTTCCGTGCACCGCACCACAGCGCCTCGGGCGTGAGCATTGTGGGCGGTGGCGCCAAGGCAAAGCCGGGCGAAATTTCCCTTGCGCATAAGGGCGTGCTGTTTTTGGACGAGCTGCCCGAATACAAAAAGGATGTTATCGAGGCGATGCGTCAGCCCATTGAGGACGGCGCGGTTACCGTTGCAAGAGCAACGGGCACGTACACGTATCCTGCCAATGTGATGCTTGTTTGTGCAATGAACCCCTGCCGATGCGGCTACTACGGCGACAAAAACAAAAAGTGCCGCTGCAGTGAAAGCGATGTTGCGAAATATCTTAATAAGGTTTCTGGACCCATGCTTGACAGAATTGACATTCAGCTTGAGGCAAAAAGCGTAAATTACGACGATTTGCAAAAGCCCAAGGGCGAATCGAGTGCGGCACTAAGAGAGAGAATTGAAAAGGCACGGGCAATACAGCAGGAGCGCTATAAAAACGAAAGCGTTACTTGTAATGCTGACCTTTCGGGGTACTTAGTTGAAAAGTACTGCGTCCTTGGCGAGGATGAAAAGGCACTTTTGGAAAATGCCTTCAAAACTATGACCCTTTCCGCACGCGCCTACACACGCATTCTTAAGGTGGCACGCACCATTGCAGACTTAGACGGCAGAGAAAATATTGACACTATGGACATTGCCGAAGCAATAGGGTACAGAAGTTTGGATAAGAAGCTTTGGAAATAACCTATTGACAAAATTGAATAACGCGATATAATTAAAAGTGCATTAGGGGAGCTGAGGCAACGAAGCTGAGAGGATATCCGACCCTTATGACCTGATCAGAGTAATGTCTGCGTAGGCAAATGTACACAAAGTCTTTATTGGTGGGGGGATAACACCTCATCCGTCGCCTTTGGCGACACCTTCTCCTCAAGGAGAAGGCTATAAGGAAATTTATTTTATGTGTATATAAAGCGCAAGCATTATGCTTGTGCTTTTTTTGTCTTGAAAGTCCGGAATTTCAAGCAAGAAAGGATATAAATCGATATGTTTCCTGCGGAAACTCGATATATCCAAAGATTCGATATGCTTATTTCGTAAGCTCGATATGTTCGGCAATACCGAACGAGAAAGAAAGGAGAAGTAGTATGACAGAAGCAAGTGTGGCAATACAGGTGTTGCCAAAGGTTAGTGAAACAGCCGAGGTTTTGCGCATTGTGGACAAGGTTATTGAATACATAGCATCTACAGGCTTTAAGTATTTTGTGGGCCCCTTTGAAACAACCATCGAGGGCGACTATGATTCTTTAATGGAAATTGTAAAGGAATGCAACAAAATTTGCATCCGCGAGGGCGCAGGCGGTGTAAGCACCTATGTGAAAATTTCCTATAACCCCGAGGGCGTATTGACAATAGGCGAAAAGGTGGATAAGTACATGTAAATGAATAATTAATAATGAATGATGAATAATTTCGGTTGAAAATCGCCAAATATGATTTTCTTCATTAATTTTTTATTATTCAATATTCATCAGCGAAGCGATTTCATTATTCATTACGTTTTGTGCATTGTGCAAAACGCAAAGTGCGATATAAATCCCTGTGGGATTTGCGATATGTTCGGCGTTGCCGAACGTGTAAAGGAGAATACCATGAAGAAGTTTAAGCTTTGGGACAAGGCACTTATTATATTTATTTTAATATTGTGGCAGATTGTGGGCATGATGGGTATTGTTCCCGAATTTATGCTGCCAACGCCTGTTGAGGTTTTAACGGCGTTGATAAATGATTGGCAGCTTATAGCCCAAAGCAGTCTTGTAACACTGTGGGAAGCAATGCTCGGCATGGGGCTTGCACTTATGGTAAGTGTTGCTACAGCTGTTGCCATGGACCGCTTTAAAGTTATACATGAGGCGCTTTTCCCCATATGCGTTGTGAGCCAGACGGTGCCCACAATTGCAATTGCACCCTTACTTGTTTTGTGGTTTGGCTTTGGCATGACACCTAAGGTGCTGCTTGTTTTTATAACCTGCTTTTTTCCACTCCTTGTGGGGCTTGTGTCGGGCTTTGACAGCGCTGACAAAAACGTTTTAAGGCTCTATAAGTCCATGGGGGCAGGGTATGTAAGAGTGCTTTTTGACGTTAAGTTCCCTTATGCTACAGAAAGCTTTTTTGCAGGGCTCAAGGTGTCCGCCTCCTACAGCATTGTGGGCGCTGTTATTGCCGAATGGCTCGGCGGTGAAGGCGGGCTTGGCGTGTACATGACAAGGGTACGTAAGAGCTTTCAGTTCGACAAAATGTTTGCGGTTATTATTGTTGTAAGCGCCCTGAGCCTTATACTTATGAAGCTTGTGGAAAAGCTTCAGAAGAGGGCGCTGAAATGGAAAAATTAGAAAGGAAAAATGATTATGAAGAAATTAGTATGTTTTTTATTGGCAGTGATGCTTGTTTGTCCTGCGGCAGGCTGCACAAAGGACGACGGGCTTGATGAAATTACCCTTGTGTTGGACTGGACACCCAACACAAACCATGCAGGGCTTTTTGTTGCCGAGAGTGAGGGCTATTTTGAAGATGCAGGGTTAAAGGTTAACATTATTCAGCCGCCTGAGGGCGGTGCCGAGGCGCTTGTTGCGTCAAACAAGGCGCAGTTTGGCATAAGCTTTCAGGACTCCATGGCGCCTGCCTTAAGCCTGGATAAGCCTCTTGACATTGTCGCAGTTGCGGCGATTTGTCAGCATAATTTGTCGGGCATTATTTCAAGGGCAGATAAAAATATTTACACCTTCTCTGACTTGGAGGGCAAAAGTTACGCAACCTGGGGAAGCCCTATTGAGCAGAGCATTATAAAGCACTGTATGGCTCAGGAGGGTGCCGACTTCCTGCAGCTTAACATGATTGATAGTACGGTGACGGATGTGCTTGCAGCACTTGAAACAGACACCGTTGACACGGTGTGGGTGTACGAATACTGGGATGTTATAAAGGCTGAAATAGAGGGCTTTGATTTTTCCTACATGGATTTTATATCCGCTGACGATATGCTCGACTACTACACCCCTGTTATTATTACCTCGGGTAAATATGCTTCGGAAAACGAGGATGCTGTAAAAAGGTTTTTAACCGCAGTAAAACGCGGCTATGAACTGAGCGCGGCGGACCCCCTTATTGCCGCAGAGGCATTGCTCAATGCGGACGAAACCCTTGACCGTGAGCTTGTAACACGAAGCCTTAATCTTTTGCAGAATTACTTTTTAGACGATAACGGTGACTGGGGCTATATAGATGCTGACCGCTGGAACGGCTTTTATGCTTGGCTTTACGAAAACAAGCTGGTAACAAAAAATTTAGAGAACGTGGGCTTTAACACTGAATATTTAAGGTAGGATAAAATATGGTTGTGCTTGAGGGCAAAGGCTTAAGTAAAAGCTTTGATGGTGAAAAAATAATTGAAAATGTTTCCCTGAGGGTGGAAAGGCGCGAAATTGTGAGCCTATTGGGCGTGAGCGGTGTGGGCAAAACAACCCTTTTTAACATCCTCTCCGGATTGGAGGTGCCCGATAGCGGCGAGGTGTACCTTGAGGGAGAATGCATTACGGGGGTTTCGGGCAAGGTTGGATATATGCAGCAGAGCGATTTGCTACTTCCCTTTAAAACCGTGCTGCAAAACGTTTGTGTGCCCCTTTTATTAAAGGGTGTGGACAAAAAAACTGCCCACAGTGAGGCAAGTGCTATCCTTGCAGAGTTTGGTCTGGGCGAATGCATGGACATGTACCCTATGAAGCTGTCGGGCGGTATGCGCCAGCGGGCGGCACTTGCAAGGACCTTTTTAACCCATTGCAGTGTGTTTTTGTTGGACGAGCCCTTTTCCGCTTTAGATGCCTTAACCCGCAGTGAAATGCAGCACTGGTTTCGCTCTGTTATTAAAGACAAGGGCGCATCGGGCGTTTTCATAACACACGACATTGACGAGGCAATAATCCTTTCCGACAGGATATATATCCTCTCGGGCGAGGTGGGCAGCATAAAGCACGAGATAGAAGTGAAGCTAAATGAGCGCGACGTTTTTAAGGAAGATTTCCTCAGAGTGAAAAAAGAGCTGCTCGAAAAAGTGAAATAATTGATAAAAGAGCATGGATTTTCGTAATCCATGCTCTTTTTTTGCGTGTCGAAAGAGTCGACACGCAACCGCAAAGCTTGACTGAAGCAATCTTTGCGGTTTGATGTTTTTATAAGGAACAAAGTGCCGATTTCTCGTGCAAGAGGCTTAAAAGCCTCCTTAAATCGGCACTTTCGACAGGGCAATGCGATTGCCCTGTCTATTTTTATGAAGAAAATGCAACTTTTTGCAGCTTTCGCTAATTTCTGTAGGTGCTTTTATGATGCATAGTCACAGCTAATGTAAAAGAGTGTCGGGAACACTCTTTTACAGTCGGTATTTTTGGTAATTTTTGTAAAGGGGACAGGCAGGGCTGCGGCGAATATGATAAGGAGAACAAAAGAGAGGATGAAGACTTTGGAAGTTAATTTTAAAGCGATTGACAATGCGCTTGTGGTTAAAATCCGCGGGGAGATAGACTCCCAGAGCGCAACACGGCTGAGACGGAAAATTGACATTGAGTACGACTGCGCAAATGTGCGGAACATGGTTTTTGACCTTAGCGAGGTGGACTTTATGGACTCCTCGGGAATAGGGCTTATTATAGGCAGATACAAAAGGGTATCGGCACTGGGCGGAGTGATAAAAATTAAGGGTGCAAACAAAACTGTAAGAAGAATTATAGAGCTGTCGGGCTTGGGAAGGATTGTGAAATTCTGATGACTAATCATATAAAGGTTGAATTTGAGGCAAAGGAGTGCAATGTGGGGTTTGCCCGCCTTGTGGCGGCAGGCTTTATTGCGCCCTTGGACCCCACCGTGGACGAAGCGGAGGATGTTAAGGTTGCAATAAGCGAGGCTGTTACAAACTCTGTTGTGCACGGCTACGAGGGAGGTGAGGGTACTGTTTTTATGGAGGCATTTTCCTACGATAATACGGTGATGTTTTCAATCCGTGACGCAGGGTGCGGCATTGAAGACATTCAGAAGGCGAAGGAGCCCCTTTTTACAACAAAGCCCGATGAGGAGCGAAGCGGGCTTGGCTTTACGGTGATGGAAAGCTTTATGGATTCCTTACATATTGAGTCGAAAATGGGTGAGGGAACAACTGTTACAATGACAAAGCGGATAGGGAGCAGACACTGATGCTTGACGAGGTAAAAAATCTTATATTTCTGGCACAAAAGGGCGACGAAAAGGCTATGGAGGAGCTCATTTGCCGTAACTTAGGGCTTATAAGGAGCGCGGTGAGGAGGTTTTACTCACGCGGGGTAAGTGAGGAGGACTTGTTTCAGCTTGGGGCAATGGGGCTTGTAAAGGCAATAAAGCGCTTTGATTTAAAGTACGAGGTGGAATTTTCCACCTATGCGGTGCCCATGATAATTGGCGAAATACGTAGGTTTCTCCGTGACGACGGAATTATAAAGGTGAGCCGCACTGCAAGGGAGAGGGCGGCTGCTATAAGAAGAATCCGCACCGAGGAGGGGGACGGCGAAATTGCTTCCATTGCACTGCGGCTGGGCATAACCTACGAGGATGCCATATTTGCCCTGGAGGCAACCGTGCCGCCCGAGTCCACCGACAGGGAAATTTTTGAGCATGACGGCAGCAGGACACGCCTTGGCGACATGATACCCTCCAAGGATAACGAGGATGACACCGTTTTGAAAATTGAGCTGAGAAGAGCTATTGAGGAGCTTCCCGAAAGGGACAAAAAAATAATTATGCTGCGCTACTACAGGGAAATGACCCAAAGTCAGGTGGCGAAGATTATGAACATAGGGCAGGTGCAGGTGTCGAGACTGGAAAAAAAGATTATTGAAAGGATAAGGGAGAAGATAAGCTGAGGGCTTCGCAAATGATATGCCTCCGGCATGATATGTGACACATCACATGAAATGGCTTTGCCATGATATGCACCATGTGCATTTTGGTGGATTTGCCATGCAAATCATAGATTGAATAAAACGAAAAATCTTTGATTTTTCTACAATAATGAACCGTAGGTTCATATCATGTCGCATAGCGATATATCATGCGGAGCATTTCATGTGCGAAGCACATATCATTTAATCTAAAACATTGTCCTTGGATAAAAGTATATTGCTATCCTCTTGCAAAACGTGAAGCGGTGTGATAAAATAGACCTAATAGAATTTGTTTGAAAAGGGGACGGAAAAATGAAAGAAAGAATTTATTCTATACCGCTTACGGAAGCGCTTGAATCCGATTGCGACTGCATAATGTGCTCTGTTGCAAAAACTATGGAGGATAATAATATTGACTACTTTTTAGGGCCCTCCATGATGGAGCCCGAATGCAGAATGGTTACAAATAACCGTGGCTTCTGCCCCAGACACCTCACTGCGCTTTACGAGCGCGGAAACCGCCTTTCCCTTGCGCTTATGCTTGACACACACCTTGAAGAGGTGCGCGGCAGACTTAAAAAAAGAGCAAAGATGTTTAAAATGACAGGCTTCGGCTCAGGTGGTGCAAAAAAGAGCGTTGAAAAGCTTGTTGAAGACCTTGAAAAAATTGTGGACAGCTGTGCCGTGTGCGACAAGCTTGACCATGAAATAGAAGCGGCGGCTGAAAACCTTGTTTACCTCTGGGACAAGGAAAAGGACTTCCGCGACAAATTCTCCCGCAGTAAGGGGCTGTGCCTGCCTCACATGAAGATGGTTGTAAAGGCGAGCGCCGAGGAATTGACGGGCAAAAGCCTTGACGAATTTATCCGCGAGCTCAATATGCTCCAGAACTCCCGTCTTGACGAGCTTAATGAGGACGTGCACTGGTTTACACAGAAGTATGACTACCGCAACCAGGATGCGCCCTGGGGCAATGCCAAGGATGCACTTCCGAGAGCAGTGAAGCGCCTTGGAGGGGAATGAGCGAAATGCAAAACATTTCGCTCGTGATATGCCTGACGGCATATGATGGGATAAAATTGTCTTGTGTGCATATAATAGGTTTAAATGAAAGGGTGTTTTTATGAAAAAGGAAAAGCTTTCAGGTGCTGAGAAGCTGTTTTCTCAGATGATTGACCGTGAATATGCAGAAATGGCTGATGTGCCCGAGGACAAAGTCTGGGAAGAAGATGTTGATTCTATTTTCGACCCGGAGGAGCAGATTGATGAGACAAAGGATATTGAAATAAAAGGACGCTAAAAAACAATGGAGACTGTTTATGCAGTCTCCATTGTTTTTTAGTGCAAAATGCAGAGTTAACACCTCATCCGACGGCTGTCGCCGCCACCTTTTCCTTGCGGAGACGCACCCCTTTTGTCTGCTTCGCAGACATTTCCCCCGGCACGGGGGAATTTACCTCGAGGAGAAGGCTTAATAATGAAGAAAGCCACCGCTTTAAGCGATGGCTTTTTTTCATTGCATTGATTAACCAATGTTGAACTTCTTCTTGAACTTTTCTACACGTCCGCCTGTGTCAACAAGCTTCTGCTTACCTGTGTAGAAAGGATGGCACTTGGAGCAGATTTCAACGTTGATGGATTCCTTAACAGAACCTGTTTCAAAGATTGCGCCACATGCACACTTGATAGTTGCAGGACCATAGTTGGGATGGATACCTTCTCTCACTACGTTCACCTCTTTCAAAGAATTGTGTATATAAATAATTATAATCTATTACAGACAACGATGATTATAACATACCAAAAAAAAGATTGCAAGTATTTTTTTGAAAAAAATAAGGTTTTTTTGAGATGCCTGAAAGTAGGGGACGAAATGACACAAAAGGGTGTGATATATTCATTTTGCAAGAACAAATGTTCGCTATTGAAGGGGGCGATAGAATCAGTGAGAAGCAAAGGGTTTTTGCAGAGGCGTACCTCAGGTGCCTCAACGAGGCGAAAGCCTACAGCGAGGCATACGGGACGATGGATGCTTCCGTGGCGGCAAAGAGGGGAGCAAGCTTGTTAAAAAAACCCGAAATAAAGGAATATATAGACAAAAAGACAGAGGAAGAGAAGGCAGGCGTACAGACTGATAAGGTTATAGAGCTTTTGCAGGCAATTGCGTTTACCTCGCCTGCAGATTTTGTGCGTATTGATACGGAGGGCGGAAAGCAGAAAATTGTGTGGCAGGATATTGACACCATGCCAAAAGATGCAAAAAAAGCTATCTGCGCTATAAAAAACACGCCGTCGGGAATTTGCATTGAAACGTTAGACAGGATGAAGGCAATTGACCTGCTGATGAAATACACCGACCGCAAAACGGAAGGTGGAAGCGGAGTTATTATTGAGGGAAATGTAGAGTGAGTGCAGAATGAAGAGAGAATAACGGGGAGAGAAGAGTGAAGCGTGAAAAGGGTGAAATTGCCCCTGGCTGTGGGCGGAGGCTATGGTGAGTTCTGGAATTTTAAGGGGCGCTACCGTGTTGTTAAGGGCTCACGTGCCAGCAAAAAAAGCAAAACCGCCGCGCTGTGGTTTATATACAACATGATGAAGTACCCCGAAAGCAACACCTTAGTGGTGCGGAAAACCTACCGCACGTTAAAAAATTCCTGCTTTGAGGAGCTTATGTGGGCAATAGAGCGGCTTGGTGTGTCAGACTACTGGCAGATAAAGCAGTCGCCCATGGAGATGGTTTACACGCCCACAGGGCAGAAGATATATTTTCGCGGGCTTGATGACCCTATGAAGGTTACAAGTATTACGGTGAACTGTGGGGTACTGTGCTGGATGTGGATTGAGGAGGCATACGAGATAACCGACGAGAGCCATTTTGACATGCTGGACGAATCCATCCGAGGTGAAACAAAGGACGGCTTATTCAAGCAGATTACCTTAACCTTTAACCCATGGAATGAACGTCACTGGCTGAAAAAAAGGTTTTTTGACACACAAAGCGACGAGGTGCTTGCCATTACCACAAACTATATGTGCAACGAATTTCTGGACGAGGCTGACAGAAAGCTGTTTGAAAGCATGAAAGTAAAAAATCCCGAGCGCTACCGTGTTGCAGGGCTTGGTGACTGGGGCAGGAGCGAGGGCTGTATATACACCGCCTGGCACGAGGAAAACTTCAGTGTTAAGGACATTCTTAATAAAAAGACAGGAGCACGCACGGTTTTCGGGCTCGACTTTGGCTACGTAAACGACCCCACGGCGCTGTTTTGTGCAATTGCCGACGATGAGGAGAAAAAGCTGTACGTGTTTGACGAAATGTATGAAAAGAATTTGTCCAACGAGGAGATTTATTCGCGCGTTGAAGCCATGGGCTATGCAAAGGAAAAAATAAGGGCGGATTGCGCCGAGCCCAAGAGCATTGACCGCCTCAGGAGCCTTGGCATGAGCCGTATAAGAAAGGCTAAAAAGGGTGCAGACAGCATACGCTACGGTATTGCTCTTATAAAGGAGTATGAAATTATTGTGCATCCCTTGTGCGTGAATTTTATTATGGAAATCTCCAACTATTCCTGGGACAGGGACGAAGCGGGACGAGGCATAAACCGCCCTAAGGACGAGTTCAATCACCTGATGGATGCAATGAGATATGCAATGGAAAGCGCAGGCAACGGCGAGAGCTTTTCCTTTGTGTGAGGAGGTAAAGTGTGGGAGTTTTAAAGGATTGGAGCAGTATTATGGAATGCCTTACAGAGTTAGATGTGTTCGAGGCTTTGATGACAGTTGTGCCTTATACGGAAAACGTGGAGGAGCAGGGGCACTATGTGGAGGCTTATATGCATAATGGCTTTGAAGGAGCATTCAATAAGGCTTTTTTTGAAAAGGAGCAGGAAAAAGAAAAACAGAGGAAGCCTTACCTTGGCTTGTTTACCCATGAGGACCATGGCTTTGACAGTGAGAAATTATTAAGTAGCTTCGAAGGGCTTTATGAAGCCGAGGATTTACCGGATGGCTATGAAATACTTTCTGCAATTGCACTGCCCTTTGTTGAAAGAGGACAGATAAGCTATGCATTGGCAGAAAGCGAAGGCGCAAAAAAGGTGCTTTACTCTTTATTTGACGAGGAAATGAGGAAGGAGGGTGTTTTTACACTGCCTGAGGAAAGCTTTGGCTACCCGGGGCACCTTTTTGCCCATATGGCAGAGCCCATGGCAAAATACAGCGAGGCAGTTTACCCCGCCCTGACGGACAGGGAGGATAGCGGCGTGGCTGTCGGGTACAAGGAGGCAATGGAAAAGGCTAAGGTTGAGAAAATACTGAGCGGTGTCGCACGGGAAACAAAGGATGCAAGAAAGCACGAAATCAAGGTGGAAATGATAAACCGAGAGGGCGGCGGTGAGGATTTTGACCCTGACGAAATGCTTGAAAAAATAACCGAGCGACTTTGCATGATGATGGCAAAGGGTGCAGACGGAATTTATTTATAGGAAGGATGATACTGTGAGCATATGGGAGAGCCTGACAGAAAACGTGGTGGGGAGGTTGAATGCAGGACGGGTTATGAGCGAAAAGGAATTTTTTGAGGCTGAGATAGCGCGCTGGAGATGTGACGAAAAGCGGAGCACCATGATTGACGGTGAGCGTTACTTCCGCGGTGAGCACGACATTTTAAAGGCGGAGAGAACTGCCATCGGCAAGGACGGAAAGCTTAAAAAGGTGGACAACCTGCCCAACAACCGCATTGTGGACAATCAGTATCAGAGGCTGGTAAACCAAAAGGTCAACTACCTTTTAGGGCGCGAGGCTGTGCTTGACGGCGAAAGTGAGGCATACATAAAGCTATTAAAAAATGCCCTGGGGGAAAACTGGGGCAGAATGCTCAAGTGTTTGCTCAGAGATGCAATCAACATGGGTGTTGCCTGGCTTTTTGTGTATGCAGATGAGGATGGCAAGGTGGCATTCAAGCGCATTCCCGCCTATGAAGTGATTGCCTACTGGAAGGACGACGGACACACCCTGCTTGATAAGGCGGTGCGCATTTACCAGGTAGAGGGCTACAAGGGTAAGGACGAGTGTGTGCGCGAAATGGTTGAGATATACCACTCTGACCGTGTTGAAATTTTTGAGTGGGAGGAGGGCGTTTTACGCAAGTGCGAGGAGCACACCTACTTTAAGGAGCATGGCATCCCCTTGGTGGCGTTCAAGTACAACGAAAAGGAAATACCCCTTATAAAAAGGGTAAAGACCTTGCAGGATGCCCTTAACCAGACCTTGTCCGACTTTGAAAACAACATGCAGGAGGATGCGAGAAACACCATTATTGTACTGCAGAACTACGACGGCACCGACCTTGGTGAATTCAGACAGAATTTAGCTGCCTATGGTGCAGTGAAGGTGAAAACCGTTGACGGTGCCGCAGGTGACATTAAAACCTTGACCACGGATTTTAAGGCGGAGAATTATTCGGTTATTATAAACCTTATCAAAAGCTCGCTCATTGAAAATGCCATGGGCTACGATTCAAAGAGCGACAAGCTGGGCAACAACCCCAATCAGCTTGTGATGAAGAGTATGTTTTCGGACCTTGATTTGGACATGAGCGAGGCTGAGGTGGAATTCAGGTATTCCTTCAATGTGCTACGTAAGCTCTTGAACGAGTATTTTGAAATTTACGGCTACGGATATTTTGAAGAGGAAAGAGCAAACATTATTTTTAACCGTGATTGCCTCATTAACGAAAGCGAGGCTATTGACAACTGCATCAAGAGCAGGGAAATTCTCAGCGAGGAGAGCGTTCTGCTTCAGCACCCCTGGGTCAGTGATGCGAAAAACGAAATGAAAAAAAGGAGTGGCAGCAGTGGAGAGAGATGAACTTATTGCCTTAGGGCTTGAGGATGCGGCGATAGAGCGCATTTTAGAAAATGAGCAGCAGCTTCGGGCAGATTACGAAGGCAGGATAGAAGCCGTTAAGAGAGAGTACGAGGTGGAAAGGCTTCTTAGTGAAAGCGGAGCAAGAAACGTTAAGGCTGTGCGCGCACTTGTAACGGGCGGCGATGTTGAAAGCGTTAAGGCGGAAATTGAAAGGCTTAAAAATGACGAGGAAACAAAATTTCTTTTTGAAAAGAGAGGTAGCTTTCATCCTGCAAGGAGCCCCGAAAGATTGCCCGATGTTAAGAAAAACAGCTTTGAAGAGCGCCTTAACGCCGCAAGGCGGGCGGGCAACACCATTGAAGCAATAAGAATTAAGCAGCAGGCGGCAAGCGAAGGAGTAATGCTTTTATAAGTGATGAGTGAATAGAGAAGAGTGAATAGTTAAGGAAAGAATTTTGCATTGCAAAATTCAGATATATAATTTTATTTTTTTAGGAGGAATTTATTTATGGCAAATGTAACAGGAGTAGGTACAAGCTGGAATTTACCCAACTATGCAGGTGAATTGTTTACGGCGGACAGCAGCCAGACGCCGCTTCTTTCAATTATCGGCGGTCTCACAGGCGGCAGACAGACTTTATCAAGCGAATTTCCCACAGCGGTTTTGTTTGATTATCCCGAGGCAGCACAGCCCGAAATTTCCGAAAGTGCATCGGTTAATGCACCGCAGTCAAGCCTTATTGCGCGTGAGCAGGAAACAAACGTTGTGCAGATTCATCAGGAGGTTGTAAACCTTACATATATGAAGATGTCCAACAGCGGCAATATGTCGGGCCTCAATAGCACTATGGCAAACAGCGTTGAGGACGAAAAGGCGTTCCAGATTCATCACAAGCTTGTGAAGATTGCGCGCGATGTGGAGCACAGCTTTATTAACGGTGTGTTCAACAAGGCGACAAGCGCAGCCGATGCAAACAAGACACGAGGTCTTATTGAGCTTACAAAGAACGGCACTACAATCGATGCCGAGGGCGGTGTGCTCACTAAGAGCATGCTTGACTCACTCTATCGCTCCATGGCTGAAGCGGGTGCATACTTTGACAACATGGTAATGTTCCTGCCTGCATACCAGAAGCAGGTGCTTACAGACATTTACGCAAAGGAATTCAATGCCACAATGAGCACACGCGAAACAATCGGCGGTGTGAGCATTGCACAGATTGAAACCGACTTTTTCCGTATGGGCGTTGTGTGGGACCGCTTTATGCCCCGTGACACAATTTTGATTGCTGACGTGGCACACATTGCACCCGTGTTCCAGGCTGTGCCCGAAAAGGGTGTAATTTTTGAAGAGCAGCTTGCAAAGACAGGCGCATCCGACATGATTCAGATCTATTCTCAGATTGGTCTTGCGCATGGTCCTGCATTTTTACACGGCTCTATCACAAATCTTGCAGTGGCGTAAGAAGGGGTTTGAATGACAGATACACAGAAGTTAAGAGAGCGGCTTTCCGACATGGGCTTTGAGGTTGAGGAAAACGAGGAGGATGTGCTTAAAAGGGCACTTTCACGCGCAGAGCAGACACTTATGAACTACTGCAACTGTGAAAGCGTGCCCGAGGAGCTTTACTTTGCGCTTCTTGACATGGCGGCGGGAGAATATCTCGCCTCCATTCATTGCCGTGGCGGAGAAAACGATAACGTAAAGAGCCTTTCCGAGGGCGATATGTCCATTAGCTTCGGCGAGGGCGGTGTGGAAACAACTATTGACGAGCTCTTCAAAAGAGGCAGGGAGGAAATGCTATCCTTCAGGAGGCTGAGATGGTAGAAAAGGTTAAGCGGGCTATTGCTCCCTTTTATACGGACAGGTGCACCGTTTATGAAAAAAAAGCGGTGAATGTAAACGGGCGAACATGCTTTGAAAAGGTTGTAAAGTATGAAAGTGTTCCCTGCAGGATTTCGTCAAAGGCATACCTTTTCGGGGAGAGTGCCGCAAGCGAAAGCAAAAATACGCTTAAGCTCAGCAAGAAAACACGTGTGTTCTTGCCCACGGAGTACATAATCTCCCCCGGCAGCATTATTGAGGTTACAACAAAGGGACACAAAAAAGCCTTTGCAAAAAGCGGCGACATGAGCTTTTACGACACACATAACGAGGTTATGGTGGAGCTTTTGAAAAACTACGCATAGGGCGGTGAACGAATATGGTGGACAAGCTTATCGGTGCACTGGCACAAAGCATTGAAAAGGCACTTGACGGTGAATACATCATTTACACGGAGGATGTACATCAGAATGCTGAAAAGCCCTGCATTTTTGTCCGGTGTGAAAGTGCCGAAAGGGTACAGATGCTTAACAGACACTTTTTTGTGAGGGTAAACGTTAAGCTTACAGTTGAGCCGGGCAGCGACGAGAAAAATGCCCGGACCGAGGCCTTAGTGGCAAAGCTTTTTAACGTGCTTGGCATGGTGGAGGCAGGCGGTGTGTGCTTTAACGGGCGCAAAATACATGGAAAGTGGGCTGAGGGCAGCTTCGTTGTCGGGTGTATTTACGATATGTGGCAAGAGAAGATAAAAGAGTGTGACCTTATGGAAAAAATCGAAGTGAAAGGAATAGGGCATGGAGGAGCGGTATACGAAGAGTGAGATAAAACAGTCGGAAAGATTTAAAGCAAGGTGTGATGCTGTGGAGGCACTCCTTAAAGAGGATGTGTGCTACAGCATCGAAGAGGCTGAGGAAATTATAGAAGGATTTATGAAAGGATGTGTATGATATGGCATTGGGCGGAGGCAGTTTTACAAATTACAATAAGGTTTTGCCCGGTACATATATAAACTTTGTGTCCAGCGCAAATGTTTCAGGAGCAGTAGGCGACAGAGGTGTGTGCGCCGTTGCCATGGAGCTTGACTGGGGCAAGGAGGGAGAAATGGTTGCCGTGACAGCGGAGGAGTTTAATAAAAACAGTCTTAAGCTTTTCGGCTATACGGTGACAAGCAGTAAGCTTAACCCTCTTAAGGATTTGTTCATGAACGCATCGCTGACCTATGTGTACAGATTGGGCACAGGCGTGAAGGCAAGCTGCAGTCTTGGCGAGGCTAAGTGTTCGGGTGTGGCAGGTAATGCCATAAAAATTAAGGTTGCGGCAAATATTGACGATGCTGCCCTTTTTGATGTGACTACATATTTCAGAGGCAGCAGGGTGGATACCCAGTGTGTTACTGATGCCACCACTCTTACAGACAACGACTACGTACATTGGGACACAGAGTGTACCCTGACAGCAGGCATTGTTGATATGACAGGCGGCGCCAATGCCCGCGTGACAGGTGCTGATTATCAGGCATTCCTTGATGCAGCTGAGGCAGTACGCTTCAACACCCTTGCTGTGGCGAGCGAGGATAATGAGGTTAACAGCCTTGTGGCGGCATATACAAAGCGCATGCGTACAGAGCGCGGCATTAAGTTCCAGAGCGTGCTTTATAACTGCGAGGCTGACGATATGGGCATTATCAACGTGGCTACCCCTGCGACATCAGTAGGCTTTTCCCACGCTTCACTTGTGTGGTTTGTGGCAGGTGCTACGGCGGGCTGCAGTGTTAACAAGAGCCTTACAAACAAGGTTTATAACGGCAGCTTCAATGTGACAAACAACTACACCCAGTCTGAGCTTGAGGAGGGCATAAAGGCAGGCAAGCTCCTTTTGCACCGTGTGGACGGCACCTTAAGGGTGCTTTGCGACATAAATTCCTTAGTGAATACAACGGCGGAAGTGGGCGATGTGTTCAAGGAAAACCAGACCGTGAGAATTGTGGACCAGATTGCATACGATGATGCTACACTTTTTACAACAAAGTATTTGGGTGTGGTGCCTAACGACGAGGCAGGCAGACTTTCCTTGTGGAACGACATTGTTGAGCACAGAAAGAGCCTGCAGAGAATGCGTGCCATTGAAAACTTCAAGGACGAGGATGTTAGGGTGGAAAGAGGCAACAGCAAGACGAGCGTTGTGATTTCCTGCGCAATTTGTCCCATTAATTCTATGACACAGCTTTACATGACAACTACATTGGAATAGGAGGAGAAGTATGGCGGCTATAACTATGAAGGGCAGTGACGCTGTATCGGCATCTCTTGCGGAGTGCTACGTTACCATTGGTGACAACAGATACAACTTCATGCAGATGATTAATTTTGAGGCTTCTATTACAAAAAACAAGACAACCGTGCCCATTTTAGGGCAGACAGGCAGAGGCAACAAGGCCAACGGCTGGAAGGGTGTTTTCCGCGGTAAGGCACATTACAATCAGTCGGTGTTCAGAACACTCCTCATGGAGTACAAGGAAACGGGCGAGGATGTGTATTTCGACATTCTTATTACAAACAATGACCCTGCGAGTGAAGCGGGCAAGCAGACGGTTATTTTTACGGGCTGCAACATTGACGGCGGTATTCTTGCGGCATTTGATGCCGAGGGCGATTACCTTTCTGAGGAAATTACGGGCACCTTTGAGGACTTCAAGCTGCCTGAAAAGTTCAAGGTATTAAGCGGCATGAAGTAAGAAAGCGTGTCGAAAAAGAGGGTTATGGAGAGTTTGAGGAGAAGGCGGAAACGCCTTCTCCGGATAGGAGATTGAAATGGAAAACTTAAAGCTGTTTTTAAAGGAAAACAAAATTAAACGCCAGAGTGCATTTTATGCGGCTACAGAAAGCATGAAGGACGAAAACGGCGAGGCACTTAAGTGGGAAATAAGAGCTGTTACAACGCTTGAGGACGAAAAAATCCGCGAGGAATGCTTAAAAGAGGCAAAAAGAGGAGTAAAGCTTGACTACAACCTTTACCTTAAGAAGCTGGCAGTGGCAAGCGTTGTGTATCCGCCACTATATAATGCGGCTTTGCAGGACTCGTACAATGTGCACTCGGCTGAGGCATTGCTTTCGGAAATGGTGGACAACCCCGGCGAATATCAGGAGCTTTTGAGGTTTGTGCAGAAAATGAACGGCTTTGATGTGAAGCTAAGTGACAAGGTGGATGAAGCAAAAAACTGATTTGTGAAGGTGACGGTCAGGCTGTTTATGCCTACTGGTGCCTTCACAATTTAGGCATGAGACCGTCGGAATTTATAAAGATGAGCAGAAACGAGCTTGCTTTTATTATTGCGGCGGTGGATATTTACAACGAAAGGCGGGGTGCGTAAAAAATGTATATGCTTTATATTGACAATGTGCTTTTTCCCGTGGCACCCGGAAAAATTGTTACCCAGACCGAAATTGAAAACGAAACCTATGCTTTAGTTGACGGAAGCAGGGTGAACAGAAGCGGCGGCAGAGGGCTTAAGAAAATTTCCTTTGAGCTTTTGCTGCCCATGAAAAAGTATCCCTTTGCACATTACGAGGTTAAATACTGCGACGGAGAATACTACGTTGAGCTTTTAAACCATATTGCGGATGAAAACGAGCCCGTGAGCTTCGATTTGTACCGAAGCTATGCAGGCAGTGAGGTTGTGTACCTTACCAGCATGAAGGTGCTGATTGAAAAAATTTCGGTTGTGGAGGATGCGGAAAATTCGCCCGATATTTTAGTGAGCGTTGTGCTGCGCGAGCACAGAAGCGTGAGTACAAAAACCATTACACAAAAGGACGAATACGTAAGAAAAGAGGATAGCTATACCCTGCCTGAAACCTACAGAGTGCAACAGGGCGACAGCTTGTGGCTTATAAGCAAGCGCTTTTACGGCGACGGGGCAAGGTATGTGTATCTTGCCGAGATTAATTCCATAAAGAAGCCCTATACAATTTATACGGGTCAGCAGTTGAAGCTGAGGGAGTAGTTTGCGTGACGATTATAAAAAACAAAAACAAGTTTGACAAAAGCACATACCGCGAGGTTTTTGATGTAGAAACAAAAGAGAGCAGGCTGAAAATTTACATAAAGAGCGCTCTTAAGGTTTACGAGGTGTTCGCGGTGGACACCGTAGTGATTGACAAGGAGGAATTCTGCGCGTCACGCCTGACCTTTCACCTTCTGAAGGACGAGGTTATCAGTTTTAATCAGGGCGATGCGGTGAGCGTAAAGTATGACGGAGAGGTGCTTTTTTACGGGTACGTGTTTTCAAAGTCGAGAGATAAAAAGGGTCTTATAAAGGTTGAGTGCTACGACCAGCTCCGATACATGAAAAACCGCCGAAGCTACACACGCGGCAGCATGAGCCTTAGTGAAATTGTGCGAAAGATTGGTGATGAATGTGCACTGCACATAGGAGAGGTTGACTTGTCCGATACCCTTCTTTCGCCCGTTGCGGCAGACAATGTGAGCTTGCTTGATGTTGTGAAAAAGGCCTGCGCGGAAACAAGGCGCATATCCGGAAGAAGATATATTCTCTACGACGACGGCGGAAAGCTTAATCTTAAGGACGAAAAAGAGCTTGTGCTCGATGTGCTTATTGACCCCTCCCAGGCTGAAAATTTCATCTACAGCGACACCATTGACCGTGATGTGTACAATATGGTACAGCTCTACAGCGACACAAAACGGCTTAACCTGAGGGAAGTTACAACCTTTACAGACAAGGAGACAATGGACCGATGGGGCACCTTGATACTTACAAAAAAGGCAACCGACCCTGCTCGCGCCTATTCCGAGGGGAAAATACTTTTGGACGAATACAACAGAATTAACCGCACCATTGTGCTTAAGAGGGTAGAGGGGGATGTGCGGTTTGTCCCCGGGTGCTCTGTGATGCTGAAAATGGTCATGGGCGATCTTGCCTTTGACGGCTATGTGCGCATAAAGCGGGCGGTGCACACCTTTAAGAACAATTTCTATCGGACAGATTTATATGTAGACGGGAGTGAGGTAGAATGAACCTTGCAGAGGCTATTAAGCAGTGCTCCATGGATGCATGGGAGACAAGTGTGCCCTGCGATGTGATGCTGGGTGTGGTGACGGGCACCGACCCTGTAAAAATTACAATAGGCGAGATTAAAATACCTGCGGAGCTTTTGTATGTGCCGGAGCATCTTACCTACAGAGAGGAAGAGATAAAGCTTGGAGTTTACGAGAGGACAGTGGTTATAAACAAGGGGCTCAGCGCGGGTGATGAGGTTATTGTTATGAGAAAAAGCGGCGGAGGCGGCTATGCTGTGATAGGTAAACTGTAAGGAGGGGTTGAATGCTGCCGGAGAACAGTATTGAAGAAATAGCGCAGGAGGTTAAGTTTTACAAAGCCTTTAAAATAGATTTTGAAAAAAAGCGCATAGGCGAGATAATTGACGGAAAGGAAGCCTTGGAGCAGGCGGTGAGAATGGCGCTTACGACAGAAAGGTATAAATACCCTGCCTTTTCCCACTCCTACGGAACTGACTACAGCTCTGTTTTCACGGAGGGGTATGAGAAGGCAATGGGCAGGCTGAAAAATGCCGTGTGCGACAGCTTAGAGTGCGACGAAAGAATAAAGGCAGTTGATAATTTCAGCTTTGAAAGGCGTGGAACAAAAATGATTGTGAGTTTCAGAGTTTTGTCCATTTACGGGGCAATAGAAAGTGAGATTGAGGTGGCAGATGGTCAGTAAGAAAACCTATGAGGATATAATGAACAGCTATTCAAGCTATTTTCCCCATGATATGGACACACGAGAGGGAACACTGGTGCACCTTGTAAAGAGCGTTACCGCAATGAGCATTGCAGAGCTTTACGAGGAGCTGGCAATACTTGAGGAAAATGCCTACGGCGTAAGCGCAACGGGTAGCTGGCTTGACAAAAGTGTTGCCATACTGGGGCTTGAAAGACTGGGAAAGGTCAATGCCCTGGTTAAAATCGAGGGCGACGAGGGGCTTTATGCGGGCGATGTGGTGCAGGGCGGTGAGCTTACCTACACCATAACAGAGGTGAAGGACGGCTACTATGTTGCCCAGTGTAACACGGCAGGAATGGAGGGCAACAGCTACCTTGGCGAGGTTTTGCCCGCAAACGGCGCAGCGCTTAATCTGAGCATTACAGCCATAATTCTTAAGGGCAGTGAAGAGGAGGACGACGAAAGCCTCCGCAGGCGATACCTTGAAAGGCTTGTGTGCCCTGTGTGCATGGGAAACGTGAGCTACTATAAGGACGCCATACACTCTCTTTTGGGCGTGGGCGGCATAAAGGTTGTGCCCGTGCCCGAGGGGGCAGGCACTGTTAAGGTTGTTATTACGGACAACGAGTACAACATGGCAAGCGATGAGCTGATTAATTACGTAAAGGAATACCTTGACCCTGCGGAGCATTCGGGCATGGGCTACGGTGTAGTGCCTATAGGGCACAGTGTCGAGGTGGGCACCGTTGAGAAAGTGGATGTTCACATAACGGTTGAAATAAACGGCGGTGCTGTGCCGCAGCTTTATATGCGTACTGCACGCCCCTTGGTGAAAAAAGCCGTCAAAGAACTTAACCCACTCTGGGATAGTGCGGATAACATTATTGTGTGGAACAGGCTCATTGAGGATGTTATTTTTGATATCAGCGAAGAGATAAAGGATGTTAAGGTTACGTCAATCAACGGCGAAATAAGCCGTCTTATTCTCGGCGAGCATCAGATAGTGGGGGAAGTGTATATAAATGAAGACTGAGCACATGGTGAAATATCCCGACTTTCTGGCGGATTTTAAGGAGATAGCAGCTCTGGCTGAGTGGCAGAAAAGCGTAATGAACAGATACTGCTACGACGGTACATGGGTGCTCAATTACATAAAGCTGGTTTCAATATCTGACCATTATGACTTTCTTAAAAAGCGCTACGGAAATTTTTATAATGAAGATGACATAATCACACTGCACAGGCGCTATAGTGTTACCACGCTGGAGGTGCTGAAGGAGTATATCGGCATATGGCTGAAGCCCTCAGCTACAACCATTGAATACCAAAGGGACACAAATACATTGACGGTACGCACCTCACTGAACGAGGACAACAGTGTTGTGAGACGCCTTACAAGAAACATTATTCCATGCAATATGGTACTGGATTACGCAGTGGCAGAATAATAGGGTTGACAAAATTTTTCTGCAATTATAAAATGTATTATATATACAGAAAGGTTGTGGAATTATGAAAAAAATTTTGTCAGTCCTGATGGTTGTGGTTATGGCTTTCAGCATATGCACCATAGCACCCGTTATGGCAGAGGAAGCTACAGATTTTACAAACAAAATCTGTACTATCGAAAACGAAAACGGCTATCTTTCGCCCTCGGGCACAGAGCGCGGCAAGGCACTTTGTGTAAATGATACTGCCACAGAGTGGAGATTTAAGGCGTTTTTAGGCGGAAGCTATGCCTTTGTAGGTGCCGGAGACCTTGCAGCTGACGTAAATAGCGCCTCCATGGATGAGGGCGTTACTATCATTCAGTGGACCAGTACAGGCGCAAATAACCAGAGATGGCTTCTTGAAGAGGCTGAGGGCGGCTATTACATAAAGTCGGCATACTCTAACCTTTACGTGACAGAAACAGACGGCGCTATCACACAGGAAGCAAAGAACGAGGAATTAAACCAGGTATGGAAGCTTACTGTTGTGGGCGAGTTTGAGCCAATGGTTGAAAAAATGCTCGAGAGCGATGCTGCCAAGAGCCTTTCCGACTACCGTTACAAGCGTCTTTACGACTTTTTAATGTCGGGCGGTGAGTTTAACCTTCTTACATACGACCAGGTTGAAAAGATGATTATCGAGCGTGACTATTTCAACCTTTCCTACGAGGAGCAGGTAGCCTTTGTGGAAGAATGCTTTACTGTTGAGCCCACAAGCTTAATGTACGGAAGCATGGCTACAAAGCTCAAGAGAGAAATCAAGGTTGAATATGTTGGCATTGAAGAGGGTGCATGGCAGTCCTGGCATGGTATTCCCGAGGAAGCACCCAGACTTTATAACGTAACAATTACAGATACCGAGACAGGCGAAAGTCACGTTATGCAGTACATTTCCCCCTACGATAACGACGAGGAATACGCTGCTACAGTGGGCGAAGCGGTGGCTTGCTTTGAGATGCCCATTGTAAAGTGCTTGTGGAGATTTGTGTACACAAGCATGAACACCTCCTCCTGGAACGGCGGCGACGGCACAATCTGGAATAACACAGGCTACCGCGGCGACGTTAACAACATGGTGCAGATGTTTGCACACGAGCTTGGTCACGTTATGGACAACGGCAGACAGGACAATAACGTGTGGTACAGAGCAATCGCTCAGGACATGGTGCCCGTAACAGGCTACGGCAACACAAACCGCTGGGAGGATCTGGCTGAATATTCACGCCTTTACCTTCTTGCACGCGGCGACGATATGAGAGTAAAAGCTATTGAAAACACATACCCTGCTCGTGCAAAGGCATATAAGGCACTTTTGTACAGAGTTGACAGCGAGTTCTACAGTGACTACAAGGACGAATGCGAAGCTGTTGAAAACGTGGCAGATGCAATAACGAGCAGTCAGATAGCAACCGTTAAGTTTGCGGGCAAGTATCTTACTGACGAAAACGGAACACTTGTGCTGGCAGAGGAAAAGGCTGCGGCAAAGGATTGGCAGCTGTGGGAAGTGTACTCCCAGGATGATATGTGGGGTACATTCAGAAACAAGGCTACAGGAAGATATATTTGTGTTGAAAACGGAAAGCTCACTTTGGGTGAAGCGGGCAGCAAAATCGGATTTAAGAGGGTTGAAGGATACAACTTCACAAACATGATTGATGCTGCAACAGGCTTTTGCATTAACGAAAAGCTTGAAGTTTGCGAAGATGCAAGCGGATGGAATTTATACTATGAAGACAGAATTCCTTATGAAGGAATTAAGACACTTTCCCTTCATTCAACAGGCGAAAAGCTCGCATTTGTTGAGGGCGAAGGTCTTATGCTTAACGAAGAGGGCAACACCTGGAAGCTTGTTCCCGTGGATAAGGACTACTACCTCATCATGGACAAGGAAACAGGCAAGGTGTTCGACATTTCCGGCGGCAGTGTTGAAAACGGCGCAAGTGCAATTCTTTACTCTGTAACAGGCGGCACCAACCAGCACTTTAAGCTCGTAAACAACGGCAACGGCTCCTATAAGCTTCAGTTAAGACACAGCGGACTTTACCTTACAAAAACCGCAGATGGCTTCTGCCAGAGCGACGGTAGCTTGGGCTATGTAAACTGGGTAATTGAATAACACCTCATCCGTCAACCTGCGGTTGACACCTTCCCCTCAAGGGGAAGGCATGCGGGTAATTGAATAATATACAAAAGGGCAGTACACAAGCTGCCCTTTTTTGTTTCATTTATTTCTTGATTTTACTTATAAAATATGTTTAAATATAGTATATAGTTATGTAAAAGTTTCCGACGGGAGGATTTACTATGATAAATGAAAAACCCTTAGGTGAGTATTTCGGTTGTAACGTATTTAGTGACGATGTTATGCGTGAAATGCTTTCGGATAAGACATACACAGAATTCAAGAACGGAGGTCCCCTGTCAAAGAGTGCGGCAGACGAAATTGCCGAGGCAATGAAAACTTGGGCAATGGCAAAGGGTGCAACACACTACACACATCTCTTTTTGCCCCTCACAGGTCTTACGGCAGAAAAGCATGATGCTTTCATAAACCCCGACCCCAAAACGGGCAAGGCTATTATGGAATTTACGGGCGAGCAGCTCATAAAGGGCGAGAGCGATGCGTCGAGTTTCCCTTCGGGCGGTATCCGTGCAACCTTTGAAGCGCGCGGCTACACCACCTGGGACACAACCTCCCCTGCGTTTTTGAAGGAGGATGCGGCAGGCGTTACACTTTGCATTCCCACGGCGTTCTGTTCCTACACAGGCGAAGCACTTGATAAAAAAACACCCCTTCTGCGCTCCTGCGAAGCCTTGGAAAAGGAAGCACTGAGGGTTTTAAGAGCTCTTGGCGATAAGGAAACAAAGGAAATTATTGCAACGGTTGGCCCCGAGCAGGAATACTTCCTAGTGTCCAAGGAGCACGTTGAGAGACGAAAGGACATTAAAATTACGGGCAGAACACTTTTCGGCGCTCCTGCACCCAAGGGTCAGGAAATGGACGATGCCTACTACGGCTCCCTTAGGGAAAACGTTGCCCTTTTCATGAAAGAGGTTGACAAGGAGCTTTACAAGCTTGGTATTTTCGCAAAGACAAAGCATAACGAGGTTGCCCCCTGTCAGCATGAGCTGGCATGCGTGTACAGCTCTGCAAATACGGCAGTTGATGCAAACTACATGGTTATGGAAACACTCAAGAAGTGTGCCGACCATTACGGCTTGGTATGCTTACTGCACGAAAAGCCCTTCAAGGGTCTTAACGGCTCGGGCAAGCATAACAACTGGGCTGTTTCCACCGACACAGGCAGAAACCTTTTAAAGCCCGGCAAGGACCCTGTTCACAACATTGAGTTCTTGGTGTTCTTAGCTGCTACAATGGAGGCTGTAAGCCTTCACGGCGGTCTTTTGCGAGCAAGTGCGGGCAACGCGTCAAACGACCACCGCTTGGGCGGTAACGAGGCGCCTCCCTGCGTTATTTCAATGTTTTTAGGCGATGCTCTTGACAAGGTTTGCGAAAGCATTATAACAGGCGACGAGTCTGTTGACCTTGACTGCGGCACACTTGATTTGGGCACATCCACAATCCCTGCCTTCAAGCGCGACGACACAGACAGAAACAGAACAAGTCCCTTTGCATTTACGGGCAACAAGTTCGAGTTCAGAACTGTTGGCTCCTCCGCATCCATTGCAGGCCCCAACACGGTTATCAACTCAATTGTTGCAGACAGCTTAAAGCGCATTGCCGACAGGATTGAGGGAAAGGCTGACCCCAAGACAGAGGCGTTCAAGGTTGTGCGTGAGCTTATAAAGGCTCACTACGGCAGGATTGTGTTCAACGGCAACGGCTACAGCGAGGAGTGGGCAAAGGAAGCCGAAAGACGCGGACTGCCTGCCTTGAAGAGCTCTATCGAATCCTACGGAGAATATACCAAGGAGGAAAGCGTAAAGCTTTTTGAAACCCTGGGCGTGTACACACGTGCGGAGCTTGAAAGCCGTTACGAAATCCGCATGGAAAAGTATTTTAAAATCAATAACTACGAATGCCTCACAATGCTTGACATGGCTAAAAAGGAAATTATTCCTGCGGTGAGCAAGTACCTTACATACCTGGCAGGTGCGGTTAAATCCATGAGCGGGCTTGGTCTTGACGCTGTTGTTGAAACAGACATGATTTACAGAATAAAGCCCCTTTTTGAAAAGCTTTATGCCACCACCGCAAAGTTTGAGGTTGAAGTGGAAAAGGCAGAAGCGATGAATGTTATGGAGGGCGCAAAATATATGCATGATGTGGTGCTTCCTCTGGCAGAAGAGGTGCGCGGCTACGCAGATGCAATTGAGCCCATGGTGGGCAAGGACTTCTGGCCCATGCCTACATATGAGGATATACTGTTCTATTAAAAACATAACCCCGAAGAAATAAAATTCTTCGGGGTTATGTTTTTAATAGAACAACTAAGTTTGCCCAAAGGGCAAGTGAAGTTGCCTGAGGCAGTGAAGTTACTTCGTAGTGAAGTTTCGGCTTCGCCGAAGTGGCGCCCTGAGCGAAGCGAGGAAGTACTCTTGGGGTGCAAACTTAACTTCACTTTGTACGCAGTACAAAACTTCACTGTAGCATGCTACAACTTCACTTTAACCGAAAGGTTAAAACTTCACTGTTTTTTGTACATGTAAGAATATATAATTTGTTAAAAAGTATTTTTCAGAAAGTTAATATCCTTTCTCTATGCGCTTAATAAAAAAACAGTAATATTAAACTGAAAGAAGGCATATAATAGAATGTTGACTTTATTTTAATGGAAGGAAAATGAAAAATGCTCAAAGAAGTAACACAAAGCGTATATTTTGACTACTACGGCGAAAATTTGTTTTATATTGAAGCTGTTATTGAAAAGCTTTTGGAGAGAATTCACGAGATTGATTCGCGGCGAGAGGTGCGCGGTGAAAGAAAGCTTACCGACAATGTTCGATACCGCATAAAAAGCCCCGAAAGCATGAAGGCAAAGCTTAAAAAGCGTGGAATGGAAACCGATTGCCACTCTGCCCTTACAAACCTTTACGATGCGGCAGGACTCAGGATTATATGCCCTTATATCGACGATGTTTATTTAATGGCAAAAAAGCTTTCACATATGAGCGACATTGAGGTGATAGAGGTTAAGGATTACATAAAAAATCCTAAGGAGAACGGCTATAGAAGCTACCATATGATAATTAAAACTCCTGTTCTGTATAACGGCGAAACAAAGCACGTTATTGCCGAGGTGCAGATACGCACAATGGTCATGAACTCCTGGGCATCCTGCGAGCATCAGCTGAAGTACAAAAAGGACGTGAGTGCAAAGGAAAGTGTGGCGCTTTTAAAGCGTTGTGCCGACGAAATGCTCAAGATTGACTACTCCATGCTCGCCATAAGAGAAATGATGGAAGGCAAAGAAAGTGCAAAGTGCAGAATGCAAAGTGCAGAATGATGCTGACACTATAGCGGTTGGTTGTGGGATAGAGATATCTGTGCTGTGTTTATAAATTTTAAGTGCGTATTGCAATAAATGGGAAATTGTCGTATAATTAAGAAAAGTGTTTTGGGAGGGCTACAAATGATTGAAATTATGAAAATTATAAACACTCACGGCGTAAAGGGCGAAATGAAGGCGCTGCATTATGCGGATTCGCCCATGTTTTTCAAAAAGGTTAAAACCCTTTACGACAAAAAGGAAAACACCTACAATATAAATTCTGTAAGAGAGGGAAAGAACTGCATCCTTGTTACAATTGAGGGCATTGAGGACATGACCGCCGCAGAAAGAATGAAAAATGTGTATCTTTATGCTAAAAGAGAGGATTTTCCAGCTCTTCCCGAGGGTGAATATTATCTCATTGATTTGATTGGTCTTAGTGCTGTAACAGTGGACGGCGAAGAGATTGGTTTGGTCTCCGACATACAGGAAAAAGCGGCACAGAACCTTCTTGTTATTAAAAAGGGCGATAAGGAAATTTTAATCCCCAAGTGCGACGCTTTTGTTAATAGGGTTGACCTTGAGGAAAAGAAGATATTCATTACACCCATCGAAGGACTTATTTGAGGGAATGAGTAATAAGGAATAGGGAATAGGTTTGGTACAAACTCGCTTGCGAGTTTGTTTGATATGAATAAAACAGGAGAACAATATGAAGTTTTCGGTATTGACGCTTTTTCCCGAAATGTTTGAAAGCGTTTTAGGTGAAAGCATTATAGGCAGAGCCCTGAAAAAGGGCATTATTGAAACCGAATATGTAAACATACGCGACTTTTCCGAGGGCAACTACCGCCGTGTGGATGACTATCCCTATGGTGCAGGGGGCGGCATGGTTATGCAGCCTATGCCCATATACAAGGCGTATAAGTCTATATGCACGGATGTAAAGCCCTACGTTGTGTACATGTCGCCTCAGGGCAATGTGTTTAACCAACAGAAGGCGCGTGAACTTGCCACCAAGGAGCACGTTGTGCTCCTTTGCGGTCACTACGAGGGTGTTGACGAAAGAATTATTGAAGAAATTGTTGACGAGGAAATTTCTGTAGGGGACTATGTCTTAACAGGTGGCGAGCTTCCCGCAATGATTGTTATCGATGCCACAAGCCGAATGCTGGAGGGTGTGCTTGACTCCAATGAAACTATGGAGATTGAAAGCCATTATGACGGACTTCTGGAATACCCCCAGTATACACGCCCCGTGGAATTTATGGGAAGACGGGTGCCCGAGGTGCTTTTGAGCGGGCATCATGCAAATATTGAGGCGTGGAGGCGCGAGCAAAGCCTCGTACGAACAAAATTAAAGCGCCCCGACCTTATAAAAAAGGCACAGCTTACAGATAAGGAAAAGGAAATGCTTAAAAAAGTGAGAAGGAAACGAAAGAAATGCTCAGAATAATTACCTCTCGGAGCGGTGGCGGAAAAACACAGGAAATGCTCTCTGCCATGAAAAAAAGTGAAAATGCAATATACATCGTACCCGAGCAGTACAGCTTTTCCGCAGAAAAGCTTATTACAGAGGTTTTCGGCATGAGCGGTATGGGTTACCCCTCGGTTTACAGCTTCCGTCGGCTTGCCTATTACTTTGAAGAGCTTTACGGCTCAGGCATGGGCGAAAATCTGTCGGGTGCGTCACGTGTTATGGTGCTTGGCGACATTGTGCGCCGTCTTGCACCCTCCTTAAGCCTTTTCGGGGGCAGTGCACGCCGCGGTGAAATGGCTCAGGAGGCGGCTGTTATCATAACAACCTTCAAGCAGTACGGCATAACCGAGGAAAAATTAAGACGGGCAATGGATAATACCAAAAACCCGCTCCTTAAGAAAAAGCTTAACGACTGTATGCTCATAGCGCGTAGCTATGACGACTTCCTTAAGTCGGGCTACCGCGACAGCGACGATTTGCTGGAGGGCTTGTGCAAAAATATTGACGAGAGCGATTATCTTCGTGGGAAAGACATTTTTATAGACTCCTTCCAGGCGTTCACGCCATTGGAATACGCGGTTATTGAGCGTATGCTCAGAAAGAGCAATTCCGTTACGGTTGCCCTTTGTGCAGCAGGCGACGGCGACGAATTTGTAACTGCTCAAAGAACAAAAATGAGGCTTGAAAAGCTTTGCCGTGACAAGGGCTTCACCTTTGGCGGCATAACGGAGCTTAAGGGTGCCATGTACACCGCAACGGACGAGGCGAAAGCCCTGGAAAAAAGCTTTTTTGACGAGGACGAAATTTACCCCCATGCAACCGACAAGGTGCACGTGCACCGCGCAAGGGACGAATACGGCGAATGTGTAAAGGCGGCGAGCGAGATTGAAAGGCTTTGCCGCACCGAGGGCTACCGCTACCGCGACATTGTTATTGTTGCCCGCGAAATGGAGCCCTACGAAAAAAGCCTGTCACGTGTTTTTGAAAGCTTTGACATACCGCTGTTTATGGACAAAAAAACACCCCTTTCAACCTCTGCGGCGGCAATTTTTGCTCTCAGTGCCATAAGGGTTGTGTCACGGGGCTGGAAAAACAGCGATGTTTTCGCATATATGAAAACTGCCTTTTCGCCTGTTAACCACATATCGGCATGCGAATTGGAAAACTATGCCTTGGCATCAGGCGTAAAAGGCAGGGACTGGAAAAGGGACGAGGACTGGAGCATGCCCTCCTCGGTTAAGGCAGAGGAGATTGATTTTGAGTACCTCGAAAGAATTAACAGGGCAAGGCGTGCTGTTGCAGCGCCTCTTATCAATCTGGAAAAGAAAATCAAGGGCACTCACACAGGCAGGGAATTTGCCGTGGCTTTTTACGAGTTTATGGAGGAATGTGGCCTTGAAGAAAAAATAAACGCCATTGCCGCAGCCCTTATGGAAAAGGGCGAGGGCGACCAGGCACAGCGTACACGCCAGGTGTACGACATGCTGATTGGCACCCTGGAATGCTTTGACGATGCCTTTTCTGAAAAGACACTTACTGCAGACGAGTTCATGACTGTTTTAAGTGCAGGCATAGAAAGCGTTGAGATTGGCGTTATACCCTCAAACACCGACTGCGTATGCGTGGGCAGCATTGACCGTGCCCGCGGACACGGCGCAAAGGCTGTTATCATTTTAGGTGCTGCCGAGGGCGTTTTCCCTGCGGTGCCCAAGGACACGGGCGTTTTCACAAACGCGGACAGGCTTGAGCTGGCCATGTACGGTATTGAGCTTCCGCCCGACACATTGGGCAAGGCATACATGGAGGAAAGCTTAGTTTACAGTGCACTTAGTTGTGCTACAGAGCGCCTTTTTGTAAGCTACAGCGCAGGCAAGGACGGCGCAAACCCCTCCACCATAATAAAACGCATTAAAAGGGTTTTTCCCTTGTGCACTTTAAGTGATGAGCTTAAGGACACAGACGTGCTTAACCTCATCGGCAGTGCAAAGAGCACCTACGAAAACTTTGTAGTGGCATATTCAAAAGCACGCAAAGGAGAGGCTGTGGGCGACGAGTGGCTCACAGCACTTGACTACTATAAGGAAACGCCCATCTGGCGTGACAGGGTTAAGGAAATTGAAAGGAACACCACCTTTGAAAACAGAACGGAGTTTATCCGAGAAGAGCTTATCCGTGCACGCTACGGCGATGGCATTGAAACAAGCGTTTCAAACCTTGAAAGGTATGTAAAGTGCCCCTTTTCCTACTTTGCAAAGGTGACCTTGGGACTTAAGGAGCGACGCGAGCTGCAGGTTACTGCGGCAGACAGCGGCACCTTTCTGCACGAGTTTGTTGACCTTTTCGGCAAGGGGCTTCGTGACGATAACCGCACCTGGCGTGATGTTGACAAGGCATATATAGACCAAAAGACGGAAGAAATTACAATGGAGCTCTTAAAGGGGCTCAATGGTCATATGCTTGAAACCTCGCCAAGGGTAAGAAACCTTTTTATAAGGCTTAAGCGCATTGCAAAGCGCAGTGTAACTGTGCTCAGCGAGCACATGAAAAAGGGCACCTTTGAGCCCTTGGGCTACGAAATTGTGTTCGACAAAAACGGCGACTTCAAGCCCCTTACAATTGACCTTCCTAACGGACAAAAGGCACTACTGCGTGGCAGGGTTGACCGCTGTGACATTCTTGAAACACAGCGTGGCAGCTTTGTACGCATTATTGACTATAAGTCAGGGGAGAAAAAGTTTTCACTTTCAAACATTTATCACGGCATGGATTTGCAGCATGCAGTTTACCTTACAACCATCTGCGAAAACGGCAACTACCACCCTGCAGGCATGCTTTACTTTAAAATTGACGAGCCCGTTATTGACCGCAGCGCGGCACGTGACGAGGAGAGCTACGAAAAAGAGGTTATGAAAAAGCTCCGCATGGATGGCTTAGTTCTTGAGGATAGTGACATTCTTTCGGCAATGGATGCATCTTACGCTCAGGGTAGCACCGTTATCCCCGTTAAAATAACCTCAAAGGGTGTTTTTGACACCCACTCAAAGGTTGCAACGGCGAGCGAATTTGCCTCCATTTCAAAGCACGCAAAGCGCACGGTAAAAAAGCTCTGCAGCGAAATACTGGGCGGTGTGAGTAAGGTAAGCCCCACAAAGAACGCCTGCACCTACTGCGAAATGAAGCCCCTTTGCGGCTTCGACCCCACCGTGGCAGGCTATACCTACCGCGATGTGGAAAAATTAGATGACACAGATGCTCTTCTTAAAATGATTGAAGAGGAAAAAGAAACGGCACAGGATTAATCCTGTGCCGTCGGCGTGTCGAAAAAAGTCGACACGCAACAAAAAATATTGCAGGTGGCAATATTTTTTGTCTATGATTTTTTGAGGAACAAAGTGCCGATTTCTCGTGCAAGGGGCTTGCGAGCCCCCCCTAAAATCGGCACTTTCGGCAGGGTAATGCGATCACCCTGCCTATTTCATTCGGGAAACCTTCTTTCCCGAACCCTTCGCGATTGTGCTTAAAAATAGGTTTTTCTACAGTCTGACGGCACAGGAGTAATCCTGTGCCGTTTTACGTTTCATTATTATTTTTTGTGTCTTTCAACAAAGTTGCCTATTCTCTTCAAGGCTTCCTGAATGCTTTCAATTGAATAAGCATAGCTGCAGCGCACAAAGCCTTCGCCACATTCGCCGAATGCCGTGCCGGGAACAACTGCAACCTTTTCCTCCTCTAAAAGCTTCTTTGCAAAATCCTCACTACTGTAGCCTAAGGACGAAATGTTGGGGAACACGTAAAATGCACCCTCGGGCTCAAAGCAGGAAAGCCCCATTTTCCTGAAGCCGTCAACCAACACTCGTCTGCGCTGGTTGTATTCCTTGCACATGTTTTCAACGTCACCATCGCAATTTTTGAGCGCTTCAACAGCCGCAAGCTGGCTTGTTGTGGGCGCACACATAATTGCATACTGGTGGATTTTGTACATAACAGAGCAAAGTGGTGCAGGTGCCGCAAGGTAGCCTAATCTCCAGCCTGTCATGGCAAATGCCTTACTAAAGCCGTTTATTGTAACGGTGCGCTCCCACATGCCGTCGATAGATGCAAAGGAAACGTGCTTCTTGCCGTTGTATGTAAGCTCGGAATAAATTTCGTCGGATAAAACAATTATGTTTGTATCACGGAGCACAGAGGCAATTGCTTCTAAATCTTCCTTTTCCATAATAGCGCCTGTGGGGTTATTGGGGAAGGGCAGAATCAAAACCTTTGTCCTGTCCGTAATCTTTTCCAGAAGCTTTTCCTTTGTAAGGCGGAAGTTATCCTTCTCTTCTGTCACAATGGGCACGGGGACGCCGCCTGCAAGGATTGTGCAGGGCTTGTAGCACACAAAGCTCGGCTCAGGAATTAAAACCTCGTCGCCGGGGTTTAAAAGAGCACGGAGTGTTATGTCAATGGCTTCGCTGCCGCCTACTGTAACTATAATTTCGTTTTTGGGATTATAGTTAAGATTGTACTTGCGGTTAACGTAACGGGAAATTTCCTCTCTTAATTCCATTGTGCCTGCGTTGGAGGTGTAGTGCGTTCTGCCCTTTTCAAGGCTTGTTACACCTGCCTCGCGGATGGGCCAGGGGGTTACAAAGTCAGGCTCGCCAACGCCCAAGCTAATAGCGTCCTTCATTTCACTTACTATGTCAAAAAACTTCCTTATGCCCGACGGAGGGATACAGGAGGCCTTCTTTGACAGAATGTTATCGTAGTTCATCATAATGTAATAACCTCTCTGGGATCTTTGTCGGGATGCTGGAAAATAACGTTTTCCTTCTTATACGTTTTGAGCACAAAATGAGTTGTTGTAGCAATAACAGAATCCATCTGCGAAAGCTTTTCGGAAACGAACATTGCCACGTCACGGAGTGTTTCGCCTTCAACCTCTAAAAGGAGGTCATAAGCGCCGCTCATTAAGGTAAGGCTCTTTACCTGGGGGTATTTATAAATCTTTTCTGCAACGCGGTCAAAGCCCTTTGCCGCCTGAGGTGTTATTTTAAGCTCAATATATGCCTTGATTGTGTCCTTGTCAACCTGCTCCCAGTTGATGAGTGTGCGGTAGCCGAGGATAATTTTGTCACTTTCAAGCTTTTTTATTTCTTCCTTTACCGCTTCTTCCGTTGTGCCGAGCATAACGGCGATTTCAGCGGGAGTTATACGGCTGTTTTTTTCGAGTATTGACAACAATTCCTTATTCATCAAATCAAGTCCTTTCAATATAAAAGTCCAAATTACAGTTATTATATAACAGGAAAAAAGGAAATGCAATAAAAATGTGAGGCAATTTTTTTGATGATATGCACAATGTGCATGATATGGCATTGCCATGATATGAAATCTTGCGATTTCGTGATATGCAGACGCATTTCGGTGGATTTGCGATGTGCTGTGAGCGAAGCGTGAATGTGCTCTTGGGGCGCAAATCTTTGATTTTTCTACCTGAATGAACCAAAGGTTAATATCATTCGCAGAGCGAATATCATTAAATTTTTTTAAAAAAGGTATTGACATGGCGGGAAAGTTATGGTATCATATGCGGGAATAAAGCAGAAGTAACCGCTTCTCACCTCAAGCGAAATGCGGCTGGGGTTAATAATGTAACCGGAAAAGTACCGGTAATTTATTTGAGTGCGGTGAAATTGGGTTTTCATCGTATTTTTTGTTTTGTTCAAAAAAATTCGGAGGTGTTTTTTATCAGTAAGGAATTGTTGATAAACGAAGAAATTCGTGAAAAGGAAGTCAGAGTAATAGGCAAGGACGGCAGCCAGCTGGGTATCATGTCCATTAAGGACGCATTAGAGGTTGCTGCAAAGGAAAATATGGACCTTGCGCTTATTGCGCCTAAGGCAACTCCTCCTACCTGCAAAATTATGGACTACGGTAAGTTCAAGTTCGAAGAAGCTAAGCGCGAAAAGGAAAACCGTAAAAACCAGAAGGTAGTGGACACAAAGGAAGTAAGACTTTCACCTTCCATTGATACACACGATTTTGAAACAAAACTCAGAAATGCCGTTAAGTTCCTTAAGGGCGGCGACAAGGTTAAGGTTACAGTTCGTTTCCGCGGCAGAGAGGTTCACCACAGTGCAGTTGGTGAAGAGCTGCTTAACAAGTTCGCAGAGGGCTGCAGTGAGGTTGGCGTTGTTGACAAGAAGCCCAAGCTTGAAGGCAGAAACATGGCGATGTTCTTATCGCCTAAAAAATAAGACTTCATCGCCATATGGCGTGAAAAATAAATCACAAAGATTATGAGAGGAGAGGTATTATGCCTAAAATAAAGACACACAGAGCTGCTGCTAAGCGCTTCAGTCTTACTAAGAGCGGCAAGGTAAAGAGAGCTAAAGCTTTCAGAAGTCACATTCTCAACAAGAAGGACACTAAGAGAAAGAGAAGACTCAGAAAAGGCGGTTACGCTTCCGTTCCTAACGCAAAAGTTATCAAGAAGCTTATACCTTACAAATAATTGATAGGAGGATTAACTAATGGCTAGAGTAAAAGGTGCACTTAACACCAGAAAACATCATAAAAAAGTTTTAAAGCTTGCTAAGGGTTACCGTGGCGGTAAGAGTAAGCTTTACAGAACAGCAAACCAGGCTGTTATGAAGTCTATGACCTATGCATATGTAGGTAGAAAGCTCAAGAAGAGAGATTTCAGAAGACTTTGGATCACAAGAATCAGCGCTGCTTGCAAGATGAACGGAATCAACTATTCCAAGTTCATGAACGGTTTAAAGAAGGCAAATGTTGAAATCAACAGAAAGATGCTTTCCGAAATCGCTATCAACGATGCAGCTGCATTCACAAAGCTTGTAGAAACAGCTAAGGCTGCTCTTTAATCAAGAGAAAACACGAGAGGTTGTAATTTACAGCCTCTCGATTTTTGCATTAATGACATACATTAAAATTGTGTTGCCTACAAATATTGTACAGGAGAAAATGGTATGGAACAGTTAATTACAAGCCGAGACAATAAATACGTAAAGCTGGCAAAAAGCCTTTCAGTTAAGCAAAACCGCGACAAGGAAGGCATGTTCATCATCGAAGGCTACAGAAATGTGCACGATGCATCAGTGAAGGGCGCAAAGATTGAATTTATCCTTGTAAGTGACCGCTGCAGCTACGATTTGTCCGTTTTTAAAAAGCACAAAATGTTCACCCTTGCACCCAAAATATTTGACTACGTTTCCGACACCGTAACACCTCAGGGCGTTATGGCTGTGTGCACTATGGAGGAGTATAATTTTTCGGACATTGAGCTTGATACAAACAGCCTTATTGTTGTATGCGAAAACCTCCAGGACCCGGGCAATGCAGGCACCATCATACGCACTGCAGATGCGGCAGGGGCAAAGGCTGTTATCCTTACAAAGGGCTGTGTTGACCTTTATAACCCCAAGGTAACACGCAGCATTATGAGCAGTCTTTTTTCCGTAAAGGTAATCCGAAACAAAAACATCGACTCTGTATTCGGCTTTCTTAAGAGCAATTCCATAAAATCCGTAGCAGGTGCACTTTCTGACAATTCCTGCCACTTGTTTGACTCCGACATGACGGGAAGCTGTGCCGTTTTCATAGGCAACGAGGGTAACGGCCTCACCTTGGATACAGTAAAGCGCTGTGATGTTAAGGTCACAATCCCCATGCTGGGCGGCGCTGAAAGCCTTAACGCATCGGTTGCAGGCGCAGTTATGATGTACGAATTTGTGCGACAGAATAATACCTACAAAAAGGACTGAGAAAATGGAAAACACTGTAGCCTGGCTCCTGCTTTCTGCAAAAAACCGACCCCGAAAGAAAATGAGCATGCTTGCACATAACTTTGAAAAAGAAATGAAAACTCTTGACATGACCACCAACGAAGCCGTTGCAACCTGCAGCATTGTGGAAAAGGCACTTAAGGCCGGTTATGGCATTATTACATATATGGATGAAAGCTATCCTGACGAATTGAGGAATATTGCCTACCCTCCGCCATATTTATTTGTAAGAGGGAATGTGAGCCTTCTTAAGTATCCCGTTAAAATAGCAGTGGTGGGAAGCAGGGAGGCAACAGTTTACGGCATGAACACTGCCGCCGACTTTGCTCATAGGTTTGCCCAAAGTAACCTTTGCGTTGTAACGGGCGGAGCAAGGGGCGTTGACACAGCGGCGCTCCGCGGTGCCATGCGTGCAAAGGGTAAGGTTATTGCTGTAATCGGCACAGGCATCGATGTTGACTACCCCAAGGAAAACGGGGAGCTGTTTGATAAAATTGCCAAATCGGGCGGGCTTATTGTGTCGGAATTCCCCATGGGAATGGGCCCCTTAAGGGAAAATTTTCCCATACGAAACCGCGTCATGACAGCCATAAGCAACAGCTTGCTGGTTGTTGAGGCCGCCCAAAAGAGCGGCGCCTTAATTTCGGCAGCACATGCTACAGAGCAGGGTAAAACAGTTTTTGCAGTGCCAAGCAGTATCGACAGCCCAAACAGCGTGGGCGTTAACACTCTTCTTCGTGACGGCGCAGCCTTTGCTCTTTCCCCGGAGGATGTTATCGACGAGATTTTAGAGCGTGAGCCCGACAAATTCCGCAAAGCACGGGATTATGAGGAGCCAAAGGCAGAAGAAAAGGTAATTTTACCCAAAAGCACACCAAAAAAAGAGCAGGAACAAAAACATTTAACGCCCTTTGAGCAAGCTGTGGTAAATGCCTTAAATTCGGGAAAAGAAACCTACGAGGAAATACAGGAATTTACCCTTATGGACACAAAACGCTTAACTTCGCTCTTGACAATTATGGAAATTAAGGGCATAATAAAGCTTGCTTTCAGAAATAAATATAAATTGAACAACCGGACAGAGGGGAAATAAGAATGGCTAAAAGTCTTGTTATAGTTGAGTCGCCCGCAAAGGCGAAAAGCATAAATAAATATTTAGGCAAGAATTATACCGTCATGGCATCCATCGGTCATGTAAGGGATTTGCCCAAAAGCACCTTAGGTGTTGACGTTGAGGACAACTTTGAGCCCAAATACATCACCATCCGCGGCAAGGGCGACCTTCTTGCAAAAATGAAAAAGGCGGCAAAAAGTGCCGATAAAATTTATCTGGCAGCCGACCCTGACCGCGAGGGTGAAGCCATAAGCTGGCATTTAGCTCAGCTTTTGGAGCTTGACGAAAAGTCAAAATGCCGCATTACCTTCAACGAGGTAACAAAAAACGCTGTTGTTGCATCGCTCAAAAACCCCAGAAGCATTGACATTGACCTTGTAAACAGCCAGCAGGCAAGGCGTGTGCTTGACAGGATTGTGGGCTATAAAATAAGCCCCATTCTCTGGAAAAAGGTTAAGAGAGGGCTTAGCGCGGGCAGAGTGCAGAGCGCCGTTACAAAAATGATTGTTGACCGCGAAAAGGAAATTGAAAACTTTATTCCCAAGGAATACTGGACAATTACATTGGCTCTTACCGACGAAAAGGGCAAGCATCCCTTTGAAGCGCGCTACTACGGCATAAACGGCAAGAAAAAGGAAATTACCTCCGACAAGGACGCACAAAAAATTCTTGACACAGTAAAGGACAATGAGTACACCGTTACAAAGGCTACTTATTCCGAAAAGAAAAAGCACCCCCTTCCGCCCTTTACAACAAGCACTCTTTTGCAGGATGCAAGCCGTAAGATAGGCTTTACATCACAGCGCACAATGAGCGCGGCACAGATACTTTACGAAGGCGTTAATGTGCCGGGCAAGGGTCCTATGGGTCTTATCACATACATGCGAACAGACTCAATGCGTATCTCCACTGAGGCGCTCAGTGCAGTGAGAGAATTTATCGGCGAAAAATACGGTGCAGAGTATCTTCCATCTAAGCCCAACTACTACAAAACAGGCAAGGATGCACAGGATGCCCACGAAGCAATCCGTCCCACGGACTGCACCATAACACCCGACATGATACAAAAGAGCGTAACAGCTGACCAGTATAAGCTCTACAAGCTTATCTGGGAAAGGTTTGTTGCCTGCCAGATGACAAGTGCACTCTACGACACCATCGCGGCAGATATCAACTGCGGCGGCGTTACCTTTAAGGCATCGGGCAATGCAATAAAGTTCTATGGCTACCGCGCAGTATATATCGAAGGCAGCGACACCTTGGTTGAAAAGGACTCAAAGAAGCTTTTAAAGCTTACCGAGGGTCAGACGCTTCTTTTGGACACCATCACACCCGACCAGCACTTCACCGAGCCTCCCGCACGCTTTACCGAAGCCAGCCTTATTGAGGCAATGAAGGATGCGGGCATCGGTCGCCCCAGTACCTACACACCTACAATCACCACAATTATAGGCCGTGGCTACGTGGCACGCGAAAAGAAAATGCTCAAGCCTACGGAACTGGGCTCCATTGTAAACGAAATAATGCAGAAAAACTTTGAAAGCATTGTTGACGCGGAATTCACCGCTGCAATGGAGGCTGACCTTGACAAGGTTGAAGAAGGCGAAAGAGACTGGATTGACCTTCTCAAGGAGTTCTACAACCCCTTTAAGGTTACTCTTGAAAACGCCGAAAAGAACATTGATAAGGTGCAGATTGCAGACGAGGTT
The DNA here is from genome assembly GCA_017472685.1 of Clostridia bacterium. GTDB lineage: Bacteria > Bacillota > Clostridia > UMGS1883 > UMGS1883 > RGIG1927. Next base: position 61,054 of record JAFUOO010000004.1, read on the forward strand.
TCCGACGAAATTTGCGACAAATGCGGCAGAAACATGGTTATAAAGGTAAGTAAGTTCGGCAAGTTCTTGGCGTGTCCCGGCTTCCCCGAATGTAAGAACACAAAGCCTATCATAAAGGACACAGGCGTTGAATGCCCCAAGTGTAAGGCAAGAATTGTGGAACGAAAGAGCAAAAAGGGCAAAAAGTTTTTTACCTGTGAAAATGCACCCCAATGCGACTTTCTGCTTTGGGACCAGCCCATTAAGGCAGCATGCCCCGTATGCGGCGGCATTATGGTTAAAAAGTACTTCAAAAAGGGCAGTGTAACTCTCTGCTCCAACCCCGAGTGCAGCTCAAATAAAGGCAAGAAAACTGAAGAATAAAAGTGTTGCAGGTTGCATTTTTGTAACCTGCAATATTTAAAATGAGGTGAAATTATGCAGGAGTTAAAAATAATAGGCGGAGGCTTAGCAGGCTGTGAAGCGGCATGGCAGGCGGCACAGCGCGGAGTAAAGGTAAAGCTTTACGAAATGAAGCCCGTCTGCTATTCCGATGCACACACAAACCCCGACCTGTGCGAGCTTGTGTGCTCAAACTCCTTAAAGGGAGCAGGACTTGATAACGCCTGCGGTCTTTTAAAGGAAGAAATGCGCCGTATGGGCTCAATTGTCATTGCCTGCGCCGACAAAACACAGGTGCCTGCAGGTGGTGCGCTGGCAGTTGATCGTGACAGGTTTGCCAGAGTGGTTACAGAAGCAATAAAGGCTCACGAAAACATTGAGGTTATAACTTCTCTTGTGGAGGACATTAACCCCGATGAATATACAATTGTTGCAACAGGCCCCTTAACCCACGGCAAGCTGTGCGACGCAATTGCCCGCCTTACAGGCAGCTCTCATCTGTCCTTTTACGATGCGGCGGCACCCGTTATTGAAACCGAAAGCATTGACTTTGACAAGGTTTACAAAAGCGCGCGCTACGGAAAAGGCACAGCCGACTATATAAACTGTCCCATGGACAAGGACGAATACTTAGCTTTTTACGAGGCTCTCATAAATGCCGAAAAAGCTCCCGTGCACGAAAACATTGACAAGCCCAACGTATTTGAGGGGTGCATGCCCGTTGAAATAATGGCGTCACGCGGGGTGGACACACTTCGCTTTGGTCCCTTGAAGCCCAAGGGCTTACCTGACCCCAAAACAGGCCGCGAGCCCTATGCTGTTGTGCAGCTGCGGCAGGACAACACCGAGGGCACCATGTTCAACATGGTCGGCTTCCAGACAAACTTAAAGTTCGGCGAGCAGAAGAGGGTTTTCTCCATGATACCCGGCCTCGGTAACGCTAACTTCCTGCGCTACGGCGTAATGCACCGCAACACCTATATAAACTCGCCACAGTGCCTTGAGCCCACCTTTGAAATGACACAGTATCCAAAGGTTTTCTTTGCAGGGCAGATAACAGGCGTTGAAGGCTATGTTGAGTCTGCGGCAAGCGGGCTTATGGCAGGCATTAATGCGGCGAAGGCAATAAAGGGCGAGGATAAAATTGTGCTGCCCACATCAACCGTTACGGGCGCACTGTCACGCTACATTACCGTTGGTCCGGTAAAGGGCACCTTCCAGCCCATGAACGCCAATTTCGGCATTATAGAGCACCACGTGGGCAGAATTAAAAACAAAAAGGAAAGATACCTTGCAATAGCAGAGGAAGCGCTTCAAAGTCTTTCCGAAGCTTTGGAAAACGCAGAATAAAATGAAAACTCCGCCGTGGCGGAGTTTTTTCCATACTTATTCACTATTCCTTATTACTTATTCCTTCAATCCTCGTCACCTAATGTGACGAGGATTATATCTTCGCCTATTTTCTGTATCCTGTTCCAGGGGATAACAACGTCCTCACCTGCGGCAAAAAGCCCGAAAAAGCGCCTTTTTGCAGGTATGATTATGGCGTTTATCCTGCCGGAGGACAAATCAACATCAATGTCGGTCATAAAGCCTAAGCGGTTGCCCGTTGTTATGTCGATAACCTCCTTGTGCCTGAAATCGGACGCACGGTTTGTATTCTGGTTCATAAAAACACCTTCCTGCGCAGGAATAATCTTAAAAAATGAGGAAAAAATGCTGTACAAAAGCAAATATTTGTTATATAATACACTATGTATATGTATGTTTTATGAGGGGTAACAATGAATAAGAAAAACGGAATTTTTAATTTAATATTGAAAAACGGTCTCTTTATGTATTGTTTACTTGTTGCACTTTGCGCAATAGGCATCTGCTTTTATAACATATTCGTGGGGCTGCTGCTTCTTAGCGTGAGTGTAATAACCTTTGTGCTTACTCTTAAGGCGGAAAAGAAGTCCCTTGACGAAACCGTTAAATACTATTCCTCAATGGCTGATGTAAACAGCAAGTTTGACATAACAAAGGGTGTTACCATTGCCATGATTTCTGTGGGCACAGACGGCAAAATCAACTGGTGGAACGAGGCATTTTGTGCAATATGCCCCACCATTTCAATGCACGACGGCATAACAGAGCACATTCCCGCAATAACAATGGACCTTTTAAGTAAGATGGGCAACGGAGATGAATGCCGCATCGACCACGGCGAGAAGTGTTATCTTCTCACAAACGTGCCCTTTAAGGCAGACAACGCCACAGACAGCGCCTTTGTTATAACACTTAAGGACATAACAGAGCTTGAATACTACAAAAAGGAAGCCCGTGACATACGAACTGTTATCATGCACGTGCTTATCGATAACTACGACGAGCTTTTAACCGAAGAGGGCGATGATGTTTCCTACCAGGCTGAAAAGGAAATTGAAACTCTCATTTTTGACTGGGTAAAGGGTCACGGCGGCAGCGTAAGGCATATTGAAAAGGGCAGATACATGTGTCTTTTCAACTCCGAAACACTTGAAAAAATAAAAAGCGATAAATTCGATGTGCTTGAAAAAGCCAAAACACGCGGCGCAGGCAGCACCATTGAGCCCACCCTCAGTATTGGTGTAGGCATAGGCGGCGCTGATTTGAGCGAAATTGACGTTTTTGCAAAAACAGCCCTTGACATGGCGCTCGGTCGCGGCGGTGACCAGGCAGTTGTCAAGGACGGCGGCAATTTTACCTACTTCGGCGGCAAAAACCGCGAAACCGAAAAGCGCACAAAGGTTAAGGTAAGGGTAAAGGCACTTGCAATGCTCGGTCTTATTGAAGAGTGTGACAACGTTATCGTTATGGGTCACACAAACGCCGACGCGGATTCCTTCGGTGCCTCTGTTGCATTGGCATGCATTGCCATGGCTCACGGCAAGCAGGCAAAGGTACTTCTTGAAACCTACGACTCTACCGTTAAAGCGCTTTTAAAAAGCTTTGAAACAAACCAGACCCACGGCGGTCTTTTCGTAAATAAAATGCAAGCCAGGGAGCTTATGCGCCCCAAAACACTTGTTATAGTGTGCGATACACACCGCAGAAGCCTGGTTGCAGCACCGGAAATACTCTCCGAGGCACAGCAGCTTGTGTTAATCGACCACCACCGCAGGAGTGAGGAGTTCATTTCAAATACAGACCTTCTGTATCACGAGCCCTTTGCATCAAGTAGCTGTGAAATGGTGGCAGAAATGCTCCAGTACATCGGCCGCGGCGGCATCAACGCCGAAATTGCCGAGGCAATGTATGCGGGCGTGCTTGTTGACACAAACAACTTTGTGTATAAAACAGGTGTAAGAACTCTCGAAGCGGCGGCATACCTTAAAAGACTGGGTGCCGATACCCTCCGTGTGCGCAAGAACTTCCGCGAAAGCTATGAGGACTATCGCACAAGAAGTGAGATTGCGTGCAACATGGAAATGTACAAGGACAAGATTGGTATAAGCAAGGTTTATACCAACTCTGTAAAGCAGGATGTTATCGCAAAGGCGGCAAACGACATTCTTGAAATGGAAAACGTTATCGCATCCTTTGTAATTGCACCCGTATCTGAAAAAACCATATCCGTAAGCTGCCGAAGCTACGGCGATGTAAACGTTCAGCTCATTGCTGAAAAATTAGGTGGCGGAGGTCACATGCTGGCAGGCGCGGCACAGATAGAAAATGTTGATGCGGATACTGCGGAGGCTCAGCTCAAGGAAGCCATCGACAGTATTATTGATGAAAAATAGAAAGGAAGATAAACATGAAGGTAGTATTATTGGCAGACGTAAAGGGTCACGGAAAAAAGGGCGAGGTTGTTGAAGCAAGCGACGGCTACGCACGCAATTTCCTTTTGCCCAAGGGTCTTGCAAAGGAAGCCACAAAGGGCGCACTTAATGAGGTTAAGGGTAAGAACGAAGCAAAGGCTTACCATAAGGAGCAGGAAATTCTTGCAGCTAAGGAAACAGCGGCAAAGCTTGAAGGCGGCAAGGTTACAATTGCCTCCAAGGCAGGCGACAACGGCAAGCTTTTCGGCAAAATAACAAACCAGAACGTGGCAGATGCAATCAAGTATCAGCTTCACGTTGTTGTGGACAAGAGAAAGGTGCAGCTTCCCGACGGTATCAAGACAGTGGGCTCTCACGAGGTTGAAATTAAAATCTACCCCGAAATCAGCGCAAAGATTACAGTTGAGGTTGTTTCCGAATAAAAACTATTCCAGGAAAGGAGATGCGCGGCAGTGGACTTGAAGGACAAGCGCGAAAAACCCATAGAGCTTCCCCCGGGGAAAACCATGCCCTACAACATCGAGGCTGAGCAGGCTGTGCTCGGCAGCATGATATTTGACGACAAGGCGCTTAACACTTGCGTGGAAAAGCTCGACACCGAGGACTTTTATACGGCGGCGCATCAAATTATATTCAATGCGATTTCGTCGCTTTTTGAAACTGCAACCCCCGTTGATATTGTAACCCTTTCCGACGCCTTGGGCTCAAAGATTGACTCCGTGGGCGGCATCGGCTACATTACGGGCATTGTGCAGAACGTGCTCAGCACCGAAAACTTAGAGCACTACATGAACATAGTAAAGGGCAAAAGTATACTCCGTCGCCTTGCAACTGCGGCAAGCAGGGTTGTTGACCTTGCCACACGTGACGAGGACGATGTCACAAGAATTTTAGACGAAAGCGAACAGCTCATATTCAACATACTCGACAAGCAGGGGCAAAAGGGCTTTTACCACATAAGCGAGGTAGCAAAGAGTGCTCTTGCCATGATAGAGGAAAAGCGCAAGCGCGGCGAAAGCGTTACAGGTGTGCCCACAGGCTTTAAGGACCTTGACACACTCACGGCAGGTCTCCAGAAGGGCGCACTCATCATTGTGGCGGCGCGTCCCGGTGTCGGTAAAACCTCCTTTGCACTTAACATTGCAGAGCACGCTGCCATAAGGCACAAAATCCCCGTGGCAATTTTCAGTTTGGAAATGGGCAAGGAGGAGCTTGTAAACAGGGTTTTGTCAAGTGAGGCGCTTGTTTCCAGCGAAAAAATGCGTATAGGTGCACTTGACGCACCCGACATGGCAAAAATTGCACACTGCTTAAGCGGCGTTATGTCTGCTCCCATTTATATCGACGACACCTCCAGCATAAGCATTTCCGAAATAAGGGCAAAGTGCAGAAGGCTCAAGCTTGAAAAAAACCTTGGCTTGGTTGTGGTTGACTATCTGCAGCTCATGGAAACAAAGGGCGGCAGCGACAACCGTGCACAGGCAGTTGCCGAAATTTCCCGTGCGCTTAAGATTATGGCTAAGGAATTAGAGGTGCCTGTTATCACACTTTCACAGCTCAACCGTATGAGCGAGGGCAGAAAGGACAAACGCCCCCAGGTAAGCGACCTTCGTGAAAGTGGCTCTATCGAGCAGGACGCAGATATTGTTATGCTTTTGTACAACCCCGACAACTCTCAGGAGGACCCCAACGCGGAAAAGAGCAACATTGTGGAATGTATTGTTGCAAAGCACCGTGGCGGCTCCCAGGGCGTTGTAAACCTTGCATGGCGAGGCGAATACACAAAGTTTATGAATCTGGATAACAGAAATTAGGTGACAGGGTGCTTAAAAGAGTGCTTGAAACAATAAAAGTGAACAACATGCTCAAAGCAGGGGACAAGGTGGTGTGCGCGCTAAGCGGCGGCGCAGACTCCATGGCTCTGCTTTGTGCGCTTTATGAAATAAAAGACATACTGAATATAAAGGTTTATGCGGCGCACTTAAACCACTCAATCCGCGGCACTGACGCCGACGAGGACTATCTCTTTGTGAAGGAATTTTGCGAAAAGAGGGGCATTGAGCTTTTTTATAAAAAGGTTGACATACCCCTTATTGCAAAAAAGACCCGAAAAAGCGAGGAGGAAGCAGGCAGAATTGAGCGTTACCGCCTTTTTTACGAGACAGCAGAAAGCTTAGGCGGCGCCCGCATTGCCACAGGTCACCACCAGTGCGACAATGCGGAAACGGTGCTTTTTAACCTCTTCCGCGGAAGCGGCACAAAAGGGCTTGGCGGCATCCCCTATAAAAGAGACATTATTATCCGTCCGCTTTTAGACATTTCAAAAGAGGATATAGTGAATTATCTCACCGAAAAGGGCATATCATGGCGTGAGGATAAAACAAACGCAGAATGCACCTACTCACGCAACAGGATACGCCTTGTAATACTAAAGGAAATTGAAAAGCTTTTCCCCGATGCGGTAAAAAAAATTGCCTTTGCGTCAGGCTGCGCAAGCTGTGACGACGAGTTCATAACAAGTGTTGCAAAAAACTCGGGCGCCTTTAGTAGTGGCGTAATAGATGCGGCAGCTTTCAATTCACTGCACGATGCCGTAAAGCGGCGCGTTGCCATTGCCGCACTTGATTTCTGGGGCGTTGAAAATGTCGACGCGGGTAAAATAAAGGCAGTGTGCACCCTTTGTGAAAGCTCCACAGGCAAATACCGTGATGTGGGCAGTGATGTGCGCCTTGTGAATAATTACGGAAAAATAAAAAAGACGGGAAAAAATCTGCAGGTAAGCTGCAATGAAAAATACATTCTGCCAAAGGGCGAAACCCTTGAAATAAAGGCGTTTGATGGCATCTGGAGCATAAAAACTGTTGACAAAACAGACAAAATGCGAGATAATAAAATGATGATTTTTTTAGATGCCGACAAGCTCGGCGAAAAACTTTGTGTAAGAGGCAGGCAGAACGGCGATTTTATTTCGCCCTACGGCATGACGGGCACAAAAAAGTTAAAAAAAGTTTTCATCGATTTAAAAATTCCGAAAGAAATGCGTGATAGAATTTCAATGCTTACAATGGGTGATGAAGTTCTGTTCATTCCGGGCATAAGAAAAACAAAAAACTACCTGCCCGACCAGAGCACAAAAAAAATTTTAATTGCTGAATACAAAAGAGCTGACTAATCAGCAGAAGGTGAGGAAAATATGGAAAATAAAAATCATTTGGTAGAAGAGGTTATCGACGAAATTCTTGTAAGCGAGGAACAGATTAAAAAGAGAGTACAGGAGCTTGGTGACATTATCAGCCGTGACTACGAGGGTAAAGAGGTTTGCGTGCTGACAGTTCTCACAGGCAGCTTTATGTTCGCCGCTGATATCATAAGAGCACTCAGCGTACCCGCAAGAGTAATGTGCGTTTTTGCATCCAGCTACGAAGGCACAGAATCTGTGGGAAAAGTGGATATAATAAAGGGTAAGGGCTTTAACGTAAAGGATAAGGACATTCTTATCGTTGAAGACATTGTTGACACAGGCAGAACACTTCAGGCAGTTACAAAAATACTTCTTGAAGAGGGCGCAAAGAGCGTTGAAATCTGTACCTTCCTCGACAAGCCCGAAAGAAGAGTAGTTGAGCTTTATCCCAAGTACATAGGCTTTAATATTCCCAACAAGTTCGCAGTGGGCTACGGATTGGACTATGACCACCGCTTCCGTCAGTTCCCCTTCGTTGGCGTACTGAAGCCCGAATTTTATGAAAAGTAAGCCAAGGAGGCAAATCGATTGAAGAAAAATGTAAAAAATCTGGGCTTTCTTATCGCCTTAATGCTGGTTGTGCTTCTGGTTGCAACCATGTTCCGTGGTGTGCCCGAGGTTGAAGAGTCGGTGTATTCTGACCTTATCAACGAAATTGAAGAAGGCAAGGTTGCAGAGCTTGTTCTTAAGGACAGCTTAGTTGAGGTAACCTACAGCAAAACTAAGCCCGTTAAGCTGCACAGCAGCCATCTTTTAGGAAACAAAAACATACTTATGCTTGTTAACAAAGGCGCAATCAAGGTCAGCGCAGTTTTCCCGCAGAGCGAGGGTGTTGCCACTAACGAAGCATACCTCAATCTTGTTAAAGAAATTGAAGAGGGCAATGTAACCGAAATTGCCGTAATGGGAAACTTTCTTGCTTATACAAACAAAGCCAAGGAAACAAGGTTTGCGGAATTTACTGCAAATGACCTGCTCGGCAACGAAAAGGTAATGGCCAAATTTAATTCGGGCAAAATAAAAATTACCACAGATGCGGAAGCTGCAACAGGCGGAGCAGATGCATATATAAACCTTGTAAACGGCATCAAGGCAGGCAACATAACAGAGCTTGTGCTTATGGACAATACTGTTATGGTCACAGATAAAGACAAGGTGACAAAGTTTATCGAAATCCCCGCAGCGGCAGTGCTCGGAAACGAAAATGCACTTACCCGCAGTAAAAACGGTGCACTTAAGCTTAGCATAATGTTTGCAGAAAAGGCAGACGAAAAGGACGAAGTGTACACAAACCTTGTAAAGGAAATAAGGACCGGTCACGTGGAGCAGCTCACCTTTACACAGGGCGGCGCTCTGGTGACCTATAAGGAAGCCGACACAAAGGTTATAGAGGCACCTGGCAAGTATTTCCTTGAAAACGAAACCGTAATTGAACAGATGAAGGCAGGAAAAATAGTTGTTTCAACTCCTGCTCCCGAAACTGTTTCCTGGTGGGTATCCATGATCCCCTCCGTATTGATGTTCGGCGTTATTATAGCCTTCTGGTTTTTCGCATTCCGTCAGTCTCAGGGCGGCGGCAAGGGCATGGGCGGCTTCGGCAAGAGCAAGGCAAAGAGTCCCGACGAAAACGGAAAGAGGGTAACCTTTGCCGATGTGGCAGGTGTTGACGAGGAAAAGAAGGAATTAAGTGAAATTGTTGACTTCCTGCGTGACCCCAGAAAGTTCACAAACTTAGGCGCGAGAATACCCAAGGGTGTGCTTCTTGTAGGCCCTCCCGGCACGGGTAAAACTCTTCTTGCCAAGGCTGTTGCAGGCGAGGCAGGGGTGCCCTTCTTCTCAATGAGCGGCTCCGACTTTGTTGAAATGTTCGTAGGCGTTGGCGCATCCCGTGTAAGAGATTTGTTCGAGCAGGCACGAAAGAGCCTTCCCGCAATTATATTTATTGACGAAATCGATGCTGTAGGTCGCCAGAGAGGCGCAGGCTTAGGTGGCGGTCACGATGAACGTGAGCAGACACTTAACCAGCTGTTGGTTGAAATGGACGGCTTCGGCACAAACTCGGGTATAATAATCATAGCGGCAACAAACCGTCCCGACATACTTGACCCCGCGCTCCTGCGCCCGGGCAGATTTGACCGACAGGTAACCGTGGGCTATCCCGACCAGAAGGGCAGAGAGGCGATACTCCAAATCCATGCGGCAAATAAGCCTTTGGATGAAACAGTAGACCTGGAAAAGATTGCAAAGTCCACCTACGGCTTTACAGGCGCTGATTTGGAAAACATTCTCAACGAAGCGGCTATCATGGCAGCACGCTTCAAGAAGGACAAAATCGGTCAGGACGAGGTTGACGAGGCTATCCTCAAGGTTGTTATGGGTCCCGAAAAGAAAAACAAGGTCAACAAGGAAAAGGACAAAAAGCAGACCGCTTATCACGAAGCAGGTCATGCAATCCTTTCTCACATACTTCCCACACAGGACAGTGTGCACCAGGTTTCAATCATTCCCCGCGGTCAGGCAGGTGGCTTTACCTTAAGCCTGCCCGACACCGACAAGGCATATGTTTCAAAGAATGAAATGCTTGAAACTATCATTATGATGATGGGCGGCAGACTGGCTGAAAAAATTATTTTTGACGAAATCAACACAGGCGCCTCCAGCGACATTGACCGCGCAACAAATCTTGCACGCAAGATGGTTATGCAGTACGGCATGAGCGAAAAGCTCGGCTCCATGACCTTTACATCGGGCGACCACGAGGTGTTCTTAGGACGCGACTTCTCTCAGGGCAATAACTACTCGCCCGAAACAGCAGCTGTTATTGATGCCGAAATCAAGGGCATTATTGACTACTGCTACAACAAGTGCGAGGAGCTCCTTACAGAAAATATTGATAAGCTCCACCTTGTTGCCAACGCTCTTATTGAGCACGAAAAGCTTGATGGTGACGAATTTATCAAGGCTTTTGAAGGCAACCTGGCAGCTAAAGACACAGAAGATAAAAAAGAGGGTGAAAACGAATGAAAAGCATGACAGGCTACGGCACAGCCGAAACACTTTACGCAGGCAAAAAAATAACGGTGGAAATCAAAAGCGTTAACAGTCGTTACAGCGACATTTCCGTAAAAATGCCCCGTCTGTACTCTTTTCTGGAGGCACCCGTTAAAAAGGCTGTTACAAATTACACCTCACGAGGCAAGATTGACGTTTATATAAATATCGACTCCTCCGAGGATGATACAAAGGCAGTTAGTGTTAACGTAAGCCTTGCAAAGGCATATCAGGATGCAATAAACCGCATTGCCGAGGCAACCGAAACACAAGGCGAGGTCAACGCAATAACCCTTGCAAGACTTCCCGATGTGCTTTCAATCGATGCCGAGGACGAGGACAGTGAGGAAATGACACGCGTTGTGCTCACTGCACTGGACGAAGCAGGCAGAATTTATACAAAAATGCGCGAGGACGAGGGCTACAACATGCTCCTTGTTCTTACAGAGCATCTTAACGTGATTGAGAATATTGTTAATATTATCGAGGAGCACGCTCCCGAAATTGTAGTTAACTACCGCGCTAAGATTGAAGCACGCATGAAGGAAATTATGGGCAATGTCCCCTACGACGAAAGCCGCCTTTTAACCGAGGTTGCGCTCTTTGCCGACAAGGTTAACGTTGACGAGGAAATCGCAAGGCTCAAGAGCCATATCGACCAGATGAAGGAAATGTTCAAGGCAACCGAGCCCATAGGCAGAAAGATGGACTTCCTCATTCAGGAAATGAACCGTGAGATTAACACAACGGGCAGTAAGTGCAACAACCTTTCCATTGCAAGAAATGTTATCGATGTTAAGGCTGAAATCGAAAAGCTCCGCGAACAGGTGCAGAATATTGAGTAAATGCAAAATGCAGAAAGCAGAGTGCAGAATGTAGGAAGTGCTGAAATGAAACTCATTAACATTGGTTTCGGGAACATGGTTTCCGACGAAAAAATTGTAAGTATTGTAAGCCCTGATTCAGCTCCCGTAAAAAGGCTTGTGCGTGACGCAGGCGAAAAGGGCATGCTGATTGATGCCACCTATGGCAGAAAAACAAAAAGCGTTATTATGGCAACCTCGGGGCACGTTATACTTTCGGCGCTCACCGCCGATGTTATATATGAGCGCAACGAGTCTGAAGAAAAGCAGACTATTGTTATCGGCGAAGAATGATAGAAAGGAAAGTGTGAGGCTATGCAAAAGGGAACATTGGTAGTTCTTTCGGGACCTTCCGGCTCAGGTAAGGGCACTCTGGTAAACGAATATGTACATTCCTTTGACGATGTGTTCGTTTCCATATCTGCCACAACCCGCGACATGCGCGAGGGCGAAAGGCACGGCATTAATTACTATTACATGACCGTGGAAGAGTTTTTGAAAAAAAGAGACGAAAACGGCTTCTTGGAGCACGCAGAATTTTGCGGTAACTATTACGGAACTCCCCGCGACAACGCCGAAAAGGCGCTTAACGAGGGCAAGGATGTAATACTGGAGATTGATGTTCAGGGTGCATTTTTGGTAAAGGAAAACTATCCCGAGGCTGTTCTTGTTTTTACAATGCCCCCATCCTTCGACATACTTCGTGAAAGGCTCGTAGGCCGCGGCACGGAAAGCATGGAGGTTGTTGAAAAACGCTTGGAGCGTGCAAAGGATGAAATAAAGCGCGCGCCCGAGTACGATTATCTCATAATCAACGATACAATCGAAAAGGCAGTTAAAGATTTAAGAGCCATTTTTGACTCTGAAAAGTGTGAAATAAAAAATAATCTTGATTTTATAAAGGAGTTTTAATTATGTTATATCCCGAAATTGCTAAACTTATGGAGGGTATGCCCTCAAGATATTCTCTTGTTATTGTAACAGCAAAGAGAGCAAGACAGCTTGCAGAAAGAAACGAAGCTATCACAGACAAGCACGTTTCCCACGCTATTGGTGAAATCAGCGAAGGCAAGGTAAAAATCAGATTATAATCATAAGGAGTAGTGCTTATGCTTAAAGGTAAAAATATCCTGCTGGGTGTGACGGGCGGTATTGCGGCGTACAAGGCGTGCGATATCGCATCGCGTCTTATAAAGCTCGGGGCAGATGTTCATGTTATAATGACCAAGGCTGCCTGTGAATTTGTTGCGCCCTTAACCTTTAAGAGCCTGACAAATAACAAGGTGCACACCTCGCTTTTTGACCCTAATGAGCAGGGTGTGCCGCATATTGACCTGGCAAGAAGAGCAGACGCTATTTTGGTTGCGCCTGCAACTGCCAACTTTATTGCAAAGGCTGCAAACGGCATAGCTGACGATATGCTCACGTCAACTATCCTTGCGGCAAACGATAAAAAAATAATAATATCCCCCGCCATGAATACTCACATGTACGAAAACCAAATCGTGCAGGAAAACTTGGAGAAATTACGTGGCAGGGGTTTTGTCGTAATTAAGAGCGCTTCAGGCAGGCTTGCCTGCGGCTCAGTTGGCATGGGAAAATTGCCCGAGCCTTGTGATATTGTTGAAAGGGTTGTGCAGGAGGTTGCCTTTGAAAAGACCCTTTCGGGAAAAAAAGTTCTCATCACCGCAGGCCCCACACAGGAGGCAATTGACCCCGTGAGATACATAACAAACCACTCAACGGGCAAAATGGGCTACGCGCTTGCCCGCATTGCAAAGGCAAAGGGTGCCACTGTTACACTTATTACCGGTAAAACAAGCCTTCCCAAGCCCATAGGCGTTGACACGATTGAGGTTGTATCAAGCCGCGACATGTTCCGCGAGGTTACCGAAAGGTATTTTGATACGGACATTGTTATAAAAGCGGCAGCTGTTGCTGATTTTAAGCCCAAAACCGTCAACGACCAAAAAACAAAAAAAGAAAACGCTAAGCTTAACATTGAGCTTGAAAAAACAGACGACATTTTAAAATATCTTGGAAGTAAGAAGGCGCATCAGGTGCTTGTGGGCTTCTGTATGGAAACTGAAAACCTGCTTGAAAACGCACAAAAGAAGCTCCTTGGCAAAAACCTGGACATGATTTGCGCCAACTCCTTGACAACCCCGGGCGCAGGCTTCGGAGTTGACACAAACGTTTTAACCCTTATAGAAAAGGACGGCAGTGTAACCACTCTTCCCATGGACACAAAGGAAAACCTGGCAGCGGTTATACTGGACAAAATAAGCGCAATGTAATATGAAAATGAAATGCCTGCGGCATGAAATGTACCGAAGGCACATGAAATAAAACCTTTGGTTTCATGATATGCACTTTGTGCATTGCGGTAGATTTGCGATGCGCCATAAGCGAAGCAAGGAAGTGCTCTTGGGGCGCAAATCATTGATTAAATAAAATGAAAATTCGGAGAATTTTCTACCTGAATGAGCTGAAAGCTCATATCATGTCGCGAAGCGATATATCATGCGTCAGCATTTCATGTGCATAGCACATATCATCATTTATAATTGCAGCAGTGGTCTCAGATAAAGGTAAATTGATATGAAAGAGTTGGAGATTATGAAAAGAATTGTTTGCAGTCTGCTGGCAGGATGTATGCTTTTAGGGGCAATTCCTGCAATGGCGGCTGATATAAACATAACAATTGACGGGGAAGAATTTATCCCTAAAAATGCCTTGGGCGAGGTTGTGGAGCCATTTATTGAAAACGGCTCAACTTTCCTTCCCGTAAGAGCAATGGGCGAGGCTGTGGGCAAAGAGGTTTCTTTTGACAGTGAAAATAACGCCGTTTATATTGGCGAAGTGCCCGCACCGACTGATGTAACAAGAGAGCCTGTAGTGCTCATAGGCGACAGAGTTTTCTACGAGGATGAACAAACTTTGTTTTCAAACTTTGCGTTAGTTGCTTCTGTACTGAAGCTTGCCGAAGAAAGGTTTACGCGAGAGGATATTGACCTCAGAAAAGGCGAAATCAAAGCAAATTTAGATTGGAATACAGCATGGCTTATAAGCGGGGATGAGATTAAACTGGACAGTTACGCTGAGTACATGGCATGCGTAAATCTTTTGCTTGAAAGTGTAGATATTGAAGAGGCATATGCAGATTTTGTGTCTGCAAAGCACATTATGGTGACAGATGCCGCAGTAGCCGAGGAAATTGTTGCAAAAATAGAAAGCGGTGCCGATTTTGACACTCTTATTGAAGAATACAACACAGACCCCGGGCAGACAAAGGATTCCGTTTACACCTTTACATTTGGCGAAATGGTGGCAGAATTTGAAGAAGCAGCCTACAAGCTTTCCGAAAACGAATTTACAAAGGAGCCCGTAAAAACACAGTTTGGCTACCATATCATAAAGAGAGTGCCCCTTGTAAAGGACGACGTAGACGAAGCCTACGCAATTGAAATGCACCTTGCACGTGAATGTGAAAAGGTGGATTTAGGCAAAATTGTCCGCGTTACACGCGAGGGCGATTATGCCATTATCGACGGCAGAGTATATACCGTGGACGAAATTAAAACTATAGAATCTATAGTGGCAGGAATCAGTAAAGACGAAATAACCAATCTTAATGAGGCCTTTAATGATGTTGTTGTAGTAACGGCTTTCAACAAGCTGGCACGCAACATAGGCTTGCTTGAAGACGAAAACAGAGGCGAATTTGACGCAGAATATGAAGCAGGTGTTTTTATGATGCTTGCAGAAACCTTCATGAGCATGAGAGCCACCGAGGACGTGGACGTTATGAAGGTTTACGAAAGCATGGAAAAGAGGATATTGCCCTCACTTAAGGTTTTTGTTGACGGTAAGCTCATAGTTCCCGGTGATGTTAACAATAATTACGTTGCTCCCAAAAATGTAAACGGCACGGTTTACGTTCCCGTGAGAGCAATTGTTGAAGCCCTCGGTATGAGTGCCGACTGGGACAACGATACACGAACAGTTGTAATAACTAAGTAATATTTAGGTGATATAATGTACGCAGAGGTTTATATTAATACCCCGCTTTTAAGCCTTGACAAGCCCTTTTCCTACCGCATACCAAAAAAACTTATTGGTGATTGTGTTGTAGGGGCGCGCTGCAAGGTCCCCTTTGGGTACACAAACCGCCTTAGTGACGGTATTATTACACGCATTGTGGATGCTGCCAACTTTGAAGACATTAAAGAAATAAGAAGCATAACAGACCCCATGCCCCTTTTAACCGAAAAGGACATTGACCTTATTTTCAAAATGCGCGAGGACTATTACTGCACGTTTTATTCCGTTGCAAAGCTTTTTTTGCCTGCAGGCAGTATGCAGAAAAAGGAAGAATGGGTCAATTTAACGGACAAGTATTCCATAGATGAGGCAAAGGCGGCAGTTTCAAAAAGCGCACTGCAGGAGAGGCTTTTAATGCTTCTTGAAAACGCCTCGGGCAGTATGGAAATGGCGGCAATCCGTGCCGAAATGGGCAAAGTGGCAAGGGTGCAGGTAAACGCACTTGTTAAAAAAGGCATTGCAACAGTTGAATATAAAAGCATCAGTAAGGTTGGGGAAAAATGCGTCAAGGTGGCATACTACTCAAGCGAGGAGGACCCCTACACCTTAGCTGAAGCAATGAAAAAAAGAAGCCCCATGCAGGCAAAAATTGTTGAGTTTCTGGCAAATGGCGGAAAGTATACAATTTCCGACATAATGGCGCACTGTCAGGCATCGAGAAACAGCATTGAAGCCTTGAGTATAAAGGGCATAATTGAATTTGAAGACAAAAGAATACTACGAAGCCCCATGGGCGATGTAACAGAGCGAACAACAGCCTTTGAAGCAACCGATGAGCAGAAAAAGGCTATCGAAACAATAAAAAGCAAAAATGAAGGCACATTTTTAATACACGGCGTTACAGGCAGCGGCAAAACCGAGGTTTATATGCAGCTGGTGGAGGACGTGATAAAAACGGGCAGGCAGGCAATTGTTTTGGTGCCCGAAATTTCCCTCACACCTCAGATAACCGACCGCTTTTACAAGCGCTTCGGAAAGGTTGTTGCAGTTATGCACTCAGCCCTTTCCTTGGGCGAGCGCTACGACGAATACACCCGCATTCAAAAGGGCGAGGCTAAGGTGGTTGTAGGTGCCAGAAGTGCCATTTTTGCACCCGTGAGAAACCTTGGCATAATAATCATCGACGAGGAACACGAATATTCCTACAAATCCGAAACGGTGCCCAAGTACCATGCAATTGACATTGCACGCATGAGGGCAGAAGCGGCCTCGTGCCCCTTGGTTTTAGCATCGGCAACACCCTCGGCAGAAAGCTACTATAAGGCAGAGATTGGTGAATACACCTTAATTGAACTGACAAAGCGCTACAACCTCAACCCACTTCCCGAGGTGGAGATTGTGGACATGCGTAAAGAGCTGGAGGAGGGCAACAGAACTGTTTTAAGCCGCAGCTTAGCTAAGGGCATGTACGAAAACCTCCGTGACGGCGAGCAGACAATACTGTTTTTAAACCGCCGCGGCTTTTCCACCTTTGTTTCCTGCCGTGACTGCGGTTTTGTGTACATGTGCCCGAACTGCAGTGTATCACTTACTTACCATGCATCAAACGACACATTAAATTGTCACATATGCTCGCACAGGCAAAAGCGTGACGCACTTTGCCCCGAGTGTAAGAGCAAAAAAATAAAGGATTTCGGCGCAGGCACACAAAAGGCGCAAAAACAGATTGCCGAAATTTTCCCCACGGCGAAAATTGTACGCATGGATGCCGACACAACAGGCGGCAAAAACGGCCACGAAAAGATACTTAACGAGTTTGAAAAGGAAGACGGCGACATTCTCTTAGGCACACAGATGGTTTCCAAGGGGCTCGACTTTCCCCGTGTTACCTTAGTTGGTGCCTTGGCGGCAGACTCGTCACTTTATTCTGACGACTTTCGTGCACAGGAAAGAACCTTTGCCCTCATAACCCAGGTATGCGGCAGGGCAGGCAGAGGCGATACGCCGGGCAGAGCTGTTATACAGACCTATTCGCCCGACAACAGGGTGCTAAACTTAGCAGCACGGCAGGACTATAAAGCCTTTTACAAGGACGAAATAGCCTTCCGTAAGGCTTTCGGCTACCCACCCTTTGAGCATATTGTGAACATTCTCATAACGGGCGAGGACGAGGAAAAATGCCTTAAATGCGCCCGCGTGGCACTCGGCGAATTAAAGGTATCAGACGAAATAAGAGGAAGCGGCATTACAATTTACGGGCCTCACGATGCACCCATCAAAAAAATACAGGGCAGATACCGCAAAAGGATATGGTTTAAGGTCAAGGACTATAAAGCCTTGAGCAAAGCCTTCCGCAAAATGCTTGGTACAAAACGCCCCGAGGGCATACAGATAGCAATTGATGTTGACCCGTATTCCATGAGTTGAAAGCATGGCTTTCAACTCGTCGATATAAATCTCTTGCGAGATTTTCGATATATTAATAATAATTCGATATGTGCAATGCACTCGATATGTTGCCTGACGGCAACGCCCTGAGCGAAGCGAGGAAGTACTCTTGGGGTGCGAGATTTATATCATATCGAAAACGAGCGGAGCGAGTTTATATCGAATTTTACAAAGTAAAATATATCGAACATGCGAAGCATGTATATCGACAAAGGAGAAATATATATGGAACAAGATAAAAATATATTAAGAGAAGAAACAATTAATTTTGCAATAGTGGTATCTGATATATGTGATAATATAACAGGTTGTTCTGTATATACAAACCAATTATTAAGATGTTCGTCCTCTATCGGAGCTAATCTTCATGAAGCTAAATATGCTCAAAGCAAAGCTGATTTCATTAATAAATTGGAAATAGCCTTAAAAGAATGTTTTGAAACTGAATATTGGTTGGAATTACTGTTCCGAAAAAATAAAATTGAAGAAAGAGTGTATAAATCTTTGATGGGGAGATGCGGTACAATACGCAGAAAATTGATTGCATCAGTCACGACTGCAAAAGGAAGAAAGGAATAATATGATTAAAAAGTGTTTTAAATATTGCTTAGCATTAATTGCGAATATTGTTCCGTTCTTTTTAGGTTGTTTTTTATACGAAGGGGGCATTACGGTATCTCTTATGTTTCCTGTAATACAAGTTTTAATTAATCTGCTCAATTATAAATGGACAGAAAAAATATTATCATTTATGTTTTTAAATTTTGCGATGCTTGTTTCAAGTGTAGCAAGTATTAAAATCAGTACATGGTTATATTACAATAACATCAGTTCAGACACCGGAACGTTAGCTGTTGGACAGTTTGAAGTGTGGTGTTGCATTGTTTTCATTGTGATTATGACATTAGTAAGTATCATTTACCGAATAACTATGAATGCAATAAGACATAAACTTGACGAAAAAACTTTACAAAACGGATAAAAGGAGAATACTTATGGCTATAAGAGAAATAAGATTGGAAGGCGACCCTTGCCTTGGTAAGGCTTGCCGCACAGTTGATAAATTTGACGAAAGACTTCACACTCTTTTAGACGACATGAAGGACACCCTGGTAAAATCCCAGGGGGTTGGTCTTGCGGCACCTCAGGTGGGCATACTTAAAAGGGTTTTTGTAATTGACACACCCGATAAGGGCATGGTTGAATTTATAAACCCCACAATTGTGTCAACCGAGGGCAGCTACACCGACGTTGAGGGCTGCTTAAGCCTTCCCGGTAAGGCAGGCATGGTTGAAAGACCTATGAAAACCACCGTCAAAGCCTTTGACAGAAACGGAAATGAATTTGAATACACAGGCGAGGAGCTTTATTCCAAGTGCATCTGCCACGAAAACGACCATCTTGACGGCATTTTGTATGCATCAAAGGTTATTGAATGGTTAGATTTGGACGACGAAGAGGAATAAGTGCAGAATGCAGCGTTCGAGAATGAATAATTAATAATGAAGGATGAATAATTTCGGTTGAAAATCGTCAAAACGATTTTCTTCATTAATTTTTCATTATTCAATATTCATCAGCATAGCGACTTCATTATTCATTAACACTGTGTTTCCGCACCAATAGGAGTGAATATTTCAAATGAAAATAATGTTTATGGGTACGCCGGATTTTGCGGCGGTTACTTTAAAAACCTTATGTGAACGTGGCTACGATGTGCGTGGCGTTGTGTCACAGCCCGACAAGCCCAAGGGCAGAGGCATGAATATTGTGCCCACACCCGTTAAGGCGGTTGCAATAGAATATGGCATTCCCACCTTTCAGCCCGACAGCCTCAAGCAGGGCGAGCTTCAGCCCTTTTTGGAGGAAATTGACCCCGATATCATCATAGTTGTGGCATACGGAAAAATACTTCCCGAATATGTTTTAAACTATCCCAAATACGGCTGTGTCAACGGTCACGCCTCAATCCTGCCCGAATACCGCGGTGCGGCGCCTATCCAGAGAGCTATAATCGACGGCAAAAAGGAAACAGGCGTTACTGCAATGTACATGGAAAAGGGGCTCGACACGGGCAACATTATCCTTGTGGACAAAATTAAAATCGAAGATAACGACACTGCCGAAACCTTGCACGATAAGCTCGCAGTGGTTGGTGCAGAGGTGCTCATAAAAACAATTGAACGCTTTAAAGGTGGCGACATGTCCTCCGTAAAGCAGGATGATGAAAAAGCAACCTACGCTGCCATGCTCACAAAGGGAGAGGGCGAAATCAACTGGGACAAAACCGCAGAAGAAGTTTATAACCTTATAAGGGGTATGGACTCCTGGCCAATGGCATATACCTATTACATGGGCAAAAGGTTTGTGCCCTACGAATGTGAAAAGGTTGACTGTAAAGGCGCAAGCGGCGAAGTTGTCGCCGCCCTCAAGGAAGGCATAACCGTTGCCTGCCGTGAAGGCGGAATAAAGATAAAGGCTGTTAAGTTTGACGGCAAGAAAAAAATGAGCGTTAAGGATTATCTTGTAGGTAACAAAATAGAAAAAGGAACAATTTTAGGAAAGAGTGAGTAATTATGTTTGATATGTACTATCTGGTGCTTGTGCTTCCCATGGTTATTTTGTCCATGTGGGCATCCGCAAGGGTTAATTCCAGCTTCAATAAATATTCAAAGGTTTCCACCATGCGTAACTTTACCGGAGCTGAGGCCGCAAGGCAGATTCTTGACAATAATGGTCTGCACGATGTTAAAATCGAGGCTGTTTCAGGCAACCTTACAGACCACTACGACCCCAAAGCAAATGTTATACGCCTCTCGGACTCCGTTCGTAACTCCACCTCCGTTGCGGCTGTGGGTGTTGCGGCGCACGAGGCAGGTCATGCTGTACAGCACGCCGAGGGCTATGCTCCCATAAAGCTCCGTAACTCCTTAGTGCCCGTTGCAAACTTAGGCTCAAAGCTTTCCATTCCCCTTATTATTTTAGGCTTGGTTTTAATGGGTGCTGAAAGCGTTTTTGGTAGCACAATGGTTTATGCAGGCATTTTATTGTTTTCAATGGCAGTTTTGTTCCAGGTGGTTACATTGCCTGTTGAATTTGACGCATCAAACCGTGCAATAAAGGTGCTTGGTGAGGGCGGTTATCTTTACGACGAAGAAGTGAAAAGTGTTAAAAAGGTGCTCAGTGCGGCGGCTATGACCTACGTTGCGGCTGCGGCAACAAGCATTGCACAGCTATTAAGACTTATTTTGATTGCAAGGGACAGAGACTAATGAGTAATTTATCGCCGGCACGAGAAGCGGCTCTTAAAACCTTATATGCCGTTGACAAGGACGGCGCATATATGAATATTGCACTTAATGACATTATCACAGAGAGCCGTCTTTCGCCTCTTGATGCGGCGCTGTGCACCACCTTGGTGCTTGGTGTGGAGCGTAACAGGCTTTTTCTTGACAACATCATTTCAAACCTTTCCAGCATAAGGCTCAAGAAAATTTCGCCCTGGATTATAAACATTTTACGCATGGGTATATACTCTATCCGCTTTATGGAAAAAATCCCCGAAAGCGCAACCATCAACGAATGTGTCAAGCTTAGTAAACGCTACGGTCACCAAAAGAGCGCAGGCTTTGTAAACGCAATTTTGCGAAAAAGCATAACAAGCGGCGACTTTTTGCCCGAGGAAGGCACGGTGGAGTATTTATCTGTTTTCTATTCCTATCCCGAGTGGATTGTGCAGAAATGGATTAAGGAAAACGTGGGCGATATCACAGCGCTCCTTAAGGCGGGAAACAGCACGCCGCCTACATACCTCAGGCGCAACCTACTTAAGGGCGATTTTGAAATCCCCGAGGGCATTGAAAAGGCAACAGTCGGCAATAATGCCTATATATACACAAAGGGCGGAGCCTTCCACGGCTCCAAACTCCAAAAAGAGGGCTACTTTTCCATACAGGATGCGGCAAGTCAGCTTGCAGTTGAAGCATTAGAGGTACAAAGCGGCATGGATGTGCTTGACTTGTGTGCGGCACCCGGAGGAAAAAGCGAATATTGCGCAGAAATAATGGGCAACAAGGGCAAAGTAATTGCCTGCGACTTGTACCCACACAAAACAGAGCTCATTGACAAAAGCTGTGAGAGATTGGGCATTACCATTGTTGAAACAAGGGTAAACGATGCGGAAAAGTTCAACAGCGAATTTGAAGAAAAGTTTGACAGGGTACTTCTTGACGCACCCTGCTCGGGGCTTGGCATTATACGCCGCAAGCCCGACATAAAATGGACAAAGGGTGCAAGCGACTGCTCCGTACTGGCACAAACACAGTACAGAATGCTCCGCCACGCAAAGCGTTACGTTAAATTAGGCGGCATTTTAGTTTATTCAACCTGCACCATAAGCAAAATGGAAAACGTGCAGATGGTCAAAACCTTCCTTCGTGAGAACAAAAACTTTGAGCTTTCGCCCACGGAAGCAATGCCCGAGGGCTACCGCCAGCTTTTGCCCCACGAAAGTAACACCGACGGATTTTTTATAGCGAGGTTTATACGGCGTGATTAATCTTTGTGACTTAACCTACGAAGAATTAACTGAATATTTTACAAAACGCGGCGAGGCAAAATTCCGTGCAAAGCAGGTGTTTTCCTTCATAGCAAAGGGTGCCGAAAGCATCGACGATTTAACCACCCTTTCAAAGAGCCTTCGTGAAAACTTGAAGGAGGATTGTGAAATCTTTCTGCCCAGGATTGAAAGAAAGCTCACATCAAAGCTTGACGGCACAATAAAGTATCTTTTAGCTCTTTCCGACGGCAACATCATCGAAACCGTTGCCATGAAATATCACCATGGCATATCTGTTTGCGTGTCAAGCCAGGTGGGCTGCGCCATGGGCTGCACCTTCTGCGCATCGACCTTACATGGCAGGGTGCGTAACCTTACCCCGGGCGAAATAACAGGGCAGGTTATCCGTGTAATGAAGGACTTAGGGGAGAGAGTGTCGAATATAGTAGTGATGGGCATTGGTGAGCCCTTCGACAATTACGATAACCTTATTAAGTTCTTAAAAATTATAAATCATCCCGAAGGGGTGAACTTAGGCTATAGGCATATAACGGTATCAAGTTGCGGCATTGTGCCAAAAATAATTGATTTTGCCCAAGAGGGCATGAGCGTTAACTTAGCGGTTTCCCTTCATGCACCTACGGATGAATACAGAAAGGCAATAATGCCAATAGCACGAAAATACAGCCTTAAGGAGCTCATTGACGCCTGCAGGTATTATTTTGACAAAACAGGCAGGCGCATTACCTACGAATATGCCCTCATTGAAGGCAAAAACAGCTCCGATGAATGTGCAAGGCTTCTTATAGAGCTACTCCATGGCGACAACTGCCACGTTAACCTAATTCCCGTTAACGACGTTAAGGAGCGGGGCAATGTGAGGGTTTCAAGAAAGAGAGTAGAAGAGTTTAAAAACATGCTCAATTCAGGTCACGTTACAGCAACTGTGCGCCGTGAGTTAGGCAGTGACATATCCGCGTCCTGCGGTCAGCTGAGGAACAGCGCAACCGAAAAAAATTAAGCAGGACAAAATTATTGATTGTTATAATACAAGCGAGGTGGTCTTAATGGAATATTCAGCTTTAACCGACGTAGGCATGCGCAGGCACAACAATGAGGACTCGTACATCGTGAACGATCTGCACGGGGACAAAATCTTCATTGTAGCCGATGGCATGGGCGGTCATAATGCAGGCGAAATTGCGTCCTTGGAGGCGTGCCGCATTGTTGAAAGCTATATTCTTGAGCACGAGGGCGATATTGACACTATCCTTAAAGAAGGTGTAACAAAGGCAAACCGCGACATTTTTGTCAGAGCGGCGGAAAATCCTTCCTTGCAGGGTATGGGAACAACTATCGATGCCTGTGTACTTGAGGGTGGAAAGCTTCATATTGCACACGTGGGTGACGGCAGGGTGTATATCCTCACAGAGAGCTCTGTCAGAAAGGTCACAAGGGACCACAGTATTGTAGGAATGATGCTCGAAGAGGGCTCCATCACCGAGGAGGAGGCAATGGTGCATCCTCAGCGGAATTATATAACCCGGGCTGTGGGCTCAAGTGTGAATACAGAGGTTGATACTATTTGCACAGATGTACATAGCGGTGAATGGGTACTTATGTGTACTGACGGATTGACCAACATGGTTTCAAGCAGCGTTATGCACCAAATTGTAACAGGTGCCCAAAGCGTGGCTGACGCAGCAAATGAGTTGGTCAGAAGAGCAAAAGAAAACGGTGGCGACGACAACATTACCGTTATTTTGTTCCGTGTCTAAAAAAGGAGGATAAGTGACTATGATAGGAACCGTATTGGGTAACAGATATGAGCTTTTGGAAAAGGTTGGCGTGGGTGGCATGGCTGTGGTTTATAAGGCTACAGACCGCCTTCTTAACCGCTACGTTGCTGTTAAGCTTTTAAGAAGCGAATTTCAGGGCAACGAAGAATTTATAAGACGCTTCAATATCGAATCGCAGGCTGCGGCAAGCCTTTCTCATCCGAACATTGTATCCATCTATGATGTGGGACAGAGCGAAGACAGACACTATATAGTAATGGAATTTATCGAGGGCAAAACCCTTAAGCAATATATTGCCGAAAAGAAGGGTACCATTAACTGGAAGGAAGCCTGCGACATTGCCATGCAGATATGCTCGGCGCTGGAGCACGCTCATTCCAAGCATATCATACATAGGGATATAAAGCCCCAGAATATTATGATTAATACCGAAAACGTCATAAAGGTTACAGACTTCGGTATTGCAAGAGCCGCATCGGGCGGCACGCTCACAATGGAGGCAATGGGCAGTGCACATTACCTTTCTCCCGAGCAGGCACGCGGTGGCTACACCGACCAGCGAAGCGACATTTACTCCTTCGGCGTGCTCATGTATGAGCTCTTCACAGGTCGTCTTCCCTTCGACGGGGAAACAACTGTTGCCGTTGCAATGCAGCATATGCAAGCCGAGCCTGTGCGCCCGAGCAAAATCAAGGAGGATTTGCCCAAGTGCATTGAAACAATCATCCTCAAGGCAATGAGCAAGGAACAGCGTCTTCGCTACGAAAGCGCAGCTCTTATGCTCACCGATATTAAAAGGGCATACCTTGACCCCGACAGTGCAGCTCAAGCAACCGACCTGGAGGAGGACGAAAAGTTCGGGACAAAGAAAATTACACCCATCGTAAGCATTACCCTTCCCGGCGGCGACGGCACTGAGCAAGGCTCCAAAAACGTTGTAAGACGCACCGAGGAAGACCGTATAAAGAAAAAGAAGGACAACAAAAAAGACATTATTGCCGTTGTTGCCGCCATTGCAACCTGCATTGTTGTGGCAATTATAATGGGCGTTATTGTAATGAGCGTAATAAGCACTCCCGCAGAAACCGAAACCTACCAGATGCCCAACGTAAAGGGTCTCTCCGAGGCTGAAATGACAAAGTCCTTAAAGCATCTTCGCGAGGAAGGCTTTGAAATTGAAGAGGTTTACGAATACGACCGTAACGTGGAAAAGGGCGAGGTCATTGACCAGGAGCCTAAAATGGGAGAGATTGAAAAGGGCGTTAAAATTGTAATTACCATAAGCAGCGGTAAAGAGCAGATTAACCTCGACGACTACACAGGTACTCCCGCAGAGGAGGCTATTGAAGCCTTGGAAAATCTGGGTCTTGTGGTAAAAACAAGCCAGGAAATGAGCGACGAGGTTGAAGAGGGCGAGGTTGTACGTCAGCTTCCCTCCGAGGGTCATGTGCTCGAAACAGGCGACTCTATCAGGCTTTTCGTTTCCTCGGGTCCCAACAAGTTTGAGCTTGATAACTATGTGGGCAGCGATGTGGCGGAAGCACAGGCTGAGCTCGAATCCCAGGGCGTTGTGGTTACAATCGCAGAGGAGCACAACGACACTGTTCCCAAGGGCATAATCATAAAGCAAATGCCCAATCCTTCAAGTGTAATGATGAAGGGCTCTCAGGTAACTCTCACAGTGAGCCTTGGCATTGAAATAATTACAGTACCTAACCTTACCGACCTTACCGTTGATGCGGCATCCGATGCGCTTACAAACAATAAGCTCAAGCTCGGCACCGTTACGGAAATTTCCTCGGGCAAGGCAAAGGGTCTTATTGTTAAGCAGAGCATTGCGGAAAAAACAACCGTACAGGCGAACACAGTTGTTGATGTGTGGGTAAGTAAGGGCAACGAAACGGCTCCCGAGACACCCGCAGTTGAAACGCCTGTTGTGCAGCAGACACCCAACAGCGCCATAACTTCCGACACAGGGCTCTGAGAATAAAAACGTACAGGGGGTTAAACCTTGCTTTTAAAAGGCACTATTATTAAAGGAATCGGCGGATTTTACTATGTTGACACCAATGAGGGTATTATTGAGTGTCGGGCAAGGGGTAAGTTCCGGAAAAATGAAATTCTTCCTACCGTGGGGGACAGCGTTACGGTCGAAACAACCGACCTTAAGCAGGGCAGCGTCAAGGAAATAGAGAAGCGCAAAAACCTTCTTGTGCGCCCCGCGGTAAGCAACATTGACACACTTATGATTGTGGCGGCTGTGGCAAACCCGCAGCCCGACACAAGCCTTATTGACAAAATGCTGGTAATTGCCGCAAAGCGCGGCATAAAGGGCGCACTTTGCATAAACAAGAGCGACCTTGACAGCGCAGGCGATACGGACAAGCTCAAAGAATGCTATGAAAACGCAGGCTATAAGGTTTTCATAACCAGCGCCGAAAAGGGCGAGGGCATCAGTGAGCTTAAAGCTGAGCTCAGAAATAAAACCACTGCCTTTGCAGGGCTTTCAGGTGTGGGCAAGTCAAGCATACTGACCATAATAACAGGGCGTGAGCTTGAAACAGGCGACACAAGCCGTATTGAGCGCGGCAAGCATACCACGCGTCACGTTGAGCTCATTAAAATTGAGGACGGTTACGTGTTCGACACACCGGGCTTTTCTCAGCTCGAGGTGGAGGATATTAAGGCAGGTGAGCTTAAAGACTATTTCCCCGAAATTGAAAAGCGTGACAGCCTTTGCCGTTTCCGCGGGTGCAGCCACATATCTGAGCCCGACTGTGCGGTAAAAGAGGCTCTTAAAAATGGGGAAATTTCGCAAAGCAGATACGACAGCTATGTAAAAATGTACGAAAAGCTTAAAATGATTAAAGACTGGGAAAGAGGTGGCTCCAATGGCAAATAAGAGAGAATTCAAGCTGGCACCGAGCATTTTATCCGCTGACTTTTCAATACTTGGTCAGCAGATAAAAGAGGCTGAAGCAGGCGGCGCAAAGGTTTTACATATCGATGTTATGGACGGCAGGTTTGTGCCCAACTTTACCTTTGGCGCACTTTTGGTAAAAACCATCCGCAAATGCAGCAGCATGTTTTACGATTGCCACCTTATGGTTGAAAAGCCCTACGATTTTATCGACGCTTTTTATAAGGCAGGGGTTGACAACATAACAGTGCACTACGAAGCCTTAGGCGACGAAACAGGCAAAGCACTCCAATACATCCGCTCCTTGGGCATAAAGGCAGGGCTTAGTATAAGCCCCGACACACCCACCAGTGTTGTTGAGCCCTATAAGGACAAGGTTGACATGGTTTTAATTATGAGCGTGTACCCGGGCTTTGGCGGACAGAAGTTTATCCCCGAAAGCTTAGAGCGGATTAAGGCTGTGCGCGAAATGACAAAGGATTATGACGTTGACATTGAGGTTGACGGCGGCGTTTATGAGGAAAACATCAAAGTGGTGGTTGATGCAGGCGCAAATGTAATTGTTGCAGGCAGTGCCGTATTTGCCAAGGAAAATGTTACCGAAGCCGCACGTAAGCTTTGCGAGGCGGCAGAATGAATAAGGCTGTTATAATTTCCGCAGGCAGTATTACGGATTACACCTACACAAAAGCCTTTATAAATGAGAACGATTATGTCATCTGTGCCGACGGCGGAATGGTGCACGCGCAAAAAATGGGCATTACACCGGAATTAACCGTGGGCGATTTTGACTCCTATAAGGGAGAGCTTCATGGCGATGTAAGGCGCTTTAACCCCGAAAAGGACTATACCGACACACACATTGCCGTGACAGAAGCTTTAGACAGAGGCTATAAGGAAATTGTGCTTTTGGGCGCAACAGGCACCCGCCTTGACCACACTCTTTCCAACATCGGGCTTTTGGAGTATATAGCAAATAAGGGTGCAAAGGGCACTATTGTAAACGAAAACAATATAATTACGGTTATCCGTGAAAACACAGCGATAAAGAATGACGGGTTTAAATATGTATCAATTATTCCTATAGGCAAGGCTTTGGGTGTTACCTTAAAAAACTTCAAGTATACACTTGATAATTACGATATGGAGTTTTCGCACTCCATCGGTATCAGCAACGAATTTCTTGACGGAGACGGATTTATAGAAATTAAAGAGGGCAGTCTGATTGTAATTAAATCAAAAGACTAAAAGAGCGTGTCAGAAGACACGCTTTTTTCATTTCATTCTGAGTATGGATTTTGTTATCCCCGACAAGAATTTCGGCATTTTAAAAACAAGTATTTTCATATAAGCCTCCTTGAATGGTAAATATTATGTTCACTATCTTCTGTGGCAGGAAAGTACAAACAAAATTATGATAACACCTTCGATGGCGGCTATAAGCCATATGGGGCACACCAGTGCGGTGAATATTCCCGTTACAAAAAAAAGACATCCCAGTCCTATGGGCTTTCGGTTTCTGTACATGGGCAAACCTCCCGCTATATATTACGCATTAAAGTTTATTTTTGTTACATGGGCAAAAATAAACTTCAATGAATAATGAAGTCGCTTTGCTGATGAATATTGAACAATGAAAAATTAATGAAGAAAATCGCTTATGGCGATTTTTAACCGGAATTATTCATTTTCATTCAATGGTACATTGAACGAAACATGCATGCCTTGACAATAAAAAATATTCATGATAAAATGCACCTGTACGTTTTATGGTACACCTAATCGGTTATTATTATCTCAGAGGCAGATAATAAAATTGATTTGGAGGTACTTAAAATGAAAAAGATTTTTGGATTTATGGTTTTTACAGGTGTTGTGCTTGCAATGGCAACAGCAGGCGGCTTTGACTCGGGCATCATAAGCTTAACGAGGATTTTTGTTCAGTCGGTAATCTCCATTGCCCTTATCTATTCGGGCAGCATGATGCTGGGAAGGAGCCGGGAAGCATGAGTTTCTACACAAACAGCGGAAAAATGATTGACATGGCAGCCCCTAACATGAAATCCTTCTGCAGTGAGGACATTGCCCACGCGCTCAGCATGATTTGTCGTGCAACGGGCAACTTCCGCCACTTTTACTCTGTTGCTCAGCACAGCTTAAACTGCATGAAGGAGGCGCAGGCAAGGGGCTTTTCCCAAAGGGTTTGCTTTGCAGCTTTGTTGCACGATGCAAGCGAGGCGTATCTTTGCGATGTGCCCACACCCTTGAAGGACATGCTTCCCGAATACAAAAAAATTGAGGCGGCATTCCAGAGGGAAATTATGAAAAAGTTCGGCTTGTATCCATTAACTGACGAGGAAGAGCACCTTGTGAAGCTTGTGGACGAGGCAATGCTGTACTACGAGTTCAAATGCCTGCACACAATTCCCATCTGCTTTGAAAAAACGCCCCACCTTTGCTCAACTCCCAATGTGGAATACTGTGACATGCGTGCGGTGGAGCAGATGCTTTTACGCGAGATAAAGGCGTTTGAAAGATTGGCAATGATTGCATAAGACATAGAGGGTTTAACTCCCCTCGCCTTAAGGAAAGGTGATTTTAATGGCAAAGATGCCCCATCAGAAAATGAAAGCATTATACGTTATGGACTATCTCATGCGCAATACCGACGAGGAGCACCCTGCACCCATGCGTGAAATAATTGCATACTTGGAAAGCTGTGGCATAAGTGCAGAAAGAAAGAGCATATATTCCGATATTGAAGGGCTCCAGCTTTTCGGGGTGGACATTCTCTCATGTCCCAAGGGCTACTATGTTGTATCCCGTGAGTTTGAGCTTCCCGAATTAAAGATGCTTGTTGACTGTGTGTCGGCATCCAAGTTCATAACCGAAAAGAAGTCGAAAAGCCTCATAAAAAAGATTGAAGCTCTCGCGTCCCGCCACGAGGCAGGAAAATTACAGCGCCAGGTGTATATTGCCGACAGAATGAAAGCTGCCAACGAGGACATTTACCGAAGCGTCGACACCCTCAGCGAGGCTATAAACGAAAAAAGAAAGGTGAGCTTCCGCTACTTTGAGTACGACCTTGACAAAAAGCGCAAGTACCGCAACGGCGGCAACGAATACGTGGTAAGCCCCTACAGCCTCACAGTTTCCGACGAAAACTATTACCTCATTTCTCACTATCCAAAGCACAACGACCTGACCCATTTCCGCGTAGACAGAATGAGCGACATTAAAATTATTGACGAAATATCCACCGATGTTGATTTTGTTATGGGCGAAAACTTCAGCGTGGGCGAATATTCAAAAAAGCTGTTTTCCATGTACTCGGGCGAAAATAAAAGGGTTGAAATTGTGTGCGAAAATGCAATGATGAACTCTGTCATTGACCGCTTCGGCAAGGCTGTTTTCGTGACAAAGGTGGACGACGGGCATTTTAAGGTGCACGTTGATGTGGACCTGAGCCCCACCTTCTTTGCCTGGATTTTTACCTTCGGTGGCAAAATGAAAATAAGCGCCCCCGAGGAAGCTAAAGCACAGTTTCAGAGCTTTCTTGAAAAATTTATGGAATAAAAGAAACCTCCCGTAAATACAATGTAGCAAACATGTATTTACGGGAGGATTTTTTAATGGAGAATATATATACAGACATTGCCGCACGTGGTGGCGGAGACATTTACATAGGCGTTGTAGGCCCTGTAAGAACGGGCAAGTCAACCTTTATAAAACGGTTTATGGATAAAAGCATCCTTCCAAATATTGACGAGGGCTATAAACGCGAGCGTGCCGTTGACGAGCTTCCCCAGAGCGCAGGCGGCAGAACAATCATGACCACCGAGCCAAAGTTTGTGCCCAACGAGGCTGTGGAGGTAAAGGTGGGGGACAATGCGTCCTTTAAGGTCAGGCTCATTGACTGTGTGGGCTATGTTGTAAATTCGGCTCTCGGTCACACCGAGGACGGCGCAGCGCGCATGGTTTCCACCCCCTGGTTTGAAGAGGATATCCCCTTCGACAAGGCGGCAGAAATTGGCACACAGAAGGTTATTAAGGAGCACAGCACCATCGGCGTTGTAGTAACCTGTGACGGAAGCATAGCTGACATTGAGCGCTACGAATACATTGAAGCCGAAGAGCGGGTTATCCGCGAGCTTAAGGAAATAGGTAAGCCCTTTGTAATTGTGTTAAACAGCCGTTATCCCGATAGCGTTGAAGCCGAGCGCCTCAAAAAAGAGCTTGAAGAAAAATACTCAGCCCCTGTTGTGGCGCTATCCTGCGCCGACATGGAGGAAGAGGACATAGAGGGCGTTTTGCGCGCAGTGCTGTTCGAGTTCCCCATAACAGAAATTGACATCGACTTCCCCGAGTGGATAGATGCTCTCTCAAACGACCACTACTTAAAACAAAGCCTGTTTGACTCTGTCCGTAAGAGCGTGGCTGATGCAGCTTTGGTAAAAAATGCACCCATGATTGTGTCTCTTTTAGAGGAAAACGAATATATTGACACAGCCTTCTGCGAAAAAATAAGCCTTGGTGACGGACGCATTTTTATAAAAGCAGATGTAAATAAGGCTTTGTTCTACAAAATCCTGGGCGAAATGACAGGCTTTGAAATCAAGGGCGAAGATAAGCTCATTGAGCTTATGTACGATTTGTCAAAGGTCAAGAAGGAGTACGAGCGCATAAAATACGCCTTAGAGGCGGCAAATAATACAGGCTACGGCATTGTGCCTCCCGAGGTTACCGAAATGAGCTTAGAGGAGCCCAAAATAATAAAGCAGGGCGGTCGCTACGGCGTGAAGCTCAAGGCAAGTGCACCCAGCTTACACATTATAAAAGCAAACATACAGACCGAGGTAAGCCCCATTGTGGGCAGCGAAAAGCAATCAGAAGAGCTTATTAAGTATCTTCTTTCAGAGTTTGAATCAGACCCCGGCAAAATCTGGGAAAGTAATATTTTCGGCAAGAGTTTGTACAGCTTAGTTAACGAGGGCTTGCAGACCAAGCTCTACAAAATGCCCGAGGAGGCACGCTTCAAGCTCCAGGAAACCCTGCAGAAAATTATAAACGAGGGCAGTGGAGGCTTGATATGCATTATCCTATAGAATAATGCATAGGGAATAAGTAATAGTGAATAGGGAAGAAGTAAGGAAGAAACTCGGCACAACCGAGTTTCTTTTTAGTTTTTCGGGGAATGATATATGCGAGGTGAAGGGTTATGAACAAATCAGTATGGACAAAAGAGGTACAATTGCCCGCGTTTAAAAGCCTTAAAGGAAATAAAAAATGTGATGTTCTGATAATAGGCGGCGGAATATGCGGCATACTTTGTGCCTATTATTTAAAAAACGCAGGTGTTGACACAATTGTTGCCGAGGCTGAAACTATCGCAAGCGGTACAACAAAAAACACCACAGCAAAGATAACAAGCCAGCATGCTCTTATTTATTCCAACCTTGTGCTAACCTACGGCAAGGAAAAGGCACAGCTGCACTATAAGGCGAACGAGGAGGCAATAGCAGAGTATAAAAAGCTGTGCGAAAACATAAAGTGTGACTTTGAAATAAAGGATGCATATACCTACTCCTTAAAAAGCAGGGCGCTTATTGAGCGCGAGGTGCGCTGTGTCGGGGCTTTGGGCGGCGACTGCTCCTTTCTGGAAAAAACGGAGCTACCCTTTGAAATTAAGGGTGCCGTAAAATTCCCGCATCAGGCACAGTTTAACCCCCTTAAGTTTATTTCAGCCATAGCAAAGGATTTGAGCATTTTTGAGCACACCTTTGTGCGGAAAATTGAAAACGGTATGGCAATTACCGACCAAGGAAGCATACAAGCCGAAAAAATCATTGTGTGCACACATTTCCCCTTTTTAAACAAGCACGGGGCGTATTTTCTCAAGCTTTATCAGCACCGAAGCTATGTCACCGCCTTTGAAAACGTGCCACAGCTTAACGGCATGTACGTTGATGAGGACACAAAGGGATTGAGCTTTAAAAGCTACAAAAACCTGCTCTTTATAGGCGGCGGAGGTCACCGCACAGGGAAAGAGGGGAAAGCCTGGCAGGGCATAGAAAAGCTTGCCGAGGAATACTACCCCTTAGCCCGTATAAATGCTGAGTGGGCAACCCAGGACTGCATGAGCCTTGACAAATTGCCTTATATAGGCGAATATTCAAAGCATACGCCAAACGTGTACGTGGCAACAGGCTTCAACAAGTGGGGCATGACAGGCTCCATGGTGGCATCACGGCTTTTGTGCGACATGGCTCTGGGCAAGAGAAACGACTACAGTGAGCTTTACAGCCCACAGCGAAAAATAATCCATCCACAGCTTTTTGCAAACGGCTTTGAAACTACTGTAAATCTTTTAACACCCACCACGCGGCGGTGTCCCCACTTAGGCTGTGCGTTAAAATGGAACAAATACGAGCATACCTGGGACTGCCCCTGCCATGGGTCACGGTTTACAAAGGATGGCGAATTAATCGACAACCCCGCAACAAAAGATTTGGATTAAAGCAGGTTTTTTTACCTGCTTTGTTCTTTTCTGGCATAAAATGCAGTTGAAACAGATAAGATACTGTGATATAATAATAAAGATTATATTCATAGGAGGAATTATCATGAAGAAAATAGTTAGTTTAATCTTAGCATTGTGCATGCTACTCTCTCTTTGTGCAGTAAGCGCATCTGCAGACGAAGCAGTGGCAATGAGCCAGATGCAGACAAAGGACATCATCACAATAATGGTTAACGGTGTATATGTTGACTGCTCCCTTTACGGACAGCTTCCCCTTATTGTTGAGGGCAGAACACTTGTGCCTTTACGCAGTGTGTTTGAAGCACTTGGCGCAACAGTAGAGTGGGACAACGACACAAAAACCGTAACAAGCACAAGGGGCGAAACATTTGTATCGCTGCAGGTTGGCTCAAGCACCCTTGTGGTAAACGGTACAGTAAAAGCACTTGATGTTCCCGCACAGATTATGAACGGCAGAACAATGGTGCCCGTGCGTGCCGTTGCCGAAGCTTTTGGCTGCACAGTTAACTGGGATGGCGCAACACGCACTGTTATCATCACAACAGAGGCAGCCCAGATGCCTGACACAACAGTTCCTGCAGACACTCCCGATAAGGTTGTGGAAAAGGCATACAATGCTCTTGTAGCTTTGAATTTTGAAGAAGCTGCAAAGTATTTTGCTAACGAAGCAATTATGGAAGAATTTGCAGGTGTAACAAACTATGAAGCTCTCATAGGAAGTTATGAGGAAATGGGTCTTTCCGAAGAACAGGGGGCAATGGTGAACAGCTTTGCCGAAAATGTTATGACATTGATTACATACAAAGTTATGGGCTATACTGTGAACGGAAATACCGCAGAAGTTACGGTTGAAATATCTACACCTGATTTCGAAAGTATTGATACAGAAAGTCTGGTAACAGAAGAAACTGTAAATATCATTTTGTTAAAAGTTGCGTTGGAAAAAGGTTATACTATGGAGGACTTATATTATATGACTGAAGCTGAGCTTGCAGCACTTGAGGGCGATGTGGTTACAGCTACTATAGAATATATTTTTGATACAATGATTGAAGCTGCAAATAATGCAGAAAGATTGACAGAAACAGAAACTGTTACACTTACCTTAAAAGACGGCAAGTGGCTTATAGTTGAATAAGCTTAAAACAAGAGGCGCAAGCCTCTTGTTTTTTTGTGTGTATGATGATAGAATTATCATAGCCTTCCCCTTGAGGGGAAGGGGGACCGCTTGCGGTGGATGAGGTGTGATTAAAATGCAACAGGTAGTCAGTGTAAAGGTAATGCGCGAAAGCGACGAGGCTACAATTAAATACAAAACAGACAGTAAAACCCTTATGAAAAGGGCAGGGGAGGCAGTTTACGGTGCACACACCTGGCAGGGCAAAACTGCCATTGTGTGCGGCACGGGTAACAACGCAGGGGACGGCTATGTTTTAGCAACCCTCTTAGGAGACAAATGCCACCTCTTTTTGTTGTGTGACAAATTTTCTCTTGAGGGACGTTATTATTTTGACGAGTGCGTGAAAATGGGCGTTACATACTCTTTTATCAATGATGATACCGACTTTTCCTCCTTTGATACCATAGTTGACTGCATTTTCGGTACGGGCTTCCGTGGTGAGGTAACAGGCACTGCAAAAATGGTTATTGACAAAATAAACCGGAGCGGAAAGTTTGTTATCAGCTGCGACATTCCCTCGGGCTTAAACGGCGATACGGGGCTCGGCTACAGCGTTGTAAGCGATTTAACCGTGTCCATAGGCACAATAAAAACAGGGCTTATTTTAAATTCAGCCAAGGACAATATCAAAAAGCTTATAAATTGCCCCATCGGCATTGACATTGTGGGTGATAGCTATTACATGCTCGATAAATCGGATTTTATCGGCGCAATCCCCGAGCGGAAAAATCATAGCCACAAGGGCACCTACGGCTACACAGCCCTTTGGGGCGGCTCGGTGGAATACTCCGGTGCGGTAAAGCTTGCCAACTTAAGCTTATCCTCCCTTAAGGCAGGCTGCGGCGTTAATAAGCTCATTGTAAATGAAAGTGTTGCACCCTTTGTTGCGCCTTATCTGTTGGAAAGCACCCTTTTTAAAATGCCCTCGGGCTTTCATAAGGACAAAATCGACGAGGCATTAAGTGGCGTAAAATGCCTTGCAATAGGCATGGGCTGGGGCAAAAGCGAGGACTATGAGCATATTCTTTCCTACATTCTTGAAAATTACAGCATCAACCTTATCATAGATGCTGACGGGCTTAACAGTTTAAGCCGCATGGACATGAGTATTTTAAAGCGCACAAAATGCACCGTGTGTTTAACGCCCCATGTTAAGGAATTTTCCCGCCTTGCAAAGTGTGACATGAGCGAGGCTACCTTTGAAAAAGCAAAGGAATTTGCAAAGGAGTATGGCGTTATTGTGCTTTTAAAGGGCACTGCAACCGCCGTTACCGACGGGGAGAATGTTTACTTTATAACAAACGGTGCGCCCGGCATGGCAACCGCAGGCAGCGGCGATGTACTTAGTGGCGTTCTCTGCGGTTTAGGCGGCTATCTGCCACTTGACATTAAAACCGTTAGCCTTGGTGCGTTCATAGCCGCCCGTGCAGGTGAACTGGCACAGAGCGAAACAAACGCTGTGAGCATGACTTCAAGCGACACTGTGAGAAATATAGGCAAAGCAATAGGAGAAATTTATGGCTATTAAATTATCGGACCATTTTACCCTGAGGAGGCTTTTAAAGTTTGTTTTCCCCAGTATTGTAATGATGGTGTTCACATCAATATACGGCGTTGTGGATGGGCTTTTTGTGTCAAACTATGCAGGCAAGGATGCCTTCACGGCGGTTAATCTTATCTATCCGTTCATAATGGTTTTAGGTGCCGTTGGCTTTATGATAGGCACGGGCGGTACGGCAATTGTGGCAAAAACCTTAGGCGAGGGCGAAGGGAGACTGGCAAACAGGTACTTTTCCTTTCTCGTTTATGTAACAATTGTTTTTGGTGCAGCCACTGCAATAGCAGGCATTGTGCTACTCCGCCCCATGGCACAGCTTTTGGGTGCCGAGGGCGTTATGGTTGACTACTGCGTAACCTACGGCAGAATAATACTTTGTGCGCTTCCGTTTTTCATGCTGCAGAACATTTTCCAGAGCTTTTTTGTCAGCGCGGAAAAGCCTCAGCTTGGGCTTTTTGTAACGGTTATGGCAGGGCTTACAAACATTGTGCTCGACTATGTGCTTGTGGGGGTAATCCCACTGGGGCTTGTGGGTGCGGCAGTTGCAACTGCCATAAGCCAGACGGTGGGCGGCTTAGTGCCCTTTTTGTACTTTGCCTTCCCCAACAGCAGCGTGCTCAGGCTCACAAAAACTAAAATATATCCCGCTGTGCTTTTAAAAACCTGCTCAAACGGCATGAGCGAGCTTCTTGGCAACATATCCATGAGCCTTGTCAGCATGCTTTATAACTTCAAGCTCATTGAGGTGGCAGGCAATGACGGCGTTGCGGCATATGGCGTTATTATGTATCTGCAGTTCATTTTTGTGTCAATTTTCATTGGCTATGCAATAGGCAGCGCGCCTATCATAAGCTACAATTACGGCGCAGGCAACGAAAGAGAATTAAAAGGTGTGTTCAGAAAAAGCCTCATTCTCATGGTGGGAACAGGCGTTGCTATGGCACTTGCATCCTTTTTACTCTCAAATCCCTTGTCAAAGGTTTTTGTGGGCTACGACGAGAAGCTTTTCACCATGACAGTGCGGGGCTTCAAGCTTTTTTCCGTGGCGTTTTTAGCCTGCGGTGTAAACATTTTTGCATCAAGCTTCTTTACGGCGCTCAATAATGGGCTGGTGTCGGCAATATTGAGCGTTTTACGAACGGTTGTTTTTCAGGTTATCTTTGTTCTGGCGTTGCCACTCCTCTGGGGGCTGGACGGCATATGGTTTTCAAGCCCCATGACAGAAATTGTGAGCGTGGTTGTTTCGGTCGTGTTCTTTATGGCGCTGAAAAATAAATATAAATACGCATAAAAACGTGTCGCATAAGCGACACGTTTTTTGTTGGGATGAAATGACACCTCACATTGTGTTATGGTTTAAACGGAGGTGATAAAATGTTTTTTACTGAAAATAACGATATTACAATAACAAAAGGGGACAGCAGGAAAATTAATCTTAAATTTCATAATAAGGACGGAAGCGAATATGTTCCCACACAAGCAGATGCTGTTATTTTTTCTGTAAAAAAGAATAGGGAGAGTTTTTCCGGCATTGTATCAGAAAAAAGAGGCTGCGAAATTGTTTTTACGGCATCGGAAACCGAAAAAATTCCTTCCGGAGAATATGTGTACGATGTTAACATCCAAAGAAGCACAGGCGAAAGACTTACCGTAATTGAAGGAAAATTTATTGTGAGAAAGGCGGTACATAATTTTGAATGAAATAACAGGATATATTGAAGTGCCCTTCCATGGTGAAAACGGTGCAAGCGCATATGACATTGCCGTGAAATACGGATACGAGGGCACGGAAGAGGAATGGGTCAATTCCTTGGGGTTTATTCCGAACGGCAGTATAGGCACGGAAAAGTTCAACGAGGACGTTTTCAAGGAGTTCGACAAAAAGGAAAGCCTGGAAAACAAGGGGCAGCCCTCGGGTTATGCTCCACTTAACGAAGAAGGAAAGGTGCCCGAGCGATACATTCCAGGAAGAGACGTGGAAGTTCCCGACATTGTGACAGAACAGGGATTTTATTTTCTTTCCACCAGTAAATCCGGATCAGCTGCATTTTCGGTTACAAATGCAATATTTTTAGGTCAGGGTGACCGAATGAACTGGTGGACTAATACGAGCATAACAAATTCCACGCAGGTTCCTGCGCTTGTAAAGCTGGCAAGTGCTTCCGCAGAAAAGCCATCGGAGCTATTGGTGGAAGGTATTGCAGGTTACTGTAGCTATGAATATGTTGCGCCCAATGATATGTATGTGGCGTTTTCAATAAAGAATGCAGATGGTTACAAATGTGAGATTGAACGCGTGCCTGCTTATAAAAAGCAGATAGAAAAGGTTTATCCCACTATTGTGTCGGAAGAAACAGGGATCGAATACGGCAAAGGATATATAGTGGCATCATCGGGTGCGATTGCGAACACCACCTCCGAAGCATCAAAGTGCACAAGCCTCATAAAGCTTAAAAGGGGAGAAAGCATTTTCTTTTACAGTAAGGGCTATCAGTCGGGTACGGTGGCGGTTTTATACGAATATGATAAGAACGATATTCCTCTCCGTGCAGTAATCACGCCTGCTGACAATACCCGTAAACCGTTTACGTATACGGAGCTTAAGAGCGAGGGCTATTACAGAGCTTCGTGCTATACCATGCAAGAGGAATTCAAGGTGGAAAAATGTGCTTGTGCAATAAATATGCTCGAAGCGTATGCCAACACACAGGCGGCTGACCACGAGCACTACAGCCTGCTTTTTGAAAAGGCAATCTTTATAGGGGACAGTATTACAAAGGGTGTTCTGGGTACTACAGGCTGTACAAACCCAAAAATATCATACCCTTATTATATAGGCAAAATGACAGGCTGGGAAATTACAAATGCGGGGCACCCATCATATACAACACAGCAGTTCTGGGAAAACGATTTAAAAACTCTTGACTTTACCGACAAGGATATATGCTTCATATATCTTGGACAAAACGGCGGGTTTACAGACGGCACCGAAGCGGATGTTCAGGCTGTGGCGTATTGTAATATAATAGAATACATAAAAGAGCAAAACCCCGACATTCACATATTTATGCTTATGGGCGGAGGCAAGAGTGCAACTGTTGTGCTTCCCATGATAGCAGAAAAATATGATTTGCCCTGTCTTGACATATACAGAAATCAGTATTATACAATACTGAAAAACATAGACTATCATCCCTACAAGGAGGACGGCGAAACAAGAGACCTTGTTCATCTTGGCAGAGTAGGGTACCTTGAATTGGCAAAGTCAGTTCTCAATATGACCTTTGATTATATCAACGAAAACAAGGCGGATTTTGAATACCCGTACCCCAATTAAAAACAAAGCGGTAAGCTGAAAGGCTTACCGTTTTGTTTTAAAAAGATGGTATATATGTGCAAAAAGTGCATATAATTAAAACGAAAATAAAAATTTTCAAAAAAAGTCTTTACAAACTCAAAATTTTGTGCTATATTAATATAGCTGACAGCGAAACAGTTAAATATCGCGGGGTGGAGCAGCTTGGTAGCTCGTCGGGCTCATAACCCGAAGGTCATGTGGTTCAAATCCCATCCCCGCAACCAAGAAATAATCCCACAAACATCGTGTTTGTGGGATTTTCTCTGTCTTTGGGGCATAGATTCTGATTGCAAAATAGTGCAATCTAATGCAATATAATTAAATCTATTTCGCCGTCATTTGGGCGTCACAAGCCTATTTTTGCCCTTTTTGTGGTCGTCAAGGTCGTCGCCGACGAAAGAAGCCTCAAATAAAATTTCGTAATACCCTATCAAAAATCGGGAATTCCCAAAACCCAAAAGCACCTATCGGGAACTTCTACCATCCAAAAATGCAGGTAGCAAAAGAAACCTTGCCAGAATTCCCCAATCCCCACCCAAGAAACATACAGATACCTATATTCCTGCTGACCACTATTCTTGACTATCTGGAATATGCCCAAAGTTCATCCATTGGCTTACCGCCTTTGTTATGAGCTTTTTTTATTGTCTATTACCTTGCTGTGACGGCGAAAAGACGGCGAGCAACAAAAAATACCATTCCCTTGTGTTAGAGAATGGTATGTGTTTTCGTATTGATTATAGTTTTATTAGTCTTGTTTCATATTCAGTAAGTAATCAGTAGTGAGGTCATAATTGTATGGATTAGCTTATCTGTCTGCTATCTCCAAGGATTTTTGCATCCATTTTATCGCCAGCCTCTTTATTCATACTGGGCAGGGCGTGAGCATAGATGTTCATAGTTGTACTTATGTCTGCATGACCAAGTCTTGTTTGTATTATTTTAGGACTTATACCTGCACCAAGCATTGCTGTTGCACAAGTATGTCTTAAGTCATGCAGTCTTATTTTTTTGAGATTGTTTGCTTCACAGAAACGCTCCCACTTCTGGGTGATTGAGTCAGGACTGAAGGCTTTGCCATTCTTTTGGCATATTACGCAGTTACTGTCTACGAAATTCCAACCCATAGCCATCTTCTTTTCAAGGTAGCGTTTATGTTCTTGCTTTAACAGGCGTAATAAGTTTTCGCCTATGCTTATGTCACGAATGCCTGATTGTGTTTTTGGAGCTTTTGTTTTCTTTGCACCTTTTACATTGACTTTGCTTTTGTTGATATGGATGATACCATTATCTAAGTCAATATCAGACCATTGTAATGCCACAATCTCACCTCTGCGAAAGCCTACGGATATTATGAGGGTAATTAGAAGATACATATCCGTACCTTCTGCTACCTTTAATACCTTTGCAATTTCAGCATCATCATAGACTTCTGCTTTGTATTTTACGGCTTTTGGAAGTTCCACACCCAAGCAAGGATTTTTGGGAATCATGTTGAGGATAACTGCCTTATCCAATGCCGCTTTGAGGTTTAGGAAAATGTTCTTAACCGACTTAGGAGCAAGGTTTTCAGCAGTAGATAATGTATTAACCCATTGCTGAATTGCAGATGTCTGTAAGCTTTTTAAGGGCGTATTGCCAAGGTATGGAATAAGCTTGTTCTTGATGCGTTCTTCATAGCCTGCTCTTGTGGTGTCTTCTATGTTAGGCAGATATAATTTGAGCCATTCAAGCATCCAGTCACCAAGCTTCATTGCTGACGGCTTAATGACGGCTCCGTTATTGAGAAGTTCATTTTTCATTCTGTCAAGCTTAGCTTCAGCCTCTTTTTTAGTGCCATTGACTGTTTTATAAATCCTTTGTCTTTTGCCTGTGATGGGGTCACGGTCGGTTTCTAATACTATTTGGTAGGAAACTACCTTACTTTTAGTTTGTCTTTTGCGAATGTAACCTGTAGCCATTGTTAATGCCTCCTTGTGTGCTTTTGAATTATTATATATAACCATACTTTTTTGAAATACACATTCGGAAGTTTGATACTATCGTTTCCTTTGATTTTAGGGATGTTAGTTAGTGTAGACTATTTGCTTACCCTTCTTTTGGATGTAAGCGTTGAATTTTTCTTCTGATACTCTGTATTGGTTGCCTATCTTGATGTAGTCGATACCACTGTATTTAATGAATGCCAGAGCCGTTGGGTACGAAACCTTTAAAAGCTTGGATATTGTTTTTGGAGTCAGAAACGATTGGGAACTGTTGTTGGACATCTTTTGTTTTCTCCTTTTCATTTGTAGCTTTTTGATTAACTGATGTTATATCGAAAACATAGAAGACATAGACTTTTTCTCTACCTTTGTTGACATCTATTGTACGAATACGGTAGTTTTTATCCTTTTCATAATCGATGAGGTCTTTCTCCTTCCAAGCCTTAAGACATTGTGCTTTAGTGTAGCCACCATCTATAAGGAGCTTGTCAAGGATATTTTCACGTACAGAGTATTCACCAATGATTTTCTTACCGAACTTGTTAGTTCTTTCAAATCGAGCCTTGGATTCATACCTGCCCCAAACAGTGCCACTGGTAATGACATTATTTACTGTGGGCATTTCATAGAAGTGAGCGTTATTACTTGCAAATTCTTTCATAAGGTAGTCATAGCTCTTACTGGAGATATCCATGCTGTTTTCGTCATCACTTAAGTAGTCGGCGAAATATTGAATGATTGCATTGGTATCAAAGTCCAGTCCTAATGCTTTCTTTGCAATTTCTGCTGTTGTAAGATACACGGCAGGGAAGTTACAAATGAACTTATCAACAAATTTGACCTGCGGGAGCATACCTTGAAGTTTGGTTACCCACGCATCATATATCTCTGCAATCATATCGACATCGCCATTTCTTGCAACATAGGTGGCAAAAAATGAAGCTATCATGCCATTATTTTCAGCACATACCTTTTTTATAGTATCGGATTGCTTTGCAGAAACTGTTAATGCTGACTTCATTTCGAAAACTCTGTTGTAGAGACCTTCAAGCTTTGCAGAGCATTTTTGTAATATGGATGTTTCTCCCATTGTTATGATACTGCCTTTGAAGCCTGGAAGCTCTGATACAGTCAAGTCTTTTGACATTCTTGATTTGCTGTTACCGTCAAACAAATCAAATACTAAGCTTTGCATATCTTTGCCACGATACTTACCAAGTTCATCCAATACGAGTGGCACGCCGTTGAGCCCTGCAAGTTTGCCTAAGAGTGCATTTTCTGTAGCAGAAAAACTTTGCATTAAGCTTGAACGCAATACCTGACGATTATCTTCATCAATTTCTGTTCTTCCAACATTGAAAGGCTCTCCTGCAATTGAGGTTGCTAAGTATGCTGCAGTTGATTTGCCCGAACTGGAAACTGCGCACAAATGTAATATGCCGTTGCCTATGGGATATTTAACCGATAATAATGGGATAATCACAGCAGATAGTGAAGCAAGTAACACTATAGACATTGGTGTATGGGGTAATACTTCTTTATTGACCATAGCAATCCATTTACTGACTTTGCCCATCGGTGTGATTTTGAAGTTACCAAGGTACTTACCCATTGTTGCATGTACAGGGGTAATAATGGTGTTGAATTTATAGCACCACTGGGGACTACCATCTGCACTGAATAAGGGTGTATTTATCCAACCGAGGTAGTTATAGCAGTAGTTAGGGGTTTTATTGTCAAGAAAATATTGGTCTTCCTGTACCCTTATACTTTCAGCAAAAACATCGTACTGTTTCCTTTTCACATCCATACCAGCATCTACAAGTTCTTTGCAAAAGGTAGGGTCTTCCAATACTCCGCGAGTGATGTATTTTGTTCTGTCGCCTGTGCCATACGGAAATTTTAATTGGAATGTATAGCAATCCTTTTCAACAGACTCATAGATGCGGTTAAGCGTTATTTCTCTACCGCAGGGAGTGAAGACATCTACATTATTCTTGAAATCATAACTCAGTGTGCCATAATAGCCATTTTGGAAATCAATTCTCATTAGAGGTTCCTCCTTTCTTTAGAGTTTAGACATTTCTGTCTGTGCTGACAATATAGCACATTGTTTTTCATATTTCAAGCCCTATTTTTCTCGCAAAACCGCACGGTTAAGGGATTTTTGCCAATTTTATTTTTCTGATAATTGTATATTTATGGTAATTTTAGAACGGAGTTAAGTGTCTTTTGGCGACGATGTCCTTATCAAGATGGGGTTTGCGAAATTTATTATCGGCAA
Source organism: Clostridia bacterium (assembly GCA_017472685.1). Classification (GTDB taxonomy): domain Bacteria; phylum Bacillota; class Clostridia; order UMGS1883; family UMGS1883; genus RGIG1927. The sequence continues at coordinate 105,068 of JAFUOO010000004.1, forward strand.
CAAAGGTTGTAATAATTTTACATTTTTGCACCTGTTTTTTACCAAAAAAAATTTTTTAATAGGCACAAAAAAACAACAAAGTATTAGAAAGTAAACAAGCGGTAGCGAGATACCGCTTGTTTACTTTTTTAATCCCCAAAATACCAACAAATCATTAGTACGCCCTTATTGGGATATAAATTTTTACAGAAAGGAGTTTATCGAAATGTCACAGAGGAAGAAATTCAGGTTAGCTAATACAGATAAGAGAAATGTTGACCTTACGCTATATGCCAATTTGATTATTGATGCAGTTAACAGAACTGTACCCAATAAGCACCCCGAGATTTTTACTGATTGCTTTGTTGTGGATTTGCTTACACAGAGAGAATCTGTACTACTTGGTAAGGAGCTATCCAGTATTCCCGAACTTAACAAATTAGGCAAGACTGTAAGCATTTTTAGGCTTTTTAATGGAAGGGTATATAATGTTAAGGATAGCATAGCACCTGCAAAAGAGATAAGAGGAGGTAGATTGCGATAGATACTATTAACCGCAAATATTTATCCATAGACGATATTCAAAAATATTACCTGCCAATCAGCAAAAAGAAGATTCGTTCATTAGTTAAGGAACATCTTGATGTTACTATGATTGGTGGCAGAATGTATGTAGACAGAGATTCATTAGAGAAATTATTATCCAACGGCTTTTCGAAATAATGCAAAAGTTATTTATATATCATAATTATGACCGATAGTAGCAAACCTACTATCGGTATTTCTATTTTAGGAGGGATTGTTATGATTTACAAACTTGCAAATGTTTCAGACTTGGCTATGCTTCCACCTATAGACAAGCCAACAATGGATGTTTTATTTGAGTACACAAATATTCTGGAAACGGAATATGGCTCTAATCGAGATGTTGACAATGGTTACGGCGGTTTTGTACTGTATTGCACTTCCGGAACTAAGGCTGACGAAATTAAGGCTATGTTTGATTTTGAGAAGTATGTTATCGAATTTATTGAGCATACCTATGAGGCTAACCCACAAATATGTACTGTGGTTTATATAACCAGTTGTGAACGTGGGGTGGTACTTGTCATGTCAATCGATGACTTACCAAAAGAAATTACTAATACATTTTAGGAGGATTTTATTATGATTACAGAAAAGGTTACTATGCGGAGTGAGGCTATTTTTAGTGGTTGCACCCAACACCGCTTTGTTTTACGAAAAATTTGGAATAAGGATAAGCCGTTAGCATGTATCGTTATGCTTAACCCTTGCGAAAGCGGACTTTTGATTACAGATTTGACTACGAATTTAGTTATCAATAATGTGAGTCGCTTATGCGAGTATGGTGGTGTTGTAATAGTTAATTTATTTTCGCAGATTACACCCAAATTGAGGTTTAGGCATACTACGATTGAAGAACTTAATTCCCCAGAGAATGACACTTACATTGCAAAGGTAGCCTCGGAATGCTCGGTGGTTATTTTAGCATGGGGTAAGGCGGCAGACTCCAGTATACATATTGCTAACCGAATCGAAACTGTCCTTGATATACTTGCACCTTACAAGGAAAAGTTAATGGTTATTACCGATGGTCACAGAAAACTTTTGCATCCATTATCGCCTCAACTTCGTAAGCAATGGAGGCTGATTCCATACGAACCTGCAGAAAATTAGCAAAAAAATACTCCCTGCCTCTTATGAGGTGGGGAGTATTGGTTAGGAACATAGAAAAGTGTGTGTTCCTAACATTGAAGAATTATCCCTTTTTGTGGTCAATGCCTCTTTTTTGAGCTTCTCTAATGTAAGAAGCACGAGACGAGATGCTTTCTCCTGTATTCCTGCCAGCACTTGAATTCAATTTGTTTTTCAACGCTCTGTCACTCATTTCAGAAGGAGACTTGCTTCCGCCACTAAGGATACTGCTAAGGATATCGCCCAAAATACTCATGTAATACACCTCCTTTTTGTAAATTGAGACTAGTATATTTCGTAGTTATATTTTTACTTTGGGATTTCCCTTTACTTTAACGAACGCCACACGTCTGTTATCGTAATCCATGAAGATACGATAATCGCTATAGTCATCTGCTACCATGCCAGAAACACCGATAAGTGCCCCTGCACCTGCAATAGGAAGACCAATCCCAGAAAGTATACCACCAGTACCTAATGTTATCGCTGTGCCCAAAATTGTTAGGCTTTTACCTACTGTTTTAGTAAGCTTAGAAACCTTTTCTTTTGGGAATTTTTTTAATAGCTTTGTATAGAGTGCTATATCTGTCGAAATAATTGCAAGTGTTTTCTGTTTTATGGCAGTTTTAAGTTCCAAATCATTCGACACATGCACCGCATTTTTTAAAGCCTCGTTTAAATTATCTTTTTTTGACATTTTGCAATCCTCCACATATTTTATTCACTTTTATCATCCAAGCTATCGTCTATCCTCATAATTCGGCATTTCTGACATAAGTTGTTTTATATCTTCCCTCGCCATATCAAATGCTTCTTTATTCTTTTGACCAGCTTTAATCAAATAAGACCTAACCTGCTCTTTATCACCTCTTTCGGCATATGAGTCAGCTGTAGCCATAAGCTGTTCAGCGTCTTCTAATAAGCGTTGTATTTTATCGTTTCTTTCGGCATAATACTGTCTATCTTTTGGTGTCATAAGAATTCCTCTTTTCAACTTTTATGTTACTATTCCTCCAAACTATCCCTTATCATTCGCCTGATAGTTTTTTCAGAGTAATCATATTTTTTTGCTAACTCACGAATATTAGTACCGTCATACTCTTTGATGATATTACCCTGTATTCGTTTTACATTGAACAAATGGATAGGAAATGTTATTTGTTGTCCCTTGTACATTTGGTATATTGCTAATGCACAATCTAATCCTATCACATTGCCGATTTCTCGGTACACATCATTAAAGAGTTCGGCTTCGTTTCCTTCCATTTTTATCACCTCTTTTGGCAATATATATCATATTCTACTATTTTCTTACAGACATCGCAAATCCCAGAGTCCTTGTATCTGTCCATTGAGAAAACAAAAACGCCAAACAGATTTTGAGGCATCTGTTTGGCGATGGTCGTTCTTACTTCCAGAATATTTACTGTTCTTCTGGTCGTTTTTGGTGGTAGTTATCTTTTTGTATCCACCCACAAAAATCTGCTGGGGATTTGGGGATTTCTATGATTTTTCGTGCTTTTGTTGTTGCTTGTCTTGGTATTTGCCCCATGACCGATATGGGGATTTAGGTGGGGATTCCCGAATATTTCACCGAGAATTTTGACGACGGTTTGCCGACCGACAGAAACTCCCGACCCAAGCAAACTTGTTTTTTACTCTGCCGTCGGCGAATGGTCGGCGTGAGATTTCGAGAATTGCCCGAAATTATCGGTTTTATTGGCTTTCTGCCGAGCCTTTTGACGTGCTCATAACCCGAAGGTCATGTGGTTCAAATCCCATCCCCGCAACCAAAAAAATCCCTTGGGCATTCGCCCGAGGGATTTTTTGTTGCGAAGATGTGCTTTTCACCGACCTTCGGGTTGAGTCCGACGAGCGTGCTCGTTGGGAACCGAGTAGCGACCGCCGCCGGTGGCGGATAAAGGGAGCGCGGAGGGCTGTGCCGCAACACAATGAAACAAGTCGCCGTTAGGTCGACGCAGTTGAATTGATGTTGCAAACGGAAAGCCGTTGCAATTACAAGCAAAGTTGCCTAAAGCCTATTTGCGGTGTCCCCCAAAGCACGATTTTTCCGAGGCGAGTGTACCGAGCTGACGGAAAAAGAGATGCGACAGGGACCGGGAGATGTTTGCACTGCAGAAGAGGAGGGCGCGAAACCCCAATCCCATGTGGTTACCTTTTACGTACCGAGTGTATCGAGGCGATAGATTGCGACACACGGACAGTCGAGGACGCCTGTCCCTACAACGACCGGGAGATGTTTGCACTAACTAATTGACGGAACGAAAGCTGAAAATTCATGTGGTTAAAATCCCACGCAAAACAAATTTCCCGGGACAGACACAATCAAAGCACCTTTTCAATATACTGTAGTATATTGGAGGTGCTTTTGTGTTTTTAGAAGTTCTGTATCAGTTGTTTTGTGCGTTTTTTCTTTCGGGGGTTGTTTCAAGCGGCAACTTTCCCGAGCCGCTTAGCAGTAAAGAGGAGCGTGACTACCTTGAAAAAATGAAAAACGGCGATAAGGATGCCAGGAACAAGCTGATTGAACACAATTTAAGGCTGGTTGCACACATTGTGAAGAAATATTCCCAAACTGCGGACATTGACGATTTGATTTCAATCGGCACAATAGGGCTCATAAAAGCCGTTGACAGCTTTGACTGCGAAAAAAACACCCGACTTGCTACATACGCCGCGCGGTGCGTTGAAAACGAAGTTTTGATGCATTTGCGGCACGAAAAGAAATTCGCCTCCCAACTGTCACTATCGGAGCCCATAGGCTACGACAGAGAGGGCAACGAAATAAGCCTTATGGATATTCTTGTAGGAGACGGGGAGGATATATGTGACAAGGTTGACAAAAGTGAGAAAATAAAAAAGCTTTTTGAAAAGGTAAAACAAATTAAAGACGAACGGGAAAAACAAATTATTTACCTGCGCTATGGTCTCTCGGGCGGTGAGCCGCTTACCCAGAAGGAGGTTGCAAAAAAATTGGGAATAAGCCGCTCATATGTGTCAAGAATAGAAAAAAAGGCAATTATGCATCTTCGTGAAAGTTGACATTTTTGTTTTATAAGAGTATAATTATCTGCAAAAGATAAGGAGGATTTTCATGGAAGGTCTTTTCGTTATAATAGAAAAAATAGCCTATATAGGCATCATGATACTCATTGGCTTCATATGCGAAAAAACACTCTTTGTAAAGAACATTACAAACTCTGTTTCGGGCATTATTAAAAACATAACACTGCCGTGTCTGCTTTTAACAAGCCTCATAAGCAACACCTTGGACGCCTCAAAGGCTAAAAACGGCGCACTTATTATCGGCATAGGTCTGTGCGCAATTGTTATAATGATGCTTATCGGCAACCTGTGGGGGAAAGTACTCAAGCTCGATAACGGCAAGCGCGGCATACAGATTGCAATGGGCTCCTTTGGTAATGTGGCATTTTTAGGCTATCCCTTAATTCAGGCGCTCTTAGGCGACGAAGGGCTTTTATATGCCGTCTTTTATAACCTTGTAAACGACGGTCTGCTCTGGAGCTTCGGGCTCAGCGCCATAAGCGGTGAAAAAGGGCTCAAAAAGCTTAAAAACATGCTCAATATCTGTACGCTTTCCTTTGCAGTAGGGCTTGTAATGCTCATTCTGGGCTTAAAGCTTCCCGCTGTTTTACACGAGTCACTTGCATCGGTGGGCAGTGCAACAACGCCTCTTTCCATGCTCTTTATAGGTGCAACAATGGCGCGTGCTGATGTAATAAGCGCTCTTAAGCGCCCTGCGGTGTATCTTTTGACCTTTACAAAAATGGTTGCAATGCCCCTTGTAATTATATTTCTGCTGGCATTTTTCTTAAAGGGCACAATGAACATTACCGCCATGATGACCCTTGTGCTGCAGGTGGCAATGCCCGCTCAGACAATGGTTGCCATACTTGCAAAGGAGTATGACCTGGACTCCAAGTATGCAGTTGAGGTTATATTTATAACAACGGTGTTTGCCCTTGTGAGCCTGCCCGTAATTTATCAGTTTGCAATGAATATTTTGGGATAAACGAAAGGAAGAAAAACAATATGAAATTACTACTCATAAACGGACCTAATATGAATATGCTGGGCATCCGTCAGCCGGAAATTTACGGCAGTGACACCTTGGAAACAATTGAAACACTTACCGTAAACAAGGCAAAGGAGCTTGGATGCGAAATGGACTGCTTCCAGTCCAACCACGAGGGCGCCATAATCGACAAAATACACGAAGCCTACGGAAAGTATGACGGCATTGTCATAAATCCTGCGGCGTATACCCACTACAGCTACGCCATTGCCGACGCACTTGGTGCAGTGGCTATTCCTGCAATTGAGATACATATGTCTGACATTCACTCCCGTGAAAGCTTCCGCGCAAACAGCGTAACCCTCCCTTACTGCATAGGTCAGGTTGCAGGCTACGGCAAAGACAGCTATGCCATGGGCGTTGAAAAACTTGTTGAACATATCAAAGGAGCAAAATAATATTTTGCTCCTTTTTTAATTATGCCGAAAGGCAAACTTCGTATGCCGCTAACAAAATTTTGTTAGCGGCATATAATATACCGAGGTGCTTATATGAGACTTAGCATTGTATCAATTTATGACAAAAAGAGCCCCTTTGGCTTTTTGTGGTACATACTTTTCGCCTTGGTCATATTCATTGCTCTTTTTATCTGGGTAAACATAAAGGTCAGGCCCTTTGTTGTGTCGGTGACACAGGGCTACGCGGAAAACATTGCGTCAAACACTCTTAACGCCATTATCGACGAAGCCATGAAGGAAAAGGAATACAGCTTTGTAAATGTTATAAACGACTCGCAGCAAAGGGTTGTTGCCGTAACCATGAACAGCGCCGACACAAACCTTTTCATGACAAAAATATCCATAGGCTTAAAAAACCGCATAGCGGACATGGACGAAATCGAAGCAAGAATCCCTCTTGGCAACTTTCTGCCGTACCCGTTTCTTGCAGGGCTGGGGCCTGAGGTGCCTGTCAAGTTTCTCATCCTGGCAAACACTGCTGTAAATGCAAAGGAAAATTTTGTGTCAAAGGGCATAAACCAAAGCCTGTACACCCTCTCGCTTCACGTTGTGACCGATGTGGGAATATACATCCCCGCAATGCACTCGTCGGTAAGGGTGGAAAGCGAGGTGCCCATTGTGCAAACGGTCATTGTAGGCTCCGTTCCCGACAGCTATACAAACGTTGAAGGCATGGAAGGCAACCTTCAGGACACCGTGCTTGACATAGAGTAATAAAATTTGCTTTATATAGGCTGTAAAACGCAAATATTCTCTTGACAGAGGGATATAAAAGTATTAAAATGTTAATAATAAATAAGACTGTTAGGAGAAAAGACTATGGTAGTTAAACAGGTAGTTGTACAGAATCAGGTCGGTCTTCATGCTCGCCCGGTTACATTTTTCATTCAGAAGGCAAACGAATTCAAGTCAAGCATCTGGGTTGAAAAGGAAAACAAAAAGGTAAACGCAAAGAGCTTGCTCGGCGTTCTTTCCTTAGGCGTTGCACGCGGCATGGAAATCACCATCAGTGCAGAGGGCGAGGACGAACAGGCAGCTGTTGATGCTCTTGAAGCGCTTATCGATTCTAACTTTGAAGAATAATGAATTATAAAGGCAGTTTTGCAGTGGTAAAACTGCCTTATTAAATATCTAAGGGAGGTTTATAAATGAACAGAGTAAAGTTAAACTTTGACCAGAATTGGGACTTTTACGCAGGCAACATTGACGTACAGTACGCAATCAAGGCAGGCTGCACAGGTGGCGTTACCGTGTGCGACAAGCGTGCAGATGGCGAATGGCTTGCAATTGCATATAACGACAAAGAGGTTGAGGTAAAGCTTGACAAGTCGCTTCTCAAAAAGGTTAATCTGCCTCACGACTGGGTTGTTGAGGGCAATTTCTCCAAAAATGAATGGGATGCTCAGGGCTACCTCAAGCAGGGCATAGGCTGCTACAGAAAGGAATTTGACCTTCCCGAGGAATACCGTGGCAAGGTAGTGTCCATTGAATTTGACGGCGTTTCCAGAAACGCAACAGTTTGGGTGAACGGTCACCTCATCGGCAGCCATTTTTCCGGCTATTCCTCCTTCTCCTACGACATTTCGGAATATCTCAAGTACGGCGAGGAAGGCACAAACTGCATTTTCGTAAAGGTTGAAGCCGATAATTACGAGGGCTGGTGGTACGAGGGTGCAGGCATTTACCGTCATACGTATATCACAGTAACAGACAAGCTCCACGTTAAAAAGTGGGGTACATATATCACAACACCCGCTGTAAGCGAAACCGAGGCAACAGTTGATGTTGAAACAACCGTTGTGAACAAGTTCGCCAATGGTGAAAAGGCAGTTTTAGAAACAACCATCTACGACAAAGCCGGCGCAGAATGTGCTCAGGGCTCAGTTGAGTTCCAGGTTGGCATGCTGGACGAGGCTTGCTTAAAGCAGAGTCTTACTGTTAAAAACCCCATGCTCTGGGACATTGAAAGCCCCAACCTCTATACTGCAGAAACAATCATTCTTCAGGACGGCAACGTTATTGACACATACCAGAGCACCTTTGGTATCAGAACACTTGCCTTCACCAAGGAAGGCTTCTTCCTCAACGGCAAGCACGTTGAAGTAAAGGGCACCTGTAACCATCAGGACTTTGCAGGCATAGGTGTTGCGCTTCCCGATTCCATCAATGAGTTCAAAATTAAAAAGCTCAAGGAAATGGGCTCCAACGCATACCGCTGTTCGCATCATCCGCCCACACCCGAGCTTTTGGACGCTTGCGACCGCCTTGGTATGCTTGTTATGGACGAGAACAGAAAGCTCGACTGTACAGACCGTGGCATTGAAGACCTCACAAGCCTTCTTTACCGCGACAGAAACCACCCCTCAGTATTCATGTGGTGTTTAGATAACGAGGAAGTAATCCTCGGCACAATCATCGGCAAGAGAATTGAGCAGAGGCTTCGTGAAATCACACACAAGCTTGACCCCACACGTCCCACAACAGTTGCCATGAACCACGGCTGGAACGAAAACAACTATTGGGAATGTATGGACATTGTGGGCTACAACTACGGTCAGAGAAACGGTAGCCAGTATCTTAAGGACCTGGAAGCTTACCCCGACAGAATGACAATCTGTACAGAATCCACCTCCAGCACAACAACACGCGGCATTTACGAAGCGGATGTTGAAAAGGGCTACTGCACCTCTTACGAAACAAACCTCGCGTCCTGGTGCTGTACACATGAACGCAGCTGGATTGACTACAAGAATAACCCCCGTCTTACAGGCATTTTCGTATGGACAGGCTTTGACTATCGCGGCGAGCCCACACCCTACGCATGGCCCTGTATCAATTCTCACTTCGGTATTATGGACACCTGCGGTCTTCCAAAGGACGGCTACTTCTACTACAAGGCAATGTGGAAGGATGAGCCTTCTATCCACTTCATGCCCCATTGGGACCTTAAGGAAGAGGGCGAGGATGTTTGCGTAAGGGTAGTTACAAACTGCGAAACAGTTGAGCTTATCTTAAACGGCAAGAGCCTTGGCGAAAAGGAAATGGTTAAGTACGCTCATGTCGACTTTGATGTTAAGTACGAGGCAGGCGAGATTAAGGCTATAGGTAAAAATGGTGGCGTTCCCGTTTGCGAATGCGTAAGAAGAACATCGGGTCACGCATATAAGGTTGTGCTTGAGCCCGACAGAACACAAATGACAGCTGACGGCTGTGACGCAATTGTGGTTTATGCAAAAATTTACGACGAAAAGGGCGATGTAGTTTCCTTTGCAGATAACGAAGTACGCTTCAAGGTTGATGGTAGCGCTAACATTATCGGCGTAGGTAACGGCGACCCCTCAAGCTTAGAGCCCGATAAGGCAACACCCCTTAAGGACTTCAGACAGCGTCCCATTTCACTTGACACCTATAACCCCGACAAGCAGAACAAGCGCAGAGCCTTTAACGGTGCTTGTATGGTAATTCTGCAGTCAAATGGCGAAGCAGGCGAGGTTAAGCTCACAGCAAGAGCAAACGGCCTGGTAAGTGATACAATTACAATAACAGCTGAATAATAAAAAGTGAGTGCGTTTGCACTCACTTTTTTGTTTACATAAAGCTTTTAGCGCTCTTCAATCCATAAGCCTCGTCGGCACTTAAAACGGCGTTGTTTATTGCCTTTGCCATAACATAGGAGGCAAGAGAGCCCAATATATCTTGATTGAAATCAACATCTCCCACAGAAAGGGCGTACACACTGTCGCCGTCCATGGATGTGTTAACGGGGCGTATTGTGCGCACAATGCCGTTTGACGCAAGCCTTGCCAGCTTGTTTGCCTGCGCCTTGTCCATTTTTGCGTTTGTTATAACGGCACCGATTGTTGTGTTCTGCACTGATGCGGCTGCTAACTGAAGCATTTTAAAAATCTCCTCTTCGCTGGAGACCATGGATGATTTATCGGCAGAGAGAAGCCCTGCAAGCTCCTTTTTACTGTCAACCTCGTACACATCACCGATAGCGTTCACAATAACAATTGCGCCTATTTTAACACCGTTTATTTCAACTGCATATGTGCCCAGACCCGATTTCATGCTGCGCTCCAAGCCCATAAACTTGCCCACGGTTGCACCACAGCCGCCGCCCACATTGCCCTGCACGTCAAGATTTTTTTCGCTGTTAAGACAGGCTCTATAGCCCATGGTGCTATCCGGGCGCACAGAAGGGGAGGCGCAGGACAGGTCAAATATACACGAGCCCACAACAATGGGCACAACGCTATTACCTACCTGAACGCCCTTGCCCTTTTCCTCTAAATATTTCATAATACCGCCTGCGGCATCCAGCCCGTAGGCGCTGCCGCCGCCAAGGAGGAGAGCGTTTATGCCGTCATTACTCATATTAGTGTCAAGGAGCTCTGTTTCACGGCTTGCGGGACCTCCGCCACGGATATCCACACCGCAGATAGCCTTCTCATCACAGACGATAACCGTACAGCCTGTGCCGTTCTGAGCATCCTCTGCATGACCGATTTTAACGCCTTCAATGCTATTTAAGCTTATTTCCTTTAAAAAATCCATATCAACACCTCCATGGCTTGATTTTACCACATTTTCATTGATAAAACAACTTGAATATGTTAAAATTAAAAAAAGTGAGGTGAAGGATGATGTTTGAAGATAAAATAAAAAAACTGCCCGATTCCCCGGGTGTTTATATAATGAAAAACAAGGACGGCAAAATTATATACATCGGCAAGGCGAAGATTTTAAAGAACAGAGTAAAGCAATATTTTCAATCATCAACTAACCACTCACCCAAGGTTAAGGCAATGGTACAAAACATTGCCGATTTTGACTACATTCTTTGCGACAGCGAGATGGAAGCCTTGGTTTTGGAGTGCAACCTCATAAAAGAGCACACACCAAAATACAACATCCTTTTAAAGGACGGCAAGCACTATCCCTATATAAAGCTCACCTTGAACGAGGACTATCCCAGAATGCTTTTTGTCAGGCGCATTGAGCACGACGGCGCTAAATATTTCGGTCCCTATCCCACAGGCTTCGGCATAAGTGAAACCTTCGACATTGTAAAAGAGGTTTTTAAAATTGCCCACTGCAAAAAGCTTTTCCCCCGTGACATAGGCAAGGAAAGGCCGTGCCTGTATCATTCAATGGGTCGCTGTGTTGCGCCCTGCAGCGGCAAAATAACAAGCGATGAATATAAAGCCCTCTTTGGTGAGATTGACAAGTTCCTATCGGGCAGCGACAAGGAGCTTGTTGAAAAGCTCCGGGGCGAAATGAAGGAAGCGGCAGCCAACTTTGAATTTGAAAAGGCGGCGCTTTGCCGTGACAAAATCGAGGCGCTCAGAAATCTTTCCGAAAAGCAGAAGGTACTTAACGCCAAGGACGAGGACATGGATGTGCTGGCAGTATGCGTTGAGGACATTTTAGCCTCCGTTGAGCTTTTCACCATACGCGGCGGTAAGCTCATAGGCTCTCACTCCTTTGACATAAAGGGCGAGGGCACACTGGACGAGTGCGAGGTGCTCTCCGACTTTACCGACCAGTACTACACGGGCGATGTGTATGTGCCCAAGAGCATTTACCTTTCCCACCCAATCGGCTTTGAGGATGCACTTGCCGAGCTTTTAAGTGCTAAAAGAGGCAACAAGGTAAGCATAAATGTGCCCAAAATAGGCGACAGAAAGAAAATTGTGGATATGGCGCTTAAAAACGCAAAGCACAATATTGAAAAAATGAAAACCGCCGAAATTAAAGAAAAAATGAAAATGAACTCTCTTGTGGAGCTTGCAGAGGCTCTCAAGCTGGAGGTTATCCCCGACAGGATTGAAAGCTACGACATTTCCCACACCGCAGGCGAGGAAAACGTGGCGGCAATGGCTGTCTTCAAAAACGGCAAGCCAAGTAAGCGTGACTACAGAATTTTTAAAATAACTTCTGTTGAGGGTGCCGACGACATTGCCTGCCTTAAAGAGGCTCTCACACGGCGCTTTACCCACGAGGAGCGCGAGAAGGACGGCAAGTTCAAGGAGCTTCCCGACCTTATTTTGATGGACGGCGGCATTGCTCAGCTTAACTGCGCAAACTCTGTTTTAAATTCGCTCGGGCTTGACATTCCTGTTTTCGGCATGGTCAAGGACGACAGGCATCGCACACGCGGAGTTGTGAATGAAATGGGCGAGGTGTACTTGAAGCCCACGGGCGGAGCAATACGCCTTGTTACCTACATTCAGGACGAGGTGCACAAAACCGCCATTGAATTCCACCGCAAAAGGCGCGAAAAGAAAATGCTTGGAAGCGAGCTTGAAAAAATAGACGGCATAGGCGAGGGCAAACGAAAGGCTCTCATGCTTTACTTTAAGAGCATTGATAAAATAAAAAAAGCCTCCGTTGAGGAGCTTTGTAAGGTTAAAGGCATAAGCGAAAGGCTTGCTTTAAACATTTTCGAGCACTTCAGAAAAGAGAATTGAACATTCAAAAATGTGGAAAAATAAACTTTTGTAAAAAACCTTGATTATTTGAAATATATGATGTATAATGAACTTGTATGCGAACAAATAACAAGTATTGGAGGCTGTTATGAGTACGTTAACAAGAGAAGAAGTAGAAATACTTCGTAATGATTTAAAGACAAATTATTTGAAAAAGAAACGCGTGTACTGGAATTTTAAAAGAGCTTTTGACATTTGTGCTTCTTTGGGGGCAAGTATTGTTCTTTTAATTCCGCTGTGCATTGTGGCGCTTTTAATATTCCTTGACGACCCTCACGGCAGTCCTATTTTCACACAGGACAGAGTGGGCAGGGACGGCAAGGTGTTCAAGTTCTACAAGTTCCGTTCAATGGTTGTAAACGCAGAGGATCTGCTTGACGATCTGCAGGAGCAGAACGAAAAAACAGGCCCTGTTTTCAAAATCAAGGACGACCCGAGAATTACACGCATCGGCAAGTTTATCAGAAAAACAAGCATCGATGAGCTTCCCCAGCTTTTAAACATTTTAAAGGGCGACATGAGCGTTGTTGGTCCCAGACCTGCACTTCCCAAGGAAGTTGAGCAGTACGACGAATATGCTTATCTCAGGCTGCTCATTACACCCGGTCTTACCTGCTATTGGCAGGTGCAGGACAATCGTGATGATATTACCTTCGACGAATGGATGGATATGGACATCAAGTACATAAAAGAGCGTACCTTCTGGGGCGATATAAAGCTTATATTCAAAACCTTAAAGGTTGCCGTAACAGGTCAGGGTGCATAAAATTCAAAGCGTGCCGTTTTGGCACGCTTTAGTTATGAGAGGATATTTTTATGAAAAAAATTAAAAGCTCTGAAATATTATTAATTACAATTGTGTCGGTGTGTATCGTGCTTCTCCTTTTGTGCTCCTGCAATAAAGTGCGCAACATGGATTACGACAAAGCTAACGAAAAAACAAAGAGCCTTGATGCCTACTCCATGACAATAGATACAATTGTCACAATCGACGACGGCGAAAATGTAAAGCAGAATGCCATCAGTCAGCTTGCAAAAGTTGACGGCGATATATATAACGTTGAAACAGAGGCAACCACCACCGATGTTTCCAATGGCGCAGTTTCCAGACAGGAAAACAGCTACATGTATTACCTTGACAAATACTACTACACCTATCCGGGCGCAAAGTACACAAGCCCCGTAAGCTATGACGAGGCAATGGCAAACTTAAAAAAGCTCACAAACATCATAAGCTTTGACGAGGCTGATATGGTCGACCTTGTAAAAACGTATGACGACAATGACGAATATGCGGTGTTTAACTTCACCATAAGCTACGATGCCGTGTCCGAGCACATCAAAAACTTACTGCAGAGCGCCGCAAACACCTTTGAAAACGTAAACTTTTCCCCCGTTGAAATAGCTGCTTCTGCAACAGTGCACAAGGCAGGCTATGTAAAGGAGCGTGATTTGTACGTTGAATACAAGGGCGACGGCGGAGAAAGCATAGTTTTGGAAATTTACACAAGCCTTGGAGATGCACCCGTTCTTGAAGCACCCGACGCAAGTCAGTATGTGAATATCGTAGAATAAAAGCAAAAAAACATTGGGATTATCCCAATGTTTTTCCTTTTACAGCACTCTGTAAACGCCTATAACCTTGCCGATAATTGCAACAGTATCCACAATAATGGGCTCTAAATAATCGTTCTCGGGCTGAAGACGGAAATGCCCGTTTTCCTTATAAAAGGTTTTAACGGTTGCGCTGTCTTCAATCAAAGCGGCAACAATGTCGCCGTTGTTTGCCACACTCTGGCTCTTGACAATAACAAAGTCGCCGTCCAGTATGCCTGCATTGACCATGCTTTCGCCGCGGATTTTAAGCATGAACACGTCACTGCCGCGTGCAAAGTCACTCGGAAGCGGGAACATGCGCTCAATGTTTTCCTCTGCCAATATGGGCTGTCCTGCACTTATCTGACCTATAACGGGCACAGAAAGGATTGTGTCATCAGCCTCCACAATTTGCGCAACATTGTTTTTTGAGGAAACACGCACACTGCGGGAGGAGGCTGCGTCCTTTTCGAGTAAGCCTGCCTTCTGCAAACGTGAAATGTAGCCATGCACAGTTGAGGGCGAGTTGAGCCCCACTGCCGCACAAATTTCCCTTACTGTGGGTGGATATCCCTTCTCGCGGGAATGCTGTTCTATAAAGTCAAGAATTTGCTGCTGCTTGCTTAAGTTGGCTGCCATAATCGTGCCTCCTGTAAAATAATTTTTATCCTTACAGCCTCAGTATAACACATAAAAAAAGAAAATGCAAACATTTGTTCGAAAATTTTGTAAAAAAATATTGACATCGAACAAATGTTCTGTTATAGTAATGGTAGAAAACACGAACACCTGTTCGAAGAGAGGCGGAATTACAATGACAGAAGCTAAATACTTAGGCACAATTTCTCCCATACTTGCAGACGACTGGATGGATAACGTTCCTTCTTATTATTCATATATTGACTTTCACAACAAGAGAAAGGCTGCAAAAAAGCAGCTTAAGAAGGAAAGACGGGTTTTCTTTACCGTATGTGCACTTCTTGTGTGCTTGTGCATGTCCTACTTCACAGTAAACTCTCACAGCAGTGAAATCTATGTAAACTGTCCTTCACACGCAGTTGTATACGGCGAAACACTCTGGAGCATTGCAAACGAATACAAGGGCGATAGTATGTCCACAGGCGAATTTATTTACAAAATCAAAAAGGCAAACAACCTCGAAACTTCCTCAATTTCAGCAGGCGATGTGCTTGTAATTCCTGTTGAGAAAGTGTAAAAAGCTTAACGGTTGAGAATAAAATTTAATATAATGGCAATGCTTTTATTAAAAGGCGACAACTAAAAAGAGATTCGTTCAGAATCTCTTTTGTCGTATAAAAAAGAGGGGTTTTTATGAAAAAACTTAGTATTTTACTTGTAACGGCATTGCTTTTTTTGTCTCTCACAGGCTGCTGTCAGCGTGGCGGTGTGGAAACGGGCTCTACTGTAAGGCTTCTTAATTTCAAGCCCGAAATAGCCTCAGTCTATGAGAGCATTGCAAAGGCCTACGAAAACGAAACAGGCGTAAGGCTTATTGTTGAAACGGCGGCAGCAAATACTTACGAAAGCACACTTACTGCCAAAATGGCTACAAACGAAGCGCCCACAATCTTCCAGATTAACGGCCCCCGCGGCTATGCAAACTGGAAGGACTACTGCAAAAACCTTGAGGACAGTAGAATTGCCGACATCGTTACCGATGAGGATTTGTTGCTTTCTACCGACGAGGGCGTTTTTGGCATACCCTACGTTGTTGAGGGCTACGGCATAATTTATAACGATGCCATTATGCGTAAATTTTTTGCGCTACCCGACAAAAAAACACAGATTTCCTCCGCTCAGGAAATCACCTCCTTTGATTCACTCAAAGAGGTTGTTGAGGAAATGACACAAAGAAAAGCGGACCTGGGCATTGAAGGCGTTTTTGCGTCCACCTCGCTTAAGCCCGGCGAGGACTGGAGATGGCAGACCCATCTTATGAACATTCCCGTGCACTACGAGTTTAGTAAGAACGACATTAACCTCGAAACCGATGAGGTGGCAAACTTTAACTTTGAGTTTGCGGAAAACTACAAAAAGCTATTTGATTTGTACCTTAACAATTCCGTCACCGACAAAAAGATGCTTGGTGCAAAAATTACGGGCGATTCCATGGCAGAGTTTGCCCTGGGTAAATGCGCAATGGTGCAGAACGGAAACTGGGGCTACAGCCAGATAAAAGAGGTTGGCGGCAACACTGTAAGCGCCGAGGATGTTAAAATGATGCCTATCTACATGGGCATTGACGACGAGGACCAGGGGCTTTGTATAGGCACCGAGGGCTATCTTTCCATAAACAAGCGTGCAGACGAGGCTGCCCAACAAGCCGCCGAGGACTTTCTCTACTGGCTCTTTTCCTCGGAAACAGGGAAGAAGTATGTCACAGAGGGCTTGGGCTTTATAACGCCCTTTAACACCTTTTCAAATGACGAAACACCCGACGACCCCCTTGCAAGAGAGGTTGTACGCTGGATGAACATGGAAGGCGTTGACACCATCCCCTGGGATTTTGTAATTTTCCCATCCCAGGTTTTTAAAAACAATCTGGGAAGTAACCTCTTACAGTATGCACAGGGAACAAAGGACTGGAGCACTGTTCGTGACGAAACAGTAAAAGACTGGAAAGCGGAAAGTAACAGATAAGGGGTGGTATTTTGAAAAAATATGCTCCTGTATTTTTACTGCCCTTAACCCTTGCTTTCACGGTGTTTTTTGTAATACCTTTTCTTGGAGGGCTATTTCTTTCCTTTACGGAGTTTACAACCGTTGAAAATGCAAGCTTTGTGGGCATAAATAATTATATAAAGGCATTTTCGGAGGACACTGGCTTTTTAAATGCACTGTGGTTTACTGTTAAATTTACCCTGGTTTCCGTTGTAACGGTCAATGTTTTTGCTTTTCTCTTAGCACTTTTGCTCACAAAGAGCTTAAAGGGCGTAAACTTTTTCCGCACGGTGTTCTTTTTGCCAAACCTTATTGGCGGCATCGTGCTGGGCTATATCTGGAACGTTATAATCAACGGCGTGCTGTCCTATTTCGGGGTGGACATTACCTTCAGTGCAAGCTACGGCTTTTGGGGCTTGGTTATTCTCATGAACTGGCAGATGATTGGCTACATGATGATTATTTATATAGCAGGTCTGCAGAGCGTTGATAGGGGGCTTATCGAGGCTGCGCACATTGACGGCGCAAACCATGTAAGTGCACTATGGCACGTGACCATTCCCTCGCTCATGCCCTCAATCACCATATGCACCTTTCTTACGCTCACCAATTCCTTCAAGCTTTTTGACCAGAACCTTGCGCTCACGGGCGGTGCCCCCGGCAAGGAAACAAGCATGCTTGCTCTTGATATTTACGACACCTTCTACGGCAGGATAGGCTGGCAGGGCGTGGGTCAGGCAAAGGCTGTTGTATTTTTCATTATTGTGGCACTTATTGCACTCATTCAGCTTAATCTGACACGCTCTAAGGAGGTTGAGGTATAGGTGAATAAGGCGTTAGTGAAAACCCTTTGGTACACTCTTTTGTCGGTAGTGGCGCTGTTTTTCCTTGTGCCTGTATTTATAATACTGATAAATTCCTTTAAAAGCAGGTTTGTCATTATGTCGGAGCCCTTCAGCCTGCCCATTAAGGAAAGCTTTGTGGGGCTCACAAACTACTTTTCGGGCATCGAAGCCTCGGGCTTTTTCAAAGCATTCGGCATAAGCCTTTTTGTTACGGTTTTATCTGTGGTGCTCATTATTGTGTGCTCCTCAATGACAGCATGGTATATAACCCGCCGTAAAACCTTTTTTACAAGAATGCTCTACTTTGCCTTTGTTTTTTCAATGATAGTACCCTTCCAGATGGTAATGTACACGCTTACCTATGTGGCAGTAAAGTTGAATTTTGCAAACCCGGTGGGCATAGTTTTCATTTATCTGGGCTTTGGTGCAGGGCTCAGCGTGTTCATGTTTTCGGGCTTTGTAAAGGGCATTCCCCGGGAAATAGAGGAGGCTGCAACCATCGACGGCTGCAACAGTCTGCAAACCTTTTTCAAGGTGGTATTTCCCATTCTCAAATCCACCACCGTAACTGTTGCAATACTGAACGCCATGTGGATATGGAACGACTATCTTCTTCCGTACCTTGTTTTAGGCTCCAAGTACAAAACCATACCTGTTGCGGTGCAGCTGACCATGCAGGGCGCTTACGGCAATGTGGACTGGGGCGGCTTCATGGCAATGCTCACGCTCTCAATTATTCCCATAATTGTGTTGTATATTTTCCTTCAGCGGTATATAATAGAGGGTGTACTGTCAGGTGCGGTGAAAGGGTAAAAATAATGCAGAATGCAGAGTTAAGTCTTACCTTCAATCACACTGCAAAAGTAAAAAAAGCGAGCTGATAAAATGCGGAAAAGCGGTATTTTGCTTCATATTTCGTCGCTTCCGTCTCCTTACGGGATTGGAACGATGGGCAAAGAAGCCTACAATTTTATAGATTTTCTCAAAAAAGCAGGGCAGAGGGTGTGGCAGGTGCTACCCATCGGGCACACCTCCTACGGCGATTCGCCCTATCAGTCCTATTCCTCCTACGCGGGAAATCCTTATTTTATTGATTTGGATATGCTCTGTGAAGAGGGTCTTCTTGAAAAAGCTGAGCTTAATTCCATTCCCCGGGAAATAGGAGAGGACAGGGTTGACTATGGATATCTTTACAATACAAGATACCCCATTCTGAAAAAGGCGGCAGAGCGTTTTCTTAAAATGCCTCCTGCAGAGTTCTATACCTTTTCGGATGAAAACCGTGCATGGCTTGATGACTATGCCGTTTTCATGGCAATCAAGGAAAAAATGGGCTTTAAATCCAGAGAGGTTTGGCACTTGGAGCTGCGCACAAAGGGTGACGATGCACTGCTTTTTGCAGACATGGACACCGTGCGGATTTATAAGGCAATACAGTTTTTGTTTTTCAGGCAATGGTTTGCCCTTAAGGCATATGCCAATGAAAAGGGCATTGAAATAGTGGGTGATTTGCCCATATACTGCGCCTCGGACAGCAGCGATGTGTGGAGCGAGGGCAGAGCCTTTCTGCTGGACGAAAATTACGTGCCACACACCGTGGCAGGTGTGCCGCCGGATGGGTTTTCGCCCCTTGGTCAAAGGTGGGGCAATCCCATTTACGATTGGGACTGGATGGAAAAAACAAAGTTTGCCTGGTGGGTGGAAAGGCTCGGGCACGCACTCAAGGTTTTTGACACTGTCAGGATAGACCATTTCCGTGGCTTTGACAGCTATTTTGCAATCGATGCGGCGGAGGACACTGCCGTCAACGGCAAATGGATAGACGGCCCCGGGATGAGGCTTTTTAAGGCTTTTGAGAGGGAATTGGGCGAAAATTTGCCGATTATTGCCGAGGATTTGGGATACTTGACGGATAGTGTAAAAAAACTGCTTTCCGAGACAGGCTATCCGGGTATGAAAATTCTGCAGTTTGCCTTTGACGAAAGGGAGTCGGGGGATTATCTTCCCCATAATTACACAAAAAACAGTGTCTGCTATGTGGGCACTCACGATAACGACACTGCTCTCGGCTGGTATGAAAGTGTTGCCGCTAATGACCGTGAAAAGGCAAGGCTGTACTTTAACCTTACAAAGGAAGAGGGCATTGCAAAGGGGCTTATCCGTGGTGCGCTTGCCTCCGTGTCAGACTTATGCATAATCTGCATGCAGGACTACCTTAAGCTTGATAGCTCGGCACGGATGAACACTCCCTCAACTGCCTCGGGCAACTGGCAATGGAGGCTAAATAAGAACAGCCTTACCGACGCTCTGGCAAAAGAAATATATGAAATAACAACTCTTTATGAACGCTAAAAAAGACGGCAAATGCCGTCTTTTTTTAAACCATGTATTCATCTATATCCGAGCAGATTGCTTCTGCACGCTTTCTTAAAAGGGTGTTTTCGTCATTTGACAATGTTGGGTCACTCTTTAAAAGCTCGCTCACAGCCTCAGAGGATTTTTTTAAGGTTTCCATATCAAGGAGCGACGAAATTTTAAGAGGCGGCAACCCGTGCTGTCGGGTGCCGAAAAATTCGCCCGGGCCCCTTAATTGCAAATCTGTCTGGGAAATAACGAAGCCGTCGTTTGTTTTTGTCATTATGCCCATACGCTTTTTAATGTCCTCATCCATTGTTGATGGCAGGAGAATGCAGTAGCTTTTGTCCTTGCCGCGTCCTACACGCCCACGGAGCTGATGCAGCTGGCTAAGCCCAAAACGCTCGGCGTTTTCGATAATCATCAGCGTTGCCTGGGGCACATTTACACCAACCTCAATAACGGTTGTGGAAACTAAAATGTCCATATCGCCAAAGGCAAACTCATTCATAACGGCATCCTTTTCACTGTCCTTCATTTTGCCGTGAACAAGCCCCACCTTTATGTCGGGGAAGATGCTCTCGGCAAGGTTATCACGGTAGGAAACGGCGCTCTTTAAGTCGAGCTCGTCGTTTTCATCAACCATAGGGCACACAATGTAAACCTTATGCTTAAGGGAAACCTCCTTGCGGATAAAGCTATACATTCTTTCGCGTATGTTTTCACCAATGCAGAAGGTGTCCACCTTTTCACGCCCGGGAGGAAGCTCGTCTATAATGCTTATGTCTAAATCGCCATAGATAATCAGCGCTAAAGTGCGGGGAATGGGTGTTGCCGTCATGACCAGAATATGTGGGTTATCGCCTTTGGCAACCAGTGCTCCGCGCTGCTTAACGCCGAAGCGGTGCTGTTCGTCTGTCACAACAAGGCGCAGATTTTTAAAATTAACGCCCTCCTGGAAAAGTGCGTGGGTGCCTATAACAAGGTGAATTTCACCCGAGGCAAGCTGTTCATATACCATGTTTTTTTCTTTTTTTGACATACTTCCCACAAGCAGCGCCGTTTTATAGCCCAGGCTTTCCAAAATGGGGGCAAGGTCTTCATAATGCTGGCGGGCAAGAATGCTCGTAGGTGCCATGAATGCCGCCTGATATCCGTTTATAAGCGTAAGGTATATTGCGGCAAGTGCAACTACGGTTTTGCCTGAGCCCACATCGCCCTGTACAAGGCGGTTCATGGGAGTTGAAAATGACAAATCACCCGTTATTTCCTTGATAACGCGCTTCTGGGCATTTGTTAGCGAAAAGGGGAGCTTAGCCAAAAGAAAGTCAATATCAGTAGCCTCGTAGGGGGTAACGATTGCCCTTCTTGTGTTTGCTTTGTTGAGCTTTAACGCAAGCTGCAGCAAAAACAGCTCTTCAAAGGCAAGGCGGTTGCGCGCAGACTCATATGCATCGTAGTCAGTGGGGAAGTGGATGTTGCGTATTGCATAGTCTGCACGGCAGAGGTTGTATTTTTCAATAAGCGACTTTGGCATAAAGTCTTCAATACTGTCGCCTGCTTCCTCTAAGCATTTTTTTATTGTTGCAACCATCACCTTCTGGGTAATGTGCGCGCCTGTGCGGTATATGGGAACAATGTTGTTTGTAACGTTATTCACGCCAAATGCTTCATATATGGGCGTAATAATCTTCTTCTGCCCGAATTTATGCTCAATCCTTCCATAAAAATTGTAATATGAGCCTACACGGAAGTTGTTCATTACATAAGGATTGTTATAGAAGGTGGCTGTAATCACCCCTGTGTCGTCCCTGAGGGGGACGGAATAAACCGCAAAGCCCTTGCGTATGCGCTTAACCGAGGGCGCTGCACCTACCACAGCCGTGATACAGGCAACCTCGCCGTCTAAAAGGTCAGTTACTTTTTTCGTGATGCGCCTGTCCTCAACGCTATTGGGAAAATAATAAAGCATATCGCGCACGGTTTCAATGCCTAAGGCGGCGAGCTTTTCCGCCCTTTGTGCGCCTATGCCTTTTATTGTTGAAATGCGGTCGTAAAGTGCCATATGTGTCACCTTCTTTCAGAAAAAATAGGGAATGAAACGTCAAAGTGTTCAGAATAAAAACAATAAAAGGGAAACACGCGGTTTCCCTTTCTTTATGTCCTTATTCAACAGCTAAGAAGAAGTAGTATACAGGCTGACCGCCGCATCTTACATATACGTCGCAGTCGGGATACTTATCCTCTAAAGCACCGCAAAGCTCTTCTGCATCCTCTTCAGAGACATCTTCGCCGTAATATACTGTGATGATTTCAGCGTCCTCGTCAACCATGTCGTCGATAAGAGCGTTGAAGGTTTCTTTAAGATCGGGGTTAACAAGCGCAATCTTGCCCTCGCGCATACCCAGATAGTCACCCTCGTGGATTTCCTTATCATCAATAGTTGTATTTCTTACAGCGTGAGTGATGCTGCCGCTCTTAACAAGCTCAATAGCTTCGTTCATTGCGTCAACGTTGTCATCCAATGAGCCCTCGGGAAGGAAGCTTGTCATAGCTGTGATACCCTGGGGAATTGTCTTTGTAGGGATAACCCGAACATTAACCTCAGCAAGCTCAATTGCCTGCTCTGCTGCAAGGATTATGTTCTTATTGTTGGGAAGAACAATAACATTCTTTGCATTAACCTCTTCTACAGCTGCCAAAATGTCGTCTGTGGAGGGGTTCATTGTCTGTCCGCCGCGGATAACGTAGGAAACACCCAGCTCTGTGAAAACTTCGGCAATGCCTTCACCTGCGGCAACAGAAATAACTGCAAGTTCCTTCATGGGCTCCTTTTCACGGGGAGCGGGAGCAGTGTTATCAGCCTCAGCAATAATGTTGGAATGCTGGTAACGCATGTTGTCGATCTTAATATTAATAAGCTGACCGAGCTTTACAGCCTGTTCAAGGACAAAACCGGGGTTGTTTGTGTGAATGTGTACCTTAACGATTTCGCTCTCTTCGATAACGAGCAAGCAGTCGCCTGTGGGTGCAATCTTTTCACGGAATGCGTTAGCGTTGTCCTTTTCGTTATATTTTTCAATAATAAATTCAGTACAGTAGCCGAATTCAATATCATCGGGGTCAATTGCCTGCTGTGCAGCAGATGCACTCTGCACCGTGGCAGGAGCATCTAAAAGAGAAACAGCGTTGCCGTCAAGAGCCTGCTGCATACCTTCAAAAATGAAGAGAAGACCCTTACCGCCTGCGTCAACCACGCCTGCCTGCTTCAGCTGAGGAAGCATTTCGGGAGTTTTGTCAAGAGCAACATTGCCCTCTGCCATAAATGCAGCGAACAAGCTGTCAATGCTGTCTGCCTCACAATTTTCAACTGCAGACTTTGCCATAAAGCGGATAACTGTAAGGATTGTACCCTCAGTGGGCTTCATTACTGCGCTGTAGGCTGTGTCACAGCCCTTCTGTACAGACTGAGCAAAATCAGAAACGGAAATTTCCTCCTTGCCTGCCATGCCGAGAGAAAGACCGCGGAAAATCTGGGAAAGGATAACGCCCGAGTTACCTCTTGCGCCTCTGAGTGTTGCCTTTGCAACAGCCGCAGCAACATCAGCAGCGGAAGTAAATTCCTTGGGAGCAATGTCCTTTGCGGCAGACATAAATGTGAGAGCCATATTTGTGCCTGTGTCACCGTCGGGAACGGGGAACACGTTGAGAGAGTCAACATAAGCCTTGTTTTCATTCAACTTGTTAGCGGCGGAAAGAATCATATTTTTCAAAAGAGCCGCATTAATAGCCTTTGTCATAATTGATTAATCCCCCTAACTTACTCGTCAACACGCATGCCTTCAACATGAACGTTGACAGCCTTTACTTCAAAACCTGTCATAAGTGCAACCTGGTAGCTTACATTGTGCATAATGCTTTCGCAGATAGCAGAAATGTTAACACCGTACTGCACCATAATGTGCATATCAATAATGATGGAATCGTTTTCAACCTCAACCTTGATTCCCTTGGAAAGACTTCCTGCCTTAAGAAGATTTACAATGCCGTCCTTTGTATTTCTGACAGCCATACCTACTACA
Organism: Clostridia bacterium; assembly: GCA_017472685.1. GTDB lineage: Bacteria > Bacillota > Clostridia > UMGS1883 > UMGS1883 > RGIG1927. The sequence goes on from JAFUOO010000004.1 coordinate 129,392, forward strand.
CCGTAGCAATTGTTAGCAACAGCACCGGCAATATTTGCAATAACACTGTTACTGATAATGATTTCACCGAAATTGTTTTCAATTTTAGCAGCCATAAAGCCACCTCCAGTTTCATAGTTACATATATTATACATCATCCGAGGGGCTGATGTCAACCCAATTGCAGTTTAATTGACTGAAGTAGTCATTTCTGCGGTTTGTGAAAATTATAATCTGCCTGTCCTCAGCAAGGGAATAAAGCAGGTCAATAAGGGCTTTTTCACGGTAATCGTCACTGCCTGTGAAGGGGTCGTCGAGAATGAGCGGAAAATCTTTGCCAAAAAGAAATTCCGACCATGCAATGCGGAAGCAAAGATACATTTCCTCCCTAAAACCGAAGGAATGTGACGAAAAGCTCTGGCGCGCACCGTCAGAAACAGTTAAGCTCATGTCCTTTGAAAGGGCAACGCTTCTGCCTTCCTTCGGGGCAACGCGGTTGATATAGCCTGTGGCAATGGCAGTAACCTTGGGCGTAAAGTCCGTTGCTATTACATCCTTTGCGTAGTTTATTGCATCCAGCGCAACACGAATTGCTTCAAGCTTATCGGAAAGGGTTTTGCGGCATCCTCTGTAGTAGTCACGCTCCTGCTCTATCACTGCAAGCTCCCGCTCCTTTGTGTCTGCCGACCTCTCCAGCTCCTCAAGCTCATATTTCATGTGGAGAATCTTCTTATATATTATATCCGCCGAGGCTACGCTGCTTTCCGAAAAGCTTGTGACAATAGCCGATTTTTCCTCTAAAAGAGCTTTGTAATAATCCTTTGCACTTTCGAAATCCTTTCTCAATTGGTAAAACTCTTCCATGCTGCTACAGCCGAAGGATGCAAGAAAAGCCTTAAGTGCGGACTTATACGAGGCTCTTTTTATAAGGAAAAGACAAAGGTACAGAGCAATCGGCACAGCAGAGAGCGGGAAAAGCGCCCAATGAGTAAAAAAGCCTGCAATAAAAAGCACCAGGGTGCATAAGATATAGAAAACGGTGCTTACTGCTAAAAATGCAGGCTTTACGGGAGGCTTTTTGTCAAGCTGCGGAAAGCCTGCAACGTAAGCTGCCTGTGCTGTAATTTCACCGTCCAGCCTTCTGATGTCATCCTTTAACCTGCTGTCAAAGGACTTTTCGGCTTCCTTGGCTTTTGCCTCATAATCGCAGATTGCCTTCTTTTTCTCTTCAATGAGCTTTCTTGTTGCCTCATTTCTGCGCACCAAGGCTGCTGCAGAGGAATACTCGTCCTCCAGAAGGGAAATCTTTTGGTCGTATTCCTTGAGCTTTCCGCCCGAATTAAGGCTTCGGCGAAGCTTTTCAAGGCTTTTTATTGCGCCCTGAGCGCTGATTGTTTCGTCGCCGCCTGCAAGAAGGTTGGAAATTATTATGTCAAGGTCAGCTGTTGTGCCAAAGTCTCCCAGTGCGCCCTCGGGAGCATAGATGCTCTTTCTGTAGGCTTCCCTTCCCGGAGGAATTAAATCCTTTAAGGAAAAATCCTTGGGCTCCAGCACATCGCCCTTGGGCTGCAGACCGAATTTGCGGTAAAAGGTTAAATCCTTGCCCGATACGCTCACGGTCATTTCGCCTGCGGCTGTGGAATTGTCCCAGGGGAGGTATTTCGAGCGGTCGCTTCGGGGCGGGAAAGAGTAGAGCATAGCTTCGATAAATGCCGAAACAGTAGTTTTGCCGCTTTCATTTTTTCCGTAAATAACGTTGAATTTGTCGCTGAAGGAAATTTTTCTGTTCTTCAGTCTGCCGAAGGAAAATATGTTGATATCCTTTATATACATTATCTCATATCTCCTTTCAGCGCATTTGTGCCGTAGCGGAGAGCTAAAGCTGCAATGTCGCCCTCGGCGTTTTTCGATATATATTCCTCAAAAAGCTTAAAAAGCATGGAGTCGGACAGGTTTATGTCATTTGTGGTGTTGTCTGCAACTGTTGCGTGGAAAAACTTTTGGGAAATATAAGCTTCTATTGCGTCTGTGTTCGGGACAAAGTCATCCTGTGGTGTGCCCGTGAGATAAAATTTATATATCCCGTCGGGAAATTTTTCCATAATGGCATCGGCAACAGCCGAGGAGGAGGTGAAGGCTGAAACATCAAAGTCCTCTTTTCTGTAAACAAGGGAAGAGGAGGGGATAAATTCCAAGGAAAGGCTTCCTTTTGAAAAATCGCCGTAAATAAAGCCTTTTTCACCTGCTTCATCAAAACCCGCACCGTCGTGACAGCCGGGGTACACAATGGATTTGTACTTAAAATGCTCATGAATGTGCCCTAATGCAACATAGTCATAGCCAAGGGCGGAGAGAGCGTCCTTGTTCATGCTGTTATAGTCGCTTTGTGTAAAAATATCGCCGTGCAAAAGGAGAAGGTTTTGTCCCGCACACGGTGTGGCAGGGGGAATTCTGTCCGCAAAGAAAGCTGCGGAAGCTATAAAGGAAGCACCTGTAATACGGCAGTTTTTAAAGCTTACTGTTTCAAAGTCGGCAGGGAAAACATGCACATTCCCCGGGAAATGCAAGGAAGGGTTTAAATAGTCGTGATTACCCAGGGCAATAAAAACAGGAATGTCGCCAAGGCGCTCGAACTCCTTGACGCAAAAAGAAAACACCGACTGGGGGGGATTGGGCGTGTCAAAAAGGTCACCCGATATTAAAAGCATGTCGGCATTGTGTATAGTATAGTCAATTATTTTTGAAAAAGATACAAGCCTCATGTCACGGCGCATTAATGCCTTATTGGGAGGCAGGCTTGACATAGGAGAATCAAGATGGTTGTCAGCGGTGTGGACAAAGCGCATAAAATATGTTCCTTTCCGGGTAAAAAACTCAGGAGTTTCTACCTATTATATATGGACTTATTTAAAACTTTCTTTTAAACAATAATACCATATATAGAGCAGCATGTCAAAGCTTTGGTCAAAACATTGTAAAAATTTTACTGCAAGGAAATAAGATTTAGTAAAATTGTTTAAAAAATTTTAAAAATATTAGGCAAAAGTTATAAAAAAGTCTTGAAGTTTTTTGAAATTTTGTGTATAATGAAAGAAGTAATAATATAGTAGGGGGTAGTGCGTGATTATGAAATTAAAGTGCAAACCTTTAATCGCGGCTCTTATCGGCGTTGCAATGGTTGTTCCATTACTTGGCGGCTGTGCAAATAACGGCGACAACGATAACGGTGTTTTAAAAACTATAAGAATAGGTACACATGCTCAGGTTGAGGATGACCCGTATATGCTTGATGCTATAACGGGTGAACAAAACCCCAGCATGAACGCGGATAAAAAGAAGGCATCAATAACAGCTCTTGAAAAGGTAAAGGAAGAGCTGGGCGTTGAAATCCAGTTCCTTCAGTATTCAAGTGACTTGACGCAGCTTCTTCTCCAGACTGTTCTTGCAGGCGACCCTTATTGTGAGCTTGCTGTTCTCTGGGGCGGTGTACAGGGCACAATTCTTTCGCAGAACGTGCTCCAGCCTCTTGACGATTATGCTTACATATTCCATGATGACCCTGACGGTAAATGGATTCTTCCGCAGAAAACCTTCGGTCATTATTACTTAATGAACAGAGACTTACTCTTCTCGAACACATGGCCTATATGCTACAACATTACCATGGTTGAAGAAGTTCCTTCACTTAAGGATGAAAACGGCAGAACAATTTATCCTTCGGACCTTTACTATTCCGGTGAGTGGACATGGTCGAGATTTAAGGACTATATGTCAAAGATAAAGCAGTATTACTCAGGTAAGAAGGCTGCCTCCGGTGCAGACATTGTAGCTTTCAATACAAACTACACCTTCTTCGGTCTTTTTGCTCTCCACTCTGTGGGCGCAGGCGTATACGACGGTGGCGCAATGAGCTTTGATACCGACGCAGCTATTTCAGCTTGTGAATTTGTGGATGAACTTATCACATCGGATATTGTTTCCTGCTCAAGCGCAAAGATGGGCTCAAGTGCAAACGCAGGTTGGCTTACAGCGTCTGATGCATTCCTCAGAGGTGAAACAGTGTTCACAAACTGTGCAAGATGGAGAATGGATGACTGCTCCACAACACTTGCATCGCGTGGCGAATCAATGGGTGTAATTCCCTTCCCTTATCCTGACGGGACAAACCCCCACACAGACGAAAATTCCAAGTACCGCCATGTAACACCCATGGCTGACTCCGTTGGTCTTATGCGCGGTATTGATAAAGAAACAAGCACTCTTGCTCTTGAAGCATACAAGATGTACAAGGTTGAATTCTATAAGGCATATGCTCTGGTTGATTCCATTGCTCAGTACATGGAAGAGAGAGCCAGTGCCGATGCTCTTACCTTCGGTGTTGATATTTTCCACCCCGAGGTAGGTGAGCACAACCTTGAAATCTGGAAGGAGTTCGGTAATGAGCCTGCTAACGAATACGCAGAAGCTTGTGCTGTTCAGGGTCCCTGGAGTGATATTTTAGGTAAGTCTGTTTACGGTATAGGCGGATTTGCTAAGTACAGAACAGCTGTTCAGGCTAACAAACAGGAAATTTACAAGAAGCTTGAAACAATCGGCGAAGCTCTTAACAGTGCCGGTGCCGTGGATGCTGTTGCTCCTTCGCTTTCCAGCAAGAAGACAATAGCTCTTGCCGAGGGCACAAACCCCGAAAATGTAAACTGGGGCGACTATATCGGAGCAAGCGATAACGCTGACGGCGAATATGAAATTGACAGAGTTGAGCTTGACTTCTCAGAGGTTGACTTCAACACTGTAGGTACATATACTGACCTGCTCAAGGCGAGCGTACAGGATAACGGCGGCAACACAGGAACACGAAACTTCACTGTTCTTGTTTACAGTAAGGATAACACTTCAGCTCCTTCGCTGGTAGCTAAGGAGGGTATCCCCGAAATAGACAGAAACAAGGACGTTTCGGAAATCAAGTGGGGCGATTATGTTGAAACTGCTCAGGATGCTGACGGCATTGATATTTCCGGCAACATCTCAGCAGATACAGGCTGGCTCGATGTTACGGAAGCAGGCGAGTATCCTGTAGTGCTTGTTGCTACAGACTATGTTGGCAACGAAGCAGAAGTTACTATAACGGTCAAGGTAAAATAATGAAACGGAGGGATAAATAAAAAATGGCAACTCAGGTAAAGCAAAAAAAGAAAAAGAATGTCAAACTGATTGTTATTGCATCAGTCCTGGCAGTATGTTTAATCCTTGTGGGCCTTGCCTTTGTACTCCCCGGTAACAGTGACAGCACTGCTAACGCAGGTGTGCAGGGCGAATTCGTGGATTCTTCTTACGCTGAATATCTTGAAAGCGTTGGATACGGTCCCGAAAGTGTGATTTCATCCGAGGTTGTAGTGGTAGATGTTGCAAACTTCTCTACTCCTGCTGACGGTGAAGCAGCAGCCGAAGCTGCTTTGGAAGACGCAACAGATGTTTCAGAAGATGCAACAGATGTAGTTGAAGAAGCTACAGACGCAGCTGAAGCAATTGTTGAAACAATTGAGGTTGACCCAAGTGTTGCTAAGCTGGTTGACGGTAGCGTAGCTATCAGTGAACGCGGTAATGTCACATGGACATTCAACGTAGCAACTGAAGGCTTCTACAACCTTAAGTTCAACTACACTTCCATCGACGGAACAACATCCAATCCTCAGAGAACTCTTCTCATCGACGGCGTACAGCTTTTCGACGGTATGCGCCAGGTTGACTTCAAGAGAATCTGGGACAACGGCGAAATCACATCCAAGGGTGGCGACGAAATCCGTCCCACAGCACAGGAAGTATTCGAGAGCGTTGATATGTTTGTTTCCGACACAAACATGAGAACACTTTCTCCCTATGTCTTCTACCTCTCTGCAGGTGAGCACACACTTACACTTGAAGAAAACCGTGAGCCCGTGCAGATTAATGCAATCAGCTTCGAAAAGGCTCCCGCAGAACCTACATACGAAGAGTATCTTGCTCTCCATGCAGACGCACCCACATATGCAGGTGAAAACATGGTTATGCAGGCTGAAAGATACGAAGGCGGCACAAAGAGAATTACAAAATCCTCTCCCTCCATCGGTGTATCTACAGACTACTCCAGCTCCTATACATATCCCTACCACCACTGGAATCAGCTTCTTAACATCGTAGGCGGCTCCAACTGGGCAACAGCAGGTCAGTCCCTCACATGGACTATCGAAGTTCCCGAGGACGGTTTGTACCAGATTGCACCCCGTGCAAGACAGAATGTTAACCGTGGTGTTAAGAGCTTCAGAAGAGTTAAGATTAACGGCTCCGTTCCCTTCACAGAAGCTAACAAGATTGGTTTCGACTATGCTACAAGCTTCGAAAACTACGTGCTTTCTGACTCCGAAGGCAACCCCCTTCTCTTCTACCTCAACGCAGGTGAAAACACAATCACAATGGACGTTGTACTTGGTGACTTTGCCAACGCACTTTCTAGCGTAGAAGACAGCGTTCTTGAACTTAACAATATGTATCGTAAGGTTGTTCAGATTACAGGTACTGTTCCGGATACATATATCGACTATGAAATCGCAACAAAGGTTGTAGGCTTTGAAGAAGCAATGCAGGAACAGGCAGATGTTCTCTATGCAGTTGTTGACGAGCTCGTTCAGATCACAGGCGAAAAGGGCTCCGGTACAATCCAGATCGAAAAAGTTGCACGTCAGTGTGCACAGTTCGCTGAAGAACCCGACGATGTAGTTGACGAAATTTCTGACTTCAAGAGTAACATTTCTGCTCTTGGTACATGGATGCTTGAAATTTCTTCAATGCCTCTTGAAATTGACTCCTTTACAATTTCCGCTCCCGGTGCAACACTGGCACACGCAGAGCCCAACGGTATCGTTGCTGCAGCAAACGAAGCAATCCGCTTCATCGCAACCTTCGTTGTTGACGATACTCAGATTGCATCTGACAGCACAGTTACAAGCGATGCAGTAAAGGTATGGATTGCTACAGGCCGTGACCAGGCTCAGATCATCCGTAACCTTGTAGACGGTAGCTACTCTCCCGAACATGAAAAGAGTATCGACCTTCAGCTTATCCCCGCAGGCGTACTTCTTCCTGCTACATTGGCAGGCAACGGTCCTGACATTTCTCTTTCCAATGGTCAGGCAAGCGTTGTCGACTTTGCAGTTCGTGGTGCTCTTGCAGACCTTACTCAGTTTGATGACTTTGACACAATTGCAGCTCAGTTCGAAGAAAGTGCTATCAAGACAGCAAGCTATGACGGCGGCGTATTCGGTCTTCCCGAAACACAGTCCTTCAGCGTTCTGTTCTATCGTAGCGACATTCTCGAAGAGCTCAATCTTGAAGTTCCCAAGACATGGGGCGAAGTAGAGGATGCAATCAATATTCTTCATATCAATAATTACGACTTCTACATTCCCACTTCCGCGCTTTACTCCACACTGGTATTCCAGTATGGCGGTGACCTTTATCACGGTGCGGCAGGTACAGTTGACGAAAACGGTTATGAATATGCTCAAGATGGCAGTGACTACGGTATCAGAAGTGGTCTCCGTGACGAGCCCGCAATGCTTGCATTCCAGAAGCTTACAGAGTTCTTCACAACTTATGCACTTCCTGTTTCCGCAGACTTCTCCAACCGTTTCAGAACAGGTGAAATTCCGATTGGTGTAGCTGACTACACACTCTTCAACACATTGGAAATCTTCGCTCCCGAAATCAAGGGTCTCTGGAACTTCGCTCCCATTCCCGGCTACGAAGATCCCGTAACAGGCGAAATTAACAATGTTGCTGTTTCTGGCTCTTCACACACAGTTATGATGGAAGCTTCCAAGAAGAAGCAGGACGCTTGGGAATTCCTCAAGTGGTGGCTTGAAGAAGATACACAGGTACAGTACGGTAACACACTCGAAGCTATCCTTGGTAGTGGTGCAAGATATGCAACAGCTAACACAAAGGTGCTTACACAGTTGCCTTGGGCAACAAGTCAGTCTGACGTAATCTTGGAACAGTTTGAACACACAATCGGTGTTCCCGATGTTCCCGGTTACTACATGACAGGCCGTGAAATTGACTACGCATTCAAGGGCGTTGTAACAGACGGTCAGAACCCCAGAGAAGCTCTTTACCTTAACGTTAAGGAAATCAACGACGAACTTACAAACAAGCGTGAAGAGTTCCACTTAACAAGATATAACGAGGAGGGTGAAGTGGTAAATGGCTAAGCAAAAAGTTGAAAAAGTTAAAACTGAAGCACCCAAGAGAAGAAAACTTCAGTCCATGGAATGGAAGAACGCTTGGAAATTACACAAGGAAAAGTATCTTCTTGTATTGCCCTTCGCTCTTATATTCCTGCTCTTTACAGCTCTTCCCGTTGCAGTGTCAATGGTATTGAGCTTCACAAACTTCAATATGCTCCAGATTCCTGATTTTATCGCTCTTGAAAACTATGTAAATCTTATAGTTTTCGACGATATCTTCCTTATAGCTGTTAAGAACACATTGTTCTTCGCTATAGTAACAGGTCCTGTCAGCTATCTTATGTGCTTTGTATTTGCGTGGATTATCAACGAACTTCCGCCCAAAGTAAGAGCAGTCATGGTGTGTGTATTCTACGCACCTTCTATCTCCGGTAACGCATTCGTTATCTGGAAGCTCCTCTTCTCAAGTGATATGTACGGTTACATCAACGCATATCTTCTGAAGTGGAACATCATTTCAAGCCCCATTCTGTGGTTTGAAACAGCAGAATTTATTATGCCCATCCTCATCATTGTACAGCTTTGGCTTTCTCTTGGTGTCGGCTTCCTTTCTTTCGTAGCAGGTTTGCAGTCCCAGGATATGGCCCTTTATGAAGCAGGTGCAATCGATGGTATCAAAAACCGTTGGCAGGAACTTTGGTACATAACACTTCCTTCCATGAAGCCCCAGCTCATGTTCGGTGCCGTAATGCAGATTACATCGTCCTTCGGTGTTGCAGGTATCGCAGACCAGCTTGTTGGCTTCCCCTCGGTTGATTATGCAGGTCACTTCATTTTGAACCACTTGAATGACTACGGTAGCCTTCGTTACGAAATGGGTTATGCATCTGCAATCGCAGTTATACTGTTCTTCGTAATGATCTTTGCCAACATTCTTGTTCAGAAGGTACTCAGAAAGGTGGGTTCGTAATAATATGAAAAAGTTATTTTCTAAAATAGGTGCGGCCCTTGTAAAGGTACCTCCCTTTAAGCAGATTTCAGCTTGGCTTGCACACAGAAGAATTACAAGAAGAAACCGTTCACTCGGTGTGGATGTCGCACTTACGGTTTTCTTGGGTATTTTCGGTATCATCAGTGTACTTCCTCTCTGGCTCATCGTTGTAAACGCATTCAAGCCTCTTAACGAAGTATTCATGTTCCCCCCGAAGTTCTACGTGGTTAACCCCACAATGGATAACTTCCTCGATTTGTTCCAGTTAATCGGTAACTCTTGGGTACCCTTCTCAAGATACATCTTTAACACAGTGTTCATCACACTTTTAGGTACAATCGGCTCAGTTATCATCGCTTCGATGGCGGCATATCCTCTTGCAAAGTATCAGTTCCCCGGCAGTAAGTTCATGAGCAGCCTTATCGTATATTCTCTTATGTTCAACGGCTCTGTAACAGGTATTCCTAACTACATCATCATGAGCAAAATCGGTCTTATTGATACATACTGGGCAGTTGTTCTTCCGGCTATCGGCTCTACAATGGGTCTTTACCTCATGAGAAACAACATGACTCATATCCCGTCTTCTCTTCTTGAATCCTGTAAGATTGACGGTGCAAGCGAATTCAAGATTTATTGGAAGATTATCATGCCTCTTTCCAAGCCCGCATGGATTACACTTGTTATCCTTTCTTTCCAGAGCTTGTGGGGCACAACAGGCGGCACATATCTTTACACAGAAAAGTTAAAGCCTGTTACATATGCACTCAGCCAGATTCTTGCTGCAGGTGTTGTAAGAACGGGTGTATCGAGTGCGGTAAGCTTAATTATGCTTATTGTTCCGGTTGCGGTATTCGTTATTTCTCAGAGTAACGTTGTTGAAACAATGGCTTCATCCGGTATGAAGGACTAAGGAGGTGCAGATTGTGAAAAAGAGAATTATAACTTTTGTTCTGGCGTTAGCCTTTTCACTTATCCTTTTTGTGCAAGCTGTACCCGTTATGGCAGAGCATACTAAGGACGCCAGCTACATCTACGATTTCTGGGGAAATGCAAACCAGAGCCTTTCAGCTTTTCAGCTTGCTACCGTTATCGACGGTAACTCCATGGGCGACGGTCTTGACCTCTCAAGTGTTAAGGACGTATTCGTTTACAATAACGAAGAAATCTATATCGTAGACTCCGTGGCAGGCAGAGTAAACATTTTCGACACAGAATTCAATTTCCTTTCTTCTATCAGAATTATCAGAAACGAAGAAGGTAAAATCGTTGTAAGTGAAGAAACAAACAAGCAGATGCTTTTATCAAGCCCCGAAGGCGTTTACGTAACTGACGAATGTATCTACATTGCAGATACAGGCAACGACAGAGTGCTTGTGCTTGAACGTGACACACACGCTCTTGTACGCGAAATCACAAAGCCTGCAACAATGGTTGGTGATTCACTCTTCAAGCCTTCCAAAATCGCAGTTGACCATTCCGGCAGAATTTTCATCGTAGTTCAGAACAGTACAGAAGGTATCATTGAGCTTAACAGCGACGGTAGCTTCTCCCGTTACTACGGTGTTAACTCTCCCACAGTAAACCTTCTCGACTACTTCTGGAGAAGTATCGCCAGTGACGAACAGAAGGAAACAATGGCTAAGGTTTACGCTCCCGCATTTAGTAACCTTCACGTTGACCATGAAGGTTTCGTATACGCAGTAACACTTGACACTGCATCCAAGGAAATGGTATTCCGTTTTAACTCCAATGGTGAAAACGTTCTTCGTAAGTTCGGCTACTCCGAACAGCTCGGTGACCTTCCTGCACCTATGGACGACTCCTTTGCAATGAGCACATTCACAGACGTTGCAGTAAACGATTTCGGTGTATATGCAATTTTGGACACAGTTAAGAACCGTGTATTCGTTTATAACTTCGACGGCAACCTTCTCTCCATTTTCGGCGGCGCAGGTAGCACAAAGGGAACATTTTCAAATCCCACAAGTATTGCATGGATGGGTAACGACCTTATCATAGGTGACGAAAACCTTTCCTCCGCATTCGTATTCAAAACAACAGACTTCGGTGACCTCATTCTTGCAGCAGAAGAAAAGTACTACACAGGTGACTTTGAGGCTGCGGCAATGCTTTACCAGGATGCTGTTGACATGAACGCAAACTATGACCATGCTTACGTATCCATCGGTAAGAACCTTCTTATGCAGGATGATTACGAACAGTCAATGTACTATTTCCGTTTAGGTAATGACAAGACTTATTATTCTACAGCCTTCATGGGCTACAGAAACTTAATCATCCAGAAGTACTTCATCGTATTTGCAGTAGTTGTTCTTGCATTTATCTGGTGGGTAATCAGCGGCGAAATTAAGTACAATAAGCAGCAGCGTAAGCTTGAAGAACTGTGAGGTGAGAGTGATGAAAAAGTTTCTTAATGATTTTAAATATTTGACTCACGTCATTTTTCATCCTTTCGATGGGTTCTATGAAGTGAGATTCAGAGGCATGGGTAACTACGCACTCGTAGCTATCATATTCCTCCTCAGTGGTCTTTTAAACGTAGTTGCATACCAGTACACAGGCTTTATTATGAACAATAATCCTCTCTATGGTATGAACTCTGTTACAACCTTCATTTTCGGATTGTTCCCTTATCTCCTCTTTGCTATCAGTAACTGGAGTATGACAGCAATCTTTGAAGGTAGCGGTAAGTTTTTGGACATTTTAACTGTTCTTGCTTATGCGCTTTTCCCCAAGCTCATAACAGATCTTGTGGTAATTATTTTCTCAAACGTTGTAACTGCAGAAGAAGCAATGATTCTTACAGCTATTCAGATGATTGGTCTCGTATGGTTCTGCTTCCTCGTGTTCAGCGGTTTGTGCGTAATTCATGAGTATGGCGCAGGCAGAAACCTTGCTATGATTGTTGCAACCTTCGTTGCAGCTATAGTAATTATCTTCCTTGCTACACTTTATGTAACACTCGTTGAGAAGGCTCTTACATTCTTTACAGACTTCGCAACAGAATTTGCTAGGAGGTGATGATATGAAGAAGATTTTAGAAAAAATTTCCCTTTTGAAAATTATTACACTCATTCTTGTAGTTGTAATTGTTGCCTCCTTCGTATCTAAGCTCCCCGAACTTATTATGAAGTCCACTCCCGTTCAGGAAGTGCTTCAGTCCGGCATCAGCCTTGAAGTAGGCGAGGCCATTGCAAAGGATACAGACGGTTACGTTAAGGTTGCCGAAAACGGCGGCAAGGCTCTCTACGTTGAGCCCAAGAGCGTTAACGTAGCAGTTGTTGACACTGCAACAGGTACTGTATGGAGATCTTCTCCTGCAGACGGTTCTCTCACAGAAGCTGAAAAGGCACCCATGTTCATCTCGTTCCTTGATGCAACAGGTGCTCTCAAAACATGGGATGCTTACACCTATTCTATCGCTAACGACAACACAACACGTGAATTGGAAGCAGGCGAAAGCCTTACAGACACATACTCTGTTGCAAAGATAGAAGACGGCTTCAGAGCAACACTTCGAATCAGCGAAAGCGAATCTACAGAGCTTGACCAGTATATGCCCAAGAAGATTTCTATCGAAAGATATGAAACATGCTTCGTAAACAAGGTTACAGAGCTCTTCGACGCAGGCAGAATTACTCAGGACGATGTAGATAAGTACAATAAGGCCCTTACAATGATTTATGCTAAGGATGCCGAAACAGAGGACCACTACTACAACAAGTATGCAGGTACACCTCCTGTAACTGTTACAAAGATCCTTATCGACCTTTCCAAGAAGGTTGAATACACCCGTGATGACCTCATCAACGACTCCAGAGAATGGGACGTTACAGAAGTTGAATTCTCTCAGCCCGCTGACTTTACAGTTATCATGGATGTAACACTTGAAGACGGCGACCTCGTTGTTCATATTCCTACATATGAAATCACAAACAACAGTGAAGATCAGGACTACTACACACTTCACGACATCTCCGTTTTCCCCAACTTCGGTTTAGTAAATGCAAAGAATTATGACAACGGCTTTATCTTTGTTCCCGACGGAAGTGGTGCACTCTTCAACATCAACAGCTATGACAGCGGTTATGTTGAATACAACCGTCCCGTTTACAACAACACATATTACGATGTTCTCTATGCAGATACAGAATACAACGAAGACCTTATGATGCCCGTATTCGGCATGGGTAAGGACGGCAGCGAAACAATCCAGGCTCCTGCAGCTGAAGAAGCAGCAGAGGGCGAGGAAGCAGCAGAAGCTGCAGAAGTAGCTGAAGAAGCTACCGAAGTTGAAACTGCTCCCGTTGACGAAAATGCACCCGTAAAGATGGAAACAGCACATGCAAAGAACACAGGTGCTATGACAGGCTTCATGGGCATTATCGAAAGCGGTGCTGAAACAGCCTCCATCGCTGTTAACCTCGGTGTTGCCGACACAGCAAACGGCGGTACAAACTTCAACAAGGTTTACCCCACATTCGAAGTTATGCAGTACTCCAACGTAAAGGTATTTGGTCCTTACAGCACAAACGAAGCTAAGTTCCTTGCAACAACAACTTCCTTTGATGTTGACCTTAAGGTTCGTTACAAGCTTTACACAGAAAACTGCAACTACTACACAATGGCTGTAGACTACAAGGATTACCTTGTAAAGGCAAACGATTTGCAGCTTGAATATGCGGCTTCTCCCGAAATCTTCCTTGATGTTATTTCTTCTCTCACAATGGAAGACAGATTTATGGGCGTGCCCTACGACAGAACAACAAGTATGACAACATACTCCGAGCTTGCTGAAATTCTTAACGACCTTTCCGGTGTGAACAAGGTTGTAAGCTATAAGGGCGCATACAACGGTGGTATTTACAACACTGTTAACCTTAAGGCTAAGAAGACAGGTGCCAACGGCTCTAATGGCGACTACGAAGCCCTTATGAAGGAGCACGGCGACTCTATCTACATGAGTACACCTATTTCTTACGTATATAAGGACACAGCAAAGTTCAATCCTGAAAAGCACGCACTTTTAGGCTATGATTCTGAGCCTGCTCAGATTTACGACTACGATATCCCCACAGGCAGATTCAATCTCTTCGGCGAAGGCCACTATGTACTTAGTCCCTTCTATCTTCCCGCAGCTGTTGAATCCTTCTCCGAAACTGCAGGCAATGTAAACCTTGCAATCGAAGATTTGGGTAACATCGTATACGCAAACTACAGCCCCGAAGAAGAGGTTAACCTCTACGAAGGCGAGCAGATTATTCAGAATGCTCTTACAACACTTTCTGCAAACGACAGAAAGCTCGTGCTCTATAATCCCTTTGTTAACCGTATGCTGTTCGCTGAATACAGCGCAGACATTTCCCGCGAAAGCAGTGACTACGGTCTTATCGAGCACAACGTTCCTTTCAGACAGATCGTTATGAACGGTCTCACAAAGTACACAACACTTAACGTAAACGAATCTTCCTCCGGTAAGAACTATTACCTCCTTCAGGCTCTTGAATTAGGTAGTGCTCCCAAGTATAAGATTACATACAAGAGTGTTGACAGACTTAAGGAAAACAACTACAGCGAGCTCTATTCCACAGAATATAAGCTCAACGCTGAAAACATTAAGGCTATGGCAGCAACCGTTGACGAAGCCTTTGCTAAGATCGGTACAACTGAAATTACAAACCACAAGATTCTTAGCGAAAAAGTATTCGAAACAACATATGCAACAGGCGCGAAGGTTGTTGTAAACTACAACACACTTCCCGCACAGGTTGAGGGCTACGGTTCCATCGCAGCCGAAGGTTATGTAATTGTTACAGCTGAAGAAGTTGCAGCGGCCGATGCGGCTGCTGCAGCAGCTGAAGCTGATGCCCAGGAAACAGTTGAGGAAGGAGGAGAAATCAATGAGTAAAAATGCAGTGAAGGCGGCAAAGCCCGCAAAGGTTAAAAAGCCTATGAAGTTCCAGACTACTCAGAAAATCAACGGCTATGTGTTCTTGCTTCCGTGGATTATCGGTTTCCTTCTGTTCTTCCTTATGCCCATGGTTAACACAATCATCTACTCCTTCAACGAAGTAGGTGTTGCGGAGCAGGGCGGTATGGAAATGACATACAGAGGCATCGCAAACTACATTGATTTGTTCAACAAAGAGCTTTCTACAGCAAACCAGCAGTTTACACGTGTATTTGCTGAAGAAAACTCCAACATTGTTATGAATACTCCTCTTATCGTAGTATTCAGCCTTTTCTCGGCACTTCTTGTTAATGCTAACTACAAGGGAAGAGACGTTGTAAGAGTTATCTTCTTCCTTCCCATCGTTCTTGGTATTTCCATTGTTACAACACTCGTAACAACAACAGGCGGCGACGTAACAGGTGTTACAGCAGTTGCTACAGAAGAATCGGGATTTATTATGAGACTGCTCACATCCTATTCGTTCCTTCCCAGGGACGTTATCGCATTCATTATGGGTGTAGTTTCCGACATTTCATCCATCATCTCCAAGGCAGGCGTTCAGACACTTCTTTATCTTGCAGCACTCCAGGGCATCAGCCCCTCACTTTACGAGGTTGCTAAGATTGAAGGTGCAACAACCTACGAAGTATTCTGGAAGGTTACTTTCCCCATTGTTGGCTCAATCACACTCTTCAACTTTGTTTACACATTCGTTGATTTGTTCCTCGATTCAACAATTGCTCAGGAAGTGTACGCATTCGCGTTCCAGAAGAACAACATCGGTGTAGGTAGTGCACTTAGTGTAGTTTACATGTTTGACGTTCTTGCAATTCTGGTTGTAATGGTATTGATTCTTACGAAGGTGGTGAAGATTGGTGAGTAAAAAGACAAAAGCCCCCAAGGCTCCTAAGGCTAAAAAGCTCGGCTTCTTTGCATGGTTGAAGGAAGCATGGAACGATAATTCCATCACCGATCCCCTCGTATGTAAGAGAACTCTTCAGGGCTTGGTATTCAAGTTCTTCGGTATCACAGTTATTCTGGGTATGTGCTTTGCAATTTTGTATCCTATCTTAAAGCTTTTCCCCATGATTCTTTGTGACGTTGAAGACCTTGGTAACCCCGACGTTGTATGGATTCCCATCCATTACTCCGTCGTAAGCTTCAAGGCTGCTATAAGATTGGTGTTCGGTAACTTCTCAACAATGTTCCTTTCACTTCTTTATGCGGCTGTAACAGCCTTTATCCAGGTTGTTATCTGTGCTATGGCAGGTTACACAATCGGTAGAATCAAGATCCCCTTTAAGGGCTTGGTTTTTGGTCTGGTGGTATTCCAGTTCGTTGTACCTCCTCAGTCACTTCTTATTTCTCAGTACCTGAACTTCAAGAACTTTGATATTTTAGGTATCTTCCAGCTCACAACAGGCGACACTGTTGACCTTATCAACAACCCCATCACACTTTATCTGCTCTCACTTCTCGGTCAGGGCTTAAAGCAGAGCTTGTTCATCTACATTTTCTCTTCCTTCTTCCAGGGTCTTCCCAAGGAATTGGAAGAAGCAGCTCTCATCGACGGTTGCGGCTTCTACAAGACATATCTTAAGATTGCTCTTCCCAACGCCGTACCTTCCATCATGGTTGTTGCAGTGCTCTCCTTCATCTGGAACTACGGCGATACATACTACACAGGTTACTTCCATCCCGATGGACCTTACCTTGCAATGAAGCTCAATCAGCAGTTTGCAGCTACAAACGCAAACACTGTTACAGACGCAGTTGCTAAGTGGTATGACAAGCCCGCAGCATCCTCTTTTACATACGATGCTGTTAAGCAGGCGGCAGTTCTCATTTACCTCATTCCTCTTCTTGTTATCTACTTTATCGTACAGAAGAGACTTGTTGAAAACTTTGCAGCCAGCGGTATTGTTGGTTAAAAACTTTAAAAGACGTCCAAGAAATTGGACGTCTTTTTTGTTTTTAACCAACAGTGAGATAAATCCCTGACGGGATTTGTGATATTCCCCTTCGGGGAGTGATATGTCTGCGACGCGATATGTTCGGCTGTGCCGAACGTGTTTTTTTGTGAGTGGAGGGTTCTTATATCGCATTCCTAAAGCAAATATATCGCCAAAGAAATTTAGGTTATTGATGATGAAATCCGCATTTGGCGGGTTATTTGTGTTGCGAGGAAGGGGAAAGCGTGATATAATTAATATGTAAATAAAATGTTTGAACGGTGATATTATGGACAGAAGCGAAAAGGTTATTCTGACAAATATGTGCATGGTATATGATGGCAACAGGGTGCTGGTACAGAACAGGGTCAAACCCGGGTGGGAGGGCATTGCTTTCCCGGGCGGGCACGTTGAAAAGGGTGAATCCTTTACCGATAGCGTTATCCGCGAGGTAAAAGAGGAAACAGGACTTGTAATCAGAAATCCCAGGATGTGTGGCATCAAAAGCTGGTACACAAATGATAATAGCCGATATATAATACTTTTTTATAAAACAGACAAGTTTTCGGGCACACTGCAATCCTCATCCGAGGGCGAGGTTTTCTGGGCAGATGTAAAGGATGTGCCCAAAATGAAGCTTGCCTACGGCTTTGACGACATGCTCAAAGTCTTTACAGATGACGATTTAAGCGAGTTTTACTACTACACGGAAAACGGCGAATGGAAGCATAAGTTGAAATAAAGGGGCGATTTTGATGAGCTTTAAGCTTGGGTTACCGATTATAGCAATTCCGGCAATTATTATGGGAATTATATGTATAATGCAGTGGCGAAATAATAGAAACCGGGAACATGTGATTATAAATGGGCAAATTATCGGTTTTTCAAAACGAACAAACAGTAATGGCACATATTTTTATCCGATTTTTGAGTATTTTTATAACGGAAATACATACAAAAATGAAGGGAAATTTGGTACGGCAACAATAAAAAACGGTAAAAAAGCACCCATGTCGAAATACCAAGAGGGTGACGAAATAGAAGTGTTGGTGTTTTGTGACGACCCCTCAACGGGAATGATAAATACCAAGGGGAATATTAATCTTTCACTATACTTTGGAATGGGTGCATTAGCTTTAGGAGTATTGCTTGGAACGATTTGGTTTTTAGTTTGGGGAGTGTGATATATATGTTTCGTGAACTTGCAAGAAAAAAGAAGCAAATTACAAATGAAGAATGTATTGAAATATTGAAAAATGAAAAACGCGGCGTTTTGTCCGTTCTGGGTGACGGGGGGTATCCCTACGGCATGCCCATGAATCACTTCTACAATGAGGCTGACGGAAATATCTATTTCCACTCAGGGAAGGAAGGTCACAGAAGTGATGCAATAAAAAAGTGCGACAAAGCATCCTTTTGTGTGTATGACAAGGGCTACGTCAACGAGGGCGAATGGGCGCTTAACATAAAAAGTGTAATTGTTTTCGGCAGGCTTGAGGTTGTGGAGGATATTGATAAAATAATTGATATAACACGAAGGCTCAGCTACAAATTTACAAAGGATGATGCATATATTGAAAACGAAATTAAGCTCTATGCCCACAAAACACAGCTTTTGAGGATTACTGTGGAGCATATGTGCGGCAAATTGGTTGCAGAGGCATAAAGGAGAATTGTTTAATGAAAACACTCTGTATATTTTTAAGCGCAGTTATGCTGTTTGTTCTGCCCTCCTGCGGAAAAAGGGAAGAGACGGCAGTGCTTTCTCAGGAAGAAATAAATGAACTCAATAACGCCTACCTGAAAGCCAAGGAAAATGGCGACTATATCAGCATGAACAAGGCAAAGCGCCGTCTTGGTGATAAAGATTATGACTACAGCTACTCGGGTAGTCTGACAGAATATGACTATTCTTATACCGATGATGAGGGGAAATTACAGACAGGCGTGGTATATATGCTTAACCTGTACAACGCTTTTCCAAAGGATGAATGTGCAAAGATTGCCGACAGACAGAGCCTTGAAGAAAATGATTTTATCGTTATGGACTACAGCTTTTTTAATAACCCTTGCTTTCAGGTCAGAAATTCCTACAAAGCAGAAAACGATGAGCAGATAAGAAAGGTTATCGACATTCTGCTTCGGTACGACAAAGAGAAAAACACACCATGGGAAAGAAGCAAGGAAAGCATGGAGGCAGAGTGGTTTCTGCACAATTTTTCCTACGAGGCGCAGTTTGAAACAGAGCGTGCCATGCATGTGGATTTTGACAATAAAGACGAAGATGTATATAAGTAGAAAGAGGTGTCATTTATGAAAAAATTTATAATAGTATTTATGTGCCTGGCTCTGAGCGCTGTGCTTCTTAGTGGCTGTGGTTGTGACCGAAACGGCGCTGTTGACCCGACAGAAGCAACGGAAACTGTAACTGAGGAAGCAACCGAGGCGGCAACAGGGGAAGAGGTAGAGCTTTTGCCCATTGAAGGCAGCCTTGACATGATATTTTCCTCGGGCGCAGGAGCATGGGAAAGCCACATTTCACTTAGCCCCGACGGCAGCTTCACAGGCGGTTATCATGACATGGATATGGGCTCCTCGGGCGAGGGATATGAGGCAACTGTTTACGAAAGCGAATTCAAAGGCAAATTTTCAAACTTCAGCAAGCTTTCAGACTACGCTTATTCAATGACCCTTGAAACCGTGGAAACGGAAAAAGAAGCAGGCACTGAAAAAATCGAGGATTGGGACGGAGTAAGGGTGCGCGTTGTTGCATCCTCAGCTCTCGGCATTGCAGACGGCACGGATTTTGTTCTGTATCTGCCCGAAACCCCCACAGCTGAGCTTGATGAAGAGTTTCTGTATTGGCGACCCGGATTTGGTGAGAAAGGCGAAACCCTTGGTTGCTACGGCTTGTATAACATAGCAGGGGAGACAGGCTTTTTCACCTATGAATAATGCAAAAATATTTAAAATGTTGCATAATTATTCGTGCAAAATGTATTGACTTTTCCATGAAATAGTGGTATATTCTTAATGTTGAGAAAACTCAATACATAAATGTTCAAATTTGAAAGGAAGTAGTTAAAATGAAAAAGATTTTAACAATCGCACTTTGCCTTATGCTTGCTCTTTCTCTTGCAGCTTGCGGCGGCAACACAGTAGTTGAAGAAGCTACAGACGCAACAGAAGCACAGGAAAAGCCCGTTCTCACAATGGCAACAAATGCAGAATTCCCTCCCTATGAATTCTACGACGGTGAAACAATCGTAGGTATCGATGCTGAAGTTGCAGCAGTTATCGCTGAAAAGCTCGGCATGGAACTCGAAATCGTTGACACAGCATTTGACTCCATCATTCCTGCTATCGTTGCAGGTAAGTACAGCATGGGTATGGCTGGTATGACAGTTACCGAAGAAAGACTTGAAGAAGTAAACTTCTCTACAAGCTACGCTAAGGGCGTACAGGTTGTTATCGTTCCTGTTGATTCTGAAATCAAGACAGTTGACGACCTCTTTGGTGACAAGAACTACACAATCGGTGTTCAGACAGGTACAACAGGTGACCTTTACTCCACATGGGACATCGAAGACGAAGGTCTTGGTACAGTTTCCCGTTACAACAAGGGTGCAGACGCTGTTGAAGCACTTAAGGTTGGTAAGGTTGACTGCGTAATCATCGACAACGAGCCCGCTAAGGCATTTGTTGCAGATAGCGAAGGTCTTGTAATTCTTGACACAGCATACGCTGAAGAAGACTACGCTATCGCAGTAGCTAAGGAAAACACAGAGCTTCTTGCTGACATCAATGCAGCACTTGAAGAGCTCATGGCTGACGGTACACTTCAGTCTATCGTTGACAAGTACATTTCCGCTGAATAATTAACATAACAAAAAAAGGGAGCAGGGAAACCCGCTCCCTTATTTTAGGAGAGAATAACATGTCAGAATTTTTTCAGACTTTACAATCTGACTTTATAAAATGCTTTATAACAAAGTCCCGTTGGAAGCTTATATGGGACGGTCTCGGTGCGACACTTCAGATCACTCTCTTTGCATGTCTGATGGGTATTGCCATTGGTCTTGTTGTAGCCGTTATAAGAAGCACTTATGACAAGTACGGCAAGGAAATGCGCAACCCCTTAGGCAAGGCTCTTTTGAGTGTAACTAATTTCTTTTGTAATATATATCTTACTGTTATCCGAGGAACGCCCGTTGTAGTTCAGCTCATGATTATGTACTACATCGTTTTTGCGTCCTCAAGAAACAGCGTAATGATTGCAGTTGTGGCATTTGGCATCAATTCCGGTGCTTACGTTGCGGAAATTTACCGTTCAGGCATCATGAGCATTGACCAGGGGCAGGTGGAAGCAGGCAGAAGCCTTGGCTTCGGGTATATCAGAACAATGATGTACATTGTTTTCCCCCAGGCATTCAAGAGCGTTTTGCCCACACTTGCAAACGAATTTATTGTGCTTTTAAAGGAAACCTCTGTTGCAGGTTACGTTGCAATTCAGGATCTTACAAAGGGCGGCGATATTATCAGAGGTGCTACATATGAAACCTTCATGCCTCTTCTTACTGTAGCTGCAATTTATCTTGTACTGGTAATATTCTTCACAAGGCTTGTAAGCATTCTTGAAAGGAGATTGAGAAACAGTGAACGATAATGTAATTATAAAAACAGAAAACCTTTGCAAATATTACGGCAAAGATATCCATGCATTGGAAAATGTTTCTGCCGAAATAAAAAAAGGCGAGGTTGTTGTTGTAATCGGCCCTTCCGGCTCGGGTAAGTCCACATTTCTTCGCTCCTTAAATCTTCTTGAAGACGCAACAAGCGGCAAGGTGTTCTTTGAGGGTGTTGACATTACCGACCCTAAGGTAAACATCAATCTGCACCGCCAGAAAATGGGCATGGTTTTCCAGCAGTTCAATCTCTTTCCCCATATGACAGTTCTCAAAAACCTCACCTTAGCACCCACAAAGCTCAAGGGTATGAAGGCAAAGGAAGCAGAAGAGCTTGCTCTTAAGATGCTTGAGAAGGTTGGTCTTGCGGACAGAGCAAATGCATACCCCAGCCAGCTTTCAGGCGGACAGAAGCAGAGAGTGGCAATTGTGCGTGCTCTTTGCATGAGCCCCGAGGTAATGCTTTTCGACGAGCCCACAAGCGCTCTTGACCCCGAAATGGTTGGCGAGGTTTTGTCTGTAATGAAAAATCTGGCAAAGGAAGGCATGACCATGGTTGTGGTAACACACGAAATGGGCTTCGCAAAGGAAGTTGCCGACAGGGTTATTTTCATGGCAGAGGGCTCTATTGTTGAACAGGGCACTCCCGAGGAAATTTTCTCAAACCCCAAGGACGAAAGAACTCAGGGCTTCTTGAAATCAGTATTGAATGTATAAAAAACGGGGATATTGCGTCAGGCAATATCCCTTTTCTCGTAGAGGTGATAAAATTGCAGGAATTACTTGAAGTGTCGGTTAAAGAAAATACACAAAAATGGCAGGTTTTTTCTTCTTCAACCTTGAAAGTCATGGCGTGCCTTTTTATGCTTATTGACCATGTAGGGGCAGAAATATTTACCGATATTGAAGTTTTGAGGCTTGTAGGACGGCTTGCATATCCTGTATTTGCCTACTTAATTGCAGAAGGCTGTAAATATACCAAAAACAAATTCAGATATTTTGTTAACATATTTACCCTCGGTGTTTTTTGCGAAGCGGTTTATATCTGTTTTTCGGGTGAATACTACGGTAATATCCTGCTGACCTTTTCCTTGTCTGTACTGATGATTTACGCAATGCAGAATGTCAAGGAGGCTTACGCCTTTGAAAGAGCAACAAGCATTGCCATTTTTGTCTTAAGTGTAATTCTTACATATATTATAAGCAGCACAATAGGTGTTGATTATGGCTTCTGGGGTGCTGTTGCGCCGCTTTTCCCTGCTTTATGTGACCACATAAAATTGCCTGAAAGATTAAATGTGCTGAATATTAAAGCAGCTGCATTTTTCATAGGGCTTTTGCTCATTGCGGCAGATATCGGCGGAAATCAGTGGTGGAGCCTTTGGGCAGTTATCCTGCTTTTTATGTATAACGGAAAGCGGGGAAACAACCGTCTTAAGTATGCTTTTTACATATTTTACCCTGTACACTTAGCCTTGATAGGTATAATTTCAATGATAATAAAAAATGCTTGAGAAAATCTCAAGCATTTTTTTGTCATTTTCCGTACAATTCCATGGCAGAATTAATATCAAGATACCATTTGCCATCTTTTTTCACAAGCTTAATCTCAAAGCTGTCGACATAGCTTTCGTCGCCCTCTGTAAAGCTTATGCTTATCTCTGCCTTTGCTGCAGCTTCCTTATCTGCTTCTGCGTCTATATATACCACAGAGTCCAGGGTGAAAGTGCCGTCGGCGTTTCCAAACTTTTTTGCAAGACCTTTTGCTATTGCGGAAAACTCCGTATTTATCTGATTTTTGTTTTTATGCGAAAATTGGCTGTTGTAATCACTGGGGTAAACAAGCTCGAAAATTTTATTTACCCTTGCGTTGGTGAGGTTTTCCACGTATGCTTTTACAAGTGCATTTATCATGCCTGCGTCCGAATTTTCTCCTGTTGCGGCGGATACGGGCTTTTCGTTTTCGCCAAGGGGCTTGTCAGGGTAGGGCGTAATGGGAAATTCAAAGCCTTCGGGATAATTGACCACCGCATTGACTGAAATTGTCTGGTCAAGGGAAATGCCGCTGTAGGAAACCTTGCCCTCAAAGTTTACAACAATGTCGGTTACATACCCGCCCTTTGTGGAGAGGTATATATATAATGAAGAATACTCTGTAGGTGTTTGCTGGCTTGCAAGTGTTTCAGCAAGCTGTTGGTTGGATACAAACCTTGTGGAAGGCACAACAATAAAGTAGCGTCCGCCTCCCAGGTAGGCTACATTTCCCATGTAATTATCGGGAAGGATTGTTGCAAGTGTAAAGCCGTTGTTGGAATATTCCGCCTCGCCTGTGTATTCCTTTTCCGAAAACAAACTTCCGTTGTAATATACAGCACCCTTAACTGTAAGTGCCACTGTTGCGCCGTCTGCAGCAGCTGTGTTTTTAATGCTGCTTGAAAGGTAATCCTCAGCCGCCTCAGAGGGGATTGTTGTAAGAATGGCTGTCTGTGTCAGATTGTCCCAGAAAACACTCTTGCCGAAAAGTGAGCCGATGCTTCTTATGGGAAGGTAGGTTGTACCGTCTTTTAAAATGGGATAAACACGTACCCCTGTTGCATCACGGCAGATGAATTCTTCGCCGTTATAAAAAATGTTGATTTCATCATTAAGGGTAGGGGAGCCGCCCACAGTGCCGAGGTGAACTGTTTTTGTGTCCTGGTCCCACGCTACTGTTGTATCAAAGGCTTGTGCTATGCTCCTCACGGGAACGTAGGTTGTACCGTTATGAACAAAGGGCTCCACCAAGGTGCCGCTTGCGTCGTAGCACAGAAGCTCTTCTCCGTCAATCATAATGTTACAGGTTGCTCCGGCTATGACAGGAATTAAGAATATTAAAATTGTTACAAACAATATCTTGTAAATCCGTTTCATAAATTTTACTCCCGTGTTAATAATTTTTAATAAGTCTGCATATATTAAACCAGGCTTGTCAGCAGGGTGAAAAAACATAGATTTTGACGAATTTTCACACCTTAATTCACATTATATCATAAAAAAGTGCACAATGCAATCGTAAAAAGGGAGGCAAAAACGACCCCAAATGGCATTAAATGACACGGAAAAGTGTTAAAAAATTAAACAATTGTTACAAAAATATCACAAAATTGCGAAAAAGTATTGACAAAGACCTTGAAAATGAATATAATGCGTATTGCAGTCAAAGTCGACCATTGCGAGGAACTGTAACTAAGGTTCGGCAGCTAAATCAAGGAAACCGCAAATTTAATCAAGCAGCGGTGACCGGAAATGAGGTTAGATTATGAGAAGTATTATGAACAGAAGTACAGCAGCAAAGAGAAAGATTGTAGCATTTGTGCTTTGCGCACTTATGTTGGTTAACATCTTCACAGCCGCTGTAGAAGAAAATCCTGCGATTATTTCAGTAAATTATGACGGCACAGAATACAGCTATGCAACATTGGCAAGCACAGTTGAAGAATTCCTTTCCATTGAAGGCATCCAGATAAAGGCAAATGACTACATGAGCCATGCAAAGACTGCTCCTATTGAAGACGGCATGAAGATTGTAGTTAACGTTGCAAAGTACGTAACAGTACACGACGACGGTGTTACTTCCGGCGCCATTACTTACCAGACAACAGTTGAAGGCGTTCTTGAAGAGTTTGGTGCTCCTCTCGAAGGTAACGATTCTTCCTGGCCCAGTGCTGAGGAAAGCATATACGACGGTATCGAAATCAACGTTTCCAGAGCAAAGCTTATCACTTTCACACGTGGAGGCACAACACTCCAGTACTACACATACAACCGCACAGTTGAAGAATTCCTTGACGAAGTAGGCGTTTCCTGTGACAGTGATGAAAAGGTTGTTCCCTCATCTACAGCAGCTCTTTACGACGGCATGACAGTTGCAATCAAGCCCAAGGTTGATGCCATGAGTACAATGGACTTCGGTTTAGACCTTTCTCAGGCAAAACGTGTTATCACATGTGAAGCAACAGCTTACACTTCCGCAGCTGACGAATGCGGTAAGTCCGACGGCATTACAGCCTCCGGCATGATGTTCAGAGTTGGTGTTGTAGCAGTTGACCGCAGACAGATTCCCTTGGGAACAAAGCTCTACATCGAATCCTTGGACGGCAAGTATGTATACGGCTACTGTATTGCAGCCGATACAGGCGGAGCAATCAAGGGCAACAAGGTTGACCTTGCCATGAACACAAAGGGCGAATGCTTCCAGTTCGGCAGAAGACAGGTAAGAGTTTATATTTTCTAAAACAAAAAAAGTCTCAGACTACTCTGAGACTTTTTTCTTTACTTTTTATTCTTTTGAGGTTACAATAAGAGCAAGTGAGGTGTTAAACATGCTTGATTTAACAAATATTGAGGTAATAAAATATCTGTGCAATAAATACGGCTTTAAATTTTCAAAGGATATGGGTCAGAACTTTCTTACCGACAGCAGTGTTATCGACACTATTTCGGCATCCGCGGCAGAGGGCGTTGACGGCGTTATTGAGATAGGCCCCGGCTTTGGCTGCCTTACGGCGGCGCTGGGTCAGAGGGCAAAGAAGGTTGTTTCCATCGAGCTTGACCAAAGGCTTGAAAAGGTCCTTAACGAAACACTTACAGGCTTTGACAATATAAAGCTCCATTGGGAGGACTGTATGAAGGCTGATATTGCAAAGCTTATTGAAGAGGAGTTTTCGGGGCAAGTGTCTGTTGCGGCAAACCTGCCTTATTATATAACAACCCCTATCGTTATGAAGCTTCTTGAGGGCAATTACGGCTTCAAGAAAATTGTTATAATGGTGCAGAAGGAGGTTGCCGAGCGTTTCTGTGCGTCTCCCGGTGGCAAGGAATACGGCGCCGTTACCTTGGGTGTGCAGTACCGTGCGGATGCACAAGTTATATGTAACGTTGGGAAGGAAAAGTTTATCCCTTCACCAAAGGTGGACAGTGCCGTTATCGAAATGACCCTCCGTGACACTCCCCGTGTTTCGCCCAAGGACGAAAAAATGTTTTTCCGTGTTATAAAGGCGGCTTTTGCCCAGCGGAGAAAAACCCTTGTAAATTCACTTTGCAACGCAGGCTGCTTCGGAAGCAAGGAGGATATCACCCGTGCTGTTGAAAAAATAGGCAAGGATGCTGCTATCCGCGGCGAAAAGCTTTCCATGGAGGACTTCTGCGCCCTTTCAGATATATTTTCCGAAGCTGCTCACTAAAAGTGCAATGGGAATACACAGCAACACCCACAGTATTGAATAGGGCAGGCAAACCTGGCCGAAAAGATTGTAGGGTGAGCCGGAGTAGTCCCACACATTCCATTTTAAGGCTATATTTACAATACAACCTGTTATAAATTCGGCGACGGTTATTATACCGCCGCCGATTATTGCTTTTAATAGGAGCGGATAGCTGTCAAGACGACTGAAAATAAAGCAAAGCAGGGAAAAGCAGAAGCCCCCTAAGAGAAACATGCTCCAGTGGGTATAGCCTCGCCATAAAACCTCCAAAAGACAATAAAGCACCCCTCCCGAAAAGAATAAAGCTAAAGCTGTTTTCATAGCTGCCTCCTGTATATTGTTGAGGCTATTATGCGTAGAAGCGCGTAAAAAAACACTTTATTTATTGAAAAGAGTATGGTATAATAATACTATCTATATATATAAAGGTGGATTTGATATGATAAGACATATAGTAATGTGGAAATACAAGGCAGAACTGTCACTTGATGACAGAAACACACTTTTTGAAAAGCTTTCAGTGGCGGCAGAAAACATGAACGGAAGCATTAAAGGGCTTATTAAGGCTGAGCTCATTAAAAATGTAAACCCTCAGGAAAAGTACGACTTGTGCCTTTACTGCGAGTTTGAAACTCTTGAGGATATCAATTCTTATCAGGAAGACCCTGTGCACATTGCATTCAAGGACATAATTATGGGAAATGTGTTCGACAGAGCTTGCATTGATGCTATCTGAAAAGGCAGGTAAGAAATATGAAAAAGTTTATTGTATTAACTCTTTGTCTGGTAATGCTTGTGTGCACCCTGAGTGGGTGCGCAGGTCCGTCAACCGAAACACAGGTACAGAAGGCGGCATTGTCGGCAACTGCATTAACTGTTAAGCTGGGCGAAAGTGCTCAGCTCAGCGTGCTTAACTATACAGGGCAGGTAAGATGGTCGTCTTCCTCCTCGGCAATTGCAACCGTCACTCAGGACGGTGTGGTAAGTGCCGTAGCTATCGGCTCTGTTGCCATTACAGCAACCCTTGCCGAGGGCGAGACTATGACATGTGTGGTTGACATTCAGCCGGGAGTGTCTATGGTTGAAAGCATTAAGGTGACAAGCATTTTTTCAGACACCAGCGATATTACAGTCAATTACGAATCGGGCAGCACCGTGAGCCTGCGTGCCACCTGCACACCCGCCGTTGACGAAAAGCTCACCTGGAGTTCTTCCGACGAGCTTCTTGCAACAGTTGATGCAAACGGTGTTGTAACTGTCTGGGGCAACGGCATTGCAGAAATCAAAGCAACCGCTCTCAACGGCGTTGAAGGCACCTGTAAGGTGAGAATAAAGAATGTGCCTGCAACAGTCAAGCCCAAGAGCGTGCCCGTTACAGACACTGAAATCCCTGTAATTGAGACAGATGGAGAAAACAGCGGCACAGTCTCAGGCAAGTTTACATCCCCTGTGCCCGTTACATCGCCTTCGGCAAAAACAAGTGTTATTGTGAGCGACAAAAATGTATATCTCAATGTGGGCGAGGACTACACCCTTACTTACGCCGTTGGTAATACCACCTCAGGCGACGTTAACTGGATGAGCTCCGACAAAACAGTGGCAATCGTTAAAAACGGACGCATTGTTGCAGTGGGCGAGGGCAGAGTGGTAATAAGTGCCGTAACAGGTGACGGCGCCGTTGCAAGCTGCTCTGTTGCAGTTGGCGAAAAGGAAATCAAGAAAATGAAAAAAGAAGTATCAGACGCAAAGAAGTGATATTGTGAGTTTATTTAGTGACAGACAGTTTGTTTTTTTAGACGGGGCAATGGGTACCATGCTCCAGAAAAACGGGCTTAAAACAGGTCAGAAGCCTGAAATTTTCGCTTTTGAAAATCCTGAGGCCGTTGAAGCGGTGCACAGAATGTACATAGAAAGCGGCAGCGATGTTATCTATGCCAACACCTTTGGTGCAAACCGTTTCAAAATGGCAGACACAGGCAAAAGCGTTGAAGAAATTATTGCAAAAAATATAGAAATAGCAAAAAAAGCCGCAGGCGGAAAGGCCACTGTTGCACTTGACATTGGCCCTCTGGGCGAAATGCTGGAGCCTAACGGCAGCTTAAGCTTTGAGGCTGCCTATGACGCTTTCTGCGAAATGGTTGTTGCAGGAGAAAAGGCAGGCTGCGAAATTATCGTTATTGAAACCATGACGGATTTGTACGAGGCAAAGGCGGCAGCTCTTGCAGCAAAGGAAAATTCTTCCCTGCCCGTGCTTGTAACAATGAGCTTTGAAAAAAACGGCAGGACCTTCTCGGGCTGTAGCGCATCAGGTGCGGCAATCACCCTCAGCGCACTGGGTGTTGACGCGGTGGGCATCAATTGCTCCTTGGGTCCTGACGAAATATACCCCATTGCGGAGGAAATGAGCCAGTTTACCGACCTGCCCCTTGTTGTAAAGGCAAACGCAGGTCTGCCTGACCCCAAAAGCGGTGCCTATAACGTGTCGGCGACAGCCTTTTCAAAGGCAATGGCAAAATATGCCCGTATCGGCGTTAAGTTTGTAGGCGGCTGCTGCGGCACAACGCCTGAGTACATAAGGTGCCTTAAGGGCGAATTTGCCTCTCTTGAAAGGCACAAGGACGAGCGCAAAATTGAAAGCGTTGTGTGCTCGGCGGCAGATACAGTTGTTATCGACTCTGTAAAGGTTATCGGCGAGCGCATTAACCCCACGGGTAAAAAGGTGCTTCGTGAAGCCTTGAAGAATAATGATATGGACTATATTCTGGCAACTGCTGTTTCACAGACGGAGGCGGGCAGTGACATACTTGATGTGAACGTTGGTGCACCCGGCGTTGACGAGGTAGCCATGATGGCAAAGTGTGTAAAGGCAATCCAGAGTGTAACAAGCCTGCCCTTGCAGATTGACTCAACTCTTCCCGAGGCTATTGAAGCAGGCCTAAGGGTGTATAACGGCAAGGCAATTGTCAATTCCGTTAACGGCGAGGATAAGGTCCTTGATGCCATTTTACCCATTGTAAAAAAATACGGCGCCGCCACTGTGGCGCTTACGCTTGATGAAAACGGCATACCCGCATCCTGGCAGGAGAGAGTTGCAATTGCAAAGAAAATTCTCAAAAGAGCGCAGGAGTACGGCATTCCCAAGGAAGACGTTTTTGTGGACACACTGACACTTACAGTATCCACCGAGCAGGACGGAATGTATGAAACCTTAAAGGCGCTTAAGTACATAAAAAATGAAATGGGCTTGAAAACCGTGCTGGGCGTGTCAAACATTTCCTTTGGTCTGCCACAGCGTCAGAAGGTTAACTGTGCATTTTTAACCCTTGCGTTGGAATACGGGCTTACAATGCCAATCCTTAACCCCGGCGACGAGGCTATGATGGGGGCTGTGTATGCATACGGCGCACTGTCGGGTGCCGATAAGGGCTGCAGGATATATACCGAAAAAATGGCAGACGTAAAACCCGAAGCAAAGGCAGACGAAAAAGCCGAAACCGTTGAAAGTGCCATTTTAAAAGGACTTAAGGGCGAAGCGGCAAAAAAATGCGAGGAGCTGCTCACTCTGAAGGATGAGCTAAGTGTTGTAAACGGGCATCTTATCCCGGCACTTGACATCGCAGGGGAGAAGTTCGAAAAGGGCGAGTTCTTCCTGCCTCAGCTTTTAGGCGCGGCAAATGCTGCAAAGGAAGCCTTCGATGTAATTAAAAAGTCATTGCAGTCAAAGGGCGACGGCGGCGTTAAAAAGGGCAAAATTGTTCTTGCCACCGTAAAGGGCGACATTCACGATATTGGCAAAAATATAGTAAAGGTTATACTCGAAAACTACGGCTATGAGGTTATTGACCTGGGTAAGGATGTAAAGGCTGAGGATGTTCTGGAATGTGTGAAAAGGGAAAAGGTAAAGCTTGTGGGTCTTTCGGCACTCATGACAACAACCCTTAAAAGCATGGAGGACACCGTGCATCTTATCCGTGAAAGCGGTGTTGAAACTGCAATTATGTGTGGCGGCGCCGTGCTGACGGAGGACTACGCAAAGTCAATCGGAGCAGACTATTATGCACGCGATGCAAAACAATCTGCCGACATTGCAAAAGCAGTATTGGGTACTTGACTAAAATGCAAAAAAGTATTATTATATAATTATGATGACATGAAAAAAGTTTGATTTGGAGGGATGTCTGATGACAAACAGATTTAAAAAAGTTGCATCCTATTTATTGGTTGCTGTTATGATTATTGCCCTTCTTGCCGCATGCACAAACAGTGAGGGTGAACTTGAAAATGCTGTTGACACCATTTATATCGGTCACCACTACATGCAGGAGGACGACCCCAACTGGGTAAGTGAAATCACAGGCGAAGGCGTAATGGACCCTGTTAAGCAGAGAGCAGCCCTTGCCGCACTTGCAACAGTAAAGGAAAAGCTCGGCGTTGACATCAAATGGAAGAACTGGCCCAGCAGCGTTACACAGGACTGCTTGCAGACAGTTCTTGCAGGCGACCCCTATTGCCATATTGCTGTTTTGTCCAACGGCTTCCAGGGCAGAGTAATGGTACAGAACGTTCTTCAGCCTCTTGACGAATATATGGACATTTTCGCTCCTGAGGACTATCAGTGGCTCACAATGAGTAAAACCTTCGGTCACTACTATCTTCTCAACCGTGACCTTTTATACATAACAGACTGGCCTATTGTTTACAATGCAACAATGCTTGACGCCATTCCCGAATTCAAGGAAGCTGACGGCACAACCCTTTATCCTGCCGAAATGTATGAGCGCGGCGACTGGACATGGAGCAGGTTCCGTTGGTATCTTGAAACAATCCAGAAATACTATGCGGGTAAGAAGGCACCTTCCGGTACAGATATAGTTCCTTTCGACGCAAGATATTACTACACAGCCATTCAGGCTGTTCACTCCAGCGGCGGTTATATATATGACGGTGAAGGCATGAACTTTACTTCACCTGAGGCTGTTGAAGGTGCAGAATACCTTTCAGACCTTATAGAAGACAGCCTTGTAGACTGCTGTGTAGCTGAATACGGTAAGAGCAATGGCTGCGGTTACCTTCAGTCGGTAGAAGCCTTTGCGCGTGGCGAATGCGTATTCACAAACTGTGCAAGATGGAAGATGGGCTCTTCCTCCACAGCACTGGCAGAACGTGGCGAAAGTATGGGTATCATTTTCTTCCCCCGTCCCGACAATGTGCCCTTCAAGGAATACAACAACGATGTCCACATGGACAAAGACTATAAGTACAACATTGCAATTTCCTGTGCCGACAGCGTGGGTCTTCTCCGTGGTCACGACAAGGACGTAAGCCGTCTTGCACTTGAAGCTTATGCAATGTACAGAACAGAGTTCTACAAGAACTACGGCGGAGTTGAAACTATTGCCGAATATCGCGAAACAATGGCAGCAAATGAAGCCGTTGCATTCGGTATCGATATCTTCCACGAAGAAATCGGTGACAAGAACCTTGAAATCTTCAAGATGTTAGGCTCCTTGAAAGAAAACGAATTCTGCGAAGGTATGAACATTCACGAAAAATGGGGCGTAAATATTTTCGGTAAGGCTGCATTTGCTGTACCCGGTGCTTCAAAGTATCCCGTATATGTAAAGGCTAATGAAAATATTGTAACAGATGCCCTTAATAATATCCAGAACGCTCTTAAGGGCGACGGTGCTGTTGACACAACACTTCCCGGCGTTTCCCAGGCAAATAGCGGTATTATCGTTTTCAAGCAGGGAACAGACCCCCGCACTATTAACTGGGGCTCCATGTTTACAGCAAACGATAACGTTGACGGTGCATACGAAATCAAGCAGGAAGAATACGAAGGCACAGACGCTGAAGGCAAAACTGTTACAATGTACGGCGATATTTTAATTAAGCCTTCCGTTGCAATGGAAGACGAAAACGGCGAAGAAATAGAGCCCGAATTCGTTGCCGACAGAATGTTCATTGAATACGAATACAAGGAAACAGTAAACGACGACGGCACAACAAGCTCTACAGGTATCGACTTTAATAAGGTTGGTAAGTACGACAAGGGTGTTATCGTAAAGGTTACTGACTCTCAGGGCAATACAAGAGAGGCTACCTACACTGCATATATCTACGACCAGAACGGTACCAAGGCACCCTCCCTTAAGATTAAGGAGGAATACGGCACAGTAGCATTGAATGCCGATACATCCACAGTCAAGTGGGCAGATCTGTTCGTTGAAGAAGCCTTTGACGAAAACGGCATTGACCTTAAGACAATGGTTTCTGCAGACGTTTCCGAGCTTGATGTTACCATTGCAGGCACATACAACGTAACAATTTTCGTTGAAGACTTTGCAGGCAACACAAGCAGCCAGACAATACCCGTAGAGGTAAAATAACCATAAAAAATTTAAGGCATCCGCAACATTGCGGGTGCCTTTCTGCAGTGAAAATAGCTTAAATAAGGGATATTTTTAACCCACTAAAAAAGTTGAAAAAAATTCAAAAAAAGTGTTGACAAATCCCTTTTAGGTGTGTATAATAACTATTGTTGTGAGTGACCACTAACAGAAACGCTGCCTTAGCTCAGCAGGCAGAGCACTTCCTTGGTAAGGAAGAGGTCGGCAGTTCGAATCTGCTAGGCAGCTCCAATTTTATGGACCATTAGCTCAGTTGGTAGAGCACCTGACTCTTAATCAGGGTGTCCCGGGTTCGAGTCCCTGATGGTCCACCAAAAAAAGGACAAGTTTCGAAAGGAACTTGTTCTTTTTTACTTATTACTTATTCACTCTTCACTATTCCCAAAATGTTTTTTTGTTGTCCCTTCTGGGCTACGCTCCGACGGGCTCAGCCATCGCCTTCATAAGGCTCGGCTTCACCTCGCAGGGACTCCTCGCTAAAAACAGTCCACCGGACTGTTTTCTTAACGCTCAGACTGATGGTCCACCAAAAAAAAAGACAAGTTTCGAAAGGAACTTGTTCTTTTTTACTTATTACTTATTCACTCTTCACTATTCCCTAAATGTTTTTTTTGTCCCTCCTGCGCTACGCTCCGACGGGCTCAGCCATCGCCTTCATAAGGCTCGGCTTCACCTCGCAGGGACTCCTCGTTAAAACGACTTACTGTAAAGTAGGTCGTTTTTCTTAATTTCTGTATTCTGCTATTTTTTTGCCTTTTGACAGCTAAATGACTTTTTTAAAAAGATTATACTCACCGACCTTTAGTGGCTCGGTGAGGATTCGTTTAGTTTATTTTTTGAAACGATAAATGTGGGGAAATGTGTTGAAAAGCTAAGAAAAATATGATATGTTAATCAAAAGGTGACTGTTTGCTGAAATATCGATGAAGGAGGTTGAGAAAAGAATGTCAAATTATCTTGGATTTGATGCAGTCGACTGTGAAAAATTTTATTTTGCAAGTTATAATACGGAAGATAAAGAGCGGGTCGCCAAATATGCTAAAGAGCTTTCAGAATATGTATCGGTTTGGTATGATTATGGAATCAAAGCGGGATGTGAGTGGGAGAAAGAAATAAATGAGCATATTAAGAGCTGTGAATCACTTATTATATTTATAACAAATAACATTTTTTCGAAAGAAGATTCGTATGTGCGAACGGAATATGATATAGCTAAATTTTATAAAAAGCCTATTTATATTGTGTTTCTTGATGAAATAAATGAATCTTTATTTCCAACTGAATATGTTGCCTGGTGGGTAAAAATGTGTCGTTTACAGGGCGTTAAAAGATCTGACTATTTGGACTATAAAGATTGTATTAAAGCTTTAGTAAGAGATATTGGTTGCGAAAACAATAGTAATTCAACTGAAAATGTGAGAATTATCGAATATGATGATGGTATTTTCAATGGTGAAGTCGTAAATGAAAAGAAACATGGAAAAGGTCGTTATGAGTTTAAAAACGGAGATGTGTACGAAGGCGAATTTCAAAATGATAAAATGCATGGTTATGGAAAATATGTTTGGATGAATGGAGATGTATATGAAGGTGAATTTCAGAACGGAATGCGAGATGGAATAGGGAAAACTACATACATAAGCGGAGATGTGTACGAGGGAAGATATCAAAACGGCAAAAAAGTGAAGTAGTTATCCACCAAACATGTGTAACTGTTGAAATATTGAAAGTAATCATTTAATATAATAGGCATAAAAAATCTGCAGGCTAAAATTGGTCTGCAGATTTAATCTTTATCGGAAAGTTATACTGTTTTATCTAACAGGTTTTGATGAAGTCTGTTAGCAGCTAATTGCTTTTGTTGGCATTTTCGCTTCTACGTTTTTTCGAGTAGTAGCACGTTTCGTATTTAGTAAAAACGGTGGGTTATACTAAATC
This sequence comes from Clostridia bacterium, assembly GCA_017472685.1. GTDB lineage: Bacteria > Bacillota > Clostridia > UMGS1883 > UMGS1883 > RGIG1927. Next base: position 164,792 of record JAFUOO010000004.1, read on the forward strand.
AACTAAGGTTAAACGTAAAACTCTTCTAACGTATTTAAACAGATGCAACCAAGTGTATAGCCATATATTGCGCCACAATCTATGGCTATATGATTGTTTTTTGAGTATATCCTGCCATGATAGTTTTTATCAATTGTGAAAGTAGGAGTATGACCTGTGACCAGTATTTTGTCATCAAAATAAGCTTTTTGATAGTTGCATCTGCCACATATAATATCTTCAGTGCTGTAATCGCTTAATTTTTTATCCTGAGAAAAATTGGAAAGGCCGGCATGAACAAGAACAAATTCTTTTTCTTCAAGCTTTATGATTTCATATAAAGAAAAGGTTTCTAAGTAGTCTAAAATTCGTTTTCTTTTGGAGTAGTTCTGAAGGATAAAGTCTTTTTTAGTAGCATTTCCACCGTTGACCATCCATTCCTGCCATAGCTTCATAGTTGTATGGTCCAAATTCTCTTCAGCATTTAGCTTTGTTAAAACAGGGAGCGCCATTAGTTCATGATTTCCGCGAAGTGGAATGATGTTGGGTCGAGTCATCATATCTAATAATATTTTAATGCCCCCTTCGCCTCGATCTATTACATCACCCAAGATATACAGCTTGTCGTTACAATTTAAGTTGATTTTTTCAAGCATTGTCCTGTATTCGTCATAACAACCATGCAAGTCGGACATCACATATATCATCTTTGTATACTACCTTTATAACTTCCTTCTTTTTATTTCCTTATGAGTGGCTTCATGAAGCATAACAACGTCAGAATAACTATGGCAACCATAATCAACATTTTTGCAAATGTTGGTTGCGTAACAGGCATTGAACTTTTCTGCAGTTAAATCGCGTAAGAAAAGAGTGGTTGTCAGATCCATGAACATTTTATCTAAATCTTCGTTGCTCATATTAGGCAGACCGGATAAGAATGTGTCTACAGTGGTTTTGTTTATAGGTGTTTCAGTTTTTTTGCGCGATAAGAAAAAAACTATAGCCACTGCAATAAGAATTATAATTATAAAAGTAGTCATATTTAATCCTCCGTTATCAAAATGCAGATTTTAAAAAATGTAAAGTCGTAAATTATTCCTTTTCGTAATAAAAACAACCGTTTCTGTCACTGGGTTTATTATAACCCCCGTAATCTCCCTCGCAACGAACTCTACCATCCTTATCTCTGTCGCGATAGTTTGCGTATATACAATCTGAACAATTGCCTTCAAAATGCCCCATAGGGAGTTCGATTCTTTCAATTTTTGTTGTGTTTGTCATAATAAATACCTCCGTTTTGTTTGTTAAATAATTTCTAAAGCGTCTTGTGTAAGTTGGATGTCCAAATCTGCCCTGATTGCTTTGTAGCATATTAACTCTCGGTTCGGAAGAACAAATATAGGAAAATATAGTTCTGTTATACTATCGGGCATTGCATGCATAATATTGATTATGTATTCTTTATCGGCAGCAGATGGCGTTTTAATACCAAAAAAGTGTGAATGAAAAACTCCTTTAAAATGCTTCCCGTTTGATTGCCAATTTGATATACATGTGTTAAGGAATGTTACATTTGGAGAATAGGCACAAGTGTATGTCGTTTCCGATGGAATATCTAACACGATATCTGTAATGACATCTCCATCATTACTTCCTAATATGCCACCTGTTTCAGGGGGACTGGCACGAATTAAAGAGTTAAGATGATTGTACGCAACAGTTGAAATTTTCATATTCAATTATCCTCCTTGAAAAAAATGACAGCTCGTATTGAGTACATCTTTATTATACACATGATAAATATATGAGATTTTGGGGTGAAAGAAATATGAGAGTGTTTATGAACTGCCTCTTACGATGTAACGTTGAAATTGTTTCTAAGAGGCAGTTCATTGAAACCGATCGCTTATCTGTTAGGGAGATAGTCGTAAGGATTTAAGGTGGGATTATTTATATTTCCATAACTCTTTTGACTATTACGAACTTCGTAATGAAGGTGAGGACCTGTACTATTGCCTGTAGACCCCACAGTTCCTATCTGCTGACCTGCTGTTACATAATCACCTGCTTTGACACTGTAGCTATTGAGATGAGCGTAATATATATATACGGTTTTACTGTTAACGTTACATTTAATAATGACATGTTTGCCATAGCTAGTCGTCAATGTTCTGGCAGTGTCCACAACTCCGCTGTATGTTGCGTAAACAGGAGTACCTTTAGAAGCGGAAATATCAGTGCCACTATGATACTTTCCGGAACTGTTATAACGAGGCCAATTCTTCTGATCTGTGCCACCATTGCCGCCAACAGGCCATACTTTTGTTTTGCTTGAGTTATTTGATGATGAATTGTTATTAGAGAGGTCTTCTGCAAAGGCTAATTTGTAGCCACGCTTGTTTGATTTTGCTTCATATATAGTATTGTAGTACTTACCTGACAGAACATATACTTTATCGCCGACACAATAGTATCCTGTTTTGCCGCCGCCGTTGTACTTATATGTTGTAACCTTCTTGTTTGCAGTGAAGGATGAAGAAGGAGAAATATTACCACCAAGCAAGTCGCTTGTACGAATGTAGCCTTCTCTGTGGGAGTTGCCTACGGGATAGGAAAGGTAGATGTATTTAGAAGTTATTTTATAGATGTAGCAAATATCACCTTTCTCTATATAGGCATTGTATTCTTTTGACGGACTGCTTGTACCTCTGGTATTGGTATTAGAAGAAGTATAAACGTTTAATTTTTTTACGGCAGTAAATTCGCAGTAGTTGCTTTTAGATAATGATGGGTAACTTGCGGCAGATGCACTTATACTAAGAAGAGAGAACGCCATAATGATAGTTAATACAATTGAAATTATTCTTTTTGTCATAATTGTTAATCCTTTCTGTTTTAAATATTTATATTGAGACTGTAAAAGGAGTTCAGCAACACCTCCTTTAATAAAAGTTTTAAGAATTGATTCAAGAACTGTCATATTTTATACCTGACTTGAATAATAACCTTAACTTAATTAATGTTTTTGACTGAGTAAATAAATGTGTTGGAACTTTGTTCATAATGAACCTCCTTAAGACTTAATGTTTCAATGTCAGTTGACACTTATATATATACCACGGGATGAAAAATAGAAAAAATGGGGGTGATAATTTGGTAGAGGTGTATTCAAAGAAGAACTTAATTATATTCTGAAACCTATTTCGCGGTTTTCCGCAGATAGTTTGGTTGGAAGTTCTGCTTTAACAAATCCGGCATTAATCGAAATTGTTTGTGCACCTAAAGCCAACATATAAATAGCCCTGCGGAATATATTATCAGCAAGCTTTTCGACATCTCTCACTCCGGGTTCCGTACAAGCTTCACAGATTAACTTAATCGCTGATTCATAAAAAACTATTTCTGATTTCTCGACTTTATATTTCGAATAAAGTTTTGGAATAATATAATTTTTTAAAATAAGATATTTTTCTTTTTTTGTATAGCCTTGTATATGTATTACATCTAATCGATCGCGGAGAATGGGATTTACCTCATTGATGTCGTTTGCGGTTAGGATAAATGTTATATTGGAAACGTCTAACGGGATAGCTAAAAATTGATCTATAAATGCGGTGTTTGTGCTATCAAAAAGTGAAAGGAGAGCCATTTGAGGACTTCGCTCATTCTTTTCCATTTTGTCCACTTCATCTAAACAGATTACGGCAGAAAAACTTCCGGAGCGCTGTATAGCATCTGCTATATAACCTTGATTTGCAGCTTTCCATGTGGGATTGCTTCCCAAAAGCTCCCATTGAGCGGTGGTGCCTTGAAGTGGTACTTTATAAAAGGGTTCGTTGAGAACCTCGGCTATAATTTCGCAGATTGTGGTTTTGCCGGTGCCTGCAGGTCCTGTTAATAATATGCCTTTGCCGGACTTGCCGGTGCGTTCACGAACTGCCAACAATTGAAGAATTTTTGTTTTGGTTTCGTTCATGCCGTGATGCTGGGAGTTAAGCATTTCCTGTGCTTTTTGGTAGTCAATTTTAGTGTGTTCTTTTCCTATACTTGACCATGGAAGGCGTTTAATTGCTTCACGTTGTTCGGTGGTTAATACGTTGGATTTCCATATTTTATATGCGGCGGGCGACATGTTTTTCTCCAATGTATCTTTCTTTTCGTCCAATGCTTCAAAAGCGCGTTCTATTTTTTCATCCATATTCAACACTCCTTAAAAATTAATTTGACTCTCCGCCTTACACCGATATAAATATCATACTGTAACGAGTTAAAATTTGGGGAGGGAAAGAAATGAGAGTTTATATGACAATAAGGTTAATGTAAAGGGCAAAACTTGACTTTATTTGTCATTTTTGAGATAATAGAAGCAAATGCAAAAGCTGTGTCAGAGGGGAGTGGCAAAATTATGGAAATAGATGTATTTATAAGTTACAGTTCTAAAGAATTCAACAAAGCATTGTTGATAAAAGAAGCATTGTCGGAAAATGACATTTCAGTATGGATGGCTCCAGAGTCCATACCTATAGGGTCAAACTATACAAAGGAAATTCCTGTTGCAATTAAAAACTGTAAAATTTTTTTACTCATATTGTCACAAAATGCACAAAATTCTATATGGGTACCAGCAGAAGTTGAAAATGCATATAAAAATGAGAAACTTATTTTCCCATTTATAATAGAAGACTGTCCGTTAACAGAACAATTTGATTTTCTGTTGTCGATGAGTCAAAAAATAGAGGCAGCGCAGCCACCGATAGAACATAGAATAAGTGAACTCGTTGAAAAAGTTTTGTTGCATTTAGGTAGAAAACAAATAATCGATAAAACAAATACAGGGAAAACCGAATATCAGCTGTCCACAATGAAAATTTATGCAGATAAAAACTTCAAAGGAAGAGATGCCGAGCTTGATATTATCCATAAAAATCTGATGTCAGATAAAAATAAGTTTTTTATTGTCGGAATGGGTGGATGCGGAAAGAGCGAGTTGGCAAACAGATACTGTGAGAAACATTCGAATGATTATGAAAATATCATAAAGATTACATACAGCGGTTCTTTGAAGGAATCTATTGCAAATGATAGTCCTTTGAATATTTGTGGGATTGTGCGCAATGAAAATTTGGATAAGAGCGTCGATGAATATTTTGAATACAAGCTTAATGTGTTAAAAAATATAACTGATGAAAGAACTCTGCTGGTTATCGATAATTTTGATGTATCGGAAGATGAGAAGCTTGATGAACTGTGTAGCGGTAGATTTGCAATACTTTTCACAACTAGAAACAGGGTAATAAATAATAGATTTGAACAATTGTTATTGGATGAAGTCAAACTTGATACAAATGAACAATTTGAATTGTTTAAGGATTTTTATCAGATAGAATTAGAACAAGATGAGATTGAAATAATAATGGAAATCTTAACATTGTTGGATGGGCACATTTTAAGTATAAGATTGGTTGCATCTACGATGAATTCTAATTGTATTGAACCTGATGAAATGCTCGATATTTTGAAAAATGTAGGCGCAAGTAAACAATCAGATGTTGTGTATTCTCGAATAAATAAATTGATGCAGTTATCGCAACTTTCAGAGGAAGAATTGTATTTGCTAAAAAATCTTTCTCTTGTTCCGCTGTCGGGAATCAAGAAAAAGACTTTTATTGAGTGGTGCGGAAAAGAAGATTTTGAAACAATAAATGGATTGATACAAAAAAGCTGGGTTATTCGTGACAATAAGGATGTAATTCATTTGCATCCCATAATTTCCGATTTAGCATTTGAAGAATTAAGTAACAATTTTGGTCTTTGTGATAACTTCTTGCATGCCTTGACAGAAAATTGTGAAGAAGCACATAAGTTAAACTATAAAAATAAACAGTGGTTAATTGAAACGACTAATTATTTATGTGATAAGTTTCGAAATAATTCAGAATTGTGCCAGAAGATGCTAATGTCTAAAGCGCGTATGCTGAATCATTTGTCACGTTATGGAGAATCTATAGCTTTATATGAATCGATTCTCAGGTATAGGATTGATAGAGAAACCAAAAGATTGATTTGCGCGCGATTAGCGCACTTGTACTGTTTAAGTGGTTTCCCTGAGAAAGCATTAGAGAATGTGGAAACTTGTATTAGTGAATTTTTCTGCATAGATGTAGAAAAAATGACACCTGAAGAGCTATACATATATAAAGGAGTAATAACCCGACGTGTTGAAGCAAATAGGCATTTGGGCAATTACGACATTGCAATATCAGATGCTCGAAAAGTTTTGGAGGTGTATTTGAAGGGCATCGATAATGAGTTGAATCGTAGTATACTATGGGGAAAATATCATTTAGCAAGAGCACTGTATATGAGAGGATTGCCCCTGGATATAGAAGAAAGCGAAAAGCACATTTGCGAGGCAATAGAATTATGCGAGAGCGAAAAATCCTATTGGGATAAAGATTTTTGCATAGAATTACTAGCGCAGATACAGATGAAACAGGGAAAATATGAGCAAGCTATAGAAAATATGAAGCTTGCATATGAAAGTATAACAAATTTTTCCGGGAAAATTCATGTAGGTGTTGCAGTAAACCGTGTTTTCTTAGGTAATATATACCGCACCATGGGAAATGAAACCGAAGCAGTAAAATGTTACAATGAAGCAATCGAGATATTTCATAAATGCGGAACATTCAAGCTTGAAGATAATGCGAGATGCATACTTAATAGTGGAAAAATTGGATATGTAAGTTAAAAAACATCACGTCTGATAAAAGACGTGATGTTTTTTTGTTGAAAACACTCATCCAAAAATTCAAATATTTATTATCGGTTATTATGTATATCGAAATAATTGCAAAAGTAAGGTGAAAGCCTGATTCCTCTTGGCAAATGGGTGTAATTATAGAAGTGAGCTGTGCATTTTTATTGACCCCAAAAACAGATTAATAAAAATGATGGTAAACTAAAATCAACATGAAGCAGGGGGAATTATATGAAGAAAGTTAAAAACAGAGGCGGGTAGATCTGAGAAACATTGAGGGAAACATTATAATAAATCAGAAAAATTAAAGGGATTTCTAAAAGTTGTATATAAAAAGGAGATAATATGAGCGGAATAAGAATTAAAGAGGAAAAGTATGTATTTATAAGCTATCATTCAAAATATTACATGGAAGCTTTTGCAATAAAAGAGCTGCTACAATGTAAGCAAATTCCTTGCTGGATAGTTCCTTACGATCTTCCTGATGGGTACTTATATGAGTGGATTATCAATGAAAATGTTGATAATTGTACTTGCTTTTTATTGTTGGAGGACGATACAGAAGATGGGCTTATAAACCGAGAAAGAGAACGAGCTATCTCATGTGGTAAAAGCATACTTAATGTTAAGCTACATGATTTTGTATTTGAACCATATTTAAAGTTTAATCTGAAGGCAAGTTATGTGGCTCCCGGAAAAAGAATAGAACAAAATTTGTCAAAAACGCAAGAATTACTGGACACATTAATGGATATTACAGGAATTGAATATTCAGAGCCAAAGAGTGCACAACAAATTTTAGCGGAAATCGGGGCAGAACTGGAAGAAGAATTTGCAAAGTTTATCAAGGAGGATGAAGAGAATCCACCTACAATAATTGATAAAATAAAAAATTTTTTTGCAAGTATTTTCTGTTTGTTTGAAACTTGTGAGTATGAAGAAGATAAGTAATGAATAGAAGAAGGGTTTGCTGTTCACCTTTTTCACAAAGAGTTTTGAATGAATAGCCTTACCCTCCCAAAAAAATATGTTTTTTGTTTATGTATAATATATTTATCGAAGCGCTGTTAATAATGAGTAGCGTAAATATTGATAGGAGAGGTGAGATAAAAATGATAACATGCATTTTTCGAATAAGAGCATCCCCTTTTAATAATGCCTTTACTAATTAAAAAAATATTAATGAGGTGAAACTTATGAAAAAAATATTGTCGATTTTTTTAAGTGCTGTAATTATTTTTGCGCTGATACCAATTGAAAATGCAATGGCGTATGCTACAGGAGATGATTATCCGAGCGAGTATAAAAATGTTGAAAATAATTCCATTGTTGACCGATGGAACTTTTATAACCGTCAGTGCACCTCCTTTGTGGCCTGGTGCTTAAATAGCAGAAATGGAGTTAATTTTACAAATCAATACGGCGGTATTGCTCGTTGGGGAAACGCCAAAGAGTGGTATCAGGCTGCTCAAAATTTGGGTATTGCAGTCGATAATAATCCTGCGGTGGGTTCGGTTGCAGTATGGACAAGCGGTAAATATGGTCATGTTGCATGGGTCAAAAGCGTGACAGGAGATCTTGTAACAATTGAAGAGTATAATTGGAGCGTTAAGGGTGGATACGGACAAAGAACAATATCAAAGTCTGAGGTCAATGGGTTTATACATATAAAGGACATAATATCAAATACAGATGTTCCTGACCCTGATCCAATTGTCCCACCGTCAGATATTGTTGTCGAGTCAAATATTGTAGGTCACCTTGATAAGATAAGCGTGACATTTAACAAAGTTTATGTTGAAGGATGGGCGACCTGTAGAAATCATCCTTCAAGTTCAATGCCAATACATATTCATATAGACGAACATATCGAAGGCTTTCCAACCTCGGGTCACCGTCCGGATGCCGATGCGCATGTGGAAGCTTTGTGGGGAATACCTTCAGCTGATGGACTGCATGGGTTTGCAAATACCGTATCAACAGGTAACCAGTTTGGAAAAAATGCAACGATATCTGTTTGGGGTGTTTGCGATGGGTGCTCAAGCGCATGCCTTTGGGTTGGACAGGTATACCTCCCGAGAGGTTATACAGTAGCATATAATGCTAATGGAGGAAGCGGCGCTCCCGCTACAGAAACAAAAACTGAAAATGTTGACCTTATATTGTCAACAACCATCCCGAAAAGAGCAAACTATTCCTTTATTGGATGGTCAGATTCTCCCGCTAGTACTGCAGCAAAATATATGGCAGGAGAAAAATATGCATCAAATTCTGCGATAACTCTTTATGCCGTCTGGAAGAAAAACACTTATACTGTTACATACGATGCGAATGGCGGAGAATCAGTTTCAACAGAATACATAAGTGTTAGCCATGGAAACTCAGCAAATTTGAGTCAGACCGCCTACAGGGCAGGATACCAATTCTGTGGATGGAATACCAATCCAAATGCGACAAACGCATTAAGTGAACTTACAATCTCTCAAAATACAGTTGTCTACGCAATCTGGGAGTTAATCGAAGTGAATGTTGAGAAGGTTGAACTTAACAAACCATCAATTGAATTAAAGGTTGGAATGAGTGAAGAACTGGTTGCAACAATCATTCCTTCGAATGAGACCGGTAAAACCATTATTTGGACAAGCTCAAACGAGGCCGTAGCAACCGTGGAAAACGGCATTGTCACTGCACGAAGCGCAGGAGATACGCTCATAACAGCAATGGTAGATGGAATAAGTGCAGAATGCACAGTTACCGTTACAGAGCCTGTAGCAGAGAGTGAAAAAATACAATTGAGAGTCGGCAGTGCAGCGGGTATAAAAGGACAAACTGTGACCATTCCTATTACAATCAACGAAAATTTCGGCATAGCAGGCTTTAAGGTTAATATCCAATACGACGCTGGTGTGCTTAATCCCATTTCAATAGAAAAAGGTGAGGCTATCTCTCAACATGGCACGTTGATTACAAACATAAACCAGCCGCAAGAGAATGTGCAGACCCCTATGCATGTAACAGCATTATGGACTAATCCTTCTGATATAACAGAAAACGGCAATCTACTCCTGGTTACGTTTAAAATACTCGAAAATGCAGAAGAGGGGACATATCCTGTTTCCGTAACCTATAAACAAGGAGATGTTACAAATCAAGTTTATGAGGATGTTGAGTTTAATGTGGTTAATGGCGTAGTGTCTGTAATAAACGTGCTTAAAGGCGACGTCTATGTAGATAACCTACTGTCGACAAAGGATCTTTTAAAACTTGGACAATACCTTGCAAATTGGCCTATTGACTTCACAGCGTATGAAAAAGACGCTGCAGACATACACGTTGATGGCCTCATTAATACTAAAGATAGCATAAAACTTTCGCAAAGCTTGCTTGACGAAACAGAAATGATACAACTTATGGAGTCGAATGACGCAGGCAGTATTACGCTTGAAGCCGGCAATAGCGAAATTGTTAATGATTTTGTAGACATCCCTGTCACAATGGTCGAAAATGTTGGTGTCGCAGGTATGAAAATTAAGCTCAGCTATGACAATACAATCCTGACCCCGGTGTCAATTACAAGAGGCGAAGCTCTTATGGGCAACGGAGTAATGATATGCAATCTTGACCAGGAGTGTGATTTCTCTACACTCGAAGAGGTGACAATATTTTGGGCAAACTCGACGAACATCATGAACACTGGGGTAGCGTGTACCGTAAGATTTAAAGTAAGAGATGACATAGAAGATGATATCGTTATAAAACTCAGTTGTGAGGAAGGCGATATCTGCGATCAGTACTGTAGTGATTTGGAGGTTACACTTAGAAACGGCAAGGTGATTACACAGAATATCAAACAGGATTACACTGTAAAATCGATTAGCGGTGAATTTGCAAATGGTAGTATTTATGTGGAAGCAGAGCTGGTTAAGAACACTGACCGAAAGAATAAAGATACGTTTATAATTGCTCTTTACGAAGATGACGTTATGGTTGATATGGCTTATATAAAGGCCGAATTCGAAGAAGACTGTAGTTTTTCCTTCGGTGGTATTTTAAAAGGTGCAGAAAACGCAACGTTAAAAGCTTTTGTATTGGATAGTTTGTCAGGTATGCAATCACTCAGCAATGTTATTGAAAAAACAGTAAAATAGAGTTTGGCGCTGTAGATTTTTCAGGTCTGCTAAGGGTGATGGAAAGTGAGGGGGAGATTGTAGCATTCCTTTAACCGTATTCTCAAATAAGGAATTTGATTTGTATTGTTTGAGGCAGAAAGAACTTGATTCAGAAATTTATAAATTAACATCAACAGATGATGAAAATTAATTGTGGGGGATTAATACAATGAAATTAAACGAGTGCGCAGAATTCATTAAAGCAGAAATTGACAAGGCGACAGCGCTATTGAAATCGGGTAAGCAATTACAGTGTAAAAAAGCATTTGGAATATTACATAATATTGCACAAATAAACAAGGAGGAGTTTTCGAAAAACACAAAAGCGGTAGTTGATTATGCAGATTGTTTTTATAACGGAAAGGGGGTAGCCCAGAACTTAGAAAAGGCATTTGAATGGTACGCTATTGCTGCAGAGAAAAATTTTGCTGTAGCCCTGAGGAAACGAGGAATCTGCTATTTTTATGGTAAAGGGTGCGAAAAGAACTACGATTTAGCAACAGCAGATTTTACACAGGCAGTGGATGAAGGCGATATTTTAGCAAATTTGTACTTAGCAGTTTGTTTTGATTATGGCATGGGAGTAAAGCAAGACTATGAAGAAGCCTTGAAATATTATCAGGCTGCAGCGAAGAAGGGATATATAACCGCTAAAAGAAGGTTGGGTGATTATTATTTAAAAGGTATCGCATCAGAGATTAATGAAGAAAAAGCTATTGAACTGTACCATGAATGCATAGCACATGGCGATCCGGAGGCAATGCTTAGATTGGCAAATTGTTATTATGAAGGGCAAGGGGTTACTAAAAACAGCATTAAGGGCTCTTGTTATGATTTGCGAGCCTCGGGAGAAAAGAAACTGCCTATGGCTACAAAAATTTAAGAATAAAATAATAAGACTGAGCCTTGACTTAATGTCAAGGCTCAGTTTGTGTGTAGATATTTGCTTTTCTTAATAATTCTTGCGGGGTGTACAAAGGAAAGATACCCGTTTCATCTTCCAAAGAGACTGCAACAATATTTTGAGCCGTGTTGGCATCAAGGTAGCCCTCGACTTTGTATTTGAGAGAAAGTGTTTCAGTGTTAATGAAATATGCAGTGCTGTCAAGCTTTAGCATTAAAAGATTTTCAGAAGGGAAATATTCATAGCTGACGGAATCGAAGGTTGTGTTTAATTCCAAACTGTCAATGATTGAATAATCTGATAAATCTATTTTATGAAGCTTGGCATCGGATGAAAAAACAGTAAGCGTATTTTTATTGTCAACAAACAATAATTTCTGTATTGGAATACTGGAATTAAAGTGTTTTACAGGTCTGGTTGTATAAATGTCGTAAATCATCAATTTCGGCATACGGAATGAATCGTTTTGAAGTGAGTTGTAGAAGAGTATACCTGCATAGTTGTCTGAAATCCAAATTAAATCAGTATTTTCCTCTTTTTGTTTGGGTAGGGTTAGTGCCATTTGTGATTCATTGGGGTCATAAAACACATATGTAGTTTCATTTTCCTTGCTATGTTGCATAATTTCTGCAATGATTTTACCGGTAGAAGAAACTTTAAATTTGGTGATATAGGAATCGGGGTTATTCGTGAAAAATTCGGGAACCCATTCAATAAATGCGTTGTTGCGGGAATAAATCAATGCGCCCGACTCGGATACGAAGTAAATGTTTTCATTGAAAACAGATGGAATAGAATTTGCCTTGCCTTGGTATGAAAAAAGCTCCTTCTTGCCAGGCAAGTCATAGACTGACGTTGCAGTGCTTGACTGCAGGCAAATTTTATTGTCGCTGACAAAGCAAGCATGGGAAGCATTAGGCAACTCTTTAAAAAATTGGGTGTTTTCCGTAAATGTGTTGTATAGATATGCTTTATCAGAATTGGTGAAAAGAGCGTATTCTCCCGATGGACTGAAGGTGAAGTTTGAAATAGGGGAGAATTCAAAGGATAGCGGGATAAAATCCTCGTTGGGAGAGGCGATTGTGTAGACGAAAACATCGACAGACGGAGGTGTTGATACAACATACGTGTTATTGTATTGAGAAGAGAGGGATGTTGTGTCTGCATAGGATGGTGCAGCAAGATAGTCATCTGTATCTGCTGAATTGGCGATGATTTCTCCCGTGAAAGCATCTATTGTTTTAATTTCGTGATTTTCTATAAGCAAAAAAATGTGAGCATCTTCAGGGGAAGCAGCTCCAAATGAAAGTTTGGTATCTTTTGAAGCGGAGAGCTTTGCTACTAAATAACCATCTTTGCGCCAAAGATAAAACGCGTTTTCATCCCTTGTTAAAATAGTTTGGCCCATGCAGGTGTGGGTAACGTAGGAAACCGGGTGTTCGTGAGAAAGGGTTGAAATGTGCTTTTTGAATGACGGACTGAAAGCGCCGATTTCCTCTGAAAGAAGGTGAAGAGCGTTGTCAGGAATTTTATCAGAATCCTTAATTGAGGAAATTTCATCAGTAAGCATTGTGACAGCAGATAAAATGTCGCCCGAATTATATTTTTTCAATGAGTCTTCAACAACGTTGAGAGTATTTTCTGTTTGAAGATTGTTATCCAGTGAAAAAATATTACCCAATAAACATGCTAAAACAATGAAAAGAAACAATGCGGAGATGATTACGGAAAGTGCTCGTTGTTTTCTTCGACGCTTTACGCGGTCATTTAGTTTATTAAATTCGCAATCTAAAAGGGAAGCTGCTATTCTTAAACATTCATTCTTTATAACTCTCTTTTTTACGGGGAAGGAACACTTTGAAAAATCACAAGCTATCCAATTATTATCATACAATTCTTTAGGCAGAACTTCTTTTGCATCGCCGCTTATAATACAAGGGACTATGCCTTTGTAGCTGTTATCGAAGTTTCTTTTTTTGTAAAAGTTAATTTCATTAGAACAGAACTTGGATTTAGGGTAGTTGTCCGAATAGAGAGCAATTAAAAATTCGGATTTTAATATTTTATGATAGATTTCGGTGTTAACTGGTTTTGCTGCGTTAAAATCGGTTTTATCAAGACAAATCTTCCATTTTTTGAAGTTTTTGGGACGAAGCTTTTTGGGAGGAGTAAAGGTTTCCAAAAAACGTTGAATTTGTTGAGCTACGCCTTTGTCGTCATCGTGCTTATAGCTGATAAAAGCTTTGTATTCGTAATTTGTGTTCATAATATCACCTCTAAAGCTTAAAATCGTAACTTAAGTATATCATATCATTTTGACTAGTACAAGAAAAAATCCCCCTGCACCAGCTTGCAGGGAGATAAAGAAAGGAAGATTCAATAGGATAATAACATATAAGAGGGAATTTAAAATTGGGGGTATGATTTTTTTACACCCCCTAAAAGTATATAAGAAAAATGATATACAATTAAGGTAAGAAAAAATGAGGAGTGAAGACAATGGACAAGATTTGGAGCGAAGAGAGAATCCGTAATGTTATGAAGGAATTAGACAAAAAAACCGGGCTGAAGGGCGCAATGTTGCCGATAATATTTACAAAAAGTCGAGGAACCATAGGTTACTTTTCTGTTGTAGGAGGAAAAAGTAACCGATTTGCATTTTCAGATTACTACTATCAAGATCCCGATTGGCCCGAAGAGATGGCAATTGAAATGATTAAGCATGAATATGCGCATTACATGGACTACGAAACTTACGGAAAAGCGGGACACGGTCCTACTTGGAAGATTTGTTGCGGTAAACTTGGGATTGCTCCGCTCAGGTTGTATAGCGAAAACGGAGCAAATTACTACATAAATAAGCATAAGTTGAATGAAGCAAAGAGCGAAAAGCTCGACCGATATGATAGCGGCGTTTGTATAGAGCATCCTAAATATGGCAAAGGGGTGATAAAAGAAATAGTTGGAGCCGGAGCGAAAAGATTGGCTAAGGTTGAATTTGCGGAAGCGGTAGAGAAGTTATTGTCTTTGTCATGGATTGATGAAAAGTGTAAAACTTGCTGAATTCAAAAGATGTACTACGAAAACACGAAGCGATGCGCTTCGTGTTTTCATAGTATAAATTATTATTGAAATAAGTGTCGAATTGTGGCACAATATATGTATAAATATTTATAGATTGACGGAGGAATGAAAATGAGTATAAGTTATACTAAGTTTACCGAAGTAGCAGAAAACAGAATGAAAAGTTTAAAAAACAAATTTAGGTTGCCTCAAGAAGTTGCAATAGAAAGGTTTAAAAATATAGCGAAAGATAAAGGGAAATCTAATTTTTATGGCGACCTTTACGAGTTAATGAAAGGGTGTGGCTACGGTGAGGTTGATTTTAGAGGGAAAACATTTAATGAAGTTAATGAGTTGCTAAAAAAATTAAAGACAAAAGCAGAAACCATTACTATGATATTAGACGAATTATATAACATATATTCAAAACATCAAAGACAAGGAGAATATATGGAGCGAATCGTTAGAAAATTAGGAGATGAATCGTTCGAAAAAGAAAGCATTAGGGTTGCGATTTTAAAGCAATTTGTTAAATATTTGCAGGAAGACATGAAATCCATTCACGATGGTGTATCAAGTGTAATAAGGTACATAAAGCGTGATGATAAAAAATGTAAAACCATTGAAGATGTCATAAAGAAAATAGATGAAAGTATTTTTGACAACATAAGCAATAACCATACTGATAAATCATCGGAAGAAAAAGGTTTATCGAATGAGGGGAAAGTTTTTTTAAAAACAATTGATGATTTGTCAAAGTGTGTTTTCAGAGGTCAAGGTGCTACGCGTGAAGCTATGTATACATTTGCTTTTGCATATGGCTTAACGTATTATGAAGATTCTCAAGAAATTGATTATAATAAGTATAGAGATATAGATAAGGTTTTCGTAGATACTTTTAATGATAATTTGTTTAGATATATTGGAGAACATCGAAACAGAGAGAATAATGCAATACCTACAGGCGAAATGGTAAATTTTAAAAATTTTGCAGAAGTTATATGCATATACTATTTATCAAAAAAAGATGAAGAAATCAGTCGTTATCAAAGATACGTCGGAGCTATGGATTGTATTGAAAAATGCAAACAGAACTCTATCGGCATAAAAAGTGAAGGTCGTACAACGGAAATATTTAGACTTAATTATTTTGAAAATGTTGCAAAAATAAATAATGATGACGATCTGGTTGATTATATTATACATAACTACTATGTGCCGGAAAAAATTAAGCACAGTGGGTTTAAAACGGTAGCGATAGATACAAAATTAATAGAAACTGTAACAGGAGAAGCGGTGAATGAAACTGCGAGAGTGGCTATTGTGAACAAATTTATTGAAAATAAATTTGTTGGAGACGGATCTGTTACCGGAGTGACAACCTTTTTGAAAAAGGCAAAGGGCTTGGGAATTAGTGATATAACTGATGAGAGCCTTAATGAATATTGGGAATCAAAAATGATTAATCCAAAAAAAGATAGAAAGCTAATTGGAATCGCAAATCACTTAATTGAAGGATTATTTGACAATGAAAGTATAGCTCGTGAAAGCTTATTCAAGTTTGCATTTGTTTTTGATATGAAGCTCTATGAAGACGAAACAGAAACAGGTTACGATAAAAATAGAGACATTGAGAAGCTGCTACTCATTCCTTTTTTAGGAGAGGGCATAAATTATGAAAAGAAATTAGATACTGTTTGTGCTTACTACCTGCGCAAAGATGGAATTGAACCCGAGGGGAAGACGAAAACTGTAATTGGGGAAAAAATGAAAAGAGTGAAAGCAGCTCTTGAAATGAAAGGAAATGGAGAAGGAAAAATTGTTAGCGGGGACAAAAAAAACTATTTCTGGAATTGTGCTGTGAATATGGAAGAAGAAGCTTTTCAAAAATATGTTGCAGAAAATTTTGAAGATGAAAAAGAAAGTAATAACTTTAACGATTTCTACACGGAGTCCAATCAAATTACTGCATTTAACATATATAAGTCAATTGTTAGCGAAATACAAAAAATGACAAGTGAAGATGAAATGGATATCACCTTAGAAATGCAGGACGATGTAGAAATTATCATAGATGAATTTAATAAGACAAAATATTCAAAAGATGACAATTTCATGAAACTATTGCTTGCGTTGATAAAAATGGTGACTCCTGACAAAAACGTTAATTATAAAAACATGACCAGAAGTAAACTGATTTCATTAGAGTATTATAAAATGAAACGTGATCTTGACAATACAGCAAATTTTGAGCAAACGTATGATGAAATTTTAGATTATATCAACATGGACTTGATAGATGCGAGGTATAATCCTCTCGATACAAGAAGTATGTATGATTTGTTCGTTGTTTTTCTTGTTTACATACAAGTTGTGTTAATGAACGCCCCCAAAAATTAAAAAGGTATCCTCCTGTATAATGAATATGAAAATTATACAGGAGGCATTTGATGCGAATAAAAAAATTTACTAAGGTCGGAAATTACAATAGTTTGAGAGGGGTAGAAAATCAGGATTATATTTGCGTAAAGGAAAACAAAAGATTTCTTGTCGTGGCACTGGCAGACGGTGCAACAAGCTGTGTTAAAGGTGCAGCTGGCGCAAGAATAGCATGTGAAGCAGCTTCTGGGATGTTAATAAAAAGCGATAAGTGGTTTGATTTTGAGAAGGAAAAAGTGGCATACTTAATTCTTGAAGAGGTTTTGTTTCAAACAAAAAAAGAAGCGGATAAGAATAATGAGCCATTAGAAGCTTATGCAAGCACGCTGGTAATAACTCTTTTTGATAAAAAGAAAAACAGATTACTTGTTTTTAATTTAGGTGATGGTGCAGTATTTCTATCATTTCAAAACGACATAAAATATAATCCGGTTGTTTCACCGAAAAGATTCGAAGGGCAACCGTCGCTGATTACTTGCCTGGATTCTTATAAAGATGCGCAAGTAGTTGTATTAAATGAATTCGACGGGAAAATATTTATGTGCAGTGATGGTGTATATGAAATTCTCTTCAAAAAAGGTATTACTATAGCTGAGTTTATAAAAGAACCTGAGAAATGGGATCTTGAAGATGACGGCAGTTTTTTATTTTACGAAACATAGATAATGAGGTGTTATATATGAGACAGGTTTTGTCAACCAATTGCATTATAAATTTAAGGCATGTGTTGTCCGGAGGAACGGAAAAGTTTAAAATAAAATCCGTGGTAGGAAAAGGTGGCGCCTGTATTTGCTATAGGGTAATTCGTGGAAACAGAGAAGGATTGTTAAAAGAGTTTTACCCTGAGGATGTGGGAATAACTCAAAATTATAACATGTTGGAGAGAGACAAAAAACACCAGTTAATAGCAGTTGAAGAAGCGTTTGCAGAACGCTTTTCGATTATGAGACAAGAATTTATTGACGGCTATAACTTGTTGGAAAAAGCAAAAAAGGGTAAGAGAGCGAAGGCTCTGGCAAATTATATTCCCAAGTATGAGATATTTGAAGGGCTGCCTGAAAATTCAACTGTGTATATATGGATGGAAGAGACCGTGGGAGTGAATTTTGAACAATACTTACAGTGGGTATGGAAAAATGCTGAGGTAAATAGCGCTCTAAAGGTTCATAATATTTTATGCACCATAAACACTATCGCTACAGGTGTGTGCGGAATGCACATAAACGGATTGAATCATAGAGACATAAAGCCAGAAAATTTTCTGGTTGAAAAAGATGCAGTGGAAGAACTTAATCCTTACCATGTGTGTATGTTTGATATTAACAGTTTCACTTATGGTTCATCGGCAAAATACATTGTGGGCACAAAAGGTTATATGGCACCTGAAGTTGCTTTTGGTAAGGCCCGTTACTATAGTGACATATATTCTCTAGGTGCGATGTTATTCCATGCTGTAATTGGTGAAAACGCGCTTTATAACGATGAGCAATATGATGTAATTGAGCGTTTGGTTTCAGAATCAAAACTAATATCTAAAATTAAAGATGTATATTTAGAAACATACATCACGGAAATTTTGAAAAAGAGTTTAAAAAAAGAACACACAAAACGATACAAGCAGACAGAAGATTTTATAAGAGATATAAAAAAGGCCATTGCCCGTCTTTTGCCATACACTGAATCGGGAAAGCTTGGTCCGGGTAAGAGATTGAAAATTGTGGAACAAAACAGACCGATTGACAGTATTCCTGTGTTTCAGGATTTGCTTTATAAAAAGCCTGTATATGAGTATTACGATAACAATAATAATGAAATTAACGTTGCTGTTGTCGGTGGCGGCGTTTATGCACAGGCTTTTATGGATGTTGTATTGCAAACTTTACAAATTAAGGGAAAAACGCTTAATGTTTATGTGTATTCAAAAGATGCCAATTTTGATAAAGGCATTTATTTGAAAGCACGACCTGATATAGGCAGATTTTTTGATATTGATGATAAGAATGTGAGCGATGACTCGTATGGAAGAATACGCTTTATAGAAAAAACTTTTAGCGAAAAACACACTGAGTTCCCGGAAATTATTAAAGCAGAGCCGAGCTATGTTTTTGTTTCTTTGGGCGGCGACAAAGTGAATAAAGCTGTGGCGAAAGCACTTGCAAACAAATTTTCGGAAGAAAACAAAAACGCTTTAATTAATTTTGTTTGGACAGGGGAGGAAATTAGAGTAAAAAACAATAAATTAAATCCCGTTTATGTCAGTCAAAGAGTAAAATATTCTGATATAGATGCAAACCTTGCCAACATGGCATTTAATACCCATCTTGTTTGGAACGATTCTTTCTCGAAAGATTATGGTGAGTTATACAAAGAGTTCAGAGAGTCTTATAACTATAAGTCATCCATCGCATATGCATTATCAATTCCATACAAATTACACTCAATGGGTTTAACAGATGAAAAAGGAAATTATGATATTGAGTGCATTAATTCCATGTTAAGTGATGAAAAAGTATTGAGAGAACTTTCGTGCTACGAACATAGACGTTGGGTCACCGAAATGATTTGCAAAGGATGGACAGCGCCGGTTGATGCTAATGGCAGAGTTGAAACGAAATTGTGCCTTGAATTTTTATCAAATAAAAATAAAAAAGATAAAATACATCTCTGTATTGCAAAAGGAAGTACAAGCAGTTGTCCTGACGAGAAGGAATGGGATGAATTTAAAGGTAAATTGGATGATTTGGATCGCGTGAGCATAGAGCTTTATGGACATTATAATAAAGAGGCTAAGAAGTTCAAAGCAAAATATTTAAGCGGAGAATTTACTGCGTTGAAAACATTGAAGCAGAGTTTATCAGGCGTTTCGGAATTTTCAAAATTGTTGGCAGAATATGAGTTTTCGATAGACGCCATTGTGAAAAATTGCAGTAAAATGCACGCGTTGAAATTTGAATCATTACATTCAAGAATTGTTGAAAAAATAGAAAAATCTTCGAAAATAGTAAAACCTGATGCTGTTTTAAAAGAACTTAATTCTGTATTAGAAAGCATTAACCCTTCAGTGTACAGTATAAAAAGGACTAATTATAAACGAATTGATGATGACCTTGTGAAACGTATTCCGTTTATAATTACAAATCGCCCAAGACCGCAAATAACTATGGTATTTAATGATGGGCGATATGGAAACTATGCGAATGAAGAAGTTTTAAAAAATGTAGCATCTGCTGTTGCCATAGTGCCAAAGCACATTACGTATTTATATTATTGCAACAACTTAACAAACATTAAAAAGCTCGCTTCTGCAATTAAAGGGGTTTTGAATTTCTTTGATAAAAAAAGCATGGCAAACACAATTGATTTTGTCTTTGCATGTAATAGCAGTTTTAATGCAGAACTGAAGAGTAAAATGGAAGTTTTGAAAAAAGAGTATGCAAGAATCAAAAACATTTACTACCACGAGTACATAAGCGAAAAAGCTGCTGTTTTACTTTTTGCAAATAAGTATTGCAATGATATTATAGAGGGGACAAGTTTGCCCTTTGATACAGCGGTTAGTAACGGGTATTTCACAGAACAGATGCGCCAAAAGCATTATTTTGAATTTAATTCATATAACAAGAGCTTTGGGTATATAGCAGGTTGTGAATATTTGAAGTATATAGATGTATCTAAAGTTGGCATCAATGTTGAAGATTTATTTGTTTTAAAGCAGGTTGACTATCAAGCAGCAGTTTCGGATATGTTTACATTTTACGAGCCTTTGTGGAAAACATATACAACTAACGGCGTTGGAAAAGATGATAAGCTTTGGTCATATTCTGTTAGCAACTGGAATGCATTGTCAGAAAAGCTTAAAAAGTGTGCAGAAATAAACGATGCTGTAATGACATTTGAGGCAAAAAATGAGGAGAAAACAAAAATAACTCTTACAAAAATATTGCCTATGGAATGCAGTGAAACGGTTCGCAACATTGTAAATGACATGAAAAAACACGGATTTATACATAATGGTAAGATAATAGCGTGTAATTCCGATAGTGTTAAGCTCTCTGTTTCTTTTGACAAAGTGTATGAAGAAAAAATAAATAAGTTGTTTTCAAAATATAGCGAACTTAAAAATAAGTTGTTTGTAGAATCTTTTTATGAATATAATACAAAGAAGCTGAAAATCACTAAAAGAAATTTATTCGTCGAAAATTTGCAGTTATCAAGGTATGAATACAGGTGTCTGGAATGTTTGTCAAATGAAAAACTAATTAATGATTTAATAGTCATTAACCAAGACGAAAAAAATACGACTGTGAGTTTTGCATATCCGTCATACAGTATAAAAAACATTCTGGAAAAGGCGGGTAATATCCTTGAACTACATATATATTATCAGTTGTTGAAACATGGTGATTTTGATGATGTTGAAACAAATGTTGTGGCACAGGGAGACGGGTTCAAAAATGAATTTGATGTTATAATTACAAAAGGATTTAAAACAATTTTGATAGAATGTAAAGCAGTAAAGTCGTTAGAGCAGGATTTCTATTTTAAATTAAGCAGCCTTGCAAAGCATTATGGGGTTAATAATATACCCGTGATTATATCTACAGAACATGGTGAAGCAAAAGTTTTTGATGTAGTTAATCAAGAAAATGAGGCTCGAGGCGAGGTAATGGGAGTTGTTACGATTTCAACGCGCGAAGATGTGATCAATATAAATGATGCTATCGTAAAAATTTTTAAGGAAGGTGTTTAAATATGTACGAACCAAAACCAATTGATACAAGTGATATTATTTTATCTGATGAATTATTGGCGTTAACTGAGAAACTTGCTGAAAACACACATGACGTGTGGGCTGTGGGCAGAATAAGCCAGGGATGGAAATATGGGGAAAAGCGTGATGATTTAAAGAAGGAAACTCCGTGTTTGGTGCCCTATGTAGAACTTCCGGAAAGTGAAAAAGAGTATGACAGAAATACAGCACTGGAGACGCTGAAGTTAATAGTTAAGTTGGGGTATAGTATAGAAAAAATATAATATATAGGTGCTATTTGAGGGGTCTTCTTGCGGCAGAAAACTGTTTGATAAGGAAACCCCTCAAATTAAAAATCATATTATTGCGAATATTGGGAGATGGCTTATTTATATGTTGAGCAACATATAAATAGCAAAGTTTAAATGTGGGGAATGTGTATGGAAAGCCGTGTAAAAATAAAAACAAGGAATAATTCAGAACATAAAGATAAGAACAGGGTATATTTTGCTTGCCATCCAGATGATTTCGAAATAAGCTTTGATAAAATTACTGATAAAATTCTTGAAAAGCAAAATTGCGCAATATACTATGGTATAACTGATAAAGCTATGAAAGAAGATGAATCTATAGCTGTTTTATTACAGATGCAACTGATTGTTATACCGATAACTGAAAAATTTTTGCGCGAAGATAATGGTGCCTATAATATTGTGTTTAAGATAGCGATTGAAAACCATATTCCCGTTTTGCCGATTATGCAGGAAGAGGATATAGGGGACTTATTTAATGAGAAATGTGGAAAACTCCACTACCTCAAAGAAACAACCGAAACTACGGAGATAAGTTATGATGAAAAAATAGAGAGTTTTTTGAATTCTGTATTAGTCAACGACGAGATAGTAGAAAAGATACGTGATGCATTTGCAGCATATATTTTTTTAAGCTATAGAAAAAAAGACAGAAAATATGCACAAGAATTAATGAGACTTATACATAAGAATGATTTCTGTCGTGATATTGCGATTTGGTATGATGAGTT
This sequence comes from Clostridia bacterium, assembly GCA_017472685.1. Classification (GTDB taxonomy): domain Bacteria; phylum Bacillota; class Clostridia; order UMGS1883; family UMGS1883; genus RGIG1927. Next base: position 187,901 of record JAFUOO010000004.1, read on the forward strand.
TTTGACGCCCGGTGAGAATTTCAACGATTCTATAAAAGAAGCTATTAAAAAAAGCGGATTGTTTGTACTTGCGGTAACACCGAATTTGATAAATGAAACAAACTATGTAATGACAACGGAATACCCTATGGCAAAGAGAGAAGGAAAGCTTATACTTCCTACAGAACTTGTTCCGACAGACAGGAAGGCACTCGCTAAAAAGTATAGTGATATTCCAACACCTATAGATATAAATAATGATATCGAATTTTCAGATGCTCTTCTTGATTCTGTTAAGAAAATAGAAATTAAGAAAAATGTTATCACGCCGGAACACAACTTCTTCATTGGACTTGCGTACCTGGATGGAATTGATATGGAAATTGATCATGCACGTGCTCTTGCACTTATAACCAGTGCTGCAGAAGAGCAACTTGTGGAGGCAATGAAAAAATTGATATCAATGTATAAAAGAGGAAAAGGTGTTTGCGTAGATTATATCATAGCACTAAACTGGCAATATCGTTTGGTAAATATACTGCTTCAAAAATTTAACGCTGAAAAAACGGTAGCTGCTTTTTCGGAATATTTCCATGAATTGTTTAATTATGTCGGAGATTTGTACAACGAACGAGGAGATGGACCATATGAGTTAGGTGCATCCAAAGTGCTTGAAGATTGCATCTTATATATTGATGGGCTTCAAAGGGAGAGACATAAAGAACTTCAAGAAAAATTCAACAAGGATGATGTATTAAGAGAATGCTTGCGTGATGATGAAATGATGAATGTGTTAATAGAAACAAGACAAAAACTGCGTTTTGTGGCAGAAAGATTCTTGCCAAAAACATGTGATCTTTACAGGGAATTGATTTATGACAAAAATCAGGACAAAACGCCTTCCCAAGCTGTTATCAGGTGTTGGCTATCATATTTTTCTGAGTACGCAGGAGATATTGAGGTTGCCATGCAATATAGAAAAGAAGCAGAAAACATTATAGGGGATTACGCATCAAAGGATACTGGAGATGTCAATGAGCTATGTAAAAAATGTGGTATAGGTATATGTAGTATGAAAAAAATCATTGACAGCTTTCGTTAGTGTGTTTAAAGACAAACAGCCTTCGGTTTAACCGAAGGCTGTTTTTTTGCCCCCCAAAAAAGTCAAATTTGAAACTGTGTTAATTTATACTCAAGGAAAAGCAAAGGAGAAATCAACATGACAAGTATTATGATTAACACAAAATGCAAGCAGTACAAGAAGGACGACAAAGCAACACGGAGATCTATTAACGAATTAGCTGAAAAATTGATTCGAAAAATAAACTCTGAAAATTGCTCCGACATCAATGAGATATTTAATAATGATTCTATTGTTTATGATCGTTTGAATAATGAGCTTTTTATATTCAAAGGACATGGTGTAAACAATACTCAGATACGAATGGTATATGGGTACAAGTCAGAGGGGAAAGATTCCGTGTTATATCTTGTTGATTATACAAGCAAGAAATCAAATAACAAAGAATACATAAGGGATATGAATACTCGATACAAGCAAACAAAAATTGTTGATATGGTTTTTGTAGACGTAAACTGCGTAGGAATCTAAAAATATACCTCTCCAAAAACACATAAATAAAATTCGTAGTAGAATCAACATAACATAAAGAGAGGACGTGATGCTAATGAGGACGATGTTTAAAAGCAGGGGTAGTTTTAAGAGTTTAAATTCACAAAGTTGTGTGTAAGAAAAAGCATGTGTAAAACAGAAAGGAAAATAATTATGAAAAAATTAGTAGCAACTATCATGACAATGGTAATGGTGGCATCAATGATTCTTAGCGTTAATGTTTCTGCGGCAACAAGTTATCCTTCGCTGTCGAAGACTAATTATTGTGAATTTGTGGCAAATAAAGACATAAAGGTATACAATTCCAGACTCTGTGACACAAGAGGAACGATCGTTCCTGCCAAGAATTACAATGCATTGGTGGAAAAGGGTGACATATGTTACATTCATTCGTTCGGAAAGACCAGTATTGTATTGGAATATCCTGTAGGTAATGGGACAAGAATCGGATACATAAAGACCAGGGATCTGTTGGGCGCTAATATAACCCCTGAAAGTTCATTTAAAGCAACAAGCAAGGTAACTACTTATAAGTATAAAAATGGTTCTAAAACCGGCTACTATGAATCAGGAGACACAGTATATGTGCTTAATGGTGCTAGCTATAACATAATTTATTCAGCTCCATCCAAAAATAGAGGGTACAAATTAGCCTACGTTGATACCGCAACAAAGAAGAATTCTACCGAAGAAACATTGACAAATGCATTATATAAAATTAATATTTCTGGGTCAAAAATAACGTGCGGCTTTGATGGATATGTTAACACATCGGGGCGTCATGAGGGAATAGATTTCGCTTATGGCATAGGCAAAAATGTATATTCTTTAACAGATGGAACTGTAACTAATGTGGTTAAGGGATATAATGGTTCCGGTGGATTGTCTACAATCGCAATTTATGACTCTGAAAATGATAAGACTGTAATATATCTGCATGCAGCTCCGTCAAACCTTCAGATTGGTCAAAAGATTGAGCAAGGGGACAAGATAGCAACGGAGGCATGGAGGGGATGTTCTTCCGATAAAGGTGCGCATACACATGTGGAAGTTAGAAATGGTAGAAAGACTCATGCTGCAAAGAGCGTAGGGGACTATACGCTTGATAATAAAAATCCTAAAACCTATTGGAACAGTTTAGGGTATAGCGTTAAGTAATGTCCAAACAGAGATAGATGTCTTGAAAGATATCATTACTGACACAGAATATTCTGTGTCAGTAATGATGCTTTAGATACACAGAACAACATGATGGGAGGTTATACAATGACTAAAAAAAGTATTTATATAACAGTTGCATCAATAGTCTTAATACTATTCGGATTCTTTTATAACATTTATTTATGTAGTGAGTTCAATATGGAAAATGCTGCAAACCATTTATTAATAATGGTTGCATTATTGTTCGGGGGCATTGTTGCAAGTGCAATTTTAAAAGAATGCAATGTTAAACTTTCAGAAATAAAAACTACATTGCCGATATACGTAACAATATTGATTATATCGTGTGTTATCATGTTTGTGTTAAAAGCCCATAATATTGATCAAACAATTGTTAATTCTATAATGATTGCAATATCTGCTCTGTCAGGATGTTTATGCATAGGAGAATCAGTTGATAGAGATTATGCATTGGTCAGAGCGACATTTATTATTGGTAGTACCGTAGGATTATCTTATGCATTATGTGAGATTAGTACAACTGTAGTAGCTGCAGTAATGCTTGGTGTAGCAGAGTGTTTTGTAATATTTAAGTTGGAAAAGAATAAAAAGATATGGTGGAAGCTACATATAACACTGACGGCTGTTGTGTTAGCAATATTTATAGGAAGTAGCTTGCTTTACAATGATGTTATTTCACAGCGCTTATTGTGGTATTTTCAGCCTCAAACCAATGCACAGTTTGAGGTTATCAAAAATTTAGAATGGGTGAAATTTACCACTCATAGCAATATCGTTGAATTCTTTAATAGTGAAGCAGGGGTAGTACATTTACAGATAGCAAACTCTTTAGGCATAGTTATTTCACTGTCGATAATAATTATCCAAGCGATTCTTATAGTATGCATGTGTTTTCAGATTAAAAAGTTTTTAGGTAATAAAAAGCTTTTGGCAATTTGTTTTGTAGTGCCTGTTGTTATGCAGTTTGTAGTTGGAGTATTCTCATCTTTTGGGTTAATGCCTATAGCGGAAGTAGGAGCTATGTTTATTACAACTACAGGTTTAGAATTCTGTGTGCTGCCGATTTTTTTGTTTCTGTGTCTAAGCTTTGAAGGTCATGGAGAAGAAGTAAAAACAATGCTAAAGGAATTTATCTTTCCATCACTTGATGATCTCGATGAAGAAATTAAACAAATGCGTTTGGCGGGTGATTCAATAGAGGCGATTTTAGTTAACTATGATTGTACAGAAGATGTTGAAGAAATAAAAGAGCTGAGAGAACGCGCTATAGCCTATGCTATTGAATTTGTTAAGGCTATATATGAGAAAAAAGAATTTGATGATAGTAATTACATTGAAACATTAGATAGGTTAGAGTTTTTATTAAGAAAATATAATGAAAAATATCTGTTAAAAGATTGTCGAGGGTTAATGCATACATCTCTTATTCTATTATATAGAAATTTAAGTGAGGGGAGTAAGGCGGGCAAATGAGGGTGAGTACTACTTCATGGGATGAAAAGATAATTGGAAAAGTAATCGAATATATTAATAAGGTTATGGAAAAGGAGGTGAAGTTTTCAATTATTGAAACAGAAGAGTTCAAAAAACTTATATGGGGTGACTTAGAAAAAAGAGAAATCTATTTTTGCAAACGTTTCTGTAATACCGGTGATATTTCAGATGAAGCTATAATTAACGAAATAATTTTCTTTTATTCCTGCTATCTTTGCTATTTAGAAAAAGATTTTCGAATGGAAAGAGTGAGAACCGTACATCAAGAAATTTGCAATAGGGTTAAGATTGCATACTTGACGGAGGATGAAACAGAAGAATACAAGCGACTTGTGAGAAGACGTTTATTCCCTCTTTTGGATGGCGGTTGTTACTTCCGTGTTGGCGATAAAATCCGTTATCGAACCGGAGGTGGTCCATACAGATATATAATAACCGCAATCGAAAAGATAGATGACGAGGTTTTCATTTGTTATAAATTTTTAGAGCAGGATATATCCAATAAAGAGTTTATGGAGACAGAGAAAGTTGTGTATGAAAATTTCCATGTAGTAAGCGAATAAGAGGGGATACATAATGTTTAAAATAGCCTGTAGCATAACATTTAAGTCAGAAGAGACGTGAAAAATTATAAATCTGTTAAAAGAATATTACGAGTGATCAGAACGCAAATTAATAAGTCATTGAAAGACACGGGAGTGAGATGTAGTTTTTCGGGAAAGATACAAAACAAAATGCTCATATTTTCTGAGTAAGGAACTATTAAAACTTATAAAATTTAGCGTCAGTGCACCTCTTAATCAGGGACTTCAATTTGTGCCTCTGTCTGGGTTAAGTGCTCTATCAACTGAGCGTAGCGAAGTTGGCGTCCTGTGGGCGATGAAGCGAGTGCGGAGAGTTGTGCCGTGGTCAATTTTGTATGAGTTAATGCGAATGAACAAAATTGGGTACCACAAACGGGCGACAGGTGTGCGAGCGGGGCAGTGAAGCTCACGAAGGTACCGCAAAGGTCATCCTAACATGCAAAGTAACAAAAAATATACGTTCTCAATTGTCCAAATGTATGTCTCCAAATAGCTCCCGATAGAGAAATTTATCAAAAATTGTTGGAATTTGGATTGAGATATGTTATAATAAATGTGGTGATGTAAAATGGATAATATTTACAACATAATAGTTACATGTTTTGTTGCTCCCGCTATATATGAGCTTTTAAAACATTTATTGCTTTTAGTAAAAAATAAGTTACAAGAAAGCAATGTTGAATACACGATTTCAGGATATTGGGGAGCTATTCATTCTGTTAAAGACAAAAATGGAAAAGAGCATACAGCATATGAACTTCTTAAAATAAGCCAAGAGGGCAACAAACTTTTTTCAAAACTTTATCAGCTCACAAATGACGAAAGATTTTATACATACAATTGTGTTGGATATATTAAGGGTCAAAAAGTTTCTTTAGCTTATAGTGAATTGAACAATCAGTTTTCAAATGATACAGGAACTATAAATTTATTAAGATATGAAAAATTTCAGCACACTCCGAATTTCATGGGCGTATATTCTGAATTTTCTAAAAGCGATACAGTATGTACATCAAAAGAATACAACTTAATTCCAGTAAAACTTAATTTAAAAGAACGAATTTTATTAATTCTATTAAAGTCAAGATATGCAAAAATATATTTAAAAAAGGAAAGTTTTAAAAATGCTTTATACATGCAAAAGATGTGGTAGTTGCTGTAAAGGGACAATGGGACCATTTGTTTTTCCATCAGATGCAACTAGAATAAGTGATAGTTTAAATATTTCAAAAATGGAGTTTTTAGAAAAATACTGTATAAAAAATACACTTGGTTTATCTAACTTAGTAATAGATATATATTCTTTAAAGTTATCTGATAATGGATGTGTATTTTTGAATGAAGACAATTTATGCGATGTATATGATTTTAGGCCCTATCAATGTGTTAATGCACCGTATCATTTTCTTTCTCAATCGGGCTTCTGGCAACATATGAAATGTCTTGATTTTAAGTTGTTAAGTGAGAGTAACTCAGAAGAAGAGGATGCCGAAATTTTGAAAGAATTAATTGATGTTGGATATTCATTTTAGGAAAGGAGGATAAACATGCCTGGACCGGTACAATCACCTAAAAAGGTTTTAGAATACTTGACCAATGCTATTAATAAGTTAATTAACGGTAGTAACAAAGGCGCTATTGAGGCAAGTAAGAAGGACTGAAAAAGTATAATCCAAAGTTAAAAATACGTATGCAAAAGTGTTTTTTCTTTTGCATACGTATTTTTTAGCAACAATCGAGGAAGGCATTTTTTCCTTGGTTTTGTCTTCATACTTATCACTCCTTTATCTTATTTTAACACAAAAAAAGTAGACACTTTTTTTGTCTACTTTCATTTTGCCGTTTCATTCATTGGACGCACTTTTTTATTGAAAGAAAGAGGAAAATGAGAAAAAACAAACTGGAAAAAGAATGGAAATTCAAAAAAGTAATTGATTCGTTAGCTTTGCAGAGTGAAGAAGAGGAGAGAAAACATAAGGAAATAATTCAGAAACGTACTGAATTAGAAACACAGTATGCTGACATAATAACGAATTGTAAACAAGCTGATAAGAATTCAGTTAAGAAAATGCCGACTTGGCTGGGGGGTTAATTGTTATACCGTTGTGGTTCTTGTTAGTATGTGCAGTAACTGCAGTGATATTCTATTTGTGTGAGCTTACGAGAATAGAGTGGATTGAAAACATATCACTTCCTATAGTATTAGTGCTGGTTTATGTTGTAAGCCCAGTATTTTTATTTAAGTTTGTCCGCCATAGGTTTGGAGATATTACGGCAGATGAAATTAAAAAAAATACCAAAAGAAGTATAATGAATACGAAGAAAAAGATGCTCCATTACGAAGAGGATATTATGAAATAATTAAGAGAAAGGATAAAATAAAAGACAGTATAGATTACAAAAAGATAGACTTGCAAAAAACAGACAAAGAGTTGAACAAATATTCGTTGATTAATATAGAGATTAACGGCGTTGAAGATTTGGTTAAGAAATACATTACTATAGTATCGATATGTAATGACTATAAGTATGCAAAGAAAGAGGAAGAAAAAATTTGGCAAGAATTTGACAAGCTTTTGGCTGGTGATAAATATACAGCGTATGTTTTACTGTTTAGTGCGTATGATGATGGAAGAATAAAAAATCTTGATCTTGGAGCAAAGATGCTGTATATGGCAGCTGAATAGGGAAATGAAGATGCTGTTAAAATGCCCCCCGATATATGGATAAAATTGAAGAGCAAATAAGCAATAATTATTATGAAGCTGCTTGCAGATTAGCTGACGCTTTTAAGAGAGCAGGAATGAAAAAAGCTGCTGTACTGTATGAGATTGCGAGTGAGAAGGAAATAGAAGAAAGGCAAGAAATAATATTGTTTTCGGAAGTGACGTAATGAGAAGAATGAAAGAAAACTCTTCATCATATACTCCTGAATACACAGTGGAGCTTGCTCCTGTTATTGATGTATCGGATATGTAATGAATTAAAGCTCACGGATTTCGTGAGCTTTTTTACTACATTTTTGCCTCTAAAAGTCTTATATAGTGATTTGCTTCCCGAAGGACATGGTCTGCTAAAAGGGGAAGTATGACTGATGCTATTTTGCAGTCCTGAATTCCTATTGTGCCTGCCTGTTTAAAGTCGCGGAAGCGCAAAGTTTCATTAAGGGATGCTTGAGTAATATTTCCTTTTGCCCGCGCTTCGCCTAAGAGTGCGGCGTATTCCTTTGCAAAATTGTCTGAGGTTTCAATCAATTCCTCTTCGGAGGGGTCTAATAGCCCGCGTATAAACATTGCGTGCTCCATCATAATTCTGTTCCAGAACTGTTCGGTGTCCTTCATGAATTGGTCATTTAAAATTCCGTTTTCGATAGCTGTGATATAGGTGAGGTACAGTTTTGCTTCTCTTAAAATGTGTTCAATCAAAAGGGGATAATTCATTGTGAACATATTACAGCTTTTTACGTTATTTAAAATACGTTCTTTAAATGCAATAAGCTCTTTCACGAGCATTTTTGCTCTTTTGTTCAAGGCGGCGACACAAGAAAAACAACGGAGATCGGGCTCACTGCAGTCATCAATGCCGTTTAGCATGGATGCCATTTTAGTGATATTTGTGTTAATGCCTATGCCTGTAAAGCGGGAGGTTTGTTTTTCGGCATTAAGGGTATAGTCGGTGACAATTTCGCCTGAATCAAGAACTTTTTGGCGTACGGCGTTGTTGCTGACATTTACTGTATCTGATAAAAGCTGTTCAAATTGCATTTTAAACCATTCTGCCTTTTTGGCAAATGAAGCATTTGCAGGGGTGAAGCCGGCTTCAAGAAAAAGCGAATGTTCTTTCATTATTCTGGCAAAAAACAGATGTAATTCGAGTGATTGCATGATATATTTTCTTTGACTTTGCATGATACTATAGTCCTTTCAAAAGTTTTATCTTACAAATTAATATATGCTATAATCGGGAGAAGAGTTCGTAGTGTGACAGACATCTGTTGACAAAATAGTGCCAAAGTTGACAATAAGGTGGAGAAAGCGTATAATTGCCATGAGAATAAATCTTGATTGTGTTGATTTTGCACGGAGGTAAATTTATGAAGTATATTGAAAAAAATCCGATAATTATGATTATAATCGGCGTTATAGGCATCTCCCTTTCGTCCATTTTTGTGAAATATTCCGCCGCGCCCTCGGCTGTTACGGCAGCCTACAGGCTCATATGGACGGTTTTGCTGTTATCGCCTGCCGTGTGGGGCAAGAGGGAAGTGCGCAAGGAGCTTTTGTCCGCAGGAAAGAAAACGTTTCTCCTCAGTAGTCTCAGCGGCGTATTCCTTGCGGTGCATTTTGTGCTGTGGTTTGAATCACTTTCACACACCTCGGTTGCAAGCAGCACAACAATTGTGTGCACTGAGGTTGTGTGGGTTGCGCTCGGGTTTGCAGTGTTTTTAAAGGGCAAAATATCGCGCAAGGCTATTTTAGCAATGGGCATTGCTCTTTTTGGCAGTGTGCTCATAGCCTGTGCCGATGCAGGCGGGGAAACACATCTCTACGGGGACGTGCTGGCACTTCTTGCGGCAATTGCCGTTGCTGCGTATATGCTTTTAGGCAGAATTGTCAGGAAAAACACCTCCACCACCGTTTATACATATGTAGTGTATGTGAGCTGCGCCGTAGCCCTGGTTATTATGTGCGCTATTTCAAAGGTGAGCCTGTTTGCCTACGGCTACAGTGCACCTGTTGTGGGGCTTTTGCTCTCCGTGTTTTCAACAATACTCGGACACAGCATTTTTTCCTGGTGTCTTAAGTTTTTCACACCTTCCTTTGTATCGGCATCAAAGCTGTGCGAGCCTGTTGTGGCGGCAGTCCTGGCAGGGGTGCTTTTTGGCGAAATACCCTCTTTGTTGCAGCTTGCAGGCGGCGTGCTTGTTCTGGGCGGGGTGTATTACTATTCAAGAATTGAAAAGGAATAAACAATTAACAAGAGCCGTCCTTTTTAGGGCGGCTCTTTGTTCATAAGAAAATATCGGCACTCAATTTTGTTAACCAAAAAGTAACAAGTTAAATAGTGACAAATGCGGTAAAATAATATATAATTAAATAAATAAGCGCATGAGAAGGGGTTTTAGTATGAATATAACCTGGAAAAACTGTATCAGAGTATGCGTGAGCGTTTTTGTGCTGTATTTGTGCATGGAATATTTTCAGAAGCTGCTGGGTCTTATAGGCGTTGTTCTGGGTGCTGCATTGCCGCTTTTTATCGGCGGTGTGATTGCCTATGTGGTAAATATACTTATGAGCTTTTACGAAAAGCATTATTTCCCCAATAGCTCTAAGCAGGCAGCATTAAAAAGCCGAAGAGCAGTTTGCATGGTGGGTGCCTTTCTTTCTGTTATTGCCATCATCACACTTGTAATAAATCTTGTATTGCCCCAGTTCATATCCTGTATTCAGCTTTTGCTTTCAAAGCTTCCCGAGGCTGTTGACTTTATAGTCAGAGCGGCTGACAAATGGGGAATTGTGCCCGAGGATATGATAAACTCTGTAAAAAGCATTGACTGGCAGTCAAGGTTTACCGACCTTTTTGCCATGCTTACTTCCAGCATGGGCAGTGTTGCAAAGCTTGTGGCAAATGTGTTCTCGGGCATTGTAACGGGTCTTTTAAGCGTGATTTTTTCAATTTATCTGCTTTTGTCAAAGGATATGCTGAAAAGGCAGGCGGGAATGCTTTTTAAGGTTACGGTGTCGGAAAGCTTCAGAGGGAAGATAAAATACGTTTACGAAACCTTTGATGACAGCTTCAGAAAATATATTTCCGGTCAGTGCATAGAGGCAGTTATCCTCGGTGCGCTCTGCACCTTGGGAATGCTTATTCTCGGGCTGCCCTACGCTGCCATGATTGGTGCATTTATTGCCTTTACGGCGCTCATTCCCGTTGCAGGTGCTTATATAGGCGCGGCGGTAGGCGCATTTATGATACTGACAGTTTCGCCCGTGAAGGCTCTTGTTTTCCTTGTTTTCATCGTCATACTCCAGCAGCTTGAGGGTAACCTCATTTATCCGAGGGTGGTTGGCTCGTCAATAGGGCTTCCTGCTATATGGGTGCTTGCGGCAGTAACCGTGGGCGGAGGTATTATGGGCGTTGTGGGCATGCTTTTAGGCGTACCTGTGGCGGCGGCACTTTATAAGCTTATAGGAAACAGTGTTAAAAAAGGAATAACTGAATAGAATAACCCAGAGAGGAGATTGAGATATGTCAAAAAGATATTTTGCATGTGTATACGGAGGCGCATCGGAAAAAATTGCCGATGAACATAAAAAGGCGGTAGAACGCCTTGGTGAAATTATTGCAGAAAGCAACCTTTCCCTTGTTTACGGCGCAGGCGCAACGGGCTGTATGGGTGCTGTTGCCCGCGGTGTTAAAAAAGCAGGCGGCTTTGTAATGGGCATAACCCCCGATTTTATCGAAAGCTTTGAAGAAATATTCGACTGCGACAACACCGTAAAGGTTGACACCATGGCAGAAAGAAAAACCCTTATGGAAAAGCATGCCGATGTGTTCATCATTGCCCCCGGCGGCATAGGCACCATGGACGAATTTTTCCAGGTTTTGACCCTTAAGTATCTGGAAAGAACGGATGCACCCATTGTTGTGTTGAATCTTAATGGCTTTTATGACGGACTTATGGTTTTGATGGAGTCGCTCATAAAGAACAATGCTGTGTACAGAGAGGTGCATTCGCTTTTTGAGGTGGTAGACTCTGTTGAGGACGAAAAGCTTAAAAAAATATTGAAGGATATTCAGAAATGAAAAAGAGGCTTAAATGGCGGTGCTCCTTAGGTAGCACCGCCATTTAAGCCTCTTTTTGTGTAAAAACCTTATCGGGAAAGAACGGACATTATCTGCAGTAAAGAATGAATTAAGAATATGCTGAAAAGATTGTTTTCTTGTTATATTTATGTTAAAAATATAATTGTAGTCTAAAGTGTTTGAAACACGATTGCGAACATATACAAGTGTGACTGACGAATGTGAATACATTCCGATAAAAAATTAAGAAAGAAAGGTGTTTTATGGAGATTTTAGAATTTTGGCAACAGATGACGGCAAATCCGTTGCTTTTCATCGCGGTAATGCTGACACTTGGTGTTATTCTGGTAAACGGTTGGACGGATGCGCCCAATGCTATCGCAACTTGTGTTGTAACAAGGTGTATGCCTGCTAAGGCGGCAATACTTATGGCAGCAGTGTTCAATTTCCTCGGTGTTTTTGTAATGACCAAAATCAGCAATGAAGTTGCCGTAACCATTACAAAAATGGTAAACTTCGGCGAGAACTCCAACCGCACAATCATTATCGTACTATGCGCGGCAATGCTTGCAATTGTTATCTGGGCGACACTTGCGTGGGTATTCGGTATCCCCACAAGTGAAAGTCACGCACTTATCGCAGGTCTTACAGGCGGTGCTATGGCTCTTTGCGGTTTTGATGCGATTGTATGGAGTCAGTGGCAGAAGGTTGTTTACGGTATTGTAATTTCTGTAAGCTTGGGTTTTGGTCTTGCGTGGTTGATATGCAAGATAGTAACTAAAATTTTTTATAAGGCTAATCGTCCCAAAACAGAGCCGTTTTTCCGCTTTGCACAGATAGTTGGTGCTGCAGCGATGGCATTTATGCACGGTGCACAGGACGGTCAGAAGTTCATGGGTATTATACTGCTTTGTGTATTTACACTTCAAAGCACCGCAGCGGCAGCCACTACGTTCGAAATTCCCACATGGCTCATGGTTCTCTGCTCTGTTGTTATGGGGCTTGGTACATCAATGGGTGGCAAAAAAATTATTAAGTCTGTAGGTATGGACATGGTAAAGCTTGAAAAATATCAGGGCTTTTCAGCCGATATTGCATCGTCAATTTCGCTGGTATTCTGTTCGGTGTTCGGCCTTCCCGTATCTACAACTCATGTAAAAACTACATCTATAATGGGTGTGGGTGCTGTTAAAAGAGTATCGGCAATTAACTTTGGTGTAGTTAAAGAAATGGTTTTGACATGGATTCTTACATTCCCCGGATGCGGACTTCTCGCATTCCTGGTAACAAAACTGTTCTTGTTAATTTTTAACTGATAGAAAGGAATTGATAAAATGGCTAAAGGTGATAAGTTTTATTTTGAAAATTTTGCAGAATGTGCTCATCTTTCTAAAAAAGCGGCAGATTATCTTGTAAAGTGCATGGAGGATTACAAATCCGAAAACATCACAAAAATGCTTGAGGAAATGCACGAAATAGAGCACAGCGCAGACAAGAAAAAGCATGAAATGCATGAGGCACTTGCAAAGGCATTCGTAACGCCTGTTGACCGTGAAGATTTGGATATGTTGAGCCACAGATTGGACAATGTTCCCGACAAAATCGAGGAAATATTACAGAAATTTTATATTTACAATGTTCAGTCAATTACACCCTCGGCGATTATATTTGCAAAAAATATTGTAAAAGCGTGCGAGCTTCTCAACGAAATAATGGACGAGTTTGAAAACTTTAAGAAGCCTAAAAAAATTCATGAGCTTATTATAAAGGTTAACGACATAGAAGAAGAGTGTGATAAGCTTTATCTTAAATCAATGCGTGAAAATACAAAGAACTCAGATGATGTACTTCTGACAATGTCATGGTACAAGATTTACGGCTGTTTTGAGGCATGTATTGATGCCTGTGAAAATGTGGCTGAATGTGTTGCAACAGTTATTATGAAAAACACATGATCAAATACAAAATCCCTGTTCTGCGATATGCAGAACAGGGATTTTTCTACAGTCTGAACGGAATGCAACATGCAAGCCGTTTTTGTGTTACTTTTTAATTGTGTAAACCTTTTCGCCGACTGTTACCACAAATTCCGTTTCTGTTTCCTGAAGGGTGGGTGTGAATTCTGCTTGTTTTGTGGAGGAATAAACGCCCATGGCGATTGTGTGACAGCCTTTATCCAAAGAATACTTTACAGTGGGGATTGCCGCGCGGGAGAAGAGCAGGTTTGTGTTGGATTCTGTGCCGATAATGTCGCAGCTTCCGTCACCTGACATAAGTGCAACACCTGTTACCATACCTTCCTGAACGCCGTAGGCAAAAGCCTTCTCACGTTTCCATTCGGTGGGAAGTGAGCGGTTAAAGGCAAAGCCACCGTCAGCTGCGTCAAGGTTACGCTCTGTTGTAATGCGGTGAATTCTCACGCTCCAGGGCAGAGCGGCGATAACGTAGGTTTCAACCGTAACATCGTTCCAGGGTGCCCACTTTGTGTAAAGGTATTCGTCAAAGACTTCAAACTCCTTACAAAGGCGCTTTATGCGGTAGGAGTTGTCCTTTTCGCTTAATGCAAGTGCATTGTCAAATGCACCCTGTCCAAGGCCCCATTCAGCCTTAGGAGCAGAAAAGCCGTGAAGGTTTGAATACGCAAATTTTTCATATTTTGCACCGCAGTGGGTGTGAGTGTTTGTATAGGGATAGCCTGCGTTGAAAAGCACAGCGTGGTTGCCGTCACGTGCGGCAATAAGGTGTGCCTTGGGCATTGCGTGCACCTTATCAAGCTCGGGAAGGGGCTTTTCCTCGCTTGTCCAGAAGGGATGACTTTCGTCGAGTGCAAGCACTAAAAAGCTCTTTAATGCCCAGTAGGGTGAGCCTGGTGCGTTGTAGCCCTCGGTCATAATAAGGGAGGGGTAGCCGTAGCCGATGGTGAGTAGCCCTGCCTTGTCAAAAATGGGGCGACTAAACCAGCTTCTTAAATGACGGAGGATAATACCCTTTACCACGCCCATATCATAGCCGTCAACCTCTGCATAAGCGTATGCCGACCAGAATGCACATTGAGCGAAGCGGTAGGTCATGCTTCTGCCATGGGGGATTGCACTGCCGTCGGGAGCAAACCAATATATAAACTCCTTGGCATATGCTTTTGCACGGTTTTTGATTTCGTTGCAGAATTCGGTATCCTCGTTTTCCATCTGCTTTGCGTATATAAGTGAATAGAAGTAAATTGCAAAGGGGAGATAGTAATCCGTATGTGCGTTGACGCCGTCCTGATACCAGCCGTCACCAAGGTAGAAGGTTTCAATCGTATCAAAGGCTTTCTTCACAACCTCGGCGTTGTAGGGTCTGCCAACACGCTTGAAGCCAAGGTTTACCATAACCGCAAAGAGCACCCAGTTGCACTCCCATGCCTTGCGGTAATTAACTAAATTAAGCCAGTTGTAGAGGTTATCCTTTTCCTTGTCAGAAAGAGGGTCCCATATTTTTTCGGGAGCAGGAATGAGCGCAAGACCCATTGCAGCCATTTCAACCAATTTTTGGTCATGATGGCCTGCCTCGCCCCAGTATTCGTCACTTTCGGGGTCTGTGCCTGCAATAAAGCCTTGACGGTAAATTTCAGCCCAATCGTCGTCACCGCCGTCTGTGAAAAGAGGAGCAAGTGCCCACAAGGGACGGGAAAAGGCTTCTATCATAGCTGTTTCGTCGCCGTATGCCGCACTTGTCGCACCAAGGTTAAGGTATGCCTTCTTGGGCGAAAAGTGTGCCTTAAGTGGCTCGCATATGTCGCGGACAGCTTTTTTCATGTCATCACGTGTTTTTAAGGGATTGTTTTTCAAAAGCTCACTTGTCATTGTAAATCTCCTTCTTCATCTGTGGGGAATGTAATCTCGTAGCGTGTGTTAACCTCGTCCTCGGCAAATACAATGCCGTCTTCAAGCCTTATACTTCCCGACGTGCGGTACTTAAGGTCGTTAAGATTGCCGATTTTAATCTCTGTAAGTGCATCAACAGCTGCTGCGGGACCCTTTACCCTCACTTCCTTGGGTGTGAGAGTAAATTCTGTTTTTTCTTCGCCTTCGGGAATTTCAACAGTGAGCGGAACTGTAGCCTCCTTGTAAATTTCAAAGGTTACAGACACCTTTTCCGGAGTAAGCTTCAGCCCTTCAATTTCTGCACCGCTTTCATCAACACATACAAGGGAAAGCTCGCGCGTGACAGTGTCTGTAACATTGGAAAGGTCAACCTTTTCTGTTTTCACTCTGTAAACTGCGTTAACATCGTTTTCGCCACCCGATACCTGAACAGACTTGTCACTCTCTGTAACGGGGATGGTGTCTTTTACGTAGTAACCGCCCGCAGGCTCTTTGGAAACATTAATCTCCACGGGAAGCTTTCTTGAAGCGTAGGGAGTTACAACGAAATCCAAAGTGGCTTTGTCTGTATTGATATCGCCTGCAGGAACAACCACCGAAACAAAGGACACCGTTGCCTTGAGGGATGCAGAGCCTTCTTCTGTAAGGCTTGACACATCAACCGTTGCTCTGGCGTTTTTTGTGGTGATGCTTCTAAACTGTGAGCGCTTTGCCGTAACCTTAACATCCACCTTGTTGTCCGAGGTCAGCTTGGCAGATAAGCCCTCCTTATTGAGCTTGTCTTCGCCTGCGACCGTAACGGGAATGTTTGTTATTGTTAAAGTAATTTCGGGCGAAACCACGTAGGAGACATAAATCCAGAGGAAAAATGCACAGAAGATACAAATAACAAGGTGCACGGCCTTTGTGTTGAGTTTAGTTTCTCTTGACATTTATAATCTCCCTCCATTTGTTATGTATTTTGGCTTTTTCGTCGGAAACATCGTCACCGCGGAAAATCTTTGTCACAGCCTCCAAAAGAGCAGGCTCAGAGAAATTACGTGTCAGTTTTCCGTTCTGCGCAATGCTGATTATGCCTGTTTCCTCAGAAACCACAATTACGGAAGCATCGCAGTTTTCGGTGAGACCTATTGCCGCGCGGTGGCGTGTGCCCAACTCACGGCTGAGCGACTCGTCACGTGTTAAGGGCAATACACATGCGGCGTAGCGGACAGTATCGTTGGTGATAACAACGGCGCCGTCATGGAGGGGAGTTTTATCAAAGAAAATTGTAATGAGCAAATCTGATGTAACCTTGGCGTTGAGCTCTGTACCCGTACCGAAAATGTCGCCAAGCCCCGAAGTGCCCTCGATAACAATAAGTGCACCTAACCTTGCACGGGAAAGGGCGCAGGCAGCCTTTGTAATTTCGGAGGCTGTTTTTACACTGTCAACCTTTTCGCCCTTGAAGAAGGACTCGAAATTTGTTCTGCCTATCTGCTGGAGAATACGCCTCAGCTCGGGCTGGAAAAGGATAACCAGCGCTAAAATACCAACCTGCATGGTGTTAATCAGAATAAAGTTAACCGTATTAAGTCGCAGAATGCCGCTTATCCATGTGGCAAGCAGGAAGAATATAACACCCTTTAAAATCTGCCACACCCTTGCCTCGCGGATAAGATTTGAAAGATAGTAAAAAACGAAGGCAACGATAGCCACGTCAATAATATCCGTAATTCTCAGCACCTTGAAAAACGTTAAAACTGAAGAAATGATTGTATCCATGCGCAACACACCTCGATTTCATTACAATTATAGTTAATACCATTATACAATGAAACCGAGGTAAAATAAAGAGTTTTTATTCATTTTTCTATTATTTTTTTGAAGGCTGAAACAGCCGACTCAATGTGAGCCTTTTCGGTAAAATAGCCGGGCGAGAAGCGCAATGTTCCGCTGTGGATTGTTCCTAAGGTGCGGTGAGCGAGGGGTGCACAGTGAAGCCCTGCACGCACACAGATGCCTTCGCGGTTTAATTCTTCTGCAAGCTCTACCACATCTTTATTTTTCACCGTTACGCTGACGGCACTTGTTCTTTCTCTTTCGCCGGGAATTGTAACAGCAGGGATTTCACTGAGCAGGTCATAAAGATAGCGCGTTATTTCTTTTTCCTTCTCGTAAACGCCCTCTCTTAAAATAAACCTGACCCCTTCGTTAAGAGCGGCTATACCCGGGGCATTTACCGTGCCTGCATGGAAAAGGTCGGGATACTCCTGAGGCATGCGCGCACTTTCGGAATAGCTTCCCGTGCCGCCGTAAAGAAGCGGTTTTACATCAATGCCCTTACGGATGTAAAGTGCACCTGTGCCCATTGTACCGAAAAGCCCCTTGTGCCCCGAAAATGCAGCCAGGTCAAAGGCGGATGCATCTATGGGGATAATTCCTGCACTCTGAGAAAGGTCAAAGAGGGTATAAACCTTGTGGCGCTTTGCAATGCGCGAAACGGTGTATATATCGTTTATAGTGCCCGACACGTTGGAGGAATGAATAAGGCATATGAGCTTTGTTTTGCTTGAAATGAGCCTTTCTATGCTCTCGGGCAGAATTTTTCCCTCGGGGGTGCCGTGGGCTATTTTAAGCGACGCGCCCCGCTTTGTTGCCTCGTGGGAGGCGCGCATCACACTGTTGTGCTCCATTGATGAAATGATAATCTCGTCACCGGGGTTTATTAAACCGAAAATGGCTGCGTTTATTGCCTCGGTGGCATTTTTGGTGAATACTATTCTCTCGGGTGTGGGAATGGAAAAGAGCTTTGCAATGCTTTCCTGACATTCGTACAGAATTTCGGATGCGCGTATGGCACTGTCGTAGCCGCCTCTGCCGGGACTTGCCCCGCAATTTAGCATAAAGTCTGTCACTGTATTTATAACTGTATCGGGTTTGGGAAAGGTGGTGGCAGCGTTGTCGAGATAAATCAAGGTATCACTCCTTTATATAAACTGTGTCCGTATTATTTGTTTCTTCGCGGAAAAAAGCACGTATATTAATGTGCAGCTCGGCGGCACATTTTTCCACAGTGCTTTTCTGACTGTTATCAAACCTTATACTGTAGCCGCAACCCTCTTTTGTGAGGGAGGAAGGTGTCTGGATGACTCGGGAAGGGACAGAGTATTTTTCCGTAAGCCGTGCTTTGAGACGGTTGGCGCTGTTGATTGATGCTACTGTTGCAAGCATTTGTTTTCTCCCTTCGGAAGTAGTGGAGATGAAATCTCAATACAATTTATGTAATGTGTCAAAAAATTGTCAACACTGCCAATAAAAATAATGAAAAATTTATGAATTGTGTTGAAAAATTAAAAAGAAAATGGTATTATAGAGTAAGGTATGTATGTTGAAACTAAAAGGACGGAGTGAAAGAATATGCCAAATAATTACATCAGGACACTTGTTTACCAATTCAGAGATGTTTTCGAAAGAAAAATCGGCGTTATTGACGAAAACGGTTTCATAATTTCTCCCAGCAATCCCAAGGAGATTGATGCTTCCGTGGAAAGTATTCTGGAAAAGTGCGCAGAGGCGAATACAATATACCATTTTGCCGGATGCACATTTCTTTCCTTCGGCAATCAGAAGACAGAGTACATAACCTTTGCTTCCGGCGATGACGACGAGGCTCTCAGATGCTGCAGAGCTTTAGGCGTTTCCGTTGGCGGGGTCAAGGCTCTTTATGACGAAAAATACGACAGAGGCAATTTTGTAAAGAACATTATTCTCGACAACATTCTTCCCGGGGACATCTATGCAAAGGCGCGCGAATTAAATATTGCACAGGATGCAGCAAGGGTTATTTTCAATGTTTCAAAGGAAAACCTTTCAGCTGATGAAATGAGCGTCAGAGGTATTATTGAAGGGCTTTATCCCGATAGTGAAAAGGACTTTGTTATCACAATTGACAGCGAAAACATTGTTCTTGTAAAAGAGGTTGAGGAAAATATTTCTCACGAAAAGCTCGAAAATATTGCAAAAACTATTTTCGACAACCTTCAGAGCGAAGCTCTTATAACAGTTACAGTTGGTATAGGCACTGTTGTAAAGGGCGTGCCCGAGCTTGCAAAAAGCTACAAGGAAGCACAGATTGCAATCGAAGTAGGCAGAGCCTTTGACGAGGAAAAGAACGTTATCAACTACGAAAACCTCGGCATAGGAAGACTTATTTATCAGATGCCCACAACACTTTGCGAGCTGTTCCTTTCTGAAGTTTTCAAGACAGGCTCCATTGACTCGTTGGACCGTGAAACTCTTCTCACCATCCAGAAGTTCTTCGAAAACAACCTCAACGTTTCTGAAACCTCGCGTCAGCTTTATGTTCACAGAAACACTCTTGTTTACCGTCTTGACAAGGTACAGAAGATAACAGGCTTGGATCTGCGTATTTTAGACCATGCAATTGTGTTCAAGGTTGCCATGATGGTTAAAAAGTATCTTAACAATTCACAGAGCCGCTATTGATGGCTTTGTGCAGGAAAGGACAGTTATGATTCAGTTTGATAACGTTACCGTTGTGTACAAAAACAACGTAACCGGACTTGATAAGGTCTCGTTCCACATCAATAAGGGCGAATTTGTGTTCCTTGTGGGTAAGACCGGTGCAGGCAAGAGCTCGGCAATCAAGCTTCTCACTGCAGAAATTAAGCCGCTTTCAGGCGATGTATGGCTTGACGGCGTGAAGGTAAACGGCTTGAAAAACCGTAAAATCCCCTTCCACAGAAGAAAAATAGGCGTTGTATTCCAGGATTTCCGCCTTTTAAGAGATAAGACTGTTTATGAGAACGTTGCTCTTGCAATGGAAATTGTAGGCGCTTCAAAGAAGCAGATAAGAACAGAGGTGCCCAACATTCTCCGTCTTGTAGGGCTCAGCCAGAAAACAAGGGAATATCCTTCCTCGCTTTCAGGCGGCGAGCAGCAGAGAGTGGGCATTGCACGTGCGCTTGTTAACCGCCCCTCACTCATTATTGCGGACGAGCCCACAGGTAACCTCGACAGCGTTACAGCGTCATCCATTATGGAGCTTTTTGAAGAAATCAACCGCCAGGGCACAACAGTGCTCATGGTTACCCATTCTGAGAAAATTGTTAACGACATGAACAAGCGCGTTATTGAGCTTGACCACGGCATGCTTGTGCGTGACGACAAGAAGGGAGTGTATAACCTTGAAAATTAGACGCCCCTTCTACTTTCTCAAAAATGCGCTCATAGGCATGAAGCGAAACGGTGAAATGACCATAACCGCAATTGTTACCGTTACAAGCTGCCTTTTGCTTTTTGGCGTGTTTATGCTTTTGTCGGCAAACGTTAACTTCATCGGCGAGCAGATAAGAAACCAGTGCCAGATTCAGGCATATATTGACTTTGATGCAACTGTGGACGAGGAAATGCTTGTGTACAGCCAGGTAAGGAATTTGCCCAACGTTGCGGAATGTGTGTTCGTTTCCAAGGCAGACGCCATGGAAGAATACCGTGAATACCTCGGTGCAGACGCATCAGCATTTGACGGTCTTGAGGGCGAGGAATTCCTTCGTTCAAGCGTCAAAATCAACATGACCGACATCGAACAGGCAGAGGCTCTTGTTTCTACACTGGAAACCATACCCAACATCAAGAAGGTTTCCAACCGTCAGGATGTTGTGCAGAGGGTTATTGATGTAACCGACGTTATAAAGAATGCAAGCTTAGGTGCAATGATTATTTTGCTTCTGGTGGCAATTTTTATTATTTCAAACACCATAAAGCTCAGTGTTTTTGCACGTAAGGACGAAATACACATCATGAAGTACGTGGGCGCAACCGCAAGCTTTGTAAGACAGCCCTTCCTGCTTGAAGGCATTCTTACAGGCATTATAGGCGGTGCCATAAGCCTGGTTTTAATAGGCTTCGGATATACCTACATAATTAAGTTTATGAAGGACTTTTTGGATATTTTCCAGCTTATTCCCTTTGCGGAAATTTTGCCGTTTATGGTTTCAACCACATTGATTTTCGGCGTTCTTATGGGTGCTGTGGGAAGTGCCATTGCACTTGCAAAGCATCTTAAGGTTTAAGAAAAGGTGATCAGTTTTTTATGAAAAGGAACAGAAAAGAAAAGCAGAAGAGATTTGTTG
Organism: Clostridia bacterium; assembly: GCA_017472685.1. Taxonomy (GTDB): domain Bacteria; phylum Bacillota; class Clostridia; order UMGS1883; family UMGS1883; genus RGIG1927. The sequence continues at coordinate 209,583 of JAFUOO010000004.1, forward strand.
CAGCATGCGCAATAATTGTGGTGCTGGCTCTTCTGGCAGGCATTTTTCTGCCGACCTTTGTTCAGGTGGCATCGGCTAAAACAACAGCCGAGCTGAAAAAAGAGGTTGAGCAGGCAAAGCAGAATAAAAACAACGCAAAGTCTCAGCTTAACAATGTCAAGGCAAAGAAGGCAAGTGTTGCCGACGAGGTTTTGTCAATCGACAGCGAGATTAACCGCGTTGAAAACGAAATAGAAGCTACTGCAAGAGCAATCGAGAAATCAAAGGCAGACCTTCTCATACGGGAAGAGGAGCTTAAGATTGCAGAAGAGAACTGTATGGAATACGATGAGGATTTCAAAACACGTGCCCGCATCATGTACGAAAACGGCACCTCCTCTTATCTTGAAGTGCTTTTAGGCGCATCCAGCTTCGGCGACTTTCTCTCAAGAATTGAAATGGTCAGGGAAATTGTTGAATACGACAGAAAAATCCTTGGCGAAATGAAAGCGACAAGAGACGCTCTTGCCCAGGCAAAGGCTGCTTTGGAGCTTGAGAAGGCAAACCTTGAAGCAAAGGAGGTTGAGCTTGCAAACATGAAAATTGAGCTCGGCTACCGTCTTGAGGCAAAGCAGGCTCTTTTAGACCAGCTCTATGCCGACGAAGCGGAGTATGCAAAGGCATACGAAAAGGCAGAGGCAGACGAGCAGAAAATCCAGAAGGAGCTTCAGGCTCAGGCAGCGAGGGAAGCGCAGAATGGAACGCAGACAAAATACACAGGCACAGGTAAGTTTTTGTGGCCCGTTCCCGCAAGCCAGAGGGTTACTTCCAAATACGGATACAGAATTCACCCCGTGTATAAAACAAGGAAGTTCCACGCAGGCATTGACATTGGTGCAGGCTACGGCAGTGCCATTGTTGCGGCTGAGTCGGGTACAGTTACCACTGCTACATACGGCTCAGGCTACGGCAAGTACGTTGTTGTAAGCCACGGCAGCGGTCTTACAACACTTTATGCTCACTGCAGCTCGCTTCTGGTTAAGGTGGGTGACAAGGTAACGCGCGGACAGACCATCGCAAAGGTTGGCTCCACGGGCGTTTCCACAGGTAACCACCTGCATTTTGAGGTGCGCATTAACGGCTCTACAACAGACCCGTTGGCATATGTAAATTAAAATTGAGAGGAAAAAACTGATGAGTCGTAATTTGGTGAGAATAGCAGCGATTGTTGTTATTGCTTCAATGCTTTTGTCTTTAGGCATAAGTGCAAATGCTGAGCCTCCTGCAACGGCGGCGGGAGCGGTTTTGCTCATAAATGCCGACAACGGAGATATATTATACGGAAAAAATGAAAATCAGAGGATGTTTCCGGCGAGTACAACCAAAATAATGGTTGCACTTCTGGCATTGGAAAAGCTTGAGCTTGATGAAGAAGTTACTGCAACAAGCTCCGCTGTCAGCCTTTTGCCTCCGGGACATACAAACATAGGAATATTAAGTGACGAAACACTTACAGTGCGTCAGCTTCTGTACGGCTTGCTTCTTGCTTCGGCAGGCGATGCGGCAAACGTGCTTGGTGAGCGCATTTCGGGCAGTGTGGATGAGTTTATAAAGCTTATGAACACCCGTGCGTTGGAGCTTGGCATGAAAAACACCAACTACATGAACGCCAGCGGTGCCCATGACCCGCTGCACTATACAACAGCAGCTGACCTTGCAACTCTGGCACTTGCCGTTATGGAAAACGAGGTTTTCCGTGAAATGGTCAAAACAGATGTGTACATAATTCCTCCTACGGAAAAATATGATAAAGAGAGACGGCTTATCAATACCAACCATCTTATATCCAAGAAAAAAACAGCAAAGTATTACTATAAATACGCCACAGGCATCAAAACAGGCTTTACGAACGATGCAAAGCGTTGCCTGGTGGCAAGCGCAGAAAAGAACGGTATCAGTCTTATCAGCGTAGTTCTCGGCGCAGATGTTGTGGAATTGGACATGATGGACTATGTTGACACAAAAAATCTTTTTGAATACGGCTTCACAAATTACAAGAGCGAAAGCCTTGTAAGTGAAGGCAGTATTGTTGCCCAGGCTCCAATAAAGAGCGCTAAGGGCGAAAACAGAGTGCTTCTGGAAGCAGGCGGAAGCCTGTCAAAGCTTATCGGTGTCAACGAGGTAATGGGTGAGGTTACCCACAAGGAAACTGTTCACAAAAACATAAAGGCGCCCATTTCCCGCGGCGAAGTGCTGGGCGAGGCTGAATATTTTGTGGACAACGTTTCTATCGGTACCATCCCGCTTATAGCCACAAAGGATTATGCCTTTGATCCCATCAAGAATGTTCTTGGGGTGGTTGCATCTATCTTCACTTCTCCGTGGCTGTATCTTCCCTTTGTTCTGTTTTTCATTGCTCTGGTTATAATAAGACAGTACAACTATAACAAACGCAGAAAGCAACGGGCAGAGGCAAGAAGGCTCGAAAAGGAAAAGGAAGCAGAAAAGCGTCGTGCAGAAATGAAAAAAGACATTTATGTGCAGGACTTTTTGAATAAATAAGAAAGGGTTGATTACGTTGACAAATTTTACAACAAAAATTGAACTCGGCAATAACCGTGACGATGAAATTAAGGCAATTCTTGCTCACGTACATGCAGCATTGGTGGAAAAGGGCTATAACCCCATAAGCCAGATGGTTGGGTATATTATGTCAGGCGACCCGACTTATATTACAAGCCATAAGGGCGCACGAGGCATGATTACACGCTTCGAGCGCGATGAGCTGTTAGAAGTGGTGTTCAAGGAATATCTTAATAAGTAAAATGCAAAATACTTAATTAAATGAACAAATTTTCCGGAAGGGGAATTTGTTCATTTAAATTAAAATGCGGATGTGGCGGAATTGGCAGACGTGCCAGATTTAGGTTCTGGTGCCTTTGGCGTGCAGGTTCAACCCCTGTCATCCGCACCAAAAAGAAAACTGTCCTTTGGGGCAGTTTTTTCTTTTTGAACCAGACAGAGTTGACCCTTACGCTGCTGCTTGTTTTAAAACAGGCATTTTTTCAACATTTTTATATGTACAATAGCCTGTAAAAATGATAAACTAAAACTATATGGAGGGGATAATAATGAAAAAAAGACTTGTTTCGTTAATATTGATGCTTGCAATTATAGGTGCAACATTTTCACATTACATAACCGTAGGTGCGGCAACGCCCATAGTTGCGTTCCCGGGCGCAGAGGGCGCAGGGCGCTACGCTACAGGCGGCAGAGGCGGCACGGTTTACCATGTAACAAACCTTAACGACAGCGGAGCAGGCTCCTTCCGTGACGCGGTGTCTGCATCAAACAGAATTATTGTGTTCGACGTTGGCGGCACTATTGAACTTAGTGGCGACGTTGTTGTAAAGGGCAACAACACCATCGCAGGGCAGACGGCGCCCGGTGGCGGCGGCATTACCCTCCGCGGCGGTAAAATAGGCATGGGCGGCGATAATATTATTATCCGCTTTGTGTCCTCCCGTCCTGGCGAAAACGGCTCAAGCGAGTGCGACGCCTGGGGTGGCGACAAGGGCTCAAACTCCATCATTGACCATTGCTCCATAGGCTGGGCTAACGACGAGCAGTTCGGCTTGTATTCAAATAACCAGAACCAGACCGTGCAGTATTCCATCATTGGTCCCTCCAACTGTATTTCCTACCACTCAAAGGGCGCTCACGGCTTTGGCATAATGCTGGGCAAGGCAAACAACACCTGGCACCACAACATGATTGCTCACAACATTTCCCGTAATTACCGCGGCAAGTCAACAGGCGCAATCGACTATGTAAACAACGTTATATATAACTGGGGCTACCAGACAGCCTACGGCACCTTCGGACAGGTTAACTATGTGGGCAACTACTTCAAGGCAGGGCTTTCCACAACAGGCGGCTACCGCTATGTGGACCTTTCCAGCGGTACCGATTACCACAAATTCCGTTTTTACCTCACAGGCAACAAAATGGTAACAAGCACAGGTGCAGATTATAATACTGTTATGAACACCGATAACTGGAACGGCTTTGATTTCGGTTCTTCAGGTCTTTCAAGGTCAGATATTGAAATTACAACACCTGTAGCAGTGTACGACAGTCAGGGGCAGAACGCATCCGTGGCATACAATGCACAAACTGCTGACAAGGCATTTGAAACCGTACTCCAGCACGCAGGTGCAGGCATAAGTGCAAATTTAAGACCCAAAATCGACCAACAGGTTATGTACGAAGCAAAAACAGGCACAGGCTACTTAACAGGCGGCCGTGACTTTTCTACGCTTACCTCCAGCGATACAGCCTTGAACGAGGCTATTGAAAAGTACAGCATCAAGGAAATGAACTATGACGAGTATTATCCCACACCAATTACACAAAAGGAAATAACAGATGCCGACAACGACGGCATGAGCGACGAGTGGGAAATGGCACGTGGTCTTGACACATCAAAAAACGATGCCATGGGCGACTACTTGGGTCAGGGCTACAACAATATTGAATACTACATAAACGACCTTACGGTGGATGCATTCCCCGAGGGTGTTGTAACACCTTCCCCCGAAACAGTTGAGCTTGGCGAAAACTATGAAAAAGCCAAGGCGGACGCAGAAAAGATTACGCTTTCAACTGCAACAGTAAAGTCAAAGGGTGACTTAACCCTTCCCACAAAGGGCACAAACGGCTCAAGTATTTCCTGGACAAGCTCTTCTGCAGCTATTACAGTAACAAACAATAAAATAACAGCTGTTAACCGTCCCTCGGCAGGGGATGCCACGGTAGTGCTTATGGCAAGCGTTACCTACGGCGATTTTACCATTAACCGCTCCTTTAGTGTGACAGTGCCCGGACAGCCCATGAAGTTTGACTTTGGCTCGGGCGATGTGCAATCGGGCTTTGTAAAGGTGGATGCATCAAAGCTGTATTCAACCTCTTCGCCTTACGGCTTTGTAAGTGCTTTGGGGAACATGGCACGCGCACCCTATAACATTCCCTCGGGCTATGAAGCCGTGCATAACGACCAGGTAACAGGCGAGGGCACCTTCAAAGCAGAGGTGCCCAACGGAAAATACACGGTTGTTGTTCATTACGGAAGCTGGAACACAAGCTTTGGCACGAGCTTTACAATCGAAGGCGTGAATACAGGCAACCTTTATTCAACTGATGCAACTGAGTATGTTACAGAGGTTGAAATAACCGACGGAATGTTTGAAATGGAAATTAAAAAGGGCGACAAAGCTTATGGTGGCTACATAAACGGCTTGGAAATTTTAACGCCCGAATATCATTTTGACTTCGGCGACGGAAGCGTTCAGGAGGGCTATACAAAGGTCAACGCGGCAACCGTATATTCGGGAACTGCACGCTATGGCTTTGCCGAAGGCTCCTCGCAGTACGACATGACACGTGCTCCCGGAGGCATACCCTCGGGCTATGACAACCTGCATTTTGACCAGGTGCAGGGCACAACCAATTTCAAGGCAAAGCTTCCCAACGGAGACTACATTGTGACAATACATTACGGCTGCTGGAACTCAGGCTACGGTACAAGCTACGTTGTGGAGGGTGTGGCATCGGGCAATCTTCACTCCACAAGCGCTGCCACATACACTTTTGAGGTAAAGGTAACAGACGGTGTGCTGGATGTGGCAATCAATAGAGGTGCACAGTCCTACGGCGGCTACATAAACGGACTTGATGTTGTACCCGTTGTAATTGAGCCCGAGGCAGTGATGACCTACTCGGAAGGCTCCGTTACCGTAACATCGGAAAGCGTTACCAAGGCAATACTGATACACGTTTCAGATCAGGGAATAGTAACAATAAAGCCCCTCTCATTTGCTGACGGCGAGGCAACTGCAGACATTACTGTTAAAAGCGGCGACAAGCTCATGGTGTGGAACAGCATAACAGGCATGGTGCCTTTAAGCGAAGTGTATGAATAAAAAACATTGAAATATCTTGTTCCGCATAAATAAATATGGTATAATAAGCAGGAAAGAGGGTATTTTTTATGAACTTTATAGAATGGTTAAAGGTTATTCTTCTGGGCGTTATTGAAGGTATCACCGAATGGCTTCCCATAAGCAGTACAGGGCATCTTATTTTAGTGGATGAATTTGTAAAGCTTAAGCAAAGCGCTGAGTTTATGGAAATGTTCAATGTTGTAATTCAGCTTGGTGCAATACTGGCAGTGGTTGTTCTTTATTGGAGCAAGCTGTGGCCCTTCCGCATGCCCAAGGGAAGAGAAGGAAGCCTTGTTTCGAAATGGTGCGATATTGACAAAATTGTTCTCTGGCTCAAGATTGTTGTTGCCTGCTTGCCTGCAATGGTTATAGGGCTTCCCCTTGATGACTGGATGGATGAGCATTTACATAACGGCATTGTGGTTGCTGTTGCACTTATTTTCTACGGCGTTGTATTCATATTTATTGAAAACTACAACAAAAAGCGGACAGCACGCATTACAAGCCTTAACGAGCTTACCTTCAAGGATGCTCTTCTCATAGGTGCATTTCAGACCCTTAGCTTAATCCCCGGAACAAGCCGCTCAGGCTCAACAATCATCGGCGGTATTTTAATCGGCACATCGAGAGAATTGGCAGCTGAGTTTACATTCTTCTTGGCAATTCCCGTAATGTTTGGTGCAAGTGCGCTGAAGCTTTTGAAATTTGGGCTTGGCTTTGAAAAGATAGAGCTTGCAGTTTTGGTTGTGGGCATGCTTGTAGCATTTGTTGTTTCAATTCTGGCAATCAAATTCCTTATGGGCTACATTAAAAAGCACGATTTCAAGGCATTCGGCTGGTACAGAATTGTGCTTGGCATTATCGTTTTAGCGTATTTTATATTTAACTGATAACAAAAGAGAGCTTTGGTTTTAGCACCAAAGCTCTTTTTAATCCTTTAAAAATGTACAAATAATGATGAAATTTTGCGCGCAATTCTATAAAGCGGTCCTTCCAGCTCCTTCTGAGCATCCTTTAGCTTATTGCGGATGTCAATTCCCTGGGGGCAGTGAGCTTCACACTTTCCGCATTGTATGCAGTTGGAGGCTGCTGTGGAGTTTTTTCTTAAGGCTGTGCACATAACATATTCTTTCAAGGCTGTGTATTTTCCGTCGGTGTAAAGGCGGTTGTATGCGGCAAAGGTGCCGGGAATATCCACCATTTTCGGGCAGGGTGTGCAATAACCACAGCCGGTGCAGCCAACCTTGATTTTTGAATTGATTGCATCAACAACACTGTTAAGCATTGCCTGGTCGTCGGAGGATAAATCGCCCACGTTGGCATCTGATGCTGTCTTGATGTTTTCCATAACCATGTCAGTTGAGTTCATGCCCGAAAGAACAAGGGTAACCTCTTTTTGATTCCAGAGCCATCTGAATGCCCATGCAGCAGGTGAATACTGCTTCTTGTAGTCAGCAAAAATCTTCCTGGCAGCTGTGGGCAGATTGTTAACCAACCTTCCGCCACGAAGAGGCTCCATAATAAATACGGGCAAGCCTTTTTTATTGGCATACAAAAGTCCGCGTTTGCCTGCCTGCGTGTGTTCATCCATATAGTTATACTGAATCATGCAAAAATCCCAGTCGTACGCATCCACAAGCTGACAGAAAACCTCAGAGTTTCCGTGGTAGGAAAACCCCACCTGGCGTATCTGACCGCTTTTTTTCTTTTCGGCAATCCATTCCTTAATACCCATGTCGCAAAGGCGGTTCCATGCGGAAATGTCGGTAAGCATATGCATAAGATAATAATCCACATAGTCAGAGCGGAGACGCTTTAATTCCTCATCAAACAGCCTGTCAAGTCCTTCGCGGGTTTTGATTAAGTAGTGGGGAAGCTTGGTTGCTATGTTTACCTTGTCCCTTATGTTGTTTTTTTCAAAAACCTTTCCAAGAAGTACTTCGCTACCGGGGTATATATAGGCAGTGTCAAAATAGTTCACACCATTATGGTAGGCGGTCATTATTTCTTTTTCAGCTTTTTCAAAATCAATTTTACCCATGCTTGAGGAAAAACGCATACAGCCAAAACCGAGCTGTGATAATTGATTTCCGTATTTATCCGTGCGGTAATTCATAAAAAACCTCCTTTATTGTATACTATAATAACATAAATAAGGGGAAAACTCAAGAATTTTGATAATGTGCATTATCTGCAACAAAAAACCGCCCCTGAGGGCGGTTTTTAATTTACTTGTCAGCTTCTCTGCATTTCGGGCAGAGTGTACTTTGCAAGATATGCCTTGTATTTTTCCTTGAATGTGGGGTCTTCGCTCTTAAGAGCCTTCATACCTTCATGAAGATTCATTGTGTTGTGGCTTGTTTCAATAATGCAGCCTGCAATATTTGAACAGTGGTCCGAAACTCTCTCAAGGTTTGTGAGAAGGTCAGAGAGCACAAAGCCTGTTTCAATGCTGCATCTGCCGTTCTGCAAGCGGTAGATGTGACGAAGGTGCATTTCGCTCTTGAGCTTGTCAATTGCCTGCTCCAAGGGCTCAACCAACGCTGCAGCTTCAAGGTTGTCTTCGGTAAATGCTTTAAGCGTAAGGTCAAGAATTTCGTTTACTGCATCGCCGAGCACCTTGATTTCGCCCTGTGCGGATACGGAGAACTTAATGTCCTTATCTCGGATTTCTTCAGCAGACTTAAGAATGTTGATGCTGTGGTCAGAAATACGTTCCAAGTCACCGATAACCTTTAAAAGGCGTGCAACACGTGTGCTGTCAGAATCGTCGAGGTTGTGGCTTGAAAGCTTAACCAGGTAGTTGCCGATAACGTCTTCAAAGTGGTCAACCTTGCCTTCGGCTTCCATAAGCTCTTCTGCCTTTGTGTCGGAATAGTTGCCGATTGTATCAATACTTGCTTTTAAAGAGTCAACAGCGCACTGTGCCATCTTTTCTGTGTAGTTGTAGCAGTTTTCAAGAGCAATGGAGGGTGTGCCGAGAAGTCTTTCGTCGAGCTCTGTTTCAACCTCCTGAATCTTTGCATCGGGAACAACCTTGCGGGCAATCTTTTCAAGAAGACCTGCGCAGGGGAAGAGGATAGCTGTAACGATTACGTTGAAGAGTGTATGAGAAACTGAAATGCTTACATAGTCTGCGGATACATTAAGAATCGGAGGAGCAAGTGTAGCTCTTACAATATAAAGCACCGTAAGAAGAATTGTTGTACCGATAACGTTGAAGGAAAGGTGAACAACTGCAACTCTCTTTGCGTTACGGTTTGCACCGAAGGAGGAAAGCACAGCTGTAATACATGTACCGATGTTCTGACCCATGATAATGGGAAGAGCCGCACCGATTGTAACTGCACCGGTTGAGCTTGCAAGCGCCTGAAGAATACCTACAGATGCGGAAGAAGACTGGATGATTGCTGTTAAAATTGCACCTGCAAGAACACCTAAGATAGGCTCGGAGAACATTGTGAGAATGCTGCAGAAGGCTTCGTTGTCACGAAGAGCTTCAACAGATGCACTCATTGCATCCATACCGAACATAAGTGTTGCAAAGCCGAGGAAAATCATACCTGTAGCCTGCTTCTTGCTTGACTTTGTGAACATGTAGAGGATAATACCTACAAGAGCCAGGATTGGTGTGAAGGTGGAAGGCTTAAAAAGCTGAAGGATAACACCTGCGCCTTCGCCGATGCCGCCTAAGCTCAATATCCAGGCTGTAACTGTTGTACCGATGTTGGCACCCATGATAACGCCGATGGACTGCTTAAGAGTCATAACACCGGAGTTAACAAAGCCTACAACCATAACTGTTGTTGCGGAAGAGGACTGGATAATGGCTGTTACACCAAGACCTGTCAGAAAGCCCATGAATCTGTTGTCTGTAAGACGGCCGATAAGAGCTGTTAACTGGTCGCCTGCGCGTTTTTCAAGTGCTTCACCCATAAGATTCATACCAAACAGGAACAAGCACAGACCACCGATAAGACCAAGTAAATCAAATCCTAATACGTCTGCCATAGAAATTAATTCCTTTCTTATTTTCATTTTTAATTTTGCCTGTTTATGAAACAATAAAACTAAAGTTTATGTAAAATAAACCGACTTACAGAGTTATCTTATCATAAAAAAGGTAAAGATGCGGTAAAGAGTGAGTAAAGATTGTTAATTGTATGTAAAAAAAAGACGAGATAACAACCTCGTCTTTTAAAAATTAATGCATTCTGTAGCCTACCCCAAGCTCGTTTGAAATAAATTTATTCTCGCCCGGCTTTAATGAGAGCTTTTTGCGTATATTTGCCATATTAACCTGCAGCTTTTTTGTGCTGCCCGAGTCAAAATAGCCCCATATTTCCTTTGATATGGCAGAATAGGTCATAACCTTGCCGAAATGCTCGCTAAGGAGGGCTATAATGTTGAACTCCGTCTGTGTAAGCTTAATTTCCGTATCATATATATAGAACTTGCGGGCGTCGTAATCAATGGTCATTTCACCCGAGGTAAACTTACCTCCGGGGAGCTTGCCCTCCTCGGCACTGTGACGGTTTGAGCGGAGTATGCTTCTGACACGTGCGGCAAATTCCTGTGAGCCGAAGGGCTTTGTAACATAGTCGTTAGCGCCCATGTCCAAAGCTTCCACCTTGTCGCTTTCCTCACTGCGTGCAGAAAGCACCATAACGGGAACAGGGGATGTTTTTCTTATATCCTGAAGAAGCAGTGTGCCGTCACGGTCGGGAAGCCCCAGGTCGAGCACCACTAAATCCGGGTGGTGGGATGTGAACATGAGAAGCCCTTTTTCAGCAGTTTCGGCAGCTATTACAAAATAATTGTTTGCCTGTAAAAGTGCAGTTACAAATCTCAATATGTTGGCTTCGTCTTCAATTACAAGTATTTTATATTTGTTGTTCATATGCTTTCCTCCAAGTCAAGTGTAAACCTGAATACGGCACCGCCGTCCTTGTCATTTTCGGCACTTATACACCCACCGTGAGCCTTTATTATTGTTGCGCAGACCGAAAGCCCTATACCCATTGAATGGGTTTTTCCGTCGGAAGTATTGCTGTGTGAAAAGGATGTGAAAATAGTTTTTAAAACATCGGGGTCAATGCCGCTGCCATCGTCCTTTACCTCGAAAATGGCTTGCTTGCCCAAGGTAAACACCTTGAGCGAAAGACGTGTAAAGCCCTTTGCGTGCTGAACAGTATTCTCAAGCAGGTTTATGAGCACCTGCTCAATAAGGAGCGGGTCTGCCATAACAGTTACAAAATCCTCGGGAATATCAATTTCAACTGCAATGTCGGGATAACGCTTATGAAATTTTGACAACGAAGAATCGATAAGCTCCTCCAGAACAGTGGAGGACTTTATCAGCTTTACGTTGTCTGTGTCAAACTTAGTTATGGATAAAAGGTTTTCCACCATGCGGATAAGCCACTGAGAGTCGTCCTTGATGCCTGTGAGCATTGTGAGCTTATCCTCATCGGAACGCGTTGTGTAGTTGTCAGCCATTGTTGATGCTGAGCCATATATCGCCGTAAGGGGAGTTCTGAGGTCATGAGAAATGGCACGCAACAGATTGGCGCGCATCTTTTCCTTTTCGGTTTCTGTCTGCAGTGCTTCGTGATGCCTTATTTTTGCAGTGAGTGCACAGGAAAGGGAGGTTACCGCAATGAGAATTACTGCCGATATGGCATTTTCCTGAATTGTGAAATTGAACTCAAAATAAGGGAAGGTGAAGGCAAAATTTACAGCAAGCATACTGATAAAAGCCGATATAAGCCCGTAAACATAGCCTTGTGTCAAAAGGGACACAAGAAACACCGCAAGCACAAAAATTGCACTCACAAGCCCCGATGCACTGAAAAACTTGTCTATCAACAGCGAAAGAAAAAATGCACAGGTCAGTATAACGATTGTATGTACCGTATTTTTTAAAATGCTGTTATTTTTCATATATATCACCAAGATAATTGTAATTGAAAAACAAGGGAAAGTCAAATAGTGAAATGATTTTTTACTGTATCTTAACTAAAAAGAAAAAGTGTGATAAAATAAAAAAAGCTCAAACTATTTTGCCGGATAAATAGTCTAATGGGTGAACGGACCGTTAGAAAACACAAAGGAGTGAGATAAATGCGGAAGAGAAAACAGCTGGAGCGGTTTTTAGAGGAAAATCTGGATAGTGTATACAGATTTGCATATACATACCTGAGAAACAAAGCCGATGCTGAGGACGTTGTCAATGACAGTGTGGTAAAGGCGCTGAAGGCGGTCGGCAGAATAAAAAATGAGGACAGTATCAAATGCTGGTTTTATTCGATTGTGGCAAACACTGCACTCACAACGTTGAAGAAAAACGGACGGTGCATAGCGCTTGAACCGGAAAAGATTGAGCGAGGCTTCACTGAGGATGATTATTCACGCCTCAACTTTGAAAGCATGATTAACTGTCTGGAGGAAAATTTAAAAGCTGTGATTGTTTTAAAATGCTGTGATGATTTAACCTTTGCAGAAATCGGCAGGGTGCTTGACATAAGCGAAAATACGGCAAAAACACGATTTTATACGGGGATAAAAAAGCTCAGAAGGGAGATAGAGTAATGTACGATTTTTTAAACGGAAATGAAAACATAGTAGCAGGCGAGGGTTTAAAGAAAAGCGTTAAGAGGAAAATTGTCAGAAATAAAATAGGCAATATAACAAAGATTGCAGGCGGTACTGTAGCAGTGCTTTTGATTGCGGTAACGGTAAGCACAAATGTTTCGCCCTCGTTAGCATATGCAATGAGCGATGTGCCTGTTTTAGGTGATATTGTGAGAGTTGTTACTTTAAACAGATATGAAAACAAAATAGGTGGAAGCGAAGCAGAAATTGTTACACCTAAAATTGAAGGGCTTCGCGATGAAGAACTCATGAATCAAATAAATGAAGAGCTTGGAGACAATGCTGACAGGCTCATTGCAGCGTTTGAAAAAGAGGCACTTATGCTTCAGGCGGCATACGGTGACGATGTACACATGGGTGTGGGGAGTGATTATACCATCCGCACGGATAATGATGATTATTACGCAATAGATATTTACTTTTACAATCTTGTCGGTTCGTCGTCTACAACTCATAAGTTCTATACTGTTGACAAGCATACAGGCGAGATCATGACACTTAAGGGGCTTTTTAAGGAAAATGTTGACTATGCTGAGCCTATAAGCGAGATTATAAAAAATGAAATGATAAGGAGAAACGAAAACGGCGGAGCATATTGGGTAGAAGATGATGAATTCACCGAAGGATTCAAAGGCATAGAAGAAAATCAAAGCTTCTTTATAAATGAAGAGGATAATATAGTGGTATGCTTTGACAAATACGAAATTGCGGCAGGAAGTGAAGGTTGCCCTGAGTTTGTGATTGAGACAGAATTAATAAAGGATATACTTAAATAAAAGAAGAGCCGATTTAATCGGCTCTTCTTTTGAAAAGATTGCGAAAGCGATGAAAATAACATGCATCCTTCCTCACCAACACTATATGCTTGAATTTACAGCACTCTTCACAGAATTCAAGGGCTTCGGACATTATAAAGTCTTCTTCTTTAAAGTTTGTTCCATTAATTCTATTCAGACATTCCATGCAAAATTCCGCCATAATAATCGCTCCCAACAATAGACACCAACGATTGTTGGCATGTTGGATATTTTAATTCGATATACTGTTTTTGTCAAGAACAATTGTAGGTGATAATGTATGAGAAAAGTTTTAGCAGAACGGTTGAAAGAGTGCAGGAAAGAAAATGGCTATACACAGCTTCAGGCGGCAATATACTGCGATATTACGGAAAAGACATACCAGAATTATGAGCTTATGACGCGAGAGCCAAAAATTGAAATTCTCATAAGAATTGCCGATTTGTATGGCGTTTCCATTGATTATCTCGTGGGAAGAGTTGATAACAAAAAATAACAGCTTCATTCAAAAACGAATGAAGCTGTTATTTTTATTACCCGAAAAAGCATCCGCCGATGTGGCAATAGCCCTGGGGATTTTTTTCTAAATATTTCTGATGGTATTCCTCGGCAGGGTAAAAACCCTTCAAAGGCTCTATTTCAACAACGACCTTTTCGGTGTTCTTTGCCTGAATGGAAGCTGTCACCTCGTTTATTATATCAAGGTCGGCAGCATCTGTGTAGTAAATGCCCGTGCGGTAGCTTCTGCCTTCGTCCTCGCCCTGCTTGTTAAGGCTTGTGGGGTCAATAACCACATAGTATTTTTCCAAAATTTCACGAAGCGAAATGATAGAAGGGTCATAAATGACCTCAACGGTTTCGCTGTGGTCACTCACCTGGCTTTTTACATCCTCATATGTGGGGCTTTCGGTTTTGCCGTTGGCATAGCCTACGGTCGTTTCCAAAATGCCCTTGAACTGGTCCATGTATTTCTGCAGGCCCCAGAAGCAGCCCCCTGCAAGATATATTTTTTTCATAGCAATTCCTCCGGATTAAAGGCTCTTTTCAAGATTTGCTCTTATTGCCTTCAAGAAGTCAGCGGAATTAACAGAGGTTGTTTCGCCTTCAGCGAGAAGAGCCAGGTCCTTTGTAACAATGCCTGATTCAATTGTGTCGATACAAGCTTTTTCGAGTTTGTCGGCGAATGTAACAAGGTCGGGTGTGTTATCGAGTTCGCCTCTCTTACGGAGAGCACCTGTCCATGCAAAGATTGTTGCGATGGGGTTTGTACTCGTTTCCTCGCCCTTAAGGTAGCGGTAGTAGTGGCGTGTAACTGTGCCGTGTGCAGCCTCGTATTCAAAGTTGCCGTCGGGAGAAACCAGAACACTTGTCATCATTGCAAGAGAGCCGAAGGCTGTGGAAACCATGTCACTCATAACGTCGCCGTCGTAGTTCTTACAAGCCCAGATAAAGCCACCTTCGCTTCTGATAACACGTGCAACGGCATCGTCAATAAGTGTGTAGAAGTATTCAATGCCAGCCTTGTCGAACTTTTCCTTATATTCCTTTTCAAAAATATCCTGGAAAATTAATTTGAAGGTCTGGTCATACTTTTTGCTGATTGTGTCCTTTGTAGAAAACCACAAATCCTGCTTTGTGGAAAGTGCATATTCAAAGCAGGATTTAGCAAAGGAAACAATGGAGGAATCCTTGTTATAAAGCCCCTGCAATACGCCTGCACATTCAAAGTCATAAATTGTTTCACGGAAGATTTCGCCTTCATTTGTTGTGAAAACGAGTTCTGCCTTGCCGCTTGATGGTACTCTGTATTCCGTTCCCTTGTAAACATCGCCGTAAGCGTGACGGGCAATGGTGATGGGAGCCTTCCAGTTCTTGACCGCAGGAGAAACATTCTTAACTAAGATGGGAGCACGGAAAACTGTGCCGTCCAATATTGCACGGATTGTGCCGTTGGGGCTCTTCCACATTTCGTGGAGCTTATATTCCTCAACACGCTGTGCGTTGGGTGTAATTGTGGCACACTTTACACCAACGTGATGCTTCTTTATTGCTTCGCCTGCCTCATAAGTAACTTTGTCACCTGTTTCGTCACGGTGGGGAAGACCAAGGTCATAATATTCCGTATTTAATTCAACAAAGGGCTCTAAAAGCTCGTCCTTAATCATTTTCCAGAGAATTCTGGTCATTTCATCGCCGTCCATTTCGACGATGGGGTTAAGCATTTTAATTTTTTCCATGGGGATTTTCCTTTCATAATAAGATGGGATGATATGCGCTTGGCGCATGAAATGCTTCGCATGATATATCGCTTTGCGACATGATATGAGCCTTTGGCTCATTAAGGTAGAAAAATCAGAGATTTTTCGTTTTATTATATATAAGATTTGCGAGCGCCGTGAGCGAAGCGAGGAAGTGCCCTTGGGGTACAAATCTACCGAAATGCGTTAGCATATCATGAAACCGCAAGGTTTTATATCATGGTGTAGCCATATCATGACGTAGCATATCATTTTTATTGCATTTTTGCTGCGTAGTAGTTCATGAGGCAGCCTTTGAGGATAATATCCTTTTCGTCTTCTGTGAGCCCCTTCACATAAAGTGTGATGTCATGAACTGAATCCTTTGTAATAACCTTTGCGGGGATTTCTTCAACGCCTGTTAATATTTTCTCACGGATATCGGGTACGAAAACGTAGTCATTTACATCGTAGTTAAATTCGTCCTCTGTTGTAAAGGGAAGAATACCCCAGTTGATACAGTTACTTCTGTAGCGCTTTGTGGCAAATTCCTTACAGATGTTTGCAAAGCCGCCCAATACCTTCTGACAGCTTGCCGCCTGTTCACGGGCAGAGCCGTCGCCGGGCTTCCGGGCGTAAATAGCAGAGCCGAACTGTGTGTTCTTTATAGCTTCATCTGCATTGTCTGTTACACGGGAAAGCACCTTGATAAGCTCTTCAGGAGTGCTTCCTGCAAGGCGCTGGGCTTCTGTTGCAGCTACTGCCTTTGAGCGGTTAACGTATTCGGGCTCACGGCGGGAAAGTGCAAATTCAGCCAGGCGGAGGGGGTTACTACGGTAGCTGGAGGTTTCACCCGAGGGGATAAGCTCGTCTGTTGTTGTAACATCGTCATGGAGCACAGCCGCCAGCTTAACAAGTAAGTTGTCAGTTAAAGCATTCATTTTGGGCCAGTCTGTAATGTTGGGACCAAGCTTTAATTCGCTATCCGGGTCAGCCTTGCCGAAGCCCTGGTATACCCTTCTTTCGTAAACGCCCTTGTCGAAGGTGTATTCAGAAGGTGTGTAATCGTATTCAATATCGCTTGCAGCTGTGAGCACGCCGCCATTTTTAGCTGTTGCGGCAATAGAACGAGCATCCATAAGTGCTACGCCACTGAGCTGTCCCTCGCCGGGCTTGCTGCCTTCGCGGTTGGGGAAGTTACGTGTTGTATGGCGGATGGAGAAGCCGTTGTTTGAGGGCACGTCGCCTGCACCGAAGCAGGGACCGCAGAAGCAAGGCTTAAAGAGCGCGCCTGCTTCAAGTAATGCAGCCTGTGCACCATTCTTTATAAGTGCAAGGTTAATGGGCACGGAGGAGGGGTAAACTGAAAGTGAGAAATAACTGTTTCCTATATTGCCGCCGTCAAGTATTGCAGCAGCCTCCATTATGTTGTCAAACATACCGCCCGAGCAGCCTGCAATAACGCCCTGGTCAACCATGAACTTACCGTTCTGTAATTTTTCTGTAAGGTGAAGCTGAGCCTTTTTACCAAACTGCTCTTCGGCTCTTAATTCAACGCCGCGGAGAATGTCGGCAGCATTTTCATTGAATTCCTTAATGGAATAAGCTTCGGAGGGATGGAAGGGCAGAGCAATCATACATTCAATCTTACTAAGGTCAATAACAACAGCTCTGTCGTAATATGCAACACTGCCGGGTGCCATTTTTTTGTAGTCCTGTCCTCTGCCGTGGTTTTGGTAGAAGGCTTCAACCTTTTCGTCTGTTTCCCAGATAGAGGAAAGACAGGTTGTTTCTGTTGTCATAACATCGATGCCTATTCTGAAATCCATGGGAAGGCTTTCAATGCCGTCACCGCAGAACTCGAGCACGCTGTTCTTTACAAAGCCGTTTTTAAAAGTAGCACGAACAAGCTCCAATGCAACGTCGTGAGGACCAACGCCCTTTTTGGGCGTGCCTGTAAGATAAACAAGCACAACATCGGGATTGGGAACATCGTAGGTGTTACAAAGAAGCTGCTTAACTAATTCGGGCCCGCCTTCACCGATAGCCATTGTGCCGAGCGCACCATAGCGTGTGTGTGAGTCACTTCCCAGCATCATGCCGCCGCCCTTTGCCATCATTTCACGCGCATACTGGTGGATAACAGCCTGGTTTGCAGGAACATATATACCGCCGTAGCGTTTAGCGGCACTAAGACCGAAAACATGGTCGTCTTCATTGATTGTACCGCCTACCGCACAAAGGGAGTTGTGGCAGTTTGTGAGGGCATAGGGCACGGGAAATTCTTTAAGACCGCTGCCGCGTGCTGTCTGGATAATGCCTACGTAGGTAATATCGTGAGAAATAAGCGAGTCAAACTTGATGTTCATCTTTGTCTTATTGTCTGTTACGCAGTGTGCGCGCATTATCTGATACGCCATTGTGCTTTCGCGGGCAACCTCGGGGGAAGGCAGATTTGCGCCGCTTTCCACCAGCTCTCTGCCGTTTTTCAGATAAACGCCGTTATGTATGAGTTTTGTCATAAGGAAAACCTCCTGTAATAAAATGCTTGTTAAATATAAAAAAATGTAGTACAATAGCTTTATAGATTTAATTAAGGGATGACTTGCAATGAAAAAAATAAGTGAAAATGCAAGCTGCAGCATGTGCCTTTTCCGCGGTGAGCTGGAGGGTGACTATTTCAAGTGCACCAAGAAGGGTAACGTTAAGCCTTACGATGTGTGCAGGAAATATACCTTTGACCCGTTTTCCAAACGCCCGGCAAGGCAAAGACGGTTTGACACATCAATGTTTGACCCGTTGGATTTTGACATCAATCAGTAAAGCGAAGGGTGATTTCACCCGTTGACAATTTTCTTAATCCGTCAGCTGTTTCTACAACAAGAGCGCCGAAGGGGTCAATGTCTGTTGCAATTGCAGAAAATGAATTGTCGCCTTGTATACATAAAACCTTTTTGCCTATAACAATGGAATGCTTTTTGTAGTATTCCATAGAGGCTGTATCGGGCAAGGCTTTTACCGCTTTCAAAATGTTGTTGCATATGAGTGCACTGAGCTGCTCGCGGGTAACCGTGCTGCCATGTTCGGTAAGGTGTGTTGCAACACCTTTTAATTCCTCGGGCAGCACTGACGGATAAAAATTGATGCCAATGCCGATAACTGCGTGGGAATCGTCGCATGCTTCGCAAAGGATACCCGAAACCTTTTTATTACCTATATAAATATCGTTGACCCATTTGATGCCGCAGTCAAAGCCGAAAAGCCT
Organism: Clostridia bacterium; assembly: GCA_017472685.1. GTDB lineage: Bacteria > Bacillota > Clostridia > UMGS1883 > UMGS1883 > RGIG1927. Next base: position 228,517 of record JAFUOO010000004.1, read on the forward strand.
TTTGATTGCCTTGTGCACGCAAACGGCACAAAGGGTTGTTAAAAAGGGCACGTTTGAGTAAAGGTCATTTATTCTGACCTTCAGGCTCATATAAATGCCTGTACCCTTGGGCGAGTGGAAGGAGCGATTAAGCCTTCCGCGACCATTCATCTGGCAATCGGCAACAACCAGGGCGAAATCCTCGGTAAGGGTTTTTGCAAAACGGTTTGTGGAATCGATGCAGTCAAACACATAAACGGGAAGCGCACCGTCATCAAGATGCTTTTTTATTTCTTTTTCAGAAATAATGTGTTCCACGGCGATTTCCCCCTTGCAATTTTCCTTGTATTATAGCACAATATTGAGTGTTTGTAAATTAAAATATAATTTTATTATATAAATTTTTTTAGAAGGGAGCTAAACTATGAAAAAAGTTTTAGCAATGATGCTGACTATCTGTATGGTTATGGCATTTGTGCCCGCTGTAAGCTTTGCGGCGGATACTACCATAACATCAGCAACAACAGCATTCTTTACATCCTCAAGCTCGCTTAGTACTACTGAAGGTAGCACGGAAAGCGGCTCAAGCTGCGTTCTCGTTGCCTGGAATGGCTCCGACAACTGGAATGCGGCAAGCACTTTTACCGATACTGACGGCAGTGTAACAAGTCAGACGGTAACAAGTGGTACAAATTTCGGCTCATCAAGACAGGCGATTGTTTCCTTTAACATTCCCGAGGATTTTGACGCCGACAGCGTGACAAAGGTTACATTAGGTCTTACAGTAAGATATGTAAAGCAGATTGGTCAGGCAGGTGCACGCCTTGCCATCTACGGCAACAGCGTGGACACAACCTGGACAACCTCTTCCGACAAGTCCATTTTTGGCGTTTCGGGAAGTGACAGTGGCACAGGCAGCTTGCCGCTTTTAGGTCTTACAAGTCCTATTAATTCCGCAAGCGGACAGATTGACCAGGAAGTAACTCTTTCTTCTATTGCTCTTACAGAGTATGTTAAAGAAATGGCAAACGAAGGAAAGAGCCAGGTAACCTTCCGTATTGCTGTGCCTTACGGCGGTGTTTGGATTTATAACAGCACAAGTGCATATCCTGCAACACTTAAAGTTTCGCAGAGCAAAACTACATCTAACAATGCAGTAAGAACAGCATACTTTAACTCATCGGGTAGCGAATGGAAGGATACCGATGGTGACAATGTCCTTGTTTCCACAGGTGCTACAGGCTGGGAAGCAGCAAGTAGCTTTACAGATACTGATGGCACTGTAACAAGCCAGTCTTCGCTTAGCGGTACAAACTTCGGTAGTGCGAGACATGCACTTGTTGCATTTGCTATTCCTTCTGATTTTGACCCTGACAACACGTCAACGGTTACCCTTGGTTTAACCGTAAAGAACGTTAAGCAGGTGACAAGCGGTGCCCGCCTTGCAGTTTACGGCAACTCTGTTGAAGGCTCATGGAGCCTTTCAGATGAAACAAGCAAATTCGGTGTTTCCGGCTCAACCTCCGGTTTGACAAACCTTACACTCCTTGGTCTTACAGATGCAATTACTGTTGGTAACCAAAAAGATGAAGTGGCGTCGGGTCAGACAATCACTCTTTCAAGCCGAAAGCTTACAGAATATGTATGTCAGATGGCAAGAGAAGGCAAAACAGAAGTAACCTTCCGTTTGGCAGCTCCCCTGGGCGGTATAAGAATTTATGATGCAAATACAAGTACACCTCCGACACTTACAATTGAAGAGGGCAAGGTAACAACAGTTACAATCAGAACTGTATACATGGACGGTAATAAAGAAGTTTCTTCTTCTGAAAAAACTGTTCCCAACATTATTGCAGGCAGTACATATGCATATTCTGGCACACCTGCATACACTGCAGAAGTAAACGGCAGTATTTACACATACTCAGCAGAGGACTCCACACTTTCTACAATAGCAACAGATGACGGCAGTGGTGAAATCGTTCTTGTATATAACAAGTATGACGACAGCCAGTCATTCTCAGGCTACGAGATTGACGACGAGGGTGCATGGTGCTGGTTTGCTGACCCCAGAAGCATTTCCTATGCTAACGAGGAAGGCACACTTGATTTTAGTATTATAGGCTATATCGACGTTCACGGTGACATCAAGGCAACACAGATTAACCACCTTACAGATGAGGTTAACGAGGTTTTAATCCGTTCCAATATCCAGCCCGATGACCACAATAACCCCACATTCCTCGTTTTACCCGACGAAAGAATTATTGTGTTCTACTCCCGTCACACAGACGAAGCCTGCTTCTGGTACAGAGTAACCGAGGAGCCCGGCGATTTAACAACTCTTGGCGAAGAAAAGTGCTTGAACACAAGTGCTAACACAACATACCCTTCGCCCTTCTTAATGGAAAATGACCCCGACCACATTTATCTTATGTGGAGAGGTATCAACTGGCATCCCACAATTGCTAAGTTATCAATCCCCGACGAGGACGGCAACACAGCCTTTACATACGGACCCTACCAGATGGTACAGTCTACAGGTGCCCGTCCCTATGCAAAGTATTCTTCTAACGGTGTTGACAAGCTTTATGTGACATACACAACAGGTCATCCCGATAACGAACAGCCCAACTGGGTATACTTCAACCAGATTAACATTGAAGACATGACCCTTGAGGATATTAAGGGCAATACAATGAGCACAATTGCAAACGGTGCATTGAGCGTTAACAAGACAGATACAACACAGTCTCATATTGTTGACACTGCCCCCGGCAGCATGCGTGACTGGGTATGGCAGACAGCTGTAGGAGAGGACGGCAAGCCCGTTATCGCAATGGTGCGAATTTCGGGTGGTAAGACAGAACACCAATATTACTACGTAAAGTGGAACGGCACAGAATGGGTTGCGACATACCTTGCAACAGGCGGCACCTTCCACCAGAGCGCAAGCTCAGGCCTGGAGCTTTGTTACAGTGGCGGTATGGCAATTGACCCCGACAACACAAATGTTATGTACTGCTCCGTACCTGTTGAGGGCGTATTCGGCACAGTTTACGAAATCATCAAGTACACAATGAACGACGCAGGTACACAGGTTGTTTCCACAGAGCAGATTACAAAGAACTCTCAGAAGAACAACGTTCGTCCTTATGTAATAGGAAATTCCGAGGGTAAGGACATTCGCCTCACATGGATGCACGGCGACTATTACGACTGGATTGTAAGTAATGCTTACACAACACAGGGCTATTGCACGGCTATCCATGCAGAAGCGGCTCTTCCCACAGAGACAGTTGATCTTACAGATGCAGTTGCAGAAGAAGATTATTCTTCTATCGACGGCGCATTCCTTGCAACACAGGAAACGGCTAACCTTGTAGATGCTGAAATTGATGGCGACTTCACAGTTTCTGCCGACATTTACCTCGAAGGTGACTACCAGGGCAAAATGCTTGACCTTGGTGCAGTTGAAGTAAGAGTTGAAACAATGAGTACTCAGTACGGTGCAACAGCTACAGGAGACCGTGCAAGAGTTATTCTCACAGTTGACGGCACTGACTACGTTACAAGTAACGTTTACGGCTCGTCTGACTGCTGGGTAACCTACGGACGCGGCACAGGCGGCAACTACGGCGTTGAAAACTATCAGGGTTACGTTAACCACACATTGACATATGATGGTGAATACTTAACACTTTACCGTAACGGTCTTGTTGATTACAAGCTCAAGGTAGAAGGTCTTGTGCTCGAAGACGTAAAGGTTGGCGGCTTTGACGGCTTAGCAGACGAGGTTTATGTATTCGACCGCGTTCTTAACCATGACGAAATCAAGGCAATGGCAGAGGTAGGCGAGGTTGAAAAACCCGATGCAGAAGGCAATGTTACACTTATAAAGAAGTTTGTTGACACGGTTGACGGTACGGAGATTATCCCTGCCGAAACAATAAGGCTTAATGCAGGTACAGAGGTTTACAATTTTATTCCTGCCGAAACGATAGAAAACGATAAGTATATTTACACTCTTGTTTCTGAGGCATGCGACATGGACGCGTCCGACGGCAGTGTCACAGCAGCTTATATAAGAAGTAAGACATACGGCGAAAATGTCATGACAAACGGCTCATTTGAAGACGCGAACGGTAATTTCTCAATTGAAGGCTGGCTCAGTGCAAGTACAAACGCGCAGTTTGGCTCTCCCTATTCCACAAACTACTGCTATGCAGTAAATGCAACAACAGCAACTTCAAATAATGTATCTCAGTCTCTTACAACAACCATTCCCGACGGAGATTGGGCGTTGGGTACACGTTGGAACGACGGCAGAGACGGCTTGTGTTCTTATAAGAGATACGTAGAGGTAGAAGTAGGCAAGACATACGAAATTTCTTACATGGCTAAGCACAAAACAGGTGCCGACGGCGGCTACATCATAACAAGCCTTGTTGCTAATGAGGGCGACGGCGAAGCAAATACAACCACAGCAGGCTACATCGGCACAGAGTGGACACGAGTTACAAGAACTTTCACAGCTACAGAAGATACAGACCATGTTCTCTTCTGGTTCCGCTGGCTTGGCGACGGCAACAACACAGGTAACGGTCCTTTCTGGTTCTTTGACGATTTTAAGATTCGCGAGGTTACAGATGTTGACACAATTGACGTAACTGTTGACGGTGAAGATGTTAAGACATACGGCACACTCGCACTTGACACTCTTGGCGAAAACGTTATCGGCTACCACGTTACAAGCGACGATGATACAAAGTTTGTAGGCGCAGGTGAGCTTGAGGTTAAAGACGGCGATGTTATCACAACAGCTTTCATCAATGTTGAAATGGTAACAGGCGCACAGGTACGCTACGGCGGCGGTCTTGATAAAGACGGCAAGGTTTCGGAAGGCAACGGCCTCCGTTTCATCGCTCGCGTTGACAGAAGCAGTATCGGAGACGAGGTAACAGGCTACGGCATGGAAATTTCTGCTGAAGGCAGCGATAAGGTTGTGGACATTCCTGCAGAAAAGTGGCAGGACGGCGAAGAGCAGACAATATTCACAGCAGCACTTACAGACCTTGCGGTTTCTAACTACAACCGTAACTTTACAGCAAAACCCTACGTTACAGTTGAGTACTCTGACGGCACAACTGCGAAGGTTTACGGTACAGAAACAATTACAAGAAGTATTTATCAGGTAGCTGCAGGTCTTCTCAAAAATAAAAATTCCGACTGTGTTGAGAACGAGGACAATGATTATTCGATAGAGGAAAAGCCCGGTTTGTATGATGTTCTCAATGCATATGTGAACATGGTTGGTGTCCGTCTCACGATGAAAGAGGACGGTACCTTCACAGCTCGCAGTGAAGGCAGCGGTGCTTACAGCGGCGACATCTTCTTTGATGTTACAGCAGAAAAGGTAAGTGACAAGGTTTACAAAGTAACAGTTACACCTGTTGCTTCCTTTGAAAACAAGGTGACAATCATGAGCTATTGGCAGGAATTTATAAGAATTAACAACAACCACAGTGTTGTAGTTGAAAATATTTCCAATTCTACAACAAATGCAGACGGTAGCGTAACGTTCACATTTACCACTCCTGAAACAAAGTAATATTCAAAAATGGTGAGTCCCCACAATCGGGGCTCACTTTTTTGTTGCAAAAATTATTAAATTGTAGTACAATATTGGTATATATTTTTAGGAGGTAAAAAATCATGAAAAAAGTTTTAGCAATTATGCTGACTATCTGCATGGTGATGGCATTTGTGCCCGCTGTTAGCTTTGCGGCAGAAACCACCGTCACAGCGGCAAATACAGCATTCTTCACATCTTCAAGCACACTCAGCAGCCTTGAAGGCAGCAGTGAGAGCGGCGGTAGCTGTGTTCTGGTTGCATGGAATCATTCTGACAACTGGAATGCGGCAAGCACCTTTACAGATACTGACGGCTCAGTAACAAACCAGACTGTTACAAGCGGCACAGCCTTCGGCTCCTCAAGACAGGCGGTTGTTTCCTTTAACATTCCTTCTGATTTTGACGTTGACAGTGTATCAAAGGTTACACTTGGTCTTACAGTAAGATACATAAAGCAGGTTGACCAGGCAGGTGCACGCCTTGCCATTTACGGCAACAGCATTGACGGCACATGGACAACATCCACAAACAAGACTGCTTTTGGCGTTTCAAGCTCGGACAGTGGCACAGCTTCTTTGCCTCTTCTTGGTCTCACAAGTCCCATCAGCATGGCAGGTAACAACCAGGTTGACGAAGAGGTAACCCTTTCTTCCTTTGCACTTACTGACTATGTTAAGGAAATGGCTCAGGAAGGCAAAACACAGGTAACCTTCCGTGTAGCAGTGCCCTACGGCGGCGTGTGGATTTATAACAGCACAAGTGCACATCCTGCAACGCTCAAAATCGAAGACGGCGCCATCACTTCCGTTAATGTAAAGACCGTTTATATGGACGGCGAAACAGAAGTACAGGCAGAGAGCGAAACTGTTACAAACATAGTTGCGGGCAGTGAATATGTATATACAGAAAAGCCTGCTTCCACCAAAACTGTAAATGATGATATTTACGTTTACTCCAAAGAAGACTCCACACTTTCCGTTATTGCAAAGGCAGACGGCACAAGTGAAATTGTTATTGTGTACCAAAAGTACGACGACAGCCAGACCTTCTCCGGCTACGAGGTTGACGACGAGGGCGCATGGTGCTGGTTTGCCGACCCCAGAAGTATTTCCTATGCTAACGAGGAAGGCACACTTGACTTTACAATCATGGGCTACATCGATGTTCACGGCTCTATCAAGGCAACCCAGATTAACCACTTAACAGACGAGGTTAACGAGGTTTTAATCCGTTCCAATATCCAGCCCGATGACCACAATAACCCCACCTTCATAGTTCTTCCCGACGAAAGAGTTGTTGTGTTCTACTCACGTCACACTGATGAAAATTGTTTCTGGTACAGAGTGACTAAGGAGCCCGGCGACCTCACAACACTCGGCGAAGAAAAGTGCCTTAACACAAATCACAGCACAACATATCCTTCGCCTTTCATAATGGAAGACGATCCTGACCACATTTACCTTATGTGGAGAGGTGTTAACTGGCATCCTACATGTGCCCGTCTTACAATGCCCGACGAAGAAGGCAACATGGCGTTTGATGTACAGCCCTTCCAGGTAGTAAGCTCCACTGCTCAGGGCAGCGGCTGCAGACCTTATGCAAAATATGCGTCTGACGGCAAGGGCAAGATTTATATGACATATACATCAACACATCCGGATAATATTTATCCCGTATGTATATATTATTCCTGCCTCGACGTAACAAACTTTACGCTTTATGATATTAACGGCGGTGTATTAAAGGCAAACGTTAATACTGCAGGTCCTTTCACTGTTAACGGCAGTGAAACCGATTCGAGATTTGTTGTTGATCCTACGAGCACATCACAGCGTGGCTGGGTATGGCAGATAGCAATATCCGAAGATGGCAAGCCCGTTATCGCTATGGTAAGAATCAATCAGGCTAAGAATAATCATGACTATTACTATGCAAAGTGGAATGGTTCAAGCTGGGTTAAAACATTCCTCGACAACGGCGGTACATCCTTCCACCAGAGCACAAGCGCAGGCTTGGAGCTTTGCTACAGTGGCGGTATGGCAATTGACCCCGACAACACAAATGTTATTTACTGTTCAGCACCTAAGGAGGGTGCATTCGGTAAGGTGTATGAAATCGTTAAGTACACAATGAACGACGACGGCACGCTTCTCTCAAGTGAACAGATTACAAAGAACTCCTTAAAGAACAATGTTCGTCCCTTTGTTATTCCTAACAGTGAGGGTAAGGACATACGCCTTGTTTGGATGTACGGCGACTACTATGACTGGATTGTAAGTAATGCCTATACAACACAGGGCTTCTGCACAGCTGTTCGTGCTGAAGCACCCCTTCCCGAAAAATATCCCGCTGTTTACGACTGGGTTGCAAGCGAAACCTACAGCGATATCGGTGGCGCATTTGTTTCTACAAAGGAAACTGCAAATGTTGTTGAAGCCACTGTTGACGGCGAATTTTCCGTTGCAGCAAAGCTTTACCTTACAGGCGACTACGAAGGCACACTTCTTGACGCAGGCGATGTACAGCTGAGAATTGAAACAATGGAAACTCAGTACGGCGCAACAGTAAGTGGCGACAGAGCAAGAGTAGTTGTAACTGTTAACGGTGAAGACTACGTTACAAGTAACGTTTACGGCTCTAGTGACTGCTGGGTAGCATATGGCAGAGGCACAGGCGGCAACTACGGCGTTGAAAATTACCAGGGCTACGTTGACCATGTTCTGACCTTTGACGGCAGCTATTTAACACTTTACCGCGATGGTCTGGTTGACATCAAAATCCCCGCAACAAACTTGTCTGTTGACAATGTAAAGGTTGGCGGCTTTGACGGTCAGGCGAAGCTTACAGCAGTGTATGACAGGGTACTTAACCACGACGAAATCAAGCTTTTAGAGGCTATGGATTATGAAGTTGAGGTTCCCGACTACGAAGGCGAAGAAGCCATCACAAAGAACTACGTTGACAATAAGGGCAACACCATTGCTCCTTCTGAGGAAATTGTGCTTAATAAGGGCAGCGAGGTTTATAACTTTGTACCCGCAGAAATGATTAAGACAGATGATTCTATCTATTCCTTGGATTCTACAGAGCAGAATGGCAACGTATACACAGCAATTTATAAGAAGAGCCACTCTATTGGTGAAAACCTTATCTATAACGGCGACATGAGCGAAACAACAAAGGAAGGCAACTACACCTTTGTTACAGGCTGGCAGGGCGGTTATGTAAACAGTGTTCACAATCCGCTTTCAGACAGACCTTATCTTTCCGAGTCCGGTGCATGGATGGCAACAGCAAATGCACACTTTATCTACACTCCCGAAGCAGACGGCGAAATGGCATACGTTACAACATCTGCCGCAAGCAGTATGAACAGCAATGCTGATTACCCCTGGAAGAGTGACGTAAGTGAGCCTTACATGGGTCTTGTACTCACAAGCTGGATGAAGGACGCATCCGATGTAAACAGCTACCTCAAGGCAGAAAAGGGCAAGACCTACGTTATGAGCTTTGAAATGAAGGCAACCCAGATAAACACAGCAGAATGGGTAAATAACGTTGTTGGCTTTGATGCTGTAAGTGAAAACGGAGATGTTTATGCAAATAAGCTTCCCGGTACAAACGGCGATATTTCCACACTTACAAGCGTGCTCGATAACCATATCGGCAGAGCAAAGTACCTTGATACAGCCAACGAATGGGTAACAATCGAAGCTGTTGCAACTGCACTTGATGACGGTTACTTTGTATTCCAGCTCGGTTGGGCACACGAATGGGGTCAGGTTTCTGTACGTAACTTTAACGTGCGTGAAGCAGGCACACCCATGAGCATCAGCTACACTACCGAGGGTGACAAGCTCACAGTTACACCTGAAAACATCGATGCAGGTGTAGTGGTTGCAGTGTCCGTAAACAACAGTGAAAGCGTAAAAGCACAGGTTTACGACGGTGTTAACAGCCTGGAATTCACAGTTCCGGAGACAGCAGAGGCTGTAGAAGTCTTTGTATGGAAGTCCATTGCATCCATGCAGCCCGTTATAAAGAAAACAGTAGTTAAATAAAAACATGCTTCAAGCTCGCGGAGGCGTCTCCGCGAGCTTTTTGTCGCAAAAATATATGTGATTTTGTTAAAAATATATTGTATTTTTCTTGTGTTTATTATATAATAGCTTAAAGGTGTGTATATGTGATGACTCACATATACATAACCTCCGGTGGATTTGATGTCCGTGCGAGAATTTTGCCTTTGGCAAAAACGCACATGGACACAATTCACATTATACGCCTTATCTGCCGTAACGAGTGTGAGACGTCTTGTTTCGTTTTTACATGTGGCAGAAAGGCTATGTGAATTTTTGGGAGGACTATGATGTTTAAATCCCTTCGGTACGATGTGAAAAGCATTATGGAGCGTGACCCTGCGGCAAAAAGCCCTTTAACGGTTTTCTTTTTGTATTCGGGCTTGCACGCAGTTCATTTTCATCGTGTTTCACATTGGCTTTATAAACACAAAAGGTTTTTCCTGGCGAGGCTTATCAGTCAGTTTGCGCGCCTCGTTACAGGTATTGAAATACACCCCGGAGCAACCATCGGCAGGGGCTTACTTATCGACCACGGCAGCGGCGTTGTAATTGGCGAAACTGCAATCGTGGGCGACAACTGTACCATTTACCAGGGCGTAACCTTGGGCGGTACAGGTAAAGAGCAGGGCAAGCGCCATCCCACAATAGGCAACAACGTGCTTATCGGTGCGGGCGCAAAGGTTTTGGGCTCCTTTAAGGTTGGCGACAACTCTGTCATCGCGGCAAACAGCGTGGTGCTTCACGAAGTACCCGAAAACTGCACCTGTGTGGGCGCACCTGCAAGGGTAAAGAAGATTAACGGCGTAAGAGTGGGCGAAATTGACTGGGCGTCAACGCCCGACCTTATCGGACAGGAATTTTCCAGACTGCAAGCTGAAATTGAACAGCTCAGAAGTGAAATAGAGGATTTGCAAGGAATGAGAAGGTAAAATGAATGATATGCTGACGCATTGCGGAGGATTTGCGTTGCGCCGTGAGCGAAGCGAGCAAGTGCTCTTGGGGCGCAAATCTTTAATTAAATAATAAAAAGAAAAATCTTTGATTTTTTACCGAAATGAGCCTTGGGCTCATATCATGAAGCAAAGCTTCATTTCATTCACAAAGTGAATATCATGCGCAAAGCGCATATCATCAATTATAGTAAGGATTGATTACAATGAAGTTATATAACACAATGACACGTACAAAGGAAGAGTTCAAGCCCGTAACAGAGGGTGAGGTAAAGATGTATTCCTGCGGACCTACAGTGTACAACTATTTCCACTTAGGTAACGCAAGACCCTTCATCGTTTTTGACTGCCTTAGAAACTTTTTCGAATATCTCGGCTACAAGGTAACCTTTGTACAGAACTTTACCGATGTTGACGATAAGCTTATCAACAAAAGCAAGGAAGAGGGCATTACTGTACAGGAAATTGCCGATAAATACATTAAGGAATATTTCATCGATGCAAAGGGTCTTGGCATCCGCGAGGCTACCATCCACCCCCGTGCAACAGAAAACATTGATGCAATTATCGAAATTATCTCAACACTTATCGAAAAGGGTCATGCCTACGAGATTGACGGCGATGTGTACTTCTCCGTAAAGAGCGACCCTAACTATGGTAAGCTTTCTCACAAGCCCCTTGACGATTTGATGGAGGGCGTAAGAAAGGATTTGGAAGAGGGCAAGCGCGATGCGGCTGACTTTGCTCTCTGGAAAAAGAGAAAGGATAACGAAATCGGCTGGGAAAGCCCCTGGGGCATTGGCCGTCCCGGTTGGCATATAGAGTGTAGCGCCATGGTAAACAAGTACCTTGGCAAAACAATCGACATTCATTCCGGCGGTGTTGACCTTGTGTTCCCGCACCATGAAAACGAAATTGCACAGAGCGAATGTGCAAACGGTTGCACCTTTGCAAACTATTGGATGCACAACGGCTTTATAAAGGTCAATAACGAAAAAATGAGCAAGAGCCTCAATAACTTCTTTACTGTACGTGACATTGCCGCACAGTATGACTACGAGGTTATCCGCTTCTTTATGCTCTCGGCTCACTATCGTAGCCCCATTAACTTCTCCGACGAGCTGATGGATGCGGCAAAGAGCAGCCTGGAGAGAATGTACAACTGTCTTGACAACCTGGCATTCCTGGCAAAAAATGCACCTGAGGGCGACCTTGACGGCGAAATCAAGGGTGCTATGGATTCCTATAAGGCAAAGTTTGTTGAAGCCATGGAGGACGATTTGAACACTGCCGATGCCATTGCCGCTATTTTTGAAGCGGTAAGATACATTAACGGTAAGGAAGGCATGAATAAGGCTACACTTAACTATGCCGAAAACCTCATCAGCGAAATTGGCGGCGTTTTAGGTCTTTTACAGAACAGAGCAAGCGACGACTTAGACCAGGAAATCGAAGCTCTTATTGAAGAAAGACAGGCGGCAAGAAAGGCAAAGAACTTTGCCCGTGCCGACGAAATACGTGATTATCTTAAGGAAAAGGGCATTGTGCTTGAAGATACACCCCAGGGTGTGAAATGGAGAAAAGCATAATGTTCGGGTCCGAAAAGCTTAACTACAAAGACTATTCGCCCGTGACCCTTGCCTATATAGGTGACACAGTTTATGACCTTTTTGTACGGTGCAGAATCTTAGAAAAAGGCGAGAGGCCTATAAACGAAATTCACCGTGATGCGATAAAGGTTGTAAGTGCGGTGGCTCAGGCAAGAAGCATTCACAACATTGAAGAGTTTCTCACCGAGGAAGAGGAGAGAATTCTTAAGTGGGGCAGAAACGCAAAAAGCGGACGTGTTCCGAAGAACGCCGACGCTACAGATTACAGGTGGGCAACCGGCTTCGAAACGCTTTTGGGGTACTTGTACCTAAAGGGCGATAACGAAAGGCTGGAAGAAATATTAAATTTAGCATATTTAAACAAGGAGGATAAAAGATGAACAAGAACGAAATTGCTCTCCACGCTTATAAAGCGAGAAAGCACGCGCTCACAGGCATTTTTAATGCACAGTCAGGTCATCCCGGCGGAAGCTTATCCATCTGCGATATTCTTTCCGTACTTTACTTTGAGGTGATGAACGTTGACCCCAAGAATCCTAAGATGGAGGACAGAGACCGCTTTGTACTTTCTAAGGGTCACTGCGCACCTGCACTTTATGCTACTTTAGCAGAAAGAGGCTTTTTCCCCGTTGAAGATGTACATACACTCAGAAGAACAGACAGCTACATTCAGGGTCACCCCGACATGAAGGGCATCCCCGGTGTTGACATGTCCACAGGCTCCTTGGGTCAGGGCATTTCTGCCGCTAACGGTATGGCGTTAGCAGGTAAGCTTTCCAATAAGGACTACAGAGTTTACTCCATCCTTGGTGACGGCGAATTGGAAGAAGGTCAGGTTTGGGAAGCAGCTATGTTTGCAGCTCACTACAAGCTGGACAACCTCACAGCATTTGTTGACTACAACGGTCTCCAGATCGACGGTAAGATTACAGACGTTATGAATAGTGAGCCCATCGATGACAAGTTCCGTGCATTCGGCTGGAACGTAATTGTTATCGATGCTCATAACTACGACGCAATTTTGGAAGCAATTGAAGAAGCTAAGGCTACAAAGGGCAAGCCCACAATGATTCTCGCTAAGAGCGTTAAGGGTAAGGGCGTTTCCTTCATGGAAGGCAGCCCCGCTTGGCATGGTGCTGCTCCCAACCAGGAACAGTTCGACCAGGCAATAGCAGAGCTTGATGCTACAATCAAGGGCTTAGAAGCATAAGAAAGGAAGGTAATACAAAATGGCAGATAAGAAAGCTACAAGAGAAAGCTATGGTCTCGCTCTTGCTGAACTTGGTGAAAAGTATGACATTTTAGTAATGGATGCCGACCTTTCCAAGTCCACAAAGACAGACACATTCAAGAAAAAGTTCCCCGAAAGATTTATCAATACAGGTATTGCAGAAGGCAACATGATTGCTACAGCTGCAGGTATCGCTTCCACAGGCAGAGTTGTGTTTGCATCCAGTTTCGCAATGTTTGCAGCAGGCAGAGCATTTGAACAGATCAGAAACTCTGTTGCTTACCCCAACTTAAACGTTAAGATTGGTGCTACACACGCAGGTATCTCTGTTGGTGAAGACGGTGCCAGCCACCAGTGTCTTGAAGACATCGGTATCATGAGAACAATCCCCAACATGGTTATCATCAACCCTGCTGACCATTGGGAAGCTATGAAGGCTGTTGAAGCAGCTGTTAAGTATGAAGGCCCCGTTTATTTAAGATTCGGTCGTCTTGCAGTGCCCATGATGTTCGACGAAAACTACGAGTTCGAAATCGGCAAGGGTGTTACACTTAAGGACGGTACTGATGCTACAATCGTTGCTACAGGTCTTATGGTACCCGAAGCTGTTGAAGCTGCAAAGATGCTCCAGGAAGAAGGCCTCAACGTTGGTGTTATCAACATCCACACAATTAAGCCCATCGATAAGGACATTATCAAGGCAGCTGCTGAAAAGACAGGCGCTATCGTTACAGCTGAAGAGCATAACGTTATCGGCGGTCTTGGCAGTGCTGTTGCAGAAGTACTTTGCGAAACATGCCCCTGTCCTCTCCTCAGAGTTGGTACACAGGATGTATTCGGCAGAAGCGGTAAGCCCGCAGAGCTTCTTGAAATGTACGGCTTAACAGCAAAGAACATTGCTGAAAACGTAAAGAAGGCAATTGCCCTCAAGAAATAAAATTAAAAGGTGATGCGTAAGCATCACCTTTTATGTTTTTATCTGTAATTTTCCGTATATTTGTATTTAGTATAAAGGCTGTAATGCTTTGGTCACCTTTTCCAAAACCTGAATAATTGTTTTTTGGTCTGCATTCGGATTACTGAGGCTGGCATTATAAGCGCCGTGGATGCAGTAAGAAAGCAAAATATTCATTTCCGTATTATTCTCACCTTCAGGATACTTTGCAAAAATCATTTTTTTGATGATTGCCTCTAAATGAATTGCAAGATGTGTTTGGCTCTTGCCCGAAAATATAAGCTTTATTTGAGGCATATATCTTGCGAAAGCCAAAGTAACTTCCCTGGTAAAGACTTCCGGATTTGAAAAATTGTAATCCAAATCTTTCGGAATACTTGAAATAATTTCGAGAACTATTTCATATTCTACTGCATCAGATAATGCGTAAATATCTTCATAGTGCGAATAAAAAGTGGATTTGTTAATATACGCAAGCTCGCATAATTCCTTAACTGTAATCTTTTCCAAAGATTTTTTTCTGCGAAGTTCCATAAATGCGTTCTTAATAGCATACTTCGTTTTTTCAACTCGTTTATCCATAAAGCCTCCATAAAAAAACAACGATTTTTCTTAAAAGTTGGATATCCAACATATGTGTTATATTGTTGGTGGACAATTT
This sequence comes from Clostridia bacterium, assembly GCA_017472685.1. GTDB lineage: Bacteria > Bacillota > Clostridia > UMGS1883 > UMGS1883 > RGIG1927. The sequence goes on from JAFUOO010000004.1 coordinate 243,620, forward strand.
TCATGTATTTTCTTATTATATTATAAACAGATAATCAACGGATGTCTACTATTTTTTGAATTATCAGTCAGAAAGACAACTTATTAGGAGGAACGACAAATGGCGTGGTATGATGAGGCAATTTTTTATCATATTTATCCCTTGGGGCTTACAGGAGCGCCAAAACAAAATTCTTATGGAGAACCTGTACACAGGTTGAACACCTTACTTCCGTGGATTTCTCATATTAAACAGATTGGATGTAACGCAATTTACATCGGACCCTTGTTTGAATCTGTGGGACACGGCTACGAGACAACCGATTATAAGAAATTAGATACCAGGCTTGGAACAAATGAAGATTTGACTAATTTTGTGGCAGAGTGTCACGCACAGGGAATCAGGGTAATATTCGACGGAGTATTCAATCATACGGGTCGTGATTTCTTTGCATTTAAGGATATTAAACAAAACAGAGAACGTTCACAATATAAAGACTGGTACTGCAACGTGAATTTTTGGGGAAATAATTCTTTCAATGACGGATTTTCCTATGAAAATTGGGGTGGTTATGACCTTTTGGCTAAACTTAACCAGCATAATAGTGCCGTAAAGGATTATATATGTGATGTAATTCGTTTTTGGGTAAGTGAATTTGATATTGACGGTATTCGTTTGGATGCTGCGGATGTTATGGATTTTGAATATATGAAAGCACTTCGGGTTGTGGCAAATGAAGTAAAACCCGACTTCTGGCTTATGGGTGAAGTCATTCACGGAAATTATTCCCGTTGGGCAAATAACGAAACTCTTCATTCCGTAACAAACTACATGCTTCATAAAGCATTGTATTCAGGTCACAATGACCATAATTATTTTGAAGTGGCTCATACCATTAAATATGTCAATGATATGATTGGTAACAAATTGAATCTCTATACATTTGTAGACAATCACGACGTGGAACGTATTTATACTAAACTCAATAACAAAGCACATTTTCTGCCTGTGCATATAATGCTTTATACTCTGCCGGGCATTCCTTCACTGTATTATGGCTCCGAATTTGGCATTGAGGGGCGCAAGGAACGTTGTTCTGACGATTCTTTAAGACCTGCGTTAAATTATGAAGATTATAAGGATGCCATAAAAACAAATCCTTGTACAAAGCTTATTGCCGCCTTAGGTAAGATTCGTCATAATACTCCTGCATTGTGCCATGGTGAATATAAGGAATTGTTGTTGCAGACTACACATTTTGCATATGCGAGAGTTTTGGACGGCAAATCAGTAATTACAACAGTAAACAACGCAGATTCTGATATAGTTATGAATTTGCCGGCGGGAAATTCCGCAAAATATGTTGGTGCATTGACGGGCAAAACAGTTTTGGTAAACGACGGACATATCCGAGTAAATATAGAGGCAAACTCCGGTGAAATCTGGATTCCCGCAGAAATAGCTGATGAAAGTTTTGCGCCGATATTATTGCCGAAAATTGAAAAAGTAACAAAACCTACAGTGAAGGCAGAGGAACAAAAGAAGGAAACTCCTTTGCCGGAAAAACAAGTAAAATCGGAATTAAAGAAGGAAGAAGTGACCGTTGAAACAAAAACTGAAAAAATTGCAACAGACCCAAATAGACCCTATGAAGATATGACAGTAGAAGAATTACAGGAGAAAATTCTTGAAAAAATGAGGAAAAACGGTCCCTTAACAGATTATATGATTCAGACAGTTCGCCAAAACACGCATCACGGCTCTTTGGTAACATGGGTAAAGAGTTTTGTGTAAATTAAAAAATATAAAACAAACGGTTTACAAAAGTATTCGCCCCTTATTGGCTCAATGAGGTCTGTCCCCATTGAGCCAAAAGTGTTAATCTGTTTGAAAAAATATTGCAATAGTGTTTGATTTATGATATAATTAATCCAATAATAAGACATAAAAGGGTTGACATAAATGTTTGCAGCGAGCAAAATTTTCACAGACAGACAGACAGACAGACAGA
>JAFUOO010000005.1 GCA_017472685.1 Clostridia bacterium
GCCCATGTTCTACGGCGACATTTTAGGTGACTGGCGTGAAGAATTTATAATGACAAGCGGTGACTATTCAAGGCTTGTTATTTTCTCAACAACCATTCCCACTGATTACCGCCTGGACTGCTTAGCACAGAACCCCTGCTACCGTAACGGTATGACAGGTAAGGGCTATTATCAGTCACATATGTTAGACTACTTCTTAGGTCATAACATGGATTTCCCCAACGAAGACGAGACCGGAGATGTAACATATTCAACGGCAGGCTTTGTGTCAACAAGCCACGGACCTGTTACAGACGGTGTTATTGAGATGGATATTACGCCCCTGGCTGTAGCGGATAATGTGATAGGTGTTACATCTTCAACTTCAAATCCCACATGGTACGACCAGTTCAATATTGTAATAAATTTAGGTGCAGACGGATACATACGGGCATATAATGGCTCAAGCGGATTATCAAGCTATGAAACAGTTAGTTATGAAGCTGAAAAGAAATATCACCTTTATATTGAAACCAATGTGAGTGAAAAAGCCTACAGTGCATGGATTACCGATGAAGACGGAAATAAATATACCCTGGCGATTGATTATGCATATCGTGCAAGCGCATCTGAGGCGAGCGACATGGGTAAGCTTACTCTCATTGGCGGTTACGGTGTAGGCGGAAGCTTGTTTACGGCTTCAAATATTATGTTTTATAATGCGCTCAGTAAGCAGATTACTTATATTTTAAACGATTCGAACGGCAACGAGGTTTTAAGATGGACAGATACGAGAGCATTTGAACCTGGCGAAACGGCGTATAACTTCCCCGCAGGCGAGAGTTATGCTGAAATTAACAACAAGGCATATATTTTAAAGAGCGCTACAGACCAGGTATATACTGTTACAGACGACAATAACGATACACATACCGTAACACTGGAAATTGTTCACGAAAATGCAGTGCGCACAGATACCTTTGCAGATACAGATGGAAACAACAATGACGAAGCGGCAGAAATGCTGTTTGTAGGCTCACAAGGTGTTTCTGATGCGTCCGACACAGACGATGATAATAACGCAACCGTAACAGGCTCAGGCTACAATATGGGGGCTCCCAGAATTCCGCTCCTTACATTTGATGTGCCTGACGATTACGAAAACGGCAAGGCGGTAAAATTAAATGTTTATGTTGCAAGGGCACATACACACCTTGGCGGAGGCAACTCAATGAAGCTTGCGGCAAATAGCGTTAATGTGACAGTGGATGAAAGCCTGGGCTACGATGCAGACGGTATTGCAAGCTTTTCGAATATGGTATGGTCGGACGGAATGTTCCGCCTGGCTCCGAACACAGAAACTGTGGGCGAATGGCTTTCCATAGATGTGACAGAATTTGTAGAGAGTGCTACAGACAAGGTTACATTTACGCTCTACGCACCCAGAGCGGCGGTATATATACCTGACCGCGAAAGTGCGTCGGCAGGCGGCAGTTATATGGGTAAGGCGGCATACCTTGAGGTTGTGGATGGTGAAACTATCACAACAACAGGTATGGAGAAGGTAACGAAAAACGGTAGCCTGGTGCAGAATAAGGCAAGCTTTGTAGTTCCCGCAAACAGTACAGTTAAGTTCTATGCACCCGCAGACTCAGGTGCATACGCAGTTACAAACGGCAGTGATGTTTACACCCTCACCGACAACGTAACAGCAGCTGTTAACCCTGCAGAGGGAAGCTATTACCTCACATATCGCAGCGAGGATGCAATTTATTCCACGGCAGGTACAAACGAAGGCTTTACACAGACAAATCATGGTCCTATCACGAGTGGTACTATTGACATGGACCTCACGCCTTTTGCCCTTGCAGATAACGTTGTTGGTATTACATCCTCCACATCTTCTCCTGCCTGGTACAGCGACTTGAACCTTATAATTAATTTTACGGCAAACGGCACTATCCAGGCATATAACTCCGGCGCTTATGCAAGCGAAAGCACAATTGCCTATCAGGCAAACAAGAAATATCATCTGCATATTGAAACAGCTGTATCTACAGGCACATATGATGCATGGATAACCGACGAGGAGGGCAATGAATATACTCTTGCAACAGATTATGCATACCGTTCCACAGCACCCTCCGCAAGTGATTTGGGTAAGCTTACCCTTATAGGCGGCTGGAACGTGGAAGCAGGACTTCTCATGGCGGAAAACGTTGTATTTGAGACAGCTTTTGAAAAAACTATAACCTATACAATAAGCAATTCTGATGGCGTTTATGATACATGGACCGAGAAAAATTGGTATGAAGCAGGTGATGTGCTTTACGATTTCCCCGCAGGCGAGTTCTACTATGAACGCGGCGGCGAGGCATATATCTTAAAGAGCGAAACTGCTCAGAAGTATACGGCGGCAGATGACAGTGTAACAACCCTTAATGTAAGCTTTACACTTGTGCACGAAAATGCTGTTTTAAAAGACACCTTTGCAGATGTTAATGGCAGCGTGAATGATGAATCGGGAGATATGCTCTTTGTAGGCTCCAACGGTATATCCGTTGTGCCTGACAAGGATGCAGACGACAATGCTACACATAACGGAAGCTATTACGTAGGAAACCCCAGAGTGCCTATGCTTATGTTCAATAAGCCTCAGCTTGAAACTGATGAAGCAGTTAAGCTCCATGTTTATGTAGCGGAAATTAACGGTAACTTAGGTGTTGATAAATGGATGAAGCTTGCGGCAAATGTCAGTGATGTTACAGTTGATGAAGCTATGGGCTACGCAGCAGCAGACGTTGCCGATACAGAAGGCATTGTATGGTCTGACAATACGGTTACACAGTCTTCTGATGAAACGCGCGATAACGTATATTCAGCAGGTAGCTGGGCTATGATTGATGTGACTGAATTTATTAAAAATGCTACAGGTGATACAGTTACATTCACTCTTTATGCGCCCATGTCGGCGGCGTATGTTGTTGACCGTGAAAATGCAATGATGGATGGCAGCTACATGGGCAAGGCGGCATACCTTGAGGTTGTGGATGCTGAAACGATTGAAACAAGCGGTGCGCTTAAGGTTACAAAGAACGGTACAGCACTTAAAAACAACGAAAGCTTTGTTGTAACCGACACAGACAGCATAAGATTCTATTCTGCCGATGAAAGCATTGTAGCTTTCACAGACGGAACAAGGGTTTACAAGGTTGAAGTTGCCGTAAACTGTGAGGCAGGAAGCTACAGCGCTGCAACACTGGGTGTAAGTGCAATCGACGGTGCTCAGGTAAGAATAGGTGACGGCGTTGATGACACAGGCAAGATTACAGGTACGGGAAGCGGTCTCAGGTTTATTACCGAAATAAATAAAACAGAATCTCTTGCGGCAGTAACGGGTGCAACCTTTGGTGTAAGAATTACGGCAGAGGGAAGTGATGCTGCTGTCAATATTCCCGCTGAAAAATGGCAAACGGGTGATGTGTTCACAAGCGCATTGACAAACCTTGCAGAGACTAACTACAACCGTAAGTTTACTGCAACACCTTATGTTATAGCTGACGGTCAGACCTTCTATGGTACACCTGTAACAAGAAGTATTTATCAGGTGGCGGCAGGCTTACTTGTCGAGGGTAGCGCCGACGGTACAGAGTACGATGACGAGGCAATTGGGTCAGATATTCTTTACAAGGTGCTTAACGCATACGTAAACCAGACAGGTATCCGCCTCAGTGTTACAAGCGAAGGCCTTACTGCATATACAGGCACAGGCACAAGTGCATATTCAGGTGAGCAATTCTTTGAAGTGGTAAGTGCAGAAGAAGTTTCTGAAAATGTTTACACAATCACCATCAAGCCTCTTGGTGAAAAAACAGTAATTGCACCTTACTGGCAGGAATACATCAGAATCAATAACAACAATTCAAAGATTAAGAGCTTTACATCGCTTACAGAAAATGCAGACGGCAGTGTAACCATAACCTTTGATTATGCGGCATATCTTAATCAGTAATACAAACAAAAATGCTCCTCTTTTGAGGAGCATTTTTGTTTGTATTACATAAACGTATTATTTCTTCTGTGGAACGAAACCGAAAGCACTATGCCTATGGCAATCATGCTTGTTATCATATTGGAGCCGCCGTAGCTGAAAAAGGGGAGCGGAATACCCGTTATGGGCAGAAGGTTTATGCACATGCCTATGTTTTCCACTGTATGGAACAAAAGCATTGCGCCTGCACCCACACAAAGCATTTCGCCGAAGGTGTCCCTTGCGCGGCGTGCGTTTATGAATATGCGGCACAATATGAAGAAGAGCAATGCGATAACCAGAGCAGCACCCATAAAGCCAAGCTCTTCGCATATAACCGAGAAAATAAAGTCAGTCTGTTTTTCGGGCAGATAGTCCATCTGTGTCTGTATGCCTGCCTTATAGCCTGTGCCAAAAAGCTGACCCGAGCCCACGGCAATTTTTGACTGAATAATGTGGTAGCCTGAGCCCAAGGGGTCAGATTCGGGATTAAGAAAGGAGAAGAAACGCTCCTTCTGATATGGCTTAAGGAAGAACAGCCATGCCACAAGACAGCCTGCAACACCCACTGCCGAGGCTGTGGCAATGTATTTATAGCTTATGCCTGCAAAGAAAACCATGAGAATAAACATAAACATGAATACCATTGCCGTACCCATATCGGGCTGCAGCAGAATAAGTGCAACAGGAACGATAAGGTGAAGAAGTAAAAGTAAAATGTTTGTTATTGAATTTATATCCTCTTTGATTTTTGAAACGTGCGCCGAAAAGGAAACAAGGAAGCAGACCTTTGCAATTTCCGCAGGCTGAATGTTGACAAAGCCAAGGTTGATCCAGCCCTGAGTACCCGTGTCCTCACGACCGAAGCCGAGTATAAGAACAAGCACAAGCAATGCCAATCCTACGCCCATGGCAAGAAACCTGAGCTGCTTTAAAATGGCATAGTCCATAAAGGTGAGGACCACGGCAACCGAGAGCCCTATAACAAATGCCAGCGACTGGACAAGCACATACTTTGCACTGCCCATGCTTGCCGTAGCAGAATTTATCATAAAAATGCCGAATATTACAGATATTAATACCGCGAAAAGAAGCTTGGTGTCAGCTCCGTCACGGGAGAAAAACTTTTTAAGCATAATTACCTCCTTTAATGTTCGGGGACACAGCCATTCATTCATTTTTCATTGAGTGCAGAAAAAAACGAGTGAGCGGGCTGACTGCAGGTAGGCAATGTCCCCGTACTATACGAACGTGGGTTTTATCTTAATGTATTAATATTATACCAAATTTGGCAGTAAATCAATAGTAAAGGTGAAAAAAGGGTTGCAATGGCAGTTGGTTTTAGTGTATAATATATCAAATGTTAAAAACAAGAAAGGCAGTTGAAATATATGTACACAAATGTATTCGACGAGCTTCGTGACCGTGGTCTTATTGCACAGACAACTCACGAAGAAGAAATCAGAGAGCTTTTAGAAAAAGAAAAGGTAACCTTCTATATAGGCTTTGACCCCACAGCAGACAGCTTGCATGTGGGTCACTTCTTGCAGATGGTTGTTATGCGCCATATGCAGAACTACGGCCACCGTCCCATTGCACTTGTTGGCGGCGGTACAGGTATGGTAGGCGACCCCAGTGGCAGAACAGATATGCGTAAGATGATGACAGTTGACATTATTGAGCATAACTGCGAATGCTTCAAAAAGCAGCTCTCCTCTGTTATTGATTTTTCCGAGGGCAAGGCACTTATGGTTAACAACGCGGACTGGCTCTTGAAGCTTAACTATGTTGACTTCCTCCGCGATATCGGTACTTGCTTCTCCGTTAACAAGATGCTCACTGCAGAATGCTTCAAGCAGAGATTGGAAAAGGGTCTTTCCTTCCTTGAATTCAACTACATGCTTATGCAGAGCTATGACTTTTTGATGCTTTCACGTGAATACGACTGTAAGATGGAGCTTGGCGGCGACGACCAGTGGAGCAACATCCTCGGTGGTATTGACCTTTGCAGAAGAAAGGACCAGAAGCAGGTTTACGGCATGACCTTCACTCTTCTTACAAACAGCGAAGGCAAGAAGATGGGTAAGACAGCCTCCGGTGCTGTATGGCTTGACCCCGAAAAGTACTCTCCCTACGATTTCTACCAGTACTGGAGAAACGTTGACGATGCTGACGTTGTAAGATTTATGAAGATGCTTACATTCGTTCCCATGGACGAAATCAAGGAATTTGAAAAGCTCGAAGGCAGCCAGTTAAACGCTGTTAAGTCCCGCCTTGCATACGAGGTTACAAAGCTTGTGCACGGCGAAGACGAAGCAAACAAGGCAAAGAGTGCCGCAGAAGCAGTGTTCGGCGGATTAGGCAGTGATGAAAACATGCCCACCTTTGAAGTAGATAAGGCTGACGGCAGTGAAACGGTTATGGATGTTCTTGTTCGCGCAAGCTTCATTCCCTCCAAGGGCGAAGGCAGAAGACTTGTTCAGCAGGGCGGTCTTAGTGTCAACGGCGAAAAAATGACAGACTTTGCCCTCACTCTTACAGAAGACCTCTTTGCAGACGGCAAGGTTGTTGTTAAAAAGGGCAAGAAGGCATTCTTAAAGATTGTTGTAAAGTGATGCTCTTTGGTAAAAAGCATACTGTGCCCCATAAAAAGGAAACTGAAAGCTTCTTTAAATATCGTGACTCGTTAACGGGGCTTTTTAACCGTGAGGCGGCATTTAAGGAATACGAAAGAATAAAGCACATCGGCGGCTACTGGGCTGTTACAGTAAGGGTATCAGGCTGTGACAGCTTGCCTTACTATAAGGCGTGCAGATATATAAAGCGAGCAGGAGAGCTTGTACAAAGAATATGTGAGGAAAATGTGGCTCGTATCGAAAACGGGGATTTTATTCTGTTTTGCAAACACGGTGGAGCGGTATGTAATAAGCTTAGCTTCTTTTTAAAGAGGTTTTCATTTGGCGATGAGGTTTACACTGCCGTTTGCGACACTCTTGACAAAAACGAAAGCTTTGAAAAGCTCCTGCGGCGTATACAAAGGCACGCAGGCGCGGCAGAGCTCGGCAATATGATGCAAATGTTGTAATTTGCCAAAAAATACTTGATATTAGTATTGATATAGTGTATAATAGTAAAAAAATATGGATTTTTTAATCCGATAAGAAAGGATTTGTTAAAATGATTTCAGCAGGCGATTTCAGAAATGGCGTAACATTTGAATATGATAACAGTGTGTTCCAGGTTGTGGAATTCTTACATGTAAAGCCCGGTAAGGGTGCGGCTTTCGTTCGTACAAAGCTCAGAAATGTTATCAACGGCGGTGTTGTTGAAAGAACATTCAACCCCACAGATAAGGTTCAGGAAGCAAGAATTGAAAGAAAGAGCAAGCAGTACCTTTACAAGGACGACGATTTCTATAACTTCATGGATCCCGAAACTTACGAACAGGACCAGATTGCAATTGCAGACATTGAAGATGCGATGAAGTTCGTTAAGGAAAACGAAGATGTTATGATTCTTTCCTACAAGGGTAAGGTATTCAGCTGCGAACCCCCGCTCTTTGTTGAACTTGAAGTTACAGAAACAGAGCCCGGTTTTGCAGGCAACACAGCTCAGGGTGCTACAAAGCCCGCTGTTGTTGAAACAGGTGCAACTGTAAAGGTTCCGCTCTTCATCAACCAGGGTGAAAAGATCAGAATCGATACAAGAACAGGCGAATACATGGAAAGAGTTAAAGGCTGATTCTTTTTGTGAAAGGATAACTGATATGGGATATTTATCTGAAAAAGCGGCATACCTTAAGGGTCTTGCCGAAGGTCTTGATATTGACAAGTCTTCAAAGGAAGGCAAGCTCCTTCTTGCTTTAGTTGAAGCCTTCGACGAAATGGCAATCGAAGTTGATGATGTTGTTATCATTCAGGAGGATATGCAGCAGCAGCTCGACGAGGTTGACGAAGCGTTGGCTGACCTTGAAGAGGAGTTTTATGAGCTTGACGATGACCTTGATGAACTCGAGGACGACTTTGAAGATGACTTCGAAGACGATTTTGATGACGAGGATTACGAGGACGAAGAATGGGAAGAGGAGTATTCCTTTGAATGCCCCAAGTGTGGAGCTGTTATCCACATTAAGCCCGAACTCGTTTCCGATGATGTGAAGTTCATCGTGTGCCCCGATTGCGGTGCAAAAATCGAGCTTGAATTTGACTGTGAAACAGGCGAAGAATAAAATGCAAAAATAGTGCAAACATAGCGTTTGCACTATTTTTTTGTTACCGTGGGATAATAAGTTTTTCGCCCACAGTCAAAGCCGCATTTTCATCTACGGCATTTGCTGATGCAAGGTGGGAAAGGGCTATGTTATGTTTTTTTGCAATGTTCCAGAGCGTGTCGCCCCGATTTACAATGGAAACTGTCACTGAGTGACGCTTTGGGGGCGTATATTCCTTTTCGGAGCATTCGTTTATTACATACACTTCCTCGTTTTCGCAGCACAATGCATCAAAATTAATGCTCAGACGCACCTCTAATGCGTTGTCGCCTGTTATGGCATAGCCTGTGTGGTTAACACTGCAGCGCACGTTTGAAATATCTTCTGCGGCAAAGGAATGTGAAATGGGAAGTCGAGCTGTGTAGGTGTTAAGTGCCGACGACGAGGGCGAAAGATACATGAAGGTTATTTCGGCAATGCCCTCTGCCTTTGACGAGGAATGGGTAAGCTCGCTTATGCGGCAATCTGTGTCAACGATGCGCCCAAGAAGCGGCGCCCCCGACGGAAGTGTTAAGCTTTCCTTGAAAAATTCCTCCTCGCTGATTTCCTTTGCACCGTTTTGTAGCTTGATGGGCATAGTGGCAATGTCAAGTGCACCGTAGGGCAGGTACAAATCTGTGGCAACAGTTACATCTTCCTTCATGAATGCCGATATACAGACTGATAAAATTACGTTTACATCGAGCATTCTGTATTCGCCCGAAAGGTCTGTTTCGGGCTTCATTTCGCAATCTGCCACAGAAAGGGAAACATTTGTTATGCAAGACGGTGAAACACCCTCTGCCTCCAAGACCTCTGTAAAGGGAATTGTAAGGGTTGCATCACTTAAAACATCGTCGGTGCAATAAAGGATGCCTGCCGACAGATTGCCTTTTACAATGACCTTGTTGTTCAGAGCCTTGAAATCGCTGTCGGAAACTCTCACATTGTGCTTTAACAGGCTCGTTATGGGGTTTTTGCCTGCGGTGAGCTCAACCGTATCAGATATGATGATATTCTTCGTGCATATACAGCGGGCTGAAGTAAAGCTCTTTTCGCAGCATTGTACCTCGGCACCCTGAACTGTCGAGAGCACCCTTGTGCGGTTGTTTTTATAGCATGAGGCACAGAGGCGTATGTTTGCTGTTGTCCGTAATCTGCGCGAATTGATGAGAGTATGATTTATACTGCAGGAAACAGGTATTACAAGGGGGATAAATTCCTCGGTAACCTCCGGTGCGTTTATGGTGTGGGAAAAAGGCTGTGTTGTGTTGAGTGTGAACAGCTTGCCGCTGTCATTTTCACCTATGTATAAGACCGAAACCTTTATTTGTCCGTTTATGCTTATGCGCCCGTTTTCACACTTGCGGTCCGAAACCGAGGGGTATGCTTTTATGCAGATTATTTTTGCAATATCGTCCATGGAATCGGGGACAATAATGTTGCCTTCACAAAGGCAATCACCTGCTTTGTAGTGTAGTGCGTGGCACCATTCTATATCTCTGTATGAATAATCAACGCTCATTTTTTTATTCCTCCTAAGGCTTTTTGTACAGTTTATGTGTGAGCAAATTAAATATGATTGAAATGTGAAAGGCTTTGTGTTAAAATAAATGTCAAAGGAGTGTGAAAAATGGCGAAAAGGAAGAAAAAATCAAGATTGCCTGTGATTGTAATTGCATTGGTGCTTGTTGCCGCTATTGTAATCGGGGCGCCATATATAAAGGAATTTGTGTCTGCAACATCAACTGAGGGTGATGCTGTAACCATTGAAATTGAAAAGGGTGCATCGACAGAGGATATAGCCAACGTTTTAAAGGAAAACGGGCTTATTAAAAGCGTTACAATATTTAAAATAAGAGCAAAAATGTCTGAAGATGGCTCCAAAATGAACTACGGCACCTTTACACTGCATAAGGGGATGTGTATACCCGATATCATAAGCGCTCTGGCAGGAACATATGCCACACGCCCCACTGTAAAGTTTACCGTGCCCGAGGGCTTTAGCGTGCAGCAGATTGCTTCCCGGGCAGAGGAGCTCAAGCTATGCAGCAAGCAGGAATTTTTTGATGCATTAAAGGACGACTATGACTATGACTTTTTGAAGGCTGTTCCCTTTAAGGACGGTGCGGATTATCCGCTGCAGGGCTTCTTGTATCCCGAAACCTATGAGTTTTTTGCCGATGCTACGGCACACGATATTATAAACAAGATGCTCGGTCAGTTTGAAAAGGAAATTAAAAAAATACAAATCCCCGCAGACAGAGACCTGTACGAGGTTATCACCATTGCTTCCATGATTGAAAGAGAAGCACTCTGGGACAAGGAAATGAAAACAATTTCAGGCGTTATTTATAACAGAATTGAAAAGGGCATGAGACTACAGATTGATGCTACGGTGCAGTATGTTGTTTCAAAGGGTGAATATAACATTGAGCGTGTAACCTATGCAGACTTGGAAATTGAGTCGCCCTATAACACCTACGTGAGCGGAGGGCTTCCTGTCGGTCCCATTTCTTCTGTGAGTCTGGTGGCAATTGAAGCGGCACTTAACCCCGAAAATCATAACTATCTGTACTATCACACCGACCCACAGAAAAATGACGGTACGCATATTTTTACCGAAACATATCAGGAGCACCTTGCAACAATGAATTAGGAGATACAGTGAGATGATGTTTGAATATGCATCGGACAATAAAAGATACCACACATTGAATTATCACTTAAAAACCCTGTTTTCGGACAGGGTTTTTAAGGCTTCAATAGATGCAGGCTTTTCCTGCCCGAACGAAAGCACGGGCGGCTGTACGTACTGTAAAGGGGGAAGCGGCGAGTTCACAACCAAAGGAAGCATAACAGAGCAGCTTGAAAGGGAAAGAGCACGCATTAAAAATAAATGGGGCGACAAAAAGCTCATTGCGTATTTTCAGGCAAATACAAACACCTTTGCAAGGGTGGATGTGCTTCGCGAAAAGTATTTCGAAGCACTTAACCACCCATCAGTTGTGGGAATAAGCATTGCAACAAGAGCAGACTGCCTGCCGCCTGATGTACTCAATCTGCTCGAGGAAATAAGCAAAAAAACCTACCTTACGGTGGAGCTGGGGCTTCAGACAGTTCACGACAAAACCGCCGAAAAAATAAACCGCGGATATAATTTTGAGGTTTTTGAAAAGAGCTTTTACCAGCTGAAAAACCGCGGCATACGTACTGTTGTGCACATTATAAACGGTCTTGTGGGTGAAACACGCGCTGATATGCTCGCTACAGCCGAGGTTTTGGCAAAAATGGAGCCAGATGGGGTCAAAATACACCTGTTGCATGTTTTAAAGGACACTGTTTGCGAAAAGGAATACGCTGCAGGCGACTTAAAAACTCTGGAAAAGGATGAGTATATTGACATTACCGTTGAGCAGATACGCCGTTTTAAAAAGGAGTGTGTCATCGAAAGGGTAACGGGCGACGGAAAAAGGGAAAGCCTGGTTGCACCATTGTGGAGCCTTGACAAAATATCTGTCCTTGGCGGAATTGATAAATGCTTTGCGGACAAAAATGCTTTTCAGGGAGACTTGTATGAAAACTAAAAAACTTGTTATATGTGCGCTTTTTACGGCGATAATGTGCATTACAGCGCCCTTTTATTTTATGATTGGCCCCGTGCCCATAACCTTCACGCTGTTTGCCCTTGCTCTTTCGGCGTTTTCGGCAGGAAGCATGAGTGCGGCTGTATCCACAGCAGTTTACATACTCATTGGCTTAATGGGTATGCCCGTGTTTTCAGGCTTTAAGGGCGGCTTTAGTGTTATTGCATCACCCACGGGTGGGTTTGTGTTTGCCTATATTTTTATCGCCCTTATTCTGGGCTTATGTGTTAAAGCAAAAAGAAAAAGCACCGTTGTGCTTTTGTGTACACTCGCTCTTCTGGTGTGTTATGCTTTCGGCACGGCATGGTATATGCTTATTACCGATGCAAGTTTTGTTACCGCATTGGGCGTTTGCATAGTGCCTTTTATACCCTTTGACATTGCAAAGCTTTACGCGGCATATGTTGTTGCAAAGGCAATACGGAAAAGATTAAAAAAGCAGATGTAGTTTTCTACATCTGCTTTTTGGTTACCAATATTTTTTAGGGCACTTATTGTCCTTTAAGGCACTGCGGAGCATTACGTAGCAGCCGCACATCATACAGGTGCCCGAAATGTCAAGGTGCCTGCAGTCAGAGCATACTTTGAGCCTTGTTTCATATAAGGCTTCGTCCGCCATAACTGTTGACGAATTCTTGAGCCGTAAGAGCTCCTTTTCTATTGTTTGTTTATGTATTTCGCTTGTATACTGACAAGCCTTGCAAACTACCTTCATTACTTTACTGTAACTGCGATTGTAGAAAATGCAGGTAAAGTAAACTTAACCTTGCCGCCGGAGAGCTCAACAGGAATGCTTTCAATAACAACCTTATCGGGGTTATCGAAGGTATTCATATCGTCAAATGCAGCAGAAGTTAAAATGCGTGCTGTAGCCTCTTTATATTCATTGCCGATTAAATCAAGCTCACATTCAACCGCCTTGTCATGTGCAATGTTACATACTGTTGCGGTAACGGAGCCGTCCTCGGCCTTTGTTGCGGAAATGTTTACGCTATCTAATACATCGGGCATTCTGCGGTCGTTCCTTCTGGGAAGTACATCTACTGTGTACTTTTCGTTTTCCAATACATCACAGCCTATTAATGTTGCGTCGTGGTGAGGTGTGTACAAATCATAAATGTGGTATGTGGGTGTTTTAACCATCTTGTCGCCCTCTGTTAAAATAACAGACTGCAACACGTTGACTGTCTGGGCAATGTTTGTCATTCTTACACGGTCGGAATGGTTGTTGAAAATGTTAAGAAGGGAAGCTGCCACAACGGCGTCACGCATTGTGTTCTGCTGATAGAGGAAGCCGGGGTTTGTACCCTCTTCAACCTTGTACCAGGTGCCCCATTCATCAACAAAGAGAGCAACCCTCTTGCCGGGGTCATACTTGTCCATGATTGTGGAGTGCTTTGTAACTAAGTTTTCCATGTCGAGAGCATCGCGCACAACATCAAAATAGCCTGTTGCGTCAAAGCCTGTTGCATAATCACTCCAGCGCCATACATAGTTATGAAGGCTTAACGCATCCATATCTCTGCCTGCCATGCGCATAAGTGTTTCTGTCCAGCGGTAGTCGTCATTGTTGGGACCGCAGGCAACCTTAAAGAGCTTATTGTCGCCATAGTTACGGCAGTATACTGCGTAACGGCGGTATTCGTTAGCATAATAATCGGGGTACATGTTGCCACCGCAACCCCAGTTTTCGTTACCTACTGCAAAATACTTAACGCCCCAGCTCTTATCGCGTCCATTAGCCTTACGCATATCTGTCATGGGGGAGATGTTATCGGAATTTAAGTATTCAACCCACTGGCTCATTTCCTGCACTGTGCCACTGCCTAAGTTGCCGTTTATGTAGGGCTCACAGCCTAAAAGCTCACAAAGACGTAAAAACTCATGTGTACCGAAGCTGTTATCCTCTGTAACGCCGCCCCAGTGAGTATTGATCATTGTGGGTCTCTGCTCCTTGGGACCGATGCCGTCCTTCCAGTGGTATTCGTCAGCAAAGCAACCGCCGGGCCAACGGAGTACGGGAATTTTAATGCCCTTTAACGCTTCTAAAACGTCCTTACGCATGCCTTCAACGTTTTCGATGTCGCTGTCCTCGCCAACGTACAAGCCACCGTAAATGCATCTGCCCAGATGCTCGGAAAAGTGACCGTATATATTTTTGTCAACCTTGTTTTTTAATGTGTTTGTGTTCAATTGTGCTTTAAACATCATCTTACCTCCATAATAATAGGTGTGTATGAAAAATATACACACCTATTATATAATGTAAAATTGCGTAAGTAAAGAGAAAAATCTGACTTTTTCAATTATCAGCAATGGCAATGAGTGTTGTTATGCCGTCAAGGTAAGAAATGCTGAAGCTTCCGTTGTATTTTTCAAGAACACTTTCCATGCTCATAATGCCGTAGCCATGATTTTTACAGTTCTCTTTTGTGGTTGTAAAAATGCCGTGCGCCTTCTTTGGCGGAAGGGAGGGGTTTTCAATTTTCAGCCTGAATTCTGACTTGTCTGAATAAAGGTCTACCACTATGAACTTTTTGTCAATACTTTCGCAGGCTTCAATGGCATTGTTCAGTGCATTTGTCAAAAGAGTGCTTTTGTCAAGAGGCGTCATATTAACCGCACTTGACATATTGTTGATTTTACATAAAAATTCAATGCCGAGGGAGGCTGCCTTCTTTGCGTAAAAATTTAAAACGGCATCAATGGCGGCATCATTTGTATAGATGAGGCTTTTTGAAAGCTGAGGTGAATTTTTAAGCTCCTCCAGAAGCTTTTTTGCGCTTTCTGTTTCGCTTGACGAAAGCATGCTTTCCATTGTCTGTATATGGTTTAAAATATCGTGCCTGAGCTTTGAAAGCTCGTTTTCACCAATCTGTATATTGGTGTAGTTTTCCTCTTGCTGGCGAATTAAAGCCTGAGCGCCTTTTAACTGAATATTAGCTGAGTAGGAGCCCATAAACTCAAAAATCAGCGAATTGAAAATTACCAGAATTATAATAACCAGTGTAAGCAGTGCCGCGTGAATTATGTTGTCGGTCTGGGATATGATGAAAAATACATCGCAGGCAAATATAATAAAAAAGCTGAACAAAGGAAACAAGAGGGTAATGAGCCAGTATTTGAAATCAACAGGAGCTGTTTTCTTTTTGGACAGTGCTGCTAAAAATGCATAAATTGTAAGTGCAGCTACATTTACAATACTCATGCCCACATATCTCACAAAGCCTGTGTAGACCCCTGTGGTGGAGTTGGCAATGTCAAAAATGAAGGACACAGCCACCCGTGCAATCAAGTCTGTGGCAAAAAGCGTAAACAGGAAAATGCACATGACACTGATTTTTTTTATGATGTGAGAGCTGTACAAGGTAAAGGTAAGCACGCCCCAAAGCAGAATTGTCAGGGCATAGTTTACGTATGTATACTGCACAATAAAGCTCCTTACAACGTGAACGGCAAAAACCGAGGCGACAATGCCGCCCTTTGCAATGAGGGGGAGCTTTCCCGGAGAAAGCATCTGGTGTAAAAAGAATATGTATATGGACACTTCTATGGCGCAATTAACTATTTCAATTACGGTACTCATAACATTTCACCTGCATAATTCAAATATTTTTCCTTGACCTGCTCTTTGTAGCGTATGCCGATGGGCACCTTAACCTCCTCGGGTGTATAAAGTATAAATTTATTTTCCTTTCCTACAAAGCGAACAAAGTTCAGATTGACTATATAGCTTCTGTGGCAGCGGATAAAACCGTTTTCCACAAGGATGGGATAAATGTCCTTAAGCTTGTTGTACATTTCAAGCTGTCCTTTTGAGGTGTAAAGCTTCAGAATGTGGTTGAGTATTTCAATGTAATAAATTTCCGAAGGGGATACGGAAAAGCAGTTGCCCTTATAGTTTCCCTTTATAAAGGTGCTTCGTCTGCGGTATTCTGCTAAAGCGTCATTTATACGGCGTTTTATAAGCAGAGCGGGCTCGTTTTTCAATATGTAGCGGAAGGCCTTGTATTCGTAGCCCTCGGGTGCATATTTAATGTGATTGGTAACAAATGAAATAACACATTTTGGGTTTTTGAGCCTGAGGCAGTCAATCACACTGAAAACAAGGCTGTCATTATCAAGCACAATGTCCAGAAAAGCCATGTCAAAAACCACATCGGAATTCAGCACTGCTTCTTTTGATGTGTATTTATAGATGTGACAATTTAAATCCGAAAAGTTTTTTTCAAATTCCGTTAGGAAATTACTGTCATCGTCACAAAGCAAAATATTCATACTTATCACCTCGGAATAAGTTTAACATAAAAGGAATAACTCTGTAAAGTCAATTCGCCCCAAAAAGGCGCTATTCACACCATTCAATTGACAATATGGCTTATGAGGTATAGAATTTAAGCAAGAGAAAAATGTGAAAAATAAATTTTTTTAAAACGGTAAAAATTTTTTGACAGAAAACAAATTTTTACCGTTTTTTATATATAGGAGGTGTATATTTTAGCGGAAAAAGGTAGTTTGCGCCAAAATGTTGAAAAAAAGCTGTTTGTATGGTAAAATAACTTTAGTAAAAATTGCAACTTTTTAAGAGTGTGAAAAGTATTATTAATAGAAAGTTTTTTGACAAAAAAAGGAACGTATAGGTTTGTACTTTATGAGGGGGAGAAGCTATGAGTGATAAAACAATAAAGTGTTTAAGGTGTAATAAGGAAATGGATTACATAACGCATGAGGATATTCAGCTTGGAAAGCACAGCTTTTTCTTTGGTGATTGGGCACATCTATTGGCAGGAGGATTAGCAGTCAGTATATACATCTGCCCGGAGTGCGGAAAAATTGAATTTTTCTATGCAGGTGAAAAAGAAGAAAAGCTGCCCCAGGTAGTGTGTCCCAATTGTGGAGAAAAGCACGATTTTGACTACCCTAAATGCCCTCATTGCAACTGGAATAGAGAATAATACAGGAGGGGCAAGAAATGAAAAAGGTTTTAAGTTTAGTATTGATATTTATAATGCTCTTGGGCGCAATGCCTGTTTTGGCAAAGAACCCCTATGAAATCGTGAGCGAATTTACGGACGAGGATTTAACAGGCGTTATTGTAAAGAAAAACGAGGACTATGAGGATGATTTTACTCTTTATGCGGCATACACCGACGGGGAATATGTTTATGATGTAAAAAGCATGAAGTCCTCCAAGCTGTCAAGCGGAAGAGAAATTTCCTTTGACACCGTTGACGGTGCACATATTGAGCTTTTTGCCTGGGAAGACAACATGGTGCCCGCAGGAGAGGATTTTTCGGACCTGGATTACTCAACTGTTATGAGTCAGCTGAAAAAAGCAAATGACTACTGGATAGGACAGAACAGTAACGTTAAAGCTGCGTCAAACCCCTGGCAGGTAGCAGTTTTCCACACAGGCAACATGCAGGCATACTACATGACAGGCGACGAGCTTTACAGAAATTATTCTGAAAAGTGGGCTAATGCACATTCGTGGCAGTCCTACGGATATCCCACCTGGGACCAGACAAACGCTGACAACATCTGCTGTTTCAGAACTTATATTGATTTATATAACCTTGGTGTTGAAAGCGCAAACCTTACGTATGTAACAAGTCAGGTTAACCGCATTTTAAACAGCTCAAGCTTAAGCTACTGGAACTGGATTGACGCGTTTTACATGGCAGGCCCCATTTTTACAAAGATGTACGAGCTGACAGGTGATAGGGCATACCTTGACAAAATGTACGAAATGATTAAATACACAGCCGAAACCCTCAACTGCTATGACGAAGAGGCAGGCCTGTGGTTTCGTGATGCAACCTTTATCGGCGATGTTAGTGAAAACGGGGAAAAGGTTTACTGGTCACGCGGTGACGGCTGGGTGTATGCGGCATTTGCCCAGATAATTGAAGAACTGCCCGACAGCTATGAGCACAAGGATTACTTTGTTGACATTTTCATTGAAATGAGCGTGGCGCTTAAAGCGGCTCAGTGTCCCGATGGCGCATGGCACGAAAGCTTACTTGACCCCGATTACAACCCTTCCTGCGAGGAAAGCGGAACAGGCTTCTTTGTTTACGGTATGCTTTGGGGCATCAATAACGGCTATCTTGAAGAGAGTGAATATTTTATTCCTGCGGCAAGAGGCTGGAAGTGGCTTAGTGAGGTTGCACTGCAGGAAAGTGGTCTTGTGGGTTACGTACAGCACATTGGTGCATATCCCACAAAGTATGAGCTTACAGCCACCACCACACAGCACTATGCATACGCAAACTTTGTTTATGCGGCAAGTGAAATGGCAAAGTACCTTGGCGGCGTGCAGGGGGATGTAATGCCCTATTTGCAGAAGAAGCTTTTGGGCAATATTGAAGTTTACAAAATGGATTCGCCCTATTATATCAAAAACGGCGAAATCAACAAGTTTACACACCCCATGATTATTGAAGAGGATGGGGACATTAAAATCCTGGTAGAGGATATGTACGTTCTTATTGAAGACTATCTTACTGAGGGTATGTATTGGTACGAAAAGGACGGCGTGTACATAGTAAGTGAGTTTATTGCGCCCTTTAACAAGAGCGAGGAAAACCTTATTGGCGTACTTTCGGACGTTTTAACAGCGGGCAAATTCCCCGAAAGACCCTACAGCGACCCCGACAGAATTACAATAACAGGCGGAGACGACTATGTGGCACCCGACACCCCCGATGTATCTCAAGAAAACAGAATTACAATAACAGTTGACGACATTACAGTTTCGCAGATACCCGAGGAGAGTAATGTGCCTGCAAACATGATTGACGGTGACATATCCACCCGTTGGGCGGCAGAGGTTACGGACAAAAATGACCCCTGCTGGGCAATATTTGACCTGGGCGCGGTTTATGAGCTGGATATTATAGGCTTATCCTTCTTCAGGGATTATATGAGGCAAACGGAATTTGAAATAGAGGTGAGCGTTGACGGTGAAGAATACACCACAGCTATTGAGCGCGGCTTCACACCTGGCGAATCAGAAGAGGTTGTATACTACACCTTAGGTGGTGCCCGTGCACGCTACGTTAAGCTCATTGGCTACGGCAACACGAGCACAGCAACAAATATTATGTATTGGTTCTCACCGACCGAGGTGGAATTCTATAAGGTTGGGGAAGGTGGCGTTACAGAGCCCGATGAGCCCGAGACTGACCCTGACGAGCCTGCAACAGAGCCCGATGTGGAATATGACGACACAGCCTTTGACATGATGAAGGCAAGCCTGACAGCTTCCATTGTATCGGAGCCTGATAACTCCGTTGCAAACCTCCGTGACGGCGATTTTGACAGCTACTGTGTGCTTTACGTAAGGGATGAAACCAATCCCGAGTATATTCAGATTAATTTAGGCGATGTGTATTCTGTTTCAAGAGTTGCTCTGGCATTCCGCTGGGCAACAGAGCGAAGCTTTGACTTTGACATCCGCGTGAGTGAGGATAACAGAGAATACAAAACCGTTGTGCCCAGAACTGCTTCGGGTATGGATACAGAATCGTACCAGTATTTTGAAATAAATGAAAACGCACAGTTTATACGTATTTACGGTTATTCAAATACCTTCAACAAGTATTGGGTAAGCATAACCGAAGCGGCAGTTTTTGTGAAATGATAATATGTGGGGCAGTCCTTTAAATGCATACCTCCTTTGCATAAAGGAGTGCCCCGATTTCGTTAAAGGAGCAGAGAAATGAAAAAGGTTATATGCTTAGTATTAGTACTTATAATGGCGTTGGGTTGTGTACCTGTTCTGGCACAAAGTGAAACAGCTGATTTTGCCTATATAGTGGAAAGCGGAAAGGCTTACGTGACAAGCTATATGGGGAATGATAGCGAGGTTGTTATTCCTTCTGAAATTGACGGATATACTGTAGCGGGAATAGGCGAAGCTGCTTTTGCAAACCGTGATGATATTACAAAGGTAACTATCCCTGATACAGTTACATATCTGGGGAGAAGAGCGTTTTTTAAATGCACAAGCCTTGAAGAAATTGTAATTCCCGCATCGGTTTCAAGTTTATATGAAAACACCTTTGTAGAGTGCAGAAAGCTTAAAAAGGTTGTACTTAGCGAAGGTATAGCTGATATCGAAGCAGAAGCTTTTTTGGACTGCAGGATTGAAACACTCGTTGTTATGAGTGAAAACACCAAATTTCAATCTCAGGAAAGAGTGGAGTTTTACAGCAAGGGCGCTTTGAAGTGGTATTACGTTTTCCCGAGCTTTTACCGCACATATATAGTCGAGATGTTTGCTCCTTCGGGAAGCTTGGCTGAAAAGTACGCTACGGAAAACGATATTGCATTCAAACCTATTGAAGAGTATGACGCTATTGGAAACTTTATACTCGAGGAAACGGAGGACACGGTAGTCATAAAGGGCTACAAGGACCCTGCCACAACAGAGCTTTATGTGCCCGCTGAAATAAACGGCAAAAAGGTTGTGCTTGGTGAGGGGGCATTTGAATGGACACTCAATCCCGACAACCATTCTCTTGAAAAGGTTACTATAGCTGAGGGCATTACAAGCCTTCCAAGAGAATGCTTGTACTTTTCATCTGTTAAGGAGGTTAATTTACCCGAGAGTTTAACAGAAATTGGCGAGAGAGCATTCAGCAATTCAGACATTACTGCAATTGACATTAAAAACGTAACAACCATTGCCGAAGCTGCTTTTGACAGCTGCGAAAGCCTTACTACCGTTACACATTCAGGCAAGCTTGAAAATATCGGCAGGGATGCTTTTAACGGGTGCAGTAAACTTAGATATATTGATTTAACAACTGTTAAAACCTTGGGAGTAAGAGCCTTTAGTGGCTGCAGTAGACTTGAAAGCGTTAAGTTGCAAAACCTGGAATCCTGGGAAGGCATTAACGATAGCCAGATTGACAATGACGGCAGATGCCACATAAAGCAGATGAAGCATTCCCATGGCGGACAAAGCTATTACATCGGGCTTAATGCATATGTATATGCCCCGTTCTTTGCCTGCAACGGTCTTACGGACGTAACCGTCAGATATCCTGATGCTAAAGCAGACGAAAAGTTCCCTGCACTTTTCCTTAATTGTAACAATATTAATAGCTTTACAATTGAAAATTATCAGGACGCTGTATCTCAATGGGAATGCGCCCATCTCAGCTTTGACAACACTACAGGTGATATTTACTTCAATAAGCGACCTCACGATATGACTGTTTTTTGCTCCAACATAGAGGCGGAAGCCTATGCAAAAAATAACGGCTGGGAATTTGTGCTTTCAGATGATGGAAGAGTTGAGGTTGAACCTACTGTACAAGGCATTCATGGCGGTATAATAGCGCGCGAATATTTTACCGAGCGCATAACAAAAATTGCCGAAAGCCTTGGCGGCACAGTATTGGTTTCGGGTAATAACATAGCTGTGCAGAAAAACGGTAAAAGCATTGCTATTGCAGGGGACACTGTATATTACATGGAAAATGGTAAAATAGTGTCGGAAAATCTTTATCATAATACAGAATGGATAAAAATGCCCGAAAAGGCACTCGAAAGTGTTCTCGGTGCGGATAGCCGAAAGAGTGAAGAATACAAAAAGGCTATAAACGGCTATAGTAGCGAAATTTATCGCATAGTGGGAACAATTGAAACCCCCTATGGCTCTGTTGTTGAAATTTATGCCGGTTATGATGTAATGCACGGATTTACAAATGTGCTCAATTTTGTAAAATGGGACGGCGAAGTGATAAACATCACAGAGGCTGCGCCTTATAAAAACCCATGGTCACCCGCAGAATGGGAGAAGATTGAGTTAAGCCATGACGGCAAGGTCCTTACGATAACTTATCCCGAAAACAAAAAGAAAACTGAGTATTATTATACCTACAATTCACCGAAAAAAGTTTTGTGGGATGAGGGCACATACGTAATAACTGCAAACTTGGAAACAGGCGATGTTAAATGTGTTATTAAGCCTTTGAAAAAAGAGGCTGTTGAAGAAGAAAAAACCACCGAAAAACCCCCTGTCATAGATTGGGTTGAGCCTGTCAAAACCATTGACAAAGACGGCATGAAGGTGTCGGTATCAATCCTTTCCGAGCCCCAGAATGGACCTGACAACATGTTTGACGGAAATTATGTGAGCTACTGCGTGCTTTACGTTAAGGACGAGGCAAGCCCTGAGTATATGGAGTTTGATTTAGACGAAATAAAAACGGTTAAACAGCTTGCCCTTGCGTTCCGCGATGCAACAATACGCACAACCTATTTTGACGTACGCGTAAGTGAGGACGGAGTTAACTTTGAAACAGTTATAGAAAAGCGTGGCTCAAATGGCGACACAAACGAGCTGCAGTATTTTGACATAAATAAAAATGCCCGCTACATTCGTGTGTACGGCTATTCCAATACCTATAACAAAAAATGGGTAAGCATAACCGAAGCGAGGGTTATTGCAGATTAATTATTGATTAATCCTTCAAAATGTGATATAATCCTTTCCGTAAAAAAACGGAAAGGATTATTTTTTTATGGAGAAAAAGCATTTTTTACAAAAAACATGGGTTGTGGCACTTTTGGCACTACTCTGCTGTGTGCTCTGGGGCAGTGCAACACCTTCCATTAAGAAAGGGTACGAAATTTTCGGCATTGTGGGTAACGACTATATGTCCACCATTCTTTTTGCAGGTATCCGCTTTATATTGGCAGGCATTTTAACTGTTTTAATCGGCAGTGTGCTGGCTAAAAAGCCTTTGTTACCAAGTAAGGGCACAATTAAGTACGTGCTTGCTTTAAGCTTGGTACAGACAGTTATTCAGTACTTTTTCTTTTACATAGGTCACGCATATGCAAGTGGCGTTACAGCGGCAATTGTAAACGGCAGTAACGTATTTATTGCAATTTTGGTTGCGGCATTTATTTTCAGAACAGAAAAAATGACAGTAAAAAAGGCAATCGGCTGTGTGCTGGGCTTTGCCGGCGTTATCGTTGTGAGTATGGCAAAGGGCGACATGGGCTTCACAGTAATGGGCGCAGGCTTTATCCTTATGGCGGCTCTCGCTTACGCCTTTAGTTCTGTTATGATTAAGATGTATTCAAAGCACGAAAACCCCGTTACGCTCTCGGGCTGGCAGTTCTTTATAGGCGGTATTATAATGACCCTCTTTGCACTCCCCATGGGTGGCAAGTTTGAAATTGCAGAAGGAAGCGGCTTTACGGCTGTAGCGCTTTTATTCTACATGGCGTGTATTTCTGCTGTGGCATATTCCATCTGGGGCTTACTCATGAAGTACAACGATGTGTCAAAGGTGTCCATTTTCGGCCCCTTTAACCCCATTTCGGGTGTTATCCTTTCGGCAATCATTTTAGGCGAATGGAAGAGCCTGGGTGTTGAGGTTGTACTTGCACTTGTGCTGGTTGCACTTGGTATATTGGTTGTAAACTACAAAAAGAGGTGAGGGGTATGTTCAAGCGAATAGTATCATTCACCGTTGACGGCTTCATGGCAGGGCTTTTACTTTCTATCTGCTGTGCAGTTAATTTAAGCGCAGGCAACAGTTTTGCAGGGGCATTTCTTTTCAGCCTTGGTTTGTTTGCCATTATGGAATTGCACCTTGGCTTGTACACGGGCAAGGTGGGCTACCTTGTTGTTAAAAGACCAAAATATGCAGGCGAGGTTACAATAACGCTTTTAAGCAATACAATAGGTGCATTTTTAGGCGGCTGGCTCATTTCAATAACACGCTTCGGCGGCATACTCCGGGCAAAGTCAATTCCGTTGATGGATGCAAAAATGAGCGATACACCCATAAGCATGTTTCTTCTTTCCATGTTCTGCGGTATACTCATATTCATTGCAGTTGAGGGCGACAAAAAGTGTACACAGGCAGACGACCACGTGGGCGCACTGTTTACAACACTTATCCCCGTTATGATATTTATCATCTGCGGCTTTAACCACTGCATTGCCGACATGGGCTATTTTGCATTAAGTGGCTTTAAGAGCATGGACAAAGCACCCCTTTATTTTGCAATGGCAATACTGGGTAACGCTGCAGGCTGTATGGTAATACCCGTTATGAAAAAATTTTCTATTAATAAGTGGTTTTAGAAAAGTGTTTCAAACAAAAAACTCACGGATTATTCCGTGAGTTTTTGATTGTCCGATCTAAAAACATCCATCATCATTTGCGCACCAAGGCGAAAGCCTATGCGAAAGTTTTCTTTGTTAAGAGTATAGTTTATGTTGTCAGTAAGCGTGGAATAGGTTTGGAATAATGGCAGAGCTTCAGCTGAAAGAAGTTCGTAAAGCTGTTCTTCGCATTTTACAAGGGTGTCAGAATCCCTTTTGTATTCATCTGTTGGCGGAATTTCTATATCGCGAGGGAGTATGTTACCCTCATATAACATATCAATAAAATCCATGATATCACTCCTGTTATGGTCGTTATATAGACTAAATAGTATCATATATCGCCTGAAATGTCAATAATAAAAGTCTATAATTAGACCATAATTTTTGACAGAGGTGAGGGCGTGAATACCTATACAGTTGTAAAAAACAGGATATTATCGTTGTGCGAAGAGAAAAGAATAACAATTAATCATTTGGCGACGGAATCGGGCATTTCTCCATCTACAATTAAAAGTATTTTATACGGAAAAAGTCAAAATCCGGGAATTGTAACAATAAAAATGTTGTGTGACGGTTTGGGCATAACTTTGATTGATTTTTTCAATACTCCCGAATTTTCTGAATTGGAACAGGAAATTAAATAATATGGAAGTATCAAATTTTGATAACTGAATGGAAAAACTCACGGATTATTCCGTGAGTTTTTTGATTATTTCTTCTGTAAGTACCGTGTTGTCAAGACTTCTGTTTTCAATGTTCTGTTGCCTTATAAGGCTTCGTATTTCTTTTTCCGCATCCTTTATTTCGGAGAAAAACTCCCGTGCACTCATACGGAGGGCGTTGTTGCCCAGGATTATAACCTGCTCCAAGTTATCGCTTGTGGCAACACGCACACGGTGGTTTTTGACCAATTCGTGCGTAACCTTTTCAATATAGGCATCGGCGGTTTCTGCTTCCTTTGTGTACACAACGTTTATATTTCCATGCTGTTCCACACTGCCCTGGTTCCCTTTTACACGGTAGGCATCAAACACCACAATAACTTCAATTTGCTTTAAGCTGTTGTAGGTTGCCGCCATGTCAATAAGCAAATTGCGCGCATCCGCAAGGGAGGTATTGGCAGCCTTCTTTAAATTTTCATCGGAATAAATTATATTATAGCCGTCAATTAAAAGATAATCAGAGCCCGTAGGCTTCTTCTTACGCTCAACATAATCTCCCAGCTCCTTTTTAACGGTTTTCATCTGTTGGGGGAGCTTGCGCTCAATTTTGCCGTAGGTCGCTTCGAATATTTTAATGAGCTCGTCTTCGTCCACAGCACCTTGCTTTCCGCCACCTGTGGTAGCTTTATAAACACGCTCGGGGGTTTTTTCCTTGCCAAGGTGCATATATTTTTCAACGTCGTACCACTTAACCGCAAAGCCTGCACCGCCTGCGCAAAATACAGAGTCGGGCGAATTATACAAGTCTGCCTCAGGGTCATATGCAATTGCATTTACTACCTCCTCCTGGTTGGGGCATTCGCCGTAGCCCGAGAAGGAGCATTCCAGCCTGCCTAATCCCTTTGTGTAGGAGGAAAGGGTGGTGTCATAGCCGTGCATGCCCGAAATAGGTGCACTGCCGCTGACCTTGCTCAAATTTTCGTTTATCATTTCAGGCGCAGAAATGCTGCCGCCCATGCGTGTAATGTCGGTCATGAGCCTGCCCACATTTTCCGTGGGAAGTGTTATGGTAAAATCATACCATGGCTCCAAAAGCACACTTTCTGCCTGCATCAAGCCCTGACGCACGGCTCGGTAGGTAGCCTGGCGGAAGTCGCCGCCCTCGGTGTGCTTAAGGTGTGCCTTGCCGGAAACTAAAGTTATCTTCATATCTGTTATAGGTGAGCCCGTTAAAACCCCCTTGTGCCTTTTTTCGCGCAGGTGGGTGAGAACTAAGTTCTGCCAGTTTTTGGCTAAAATTTCCTCGCTGCAGTCGGTATCAAATATGAGCCCTGTACCTTTTTTGCCCGGCTCAAGCCTTACGTGCACCTCGGCATAGTGGCGCAGAGGCTCGTAATGACCTATGCCCTCCACAACATTATTTATTGTTTCTTTATAAATGATTTTGCCCTGAGCAAACTCTACATCAAGGTCAAAGCGTGACTTTATAAGCTTCTTTAAAACCTCCAGCTGAACTTCGCCCATAATGGAAAGGGAAATTTCCTTTGTCTGCTCGTTCCATGTAATGTTCAGTTCGGTTTCTTCTTCCTCAAGCTTTTTTAAGGTGCTTATGGCTCCTAAGGGGTCAACCCCCTGGGGAAGAATAACGCTGTAGGAAAAAAGCGGTGTCTGGGTGAGAGCTTCGGCTGTTTCCTCTATGCCTAAGCCCTCGCCGGGAAAGGTTTTACTAAGCCCTGTAACAGCGCAGACCTCGCCTGCTGTTACACTGCCTGCGCTTTTATATTTGGTGCCCGAATATATGCGTATTTCGTTGA
Organism: Clostridia bacterium; assembly: GCA_017472685.1. Taxonomy (GTDB): domain Bacteria; phylum Bacillota; class Clostridia; order UMGS1883; family UMGS1883; genus RGIG1927. The sequence goes on from JAFUOO010000005.1 coordinate 26,524, forward strand.
CCTTTTCACTCCATGAAGCTTTGGAAAGCTCATCGCGGGCAGAAAGCGTGCCGCCTGTTATTTTCATGTGTGTAAGGCGAACTCCGCGCTCGTCCTCGGTAATTTTGTAAACCCTTGCACCAAAAGAAGGTGATGCATAAGGTGAAAGGGTGTAGGTGTCAATGGCATTAAGAAGCGCATCAACACCCTTTTCCTTTAATGCCGAGCCGAAGAAAACAGGGAACAGGTTGCGCCTTTTTATGGCATATGCAATGTCGCTGTCGGTAATTTTATCTTCCTCAAGATAAAGATTCATGAGTATTTCATCCGTTGAGGCAACCTCTTCAAAGTCGGGATTGGTAAAATCAACACAGCCTGTGTGAAGCTCGCTGTGGAGCGATGACAAAAGGTCATCCGTGCTGTAGTGGGAAATGTCCATCTTGTTTACAAAAATAAAGGTGGGCACATTGTACTTTTTTAAAAGCCTCCAGAGTGTAACCGTGTGGCTCTGCACCTTTTCAGAGCCTGAAATAACAAGTATTGCATAGTCTAAAACAGAAAGCGTTCTTTCTGCCTCGGAGGAGAAATCCACGTGACCGGGAGTGTCCAGCAGAGTGAAGGAGGAAGAAGGCATTTCAAAGCGTGCTTCCTTTGAAAAAATCGTTATGCCCTTTTCGCGCTCAAGGTCGTTATTGTCTAAAAAAGAATCCCTGTGGTCAACTCTGCCTAGGGTGCGGATTGCGCCTGTGTGGTGCAGTATTGCTTCGGAAAGTGTTGTTTTGCCGCTGTCAACATGGGCAAGAATACCTATAACGAGTTTTTTCATAAATGAGCCTCCTTCCTGTGGATTTCATAATCTGAAAAACATTTTATCATAAGGCGAAATAAATTTCAACTTTATGTTGATAACGAGGCAAAAAAGTGGTAAGATTAGATTGATATATTATGATGTGGAGGGATTTTCATGAATAATATAAAAACAGTTAATATTCTGGGCGCAAAGGTACAGAAGCTCACAATGGACGAAGCCACAAATATTGCCATGGGCTTTTTGAAGTCAGAGGGTAAGAAGATTATCTATACGCCCAATTCGGAAATAATTTTATATGCATCAAGAAACGAAGAATTTATGGAAAAGCTCAACAGCGCTGATTTAATGATTGCTGACGGTATAGGCGTTGTATACGGGGCGAAAATCCTCAGAAATACACTTCCCGAGAGGGTGGCAGGGTTTGACCTTCTTAAGAGCATGCTTCCCCTTATGGCGGAGGCGGGCAACAGCGTGTACCTTTTAGGTGCAAAGCCCACTGTTGCCGAAAAGGCAGCGGAAAACCTTAAAAACGATTATCCCGGGCTTGTTATTGCAGGCACTCACGACGGATATTTCAAGGACGATGAAGCAGTAATAAAGGACATAAACGACAAGAAGCCCGATCTTTTGCTGGTTTGCTTAGGCTTCCCCAAGCAGGAAAACTGGATTTATGACAACCGTGACAAGCTCCAGGTAAAAGCAATGATTGGTGCAGGCGGATGTTTGGATGTATTCTCAGGCACTGTGGAAAGAGCACCCGAATTTTATTGCAAGCACGGCTTGGAATGGTTTTATCGCCTTAAAAAGGAGCCCTGGAGATTTATGCGAATGACGGCTCTGCCCGTGTTTGCACTTAAGGTATTGTTCAAAGGTTGGAAATACAAACAAAACTAACGTGTGTCAGTTTACTTTTATTAGGTAACTGCAACAGTTTTATAAGGAACAGCGACACTCCCGTTCATTCATTTTCACTTTAGCTTGTGAAAAAACGAGTAGGTGGGTTGGCTGTGGGTAGGGAGTGTCCCGTGCTGGTGCTCCCAGTTAATTAAATTGATATAATGAGGAGATAGAAAAATGAAAGTTGAACTTATTGCGCATACACCCGACCCAGAGAGAGTTATTGCCGCAGCGGCAAAATTGTGCTATTCATCCTCTCCCGCAACGGAGATTATGGACAATTTGTCCCATGAGCAGATTGAAAGGTTTCTTGATATGCTCGCAGGCTTAGGTCACGACAGCCCTACAGAGCATGTGACCTTTACCTTTGCAATTGAAGGGGTAAGTCGTTCGCTCCTTGCGCAGATTACACGCCACCGAATTGCAAGCTACTCTGTAAAAAGCCAGCGCTACGTTTCCGAAAACATGTTTGAATACATATTGCCTCCAGAAATTGAAGCAATAGACGAGGCAAAGGAAATATTTATAAAATCCATGGAAAGAGACATGGAGGACTATAACCGCCTTACAGACATACTCTCAGAGAAGCACTACAAGGATATGATTGCATCAGGTATGGACGAAAAGGCGGCAAAGACAGCATCCAAGAAAAAGGCTATCGAGGATGCACGCTTTGTGCTTCCCAATGCCTGCGAAACAAAGATGGTTGTTACAATGAACGTAAGAAGCCTTAAGAACTTCTTTAACCACCGCTCGTGTGAAAGAGCACAGTGGGAAATAAGAGCACTCAGCGACGAAATGCTGAAGCTTGTAAAGCGCGTTGCTCCTAACCTCTTTAAAAAGGCAGGCCCACCCTGTGTTGCAGGAGGTTGCCCCGAGGGCAAGATGAGCTGCGGCAAGGCGAAGGAAAAGAGAGAAGCGTATTTAAATCTGTAATACAGATTTAAAGTGCAGAATGCAGAGTGCAAAGTGCAGAACGAATGAAATAATTTTGCATTGTAAAATTATGATTGATAAGGAGGTAATAACATGCCGCTTATTGTTATTGAAGGCGTTGACTGCAGCGGTAAGGAAACGCAGACCGAAAATTTGTACAACAACCTTAAAAATAAAGGTCATAAGGTTATGCGCATTTCTTTCCCGGATTATGAGTCGGACTCGTCTGCCTTGGTTAAAATGTACTTAAGGGGCGATTTTGGCAAGAGCGCATACGATGTTAACCCTTATACCGCCTCGGCATTTTTTGCAGTTGACCGTTTTGCCTCATACAAGACAAAATGGGGCGAATTTTTAAAAGACGGCATTGTTATCGCCGACAGATACGTTACAAGTAACATGGTGCATCAGGCGTCAAAAATGGCAACTGTGAAGGAAAAGGAAGAATACATAAACTGGCTTTATGATTTTGAATACGAGCGCATGGGGCTTCCCAAGCCCGACATGGTGCTCTTTTTAGACATGCCGCCTGAGATTTCGGCAAGGCTTAACGAGGCAAGAAAAAATAAGATAACAGGTGAAGATGTTAAGGATATTCATGAAAGCGACCTTGAATACCTTAAGGCAAGCTATGAAAATGCACACTTTGTTGCCACACACCAGAACTGGAGACGGGTCGACTGCGCACCCAATAACAATTTGAGAACTATTGAGGATATTTCCCGGGAAATGCTCAAGGTCGTTGAGGAGATTTTATGATTTTCAGAAAGCTAGTTCCAGAGGATAAGGAACTTTTTGACAAATATAAAAATAAAAACAGCCGTTATTCGGAGGCAAGCTTTGTAACCCTATATCTGTGGGACAAATACTACAATCTGCACCTTTGTGAGGAGGACGGGTTTTTATTTATCCGCTTTACCATAGAGGGCAGAAATCAGTATCTTTTCCCAATGGGCGAGGGTGATGAAAGAAAGGCGTTTTTAAAGCTTATGGCAGAAGAGGAAAAAATAAATCTGCGCTTTGTTACAGATGTGCAGAAGCAGTTTATTGAAGAAAATTTCCCCAACGCTTTTGCCTTTACCCTCCGCGAGGACTTGTGCGACTATGTGTATGAAACCGAAAAGCTTATGAGCTTTTCGGGCAAAAAGCTTCACGGGAAGAAAAACCATGTGAACTTTTTTGAAAAGACCTATGCCTACACCTACGAAACCGTTACAAAGGAAGTGGCAATAAACGAGTGTAAGAGACTGCTTTTAAAGTGGGTGGACGATAAAACTAAAAACCTCAACCCCATTGAGCACGATGCTATGGAAAAGGTTTTTGATAATTTTGAGCTGTTTAATTTAGTTGGCGGCGTAATCCGTATCGACGGCGAGATTGTTGCCATGAGCTTTGGTGAAAGGCTTACCGAAGACACCGTTCTGGTGCAGATTGAAAAGGCAAGAGAAGATATCCGCGGTGCATACCCCATGATCTGTAAGCTCTTTTTAGAAAACGAATGGAGTGATACAACCTTTGTAAACCGTGAAGAGGATATGGGATTAGAGGGGCTAAAAAAAGCCAAGGAAAGCTACTGCCCCATATTCAAAACACTTAAATATCAGGGAAAGAAAATATAATATACACCTCATCCGTCGCCTTTGGCGACACCTGTCTCCCTGCGGGTCGGTCACAATTTGGCTCTGACAATCCACCGGATTGTCATTCACTTCCAAATTGCCGCTACGCTACCCTCAAGGGGAAAGCTAAGAGGAAAGGAGATTTTATGATATACATTTTTTTAGCAGACGGATTTGAAGAAACAGAGGCTTTAGTGCCTTGGGACATACTCCTTCGAGGAGGCTACAATGTTAAAACGGTTGGCGTTACAGGCGAATACGTAACGGGTGCACACGGCATGACGGTAAAGAGCGACATTTCACTTTGCGATGTTGACGAAGCGGCAGGTGAAATGTTCATACTTCCCGGTGGCATGCCCGGCACAACAAACCTTGACGAAAACGCTGCCGTAAAAGAATTTGTTATGAATGCATACAACAGCGGTAAAATCGTTGGTGCTATATGTGCTGCCCCCATGGTTTTGGGTAAATTAGGCATTTTAAAGGGCAAGAGGGCAACCTGCTTCCCCGGCTTTGAAGAATATTTAGAGGGTGCAATTGTTGTGCGTGAGCACAGTGTAAAGGATAGTAATGTGATTACCTCCTGCGGCGCAGGTGCGGCGTTCCATTTTGGGTTTATGCTCCTTGGTGCACTTGACAGTATGAAAGAAAAAGAAGTAAGAAAGAGTATGCAGTATGAATTGTGATAAAAATGCTTTCCGCAAGGAAATGCTTGAAAAGCGAATGACAGTAGTAAAGGATTGCACCTCCTGCGCTATGGCAAATCAGATACGGAAGATAGAGGCGTACAAAAATGCAAAAAACGTTATGATATATCTTCCCGTTAAAAACGAGGTGGATGTATCGCTGCTTATTAATGATAGCGATAAAACCTTCTTAGTGCCCGTTATGGAAGGTGACGACATTTACGCCTGCCATCTTACAATGCAGCTTAAAATAGGTCGCTTCGGCGTATGTGAGCCTGTTGAAAGAGTTAAGATGGAAAAGGCTGATATCGACATTGTTATTGTGCCCGGTGTGGCTTTTGACAAAAAATATAACCGCATGGGCTACGGCAAGGGCTATTACGATAGGTTTTTAAAAGACATGACGGCTTTGAAAATAGGGGTTTGTCATTCCTTTCAGTTAGTGGATGAAATACCATCGGAGCCTCATGATATTAAAATGGACATGATTGTTACGGAGAGAGAAATATGGAGCAGAGAGAATATCTGATAAGCTTAATAAAGGAAGAGGACGAGCCACTTAAAACCATGCGCTCTGTTGCCTCTAACACAGAGACCTATGCTCCAATAGTGCCTCCCGACACGGCTCAGCTTTTGAAAACACTTCTATGCATTATAAAGCCGAAAAGAATTCTGGAGATTGGTACGGCAATTGGATATTCGGCAATACTTATGGCAAAAAACACCCCCGAGGATACGGAAATAATAACCCTTGAAAGGTATGAAAAGGTTGCAGATATTGCAATTAATAACATTTTTGAGGCAGGCTTTGAAAAGAAGATACGAGTTGTAAAGGGCGAAGCGGCTGACATTATAAATTGGCTCGACGGCGAATTTGACATGATTTTCATGGATGGTGCAAAGGGTCAGTACATAGAATTTCTGCCTAGGGTGCTTGAGCTTTTAAAGACGGGCGGTGTGCTTATAACAGACGATGTTCTCTATAACGAGCCCAATATTGAAGAAAATGCCACAACACGCCACAGAAAATACACCATTGTACAGCGCCTCAGAAGCTATCTTGAGGTTATCTGCAATCATCCGATGCTTGAAACAACCGTTATTCAGGCAGGCGAGGGCATTGCGGTGTCATATAAAAAGTGAGTGGGTTGCAGGTTACTTTGATTAGGTGCTTGCAACAGCTTTATAAGGTACGGGGACACACCCATTCATTCATTTGCAGTTCATATTGTGAAAAAACGAGGTGTTGGGTTGGCTTCGGGTAGGGAATGTCCCCCATAGTGGGGTTCAGGGAGAAAGGATGTAGGTTATGAAAAAGTGCGAGCTTTTAGCCCCTGCGGGGAATTTATATAAACTGAAAATTGCCGTAAAATACGGTGCAGATGCCATATATATCGGCGGCGAAGCGTTTTCCCTTCGTGTTGCGGCAGACAACTTTACAAAGGAAGAAATGATAGAGGGAATTGAATACGCCCATGCACACGGCTGCAAGGTGTATATTACGGCAAATATTATTGCCCGCAATCACGACCTGCCGGAAATGAAAAAATACTTCAAGGAAATATATGAAATGGGTGCCGATGCGGTTATAATTTCCGACTTAGGCGCATTCATGCTTTGCCGCTCTGTTGCTCCCGACCTGGAAATCCACGTGAGCACACAGGCAAACAACACAAACTACGAAACAGTTAAGGCATGGTACAACTTAGGCGCAAAAAGAGTTGTGCTTGCCCGTGAAATGAGCATACGCGAGGTTAAGGAAATACGTGACAACATTCCCGCTGACTGCGAGCTGGAGGCTTTTGTGCACGGCGCAATGTGTATATCCTACTCTGGCAGATGCTTACTCAGTAACTACATGACAAACCGCGACTCAAACCGAGGTGCATGTGCACATCCCTGCAGATGGAACTATGCTCTTATGGAAGAAAAACGCCAGGGCGAGTATTTCCCTGTTTACGAAAACGAGCGAGGGACCTTCATCATGAACTCAAAGGATTTGTGCATGATTGACCACATAAAGGAGCTTATTGAGGCAGGTGTTTATTCCTTCAAAATTGAAGGCAGAGTAAAGAGTGAATACTATGTTGCAACGGTTATCGGTGCATACAGAAGAGCAATTGACGATTACCTTGCAGGCAAAGAGTATAATCCGGAGCATTTTGAGGAAATCTGTAAGGTAAGCCACCGTGATTACTATACGGGCTTTTTCTTCGGTATGCCAAAGGAGGGGGCACAGGTTTTCGGCTCCAACTCCTATATACGCGACTGGGACATAGTAGGCTTGGTTTGTGAATATGATGAAGAAACACACATTGCAAAGGTGTTGCAGCGAAACCGCTTTTTCAAGGGCGACGAAATTGAAGTGATGCGCCCGATGGCTTCCTCCTTCACACAGAAGGTGGAGGTTTTAATGGACGAGGATAAGAACGACATTGATGTTGCAAACCATGCGGCGGCGACAATTTACATGAAGCTTGATAAGAGCGCACCGCCCGACTCAATGATAAGAATAAAAAAAGCGTAAGGTGAAATAAATGAAAAAAAATATCCGCGAAAATAAATATTTCAGATGGGGGCTTACCGCCTTTGTTGTTATTGCAGTTGCACTTCTCTGCAACCAGGTAATGACTAACTGGAAAACGGTTACCGACTTTACAAGTGTGGTTGTAAGCGCCTTAAGACCGATTATCATGGGTCTTATTACGGCATATGTGCTTAACCCCTTGATGAAGGTGTATGAAAAATACATATTCCTTAAGCTGTTGGGTAAAATGATGAAAAATAAAGAAACTGTGGTAAAAAGGCTTGCACGCATCTTTTCGATTGCCCTTGCCGTAATTACGGCGCTGGCTTTGATTTCGGGCTTGATGCTGCTCATAAGTCCCGAGCTTTATGTGAATATAAACAGGCTGGTAACAAGCCTTCCCGGCTATGCCGAAAACGCAATCAATTATTTGACCGAGCTTGCAAAGGAATACCCTGAGCTGGTTAACCCCATTATTGATTATTTCAACGCAGCCTCCCAGGACCTTATCACATGGGTGCGTGACGGTGTGCTTCCCAACGCAAACCAGTTTATTGCAGAGCTTTCAATGGGTATTTACGGAACCTTCCGTGCAATACTCGATTTGGTTATCGGCGTTATTGTGGCAATATACATTCTCGGCTCAAAGGAAAAATATAGTGCAGGTGCCAGAAAGCTTGCGTATGTTCTTTTCAAAAAGGAAACTGCAAAAAAGGTTATTGCACTTGCAGGCTATACCGACGACCACTTCGGAGGATTTTTGGTTGGTAAGATATTGGACAGTGCCATAATCGGGGTCTTGAGCTTTGTGGTGTTTACAATATTCAACATACCCTACACACTGTTGGTGAGCGTTTTTGTAGGTGTTACAAACGTAATTCCGTTTTTTGGCCCTTTCCTTGGCGCAATTCCCTCGGGACTGCTCATTCTGCTGGTTAACCCCTGGAAGGCACTTATATTCATGATATTGATACTGGCTATCCAGCAGCTTGACGGAAACGTTATAGGTCCCAAGATATTGGGCGAAAAGATGGGTCTCGACAGCTTTGCGGTTATTTTCTCAATCCTCATATTTGGCGGCTTGTTCGGCGTTCCCGGTATGATAGTGGGCGTGCCTGTTTTTGCAACGGTATTCGGTATTGTTACAGCTATATGTGACAAAAACCTTGCAAAAAAGAAGCTTCCCACCGACCTTGAAGCCTACGAAAGGGGAAAGGTTGTTGAAGAAGTAGCCCAAAAAGAAACAACAGAGGAATAAAAACAGATTTTAATAATATTCATATACCACAAGGGGGTCGGTATATGAAAAAGATATCAGCATCACTCTTGGCAGTGGTGCTTATTTTTTCGATAATCATTAAGGATGCTGCTGCCATGGAGCTTAACGGAAAAAGCTTTATTCTCATTGAATGCGGAACAGGGCAGGTTTTGTACGAAAGCAATGCAGATGAGCAGCTTTCCATTGCATCTGTTACAAAAATTATGACAATGCTCCTTACAATGGAGGCGATAGCGCGTGGCGAAATTACATACGACAGCATAGTAGTTGCCTCGGAGCGGGCAAAGAGCATGGGCGGAAGCACAATTTTTCTGGACACGGGCGAGGAAATGAGCGTTGACGACCTTCTGAAGGGTATTGCGGTTGCCTCGGGTAACGATGCCTGCGTTGCCATTGCTGAGCACCTTTCGGGCACGGTGGAAAATTTTGTTGCCGTTATGAATAACCGCGCAAAGGAGCTGGGCATGACCAACACCAATTTTGTAACCTGTAACGGGCTTGACGCTGACGGACACTATTCCTCCGCAAGAGACGTTGCCATAATGAGCAGAGAGCTACTTAAGCACGAGGACATTTTCCGCTACACAACAATATGGATGGATTCCTTGCGTGACGGTAAATTCCAGCTTGCAAATACCAACAAGCTCATACGCTTTTACGCAGGCGCAAACGGACTTAAAACAGGCTCCACAAGCAAGGCTAAAAACTGTATTTCAGCCACTGCCAAGAGAGACAACATGCAGCTTTGCGCAGTTGTGCTCGGCAGTGACACCTCCCAGTTAAGATTCAATGCCGCATCAACCCTTTTAAACTACGGCTTCAATAGCTTTTCTCTTTCGGGCATGAAAAAGGGTGAAAGTGCAGGCGAAGTACCCATAAAAAAGGGAAATGCACAAAAAATAAAAGCCGTCCTTTCAGACGACTGTATGGTGATTGTAAATAAAATAAACGCAGACAGCGTCAAAAAGAGTGTAACATTGGTTGAAAGCGTGGAGGCACCCGTAAAAAAAGGCGACAAACTTGGCGAGATAACAATCACCACAGAAACAGGCTCAAGGGTAGTTGATATTGTGGCAGACGATGATGTAGAAAAGATAAGCTTTGGAAAAATGTATATGAAAATACTTAAAAAGTGGACTGCATAAAAAAAGCTCAAAAGACTTTTTGTCTTTTGAGCTTTTTGTTTCTTAGTGCTTTTTTGCACCTTCGTAGCCGATTATAAGGCCGCCTTCCTCTGCGTAGAAGCTGCAAAGTGCAGTGCAGGGGATAATCTTTACATCAGCCGAAGGGAATTCTGCAAAAATTTTTTCGCTGAGTGCGGAAGCGCTTTCAATATTGAAGCAGTGATTTATCCTCACCTTGCCACCCTTGTAGCCAAGCTTTTTCATGTTTGCAAAAAGTGTTGCAATTGCGCGCTTTTCTCCGCGCACCTTGTCTGTGGGGTCAAGCACGCCCTCGGTTGCAGAGCCTACAACTCTTATGCCTAAAACGCCTGCAATTGTGGCAACAGCAGGGCTAACCCTGCCATTACGCGCAAGGTTTGTAAGCGACTGCAAGGAGAAGAGAAGTCGGGTTGTGTCCTTGTATTCTTCAATTTCGGTTACAATTTCTTCAAATTCCTTGCCCAGCAGGATAAGCTCGGTGAGCTTTTCAATAATAAGCTGCATTTCGCCGCCTGTTGACAATGAGTCAATAACGTAAACCTTACAACCGGGATTTTCTTCCATGTACTGATCTCTTGCAACACATGCAGAATTATAGCAGCCTGAAAGGTTGCTTGTGAGAGTTATTGCAAAAACACACTCTGCACCGTCGAAGGCTTCGATCCATTCGCCTGTACCGGGGCATGCTGTCTTTGTTGCGCCCTTGACAGTTTTTAAATCTTCAACCATTTGTGCAACATCGAGCTGTTCGTTATCCACATATTCCTTTTTCGTGGACAATATTTTAATGGGTACTGTCGCGTAGGGGATTGCATCCCAGGTAAATATATTCGATGAAGAGTCAGATACTATTTTATATTTCATGAATAGACCTCCCAAACTTGTTATCGGTTTTTAAAAAACCTCTCAAAAGATATTTTAATACGGAAGATGGGGATTGTCAAGCATATGTTGGTTGACTTATGCGAAATTTTGTAGTAGAATACACAAAAAGGGGATGAATGTATGACCGAAGAATTCAAGAATGTCTTTAAAGATGCGGCGAAGGATTTTAAGCTGCCTAAATATAACGAAATTCCTTCTGTGGGCTTATACCTTGAACAAACAGCTAAATATATATCCGAAATAAATTATAACGGCGAGCCTATGATTACAGGCTCGATGATAAGCAATTATGTCAAAAAGGGGCTTATATCAAATCCCGTAAAAAAGCAGTACAGCCGTGACCAGATAGCATACCTTATCTTTATCGCAATGGCAAAATGTGTGCTCAGCATGGAGGACATAAAGCTTTTAATTGAAATGCAGAAGCAGTCGTACTCAAATGAAATTGCCTACAACTATCTTGTTGAGGAGTTTGAAAACGTGGTGGGCTATGTTTTCGGCTTAAAGGACGAGATGGAAACTATCGGCAGAAACAACCACGAGGTTAAAATTATGCTCCGCAACCTTATTATAACCGTTGCGCATAAGGCTTATCTCGATGTTTGCTTCAAATATTACAGAAATAAGGAATAAATACAAAAACCATTTGGGTCAGCCCCAAATGGTTTTTGTTGTTTTTATCATTTTGCCAGCTTTGCAAACAGCTTTAAATAATGAGGGGAAACAAAAATAACTACCGATTGCACCACAAGCTTAAGTAACGAAGTGGGCAAACGTTTGATTATTTCCACCTTGAAAACAAAATTATACATAACAGTCAGAAAATATGTGTTGATAAAAAGGCTTATTACAAACTGCAAAAGAACGCAGATGATAAGGCGTGCTACAAAGCCTTTGGAAAAGGTGTAGTTTTTATAAAAACACAACCCGAAGATAAAACCTGATAAAAATGCAGTTATTGACAAAAGGGGAGAAACCGAGCCGTAAAGGATAAATGCGCTTATGGCATCGGAAAGCACGTAGGTTATACCTCCCGAAACGGGACCGTAAAGAGCGGCTATTACAAACACGGGAACATAGGAAAAAGAAATCTGCAGTGTCTGGGAAATGGGAAGAGTTGAAACTATATCAAAAACCACCGCAAGCGCAATAAATATTGCCAGAGTACAGATTTGTTTTGTGGTAAACTTGCGAATACCGAGATTTTCAAGAAAATTTTGCATAAAAAAACACCTCTTTCATAGTATATTGCTACAAAAAAGATGCGCGCTAAAATGATTTTTGCAGCAACGGAATGCGAACACATAACCGCAGGTAAGCACCTTTCGTGAATAGGACAACTTCCCGTTCCTATCCCACTTAACGCTATGCGTTCTACTTTGCTAAGACGAATATAGCACTTCTGGGGGTTTTTGTCAATAGTTTCTTGACGATAGGCAAGAATAATTATATAATTATACTATGGTTTTGGAAGTGAGTGATAAATATGAAAAAGCTTTTTGTATATCTGAAAAACTATAAAAAGGAATGTGTGCTTGGTCCTGCCTTCAAGCTACTGGAGGCTCTTTTTGAGCTGTTTGTGCCTTTGGTAATGGCATCTGTAATCGACAAGGGCATAAACGGCGGAAACACAGCTCATATATGGCAAATGATAGGTGTAATGGTGCTTTTGGGCGTTATTGGTCTGGTATGCTCAATTACCGCTCAGTATTTCTGCGCAGTGGCGGCTGTGGGCTTTTCGGGCAAAATACGAACAAAGCTTTTTGCACACATCGGACGCCTCAGCTTTAAAAATTCCGACAACATAGGCCAGGCGACACTCATTGCAAGACTTACAAGCGATATTAACCAGCTGCAGAACGGTGTCAACCTTGTGCTGAGGCTGTTTCTGCGCTCGCCCTTCATTGTTTTCGGTGCGGCAATTATGGCTTTTACGGTGGATGTAAAGGCGGCACTTGTTTTCTTATTTACAATACCTCTTCTTGCACTGATTGTTTTTGCAATTATCCTTGGCGGTGCACCCTTATACAAAAAGGTGCAGTCAAAGCTGGATGCAATACTTAATATAACAAGGGAAAACCTCACAGGTGCAAGGGTTATCCGTGCCTTTACGGCTGAAAAGGCTGAAATTGCCCGCTTTGAGGAAAACAACCGTCAGCTTATGGCAAGAGCGCTTTTTGCAGGTAAAATAACAGCGCTCATGAACCCTGCAACGTATGTTGTTGTAAATTTGTCCATTGTTTATATACTTTACACAGGCGCAATAAATGTCAACATGGGCACTCTTTCTCAGGGCGAGGTTGTGGCACTTGTAAACTACATGAGCCAGATATTAATTGAGCTTGTAAAGCTTGCAAACCTTATTATAACTGTCACAAAGGCGGTTGCCTGCGGTAACCGTATCAGCGATGTGCTTGACATTAAGGATGGCATGGAAACCGAAAAGTCGGACGACACAAGCGACGCTATGGTAGAATTCAGAAACGTAAGCCTTTGCTACTCAGGCGGCGAAAACTCCCTTTCTGATATATCCTTCAAGGTGAAAAAGGGTCAGAGCGTGGGCGTTATAGGCGTTACCGGCTCGGGTAAGTCAAGTCTTATTAACCTCATTCCCCGTTTTTACGATGCAACAGAGGGTGCTGTATTGGTTGACGGCAGAAATGTAAAAAGCTATACATTATCGGAAATCCGCAGTAAGGTTTCCGTTGTGCCGCAGAAGGCTCAGCTTTTCAAGGGCACAATAAGAAGCAATGTAGCATTTGGAAACAGTGATGCAACCGATGAGGAAATTATGGAAGCAATCCGCATTGCTCAGGCAGAGGATGTTGTTAATGCAAAGGGCGGGCTTGATAGTGAGGTAGGGCAGATGGGCAAAAACCTTTCAGGCGGTCAGCGCCAGAGGCTTACAATTGCACGTGCCATTGCAAAAAAGGCAGATATTCTTATCCTCGATGACAGCGCGTCGGCACTTGATTATAAAACGGATTATAACCTCAGAAAGAGCATAGCTGAAATTAAAGATGCTACTGTGTTCATTGTGTCACAAAGAGCTTCAAGCGTTATGAATTGCGATATGATAATAACATTGGAGGACGGTGCTGTTGCAGGCATAGGCACCCATAAGGAGCTTCTTGAGAGCTGTCCTGTTTACGAGGAGATTTACTACTCTCAGTACGAAAGAGGTGATTTTAATGAGTAATGCTGCTGTTATCAGAAAGCTTTTAAAATACCTTAAGGGTAGCAGAAGATACTTGTTTTTATCACTTATCCTGGCAGGCGTGACAACTGCGCTCACACTTTTAGTGCCCATTTTAACAGGGCTCGCAGTTGATGGCATGCTTGGTGAAAACGCCGTCAATATGGACAGCGTTGTAAAGGTTATTGTTATAATCACCGTGGCAACCGTGGTTACGGCATTGGTGCAGTGGATTATGAACATTATAAATAACCGAGTAACCTATACTGTGGTGCGCCGTGTGAGGGACGAAGCCTTCAACAAAATCCAGTCCCTTCCGCTTTCATACATCGATACGCACCGTACAGGCGATATTGTAAACCGTGTTATAAGCGATGTTGACCAGTTTGCAGAAGGACTTCTGTTGGGCTTGAGCCAGTCCTTTTCATCGGTACTGACCATAATCGGAACATTGGCATTCATGCTTTTTATCGACTGGAAAATTGCGCTTCTGGTTTTAGTTGTAACGCCCTTAAGCTTTGTTGTGGCAGCCTTCATTGCAAAGAAAACCTATTCCATGTTCAAACTGCGAACAGAAACCCAGGCCGAGGCTACTGCATATATTGACGAAATGATTGCAGGTAAAAATGTTGTTGCGGCGTTTGGCAAGGAGGATGAGGTTGCAGCTTGCTTTGACGAAATAAACACAAGGCTCAATCTGGCAACGTTGGACGCGGTGTTCTACTCTTCAATTACAAACCCTGCAACCAGATTTGTAAACAGTGTTGTGTATGCTTTAGTTGGGCTTGCAGGTGCTCTTTCGTCTGTGGCAGGCGGCATAACAGTTGGTGCGCTTTCGTCGTTTTTAAGCTATGCAAACCAGTACACAAAGCCCTTCAATGAAATATCGGGCGTTGTAACGGAGCTGCAGAATGCTATCATTTGTGCAGGCAGGGTGCTCGAGGTTATTGAAGCGGAGAGCGAAAAGGCGGATAATGAGAACGCCGAAAGGGTTGGTAGTGAGCGCGGCGATGTGAAGCTTTGTAATGTGTCCTTTTCCTATGACAAGGCAAAGAAGCTCATTGAAGAATTGAACCTTGATGTTAAAAAGGGGCAGAGGGTGGCAATTGTAGGTCCTACAGGCTGCGGTAAAACCACACTCATAAACCTGCTTATGCGCTTTTATGATGTTGACGAGGGCGAAATCTGCCTTGAAAATATAAACGTGGAGGACCTTACAAGGCAAAACCTCCGCGAGGGCTTCGGCATGGTGCTGCAGGAAACCTGGCTCAAGAGCGGCACGGTAAAGGAAAATATAGCCTTCGGAAAACCGGATGCAACCGACGAGGAAATTATTGAGGCGGCAAAAAAGGCGCACGCACATGGATTTATTAAAAGGCTTCCCAAGGGCTACGATACAGTTATCGGTGACAACAGCGGTCTCAGTCAGGGGCAGAAGCAGCTACTTTGCATTGCACGCCTTATGCTTGTAAAGCCGCCCATGCTCATACTTGACGAGGCCACAAGCAGTATTGATACACGAACAGAAATCAGAATACAGAAAGCCTTTGCAACACTTATGGAGGGCAGAACAAGCTTTATTGTAGCCCACCGTCTTTCAACAATCCGCGAAGCAGATGTGATACTTGTAATGCGCGACGGCAAAATTGTTGAACAGGGCAACCATAAAACCCTTATGGCAAAGGGCGGATTTTATAAGGAGCTGTATAACGCAGGGCTTAATAAAGAGTAAAAAAGGATGCGAAAGCATCCTTTTTTTTGTTGCAATGGAAATAAATGAGTGGTATAATAAATTAGTAATGTTGTATTTAAAAAAGACGGAAGGAATGGGATTTATGCAAGAAATTTTACCAAAGATACTCACGTACCTTTTTGTTATTGTTGTTTATGCATTCATTTACACCATTATCCGAATGATTTTTCTTGATATAAGAACTATGAGCCGAAAGAAAAATATTACTCAGGCTGAAGGCTACATCAAGCTCATGAATCTTAAAACAGACATTGATTTTGCGGTTAACGAAAGCTACGAGCTTGAAAAGGACAACCTTATAGGCAGAAGCGGCAAGTGCCGTATAAGAATAGGTGACAGAGCTTTAAGTGGTGTGCATTGCCGTATTTTCAAGGCAGAGGAAACCTTCTTTATTGAAGACATGGGCAGTGCAAACGGCACACTTTTAAACGGCGAAAGCATAGCGGACGAGGTTGTTGAGCTTATTGATGGTGATAAAATTTCCATAGGCTCCTTGATGTTCATGTTTGTAAAATCCGAGTAGAATTCATCCATCTTGCACGGTTAATCTTTCGGATTGCGAAAGGATACTTTGATATGAAAAACGATAATTACATAGTGCGCCCGCTCATATGTATCCTGCTGGTGGTGCTTTTAGGCGGTGTGCTTATAAGTATAAATATGGGCAAGGTCAATTCCGACACAGCAATGCTTCTGGGCGGCATGTGCCTTACGCTTGCAGTTGTGTATGCACTTTTAAGGTTTTTTCCCTTAGGTGACCATTACATTTTCATGATAACTGCCATGCTGGGCGTAATCGGCGTTATAATGCTCTTAAGACTGCAGACAGGTCACGGGCAGAAGCAGGTTATCTGGTTCAGCGTGGGTGCGGGCTTGTTTTTGGTAACCAGCCTTGTATACAGGTTTGTAAAGCACTGGAATAAGCTTAACAAGCTCTACGTTATAGGCGGCGTTGTACTTTTCCTTGCAACGGCACTTTTCGGCTATTCCTCGGGCGGTGCAAAAAGCTGGCTGAGGCTGGGTGGTTTTTCCTTTCAGCCCAGTGAGCTGGTAAAAATTCTTTTCATTCTCACCTTGGCAGGGGTTTTTACTAACGAATACAAAAAGCCAAAGGAAGGCGACTTAAGGATAAAAGCCTTTTACAATACAAAGCTTGGCAGAAACTGCGCGGCTACTGTGGTGGCATATGTGTTCCTCTTGTTTTTGCTTTTGCAGCGTGACTGGGGCACGGCAGTTTTGTTCTTTGCAATTTATATTGCGTTCATGGCTGTTTACGGCGAGGACAAAAGGTTTTTGCTCCTTAACGGCGTTGCGGCGATTCTGGTGAGTATTGTGGGTGTAAGCTTTATGAGCCACATCCAGATAAGGGTTGAAACCTGGCTCCGTCCCTTCCATGATGTTTCAAACAAGGGCTACCAGATAACACAGTCACTCTTTGCAATAGGTGAGGGTGGCTTTACAGGACGTGGCATAGGCGCAGGAAGCCCCTACTACATACCCGAGGTGCATAGCGACTTTATCTTCTCAGCAATTTGTGAAGAAACAGGCATCCTTGGGGGATTGGCAGTTATAATGCTGTATTTCGTTCTGGTGTACAGAGCGTTTAAAATATCCCTTTCAACAAATAATGATTTTAATAAGGCTGTTGCCATGGGTATAGGCGTTATGATAGGCGTACAGACCTTTATTATAATAGGCGGTGTTATAAAGTTTATTCCCTTAACGGGTATAACACTTCCCTTTGTATCCTACGGTGGCTCGAGCATGGTTACAACCTTCCTTGCCTTAGGCATACTGCAGGGCATTTCCGCCAGAAGGAGGGAAATAGAAGATGAAATATAACGGAAAAATTATAACCGTTATGGTTGTTATCTGTGCTATGTTCTTATCCCTGGCAGTTTACCTTACGTATTTTACACTTTTCGATGCAACAGAGGTTGTTGAAAACAAGTTCAACAAACGAATACGTGAGCGGGAAGAAAGCATTCTGCGAGGCAGTATTTTTGATTCCTCGGGCGAGGTGCTTGCATACAGCAGCATGGAGGGTAACAAGCAAAAGCGCTATTACCCCTACAGCGGCAGATATGCTCACGTTATAGGCTACAACTCGGTAACCTACGACAAGTCGGGCTTAGAGAACACCTTTAACGATATTTTGGTCAAGGAAGACCCACTTGAAGAAATTTCGGGCTTCTTTGACATGAACAAGGAAATGTCAAAGGGAGCAGATTTGTACCTTACAATTGACAATGCTTTAACTGCAAAGGCTGAAAAGCTCATGGGCAGAAAAAACGGCTCGGTTGTGGCACTTAAGCCAAAAACAGGCGAGGTTTTGTGTATGTACTCAAACCCCACCTTTGACCCTAACGACAGCGCACTTAACGAGAATTTTGCCACTCTTTCTCAAAGCGAAAATGCTCCCTTCCTGGGCAGAGCAAACCAGGGGCTTTATCCTCCGGGCTCAACCTTCAAGATTGTTACTGCGGCTGCAGCACTTGAAGCGGGCGTTGCAGGGAACATACTTGATGAGGGCGAAATTGTGATTGATGGCTATGTTGTAAAGAACTACAACAACAAAAAGCTTGGCGAGATTGATGTCAAGCAAGGCTTTGCCAGATCCAGCAATGTTATGTTTGCATCCTACGGTGTACAAATAGGCGAAAAACGCCTTAAGGATGTTGCCTCAAGGTTTGGCATTGGCGAAAGCTTTGATTTTGATATACGCACCAGCAAGTCGCTTTTTAATTACGAAAACGCAATGGGTCAGACCGACCTGGCGGCGTGCGGCATAGGGCAGGGGAAGCTATTGGTAACGCCCTTAAACATGGCACTTGTTGCAGCTGCCATTGCAAACGACGGCGTTATTATGGAGCCATACATTGTTGAAAAGGCACTGTACCCAAGCGGCAGGCAGGCATATGCAGCTAAACCCAATGTGTGGAAAACGGCTGTGAGCGAGGCTGTTGCAAGCGTTATTGAAAGCATGATGATTGAATGTGTTGAAACAGGCACGGGCACAGGTGCAAAGCTTTCGGGCGTAACCGTTGCAGGCAAAACAGGTACTGCCGAAAACGAAGAGTCGGACAAGACGCATGCATGGTTTGTGTGCTATGCTCCTGCAGAAAACCCGGAAATTGCAATTTGTGTTATGCAGGAATACGCAGGGGTGACGGGCAGCAATTGCGCACCGATAGCGAGAGAATTAATTACTTATTATTTGAATAAGTAATTAATTCCAATGCAGAGTGCAAAGTGCAGAGTTAATGTGAGAATTTTGCGATGCAAAATTCTTTTGAATAGAAAGGACGGATAGAAATGAAAAAAGTTTTGAGTTTGGTGCTTGTGTGCATCATGATGCTGGCGTTTGTGCCCTGTGTGCAGGCAACTCCTCCATTAATGGATTATGTGCTTGACGGAAAATGGGACTTTAAGTATTATGCTGATGCAAGCGAAGTTCCCCAGGACGTAACAAAGCTTGTATTTGAAGATAAAATACAGGTTCCCGGTGCAATGGAACTGCAGGGCTACGGCTACCCCTCATATTACTATGAAGAAATGGGTGGCTGGGGACAGCCTGAGGACGACGGCGTAAGAAGCGCAGGCGTTTATAAGCTCGATTTTGAAGTAAGCGAATGGTACGCAGGGGAAGTAAATCTTGTTTTCGAAAGCTTTATGGACAGCATGACTGTTTATCTTGACAGCAAAAAGCTCGAGGAAAACAAAAACGGTGCTATCGGAGCAACTTTTAAAGTTAATCTTACCGAGGGTAAGCATACTCTTATCTGCGTTGTAAAGAGAGACAAAAGCGGCATAAATAAGGTTGATGATTTTGCAACCTCGGGTATTACAGGCAGTGTGTACCTGACACCTTATGCTGTATCGTATGAGAGTAAAGCCCATGATGTAAAGGTTGAGAACAATAAGCTTTACATTGACGGAGAAGAAGTTGTATTAAAGGGTATAAGATATACTCCCACACATCCCGATACAGGTAATACTGTGGCTGAATGGCAGCTTGACATAGATTTGGACCTCATTAAAAATTACGGCTTTAACTGTGTTTGGACAAGCTGTGCTCCCGATGCGTTTTATAAAATCGCAGAGGAAAAGGGTCTTTATGTAATTGACGAAGCAAACGTTAATCTTGATAGTGTTGACCGTGACCAATTGACAGCGGCAAGAAGAGTTAACCATATGGTTGAAATGCACGATGAGTATTCTGCAATCATTATGTGGTCTGTAGGTAGTGGCGAAGGCAACAGCGGTCAGCTTATTGAAACTGTTAAAAAGCTCGATAACCGTCCTGTTGCGCAGGAAGTGAACTTCGCTCCCGATTTTGAAGTGTTCGGCAACACAGGCGGCATGGAAACTTGGGTAGCTACTTTAGGCGAGGGTAACGTTGGCGGCTTTGTTGACGAATTTGCCGATAAAGAATTATACTACACACAGTCCTCCTACGTGTTTGATGTTAAGGACACTGTAACAGGCGAAAGTGTTACAGTTGACGGCGAGGTTGAAAAATACAAGGGTGAGCAGTATTTAGGCGATGCATCCTACACAAGAAGCATTGAAAACCTTGATAAGTACACAATCGTTACAGAGCTTAGTGCAGTTGGTGGCGACAGAGTAATTTTTGAAAGCGGAAACGTTAAGTTTGAAGTGCGCGGCGGCAGAGCAAGATTCAATGTGGGCGACAAGAGAGTGCGTGCCGATGTACAGGAAGGCAAAATTGCCGCAGTTTACATGGATGGCGAAATTCAGCTTTTTGCAAATGGCGGCTTTGCAGAAAATGCCCAGGCTGATGCAGAAGTTGAAGGTAGCTACACTGTTGGCGGCGGCGAAACAGCCCTTGGGTATATTGAAATTTACAACGATGCACTCAGTCTTGACGAGCTTTTGGAGGGTGCAGACGAAAAGAAGCTTATAAGCCGTGTGGCATTTGATGATATCAATATTAAAGAGGACAAGAGCTATAAGTTCCTTGCATACGGCGGTGACTTTGGCGACAACCCCAACAGCTACTACAAGTGCCTGACAGGTATTTTCTCTTCCACACGTGAGCCTCACCCCGAAGCGGAAGCTTTCAAGGCTATTTTAATGGGAAGCATTAGTATAGTTCCGGAAGCATTTTTTGAAATTGGTGAAAATTTACTTGTTGATCCTAAAGTAAGTGAAGATTGCGTAGTATGGGAATTGAACGGAAATAAGTACGAGGTGGCATTCGACGGTAGAATATTGAATATAGAACAGGACGGCAAGAAGCAAATATCTGAAGCAATGTATCCTACTGTATTTCGTGAAAACACACTTGCGGAATATGAAATGGGTGTAGAAAATTACGAAAACTGGAGATTGGGAAAAGCTGAAATTATAGACAATATTCTTTATGTTGAGCTTGTAAGCACTGTGACCAATGCAAAAATCATGCTGGCATATAGCGTTTGCGTTAATGCTTATATGTATGTTTCGATGCAGGCAAGCTTTGCTGATGATGCAACAGCTCCTACTTTTATAGGTTTCAGAGGCGTAAGTGAATATAACGCGGCAACGTGGGTAGGCAGTGAGGTAAGCAACTATCCTGACAGAAGAGTGGGCAACTTATCATCCTATACGAAGAGTGTCAGTGAAACCGGCGACAATTATGCGGTGCCGCAGGAGAACGGAAACAAATGGGCACATGCATTAGCTCTTCACGATGAAAATACAGATCCTTACGGAGATGTAGGTGAAGGATTGGTTTTTGCGGCAACAGGCGGAACCCCATTAGAAGTGCAGGTTCTTGATTATTCGCCGGAAGCAATGGAAGATGCTGATCATGATGAGGATATTGTGCATGAGGATAAGGCTTATTTTCGTGTTGGCGGTTACATTGCCGGAGTAGGAAATGACAGAAACTATAAGCTGACAGCAAATTATTATGGGTTTGATATGATAATTTCAACAGGAGCGCACGGCGGCGGTCAGCCTTATGTAAATGTTTCGAATGTTTTGATAAATAACGAAAGATTTAAGGCATTTGCATCAGGTGTTAAAAATTACGTTTACCAGACAAATGAAAATGTAAAAGTAACAGCCGACAGCACAGCTGAGGTTGTGCAGGACGATAAAAAAGCGGTTATTGGTGATTACACAATCTACTTTGCTCCTGCAACGGAATATATGTCCGACATGACAGTGAAGGAAAAAACTGCAGAAATTGCTCTCGATACAGACATTAACGGCAATGCAATTACAATGAGCGGCAGCGATTACTGGGCACCTGCAACTGCTTACGACAAGGGTGTTGGTATAAAGGGCGGCAGCGTAACGTATGATGTGTCCGGCTTTAATAACCACACATTCAACGCAGTTGTAGGTAAGAACAGTATTGACTGGAGAAGCATGGGCGGCGGCTTTGACCGCAATATGTTCAATGCCACATGTACTGTTACAATTGCCCTTGATGGTGTAGTTGTAGAAGAGGTTAAGGACATCAGCATGAGAGGCGGCAGCCGTGAGGTTAACATTGATGTTTCCCGGGCTTCAGAAATGACAATAACCGTTACAGGAAGCGGCGCGGCACCTCAGTACGAGGATGCTGTAATTGCAAATGCGGCATTTGTACCGAACGGACCTGTTGTGGTTAACTTTGAAAAGGCTAATGGCAAGGCAACAATAACAGTGCTCAACACAGACAGGGAATACGCAGACGTGGTGCTGACTGCTACGGAAAACGGCATTGTTACAACAGAAGCAACAAGCATCGGCAAGGGTCTTTACAAAACCATTGAGGTTAAGGCAGGCGATGGTGCAGTTGTCAAGGCATATATTACGGGAATTGGTGAAATTAACTTAGAATAATTTAACTGAAGACCACGAACGGGGACATTCCTCACCCAATACAGAACAGTGTGGATGCATTTTGTCTGTTTAGGGCAGGAGGTGTGTCCCCGTACCTTTAAAAAATGTTGCAGTGGTCTCAGATAAAAGTATACTGACACAAAGGTGATTACAATGAACAGTGCAAAATTAAAAATGATAATATCTATGACAATATTCGGCACAATAGGTATTTTTGTTAACTTTATAAATATGCCAAGTAGCATGGTGGCTGTGTGCCGAGGCTTTATCGGTGCAATATATCTGTGCTTGTTTATGCTTTTAACGGGCAAAAAAATAAGCTTTTCCGATATACGGAAAAACTTTCTCAGGCTTGTTGTTACAGGCTGCTTTATAGGCATTAACTGGATACTTCTGTTTGAGTCCTACAAATACATAGGCGTTGCAAACGGAACGCTCTGCTACTATCTGGAGCCTGTTATACTTGTTATAGGTGCAGCATTTTTATATAAGGAAAAAATCAGCCCCTTAAAGGTAATATGCGTTGTGATAGCGCTTTTTGGAATGGTGTTTGTTTCGGGAGTGTTCCCGCCTTCCGAGGGCGCAGTGCTGAGCGGCTTTGGCATTGCATTAGGCTTAGGCGCGGCGCTCTTTTACGCAGCTGTTGTGCTTTTAAACCGAGGCGTAAAGGATATTGATAGCTTCAACATGACAATGGTGCAGCTCTTTTTTGCGGCAAGCGTTGCACTGCCTTATGTGCTCATAACCGAGGATGTAGCAAACATTACCTTTGACGCAAAGACCGTAATACTGCTTTTGGTAGTAGGTGTTATACATACGGGCTTTGCCTATGCCATGTATTTCGGTGCGGTGCGAGAGCTTAAAAGCCAGAGCGTAGCTGTTTTAAGCTACATTGACCCTATGGTTGCAATTGTATTGTCCATGACACTCCTAAACGAGGAATTAACCCTCTGGGGCATACTCGGTGCCGTGATGATACTGGGCTCAACATTGGTAAGCGAGCTGAAAAAATAGAAGCAATCAAAAAGGCGGTGTGTTCACCGCCTTTTTTGTTTATGTTATTTCTTTTCTTTTTCGTATTTTTTACGGCAGAAGTGGTATATAGCGTAAAGTATTGCCGTGGGAATGTTCAATAATATAAATGTGAAAACAAAGCCGTAAATTGTAAAGGCTTCTGCACGGAGTGTGAATACGATTGTTACAACGGTCATCGCTAAAAGTGACACAGCAGGGAGGATAAGTCCCATATACTTGTTTTCCTTATTTGAAAAGAGTGTTTCTAAGTAGCTCAATACAACAATTGCTAAAAGGAAAAGCATTTCGTAGCGCATTGCACTGTCAAAAACGGGTTGGTGGTTGAAATACTCCGACGGAAGCTCCGTGGGTGCTATTTCAACCTCGGCATAGGCGGTAAGCATAAACGCTGATCCTATAACGAATACAAACAAAAGTATTGCGAATGTTTTTTTTATCATAAATGTGCCTCCTTAATATTCCTCGGCAATAATGTCGCCGTCATAGGGCTCAAGCGTGTCTTTTTTCCATATATAATATATGTAGCTGTTAAAATCACCTGTAAGAGTATTTACATCTTTTTTAATATCTACCAGCATATCGCCCTCATAACGTGCGAAGTATGTGGTATAACCCTCTGTGGAGAAGCAGTAGACATAGCTTGATGTATCCGACGAGGAGTAAATGAGCTTGTCGGGATTGAGCGTTGCCTGTACATAGGTTAAAAGCGCTTGTATGTTAAGGCTTCCGTGCCCTGAATAGCGGTCGGTCATAGCATTACAGCTTTTATAAAGTGCCTCTGTAAGCTCCTGCACACTCAACTCGGGGTTAAGGCTTTTTGCCAGTGCTGCAGCTGCCACAACATGAGGCGTTGCAAAGCTTGTACCGCTGCCTTTTTCGTAGCCGGATATACGCACCGAGTAAATGCTTTCACCGGGAGCCATCATGTCAACATAGTCGTTGCGCTGAGAATGGCTTGCACGATGACCATTGGCGGCAACACTGCCAACGCCGATTACGTTGTCGTAGGAGGCAGGGTAGTAAATTGTGTCACCGCTTTGCGCACCGCTGTTGCCAACGGCGGAAACTATGAGAACATTCTTTTCCTCTGCATAGTCTGCAACAGCTTTAAATACAGTTGCATTTGTGGTGCCTGAGGAAAGGTTTATAATGTCAACGCCGTAAGTGTCAATAGCTTCATAAGCCGCGGCAAGAATGTCGGAATTTTTTGCTTTTTGTCTTCCGTTTTCGTCAAGATAAAAGCACTTGAAAACATAAATCTCAACATTTGGCGCAATGCCTGCAACACCGCGGGTGTTGTGCTCAGCGGCAATAATGCCCGTTACCATTGTGCCGTGACCTATTTCGTCATCACAGAAGCTTACCTTTGAGGAGGCTGTGGACGTGTAGTCGGCAACCTTGTAAATATTGTCAAAATTGAAATCAGCTGCGGCATTGTAAAGCCCTGAGTCAATAATTGCAATTTTTACCTTTTCGCCATTTGCACTTTCGCCGAAAACGCCTTTGTTCCATGCAAACTGTGCTAAAACCTGAGTAAGGTTTGTCTGGTCAGTATAATATGTATCATTTGTGGTGTAGTCAAAAAGCTCGCTGTAGCTCATGGGCTCACAGTAGTCAACCAAGCCTTCGTCAATTAAATACTGAATGTCCTCTAAACTCGAGGCGGTATAAACACCATGGTTGGCATTTACGGTTGTTATCGAGGTGGAGTAGGGCATGGGAAAGCTTTCATTCACGGTGAAGATATATTCCTCCGCACTGCACGAAAAAGAAAGAAGCAGTAAAATGCAAGCTGTTATAATTGAAGAAAATACAGTTTTTTTCATAAAATCACCTAAAGGAAAAGAGCCGGAAATTCCGACTCTTTAAATTAACCGTTTGCAAGCGCATCTGCAAGCCAGAATTCTGCAATGTCGAGTGCTTCGAAAAGCCCCGGACGAACAGCCTTCTTATAAACCTTTTCCTTTTCCTTGCCGGAATTTGTCATAAGCTCGATAGTAACCTTGTCGGCAACAGCCAGGTCTTCGACCTGCTTTGTAGATTCAACCGTGAACAAAATAATGTAACGGTCACTAGGATTGCCGTAATAAATTTTGTTGCCGCTCCTCATGAGAGGCTTATCCTTATATGTGAGGCCTTCTTTAGCCTTTGTTTCTTTAGCCATGGTGTAAACCCTCCTTGAACATTTATATTAAGAGTATAACATATTTTACAAAGTTAGTAAAGTATTTTTTCAGTTTTACATGGAATTTACACAAATTTTAAAAATTCTAAAAAAAGGGTTGACAAAATGTGATAAAGTAGCTATAATTTTCAAGGATTGAAAAATAACAAAATTTGAAGGGAGAAAGTAACTATGAAGAAGTTTATGGCTCTTGCATGCGCAGTTGTTCTCGCTGTTGCAGCTCTTGCTGCTTGCACAGGTAACAATGTAGAAGAAGCTACAGAAGCAGCTACAGACGTTACAGAAGCAACAATCGCTGAATAATTTTATTTACATAAACGAAACACCCGCCTTTATGAAGGCGGGTGTTTTTCGTTTGAAAATATGAAAAAATATGACATAACAGTAAATTCGCTCTATAGGCAAGACTACAGCTCTGCAGGCGAATTTTTTTGTTTTTACAGCCCTTTTTACAGCGTTTTTTAAATAATTTTTGAAACATATTGACAAACCGTAAAATATGGAGTAAAATAGCAAGAAAAAACAAATGTGTTTGTGAGGTGGACATATTTTGGTTGAAAACAGAGAGATAATTCTTGTGGATGCAAAGGTGCTTCCTGAGGTTTTCATAAAGGTGCTCACGTCTAAAAGGCTCATTGAATCAGGCGAGGTCAAGACGGTGAACGAGGCTTGTGAAAAAACAGGTATAAGCAGAAGTGCATATTATAAGTATAAGGACCATGTTTTTGATTTTAATCAGATGCAGGGTGTTCTTACTCTTATGGCTGTTGTGGTTGACCTTAAGGGTATTTTATCAGAGATATTGAAAATTATATCCTCGGTGAACTGTTCGGTGCTGACCATAAATCAGAGTGTGCCCACTGACGGTATCGCAAACATCCACCTTACTGTCAAAACCGACCTTATGAAGGTCAGCGTTGACAGGCTGATTACCGAAATTACTAAGGTAGCAGGCGTCAGAAGTGTTAAAATTCTGGCGAAACAATGATACAAGGAGAGTTGAACCAATGACAAAAATGGCGATTATGGGCTACGGCGTTGTAGGCAGCGGTGTGTATGACATTGTTACAAAAAATGCCGACACCATAACAAAGAAAATCGGCGAAGAATTAAAGGTCAAATATATTCTTGATATACGCGACTTTGATTCTCACCCCGAAAAGCACCTGTTTGTTAAGGATGCAGACATTATCGCAAACGACAGCGAAGTAACACTTGTTGCAGAAGCAATGGGTGGCGCAACCTTTGCATACGAATACACAAAAAAGATGCTTAAAGCCGGAAAGAGCGTTGTAACAAGCAACAAGGAGCTTGTTTCCAAAAAGGGCACAGAGCTTTTTAAGTTAGCAGAGGAAATGGGCGTAAGCTATATGTTTGAAGCTTCTGTGGGCGGTGGTATACCGATTATACGCCCCTTGGTAAATTGCCTTGCGGCAAACCATGTGCAGTCAATTTACGGCATCATGAACGGCACCACAAACTACATTTTAACAAAGATGTTTAAGGAAAATCAGTCCTTTGAGGAAGCCCTCAGTGATGCACAGAAGCTCGGTTATGCGGAGAAGGACCCCACAGCCGATGTTGAAGGCTTTGACACAATGAGAAAGATTTCTATCCTCACAGCACTCTCCTGCAATGAAGAGCTTGACGATGACAAAATCCCTCATGAAGGCATTACAAGGATTACTGCCGAGGATGTAGCCTGTGCAGAAAGCATGGGCGCAAGCGTTAAGCTTATCGGCTACAGTAAGATAGACGGCAAAAAGGTCAGCGCAAGAGTTTGCCCCATGATTATCCCCAATGATTGTCCCCTTTACTCTGTTGAAGATGTTTTCAACGCAATATTGGTAACAGGCGACATGGTAGGCGATGTTATGATGTACGGCAGAGGCGCAGGCAAGGATGCAACTGCAAGTGCGATTGTGGGTGACCTGATGGATGTTGTACGCCATAAGGGTAAGTTTGATAAGAACTTCTCCTGGAGCACAGCTGAAAAAACCGTGTTCTTTAATCCTTCGGAGGAAGAGAACGTGTTCTTTGTAAGATGTGACAAAACAAAGGCAGAGGTTGAAGCCTTGTTCGGTACAGTTTGGTTTGTAGAAGGCGCACAGTGTGCCTTTGTAACTGAAAAAATGACCGAAAAGGCATTTGAAGAAAAGGTTGATTCTTTAGGCGGAGTATTGTCTAAAATCAGAGTATATAAGTAAAGGAATGAAAAAATATGGGTCTTATAGTACAGAAATTCGGCGGCTCCTCGGTAGCCAATGCTGAAAGAATTTTCAACGTTGCATCACGCATAGTTGAAACCTATGACAACGGTAACGACGTTGTAGTTGTAGTTAGCGCACAGGGCGATACTACAGACGATTTAATCGAAAAGGCAAAGGAAATCAACGACCGCGCATCAAGAAGAGAAATGGACACACTTCTCAGTGCAGGTGAACAGATTTCCATGAGCTTGCTTGCAATGGCAATCCAGAAGCTGGGCAGACCTGCAATATCTCTTACAGGCTGGCAGGCAGGCATGATTACAGACAGTAACTATTCAAAGGCACGTGTTCGCCGTGTTACAGGCGAAAGAATCCGCCGTGAGCTCGATAACAGAAACATTGTTATTGTGGCAGGCTTCCAGGGTGTTAATAAGTATGACGACATTACAACACTGGGCCGTGGCGGCAGTGACACAAGTGCTGTTGCAATTGCAGCTGCATTGGGTGCTGACCTTTGTCAGATTTATACAGACGTAACAGGTGTATTCACATCTGACCCCAGAATTGTTAAGGACGCAAAGAAGCTTGATACAGTAAGCTACGACGAAATGCTCGAGCTGGCAAGCCTTGGCGCAAACGTTCTTCATAACCGCTCTGTTGAGCTTGCAAAGAAATTTAACGTAAATCTTGAAGTATTGTCGAGCCTTGTTAAAGAACCGGGCACAATTGTTAAGGAGGAATCTAATATGGAAAAAATGTTGGTACGTGGTGTAGCACGTGATAATGATGTAGCGAGAATTTCACTTTGTAATGTAGAGGATGCTCCCGGAAAGGCATTCCAGGTGTTCAGCTTACTTGCAAAGCATAAAATAAGCGTTGACATTATTCTTCAGTCCATCGGTCGTGACAACAAGAAGGACATCAGCTTCACTGTTGATCTTGATGCTCTTGACGGTGCACTCAAGGTGCTTGAAGAAAACAACGGCATCATCGGCGCAGAAAAGATTGTTCACTACGACAACGTTTCCAAGGTATCTATCGTAGGTGCAGGTATGGTTTCCAACCCCGGTGTTGCGGCTACAATGTTTGAGGCTCTTTACAATGCCGACATCAACATTCAGATGATTTCTACTTCCGAAATCAAAATCAGCGTTCTTATTGAACAGGAACAGGCTGAAAAGGCGGTAAAGGCTATTCACGATAAGTTCCACCTTGGCGACTGATAAATTTAGGGGAATTGTTATGAACTATTCATTGATGACCGAGCGAGAGGTCGAAATAGAGCTTTCTACCAGTGCGAGCGAAGGACTTGAGTCCTTCGCTGCGCACGACAGGCTGATTGATAACGGCAGAAATATGCCCGAAAAGACATATACAAAAAGCATTGCCACCGTTATTTTAATGCAGCTGACTAATTTATATACCATAGCTTTTATGGTTATGGGTGTTATAAGCGCGCTGTGCGACTTTAAAGGCAGCATGGTTGCGTGGATAATCTTTTTTGCCGTTGCCACCCTCAATATGGTAA
Organism: Clostridia bacterium; assembly: GCA_017472685.1. Classification (GTDB taxonomy): domain Bacteria; phylum Bacillota; class Clostridia; order UMGS1883; family UMGS1883; genus RGIG1927. Next base: position 56,053 of record JAFUOO010000005.1, read on the forward strand.
GCGGCTTTTTGCATGATTATGCGGACAGAAAGGTTGCTGTTGAATTTGACAGCCGCCGCACGGATGAGGTTAATATCATCCGCGATGCTACGCCCATGAGCACAGACCCAACTCTTCTGGTAAAGGGCGATATAGTTGTTCTTAAACAAGGCGATTTTGTGCCTGCTGACATACGTATTCTCAAGTGCGAGGCATTGAAGGCTGACGAGTCAATATTCAAGGGCAGAAACGTGCCTGTTGACAAGGTAAGCGAAAAATGCGAGGAAGAAACTGATGCAGCAGAATGTAACAACATTCTTTACTGCGGAAGCCTGATTGCCTCAGGCGAATGTGTGGGCGCAGTTATTGCAACCGGTAAGGACACCTCTCTTGCGCGGGTACGGGCAAGCAAATCCAGAAAGCTTGACATGCACGACAAATTCGGCAAGAATGCAAAGAGTGAAAAGCTTCTTGTTATAGCAGCGCTTATTGCAGCGGCAGTTACTCTTGTTGTAACTGCAGTGGGAACAAAGAGCTTTTCAATGGCTATGCTTCAAGCCTGTACTGTTGCGTTGTGTCTTTTGCCTGCACCTGTATGCATTGTGCGAATGATAGGTGTTGCTGTTTGTGCAAAAAGGCTCAGAGCCGACGGCGTTTGCAGCGAGCAGGCAGATTTTGTGTACGATATAGGCACAAGCCAATATTTCCTTTTTGACAAGGGCGGTCTTCTTACAAATAATGAAACAAGCCTTGAAGAAAAGGTTATGGCTGACGAAACAAAGCTCAACATGGCGGTTATCTGCAGCGATTGTGAATGCGTGGGCGGTTTCCTTTCGGGCAATGAGCTTGACAAGGCTACTGCACGTGCACTTATTGAAAAGGGCATTGATGTGGAAGCTGTGCTTAAAAATAATGAAAAGATAAAGTTTATGCCCTTTGACGAAAAGAGAATGCTTATGGCAACTCTTACAAAGAGCACCACGGGCTACACCCTTATTGTTAAGGGCTATGTTGAGGCAGTACCCATGCTGTGCACAAAGCTTTGCGACGAAGACGGCGTGCGCAGCATGACAGGTGAAATACTGCACCGACTTGAAAGCGTGTCCTCGTCCATGGCTGAAAAAGGGCTTAAGGTGAGAGTGGTTGCTTATAAGGAGCTTGACTACATCCTCGAAAATATTGAAGAAGAAATCAAAGCCCTCACATTTGTGGGCATTTTAGGCTACCGTGAGCCCCTTGCGCGAAAGGCCAGGGAATCTGTAAAGAATATTGAAAGAGTATTTGTGAAGCCTGTTATGGTAACGGGCGACCACATTATAACTGCGGCAACCTTTGCAAGAAGCGCAGGTCTTATAAAGAAGGAAACAGAATGTGTCAGCTTCCATGAGCTGACCGATTGCAGTAATGAGGAATTGCTGGAGGCTGTTGATAAGTACAAGGTTTTTGCATCGGCAACAAGTGCCGACAGAGAAAGAATGGTAAGGGTGCTTACCGAAAACGGGAAGCGAGTTGTTGTTGCAGGTGAGCAGATGACAGCCCCCTCGGTGGCTCTTTACGCAAATGCCTCCTTTGGTGACGAAACCATGGAGGACTGCGACGTGATTGTTAAAAAGAGCGATATTGAAAACGTTGCTGAGGTTATCTATAAGTCGAGATGCACAAGAGGTAATCTGGCGTATGCATCTCTTCTTGCAATAAGCACAGGTCTTTGTGAGGTGCTTGTGATGCTGTTTATGCTCATGACAGGTGCTCTTCTTCCCACAGCATCGGAAATGCTTCTTACAAATATGTTCATTGTATTTGTGCCCGCACTTTGCGTGAGCGTGTTTGCCGCTGTGCACCAAAGACAGGATACGCAGGACCTTCTGGCATTAAACTGCGTGCTTCGCGGTGTAATTTGTGCACTTTTTGCCCTTGCTGCAAAGGATATGATAGCATTTGTGGTGCTTTATTCAATACTTGATGCAATTCTTGCCTGTGCAAGCTACAATAATTTTGAAAAGGGCAGATTGGGCATCTGGGGTATTTTAGCTCTTGCTGTAGTATTTATTGGGGCAAATGTATTCATGGGCTTTAACGGAGCTGTGGTTGTATGTGCTCTGATTGCAGCAATTCTGAATGCACTTTTACCCCATATTAATCTGAAAGGATTGAGAAAGTGATGTACGAGGATATTATTGAGGGCAGAAATGCCGTTGTTGCCGCACTGAAAAGCGGCAGACAGATTGACAAAATCTATATCCGTAAGGGCGATAACAAGGGAAGCATGCTTCCTATCATAGCAAAGGCAAAGGACAGAGGCATTCCCGTTGTGGAGATTGACAAAGCAAAGCTTGACTCCATGAGCGAGACAGGTGTGCACCAGGGTGTCATTGCCAGAATTCCGCCCTATGAATACAAAACAGTTGACGATATTTTGGCAATTGCCCGCGAAAAGGGTGAAAGCCCCTTTATAGTTATTCTTGACCATCTTGAAGACCCTCACAACCTTGGCAGTATTATCCGTACAGCAAACTGTGCAGGTGTGCACGGGGTTATCATTTCAAAGCATGACGGCGTTACACTTACTGCCACTGCTGTTAAGGCAAGCGCAGGTGCGGCAAGCTTTACCCCTGTTGCAAGGGTGAGTAACATTGCCCAGACGGTTGAATACCTCAAGGAGCAGGGCGTATGGGTGACAGGTGCCGATGCGGCAGGCGACAGGAGCATTTACGAGGCAGACTTAAAGGGTGCCGTAGCGCTGGTTGTAGGTGGCGAGGATAAGGGCATAAGCCGTCTTACGGCATCAAAGTGCGACTTTTTGGTGAGCATCCCCATGAAGGGCGATGTCAACAGCCTCAACGCTTCCGTTGCGGCGGCACTTATGATTTATGAAACAATGAAGCAAAGATAACCGGAAAGGATGACAAGTTATGAAAGCAGTTGTTGCAGTAATCGGTCAGGACCGAAAAGGTATTATAGCAAAGGTGAGCACACTTCTGTATGAAAGAGGCGTAAATATAATCGATATTTCCCAGACAATTATGGAAGACATGTTTGTTATGACCGCTATGGTTGATACAAAGGATTGCAATGTTGAGTTTGACATGCTCCGTCACGAGCTCACTAATCTCGGTATTGAAATAGGTGTGCAGATTACAATTCAGAGAAAGAAAATCTTTGAGTCCATGCATCGTATATAAGGGGTGGCGAAATGATAAATAATTCTGAAATTTTTGAAACCCTTAATATGATTAATTCTGAGCATCTTGATGTAAGAACAATCACAATGGGTATTTCGCTCCTTGATTGTGCTCATGAGGACTATAAAAAGGCAACCGTCAAGGTTTATGACAAAATAACAAAGTATGCGGAAAACCTCGTTAAAACAGGCTGTGACATTGAAAAGGAATTCGGTATTCCCATTATCAACAAGCGTATTTCCGTAACGCCCATATCTCACGTGGCAGCCGCTTCGGGTCATTATGTTGACTTTGCAAAAGCATTGGACCGTGCGGCAGATACAACGGGCGTAAACTTCATCGGCGGCTACAGCGCACTTGTTGCAAAGGGCTATACAGCCTCCGACAGGCTTTTTGTTGAGTCTATCCCCGAGGCACTGGCTGAAACAAAGAAAATGTGCTCTTCTGTTAACGTTGCCAGCACAAAGGCAGGCATCAATATGGATGCTGTAAGACAGATGGGTCAGGTTATAAAGAAGGCAGCAGAGCTTGACGACATGGCATGTGCAAAGCTTGTTGTGTTCGCAAATGCCGTTGAGGACAACCCCTTTATGGCAGGTGCATTCCACGGCACAGGCGAGGGCGAATGTGTAATTAACGTAGGTGTATCGGGACCCGGTGTTGTAAAGTGTGCCTTGGAAAAGGTAAAGGGCGAGCCCTTTGGCGTTGTTGCCGACACAATAAAGAAAACAGCCTTCAAGATTACCCGTATGGGTCAGATGGTTGCAGTTGAAGCCTCAAAGAGACTTGGCGTGCCCTTCGGCATTGTTGACCTTTCTCTGGCACCTACCCCTGCTGTGGGCGACAGTGTTGCATATATTTTAGAGGAAATGGGTCTGGAGCAGTGCGGTACACACGGCACCACTGCGGCACTTGCCCTTCTTAACGATGCTGTTAAAAAGGGTGGCGTTATGGCGTCAAGCTATGTTGGCGGTCTGTCGGGCGCATTCATTCCCGTAAGTGAAGATGCAGGCATGATTGCCGCAGCTGCAAACGGCTGTTTAACACTGGAAAAGCTTGAAGCTATGACCTGCGTGTGCTCTGTTGGTCTTGATATGATTGCAGTTCCCGGCGATACAAGCGCTGAGACAATTTCCGGCATTATTGCCGACGAAGCGGCTATCGGTATGGTTAACAGCAAAACAACCGCTGTACGTATTATCCCCGCTAAGGGCAAAAAGGTGGGCGATATGGTGGAATTCGGCGGCCTTCTGGGCAAGGCTCCCATTATGCCCCTTAATACAAAATCCTGTGCAGACTTTATTGCGCGCGGAGGCAGAATTCCCGCGCCGCTTCAGAGCCTTAAGAACTAAACAACAAAAAACCCGTTGCCTTGCAACGGGTTTTATTCTTTAATCTGTATTCTTTTTGAAAATTTTCATGCCGTTTTCATCGCGCCATTTTGAGGGCGACATGCCGTAGGTACGGTGAAATGCCTTGGTGAAATCAAGGGGGTCATCGTAGCCGACAGCTGTTGCAATGTCTCTTATGGGCAAATCTGAATAGGTAAGGAAGCTTTTTGCTATCCTCATATGATAGTTATAAATGTATTTCTTGATTGAAATACCCATACAGTCATTGAAAACGCGGGACAAATAGCTGCGGTCGATGTTTAAGTAATCTGCCACGTCCGAAACGGTAGTTTTCTTTTCACTGTTGGATATAATATATTCAAGGGCGGGCTCAATGTATTTTTCCCACACACTCTGGCTTGTTTTTTCCTTACGGCAGATGGCATCTGCAAGAAGCCAGCTGTAGCCGTTGATTTCCTTGCCGCTCATTTTGCCCTTGTCTGTCATTTCCTTTATAAGATTGCCGATGCGCTGATCCTCAAAATCGGAAACAACGGGCTTTTCAAGTGTAAAGCCTGTTGATGTAATAAATTTTTCGAAATTATTTCCCGAAATGTCAACCCAACGGTAGGTGCAGGGCTTTTCCTGGTCGGAGGTGTAATTGTATATTTTGCCCGGAGCAATAATGAACATTTCGCCGGGGTGTACGCGATATGACTGGGAGTCGGTCTCAAAAATACATTCGCCTTCATAGATGTAATGAAGAAGGTAATGCTTTCTGGAAACATACCCGGGAGAAAAACCCGGTGTACATCTGCGGTAACCGTAATTATTTATGCGGACAGTGTAGTCCCTTGGCTCGTGATTGTAATAGGTTTTAAATGTAGGCTGCATCAAAAAACCTCCTTGTTTATGCGAAAAATGTCTATTTTTAAAATAACAAAAAAAGCCATATTTGTCAAGCTGTGAAACAAAAGATTAAGAGAATATATTGACCCCGGGATATAAAAGTGATAGAATTATTTTAATATTTTGAAAGGAAGTAATATTATGGAATTCAAAACACTTCAGGCTGATATGATTGCTGCCATGAAGGCACACGATAAAACAACAAAGGATGCAGTAAGCAATCTTATTGCGGCAATTAAAAAGGTTGCCATTGACGAAGGCGTGAGAGACAATATCACACCCGAGCTTTGTGACAGAGTTATATTAAAGGAACTTAAAACAATCAAGGAACAGATCGATACCTGTCCCGAAGCCCGTGCCGATTTAAAGGAAGCGTATCAGACAACCTATGACATCATTTCAAAGTATGCGCCCAAGATGCTTTCTGCTGACGAGGTGAAGGAAATTATCATGCGTGATTTTGCCGAGGTTGTGGCAACTAAAAACAAGGGCATGATTATGAAAAACGTAATGGGTGCTTTAAAGGGTAAGGCTGAAGGCGGAGTTATAAATCAGGTTGTAGCAGATTTGTGTAAATAAGGAGTACGATTATGCCTATTAGTATAAACGGTGTATACGGCGATAAGGTTAAAAAATATAACGTAATTGTGGATGCAAGTCAGAAATACATTCTGGTGCCTGTAGTGCCGGGGGTTAATCTTGACATGCTTGAATTGGAGTTTGACTTTGATGGCACTTGGGAAAAGATATCCCATATTGACAAGGACAATCACGTGAAGTATCTTCTCACCTCAAAGGGTGAAAGCGAGGAGTGGACTATTGCCCTTCGCGAGTGGGGCAATGCCATCACAGGTGAGTACGGTTATTTTGCCGATGCCGAGGCTGACTGCTTTGACGGTAAGTATTATGTTTATCCCACCACAGACGGCTTTGACGGCTGGGGCGGCTACTTCTTCAAGGCCTTTTCCTCGCCTGACTTAATCAACTGGACAGACGAGGGTGTTATCCTTGATTTAAAGTCAGATGTTTCCTGGTCTGACGGCAATGCATGGGCACCCTGCATTATTAAAAAGAACGGCAAGTATTATTACTACTACAGCGCAAATACCGACAAGTTCGAGCGCAATGTGGGCAAGGCTGTGGGCGTTGCAGTGTGCGACAGCCCTTGTGGCAGATATGTTGAGCCACTGGGCCATCCCATTGTGTACGATACAATGAAAATAAAGCTTGACGACGGAAGCGAAAAAGAAATGCGCTACCACGGGCAGGTTATCGACCCTGCGGTGTTTACCGACCCCGAAACAGGCAGAAGCTATCTTTACTGGGGAAACACCAGTTTATGGGTTTGTGAGCTTAACGACGATATGATTTCCCTTAAGGGTGAGCCAATGTGCATCACACCTCCAAATTTCCGCGAGGGTGTTCATGTTTTCTATCGCAAGGGTGTTTACTACTTCACCTGGGCAGAGGACGACACCAGAAGCAAAAACTATCATGTCCGCTGGGGCTATTCCGACAACCCCATGGGACCCATTATCGGTAACGAAATTATGATTGAAAAGGACGAAAGCCACGGCATTTATGCAACAGGTCACCATACAATCATAAATGTTCCCGACACGGATAAATGGTACATACTTTATCATAGATTTAATTTCCCTGCGCGCTTTGAAGGCGAATACAGCGATTATTACGGTGTACACCGCGAGCTTTGTCTGGACAAATTCACCTTTGACAAAAACGGCAGAATTGTTAAAGCAAAGCCCACGCTTGAAGGTGTAACAGAGGGCGAGGAGTTTAATAGCCTGGCAAAGATTGTGCGCCATACAGATCTTGAATATGTTGACGAGGGCGATATGATTGAAGCCGTGGTTGAAGTGCAGTCGGGCGAATGTGAAACCGAAGTTGATGTTATAATGGAGCTTTACGATTATCAGTCAAACTTAGTTGCAACCGAGGTGCAGAGAGTGAGTGCTGGTCAGTTTACAACAAACAGCGTTACTCTTACAATCGAAGCACCCGAGAAAATACGCGGTCATTACCTTGAATTTTTCGCGGATGACGGCATGGAAGTAAAGAAGCTTACATATTAAACAAAAAAACACGGAGAATTTTCTCCGTGTTTTTTGTTATCTACCCATATCAATAAACTTATTCATCAATTCGTGACCAATTTCAATGTATTCGCCGTGTGCATCTGCACACTTTTCGGAGTATGTATAGCCTGTGTTATTGTTATTGCCCTTACGATACATTACGCAGGGAACGTTTTCAGCTGAGTGTGTTTTGATTGCAATGGGTGTAAAGTGGTCGGGAAGAATCATGAAGCAGTAGTCTTCATTTGCTTTATCAAGCTCATTCTTTATGTAGCCTACAATCTTTTCGTCAATAAGCTCCAGGCTCTTGATTTTGCCCTCCATGTCGCCCTGGTGACCGCATTCGTCGGGTGCTTCAAGGTGAACGTAAACCAAATCATAATCATCCTTTAAAAGTGCGTCAGCGGCCGCTTTTGCCTTGCCGTCAAAGTTGGTGTGAAGATTGCCTGTTACGCCTTCAACGTCGATAGACTTCATCTTAGCCAAAATGCCAATGCCCTTTATGAGGTCAACCGCGGAAACTACTGCGCCCTTGACACCGAACTTTTCCTCAAAGCTTGTTAAAAGGGGCTTCTTGCCTTCGCCCCATACCCAGATTGAAGTAGCTGGGTTTTTGCCCTCGGCAATTCTCTTCTGGTTAATGGGATGAGCCTTTAGAACAGCTTCGCTTCTCTTCATAAGGTCAAGAATACGCTCGTTGTCGGGCAGATAGTCCTTAATCTTACGGTCGGAGATATCATGAGGGGGAGTGAGGGTAAACTTGTCGGGTGCATTGTCCCATGTGAACAAGTGACGATAGCTCACGCCGGGGAAAAGGTCAATATCGCCGCCGAAAAGCGCTTTTTTAACAGCTAAAATAAGCTCCTTGCTTTCCTCGGTTGTGATTTCACCTGCAGAGTAGTCAACCATTGTTTTGTCTTCGTAGTTTTCCTCATCGGAGAGGGTAACTGTGTTAGCGCGGAAGGCTGTCTGTGTTTCAGATAGCTCAACACCAATGGAAGCTGCCTCCAAGGGAGAGCGACCTGTATAATATTCGTAGGGGTTGTAGCCCATTACGGAAAGGTTTGCAACGTCGCTGCCGGGCTTTAAGCCTTCACCAACTGTCTTGACGAGCATCAGTCTGCCCTGTGACGCGAAGGCGTTGATGTTGGGCATTTTGGCAACCTCTAATGGTGTTTTGCCGCCCAATGCTTCTATGGGATAATCGCCTGCGCCGTCTGTTAATACTATTACATATTTCATGAGAAAAAATCTCCTTTCAAACAATTTTAATCATTATATCACTACGGTGAAAAAAGGGCAAGATAAATATAAAAGTTGACAAAAAAAGTTTGTAATGATAGGATAAAACTAACTAATAAACAGAGGTAATTTGGTATGAAGGAATTTTTGGCAACAATAATATCGGCTGTCATGATTTTGTCGGGCTGTGCGTCGGATTATGTGCATGAGGCGTTGCCCACGGAGCCAACGGTGGCAGTTGAAGACACCCGTGCTCAGGACATACTCGATGCCATGAGCCTGGACGAAAAAATCTGCCAGATGATGTTTGTAACACCCGAGGCAATAACAGGCGAGAGCGCCACTGTGCAGGCAGGAGAGGCTACAAAGGCTGCCCTTGAAAAATACGGTGTGGGCGGTATTATATATTTTGCTAAAAACATAAAGACCCGCGAGCAGGTTATTTCCATGATAGACGCCACACAGAGCTATTCAAAAATACCGCTTTTTATCGGTGTTGACGAAGAGGGTGGCCGTGTTGCGAGGGTTGCAGGCAATTCAAACATGAAAACTACAAAGCTAAAGCCTATGGCAAAGGTTTACACCGACACTGAGGCGTATGAAATAGGCAAAACCTTAGGCAGCGATTTATCCGCACTTAAGTTCAATCTGGATTTTGCGCCCGTGGCAGATGTTATTATATCAAAAAAGAACAGCGAAATCGGTGACAGAAGCTTCGGTACAGATGCCTGGGTTGTGGGTGAAATGGTGAGTGCCGTTGTAAAAGGACTTGAGGAAAAAAACGTGTGCTCGGTGCTGAAGCATTTTCCCGGTCACGGAAGCACAACTGTTGACTCTCATACGGGCTATTCGGCAAGCTACAGAACAATTGACGAGCTTCGCGCCTGCGAGTTTTTGCCCTTTAAAAAGGGTATTGAGGCAGGAAGCGACTTTGTTATGGTTTCGCATATGACACTTGTAAACGCAACTGAGGAAAAGCTGCCCTGCTCCTTGTCAAAGGAGGTTGTAACAGGCTATCTCAAGGGTGAATTGGGCTTTGAGGGCATTGTTATTACAGACGCCTTGAACATGGGTGCAATTGCTGAAAATTACGCAAATTCAACCGCGGCTGTATATGCAATCAAGGCAGGCGTTGATATGCTTCTTATGCCTCCGAGCGTTGAAGAGGCAAGAGCGGCAATTCAATCTGCTGTGGAAAGTGGTGAAATCACCGAGGAAAGAATAAACGAAAGCGTAAAAAAAATACTTAAAATAAAAATTGAAAAAGGGATAATTAAAAAAAGTGCGGTTGTCCGCACTTTTTTGTTGCATAGTATACTTGAAAATGCTATAATTCGGTATAAAAGGAGGCTTTTTTATGTATGTTGGAATAGACTTGGGAACATCCTCGGTGAAGATGCTTCTCTGCGATAAAAACGGTAGGATAATTAACTCTGTTACAAAGGAATATCCCATATATTTCCCTCGTGATGGCTACAGCGAGCAAAACCCCGAGGATTGGTACACTAAGACCCTTGAGGGCTTAAAGGAGCTTACGGCAGGCTATGGCGACAAAATAAAAGGGCTCAGCATAGCAGGGCAGATGCATGGCTTAGTTATGCTTGACAGTGAGGACAAGGTGCTTTATAACGCAATACTCTGGAACGATTCCAGAAGTGTAAAGGAATGCGACTATTTAAACAACACCATCGGAACAGCCCGTCTTACAAAAATGACTGCAAATATTGCATTTCCCGGGTTTACGGCACCTAAAATACTCTGGATGAAAAATAATAAGCGTGAAATATTCGATAAATGTCGCAGAATTATGCTCCCGAAGGATTATATCGTGTACCGTCTTACGGGCGTGTTCGCCTCTGAGCCCAGCGATGCCTCAGGCTTGCTGCTTTTTGATGTAAAGAACAAACGCTACAGTAAGGAAATGCTTGATATATGCGGAATCACGGAGGATATGCTTCCTGCTGTTTACGAATCCTTTGAAAGTATAGGCAAGGTTAAAAAAGAAATATGTGAAAGCCTTGGCTGGGGCGATGTAACCGTTGCGCCCGGCGCAGGCGACAATGCAGGCGCAGCTGTGGGCATGGGCGTTGTAGGCAAGGACATGTGCAGCATTTCCCTTGGCACCTCTGGCACCGTATTCATAACAAGCGACCACTTCTCCGTTGACAGTAAAAACGCGCTCCACTCCTTTGCTCATGCAGATGGTGGATTTCACCTTATGGGCTGTATTCTCAGTGCGGCAAGCTGTAACAAGTGGTTTCTGGAAGACATACTTGACACAAAGGACTACTCCGAGGTTGAAAAGGCAACTTGCGACGGCGAAAACCATGTTATATTCCTGCCGTATCTCATGGGTGAACGCTCGCCTCATAACGACCCTTATGCGAGAGGTGCTTTTGTGGGCATGAGCATGGACACAAAGCGCATTGACATGATGAAGGCTGTTATGGAGGGCGTGTGCTATGCGCTCCGTGACTGTGTTGAGGTTGCAAGGGCGCAGGGCGTTGTAATTGACGAGGTGCGCGTTTGCGGTGGCGGTGCGAAAAGTAACATCTGGTGCAAAATACTTGCAAACGTGCTCAGGGTGAGGGTTATAAAAACAAATTGCACAGAAGGCCCCTCCTTCGGTGCGGCAGTGCTTGCCATGGTTGCATCAGGCGAGTATGAAAGCGTCAAGGCTGCAACCGAGACTTTGGTAAAGGTTACTGACAGCATTGGCTATGACGAAGGCATTGCGCAAAAATATGATAAAGGCTACGAAAAATTCCAAAATCTTTACAAGTGTCTGAAGGATTGGTACAAAAAATGAAACGCAGAATAATTAAAAATGCTTTAATAGACACATTGCCTGTTTTAAGCGGATATATGGTTTTAGGTATAGGCTTCGGCATTGTGCTGGAGAAAAACGGCTACGGGGTTTTATGGGCATTTCTCATGAGCCTTCTGATATATGCAGGCAGTATGCAATATGCAGGCATTGAGCTTCTGGCAGGAGTGGCAAGCCTGCCCACTGTGGCGCTTACAACCCTTATGGTAAACGCAAGGCATCTTTTTTACGGCATTTCAATGATTGATAAGTATAAAGGCGCAGGTGCAAAAAAGCCCTATATGATTTTCGCGCTCACAGACGAAACCTACTCCTTGGTTTGCTATACAAAATATGAAAATGAAAAGGAAAGGCACTTTTACTGCTTCTGTGTATCGCTTTTTGATCAGTGCTACTGGGTTACAGGCAGTGTGCTCGGCTCACTTTTAGGCTCGGCATTGCCATTTGATACAGCGGGCATTGAGTTTTCAATGACGGCACTTTTTGTCACCGTTTTTGTGGAGCAGTGGATAAGTGCGAAAAATCATCTGCCTGCAGTTTGTGGTCTTATTGCATCGGCAGTGTGCCTTGTAATCTTCGGCAAGGACGGCTTTCTTATTCCGTCAATGATTGCCATTTTGGTAATTCTTACTCTGATGAAAAGGAAGGTGCAATGCGATGAATGATACATACGCACTTTCAGCAATCCTTGTTATGGCGGCAGTTACGGCGCTTTTAAGGTTTTTCCCGTTTCTTGTGATGGGTAACAAAAAAACACCCGGGTATGTGGAATACCTGGGAAAGGTGCTTCCATATGCGGTGATGGCAATGCTTGTTGTGTATTGCTTAAAGGGTGTGGATTTTACCCATATGCCCTTCGGCATTTGCGAAATTATAAGTGTTCTTATAGTAGTGGGTGTTCATGTGTGGAAAAGGAATACTCTTTTAAGCATCATACTGGGTACAAGCTGCTACATGTTATTGATAAGAATAATGTGAAAAAAGCACTCTGATATTAATCAGAGTGCTTTTCTGTATGTGGAGGGTGATTTCCCCATATAGCGGGTAAATGCTTTTGTAAACTTTGACTGCTTGTCATAGCCCACAATGTTGGCTATTTCGCTTACGGAATAATCGCTTCGCTTTAAAAGCTCAAGCGCCATTTCCATGTGACAATCAAGAATGTAGCGCTTGGGCGATATGCCCATTTTTTCAGTGAATATAACACAGAAATAGTTGCGCGATATGTTGAGGTGTCGGCACACATCCTGTACAGTTGTAGGCTTGCCGATGTTTTCGCCGATATAGGTTATGGCCTTTTCAATGTATAAATCCGTGGGGGTGATATCGGGAACAGTTTCTGTAGAAAGTGTGTCCACAAAAGCCCAGAAACGGCTCATAAGCATGGCATTTGACATGTCGCCTGCGTCTATAATGTCGGAAATTGCCTTGCCTATTTTATTATCGGGGTCATCTATTATGGGCTTTTTGGGTGAAAGGGGTGAGGAGGACATTAAATTTTTTGCACTGTTGCCGAAAAACTCAACCCATGAATATTCAAAGGGGTCGGTACTGTCGGCAATGTAGTTGGCTATCTGCCCGGGGAAGATTAAAAAGCCCTGATTTTTGCCAACAGGCATTTTGCATCCGTCAATATAAAGCACACCCTTGCCCGAGTGAACATAGTGGAAAAGAAAGTTTGACCATATGTGAGGCTTTTCACCAAAGTTGGGAAGGCATTTTCTGTAGCCGTACTGCACCACATTGAAGTCGAGATTGTTTTTAGCGTATACTCTGTAGTTTTTCATAATCCACACCCTTATTTTAATATTTCGGCTGTTTTTGTTTCGTTTCGCCATGTAACGGTAGCGCCTAAGCCTTCGGCAATGAAGCGCACAGGCACAAGTATTCTGTTATTTATAAGTGCAGGCGCAGCATCAAGTGTGAATACCTGGTCGCCTATTGTTGCAGCTTGGGAATTAAGTGTTACTCTAACCTGTGTTTCGCCCAGAGTGCAGGTTGCTGTTTTTAAGGTGTCGTCCCATTCAACTGTTGCACCCATCTTTTCAAACACCTGTCTGAGGGGCACGAGCATTCTGCCGTTTTCAATAACGGGTGAAACATCGCCCGCGGTGCGCACGCCGTTAACTGTTACATAAAGCTCTCCCTCATTTGTATCGGCAGGAGGTGTTACATCCTTACTTTCTACAAGCTCAAAGGTAAACTGCTGATTGTGTGTTGTAAGGTATCTGTACTGGATTAAGCCCTCGCCCTCGTTTTGGGACGCGTTGAGCACATCAAGAGCCTTTGATGCATGTGTGGCAGTTATCCTCCAGTAGCCGTCAGCTGTTTTGATAAATGCAAACTTCTGACTGTTTTCGGCTGTGTAGGGGGCTGAAACAACCTTTGCCAAAGGCTCGTGGGATGAGTTTTCAATGCCGAGGGTGTTGCCCGTTACACTGTTTGTGATTGTGTAAACACCGCCGCCCAGGTGAGCGATTAACCATTCGTTGTTGCCACCTTCGGAATACTGCGCAACCAATCCGTCCTTTTCGGCAATGTACTTACCGCTGTGACGGGGCTTGATTTTGTATACGCCTTCTTCCAAAGGAGCGGGGAGAGGAGCTGCTTTTTTGTCGGTAGCCTTGCCGTGAGAATAAAGCAGTGTGCCGAAGCCTGTCTGGTCAAAGGTGGAGGCGTGACCTCCGGGACCGTATTCGATGCCCTGAATTTCAATTCTCTTTTTTACGTTGGGCATATCGTAGCCCATGCGGTTGGCATAATGGTTATAAATCATTGCCCATACAGGACGCATTTCGCCTCTGCCTGCATTGGACACAACATTCTGCGAGGCATATTCGCCCTTGCCGCCTGTGCCCCATTCGTACAATTCAAAGGGCATTTCAACACCGTTGTTGTAGCCTGCCACATATTCAGCCGCATACATGAAGCGGTTTCCGGCATAGGAGTATAAATCGTCGCCCTGGTTCCATGCCATTTCGCATATTGTTGCCATGAGCCCTATGCCTAAGTTAGAGTGACCCTGGTCTCTGCCCGACTCTTGCCACTGAGCAACCGAGCCGTCGAACAAGTGGGGGATTGCATTATAAATTGAGCCGTTGCCTGCGCCGTTTACAAAATAGCTTATACCCGTTTGATATATATCCTCTCTGTCGCAGAAAATGCCTATGGCAACTGTTGCCGCCATGTTGGCAAGGTCCCAGTTAGCCCAGTAGTTTGTTATGTAAGCATCGTTATGGTCACGGCCGAATTCGTTTGACACAAGAAACCTTTCGCAAAGGGGCTTGTAGAACACATTTATGAGCATCTGTTGCATTCTTTCTTTTTCAAAGCCGGGATAGTCGCGCATGAGCTCTGCCGCATTTGCTATTTGGTAGCCGTAAAGCCCTGCGGCAAGGTATCTGTCGGCATTGCCCGTAACTGTTTTAAGCTTTTCTGACCATGCGTTCAATATGTCGCAGGCAGTTTTTCCGCACGCTTCGTTCCCCTCAAGGTGATAGCGGAGTGCGTTCTGGTATGCCTTTGCGCAGTCCTCGTAAAGCTGGGCAAAGTTCTGCCCGTTACCGCCGCGCACTATTGTTTCCGCGGCACGTGCTGTTACGGAAGACTGGGCATACTTACTTGATGTAAGAGCCTTAAAGCCTTCAACATAAAGCTCACTGCCGTTAGCAATTTCCTCAGCAATGCAGCTAAGGTCAAGAGCGGTGTGCAAAAGCCCCGGGTGGATAAAGCTTCTTTCTTCCTCTGCAAAAACAGCAGGGCTAAGTGACAAAATTAATGTTAAACAAAGTAGTGCCGAAATGACTTTTTTCATTTTAAATTCCTCCTTGGAGTATCTTTCATTTACATTGTAACACAAAAAGGGATAAATGGAATAGGTAAAATGATACAAAAAATAATTTAAATATGCCGAAATGTTATATTTACTTGAAACGAGAGCAGGTTGTTGTATAATAAAGAAAACAGGCTTTGATTTCAGAAGGGAGCTTTTAAAATGATTGAAAATCCTATATTGCGAGGTTTTAACCCCGACCCGTCCATTATACGGATTGATGATACATACTACATCGCCACATCCACCTTTGAATGGTTTCCGGGCATAAACATTTATTCGTCAAAGGATATGGTTAACTGGAAACTACACTCGCATCCTCTTAACAAAAAGGCACTTCTTGACCTTACGGGTGTGCCTGACGGTGGCGGCGTGTGGGCACCGTGCTTGTCCTACGACGGAAAAAGAGCATATCTTGTTTACACGGTTGTGAAAGAGCGCGGTGCCATGATGCAGACGGATAATTACCTTATTGAAACAGATGACATAAACGGCGAATGGTCGGATAGGGTGTATCTTAATTCCATCGGCTTTGACCCATCACTTTTCCACGACGATGACGGACGAAAGTACCTTATCAGCCTGGAAAACCATTACGAAAAGAATAAAAGGTTTAACGGGCTGTATATTGAAGAGTATGACCCTTATGTAAAAAAGCTCATTGGCGGAAGACGGCTTTTGTACACTGAGCCCTCAGGTGAGCTTGTTGAGGGCAGCCACATTTACAAAAAGGACGGATATTACTATCTTTTAAAGGCGCAGGGCGGTACGGGGGTACGCCACAGCGCACAGCTGGCGCGGAGCAGGTCGCTGTGCGGAGAATGGGAGGAGGATACAAAAATCCTTCTGCACGCTCGTGACGATGAAAGCCTTCCCTTGCAAAAGGCAGGGCACGCAGACATTATCGACACCCCCTGGGGGCTTTATATGGTGCATCTTGCATCGCGCTCCTTAGGCGGTATATGCGGCAGAGAAACCTGTTTGCAAAAAGTATCTTGGGAAAACGGCTGGCTGAGGCTTGAAAAGGGCGGCAGTACACCTTATGTTAAAGTGGATGCGCCCGCGGAAAGAAAAGCAATTAAAGAGGAGCTTTACGACTTTACAAAGGGGCATTTGTCTGCCGACTTTCAATTTTTAAGAGATGATATAACGCCAAAGCTTTCATTCGGCGAAAAGGGCTTGCAGCTTAAGGGCGGAAGCGGACTTAACAGTAGATTTGACCAAAACCTTATTGCAAGACGAATAGACGAGGAAAATACTCAGATGGAAGTCTGCATTGACTTTGATGCGGAAAACGACAGACAGCTTGCAGGGCTTGTGCTTATATATAACACTTGCCATTGGCACTATCTGTACATAACAAAAAGTGAGGGCGAAAAGGTCGGTAAGCTTTTAAGCTGTGACAATGGAAGCCTTACCTATTACAGCGAACAGATAAAGGTTACAAAGAAAGCAACCCTTTCGGTAAAGATTGAAGACGGTAAAGCTGCTTTTTATGTTAATAAGGAGCTTCTTAAGGATAATGTTGATGTGTCAATTTTATCCGATGAGCACATACACCTGGGCTTTACGGGGGCAATGGCGGGCTTTAACTGCATTGACTGCGAAAAGCGCGAAAAAAGTGCAACAATTGAATATTTTAAATACAAAAGAACAGCAGAGGCTTAAGCCTCTGCTGTTTTTAAAATTATACTGTCACCCTTTACGCCGTGGCGGTTAATCGGAGTTATGCGGAAATAGGGCTTGTATGGGGTTGTGTGGTTTTGTGAAACAAGGTCATCCTTTTCTGTTATGAAGCTTTTGCCGTCAAGGGAGGATTCAACAATAAGATACTTATTGTCAAGCCCTTTCTGAACTGTGAGGATACCATTACTATATTCAGCACCCATTATGGGGAAGGGGTAGTCATATTCCTCTTTTTGGAACGAATATTGTTTTGAAAGGGAGCCTACATAGAATATTGCAGGCAAGGGCAATACCTCACGGTGAAGTAGTGTCCATTCGCCATTTTTGCCTGCAAAAAAGCATACCGAGTGCAATCGTTTGTCAACCAGAAGCTTAAGACGGGTGTAATCGCCCTTGTCAAACTCATAATAAAGGGGGCTTAAGCGTTTTTCTGAGAAGGTGTAGGTTGTGTTTTTGCTTCGTGTTCGTATAACAATTTTGCCATCCTCAAAGCCCATGTATGCATAACGGCAGTTACTGTCATAGGCTTCACGTGCCATAACGCTGTGGCTGTTTTCACAGCTTACAGAGCCGAAGGTGGCAGAAGCGTAATAGGGCAGAGCGTCGCATATGCTTCGCTCAAGTGCACGGTAGTCGTTTCCTTCTCCAAAGTGAGCCTTTCCCGAAAAGCTGCCGATGCATTGGGGAAGGTCTGTGAAAAGAATTTCCCTTGAGGGTGACATATGACTTTCACCAAAGCTGTTTACTGAGCATACCGAGTAGGTGTATGAAGAGTTTTTACGGACAGCCTTGTCAAGATAAATGCAAGCCTTACTTGTTGCAATACGTTCACCGTTACGGTAAATGTTATAGCTTTCGCCCTCGGACATTTTCCAGGAAAGAAGAACGCCCTCTTTGTGCACGATTGCATTTATATGCTTTACCGATGAGGGGGTGGGTATTTCCTCCTCGGTTTTTATTACACGGTAGGAGAAGGGAGCAAGTGATACCGTCTCACCTTTTACCTTAAAAGGCAGGGTGAAATTCTTTTCGTTCCCGTAGCTTTCACGGGTTGTGTTACAAACAACAAGGTATTTGTCAATCTTCGCCCATATAAAATCAGGATAGCCTGTGTAGGGTGTGTCAACCTCAAAGTTTTCGCGGTTGATTTTCCCAACACCCTTCTGGTAGGTAACACTCTGCTCCTCGCCGCACAATGCCTGCGGTGTTGCACCAAATTCGCAAAGGGGTACGGGTCCACGCGCATAGGAATTGGAGCCCTGGGAGTCGGCTATAAAATCCATGTTCACATTCTGCTGACGGATAAAGGTTTCCTTTGTTTCGAACAAAGCATCGGTTGCAAACTGCATAAGCTGATGTGTGCCGTCCTTTATTATGTGCGCACGACCAAAGGCGCTGTAGCCACGGTTTCGGTGGTTAAGCTGTGCAAAAATATGCGTGGTGCCGTCACGGAGGGATAAAAGCAGGTTGTCAATGTCAAAAAATACAAAATCCGTATCACTGCTTTTTGAAGAGTGAGGGAGATAGTATTTTATATCATCAGAGAATATGTCTCTTATTGTGCGGTCTGCTTTGAAATCGTTGTAGTTTGCACCAAGGCTTTCAAGCACCACGTCGAGATGACCGTCAAGGTGCTGTTGTCTCAATGCGTCAAGCGCCTTTCGTGCGTAGGCTTTGTATTTGTCCCATTCGGGCGATGAATAGCGCTTGTTTTCTTCCATGTGGCGCAAAAGGGAGGCAAAGTGAAGCGTTCTTTTATCGTGAATAATTGCTCCGTAAGCGCTTTTTGGAGTCATGGTGGGGTTTCGCTCGTCGATTGCCTGTTCCATGAGCATAATGCGGCAGCCCTCTTCGTCGGCACCCTCGTAGCGCATATACATACGTGAATTTATGTTTTCAAGCGCCGCCTTTAATATGAGGTCGGAAAGCTCAAAATCGCCGTGGTTAAAGGTGCGGTATACCCATTCGGGCAGGTAGTTTGCGGTTTCGCCGTAGTTGCCCACATAGCCGTTTTCACGGGAGAGTGCACGATGCGTTAATGGGTAGTAGCTTTCGCCGTAGGGCCTGCGGCGTATGAATTCACCATTTTCGTCAATACCCTGCACAGCCTTGCCAGTGCATACCACGTTTATATAATCGTCTGTAAAGCGTGCTGAGCGGTCATGGTTAAAAAGGCAGTGGTAAAGGTCGAGCTCCTTGCCGTTCTCGTCAAAGAGAATGTGCTCGCCCTTCCATGGTGCAAGACCCAGCGCTTCCTTTAAAATAAGGTCGCATTTTTCTTTGCCAATATAATATTTACTGCCTATAACGCCTAAGCCTGCCATGGCTTTCCATGCGCCCTCATAGGTGTAATAGGTCTGGTTATAAATATAGCTCTGGCGGGAGGAGGCAAAGTCAAAGTTTGCCTTAAGGCAAAGCTCCCAGGCTTCCTTTTTTGTAAGGTGTTCATTAAATGGGGTGGAGAGGTAGCCTAAAAATTCCTCGCGGTTTAAAAAGGGCTCTATAAGATACAGCCCCTGCCCCAATTCGCCGTAGTAGCCGCCCCAGTCGCTTTGATGAGCGTTGTGTAAAAGTGTTTTGGGGTTTTCAAAATAATCCTTAACATAAAGATTTATGCAGTTTAAAATGAGCACTATAGCCTCGCTCTTGTCTGCAAGGGGGCAGTAGGGCTCAAATAAAACCATTATAAAATGGCGGAGCTCCTCCACGTATTTTGTTATGGAAAGCTTTTCGCCCTGGCGGAGCTTTTTGAGGGAGGAGTTGAAAAATTCAACCTGGCTATTGATATATGATTGAGAAAAGCCTGCTATGTCATCGCATGTGTATTCCTTTGGAGCCTTGAGCGCAGCGGTGGCAGTGCTCTTGGGAAGCGAAAGGTTGGGTGAGGTTGAAGTGTAGCCTTCATAAATTGTGCCGAAAATTTCGTCTAAGGTATCGTAGGGCTCAGCCTGACGAAGGGTGAGGGTAATTTCACTTTTACCCTTGGTGTAGCCTATTGGAATAGCTGTAGTAACAAAAAAATAATCAGCAGGGTTAAAGCGCCCGTAGCCAAGGTTTAACGCCTCATAGTCGCTGCACTTTGCATAGCCCAACTGCTTGCCGTCAAGGTAGAGGTAAATGGGTGTGTATTTTTCCTTCGAGTGTAGTTTTAAGGAAAAATAGTTCTGCTTATAAGGGTCCACCTTAATATTGAAAGTAATCTCGCTTGAAAAGCGGGAAGGCGGGTTTGTGGGTAAAAGCTTTCGTCCGCCGTTATGTAAAAGGGATGCACCCTTGACGTTGTATTCTTTTTCACTTTGCTCGTTGCCGAAAATAATGCGCTCAGTCATACAGTTCACCTCATAGAAATTATACATTATAAGGTGAAATCTTTCAACTGTGAAAAGAGGTTGTTTCACTCTGTTAAAATACCGAAAATCACTTTTAAATATACTCTTTCATTTTGCCATAAGCTGTGGTATAATTTATAAAACATTGATGCGTATTTTGAAAAGGTGAAGATGCTGTATGCATAAAATTACACTTAAGGGCGACAACAGAATACTCTACGCTCATGACGGCGAGCTGCTGTCAAGGGTGCTCATGCGCCACTCTTTAAAATTTGAACATCCCTGCGGAGGCAGAGGCACCTGCGGAAAATGCACCCTTCGGGTAAACGGGAAAGAGGAGCTTTCCTGTAAGTACACAGTAAGAGGCGATATTGAAGTAGAGCTTGCGGACAGCTTTAATATACAGACAGCTTCCATAGGTGAGGAAACGGGCAAAGCTACGGAAAATATGTGCCTTTGCTTTGATATTGGCACAACAACCCTTGTGCTTGCTCTTGTGTCATGTGACGAAGGCAGTGTTGTAAAAAGTGTCACAAGGAATAACCCTCAGAGAGCATTTGCCTTGGATGTTATGTCGCGTATTGAATATGCAACAAAGAACGGCACCGAGGATATGCAAAGGGTTTTAATCGATGAACTCAATTCAATGCTCAAAGAGCTTGGCGCCGAAGATATTGATAAGCTTTTTGTTGCGGGCAATACAACAATGCTCCACCTGTTTCTGGGGGTTGACCCCTCTAAGATGGGTCATGCGCCCTACACGCCTGAGTTTCTTGACTTAAAGGAGCTCGGTGCAAAGGAGTTGGGCATAAAAACTGTTGACACTGTTACAGCACTTCCCGGCATATCAGCCTTTGTAGGAGCAGACATTGTGGCAGGACTTAATTATGTTGGAATGCCGACGGAGGATAAATACAGCATTCTTGTTGACCTTGGAACAAATGCGGAAATTGTGCTTTATTCCAAGCATAAGCTTTACTGCACCGCTGCGGCGGCAGGTCCCTGCTTTGAGGGGGTAAACATTTCCTGCGGCATGAGCGCAGTTGACGGTGCGGTGTATTCCTGCACAGGAAACGGCTTTAAAACCGTAGGCAACACAAAGCCAAAAGGAATCTGTGCCACAGGGCTTATTGATGCTATGGCGCTTATGCTTGAGGGCGAATATATTGACGAAACGGGCTTTATGGAGACTCCTTTTGAAATTGCTCCCCGTGTGACTATAACAAGGGAGGATGTAAGGCAGTTTCAGCTGGCAAAAGGGGCTATATGCTCGGCGATATATGCTCTTGTGAAAAAGGCAGGCATAAGCTTTAAAGATATTGACAAGGTTTATGTGGCAGGGGGCTTTTCCTCAAAAATGAATGTGGGAAATGCACTGCTGACCGGGCTTTTGCCCATAGAGGCGGGCGGAAAGATTTACACGGTTGACAACAGCTGTCTTAAGGGGCTTATAAAATATGCCTGCGAAAAAAATGAACTCAATCTAATCCTTGATAATGCCGAATATGTTGACCTGGCTATGGACGGATATTTCGGGGAGCTGTTTATAGAAAATATGATATTTAAAAAACCGTAAGGGCTGTCCCTTACGGTTTTTATGTTAGTCTTCGTTTATTTCAAAAAGCTCATTAGGTGTGCAGTTGAATAAAAGGCAGAGAGTTTCGATGTTTTCATAACGGATTGATTTTGTTTCATTGTTGACCATTTTGTTGAAATTCTGGTAACTCATGCCCAACTGCTTATACAACCAGTATTTTGTCTTGCCGTTCTTTTCCAATAATTCCAATACACGTAATTTAATCATAAGATATTTCTCCGTAATTCTGCATTATGCATTCTGCACTCTGCATTGGAAGCACAGGAAGCAAGCTTACTTGCTTCCTGTGCTTCCGAAGCCGCCTTCGCCGCGCACTGTGTCGGAAAGGCTATCAACCTCAATGAAGTTTGCTGTGAGGAAGGGTGCAATAACCATCTGGGCAATTCTTTCGCCGTGCTCAATAATCTGAGCGGTTGTGCCGTGGTTATGAAGTGCAACCATAACCTCACCGCGATAATCCGCATCAACAACGCCTACCTTATTTGCAGGGGCAAGGTTTCTTTTTGATGCAAGACCGCTTCGTGCGTAGATTAAACCTGCATAGCCAACGGGCACCTCAAGGGCAAGCCCTGTTTTGATTAAAACTGTTTGATGAGGCTCAATTGTAACGCTTTTGTCAAGGCAGGCATAAAGGTCACAGCCTGCGGCAAATTCACTGCCGTAGGTGGGGATTGTCGCCTTGGGGTCAAGCTTTTTTATGTTTACATTTGTCATGATTTTATCCTTTCTCATTCGCCACAGCCACAACAGTCAATACTGCCGCCTGCTATATCTTTTCTGTCGATGTTGGATTCCCCGTCCCAGAGTACAAGATTGTCGGTTGCGAGTGATGCCTGTACATCGATAATGCGCTGATTTGAGGAGCCCTTGAAGCGAAGGGAAACATCCTTTAAGCTTTCAACAAACTCACCGTCAACCAGAATGTCAATATAGGAAAGCATTTCGTCTGTTACGGAGGCATCGCCTAATTTGCCTGTAAGCATATCGCTTTCAAAATTATAGCCCGAGTAGCACCATATATCCTTTGTGGGATAAAGCTGTTTTACCTTTCTGAGGAAGGGCACAAGAGCAGCCTGGTTGGAGGGCTCAAAGGGCTCGCCGCCTAAGAGTGAAAGCCCCGAAATGTAGTCAGGTGCAAGTGCCTTTATAACCTCTTCTTGAACTTCAGGAGTAAATTCCTTGCCGTAGTTAAAGTCCCAGGTTTCGGGGTTGAAGCAACCCTTGCAGTGGTGTGTACAGCCCGAAACGAAAAGCGATACCCTTACGCCCAAGCCGTTTGCAATATCATGTTTTTTAATTGTAGCATAGTTCATTTTACAGCACCTCGATTACAGATGGAGAACTCTGGACTTTATTTCCTTTGTTTTGCCTACATTCCAGAAGTTTTCGCCCAGGTATCCGCAGGTACGGCGTGTAACGTTCATTCTCTTCTGGTCCTTGTTGTGGCAGGAGGGGCACTCCCATTCCAGATTATCATTAATCATGATTTCGCCGTCATAGCCACATTCGTGACAGTAGTCGCTCTTTGTGTTGAATTCGGCATACTGAATGTTGTCGTAAATAAATCTCACAAGTGTTTCAAGTGCAGGAAGATTGTGGCGCATGTTGGGAATTTCAATATAGCTGATTGCACCACCGGAGGAAATCTTCTGGAACTGGCTTTCAAACTCAAACTTAGAAAATGCGTCAATGTCTTCGCGTACATCAATGTGGTAGGAGTTTGTGTAGTAGCCCTTGTCCGTAACGTCTTCAATTGTTCCGAAGCGTTCCTTGTCAATGCGTGCAAAACGGTAGCAGAGGCTTTCAGCGGGTGTGCCGTAAAGACCAAAGCCTAATCCTGTTTCTGCCTTCCAGCCCTCGCATGCGGAGCGGAGACGCTTCATGAGTGCAATTGCAAATTCAGCACCCTCGCCCTCGGTGTGGCTTGTGCCCTTCATAAGCTTTGTAACCTCATAAAGACCGATGTAGCCAAGGGAAATTGTGGAGTAGCCGTCGTGGAGGTACTTGTCAATAACCTCGCCCTTTTCCAATCTTGCAATTGCGCCATACTGCCAGTGAACGGGGCTTGTGTCGGAAATTGTGCCCTCAAGTGCCTGATGACGGCAAAGAAGAGCCTCCTTACAAAGCTCAAGCCTTTCGGAAAGAAGCTGCCAGAACTTTTCCTCGTCGCCCTTTGCGAGAATACCAATCTGGGGAAGGTTTAAGGAAACTACACCCTGATTGAATCTGCCTTCGAACTTGTAGTTGCCGTTTTCGTCCTTCCAGGGAGAGAGGAAGGAGCGGCAGCCCATGGGTGAGAACACGTTGTTTTCGTAGTTTTCGCGCATTTTCTTTGCGGAAATATAGTCAGGGTAAAGGCGCTTTGCAGAGCACTTTACAGCAAGGCGTGTAATGTAGTCGTACTTGCCGCCCTTAAGACAGTTGTGCTCGTCAAGAACATATATAAGCTTGGGGAATGCAGGTGTTACATAAACGCCGCATTCGTTCTTGATACCCTCGTATCTCTGACGCAGAATTTCTTCGATAATCATAGCGTTTTCTTCTATGTACTCGTCGTCTGCCTTGAGGTTGAGGAAAAGTGTAACGAAGGGGGACTGACCGTTTGTTGTCATGAGGGTGTTGATCTGGTACTGAATAGTCTGTACACCGCTCTTTAATTCGTCGTTAAGTCGCTGAGCAACAATCTTGTCTATTGTGTCAGAGTCAAGTGTTGTGCCGAATTGCTCCTTAAGCTGGCGCACAAACTTTTCACGGCTTCTGCGGAGATATTTGCCCAGATGGGAAACATCAACGCTCTGACCGCCATACTGACCGCAGGCA
Source organism: Clostridia bacterium (assembly GCA_017472685.1). Lineage (GTDB taxonomy): Bacteria > Bacillota > Clostridia > UMGS1883 > UMGS1883 > RGIG1927. Next base: position 80,883 of record JAFUOO010000005.1, read on the forward strand.
ACGGAAGCAATAATCTGTGTCATGATTGTGCAGGCAACCTGGAAGCTCTTGGGGCTTTCAATAAGCTTGCCGTTCATAACCGTGCCGTTGTCGAGCATGTCGCCGATATTGATAAGACAGCAGTTGAAAATGGGCTGAAGGAAGTAGTCAGCATCGTGGAAATGGATTGCGCCCTCATCATGAGCCTTGGAAATGTGCTCGGGAAGAAGGATACGCTTTGTCAGGTCCTTGCTTACTTCGCCTGCAATAAGGTCACGCTGTGTAGCTGCCATAACCGCATTCTTGTTGGAGTTTTCCTCCATAAGGTCCTTGTTGGAGTTCTTGATAAGGCTTAAGATGGATTCGTCTGTTGTGTTTGCCTTACGTACAAGGGCACGGTTGTAGCGGTAGATGATGTAGGTTTTTGCAAGCTCATACTTGCCTGCCTCCATAAGGCGTGACTCTACCATATCCTGTATGTCTTCAACAAGCACTCTTTGACGGTGCATTGTTTCAATTGTAGATACGATTTCTTCAATCTTTTCTTCTGTTATGCGGTAGGGCTCGTCAACCGCATTGTTCGCTTTTGCTATTGCTACAGCTATTTTGGAACGGTCAAAATCAACCGTTGAGCCGTCTCTCTTGATAACTTTCATTTTATGCTCCTCCAATAGAAATATATATCATTTTTGTTCATGTTGAATTATATATAAATATTGTAGCGTTGTCAATAGTAAAATACAAGATATTGTGTTTTTTGTCAAAAAACAAAAAAAGTGCCGAGAAGAGGGGCTTGTGCTTGACTTTGAGGGCAAAAAAAGGTATAATTAAGTATGATACAATACCACATAGTGTGGTCAGGAGGCGATAGAGTGACATACGAAAAGACTATGTATGAAGAAAATGAGTCCAGTATTGAAATAATGATTCTGGTAAGATGCGTTCTGGAAAAATGGAAGGTTCTTGTAGCGTGCGGTCTGATTTTTGCACTTTTAGGTGTTATTTTTGCGGCGGTTACATATGTGCCTCAGTACACATCAACAATCAGCTATGTTATTAATTCCTCAAGTACCGGAGATGAAATCACCGACAAGCAGTTTATTGTTGCGGAATATCTGGCAAACACGTACTCCTACCTCATAAAAAGTCATGACTTTATTCAGCGAGTGAAGGCTGAAACAGGTCTGAATGAGGATATAAAGAGGTATATAACATCGAGCTTGGTTGAAAGCTCAAATATCATGCGTGTTGTGGTAAAGAGCGAGGATGCAAAGAAAAGCTATGACATTGCACAGGCAATAAGCCTTTATCTGCCCGAAAAAGCAAAGGAAACAGTGCGCTCGGGAAGCCTTGATGCACTTGAATCACCGCTTCAGCCTGTTATGCCCGATGCAAACAGCGATCTTTTTAAGATGGCTGCATTAGGTCTCCTGGCAGGTATAGCTCTTGCTGCGGCAGTGGTTGTTGTATTACAGATGTTAAAGAAGACAATAATGACACCTCAGGTGCTTACAGAAAAAATCGACATAAGCCTTATAGGCTCAGTGCCTCATGTTGACCTTAACAAGAAGAAGGGCAAGAACAACGTTCATGAGCCAATGCTCGTAACGAATAAGAAAACAGGCTTTGTATTCAGTGAGACCTACAAGTCCATGCGTACGAAGATTGAAAGATTTTCCAAGAAAAACAGCTGCAAGGCAATTTTGGTAACAAGTGCAATGGAAAACGAAGGCAAAACAACTGTTGCGGCAAACATTGCAATTTCCCTTGCACAGAACGGCAACAGAGTTATCATGGTTGACTGCGACCTTCGTAAGCCTGCCGTTGCAACCGTTGTTGACTCGAAGGATATGGTAAAGGTTCCTGCAATTGATGTTATTACAGGTGAAGCATCCGTTGAAAGCGCCATTGTGAATGTGAAGAAATATAATATCGACATTATCGGCGGTATTAAGGCTGTGGGCAACTCCTCCGAGGTGCTTTCCACACAGGGGCTTAAGAAGGTTATAGACACTTTGCGTGAAAAGTATGACTATATTATCATAGACACACCGCCCTCTCAGCTCTTTACAGATGCGGCAATCATTTCCGAATATACAGATGCGGGCATTCTTGTTGTAAGACAGAACAGCGCAAATGTTGACGATGTAATCGGCGTTGTTAACGATATAAGCCAGTCAAATGCTGAAATTATCGGCTTTGTATTCAACAATGTTTCCGACACATCCATTCTTCCGGGCGGTTACAGTAAGAAGTACAACTACTCCTACTACGGCTACGGTAGAACTGATTGATTTTAATTAAAAAAAGAAGTATCAATTGAATCAATTGATACTTCTTTTTGAATGTTGAAGGTAAGAATATGAAAACTACTTATATAAAAGTTGACCCTGCTTCCCCCGATGAGGCTGCCTTAAGGGAGGCGGCTGAATGTATAAAGAAAGGCGGACTGGTGGCTTTTCCCACCGAAACCGTGTACGGCTTAGGTGCCGACAGCTTTAACGAGAGCGCCGTTAAAAAAATATATATTGCAAAGGGCAGACCCAGCGACAACCCTCTCATAAGCCATATTGCGCACATTGACGATGCGTTAAAGCTGGCTGAATATGTGCCCGAGGATGCAAAAAAGCTCATGGAAGCCTATTGGGGCGGTCCCTTGACTATTATCCTCAAGCGCAGAGGTGATGTTCCTATGATTGTTTCTGCAGGGCTTGACACCGTAAGCATACGCATGCCCTCTCACAGCGTGGCGAATATGCTCATACGCCTTTCCGGCACACCCATTGCGGCACCCAGTGCCAATTTGTCAGGCAGCCCAAGCCCCACAACCTTTGAACACTGCAAGGCGGACATGGACGGCAGGGTTGACATGATTATTGACGGGGGCGAATGCTCCATAGGGGTTGAGTCCACCGTTGTTGACATGACAGGTGAGGTGCCTGTTATACTGCGCCCGGGTGCGGTAACACTTGACGATATTATATCGGTTTGCGGCAAGGGGATGTTCGGGGGCGAATATGCCGATGCCCCCAAGTGCCCCGGCATGAAGTACGTGCACTACAGCCCCGATGCGGAGGTTTTTGCTGTAGGGGATATGGAAAGCTTTAAAATGCCCCGGGACGAAAACGCGGCAATTATTGCATATGATAAATACGTGAATGCGGCAAAGGGCTGCAGGTTCTATTCGGCAGGCTGTTCCGACAGCGAGTATGCGGCAAGGCTTTTTTACCTTTTAAGAAAGGCAGACGAGGACGGCATAAAAACCGTTTATGCTCAGCTGCCCGAAAACAAGGGCATGGGCACAGCCATAAGAAACAGGCTCCTGAAATCGGCAGGAGGAAGAGTAATATGAATAAGGTTTTATTTATCTGCACGGGCAACACCTGTCGCTCGCCTATGGCGGAGGGGATTTTTAATTTCCTGTCAGGCGGGGCAGTATCCCGCGGGATTTATGCCGAAGGCGGCGGTGCAAGCGAAAACGCCGTAAAAGCAATGGAAAAAATGGGTATTGACATATCCAAGCATGTGTCAACACAGCTTACCATGGAGGATGTAAAAGAGGCGGATTTGGTGCTCACAATGACAAAGGGGCACAAAGCCGTTGTTGTAAGCGCAGTGCCCGATGCGAAGGACAAGGTTTTCACCCTTGGCGAGTATGCAGGCGGAGGCGACGTAAGTGACCCTTACGGCGGAAGCGAAGAGGTTTATGAAAAGTGTGCCCGTGAGATATACAATTATATAGAAAGAATTGTTGAGAAACTGAAATGATAGTAAAAAGATGTACTAAAGGCAGCTTGGACGAAGTTTATAAAATTGAAGAAGCAGCGTTTTCGGACCCATTGAAAAAAGAAACCATGGCAAAGGATATGGAACGGGAAAGCTATTATTGCTACGCTCTTTTTGGTGATGCCCCAAAGGCTTTTATAAGCTATGAAAAGGTTTTTGACGAGGGGCAGATTATTTCTGTTGCAACGCATCCCTGCTGCAGGCGACAGGGCTATGCAAAAACGCTTTTTGAGGAAGTGTTGAGCCTTGCAAAGCAGGATGGGATAGCTCTTTTTACTTTAGAGGTCAGAAGCGATAACCTCGCGGCGCTTGAGCTTTATAAAAGCTTAGGCTTTAAAGAGGTAGGGGTACGGAAAAACTATTACCAAAGCCCTCTTTGCGATGCAATACTTATGGATTTACACACAGGAGATGAAATTTGATATGGCATATATATTAGGCATTGAAACATCCTGCGACGAAACTGCGGCATCCGTTACAAAGGACGGACGCGAGGTTTTGAGCAATGTTGTTTACTCCCAGATTGATATACACACCCTCTACGGCGGTGTTGTGCCCGAAATAGCTTCGCGTAAGCATATTGACAAAATTATATGGGTTATTGACGAAGCAATAAAGCAGGCAGGCATTACCAAAGAAGAGCTTGACGCAATTGCCGTTACATACTCACCCGGGCTGGTGGGTGCTCTTCTGGTGGGCGTTTCCGCGGCAAAGGCGCTTGCCTACGGCTTGGGTAAACCCATCGTGCCCGTTAACCACATTCAGGGGCATATTGCGGCAAACTATATCGCTCATAAGGATTTAAAGCCTCCGTTTGTATGCCTTGTGGCATCGGGCGGTCACAGCCATATTCTTCACATGAAGGACTATCACGATTTTGAAATACTCGGTCAGACACATGACGATGCGGCAGGCGAAGCCTTTGACAAGGTGGCAAGGGTTTTGGGCTTAGGCTACCCCGGCGGACCCAAGGTCAACCTTCTTGCGGAAGAGGGCGACCCTCAGGCAATCAAGTTCCCCAGACCAAAATCGGGCTTTGACTTCAGCTTCTCGGGTGTTAAGACAGCCGTTATAAATTATGTGCACAAGGAAGAGCAGAACGGCAACGAAATAAACAAGGCGGATGTGGCGGCATCCTTCCAGCAGGCTGTGTGCGATTGCCTGGTTGAAAACACAGTTGAGGCGGCAAAAAGCGTCGGCTGTAGCCGCATTGCACTTGCAGGCGGTGTTGCGGCAAATACCTTCCTCCGCAAAATGATGGAGGATAGCGCAAAGGCGAATAAAATGGAATTTTACTGTCCGCCCATTGATCTGTGTACCGACAACGGCGCCATGATTTCCTGCGCAGGCTACCTTAACTATGCTAAGGGTGTACGAGGCGGACTTGAATTGAATGCAGTGCCACAGTTGAGACTTGATTAAGTACAGAGTGGAGGATTGATTATATATGACAACAAACGAAAAAATTGCGCTTTTAAGAAGCGAAATGGATAAAAACAATCTACAGGGCTACATTGTGCCCACAGGCGACCCTCACATATCGGAATATGTGGCTGATTTTTACCGTTTCCGCCATTGGATAAGTGGCTTTACAGGCAGTGCAGGCACATTCGCCCTGACACACACAAAGAGCGGCTTATGGACCGACGGCAGATACTACATTCAGGCAGAGATTGAACTTAGCGGCAGTGAATGTGAGCTTTACAGGGCATACGAGCCCGGCGTTATAAGCTATGTGCAGTTTTTCTGCAACGAACTTAATGAGGGAGACAGAGTAGGCGTTGATGCAAAGCTTATGAGCAACAGCGCCGTTAAAAACATACAGAAGGAATTTAACAAAAAAGGCATTGAGCTTGTGGTGGACTGCGATTTGTCCTATATCTGGCAGGAAAGACCCAGCCTTCCTTACACAAAGCTTTTTGTGCTTGATGAAAAGTACACAGGCGAAAGCACCGAAAGCAAGGTTACAAGGCTTCGTGAAAAGTTTACCGAGGCAGGGGCAACCGCCTTTGTTACCAATACACTTGATAACATTATGTGGCTTTACAACGTGCGCGCAAACGATGTACACTGCTGTCCCTTTGCGCTCAGCTATGCTCTTGTAACCGCTACAGCTACGTATTTTTACGTGTCTGACAAGCAGCTGACAGACGAGGTAAAAGCGTACCTTGACAAAAACGGCGTAACCATAAAAGCATACGACGATGTATACCGGGACCTTGCAGCTTTAGGCGAGGGCGATGCAGTTGCCCTTAAGGCGGCATCCACAAACTACATGCTCTACACTTCGGCAAAGTGCCCCGTTAAGGAAACTGCCGACTTTATCGAAAACATGAAAGCAGTAAAGAACTCCGTTGAAAACGAAAACCTTAAAAATGCCTATATAAAGGACTGCGTTGCACTTGTTAAGGGCTTTTACAAGATTTATAACGCTCCTGACGGCTCTATGACCGAAAAGGATGTGTGCGACCTTTTACTGGAGGAGCGCGGCAAAATGGAGGGTAACTTAGGCGCAAGCTTTGACACCATTGCGGCATACCGCGGTAATGCTGCAATGATGCACTATTCTCCCGACGAAAACAATAGTGCCGTAATCAACAAGGAAGGCATGCTTCTCATTGACTCGGGCGGTCAGTATACAGATGGTACAACAGACATTACCCGTACACTTGTGTTAGGCGACATATCCGAGGAGGAAAAGAAGGGATACACCCTCACCTTAAAGGGCAACATAGCAGTATGCTCCCAGCAGTTCCTCCGTGGCACAACAGGCAGCTGCCTTGATATTTTAGCACGCCAGTTTCTCTGGAACGCGGGCATTGACTACAAGTGCGGAACAGGTCATGGCGTGGGCTTTTTACTTAACGTTCACGAAGGTCCCCAGGGCATAGGCCCCCGTATGAGATACACATATCCACTTGAAGAGGGCATGAACCTTACTGTTGAGCCCGGTGTATACGCAGAAGGCAAATTCGGCATAAGAATTGAAAACGATGTTGTTGTTGAATTGAAAAAAACAACAGCAGACGGCGAATTTTTAGGCTTTGATATGCTTTCCTATTGCCCCATTGACACCCGTGCAGTTGACAAGAGCCTTATGACCCAACGGGAAATTGACTGGCTCAATGCTTTCCATAAGGCTGTTTACGAAAAGCTTTCGCCTTATCTTACAGCTGCGGAAAAGGCATGGCTCAAGGACGAAACAAAAGCAATATAAATTCACGGTTTCTTAATTTGACATGAGCAAATACTTATGGTAAAATAAAGAATAATGCACAGTTGTGTATTAAAATATTTTTGATTTGGTGATATAAATGGGATTTTTCTCAAAGCTTTTCGGTGATTATTCATCGAGAGAGGTTAAAAAAATAGAGCCTTTGAAGGAAAAGGTCCTTGCACTGGAGGAGGAGTACTCCCGCCTTAGTGAGGACGAACTCAAGGGCAAAACAAAAGAATTTAAAGACAGACTGGCAAAGGGCGAAACCTTGGACGATTTACTTGTTGAAGCTTTCGCAACCGTCAGAGAGGCAAGCTGGCGAGTTTTAGGCATGAAGCATTTCCCCGTGCAGATTATAGGCGGTATTATCCTTCATCAGGGCAGAATTGCCGAAATGAAAACAGGTGAAGGTAAAACCTTGGTTGCAACACTGCCTGCGTACCTTAACGCACTTACGGGCAAAGGTGTTCACATTGTAACAGCAAACGAATACCTTGCGAAGCGTGACAGTGAATGGATGGGCAAGGTTTACCGCTATCTGGGGCTTACTGTAGGTCTTATTATTCCCCAGGGTACACAGGAGGAAAAGCACGTTGCATATGCCGCAGACATTACCTACGGCACAAACAGCGAGCTCGCCTTTGACTATCTCTGGGACAATTTAAGAACAAGCAAGGCTGAGGTTGTGCAGAGAGAATATAACTATGCAATCGTGGACGAGGTTGACTCCATTTTAATTGACGAAGCACGAACACCTCACATCATAAGCACACCCGAGGCAGAAGCAGATGCACTCTATATGGCGGCAGACAGGTTTGTACGTGGCTTAAAGGTTATTAAATTCGAGTCCTTCGATTCGAAAACTGAGAGCGTAAACCTCGACTGTGACTATATTGTTGACGAAAAGGCAAAGACTGCCACCCTTACCGAAAAGGGTACAAAAAAGGCAGAGCAGTTCTTTAACATAGAAAACCTTGCAGACCCCAACAACATGAGCATTGCACACCACATTAACGTTGCAATCAAGGCTCACGGTGTGATGAAGCTTGACACAGACTACGTTGTAAAAGACGGCGAGGTTATCATTGTTGACAGCTTTACAGGGCGTCTTTCCTACGGCAGAAGATATTCAAACGGCTTGCACCAGGCAATTGAAGTAAAAGAAGGGCTTGATGTGAGAAACGAAAGCAGAACGGTTGCCACAATCACAGTACAGAACTATTTCAGAATGTACGATAAGCTCTCAGGCATGACAGGTACTGCACTTACCGAGGAAGAGGAATTCCGCGGTATTTATGAGCTCGACGTTGTGGCAATCCCCACAAATGCTCCTGTTATCCGTGAGGATTGTAACGATGCTGTGTATATGACACACGCAGGCAAAATCCGTGCAATTGTAAAGGAAATCAAGGAAGCTGCAGCAAGCGGCAGACCCGTTTTGGTGGGTACTGCAACCATCGAAAGCAGTGAAGAGCTGTCAAAGGCGTTGAAGCGAGAGGGCGTTGCACACAGAGTGCTCAATGCAAAGTATCACGAGGCAGAAGCACAGATTATTGCTCAGGCAGGCAAAAAGGGTGCCGTTACAATTGCCACAAACATGGCAGGCCGTGGTACAGACATTATCCTTGGCGGTAACGCCGAGTATATGGCGAAGAACAGAATGGAAAAGGAAGGCTTTTCCAATGAACTGATTGTTGAAGCAACAGGCTATGCCGAAACTGACGACGAAGAAATCCTCAATGCCAGAGCAACCTATACAAAATACTACGAGGAATACAAAAAGGAAATTGAGCCCGAAAAGGCTGAGGTAATCGCGGCAGGCGGCTTGTACGTGCTTGGTACAGAGCGCCACGAATCCAGACGAATTGACAACCAGCTCCAGGGTCGAAGCGGCAGACAGGGTGACCCGGGTAAGGCAAAATTCTTTGTATGCTTTGACGACGACCTGTTAAGGCTTTTCGGCGGTGAAAGAGTTAAGAGAATGCTCACCACCATGAAGATTGACGAGGACGATGTTATCGACGAAAAAATTCTTTCCGGCGTTATTGAAAACGCTCAGAAGAATATTGAAGGCAGAAACTACGATATGCGTAAAAATGTGCTTCAGTACGATGACGTTGTAAACACCCAGAGAACTATTATTTACAATCAGAGGCGTGAAGTTCTCAACGGTGAGAATATAAAGCCTGCTATTGAAAAAATGATTGAAAAGATAGTTGACGGTGCTGTTTTAAAATATCTTAACGACGAGCACGCAGATTACTGGCTTATGGCTGAATTTGAGGAATACTGTGAAAAGATTTTCCACAAAAAGGGCATAATTGACCTCCAGTCACGTGATATCAACAAAATTGACCGCGAGGAAATAAGACGCGAAATGCTCACTGCCGCGATGGACAGATACCGCGAGCAGGAGGAGCTCTTCGGATATGAACGCATGCGCGAAATTGAAAGAAAAATTATGCTTAAGGCAGTTGACAGTCACTGGATTGAGCATGTTTCCGCAATGGACGAATTAAAACACGAAATACGCCTTCGTGCATACGGCAACCACAACGTTGTTGACGAATTCAAGATGATTGGCTTCGACATGTTTGAAGAAATGGTTGCACTTATGCAGGAGGATACTGTAAAATATGTAATGAGCGTTGTTCCTGCCATGAATGTCAAGGTGGCAGAGGCTGTGAAAAATGCAAGGGCAGGCGAGGAAAAAATGCCTGCAATGAATGGTCCCGACCTTAAAAAGGCTGTGGCAAACGGCGGCAGCGATGCTCCCCAGAAGGCTCAGCCCGTAAGACGCAGTGCGCCCAAGGTTGGCAGAAACGACCCTTGCCCCTGCGGCAGCGGAAAAAAGTATAAGCAGTGCTGCGGCCTGAATGAGTAAGACATCGGAAGGAATGAAGAAACATGGTAGAATACGATCAGTATAAATTATCTCTCAACGCCCTTGCGGAAGAAATTGAAGAGCTCGGTAAATCACTGGGTATTGACAATGTCAAGAAGCAGGCAGAAGAGATGGAAAAGGAAACAATGAACCCCGACTTTTATTCCGACATGGAAAAAAGTCAGAAGGTTCTAAAGCAGCTCAAGCAGCTTAAGGGCAAGATTGAGCACTTTGAAAAAATCGGCAGCGAAAGAGAGGATTTGCTCACAATAATTGAGCTTGCCGAGGAAGAGGACGATTTAAGCTTTCTTGACGAGGTAAAGAGCGGCTTTGAAAAGCTCAGCGCCGACATCGAAACAACAAAGCTCGAAACACTTCTCTCCGGTCCCTACGACAAGAACGATGCTATCATCACTCTTCACGCAGGTGCAGGTGGTACCGAGGCTCAGGACTGGGCATCGATGCTTCTTAGAATGTATCAGATGTGGGCAGAAAAGAGAGGCTTCTCCGTTTCTACCATTGACTATATCGATGGCGACGAAGCGGGCATCAAGGGTGCAACAATCCTCATTGAGGGTGACAATGCATACGGTTATGCAAAGTGCGAAAAGGGTATACACCGTCTGGTAAGAATTTCACCCTTTGACTCTGCAGGCAGACGCCACACATCCTTTGCATCTGTTGAGGTTATGCCCGACATTGATGACACAATCGAGGTAAATATCCGCCCCGAGGACATCAAGATGGATGTTTTCCGTGCATCGGGTGCAGGCGGTCAGCACGTTAACAAAACAAGCTCGGCTGTTCGTCTTACACACATTCCCACCGGCGTTACGGTTGCTTGCCAGAACGAAAGAAGCCAGTTCCAGAACAAGGACATGTGTATGAAGATGCTTAAGGCTAAGCTTGCTGAAATTGCCGAGGCTGAGCACAAGGAAAAAATTGAGGACATCAAGGGTGTACAGAAGGAAATTGCCTGGGGCAGCCAGATACGCTCCTACGTATTCCATCCCTACACAATGGTTAAGGACCATAGAACAAACTTTGAAGTGGGTAACATCGGAGCAGTTATGGACGGTGACCTTGACGGATTTATTAACGAGTATTTAAGATTTAATGCACATAAAGAAGACTAAAAGATAAAGGAGAATGAAAAATGAAAAAATTAACAGCGTTAACCCTTGCAGTAGTAATGATGCTTGCCTTTGGCACAGCAAGCTTTGCTCAGAGCGAGCCCAGCAGCTGGGCTGTGAGTGAAATTGACACACACGCGGCAGATTTTCTCAAGTCGGCAACAGGCGACATCGACTATGTAAAGAGCATCACACGTGAAGAATTTGCGATTGTTGCACTTTACATCTATGCGGCAGCTTCCGGCATGGAATTGCCCGAAATGAGCGTTGAAAACCCCTTTACAGACTGTAACAACCCGCTTGTTGTAACCGCCTATGGCTTGGGTCTTGTCAAAGGTGTGAGCGAAACAGAGTTCAACCCCGAAGCAAGCGTTACACGTGAGCAGATTTGTGTTATGCTTACAAGAATTTCACAGCAGCTTGTTCCCGATTTGAACATGGACATTGTTAAGGCATATCTTCCTGCACTTGACAACTTTGCCGACGGTGACCTGGTAAGCGATTGGGCAGAGGACAGCGTTAAGCTGATGGTATTTGCAGGTCTCATTAAGGGTACAGACGAGGGTAAGATTAACCCCTTGGGTAACTGCACAGTACAGGAAGCATTGATTATTGCAAAGAGAGCATTGAATGTAGAATTTTAAGAAAAATAGAAAAGTTTATTTCGGCGGAAGGGTAAACAAACATTAAAAAAAGCGGCGTATGCCGCTTTTTTTAATGCTTTCTGCATGTTTTTCTGTTAGAAGAAATTTCACACAGAGCGTGACCTGCTTCCATGTCAAATTTGCCTGTACGGGTAATGTCCCCAAGGGAAATAAAGCCCACAATCCTGCCGTCGTCAACAACGGGAAGTCTTCTTACCTTGGCTTTACTCATTATTTTTGTTGCACTTTCAATGTCTGCATCCATGCATACGCATGAGATATCGTGCGTCATAATGTCGCCCACGCTGTAGCGGGACGCATCCTTGCCCTCGGCAGTAATCCTGACGGTGATGTCACGGTCGGTAATCATGCCGATAACTCTTAGCGAGTAGTCCACAACAGGGAGAGCACCGATGTTGTGCTTTGCCATTTTGCACGCAGCCTCCTTAACTGTGTCCTGTGCCGTTACAGTTAAGGTTTCGCATGAGCATATATCCTTTACTTTCATCGCTTTTCCCACCTTTCGTACCAATCGGTACAAAAGTAGTTTGTGTTAAAGAGAAAGTAATAAACGTGGAAAAATTTAATTTTTGCCTCTTAATGCAACGGAGGCTATGTAAACCTTGCTGCAGCCCATTTTTAAAAGAAGCGAGGCACATCGGCTCATTGTTGAGCCTGTTGTGTAAATGTCGTCAATCAGAAGTGCATTGCCTGAAAGCTTTTTATTTTGTGCAAAAAATGCCTTTTTTGCATTTTTGCGCCTTTCCTGATGTGAAAGTGTGGCTTGCTGAGGCGTGCCGTTTATTCTCGAGAGTGTGTCTGTAACGGGAATGTTTAAAATTTCGCCGCATTTTTCGGCAATGAGCTGTGACTGGTTAAAGCCGCGCTCCTTTAACGAGTCAGGCGAAAGCGGCACATAGGTTATAAAGTCAATGTTGGGAAAACCCTTCCTTATTATATTGTCTGCAATGAGAAAGGCAAAGCTTCTTGAAAAATTTTCCTTGTTGTTGAATTTTAAATTAATGAGAGCCTTTCTTGCCTTGCCGTCGTACAAAAGGGGCGTAAAGGAGCCCGAGTAGGGATGAGCGAACTTACGGCAGATATTGCAGATGGGCATAGAGCCCTCCTGGCGGGGTGAAGCGCATTTAGCACACACAGCGCCCTCTATAAAAGGCAGGCTTTCCATGCAGCGCGTGCAGATAAAGGTATTGTTTTTATAGCTTATTACTTCGCGGCAGAAGGTACACTTGTGCGGAAAAAGAAAAGAAAAAATCTTATCTGTAAATTTCATGCTTGTTTCTTACCAAGCTTCAACGGAAGACCGCTGAAGCGCTTTGTTTCGCGGTTGTTTGCAACCATTCTGCCTACGGTTTCGTCGCTGCCTACCAGAACAACAATTTCCTTTGCACGTGTTACCGCCGTGTACAGAAGGTTACGCACGCAGAGCATGGGTGCAACAGGTGAAACCGAAAGTATCACCGCCTTGAATTCACAGCCCTGACTTTTGTGCACCGTTAAAGCGTATGCAAGCTCTAACTCGTCAAGCCACGCAAAGTCGTACTCAACAAGCCTTTCATCGTCAAATTCAATCATCATTACTGCGCGCTTTGTGTCTATTTCTGCTATTATACCTATATCGCCGTTATATATTCCCAGCCCCTCGTTGTTTGTTCTGAGGTTAATGTAGGGGATATTGTAGTTGTTTTTAACCTGCATAACCTTGTCGCCCATGCGGAAAATTGTTTCACCGTATTTCTTTTCCTTTTTTGCTTTTGATGGCGGATTAAGGTGCTGCTGCAGAATGTTGTTCAACGCTATTGTGCCCGTTGTGCCCTTTTTTGAGGGGCAGAGCACCTGTATGTCACGGAGCGGATCATATGAGTAGGCTCCGGGAAGCCTTTTCGCGCAAAGGGTGGCAATTGTTTCGTCAGCATCCTTGGGACTGCGGGGCATGAAAAAGAAATCCTTGTCCTTAACGTTGCAGACAGGCAGCTGTCCCGAATTAATGCGGTGAGCATTTGTAACTATCATGCTTTCTTGTGCCTGACGGAAAACCTCCGTCAGGGTTATGACGGGAAACTTACCCGAGTCAATAATGTCCTTTAAAACGTTGCCTGCACCCACAGAGGGGAGCTGGTCCGCATCACCTGCTAAGATGAGCTTTGCGTCGGATTTAAGTGACTTTAAAAGCGCGCTCATCAAGCTTAAGTCAACCATGCTGACCTCGTCCACAATAACAATGTCAGCCATTAAAGGGTCGTTGGAGTCCTTGTTGTAGGTATATTCATCTGTTTCGGAAATAATATCAAGCCCCAAAAGGCGGTGCAAGGTTTTTGCCTCGGCATGGCAGGCTTCACTGAGCCTTTTTGCCGCCTTGCCCGTGGGTGCCGCAAGGCTTACCTCAAGCCCTGCATCGTAGGCTATGTTCAAAATGGTGTTTATAATTGTGGTTTTACCTGTACCGGGACCGCCTGTTATTATCATTATGTTTTCCCTGCAGGCGCATTTTACGGCTTCGTACTGCTTTTTTGAGAGGGTTATGCCTTCGCTTGCACGCTCGATTGCCGCATCTATGTTAAAGGAGGGCTTTTTACTGCGTTTGCCGATAAGGGTTAAAAGCTTTGTTGCAACAGTGAGCTCCTCATTATAAAGGGGTGTGAGGTAGCAAAGGTCCGTTGCCTTTTCGTGCACTATTTTGCCTGTGTCAATAAGGGCAAGAAAGCCGTTTTCAATTTCCACACTGTCACAGCCTAAGAGACGGGTACAGTAGGGAATGAGCTCGCTTTTCGGATAGCAGGTGTGCCCGTTCTGCGCCGCCTCGCCCAATGCGTGGCGGATACCGCTTTTTATGCGACCCGGGTGCGATGCGGCAACGCCCATCTGGAAAGCAATGCGGTCGGCTGTTTTAAAGCCTATGCCCGATATTTCGTCACAAAGGGTATAGGGATTGCCCTTTATAAGGTCAACTGCCAGCGAGCCGAATTTTTTGTGTATTTTAACTGCCATTTTTGCCGTTACACCGAACTGCTGCAGGTACATTACCGTGTTTGCCGCATCCTGACGGATGAGAAAAGCCTCGTTCATTTTCATTGCCTTGACAAGTGAAATGCCCTTGATTATAGTGAGCCTTTCGGGCTCATTTTTGATAACCTCCAGGGTTTCCTCGCCGAATACATCTGTCATTTTAACGGCAGTTGCTTCACGTATGCCGGGAATAACACCCGAGGCAAGGTATGTTCGTATGGCGTTTACCTTCTGGGGAATTGTGCGTATAAAGTTGTCGAACTTAAATTGCTCGCCGTAGTCAATATGGCTTGTCCAGCTGCCCTCCAGGCGCACACGCTCCCCTGCACTGAGGAAGGGGATGTGTCCTACGCAGGTAATGAGGTTTTTGCCGAAGTCCAGGTCAAAGACGCAGTAGCAGTTGTCTTCGTTGTAGTATACAATTTCTCTTACTTCGCCTTCAATCATTTCTTTTTCCATAATTGCCCTTCCTCCTTTTACAGATTTTTATTTTTATAACACAGTCCTCGTCATCTATAAGGGACGATAAGTCCTTGCAGATAAGCGTCACATTGTCGCTTTTGAAAACAAGAAAAACAATGACAAATATAACCGCAAGCACTAACGATAATGACAGGATTATATCACTCATAATTAAATTCACCCCGATACATTATATGAGTATCGGGGTAAGGTTGTTAATTGAGGTATTTTTTAAGATTTTCAACCGCGTCAAGCTTTTCCCAGGGGAGTGAAACATCGTTTCTGCCAAAGTGACCGTAAGAGGCTGTCTGCTTGTAGATGGGCTTCTTAAGGTCAAGACGCTTGATGATTGCCGCAGGACGAAGGTCAAACTCCTTTAAAACTATTTCGTTTATTGCATCGTCGGAAAGCTTGCCTGTGCCGAAGGTATCAACACGCACACTTACGGGATTTGCAACGCCGATTGCATATGCAAGCTGAATCTGGCACTTGTCGCAAAGAGACGCTGCTACAAGATTCTTCGCAATGTAGCGAGCCATATATGCGGCACTTCTGTCAACCTTTGTGGGGTCCTTGCCACTAAATGCACCGCCGCCGTGGGGAGCATAGCCGCCGTATGTGTCAACAATAATTTTTCTGCCTGTAAGACCGCTGTCGCCGTGAGGACCGCCGATTACAAATCTGCCTGTGGGGTTAATGAAAACCTTTGTGTCAGCATCCATAAGAGAAGCGGGAATTGTTTCATCAATAACGTGCTTTTTGATATCTTTCTTGATTGTTTCAAGTGTCACGTCTGCAGTGTGCTGTGTGGAAACAACAACAGCGTCAATTCTCTTGGGTGTGTCGCCGTCGTATTCAACAGTAACCTGTGTTTTGCCGTCGGGACGGAGATAGGGCAGTGTGCCGTTCTTTCTCACTTCGGTAAGGCGCTTTGCCATTTTCTGTGCATAGTAGATGGGCATGGGCATGTAAACGTCTGTTTCGTTTGTGGCATAGCCGAACATCATACCCTGGTCGCCTGCACCTGTGTCAAACTCGCTCGTGTCGCCTTCCTTTGCTTCTAAGGACTTGTCCACACCGAGAGCAATGTCCGCAGACTGCTTGTTGAGTGTGTTTAAAACTGCAACAGAGTCAAAGGAGAAGCCCATGTCGCCCTCTGTATAGCCGATTTCCTCAATTGTGTCACGCACAATCTGTCTTACGTCGGGCTGATGTGTTGATGTGATTTCCCCAAAAACCATAACAAGACCTGTTGCCGCACATGTTTCGCAAGCAACTCTTGCATCGGGGTCGTGAGCTAAAATATCGTCAAGAATGCTGTCAGAGAGCATATCGCATACCTTGTCGGGATGACCCTCAGTAACAGATTCTGATGTGAATAACTTCTTCTGTAATTCCATAGTTTTTTCCTCCTTTGATTAGAATAAACCGAATAAGAATTTAACAAGCCATGAGCCTACGGACATGATAATACCTGCCGAAAGCACACCGCCTGAAATTGCTAAAAATGCATCGCGGAATTTGTAGCCGATAAAGGATGCAACCAACGCACCTGTCCATGCACCTGTACCGGGAAGGGGGATTGCTACAAAAATAAACAAGCCCAGGTTTTTATACTTTGTAACCTTTGCTTCGTTCTTTTCAACCTTCTTTTCAAGCCATTCGGGGAACCAGCGGAAAAGCCTGGTTTTCTTGAGCATGTTGCAGAAGGGTGTGATAAACCAAAGAATAAAGGGAACGGGCAGTATGTTACCTAAAATTGCAATTATGTAGCTGACAACAGGGTCAAGACCTAAAACTGCGGCTACAGGGATTGCTCCTCGAAGCTCAATAATGGGGAGCATCGAAATGAGAAACACGTACAAATAATCCGCACTTGTTGCAGCAAAGCCTAAGGATGTCACTATTGTTATTGCCAGGGAATGGACAGCATCTTTAATCTGTTCAATCATTCTGTAAACCTCCAAATTTAAGACATTCAATATCTATATTATTTTATAATGAAAAGACTTTTTTGTCAACTCCCTACACCTTGAAATAGTACACAAAAAAAGTGTTGACAAAAAAAGCGTAATTGTGTATTATATGTAGTAAGAAAATAAACCGTTGATTCGGAGATAACGGCAGGATATGTGCTCACAGAGAGCAAGGGTAGCTGAGAGCCTTGCAGTAACAGCTTGTCAAATGGACCGATGAGGGCGCAGACCAAAGGGGCAACCCGAGTATTCTGCGACGTGTGCGAGCGTCAATCGCAGGGGCATGTTAGTGCTCATAAGTGTACTCATTAGAGTAAAACAAGGTGGTACCGCGGGTTTATCTCGTCCTTGATTGTATTTAGCAATCGGGGGCTTTTTTAGTTTTACCCCCGAAATGAAAGGATTTGGTATTTGTGAAAAAAGGTAGGTTTGGTATTCACGGCGGACAGTATGTTCCCGAAATACTCATGAAGGCAGTTAACGAGCTGGAGGAGGCGTACAACAAGTATAAGGACGATCCCGACTTCAACTGTGAGCTCAAGGAGCTTCTTGACAACTATGCAGGAAGACCGTCTCTCTTATACTATGCCGAAAAAATGACAAAAGACCTGGGCGGCGCTAAGATTTACTTAAAGCGCGAGGATTTAAACCACACAGGCAGTCACAAGCTCAACAACGTGCTCGGTCAGGTTTTACTTGCAAAGAAAATGGGCAAGAGGAGAGTTATTGCCGAAACAGGTGCAGGTCAGCACGGTGTTGCAACAGCAACAGCGGCGGCTCTCATGAACATGGAATGTGAAATTTTCATGGGTAAGGTTGACTGCGAAAGACAGGCGTTGAATGTTTACCGTATGCAGCTTTTGGGTGCTAAGGTGCACGCTGTTGAAAGCGGCACACAAACCCTTAAGGATGCCGTTAACGAAACAATGCGCGAATGGACCAACCGCATTTCTGACACACACTATGTTTTAGGCTCCGTTATGGGTCCTCATCCTTTCCCCACAATTGTACGTGACTTCCAGAGCGTAATTTCAAAGGAAGCAAGAGAACAGATACTTGAAAAGGAAGGCAAGCTGCCCACAGCAGTTATGGCGTGCGTAGGCGGCGGCAGTAACGCAATGGGTATGTTCTATAACTTCATAGGCGACGAAGGCGTTCGTCTTATCGGCTGTGAAGCCGCAGGCAGAGGCATTGATACAAAGGAGCATGCCGCAACCATTGCAAAGGGTAAGCTTGGTATTTTCCACGGCATGAAGAGCTACTTCTGCCAGAACGAATATGGTCAGATTGATGAGGTTTATTCAATTTCCGCAGGGCTTGACTATCCCGGCATCGGTCCCGAGCATGCCTCTCTTTACGACTCAAAGAGAGCGGAATATGTGCCCGTTACCGACACCGAAGCGGTTGACGCTTTTGAATATTTGTCAAGAACAGAGGGCATCATTCCTGCAATTGAAAGCAGCCACGCCGTTGCACATGCAATAAAAATTGCACCCACAATGAGTAAGGACGATATAATCATAATTTGTCTTTCGGGCAGAGGCGACAAGGACGTTGCGGCAATTGCACGCTACAGGGGGGTTAATCTTTATGAGTAACAGACTTGATAATCTTAAACGCGAAAATATTTTAGGTGCATTTATTACACCCGGCGATATCGACATTGAAAAAACAGAGGAATATATCCTCTCTATGATTGAGGGCGGAGCCGATTTTATCGAGCTGGGCATTCCTTTTTCTGACCCCATTGCAGAGGATGCCACAATTCAGGAGTTTTATATTAAGGCTCTTCAGAATAAGGTTAACACAGACACTATTTTTGAATGCGTAAAGCGTCTCCGTAAGGACACGGAAATTCCCGTTGTTATTATTACAAACGCAAACCCTGTATTTTCCTACGGCATTGATAAATTTTTTGAAAACTGCTCTATATCGGGTGTTGATGCAATCATAATGCCCGATGTGCCCTACGAAGAGGTTGACGAATTCAAGGGTGCGGCAGATAAAAACGGTGTGTATATCATTATGGCGGTTGCACCCACCGACGAGGCAAGAATTGAAAAAATCGTGAAGGATGCAAAGGGCTTTGTTTATGCAACAGCCCTGGCAGAAAATACAGCAGAGGATATGGAGAAGCTTATCCGCACAGTAAAGAGCAAGAAAGATATTCCCGTTATAACAAAGGACGAAAACTTCAAGTGCGACGGTCTTATCCTTTCCAATGAGATTGTAAAGCTCATTGACCGCGGCATGGAAACAAAGGCAATAAGCCGTTTTGTAAAGAGCTATAAGTAAATTACAAAAAATACCATCTTTGATGGTATTTTTTTGTTGCATAATTAAGGGAAAAATGGTACACTGTGGATGGGTGATGAAAATGAAAAAGTTTTTATGTTCAATTCTGATACTTTCCTTGCTTCTTGCAGTAAATATAAATGCGGCAGAATTGGTGTGGAGTGAATACAAAACAGGCGGCAATGTTACAGCCCATGTCAGTGGCATTGAGGCAGGCGACAAGGTCATTGCAGGAGTTTTCAACGAAAGCGATGAGCTTGTGAGAGCTATGAGCACCATCTCGGAGGGCGACAGCGTTGAATTTAATGTCAACACTGCAGGCGGTGAATATGCAAAAGCCTTTGTATGGAATGAAAAAAGTCTTGAGCCCGTGGACGATATATCGCAGAAAATAACCGCCGACGGAATAACTGACGATGCAATATTTTCCGACAATCAGCAACCGAACAGAGTGGACAAAGTTGTCGGCTACAGAACCTTTGATGCAGTAGAAGGCGAATACATGATAAAGCTGGATGTTACCGTGTGGAAAAAGGGCGATAACGCGATTGTGATAGGTGACAGCAGTAACGGTGTGCTTAACTACGGTACGAGTAGCGCAATTCTTTTGTTTAACGGTGATAACTTTGCTGTGCGTAATGGTGCAGGAAACGGTAATTACGCGGCAAATGCCGTTAATCTGTGCGAGGTTCAGTTAAATAAAAAATACGAAATTGTTTTTTGGGGCAACACCAACGATAACACCTATAAGGTTATAATTACAGAGGGCAAAAACCGTTACACAAGCGGCAGCCTGCACTCAAGAACAAATGGAGAAAGCATTGACACAATTGCCCTTATTTCAAACGGAAAAAATACAGCGGTTACAAACGGATGTTATTCAAACTTTGCCTTTACGGGTAAAAATTTGACAGTTATAACAAATCCCGAAGATATGGTTTTAGAGCCCATACATGTTTACGAGGGCTTCGAGGGACTTTATTACGGAATGATGGTTGACGGTAAATATGTACGCGGTAATAACGGAAGGCTTACATATGATTATGACAGCGTAAGCGATGACAGCGCAATGTTTATTCCACGAGACATGGGCGACGGAAGCCATGCCTTTGTATGTAAAAGCTCAAATAACCGTATGACAACGCCCGGAACAGGCATTCTTTCCGGGAACAATCTTCAAAGTGCGGCTTATTCAACAAATGACAATACACAGCATTGGCTACTGGAAGAGAGTGAAAATTATAGCGAAGATAATCTTTCCTACTACATAAAGCATATTGACAGCGATGAATATATCGGTACAAGCAGTAGCTGGTGGTACGGCGATATTCTTGCTCTTGTGGAGGAGCGCGAAAAAGCGGAGGTTACCTTTGTTCCCCTTTATGAGGAAAGCCCGTTGTACCTTGTCAGCAAGACAAGTGCATACAATTCACTCACAGACAGGCAAAGGTTTATGCTGGAAAGTGTTTACGAATCTGTTGCAGGTGACATTTTCGGTCGCTACGGCGGACACAGTGAATGGACACCGAGAATAAGAATGGATAATCTGTTTGCGGAAATTCTTTCGGGCGATCTCACAGAGGCAGAACAGATTACAAAGCTCAATGAATTTTTGAACGATACAAACGGATTTATATACTCAGGCCAGGCAAGCTACGAAGCGGTGAGCACGTCGCTTCCCGGAACAGAGGGCTTGTACGCAGAAATTAACGAAGGCACGGCAGGCACCTACGATTTCTGGCGTGGCACAATGCTTTCAGGCGTGCTGTATAAATACAGTATTTATACAGCAGAGGGAAGCTTGGAGCAGACAATTAACCTTTATGTTCAGGATGACGGCACAGCAAAGCAAAATGCTGAAACCTTCAAAAAGATAATTCTGCAGATACCGCACGTGTTCAGAAAGCACCTTAAGAACGTGAAGGTCAGAAGCGACAGCGCCAACAGCTACAACGGCGGTGGCGGAGACATGTATATAAGACTCAACTGGTCGCCCGATGCAAACGGCATGAGAAACACTGTTGTGCACGAGCTGGGCCATATTATCAGCTCGAATAACGGCGGCTGGGCAGAAGGTGGCGGCTGGGCAAATGCAGTGGCGATGGATATGTTTACCCCTTCCACATATGGCGCATCGAATAACACAGAGGACTTTGCCGAGTTCTGCAGAATGTACTTTGAGGCATATTCCTGTAAGGACCGTCAGCGAGGCTTGAGGGTTATAATGCCTGAGAGATATGCATCCTTTGGCAGGCTCCGTAAGCAGAATATGGCAGGCTGGGGTCTTTGGGAAGATGAATACACAGATTGAAAATAAAGTTGTTGACAAACAAGGGAAAAATGGTAAAATATACTTGGGGTGATGTTAAAATGAAAAAAGTTATTAGTTTAATATTAACAATGCTTTTGCTTGCGTCCTCAATTTCAGCAGGCGCAGCGGGCATTACATGGTCAAAAACAACACTGGGAACAGGTAACGTTACAGTAACTGCGACAGGCGTTGAAGCAGGAGACAGAATTGCAATTGCCACATACAGTGGCGGTGTGTTCTCAGGCTTTAATATGGCATGGGCTGAAGCTGGAAGCGACTCCGTCAGTTTGACTGTTGAGTCGGGCGACGACACTGCCCGCGCGTTTATATGGGAACAGGGCACAATGATGCCTAAAATGTCGGATTCTTACATGACAGGAGACGGCATTAAGGATAGCGCAACACTCTTCAGTGACAACCAGATGGTTAACAACGCCGATGCGGTAGGCTATAAGACAATCACACCTCTTATGGGTGACTATTCCGTGAGCTTTGACTTGACTGTAAGAGAGGTTGGCGACAATGCCATTATCCTCGGCGACAGCACAAACGGAACAATAGGCTACGGCGAAGCAAGTGCAATATTGCAGTTTGCAAACAGCACTGATTTCAATACAAGACGCGGTGACGGTGCAGGTAACTACACAGAAGCAGCTGAGAAAATCTGTTCCTTTGAGACAGGCAAGCTTTATCACGTTACAATCCAGGGTAATACAACAACAAATACCTATAACGTGATAATTGATGATGGCACAAATCAGTACATAAGCAGTACAATGTCTGCACGCAAGGACGCAACCGCGGCAGGTATTGACACAATCGCTTTTGTAAACAACTCAAAAAATATAGCTGTTACAGACGGTTATTATACAAATTACAACTTCTCTGCAACAAACTTTGAAATTCTTAACGAAGAAACAGTTGAAGTTCCCAAGTATGAGTACACAGGTTTTGAAGGTGCGTACTACGGTATGGAGGTTGTTTCCACAGGTAAGTATGTAAGAGGCAACAATGGTAAGTTAACTGCAGACTATTCCTCTGCTTCCGACACAAGTGCAATGTTTATCCCCCGTGATATGGGCGACGGCAGCCATGCCTTTGTATGCAAGAGCTCCAACAACCGTATGACAACCTCCGGCACAAGCGGTGCAGAGCTTACAAGCGCGGCTTATGTTACAACAAACAATACTCAGCACTGGGTGATGGAAGAGAGCGAAAACTACTCCGATACAAACAAGACATATTACTTAAAGCATATTGACAGTGGTAACTACGTTGGCTTAAGCGGCACAAACCTTGCACTTGTTGCAAGCTCTAACAAGAAGGAAATCCGCTTTGTGCCCGTTGAGGGAAATAATCAGAGTCTCCTTTATCAGGTAGCAAAGACAGATGCATACAACCTTCTCTCCGCTGCACAGCGTGAAAGACTTGAGAGTGTTTACGAATCCGTTGCAGGTGACGTATTCGGTCGTTACGGCGGAAGTGCTGAATGGACACCCAGAATAAGAATGGATAACCTGTTCACAGAAATCCTTTCCGGCTCACTTACAGAAGCAGAGCAGCTCGCAAAGCTTGAAGAATTCGTGACACGCGGAAGCAACAGCCATATTTACGACGGTCAGGCAAGCTATCAGACAATCAGCACATCTCTTCCCGAAACAGCGGGTCTTTATTGGGAAATTGACGAGGGTACTGCAGGCAACTATGACTTCTGGCGCGGTACAATGCTTGATGGTATGCTTTATCAGTACACAATTTATAATGCAGACGGTACCGTTCAGCAGACAATCAGTCTCTACGTTGAAGATCAGTCAACTGCACAGACAAACGCCGAAACCTTTAAGACTGTAATTGTGCAGATTCCGTATGTTTTCCGTCAGCATCTTAAAACAGTAAAGATAAGAAACGACAGCGCTAACAGCTATAACGGCGGTGGCAACGATATGTATATCCGTCTTAACTGGTCTCCCGATGCAAATGCTATGCGCAGCACGGTTTGCCACGAACTCGGTCATATTGTTGACTCGCAGAACGGTTACTGGGCATCCGGTAGCGGTTGGGCAGAAGCAATTGCGGCCGATATGTATGCTCCGTCAACCTACGGTGCATCCAATGCAACAGAGGACTTTGCGGAATTCTGCAGAATGTATGTGTCTGCATACGGCAACCCCGACATGCAGAAGGGCTTGCAGGTTATCATGCCTAACAGATACGCATCCTTCGGTCGTCTCCGTCAGAACAACATGAACGGTTGGGGCCTCTGGGAAGATGAATACACTACTTACGGCTACGAATAATAAACAAATAAAAGGACTTGCGAAAGCAAGTCCTTTTTTGAACTATATAGAAGGGTTGTTACTTCTTCCTAAGATATACTCTATAGAGACACGATAAAAATCGGCAAGAAATATAAGGGAAGAAAGCGGTAAATCATTGTGTCCGTTTTCATACTTAGAATATTGTTGCTGAGTGATGTGAAGTAATCTCGCAATGTTTTTTTGAGTTAACTCATAACTTAATCGTAATTCTTTTAATCGTGGGTAATATGCCATAAGAAAGCCTCCTAAATAAAGTTTTCTGTATTTTAGCATGGTTTTCTATGGCAGTCGGTTGTAAAAGTGAGACAAAATGATAAATTTTAATCGTTCTGCATTCTGCGCTCTGAATTCTGAACTAAAAAATAGACCTGCTCAATCGAACAGGTCTATTTTTTATAACTTTTCTTTTGCTATTGAAAGCATAAGTTTTATTCTGTTTTCCTGGTTTACTCGTGTTGCAGAGGGGTCGTAGTCAATGGGGACTATATTTGCCTCTGGGTATAATTCGCGGATTTTTCTGACCATGCCCTTGCCGCAAATGTGGTTGGGAAGGCAACCAAAGGGCTGTGCGCACACAATGTTTTCATAGCCCATCTGCACAAGGTCAATCATTTCGCCTGTAAGGAGCCAGCCTTCGCCCATTTTGTTGCCGTGTCCGATAACACCCTTCACGTTTTCCTTTGTGTGCTCGTAGGGCATAGGGGGCGTAAATTGCGGATACTTTGAAAAAGCGTCAATCATTGCTTTTTCAAACTTTTTGAAGAATTTGAAAAGTATTGTACACACAAGCTTTTTGAAGGGGTTTCCGCCGTAGAGCTTAATGTCCTCAAGACGGTTGTCCACCTTAAAGAGCATAAAGCCCATAACCCCCGGGAGCATTACCTCACAGTCCTGAGAGGCGAGGAATTCCTCAAGGTTGTTGTTGCCCAAGGAAGAATACTTAACATAAATTTCGCCCACAACGCCAACCTTGACCTTAGGCGTTTTATTGATTTCAATAGTTGCAAAATCGGCAACTATTCTGTCGATGTTTTCGTAAACCTTTTTTAAGGAGAAGTGCACGTTGGCGTAAAGGGACTCGGAAAGACGCTTTTTCCATTCCTCAACCTTTTTAACGGTTTCGCCCTTATGTATCTCATAGGGGGTTATCTGGTTTTTTAATAGCATTAAAACATCGCCGTAAACGAGAACTGCCATAATCCTTGCAATGAGGGGCAGTGAAAGTGAAAAGCCGCTGTTTTTCTCAAGCCCTGAAAGGTTGATGCTTATAACGGGCACCTGGGGAAAGCCTGCCTTTACAAGCGCCTTTCGGAGCAGGTGAATGTAATTGGATGCACGGCAACCGCCGCCTGTCTGGGTTATCATAAGGGCTGTTGTGTCAGGGTCATACTTGCCTGACTTCAAGGCATGAATCATCTGACCTATAACAAGCAGGGCAGGGTAGCAGGTGTCGTTATGTACATACATGAGCCCGTCCTGGACAACCTCTTCGCTTCGGTTTTTAAGAATTTCGATTTTATAGCCGAAGGACTTCATTATTTCGCCCAGCATATCAAACTGTGTTTCAAGCATATAGGGGGCAAGGATTGTATGCGTTTTTTTCATTTCTTTCGTAAATTCAATATGGTCTGCCATTGTTTTCTCTCCTTTCCTACAAGGTTGCAAGCAAGCTTCTCAGGCGTATCTTTACAGCGCCCAAGTTGGTAATTTCGTCAATTTTAATCTGTGTATATATTTTATTACCCTCTTCAAGAATGGAACGCACCTCGTCGGTTGTGATGGCATCAACACCACAACCAAAAGATACCAGCTGAACAAGGTCCATATCCTTCTGGGTTGTTATGTATTTTGCTGCTCTGTAAAGACGGGAATGATAGGTCCATTGGTCAAGCACACCCGGGCGCACCATAGGTGCAAGATGGCTGATGGAATCCTCAGTGATAAGCGCTGTGTCAAAGGCTGTTATAAGCTTGTCTATACCGTGGTTGATTTCGCCGTCAATATGGTAGGGTCTGCCCGAAAGTACTATTATGTGCTTTCCTTCCTCACGTGCACGCTCAATAATTTCCTTGCCTCGTGCACGCACACGGGCAAGATATGTTTCTCTCTCCCTATATGCCGCAACAGATGCCTTCTGCACAGCCTTAAGTGTGATTGACGGGAAACGGCTGTTTAAGAGCGCAAATATTTTCTTGGGGAAGTCCTTCCTTCTGTGAATGCCTATATAGTTATAGATAAAGTCAACACCGTCAAGGAAGGTGCAGTTTGATTCTATAACCTCGGGGTAGTAGGCAACCACGGGGCAGTTGTAGTGGTTGTCGGCGTTATAGTCTTCAAAGTTATAGGTCATGCAGGGGTAAAAGATTGTCTTCACGCCCATGTCACAAAGCGCCTTTACGTGACCATGCATGAGCTTTGCAGGGAAGCACACCGTGTCTGAGGGGATTGTTGACTGACCCTTGAGGTACAAGTCTCTCGAGGATTGGGGGCTTGTAACCACCTCAAAGCCTAAAAGAGTGAAAAACTTATGCCAGAAGGGGAGCATTTCGTACATATTGAGCCCCATAGGTATGCCTATTTTGCCAAGAGGTCCCTTTTCGCTCTTGTACTGAGACAAAAGATAGTTTTTATAAGCATAAAGGTTGAAGCTATTATCGGGCGACTTCTTTGTAATGGGTCTTTCGCAGCGGTTACCGCTTATAAATCTTCTTTCGTTATCGAAGGTGTTGATTGTTAAAAGACAGTTGTTTGTACAGCCCGAGCAGTTTACTGTTTTTGCTGTGTGCTCAAAGGCTTTAAGCTTTTCCTGTGTAATAAGCGTGCTGGGGTTTTTGCACTTCTTTTTAGCGTAAAGTGCCGCACCGTAGGCACCCATCAGCGCCGAAATGGAGGGGCGTATAACCTCCACGCCCATTTCCTGCTCAAATGCACGGAGCACCGCATCGTTAAGGAAGGTGCCGCCCTGCACAACAATGCGCTTGCCCAGAGCATCCTTTGACGAGGGGCGGATAACCTTATAAATAGCGTTCTTTACAACACTCATGGAAAGCCCTGCAGAAATGTCCTCAACTGTTGCGCCGTCCTTCTGTGCCTGCTTAACGGAGGAATTCATAAAAACCGTACAGCGAGAGCCTAAGTCAACGGGCTTTTTTGCAAATAAGCCCTTCTTTGAAAAATCCTCAATATCGTAGCCAAGGGCGTTTGCAAAGGTCTGCAAAAAGCTTCCGCAGCCCGAGGAGCATGCCTCGTTGAGATATATGTTATCAATAGCGCCGTTTTTGATTTTAAAGCACTTCATGTCCTGACCGCCTATGTCGATAATGAACTCAACATCGGGCATGAACTTTTTAGCCGCCGTAAAGTGGGCAACTGTTTCAACAATGCCAAAGTCAATGCCGAAAGCATTTTTGACAATGTCCTCACCGTAGCCCGTTACCGCGCAGGACGCAATCTGAATGTCGGGCTTTTTTGTGTATATATCCGTGAGAATGCTTTTAATAACGGGCACGGGGTTGCCGCTGTTGGAGGAATATGTAGAATAAAGAATTTCTTCCTCTTCGTTTATTATTACTGTTTTTACCGTTGTACTGCCCGCATCTATACCAAGGAAAACCTTGCCTGTAGCGTCGTCGAGTGTTTTCTGGTTTACGGTTGCCTTTTGGTGTCTTTCGATAAATGCATCGTACTCTTCACGGGAGGTAAAAAGCGGAGTAAGGGTGTTGAAGCCTGTGTCGGCAGAGTATTTTTCAATGCCCTGTATAACGGATACTATATCCACAGCCTCATCGGCACAAAGCGCCGCACCTAATGCCACATAGTAAAGGGAATTATCAGGACAGGTGCCGCATCTTCCGAGCGCCTTGTCAAAAAGGGTGCGTAAGGTGGGGAAGAAGGTTAAAGGACCTCCTAAATATACAACGTTGCCTTCAATCTCTCTGCCCTGTGCTAAGCCGCCTATTGTCTGGTTAACAACTGCGTCGAAAATGCTGGCAGATATATCGTACTTATTTGCACCCTGGTTGAGAAGCGGCTGAACATCGCTTTTTGCAAACACGCCGCAACGGGACGCAATTGTGTAAATGCGCTCATGCTTTGAGGCATATTCGTTCATTTCGGTGGGTGTGAGCTTTAAAAGAGTTGCCATCTGGTCAATGAATGCGCCGGTACCGCCCGCGCAGGTACCGTTCATTCTTACCTCACAGCTTCCCTTAAGAAACAGTATTTTTGCATCCTCGCCGCCAAGCTCAATTATTACATCACTGCCGGGGAGAAATTTGTTTGCCGCAGCACGTGTGGCATAAACCTCCTGCACAAAACTCACCGAGGCAGATTCGCTTATGCCCATGCCTGCACTACCCGAGATTGCAAAAAGATATTCCTTTATATGGGGAAGCTCTTCCTTTATTCTATTAAGAAGCTCAACGCTTTTCTCCTTAATCTGCGACAGGTGTCTGTCGTAGGAGGAAAAAACTATGTTGTTTTCATCATCCAATACAACACATTTCAGGGTTGTTGAGCCTATATCAAAACCGATACGATACATAAAAATGCCTCCAATACCGTAAAACTATTCAAAATATTTTATCATTTTCAAAAAAAACAGTCAATCGAAAAATGGCAAATAAAAGGTAAAGATTTTGTTAAATTTTTTTTCAAAAATATCGGCTTGAAATAAGACACTATATATGATATATTATAATTTGATGTGAAAAGGAGCGATTTTTATGGACGAAAACATTAATATTGAAAATACAGCTGCCGATGCAGAAAACAAAGGCGTGGTGAGAGAAATTTTTGAATGGGTTATGTGTATTGTAATTGCAGTAGCGGTTGCAATGTTTATAAAAACCTTTATTATGACAGTTGCAAAGGTTGACGGCGAATCTATGCTTGACACACTGCATGACCAGGAAAGGCTTATCGCCTGGAAGCTTGGCTACGAGCCCGAAAATAATGACGTTATTATTTTCCAGCCGAGAGAGTCCACACCTCAAAGCAGAAAGTTTTTTGTAAAGCGTGTTATTGCTACAGAAAACCAGAGCGTTGAAATTAATTACAACGAGAACGCCGTATACGTTGACGGCGTAAAGATTGATGAGCCTTATATATACGAGGAAATGCTCGATATCAGCTTTGGCTCCACGGACTATTGGGTGGTGCCCGAGGACCATGTGTTTGTAATGGGTGACAACCGCAACAATTCGCGCGACAGCCGTTCCGATTCCGTTGGCTTTGTAAATTGTGATTCAATCGAGGGCAAGGTAGTGTTCCGCTTCTGGCCCCTCAATAAAATGGGCATTGTAAAATAATAAGCATAGAAAGGCGGTGTAAAAACCGCCTTTTTAAGAAAAAACGTATTCCCCTTAAAAAGGAGGCAGCTATATGAATATACATTGGTTTCCGGGTCATATGACCAAGGCTAAAAGAATGATGGAAGACAGTATGAAGCTTGTGGACTGTATAGTTGAAATTGTGGATGCACGTTGTCCCCTCGCAAGCCGTAACCCTGACCTTCCCAAGCTTTCAAAGGGTAAGAAAACACTTATAGTTATCAATAAAACCGACATTGCCGACCCTAACGAAACTGCCGCATGGCAGAACTATTTCCTCCGTGAGGGCTACCCCTCGGTAACTGTCAGCAGTATAAACGGCAAAGGCATTGACAAATTAACAAATGCTATCCGTGACCTTATGAAGGAAAAAATAGCGCGCGACAAGGAGCGCGGTCTTGTAAACCGCCCCATCCGCGCAATGGTGTGCGGTATTCCCAATGTGGGCAAATCGAGCTTTATCAACAAGCTCAACGGCAAGGCTGCCGCAAAGGTGGGCGACCGCCCGGGCGTTACACGCGGCAAGCAGTGGATAACACTTCCCGGCGGCATTGAGCTTTTGGACACACCCGGCATTCTCTGGCCCAAGTTTGAAGACAAAGAGGTTGCCATGAACCTTGCATTCATAGGCTCCATCAAGGACGATGTTTTAGACACAGAGGAGCTGGCGGCAAACCTTTTAAAGAGGCTGGCTGACGGATATCCCGACATGCTCACAGCGCGCTATAAGATTGAAATTAAAGAGGATGACAGTATGTACGATTTGTTGGAAAAGGTTTGCAGAAAGCGCGGCTTTATCCTTAAGGGCAATGAGTACGATGGACTCAGAGGTGCAAGCGTTGTGCTTGACGAATTCCGCGGTGCAAAAATTGGCAAAATTACACTTGAGAAAGTTGGCGAGTAACCGTGCCGAGATTAACAAAAGAAGAGGAAGCAAAAAGGCTTTTGTCAATGTGGGACATTGAAAACACTCTTTTTGCTGAGGATTATGATATTATCGCAGGTGTGGACGAGGCAGGGCGAGGACCATTGGCAGGTGATGTTTATGCTGCAGCGGTAATTCTTCCCAAGGGGCTTATTATCGAAGGGCTTAACGACTCAAAGAAAATAAGCGAAAAGAAGAGGGACGCTCTTTACGATATTATAAAGGAAAAGGCGGTAGCCTGGGCTGTTGCCACAGCAAGCGTTGACGAGATTGACGAGTATAATATACGCAATGCAACCTATATGGCTATGAACAGGGCACTTAGCGACCTGAAAACAAAAATTGACTATGTTCTTGTTGACGGCGATTGCATAAAGAATTGCGCCTATCCATATTCCTGCGTTGTAAAGGGCGACAGCAAGAGCGCCTCCATTTCGGCGGCATCAATCCTTGCAAAGGTTACCCGTGACCGCTATATGCTCGCCTTAGCAGAGGAGTACCCCGAGTATCAGTTCGAAAAACACAAAGGCTACGGCACGGCGCTTCATATTGAAATGCTTAAAAAATACGGTGCAAGCCCTGTACACAGAAAAACCTTTATAAAGAAGTTTGTGTGATATGTTAAAAAGAGAAATTGGAAACAAGGGCGAGGACATTGCCGTAAAAATTCTTAAGAAAAAGGGCTACAGGATAATTGAGCGCAATTTCAATGTTCCGGGAATGGGCGAGTTGGACATTGTTGCAAAAAAGAAGGAATACCTTGTTTTTGTTGAGGTAAGGCTCAGGAAAAACACTCTTCACGGCTCAGGTGCGGAAACCATTGACATATTCAAGCAAAAAAAGCTTATCAAGGCGGCACTTATGTATATGAAGGTAAATAAGCTTGATTACGCCCCTGCACGCTTTGATGTTGTGAGTATAACAGGCGACATAGATGGGGAGTACAGCGTGGAGCTTATTGAGAACGCTTTTGAAGCAAATATTTGAAACAGAAAAAAATTATGCAATACTTGTAAAAAAGTGTTGCATAATTTTGCGTAGTGATGTATAATAATTCACATCTAAGGAGATGTTAGCATGAAACTGGAAGAAATCAAAGCATTTGACAAAGAGTATTTTATGAATACCTTCGGTGAAAGAACACCCGTAGCCTTTGAAAAGGGTGAGGGCATGTATCTTTACACAAATGAAAACGAAAAGTATCTTGACATGTTTGCGGGTATTGCGGTAAATGTGCTTGGCTACAATCATAAGGAATTTACAAAAGGTATAACAGAGCAGGTTGGAAAGCTTTTACATACCTCGAGCCTTTATTACATCGAAAGTCAGGCAAAGCTTGCAAAAAAATTGGTTGAGCTTTCCTGCGCAGACAAGATTTATTTTGCAAACAGCGGTGCCGAGGCAAACGAGGGTGCAATAAAGCTTGCAAAAATTTATTTTTACAAAAAAGGCGTGGAGAAGTACGAGGTTATAAGCCTTAAGTCCTCCTTCCACGGCAGAACTCTTGCAACCGTTGCTGCAACCGGGCAGGAAAAGTACCAGAAGCCTTACTACCCCTTGATACCCGGCTTCAAGCAGGTTGAAATCAATGATATTGATGCTCTTAAGGCTGCCGTGACAGACAAAACCTGCGCAATACTTCTTGAGCCTGTACAGGGCGAGAGCGGTGTGCATCCCGTAGACGAGGCATATATAAAGGAAGTAAGACGCATCTGTGACGAAAAGGAAATTATACTTATATTTGACGAAATACAGACAGGCATCGGCAGATGCGGAAAAATGTTCTGCTATGAAACCTTGGGCGTTGAGCCCGACATATTTACCCTTGCAAAGGCACTTGGTAACGGCGTCCCCATTGGTGCGGTGTGTGCAAAGCAGTTTGTCGCTGATGCATTCGCTCCCGGTGACCACGGCGGCACCTTCGGCGGCAACCCTCTTGCTACAAAGGCAGGGCTTCTGGTTTTAGATGCAATGGAAAAGGAAAACCTTTGCGAAAATGCCGAAAAGATGGGCACGTATATTGAAAGTGAAATAATGACTAAGCTTGGCGACAAGGTTAAGGAAATCCGCCGTAAGGGTCTGATGATTGGTATTGAGCTGTTCACACCTGCGTCAGAGGCAAGGCAAAAGCTTTTTGAGAAAAAGGTGCTTGTAGGTGCAGTTGGTAATACTTTAAGAGTGTTGCCGCCGCTTATCATCACAAAAGCAGAGGCTGACATATTTATTGATGCATTAAAGGAGATAGTGTGAAAATCACACTATCAGCCTCCGGCGGATTTTATGTCCATGCGAGAATTTCGCCTTTGGCGAAAACGCATATGGACGTAATAATCTCTTATCATTCTTTGCCCTGCGATAAGAGATTTTGAATTTTATATTTATGCTGACGCAGGGCGGCAGAATGGAGATTATTATAATGAAACATTTACTTACATTGCATGATTTGACAACAGAAGAGATAAATCAGATACTTGACCTTGCAAAAAAATTAAAGAGCGATTTAAAAAAGGGCATTGTGAATGAGCCCCTTAAGGGCAAGACCCTTGGTATGATATTCTCAAAGAGCTCCACAAGAACACGTGTTTCCTTCGAGGTTGGTATGGGTCAGCTGGGCGGAAGAGCGCTGTTTCTTTCCTCCAACGACATTCAGCTTGGCAGAGGAGAAAGTATTTACGACACAGCAAATGTACTCTCCCGCTACCTTGACGGTATCATGATAAGAACATATGCCCAGAGCGATGTTGAAGACTTAGCAAAGTATGGCTCCATTCCGATTATCAACGGTCTTACAGACCTGGTGCATCCCTGCCAGATTCTTGCGGATTTCCAGACAATTGAAGAATACAAGGGTAAAAGAAGCGGTTTAAAAATTGCATACGTTGGCGACGGTAACAACATTGCACACTCGCTTTTGTACGGCAGTGCAAAGTTAGGCGTTGACATCGCCGTTGCGTCACCCGAAAACTACACCTGCAACGAAGAAGTTGTTAGTAACGCAAAGGACGATGCAAAGAAGACAGGCGCAGAGATTATTCTCACAAATGACCCCAAGGAAGCAGTAAGACAGGCCGACGTTGTTATTACAGACACCTGGTGCTCCATGGGTCAGGATGCAGAAAAGCAGGAGAGAATTAAAGCATTCCAGGGCTTTCAGGTTGACAAAAACCTTTTCGGCATGGCTAAGGACGATGCTATCTTCATGCACTGCCTGCCTGCATACCGTGGCTACGAAGTATCAGAGGACATTATCGACGGTCCCATGAGCGTTATTTTTGACGAAGCGGAAAACAGACTCCATGCACAGAAGGCTGTTATGCAGCTTCTCATGAGCGAGTAAATAAGTGCATAGTGCAGAATGCCACTTGGGTGGGTGAGCAAACACCTCATCCGTCAGCCTTTGGCTGACACCTTCCCCTAAAGGGGAAGGCAAAATGGAAAAGGATTTGATATTATGAACAAATATTTTGAAGTGCGCCGTGCAAGTGAGCATGACGCAGAGGCAATAAGACAGATTACGGCGGAGGCATTTGAAAAGTACTGCGAGCTTGCAGGACTTGATACAATTGCCGCCCTTAATGAAACAATTGAAGACATACACCACGACATTGAAGAAAAAATAGTGCTCGTTGCATATATCGACAACGAGGTTGTAGGCAGTGTGCGTGTCGGCATAAACGAAGAAACCATGGAGGCATACTTAAGCCGCTTCGGCGTCAGCACAAAGTATCAGAATCTCGGCATAGGCAAGGCGCTCATGAACATGGTTGATATTACAATGCGTCACAATAAGGTTAAGAGAATATGCCTGCATACGGCATCGAAGGTTTTCTCTCTGGTGAGGTTTTATTACGGCAGAGGCTTTTACATTGATTCCACCAGTAAGGAACGCGGCTATGTAAGAGCACTTCTTGTTAAGGATTATGAATAATAAAAAAGGAACTTCATACGAAGTTCCTTTTTTTATTTGTGTGTTATTCTACTGTGGTTGCTTTTGCCGTTGCAAGAGGAGCGATGTTCTTGATGCCACCCCAGGAAAAAACCTTTACCGTTTCAATTGTGCTGCCGGTTAAAGTAGCCTTTCCGTCATTTGCTGTTGCCACGCTTATAAGGTGATTGTCCTTATCATAGCCTGCCACAAGGTACACGCTGTCAGCGTTTTCGTTGTAGCTGAAGGTAACAGTAACCTTTTCGCCTTCCTTGACAGCTTCGGGAATCATTGTGAATGACACAA
Organism: Clostridia bacterium; assembly: GCA_017472685.1. Taxonomy (GTDB): domain Bacteria; phylum Bacillota; class Clostridia; order UMGS1883; family UMGS1883; genus RGIG1927. Next base: position 115,398 of record JAFUOO010000005.1, read on the forward strand.
TCTCCTCTTCAGCTTCGCGGATGGAGAAGTCGTCAAAATACCAGTAGGGGCCTAAGCCGCCGTTGTTGTCGCCACCCAGCCAGCGGAACCAGAAGAGAACATAGTCTGTATCTTCTGTTGCTGTGAAGGCTCTTTCAACGGTTGTCCATTCTGTGCCTATATAACCCGCGGAGGAGGTTGTTTCGCTGTTTTCGTCGTCGCCCTCATTTGCAACAAGGCTTGTTAAAATGAAGCCACCGTCAGCCCCTGTTTTGTGCTTTGCCTTATAGGACACAATGTAGGTTTTGCCGGGCTCAACCTTTACGTATCTCTTGAGTGAGCACAAGCCATCCTTGCCGTCGTTCCAGCGTGAGCCAAATGCCCAGTTACCGTCGGGAATTGTGTTGGCTGCGGAGGCTACCGTGCCGTTGTCTGTGATAACGCTTGTAGCGCTTACTGCGTAGCAGTGGTTTGTTGAGTAGGGAGAGCCGAATGCGGCATTTGTCTGTGCACTAAGCCAGCCTTCCAAGCTGAAGTTGCCGTTTGTATCCTCAAAGGAGGGGTTTGTCATAATGTTTTCGCCCACAGCCTTGTAGGTTTTGAAATTTGAAAATCTTTCAATAAAGTCAATTTCAAGCTCGTCGTAGTTGCCTACGCCTGTCATGAAGTTAACATCAAAGAACGTTCTTTCGCTATCGGAAAGTGTTGCAGCGTAGGGAGAGAAGGTGGAAATGCGTATTTTGCCATTCTTTTCGTCAAACTCTGCAAACTTCATAAGTGCGTTACCGCCGTTATAGGCAAACTGATAGTCGGCAAGAACACTGTAAACCTTGTTGCCGTAAGTATTTGTAAGCTCCAATACACCGTAGCCGTGGCTGTGACCGCCGAACATAAGGAATACGTTGTCGTAATTTTTGACAATGTTCCAGAGTGTTGTGCCGTTTGTGGAAAGCTTTGTTTCGTTGGGCTTGGTGTCGGAGCAGTTCTGGATATCGTGCATCATTACGATAACAGGGTAACGGGCATATTTGGAAAGCATGCTGTTAAGCCAGCCTGTTTCACTGCCGTCGGCAAGCTTGAACATATCAATATAAACAAGCTTATAGGGGAAGCTGCCTGCGCTAATGTCGGCAACACCGCCCGTGCCCGAGGGCGAGTATTCAAGCATATAGCCCTTGGTAAGCTTTGCAAAGGGGGTGTTGGGACCAAAGTATTTGTCCGCGTAGTACCAGTAATTCTGTCCGTTGCCGGAGTCGTGGTTGCCTGTGGGCACTATTGTACGGATATCACTTTCGGCAAGGGAAGAATATGTTTTTGTAATCTGTTCCCACTGGGGTGTTTCCCAGTAATCTTCAACGTTGTCGCCTAAGGAAACAATAGCTTCAATGTTTGCGTAGTCCTTGTTTTCAATAAGCCAGTCTACAGCCTTGTCCAGCACGCCACCGCAGAACTTTGTTGTGTTCTGTGTATCGGGTACAAAAACAAAGTTGTAACGGTCCTCGGGCGTTTCGGCAAAGGGTGAGTTATCGCCGTATTCGCCAACATAAATCTCGGGATTGGGAATGAGCCAGTCAGCCTTATTAAGAGCTGCGTCAGAAATTCTTATTTGCTGAATGTAGCCGCGTGTGTACTTTGAGGGAGTAGAGCCTGTGCCCTTTGATGCAATACGGAACCTGCCGTCTGCGCTATCTGCAAACAAGCCCTGCATGTGGGTAACGTTTGCATTACGGAAGGATTCGCAACCGTTTACGTAGGATCGCACGCCACTACTGTCGCCGATTATAACTATATGATACCAGTTTTCAGCCTTATCCATTGCAATGCTCCATGCATCGGAAATACTTTCGCCGTCCTTGTCACGAACGGAAAGCTGAATTTCCTTACAGTTGGAAATATTGAAGGAGGTGGAAACCTTTTCGCCTTCAATGTCGGGAGAGGAAGCAGATGGGGCAAGGCGGGCAAGTATACTCTGCCAACGGTCTGCAACGGACCAGTCGTCAGGCATTTTGTAAATGATTTCGATTGTGTAGCCGCTCTGGAAATTGTTTTTGTTGATTGGTGCACTGTCAACCGTTACAAAGTCAATTCCGCCGTAGAGTGCATTGCCGTTGAAAAACAGGCTTCCGGCTTTACCGTCTATTGATTTGTCCGAAAAAGAGGCTGCTTTCTTGTAGTTGAGTCCGAAGGTGCGCATGTTAAGGTCATTGCCGTTGCCGGTTTTGTCCTCAATGACCATGCTGCCCGCGTCGATTGAGCCGGACTTGATGCCGTCCTCATTGAACTGCCAGTCGGCAACCGTAGCGGCAGATACCGAAAGGGGAAGTGCCGCAAACAGCATTACAGCCGCCACCACGAGGAGTTTTTTTGCAGATATCATATTTTTTCCTCCTAAGTTACATATTGTATAGGAATATTATACTATAATGCGCTAAATATTTCAACCGTTAAAAGTTTGTGTGAAAATATTTTAAAAAAATTTAAAATTTTACTGTACAAGCGGTTAAAATCGTGCTATAATTATCATATAATTGTGCTCGTTATAGACATATTGGGCATTAAGGAGGAATTTTATATGAAAAAAAGTAGGATCATAGCACTTCTGACAGCTGCTGTGATGATCATGAGCGTAGTGCCTGCTTTTGCAAGCGTGCGCGCTTCCGTCGGTGGCTACTTTGTTGACAGCGAAGGTGCTGTTTACGAAAAGTCAGGCGAAAACATGATAGCAAACCCCGGTTTTGAAGCGGGTCTCACAGGTCTTACAGAAAACGGTGAGTACTATGAAGTGTCACAGGAGGCTGCACACAGTGGTTCAAACAGCCTTAAGGCAATCAAGAGTACAAAGGGCGACGGCGCCATCACAGTTTACTATCCTGTAAGTGACGCCAATGCAAGCTACTATCTTTCTTTCTGGTACAAGAACACTGATACAGTAGCCCGCAGACCCCGTGTAACATTTACATTTACAGATTCTTCTAAGGCTATCCCCACAGAAGAAAATGATTTTACAGAAGCTACTCATGCATGGATTCAGGCAGGTACTGCGTCCAACGACCAGGACATGGCTTATTCCAAGGGTGAATGGGTTCAGTATTCTACAGTATTGAAGGGTAACGGCAATCAGGATGCATGTAAGTTTGTTGCTCTCAACATATACGGTCTTACAAAGAACGTAGCTTACGTGGATGATTTTGAGCTTTATGAGCTTATTCCCTCCGCAGAATACGGCGATGCTTTCGCTGAAGCTGTAGCTGAATGGGAAGAAAAGGATATGCCTCACGGCTCCCTGGAAGGTTTTGGTACAATTAATCTTCCCAGAGAAGTAAGCGTTGAAGGTATTGGCGTTGAATGGAGATCTTCCTCTGTTGCAATCAATGCTGAAACAGGCGAATACTCTTCTCAGGCTGAAGAAGAGCTCGTAATCCTTACAGCAAAGCTTTATGTTGAAGGCAGAGAAGACATCTTCTATGAATATGAATATCCTTACATTGTAAAGAGCATGTTTGTTCCTTACGTTGAATGGCTCAACAACGAAGTGCTTGCAAATCTCGGCAGCTCTATCGACGGTGACCTTGATCTCCCTGTAACTCATGAAATCGAGGGCTATTATCCTGCTACAATTACATGGAGCTGCTCCGACGATGCAGTGCTCGATGCTGACGGTAAGTTCACTGCTCCCGAAACAACAAAGTATGTTGAGCTTATCGCAACAATTGAATGTAACGGCGAAACAACCTCCATACAGAAGCGTATGAAGGCTATCGGCGGTAACATCGTAGGCGACGGCCTTATCATGTACTACGACTTTGAAAAGGCTCTCGGCAAGGGTGATACTCTTTACGATAACTCTCAGAACGAAAACGTGTACAACGCAGAGGTTGAAAACTTAGTTATCATTGATGGCTATGCTAAGCTCAGCGGCGGTACAATCATTCTTCCCTCAAACTACGGTACAGAGCTCACAGGCAGCTACTCTGTATCCATGTGGGTAAACCTTGACAAGAGCGTTGCAACAAGCGGTGCTATGTACCGTTTCTTCGACTTTGGCGGCGGCACATATAACTCTCAGTTCTTAAGATACATTCCTGCTGACGGTCAGCTCTCCTTCATGGACCGCGGTACTTCCGGCGGCGCTGATACATGGGCTATCAATACAAATATTACAGGCTTTGCTCAGACATGGAAGCTTGTTACACTTACATACGAATACGGCACATCCTCTTCTATTGCAAGAGTTTATGTTGACGGACAGGAAGTTGCATCCAGCGGTGCTAACACAACTCTTACGCAGACAATCAGCGCAATCGCAACACAGTCCTCTACAACAGGATTCATCGGCCGTACACAGTGGGCTAATGCTGACAACCCCGACATGGTTGCACTTATGGACGATGTAAGAATTTATAACAGAGCTATCACAGCGGACGAAGTTACAACTCTTTACAACGAAACACGTCCCACAGTCACAGCTCCTGTTACAATCAAGTTCCAGGACGTTGAAGGTAACACACTCAAGGATGATGTGACACTTTCTATCGACGTTAACACAACATACGATGTTCCTGCAAATTATAAGAGTCTTCCTTCTTCCTCTGATGGCCAGTATCGTCATGTATATAAGTATATCTCCAGCAAGAGTACTGACTCTATCACAGTTTCCGAAAACGGTGAAAACGTATGTATTCTTGTGTTCCAGCTTGAAAAGCAGCCCATGGGTACAAACCTTATTGCTAACCCCGGTTTTGAAGACGGTGTAGATGGCTGGACAAGTAACAACAACGGCTCATTGGCAACTATTACAGGTTGGATCAGAACAACTAACCAGGCTCACGAAGGTAGCTACTCGCTGATGAGAAATTCTGATGTTGGTAGTGCTGATGCAAATAACTTCGGTACATATATCCCGATTGAAACAGGCAAGAAGTACAACTTCAGCTTCTGGGAATACTGCGATTCTGACGTTGCAGCAGGTAGCCACATGATGAGTGCAGTTTGTATTGCAGCAAGCCAGAACGCTACAAACGATCACGCTAACCATCTTGTACAGTACGGCGGTTACTCCTCCTGGGTAAATAACGCAAACGGTACAACACGTGACCCCGCATACAGCGCAGGTTGGACACAGAGAACATTTACATTCGATACAACAGGCGCAACAAATGCAAACTACATCTTTGTTGCATATGCATGGAAAGCAGGCGGTACCTTCTGCGTTGACGACTTTGTTCTTGAAGAAGTTACTGACGACACTCCTGTAGACCCCGATGACGAGACAATGATTCCCGTAACAATCAAGTATGTTGATGCTGAAGGCAACACACTTAAGGAAGACGCTACAGTTAAGGTAGCTCAGGGCACAAACGAATACACAGTTCCCGCAAACTACAAGACAATTGCCGACAAAGTTGAAGGCAGTGTTGTTTACAAGTACACATACAATGCAGATGCAACTGACGGTGGCGATGTAGTTTCTATATCTATCCTCCGCGACAACGTTGCAACATTGGTATTCGATGTATTAAAGGCTGACAAGAACTCCAACCTTATGGTTGACGGCGACTTTATGGGTGACGACGGTAAGTTCAGTTGGGGTACATGGCAGTCTCCCGAAACACAGGGTTACTTCTCTGCTACATGTCAGGACTGGTTCTACCAGGTAAACCGTGACACTAACGCATCCACTCTTTACCTCACAGGTCTTACAGCTGAAGACTATGCACTCGGTACACGTTGGAACGACGGTACTAATGGTCTTTGCTCTATGGCAAACTTTGTTCCCGTAGAAAAGGGCAAGACATATATCGTATCCTATGATTATAAGCACCAGAGCGCAGGTACAGACGCAAGCTACATTTCCACAAGCTTTGTAACAACAAAGAGCATCAGTGCAGGTAGCGCATCCGGCTCCAATGTGCCTCAGAATGTTTCTACAGACTGGCAGACAAACACCTTCACAATCACAGCTCCCTCTGACGGTTACATTTACTTCCACTTCTCATGGCTTGGTAGTGGCGGTCCTTCCGCTTCCTCCAACAGCGGTAACGGTCCCTACTGGTATTTCGATAACTTTGAAGTTCTTGAAGTTATCACTTTCGAAAACAAGATGGAATACGTTGCAGGCTATGCAGAAATCGTTGCAGAAGACGGCACAGAAGGTTACCTCATACAGGCATCCTACAATGATGAAGGCGCTCTTACAGGCGTTGTAATCAGCGAAAAGCTTACTCTTTCCAAGGAAGAGGTTACAAAGGTGCAGGTACAGGAAGGCACTAAGTTAATTCTTGTTAAGGACTTGGTAAGCCTTGAGCCTATTGCTCCCGCAATTATTGCTGAATAATTAATAATCAAAAACTCCGCAGTTTTGTATGCGGAGTTTTTTGTTCTGTAAACAAAGCTGTTTTTTTATATTATGCCTTGAAATAAAGCCTGATTAAAGGTATAATAAACTATATACTTATTAGGATGTGAAGATTATGAAAAAATACAGCACACAGATAGTGGCAATTGCGATTAGTGCAATTCTTGCCTTGACAGCTCTTTTCCTTGTTTATAAGCCTGATATCAAGCTACCTCAGTCTTCAACAAGAGAGCTTGACAGAATAAAAAAGGACAGCGCAATTGTAACTGATGGGGAATATGTTTTTTACACCAATACTGACGGAAACATTATCCGTATGCATGCTTTTGATACAGAAGGCAAGGTTTTCTATGAAAACAAAACAATAATGGCAATGGGTGAAACTCATTTCCTTGCACAGACCGAAGAAGGCTTTGACTTGTTAAGCCTTGAAGAAACGGGCATGGAACGAAGCTATAACATAAAAACCGATAATGCAGAGGTTATGGGAGATTATATTTACTATAAGCATCCCGAAACAAACCACATTATGAAAATAAATTTTAAAACAGGCGAGGAAAGTGTTGCTCTTGGAATGGAGGTCAAGAAGTTTTCTGTTTACGAGGATGGCTTCTTCTTTATTCCCGTGGGCGAAAAGAAAGGGATAGTACAGGTTTCCTTTGATGGAAGCACAGCGAAGCTTTATGCTCAGAACATTACCGTTACTGATTTTGCAACAAAGTACTACGATCTTATTTATAGCGATGCCGATAATGATAATTGTGTTACTTATCTGAATATTGTCTCAGGCCATACAGAGGTGATGCAAAAAGTGAAGTCAGACAAAATTTGCTTTGCAAAAGGCGTAATTTTCTGGAAAAAGTCCGGCGGCTTAGGCTACGACAAGCTTATGATTAACGATGAAAATGCCTACAGATAAAGGAGAGTATCATGCAGAGAATGATTCTTAGTGTGCCTTGTCCTTTAGGCACGGAGTCGATAACAGCGCACCAGGTAAGGGAATTGGGCTATGAAACAAGCGAAGTTGTTGACGGCTGTGTAAGCTTTGAGGGCGATGAAGAAGCTGTTGCCCTTGCGAACATTAACCTCAGAAGTGGCGAGAGAGTTCTTATCAGAATGGGGCAGTTCAAAGCCCTTTCATTTACGGAGCTTTTTGACAATGTGAAAAAGCTTCCCTGGGAGAACTTTATCGGCAAAAACGATGCGTTTCCCGTTAAGGGCTATTCCTTGAAATCAAAGCTTTTTTCTGTGCCCGATTGCCAGAGCATTATAAAAAAAGCAATTGTTCAGCGCCTTAGTGAAAAATATAACATTTCATGGTTTGACGAAACGGGTCCCGTGTACCGAGTGCAGTTTTCAATTATGAAGGATATTGTTTCTGTTTATATCGACACAACAGGTGCCCCTTTATATAAACGAGGCTACCGCGCAGAGGGCGTTCTGGCACCCTTAAGGGAAACGTTGGCATTTTCCATGATTGACGTAAGCCGATGGAGAGGCGACAGACCCTTTATAGACCCCTTCTGCGGCAGCGGTACAATTCCCATCGAGGCTGCGTTGTATGCCTTGAATATTGCCCCCGGTATAAATCGCTCCTTTGAGAGTGAAAAGTGGGGCATGTTTAAAGAGGGTCACGCTTACTCCGATGCAAGAGAAGAAGCGAGGGATAATGAACAGCGTGACAATAAGGTTGAAATTTTCGGCTCAGATATTGACCCGGACGCTGTTTCACTGGCAATTGCCAATGCAAAAAAAGCCAAGGTTGCCGACAAAATACGCTTTTTTAAAGCCGATGTAAAGGACGTGCGAGCGTTTAAGGATAAGGGCATTGTAATGTGCAATCCACCCTACGGTGAACGCCTGATGGACAAAAAGAGCGTTGAAAGGCTCTATGCCGTTATGGGAAGAAAATTTGCAGAATATGAGAATGCATCAAAGCTTATCCTTACTTCTTATGAGGATTTTGAGAAATTTTACGGCAGGAAGGCTGACAAAAAAAGGAAGCTGTATAACGGTATGCTCAAGTGTAATCTGTATATGTATTTCCCTGAAAAAACGCTGTAAATTTACACTTTGTTCATGTATCAGACAGACACCTTCATTGACAAAAGAAGTAAATAAATGTATAATGAGCGAGGAGGTAGTTATATGAAAAAGAAACTTTTAATTCTGTTAGGAACACTTTATACCTTGGCGCTCGTGGCAGTTGCCGGGGTTGTGATATACTTCTGGTCATACATAAGCGCCGTTGACTGGAGCATTGTTAACCCTTCAAATATAAGGGCACTGTATCAGGGGCTCACCGAGTCGCCTGAGGTTACAAGCGAAAAGAAAAAGAAAATTGACAGCGAGCGCTCTGAAGAAATCAGAAACTATGTCAATATGGAGCTGCGTGATTATACCGATGAGGAAAAGCAGCAGATTGAAAGCGGTGAAAAAACCGAAACACAGATTCTTGCGCAGATTATAACAGAAACTGTTGAAAATAATAATACGCAGACAGAAAATGCAGATAAGCCTCAGACTGAGACACCTGGTCAAGCTGAGGATAAAACCCCTGAAAAGGAGCCGGATAAAACACCGCAGAAGCCTCAGACGGGCGAAACAGCTGAGCAGATTGTGGCAAGGCATGTGTCCAAGCTTTATGCAATTCAGGGCGAATTTGAAGGCAGAGTAGGAGCTTTGGCAAGCAGCGCAAGCAACTGGGTGAAGGCTTATAAAAAAGCAAACCCCGGAATAACCTGGCGTGATGCGAAGGTTGCAGGGGTGCAGCATTTCTCAGGCACAGCTTCACAGATTGAAAACGAATGCTATGCAAGAGTTGATGCACAGGTTGCCCAGCTGGTAACTGAGCTTAAGGCAATTGGTGCTGACACATCCATTGCATCAACTATAAAGTCAACGGCTTACGCCGAAATGGATGCGCGAAAGGCTCAGATTGTACAAGAGGGTTATGCAAAGCTTAACGGATAAAACAAAAGAAAGACTTCTGATTTTATAAAATCAGAAGTCTTTTTTCATTGTACGGGGGTTAAATTGTCTTCCCAGTAGAGTATTTCAACACGCTTTGTATCCGAGACAGTCAGCGTTATGTGATTACCAAAATCGGTAAGAGTGCCCGTATAGGTTTTTATGTCAGTCATGTAACCGTCCTTATAGGTTGCTATAAAAAGCTTTGTTTTGCCACTGTTCGCAGGGGCAAAATTGTTCCAGGAAAAAATGCGGTACTCTGTTCCGTCTTCAAGTGAAAAACTAAGTACATTGTCTTTAATGACAATTCCGCGGCAGCTATAGGTTTCAACAAATGAAAGCGCGTTGTCCGAGTACTCACATATGCGTACATGGCGGTCGTAGGACGCATCTATTGCCATGGAAATTGTTATTTCATCACGGGCACTGCCGTTTTGCACAACAACCGTCCAATCGCCCTCGGGCCAAAGGCGTGAATAGGTTTCGGTAGGGATAACGTATCCATTTTTAAGTTCGTCGGCAGTAATTGTAATTATATATTTTGCATAGCCCATATAGCCCTGGTCCTTTGGGTAATAGAAGCCTAAGGTTACTTGGTCAAAATCCGTATCGCCGTAAATTACAAGGTCTTCGCCCAAAACGTGGGAAGAATAGGGATACGGGTCAAGGCTGATATTGCTATCATTTGCCATAACGCACACACTCTGACACAGAATAAATATTAAAACAATAGAAATAAGCTTTTTCATAACTAAATACCTAAAACAGCTGTTGCTACGCGGAAATACACAATAAGTGAAAGAACATCCACAATTGATGTGATAAAGGGACTTGCCATAACAGCAGGGTCAAGCTTTATTGCCTGAGCCAGCATGGGCAGGATTGCACCCACAATTTTTGCCGTAAGAACGGTTATAAAAAGAGAAATGCATATAACAAGGTCAACCATAAGGGTTATTTCGTCATTTGAAAGGAGAATTCTGTCAACAAGCCAGATTTTTGCAAAGCAGGCAAGAGCAAGACAGCCGCCGCAAAGCACTGCAATGCGGACCTCCTTCCATACAACGCGGAAAATGTCGCCCAGGCGCAACTCGTCAAGGCTCAATGCACGGATAACCGTAACTGAGGACTGACTTCCCGAATTACCGCCCGTACCCATAAGCATGGGGATAAAGGCAATTAAAACTGCCTGAGAAGCAAGGGATGATTCAAAGCTTGTTATTATCATTCCCGTAAAGGTGGCAGAAATCATGAGCAGTAAAAGCCACGGAATACGTGACAGGAACAAGCCCCATGCTGTCATTTTAAGGTAGGGCTTTTCCGTAGGCGTGATAGCCGCCATCTTTTCAATATCCTCGGTAGCCTCTTCCTGCAAAACGTCGATAGCATCGTCGATTGTGACAATGCCCACAAGGCGGTTTTCATCGTCAACAACGGGAAGCGCCACAAAGTCATACTTCTGGAGCGCAGTTACAACGCTTTCGCGGTCGTCGGTGGTTTTGGCTACAATTACGTTTGTTGCCATAATCTCCTCAATGATTTTATCCGGCGAGGAGGTAAGAAGCATACGTGCCGTAACAACACCCAGAACAAGGCGGTTGTTGTCGGTTACGTAGCAGGTGTAGATAGTTTCCTTGTCAACACCGCTTCTGCGGATTACCGCAAGGGCATCGGAAACGGTGAGGGAGGAATTGAGACGCACGTATTCTGTTGTCATGATACTGCCGGCGCTATCCTCAGGGTATTGCAGAAGCTCGTTTATAACATGCCTTGTTTCGCGGTCGGTATTTCTGAGAATACGTTTTACAACACCTGCGGGCATTTCTTCAAGAATGTCAACTGTATCGTCCACGTAAAGCTCGTTGAACACCTCACGGAGCTCTACATCGGAGAAGGTGTGAATTAAATCCTCCTGCATGTCGGTATCAATCTCGACAAAGGTTTCCGCTGCCAAATCCTTAGGCAACAGGCGGAAGAAAATTGCAACCTTTTTTTCGGGAAGCTCACTCATAATGAGCGCAAGGTCAGCGGGATTCATTTCGGAAATCATGCCCTTGAGCTGCGAAAAGCTGCGCTCACGGAGCAATTCTTCGATTGTTTCGGTAATATTGGTTTCTTCGATGATATCGGTTTCGATATGCACTATTTCAGACTCAATGCGCATTGCTATCCCGCCTTTCTTTAATATTTCATATTATTTTACCATATTTTAAGCAAAAAGTCAAAGTAAATAATATTGTTGAAAATTTATATTTTTAGTGGTATGATATAATAAGATATTTGTGTGGAGGCGAACAAGTATGGAAGAAAAAAAGAGTAAAAAGCTTTCGATATTTACCAAGGTTATTATTGCAGAGTGCGTTATTCTGGCAATAGCTGCTTTTATATTGCGTTTGTGGGTGTTTCCCTATCTTGCGCATGGTGGCATGAAGCATGTTGTTGTGGCAACACATGCCTTTATGATAGGGCTTACCGCAACGCTGTTTTCCATTCTGGCGATAATTGTTAAAAGAAAATGGAAGAGCCACAAAAAGTACATTCTTCCTCCTGCAATTTTTATGGTTTTCGGCTACATACTACTGATGCTTGCTAACGAAATAAACTTCTGATGGAGAAATGCTATGATATATCTTGATAACAGTGCAACCACCCTTATTGCACCCGAAGTAATTGAAGAAATGACAAGCTGTATGCGTGAGTGTTGGGGCAACCCTTCCAGCACTCATGCCGTTGGTCGTGAGGCAGGGAGGGTGCTTAAAAATGCACGCAAATGTATTGCCGAAAGCTTAGGCGTAAGCGAGGGTGAAATTTACTTCACCTCGGGCGGTACGGAAAGCGACAATATAGCCCTACTCGGCGCGGCAAACATAAAAAAGGGTAAGAGGGTTGTTACAAGCAGTATTGAGCACGATGCTGTTTTAAAAACAATGGACTATCTTGAAGCAATGGGCTTTGAGGTTATTAAAATTGACCCCGAGGCAGACGGAAGCATTGACCCCGGTAAGGTAATTGCTGCCGTTGACGACAAAACCTGCCTTGTGTCAGTTATGCACGTTAATAACGAAACGGGAGCAATTATTGACATTGAGAAGATTGCAAAGGGTGCCAAGGCGAAGAACGCAAGGGTGCTTGTTCACACCGATGCGGTGCAGTCCTTCGGTCATATTGAAACAAAGCCCTACCGCATGGGTGTTGACCTTATGAGTGTCAGCAGTCATAAAATACACGGTCCCAAGGGCGTGGGCGCACTTTTTGTCAAAAGCGGCATAAACGACTTAAAAAAGAGCGTTTTTGGCGGAGGGCAGGAAAAGAATATCCGTCCCGGCACAGAAAACACCTTTGGCATAGCAGGCTTTGCAAAAGCCGTTACAATGATTGATTTAAGCGAAAACGAAAGAATACGCAATCTCAGAGAAAAAATGAAGAGCGAGCTTTTAAGTTTAGGCAAGGTGCACTATAACGGCTGCGAAAATGCTTCGGATTATATTTTAAACCTTTCCTTTGAGGGCGTGCGAAGCGAGGTTATGCTCAACGCACTTGACAGTAAGGGTATTTGCGTGTCCAGCGCATCTGCATGTGCAGGCGGTAAGCATAAGAGCTATGTTTTAGCGGCAATGAAGGCAAAGTTTGCTGACAACGCCATCCGCTTCAGCTTTTCACGCTATACAACAGAAGAGGAAATAGATAAAACAATTGAAGCAATAAAAGAAATAATCAAAATGTTCAGGCGATAACAAAAGTTACTGAAACCCACTATGGGGGACACTGCCTACCCACAGCAAAGAGCAATTGGTGATTGTCACATGCTATAGTGGAAATGAATGGCTGTGTCCCCGTACCTTATAAAAATGTTGCAATTACTTAATAAAAGTAAAGAGAGGAACAACACTATGAGAGAAATATTATTGGTAAAATACGGCGAAATTATACTTAAAGGCTTAAACCGTAATAAGTTTGAAGACATGCTGGTAGGTAATATCCGCCGTGCTGCAGGTGACGAGTGGATTGCCTCGGTGAGAAAAAGCCAGGCTATTATTTACATTACACCCTGCGAGGGAAGAGATATTGACGCTTTGGCAACACGCATTTCAAAGGTTTTCGGCATTGCATCCATAACACGTGCAGGCGTTTTTGAAAAGGATATGGATACAATACTCGAAAAGGGCAGTGAATACGTTGTGTCATTCATGGATAACGTAAAAACCTTTAAGGTTGAAGCTAAGAGAAGCGACAAGAAGTTCCCTTACAATTCACCCGAAATTTCCCGTCTTATGGGCGGTGCAATACTGTCAAAGTGCCACAGATTGAAGGTTAACGTACAGGAGCCCGATGCTTTGGTAAGGGTTGAAATCCGCGACAACGAGGCATATGTTTTCTCCGACAGCGCAGTTATCAAGGGTCACGGCGGTATGCCCGTGAGAAGTAACGGCAGAGCCACCCTTCTTATTTCGGGCGGTATTGACTCGCCCGTGGCAGGCTACATGATGGCAAAGCGCGGCGTTGAATTAGAAGCGGTGCACTTTACATCACCTCCGTATACAAGCGAGCTGGCAAAGGAAAAGGTTGTTAATTTGGCTAAGATTATTGCCCAGTACACAGGCGGCTTCACTATGTATGTTGTGCCCTTTACAGAGCAGCAGCTTGCAATCCGTGACAATTGCCCCGAGGAGCACCTTACAATTATCATGCGCAGAATGATGATGAAGGTTACCGAAAAGATTGCAAAGAAAAACAAATCAATGGCACTTATTACAGGCGAAAGCTTAGGTCAGGTTGCCAGCCAGACGATTGAAGCATTATCCGTTACAAATGCGTCTACGGAAATGAACGTTTTAAGACCCCTTATCGGTATGGATAAAGAAGAAATTATACAGATTGCAAGAAAAATCGGTACCTTTGAAACCTCCATTCTTCCTTATGAGGACTGCTGTACGGTATTTGTACCCAAGCATCCCACAACAAAGCCTAAATTAGAAAACATTTTAAAGAGCGAAAGTAAGCTTGATATGGACTACTGGGTAAATAAGGCTTTGGAAGATACAGAGTGGATAAGAATAGAAGCAGAGTAATCAATGATTTTAGAAAAATCATTGTAATGAATAATGAAGTCACTTTGTTGATGAATATTTAATAATGAAAAATCAATGAAGAAAATCGCTTATGGCGATTTTCAACCGAAATTGTTCATCTTTCATTATTCATTATTAATTTAAATATCCGGAGGATTTCTTATGCTCACAGCTGAGATTATATGCGTAGGAACCGAGCTTCTCATGGGGCAGGTTTTAAACACAAATGAACATTTTATTGCATCCCATCTTCCCGAGGCAGGCATTGCGCTTAATCATTCCTCGGTTGTGGGGGATAACCCCCAAAGGCTTAAGGACGCATTGCTTCTTGCAAAGAGCCGCAGCGATATAATAATTATGACGGGCGGACTGGGACCAACAGACGACGATTTAACAAAGGAAACCGTTGCCCAAGTGTTTGGTAAAAAACTGGTTTTTCACGCTGAATGTATGGACAAAATGGTTTCCTACCTCAAGGAATCGGGCAAAAACCTTACAAAGAACAACGAAAAGCAGGCATACTTGCCCGAAGGCTCGATTGTCATTGAAAACAACAACGGCACAGCTCCGGGGTGTATTATTGAAGATGATGGAAAAGCGGCAATTATGCTGCCGGGACCACCAAGGGAAATGGTGCCCATGTTTAACGAAACTGTTCTGCCGTATCTTAAAAATAAGTCGGGTACGGTTTTATACAGCCGTGTTTTAAGGCTTTTCGGCATCGGTGAAAGCAGAGCCGCAGCTATGTGCGACGACCTTATTAAAAACCAGACAAACCCAACAATTGCGCCTTACGCAAAGGAGGGTGAGGTTACCTTCCGTGTGACAGCTTCTGCAGAAAATGAGGCTACGGCTAAAGCAATGGCAGACGAAACCGTATCTGCTATGTATGAAAGATTGGGCGAATATATTTACGGCGAGGGTGATGAAACAAGCCTTGCAGAGGTTGTTGTAAATGAGCTCAACAAAAAGAAGCTCACCGTTTCCACCGCAGAAAGCTGTACAGGCGGGCTTATAGGCAAAATGATAACCGAGGTAAGTGGTGCAAGCAGTGTGTACGGCTTTGGCTTTGTGACCTACGCAAACGAAGCGAAAATGCAGCTTGTGGGCGTAAAGCACGAAACCCTTGAAAAATATGGCGCCGTAAGCGAGGAAACAGCAAAGGAAATGGCAGAGGGCGCAAGAAGGGTTTCGGGTAGCGATATTGCAGTATCTGTAACAGGCATTGCAGGCCCTACAGGCGGAACAAAGGAAAAGCCCGTTGGCTTGGTATATATAGGCATCAGCGACAAGCAAGGCTGCGAGGTTTTCCGCTTTGTACAGCACGGCGACAGAGAAAGAGTAAGAAATAAAAGCGCACTTTGCGCACTTGATATAATAAGGAGAAGAATACAGTATGCATAAAATAGCATCTTTTACAGTTGACCACGATCTGCTCGACGAGGGTATGTACATATCCCGTATTGACGGCGATGTTACAACCTTTGATATGCGCACAAGAAAACCGAACAATGGCGACTATATGGACAATGTTACAATGCATTCGGTTGAGCATATGTTTGCAACACTGGTCAGAAACAGCGCCATTGGCGAAAACGTTATATATTTCGGACCCATGGGCTGCAGAACAGGGTTTTATCTTTTAACAAGAAATGTGGAGCCAGATGTGGTTTTTGAAGAAACAAAGAAGGTCTTGGAAGGCATTCTTAATGAAGAAAAAATGTACGGTCAATCAAGACGCGAATGCGGTAACTACCTTGAGCTTGACCTTGCAAAAGCAAAGACAGAGTGCAGAAAATATCTTGAAATTTTAAAGGCAAAGGGCGAAAAAAACGACTTTACCTACAAAGGAGAAAAAATATGATAGGCATTATTTGCGCAATGCAGATTGAAATTGATAAAATCAACGAAGCGATTGAAAACAAGGAAACCGAGGTTGTAAGCGGTGTTACCTTTACCCGTGGTACGCTTTTTTCTAAAGAGGTTGTAACGGCTGTGTGTGGTGTGGGCAAGGTTTTTGCCGCAATATGCGCCGAGGCTATGATTATTAAATACAGCCCCGAGGTTATCATAAACACAGGCGTTGCAGGCACACTTACAAAGGAGCTTAACATATGCGATGTGGCAGTGAGTGAATATGTAGTTCAGCACGACATGGATACATCACCCTTGGGAGACCCTGTTGGACTTCTCAGTGGCATCAATATTGTGAAAATACCTGCAGACTATGCTGTTGCAGAAAAAATTGCAGCCTGCGTTGAACGCATAGGCTTAAAGAGCGTTATCGGCACAATTGCATCGGGCGACCAGTTTATTAACAGTGCCGACAAAAAGAGCTATATTGCATCTGCTTTCAATGCCATTGCATGTGAAATGGAAGGCGGCAGCATCGGGCACGTGTGCTATGTGAATAAAACCCCCTTTGCGGTTATCCGCGCCATAAGCGACGGTGCAGGTGACGACAGCCATATGGATTATCCAACCTTTGCGCGCATGGCGGCAGACAAGGGTGCGGAAGCAGTAAAGCTGTTTGTAAAGGAGTATTGAAATACATAAAAGGCGTATATTTGAATGGCTTGAATTTGAGTGTAAAAAACTTGAATTTAAGCCATTTTTTGCATTGACTTTGAATAAAAATGGTGCTAACATACCAAGTGAAAGAAGGTGGCTGTTATGAAAACCGGAAAATGGATGTTTAAGTATATAAAGCCCTATGTGCCCATGATGGCATTTGCATTTTTGCTGACAATTACAAACACTGTGCTCAGCAATATAAGACCGCTTATCCAGGGCATGATTGTTGACGAGGTTTTCTCAGGCGGAAATGTATCGCTCTTAGGCTCTCTTGTACTGGCGATGCTTTTAGCGGTGCTTTTAAAGGATGTTTTCAGGGTTATTGACCACTATATCCTTGAAGGAACAAGCCAGAAAATAATTAAAAATATGCGCCTTGAGCTTTACGAGTCGCTCCAGAAGCAGGATTTTAAGTTCTTTGACTCTAACCGCACGGGCGATATAATGAACCGTCTCACAGGCGATATTGACTCTATCCGTCACTTTGTTGCCTGGGTTATGAACGGCATGATTGAAAATTTGTTTTTGTTTGTAACAGCACTTGTGATTTTAGGGTCAATAAATCTTCCGCTGACCTTGGTGCTTGTTGCCATAACACCCGTTATCGGCACAACAGGCTTCTTCTTTTCAAGAAAGGTTGGCCCTGCATTCCGTAATGCACGTGCTTGCCTCAGCCAGCTCAATACAGTTGCTCAGGAAAATATATCGGGTAACCGCGTAGTAAAGGCAATGGTAAGGGAAGGGTATGAGCTCAGTAAATTTGACGATGCCAATAACGCCTACAAAGATGCAAACATAAAGTCCAACCGAATTGCTCAGAAGTATATGCCTTTTTTAAACTTCCTGGCAAACACACTGAACGTGCTTGTGCTTGTAGTTGGCGGCTGGATGGTTATCACAGAAAGAATGAGCGTAGGTGACTACGTAACCTTCAACTCCATGAGCTGGGCGCTCAATGCACCCATGCGCTCTCTCGGCTGGCTTATTAACGATACAAGCAACATGATGGCATCAGCAGACAAGGTTAAGGAATTTTACCTTGCCGAGCCTGCAATTTACGGCAACAAAGAAGATAAGGAAAGAAATAAAAGGCTTGAGGGTAACGTGTGCTTTAAAAACGTTTCCTTCTCCTACGACGGCTCTCCTGCAATTAAAAACGTGTCCTTCGAGGCAAAGCGTGGGCAGACAATTGCCATAATTGGCGAAACAGGCTCGGGCAAGTCCACCATTGCAAACCTTATGTTCCGCTTTTACGATGCAACCGAGGGCGAGGTCCTTCTTGACGGCATGAACGTAAAGGACATGAGCTTAAAGCACGTAAGAAAGAGCATGGCTATGGCTATGCAGGACATTTTCCTTTTCTCGGACACAATCGAAGGTAACATTGCCTACGGCAACCCCGATGCAACCGAGGAAGAGGTTAGAAATGCGGCAATCAAGGCTGATGCCCATAGCTTTATTTCGAGAATGCCCGAAGGCTACGACACAATCGTAGGTGAGAGAGGCGTTGGTTTGTCGGGCGGTCAGAAGCAGCGAATTTCTCTTGCAAGAGCGCTACTTAAAAACCCGTCCATACTTATCCTTGACGATACTACAAGTGCCGTTGATATGGAAACAGAAAAATATATCCAGGAAATGCTTTCCCACGAAGCGGGCAACAGAACAATGTTCATTATTGCTCACCGCATAAGCTCCGTTAAAAATGCCGACCTTATTCTTGTTATGGAAAAGGGCAGCATTATTGAGCAGGGTACACACGAAGAGCTTATTAAGCTGGGCGGAAAATACAAGGAAGTCTGCGATACACAGCTGGGAAGCTTCAATGTAAAGGAGGGAGAATAATGGCTCGTAATAAATTTGACGTTGACGAACGCTTGGAAAGTCAGTTTAAATTTGAGTACATAGTCAGGCTGGCAAAATATCTCCTTCCTGTAAAAGGGCTTATGTTTTTAACCTTAGCTCTTGTGGTTTTAACAAGCACCCTGGGCATGCTTTCGCCCATGATAACAAGGCACGCCATTGACGTGAGCCTTCCCGAAAAGGATTTTAAAACAGTGCTGTTCTTGGGCTTAGGGCTTCTTTGCATTTACATTTTCAATGCGATTATTGAGCGCTTCCGCCTTAAAGCCATGAACATTGCAGGGCAAAGCCTTGTTGCCGATTTAAGGCGCGATGTTTTCAAAAAGCTCCAGATTTTGCCCTTTGACTTTTTCGACTCCCGTCCTCACGGCAAAATTCTGGTTAGGGTTATAAACTACGTAAACAGCATTTCAAACCTTATGACGGGCGGTCTCATAAACCTTATTACCGACACCTTTACAATTGTTGTAACACTCATACTTATGATGTTATTAAGCGTCAAGCTGTCACTTATAATGCTTTGCGGCGTTGTTGTTTTCTCGGCTGTTATTTTCATGATGAAGAACAAGCAGAGAAGAGTGTGGCAGAACTACAGCGCAAAGCAAAGTAACCTCAACGCCTACATACACGAGAGCATTTCGGGAATTAAGGTTACACAGTCCTTTAATCGCGAAACAAAGAACAAGGAAATATTTTCCGAGCAGTGCGAAAACGTGCGCACAAGCTTCATGAAAGCCAAAATTATTGACATATGCAACTGGCCCATGGTTGAAACCATTTCAACTATCACAACCTGCATGGTATTTCTGGTGGGCGGTCATGACCTTGTCAACGGTGGAATGGTTACTGCAGGTACGCTCATTGCCTTTGTAGGCTACGTATCCCACTTCTGGAACCCCATCCTCAATATATGTAATTACTACAATCAGCTTGTAAACACAGCAGCATACCTTGAGCGTATTTACGAGGTTCTGGACACACCCGTGCTGGTCAGCGACCTGCCCGGAGCAGTTGACATGGGAAACGTTAGTGGTAACGTTGAGTTTAAAAACGTTGACTTTTCCTACGAAGAGGGCGTAAAAATTCTTGATAATATGTCATTTAAGGTAAAAGCGGGCGAAACCGTTGCAATCGTAGGCCCCACAGGTGCAGGCAAAACTACTATCATAAATCTTCTGACACGCTTTTACGACATACAAAAGGGTGAAATACTCATCGACGGGGAAAACATAACAAAGTTTACATTGTCGTCCCTTCGCTCCAACGTTGGCGTTATGCTTCAGGACACCTTCATTTTCTCGGGAACTGTTTACGACAACATCCGTTACGGCAAGCTTGATGCCACAGAGGAGGAAATAAGGAAGGCTGCAAAGGCTGTATGTGCCGACGAGTTTATAATGGAATTGGAGCAGGGCTACGACACCGAGGTTAACGAGCGAGGAAGCCGCCTTTCCACAGGTCAGAGACAGCTTATCAGTTTTGCCCGTGTGCTTCTTAGTGACCCCAAGATACTTATTCTGGACGAGGCAACAAGTAGCATTGACACAAAGACGGAAAAGGCGCTCCAGGAGGGTATCAACCGCCTTTTGGAGGGCAGAACAGGCTTTGTTATTGCGCACCGCCTGTCAACCATAAGAAATGCCGACCGCATTATGTATATCGATAAGGGCACAATAAAGGAATGCGGCACACATGACGAATTGATGGAAAAGAAAGGGCTTTATTATAAGCTTTACACAAGTCAGTATATAGAATGACAAAAAGCACCCAATGGGTGCTTTTTGTTTTGGTAAATTAAGCTAATCCGCTACAGGTGTTATAGCAGAAAAGTATTTTGGTTAAGTCATATATGGGACGCTTTATGTTGAGCGGACGTACAAAGCCTAAGGAATAGATAAAAGAAATGACATCTTTGGTTTCACCGGGATTCCATACACGGTTTAGTGAAATGTCTGAAAATTCGCAATGCTCGGAGTCGGCAATGTATTTAAGATGCTTGTTCAAATCGGAAATGACAGGTGAATTTCCGGGGTTTTTCAGAGAGATAATTACAATGTTGCACTTTTTGTCAGAAAGTTTGATTTGTTCTATTAATTGACGATATTGATTGTCAAATTCCGTGGGGTTTTCCTGAAAAAGCTTTAAGTCCGAATAACCAATATGTAAAAGAATTGTTTCCGGGTTGATGGGAGAAATGCAGATATCGTAAATTTGCGCGGCATTTGTGACGGATAGATTTTCTACGCTTCTGTTATAAAGCTTAGATGTAAGGTCAAAAGCCTGCTTTAGTTCACAAAGGGGGATGGCTATATCCTCTGTTCCACCAAGGATAACAATGCCTCCTGACTCTGCAATTTCATTCAAACCGATATATTTTTTGATTTCGTTTGTATACATGTGAAGTCCTCCTCAGCTTACTTTTTTATCTAAGTGTGTGTTTCTGAAATATACAAGAACATTTATTGCTACTATTGCAAGGTTGATAAGATAAACAATAAACACATAATTAATCTGCTGTGTTACCACCTTGGCGGTGATGCCTGCAACGTAGCCTGTAATAATAAGAATGATAAAGGGAAGACTGGTACCCTTTGCAGTACGCGCTTTGTATGCTTTAATTACGTTTAGCGGCCATGACAGCCCGAAGCATACAAGCATAATTGTTTCGAAAACAGAACCCATTGTAAAAGCCTCCTTGTTTTTTTGTTGAGCACAGAATAGCATCAAAAAGCAAGAAAAACAATTTTATGAAAATTACAAACAAAAATTTATTAAATATTTCATTTTTTTTACTTTTAAAAGTCTTTTCAAAATCACGAAAATTGAATATTATATAATTGCATTAAAATGTGATTACAAAGGAAAGATGATTTATATGAAACCAAAGATAAATTTTGAAAGAAAGGGAAATACGCTGAATAACATACAGCAGAATATTTTCCGTACACAATTAATTCTGATTGTAACGCTGGCGCTTTTTCTTGGTGTAGCCGGTATATTGCTTAATATCTGTTTTGAAACACAGAAAAGAGACAGAAATCTTGAAAATGTTGCAGAGGCTATAGCGATATCGCCGATACTTAATGAATATGAGGAAAAAGGCAATAACACTATTGTATTTGAATACCTGGATTCGTTGCGTGATTCGCTCGATGATATAGACGTAATTTCCGTTGTTGATAATTCCAACATGAGAATATATCACTCAAACCATGAACTTATAGGAACAATTTACGACGGCACAAGTCCCGAGTTTGAAAAGGGCGTGAAGGAATACTATGCGGCGGACGATGTAGGACCTTCGGGTAATCAAAGAAGAGCCTATGCCGCTATATATGACGATGGCGGTAGCTATAAAGGCTTTGTTATGGCTATTATGCTTATGAAGAATATTCGTGAACAGACGATGCAGATACTTTTCATTTTCTTTTTGATTACTCTGGCAGCAGTTCTTATGGAGCTTATGATTTCAAACGAATTGTCGGGAAAGATTAAGGAAAGCCTTCACGGTTATGAGCCTGATGTGTTTTCGGCAATGTACCAAATTAGAGACAATATACTGGAATCTCTTCATGAGGGGATTATTGCAATAAATCATAATGGTGTGGTACAGTTCGCGAATAACGCGGCTGTAACATTACTTGGGGTGAAAGGTGAGGTTGTAAACAGACAGCTTGATGAATTTTGCAATGCAACATGGCTTACTCATACATTAAAGAGTGGAGAAAAGGAGTTTAACATACAGGAGCACAGCATTGGCAGTGCAGACATACTTATTGACAGAATTCCCGTTAAGAACGAAGATGAAATAATAGGTGCAATCGGAATACTGCATGACAGGGCTGAATACACCCGCCTGATGGAGGATTTAACAGGTACAAGATACTTGGTTGACTCAATGAGGGCAAACAATCACGATTTTACAAATAAGCTGCATGTTATATTGGGCTTACTGCAGATGCAGATGTATGATGAGGCGACGGCTTATATTGAAAATATAACAATTGTACAGCGTGAAACCATAAGCAAAATTATGAAGGCGGTAAATGAGCCTGCGGTGGCGGCATTGCTTATCGGCAAGAGCGCCCGTGCGTCGGAATTAAATGTAAGGTTTGTTTTGAGAGAAGGATGCTCTTACTCAAAAACGGATATGCCATTGCCATACGAGATGCTTGTGACGATAATAGGCAACCTTATTGATAACGCCTTTGACGCAATGAACACCTCAGAGGACGGATATGATACAGAAAAAGAGCTGTTGTTCGGAATTTATTCACGCCCGGGAGCGGTTCTTATTACCGTGGACGATACGGGATGCGGAATAACAGCGCAGGATATAGAGCATATATTTGAAAACGGATATTCGACAAAGGGTGAGGGT
Organism: Clostridia bacterium; assembly: GCA_017472685.1. Taxonomy (GTDB): domain Bacteria; phylum Bacillota; class Clostridia; order UMGS1883; family UMGS1883; genus RGIG1927. The sequence goes on from JAFUOO010000005.1 coordinate 138,586, forward strand.
AGAGGCACGGGACTTTATCAAGTGAAAACAATGGTTGAAGCATTAGGCGGCAAATTAACCGTTGAGTCTCAGATAGGCGTCGGAACATCATTTTCCGTAAGCTTTACAGATAAATAATCACATGTAAGAAAGCGGTGAGTTGACATATGTACAAGGTATTGATAGTTGAAGACGACCCTATGGTTCAGTTGATAAACGAGCAGTACATCGGTCGCAATAAGGAATTTAAGGTTGCAGGAAAATGCAAGGACGGGAAAAGTGCGTTGGAATATTTGGAGAAAACAAGCGTGGATTTGATTATCCTTGATGTGTATATGCCTCAAATGGATGGATTTGAAACCTTAAGACAGATAAGAGAACGAAAAATATCGGCAGAGGCAATTATGGTAACGGCGGCAAATGATAAAGAATCTCTTGAGGAGGCACTGCATCTTGGTGTAGTAGATTATCTTGTAAAACCGTTTACCTTTGACCGTTTTCAAATAGCGCTGGAGAAATTTATTGCACAGGTTGATGCATTGAAGGACTTGGGAGAGCTTAGTCAAAAGAATATTGATTTTATAATTGACAGCTCGAGAAAGAAAAGTGAAGATTTACACCCTAAGGGAATACAGGAGAAAACGCTTAGTCTTATTCTGGCGCATTTGGCGGAAAATAAAGATAAATGGCTCACAGGTGATGACATTGCGCAAAAAACAAAGCTTACCTCCGTTACCGTAAGACGATACATGAACTATTTAGCTGAAAGCGGCAAGGTTTTTGGAGAATTGAACTACGAAACGGGTGGTCGCCCGTGCATGAGTTACAAGATTGTGTCGCGTAAAATGTGAATAAATTTAAAATAAAGAAACAGATTATTGACTACAGGAATAAAAAGGTATAAAATACAAATAAAGTTAAGAAACGGTAAAGAAAGTGGCTGATTTTGTGTCGGATGAAAATAAATATAAGCATTTAAGGGCAATAAGCCATCTTACACAGTTTGGACTTGATATGGTTACGCCCATAGTTTTGTGCACCGTTGCTTCAGTGTGGGCAAAAAATAAATTCAATATTGGTAATTGGATAGTAATTGTGGCAATAATACTTGGTGTAGCCGCATCGGCACTCAATATGATGAAGTTTATAAAAACAGTAAACAGAGAAATGGGAGGTAAGCTAAATGACAAAGAGCGTAAAAACTGATGTTTTAAGAGTTTGTGCAGGCAACTTTATTCTTGGCGCCATTATGGTTGTTGTTTTTGCCTTAGCAGGGCAGTTTTCTCTTTCGGTTATATGGGGCGCACTTTTAGGCAACGCTTTTGTGTCCTTGAGCTTTTTATGGCTGGCACTTTCCGTTTCCAAAAACCTTGAAAAGGACCCCGATAATGCAAGAAAGAGAGTTTCCGCAACCTACACATATCGACTTCTTGCAATGGCGGCAATGATTATTATCGCCATAAAGCTTCCTGTTTTTAATTGGGTTGCGGCAATCATTCCGCTGTTTTATCAAAGGTTGGTTATAACCATAGTCGGTAGGCTGCGCATAAAGGAAGATAATGAAAAAGAGGTGGCTGAAAGTTGAACCTTGAAATAAGAGGCCCGAAGGTGCTGTTTGAAATACCCTTGTTAGGCGGCATCAAGATTTCGGAAACAATAGTTCACGGTTGGCTGGTTGTTCTGCTTATAGGCTTTTTATGCTGGTTTTTAACAAGAAACCTTGTAACTAAAAGCCCTTCAAAAAGGCAGCTTGTAGCCGAAAAAATTTATTTTATGCTGACAGGGCTTGTTGAAGGTGTCATGGGCAAAAAGTGGACAGGCTTTACGCCTTATATCGGTGCACTTTTTGCATACTCCATGTTTGGCTCGCTTATAAGCCTTATGGGGCTTCGCTCCGTAACGGGTGACTTGTCCACAACGGGTGCAATGGCAATACTCACAAGCATTATGGTCATTACAACAAACATAAAAACAAACGGTGTAGGCGGTTGGCTCAAGGGCTACACACAGCCCGTGGCACTGATTACGCCCATAAACATCATAAGCGAGTTTGCAAACCCTGTTTCAATGGCATTCCGTCATTTCGGTAACATTGCGGCGGGTATTGTAATTACGGGCATGATGTACACTGCTTTAGCGAGTGCATCAAACCTTCTTTTAGGATGGATTCCCGTGGAATTTATTGCAAACATTCCCATTCTGCAGGCAGGCTTACCTGCGGTGCTGTCGATATATTTCGACTTGTTCACGGGCTTTTTGCAGGCATACATCATTTCAATGCTGACAATGGTAAATGTGTCAAGCGCAGGCGAGTAAATTTGAATGATATGCCTAATGGCATGATTTGGCTTCGCCATGATATGTCTGTTGACATGATATGAACCTATGGTTCATGAAGGTAGAAACATCAAAGATTTGCATAGCAAATCTACCATAATGCACGAAGTGCATATCATGTGCAAAGCGCATATAATCGTTTTTGTTGTTTTAAATTTAAAATTATATAAATTTTCTGGAGGTATTATTATGGACACAAATTTAGTAAGAGCTATAGTTATGGCAGGCAGCGCAATCGGTGCAGGTCTGGCAATGATTGCAGGTATCGGCCCCGGCGTAGGTCAGGGTTATGCGGCAGGTAAGGCTGCAGAAGCTGTTGGCCGTCAGCCCGAGGCTAAGGGCGACATCACATCCACAATGCTTTTTGGTTGTGCGGTTGCAGAATCTACAGGTATTTACGGTCTTGTAATTGCTCTGTTGCTTCTCTTCGTTGACCCCTTCGGTGTAGGCAAGTTTGACTTTTAATTATTGGTAAGGAGGATATCCATGGAACAGTATTTATCCTTTGTTACATTGGATACATGGACCTTTATATTCACTTGGGTCAACCTTTTGATTTTGTTTTTCCTTGTAAAGAAGCTGTTTTTAAAGCCTATACAGAAGATGCTTGAAGCACGAAATGCCGAAATAGAGGCAGACTATTCCAAGGCTAAGACGGCTCAGCTTGAAGCTGACAAAATGCGCGCCGAATACGAAGAAAAGCTCTCTACAGCACACATATCGGCTGAAAAAATTGTTGCCGATGCTACCATGAGCGCAAGCCTCCGCGGCGATGCAATCGTGAAGGAAGCCGAGGACAAGGCTGCAGGCATGCTTGAACGCGCACAAAAGAACATTGATGCACAGCGTGATGCGGCATATGCCGAAATTAAAAATGAGGTAGGCACAATGGCGGTTGATATCGCAAGGAAGATTATCGAAAAGGATATTGACAAAAAGGACCATGAAGAGCTTATCGCCAAAGCCCTGGAAGGGTTAGGTGGCTCAGATGAATGAGAGAATAAGTTTGTATTCCTCATCTCTTTATAGCGTGGCAGAAGAGAATAATAGCGAGAAGGAAGTGTACGAAAGCCTTGCTTTAGTAAAGGCTGTGCTATCCGAAAACCGTGAATATGCAACACTAATGTCCTCTGCGGCAATTGCTCTTAATGTACGTGAAGGGCTTCTCGAAGAGGCTTTTTCGGGAAATGTGCATCCCTTTGTACTTAATTTCATGAAGCTTCTTTGTAAGAAGAGGGCTTTTGAAATTTTGCCTGCGGTTGCAGACAGCTACGAAAAAGAGTATTTTAAGGCGCATAACATTGAACGTGCCAAAATAACCACAGCAATCGAGCTGAGTGATGAAAAGAAAGCTGAAATAGTAAAAAGGGTTTCTTCGGCAACGGGCAAGGAGCTTGTGCCCGAGTTTTTTGTTGACGAAAAGCTCATGGGCGGAATAATTATCGAAACCGAAAGCAGCAGTATTGATGCATCACTCAATGGAAAGCTTGAGACAATAAAGAGATATATAAGCAAAATATAACAGTTTGGGGTGACATTTTTGCGACTTAATTCAGATGAAATTGCAAGCATTATCAAAGAACAGATAAAAAACTATTCAGATAAAACAAAGGAAACAGAAACAGGCAGAGTTATTGAGGTTGGTGACGGTATCGCCACAGCCACAGGTCTTGAAAACTGCATGGCAAATGAGCTCGTAGAGTTTGAAAACGGCGAGGTTGCAATGGCGCTTAACCTTGACGAGGGCACCGTAAGCCTTTGTATTTTAGGTAACGACGTTGGCATTAAAGAGGGCAGCCTTGTAAAAAGAACAGGCAGAGTTGTAGAGGTTGGCGTAAGCGAAAAGCTCATTGGCAGAGTTGTTGATGCACTGGGCAGACCCATTGACGGCAAGGGCGAAATTAAATTTGACACCTTCCGTCCAGTTGAGGTTAAGGCGCCCGGAATCATTGAAAGAAAAAGCGTAAGTGTACCTTTGCAGACAGGTATCAAGGCTATCGACTCAATGATTCCCATTGGTCGCGGACAGCGTGAGCTTATTGTAGGCGACCGCCAGAGTGGTAAAACAGTTATTGCAACAGATACTATCATTAACCAGAAGGGTAAGGATGTTATCTGTATTTACGTTGCAATCGGACAGAAAAAGTCCACCGTTGCGCAGGTTGTTGAAACACTGGAAAAGAACGGTGCCATGAACTATTCAATTGTTGTGTCTGCAACAGCCAGCGACAGTGCGTCGCTTCAGTATATTGCACCTTATTCGGGCTGCAGTATCGGTGAATACTTTATGGCGCAGGGTAAAGACGTGCTCATTATTTACGACGATCTGTCAAAGCATGCGGTTGCATACAGAGCAATGAGCCTTCTTATCCGCCGTCCTCCGGGAAGAGAAGCGTACCCCGGCGATGTATTCTACCTTCATTCGAGATTGTTGGAAAGAGCGGCTTGTCTTTCTCCCGAATACGGCGGAGGCTCTCTTACGGCTCTTCCCATTATTGAAACACAGGCGGGCGATGTTAGTGCATACATTCCCACAAATGTTATCAGTATTACCGACGGGCAGATATTTTTGGAAACAGAGCTTTTTCACAGTGGCATCATGCCTGCGGTTAACCCCGGCATCAGCGTAAGCCGTGTTGGCGGCAGTGCGCAGATTAAGGCAATGAAGAAGGTTTCTGGTAAGCTTAAGCTTATGTATTCACAGTACCGCGAGCTGGCATCCTTTGCTCAGTTCGGCTCAGATCTTGACGAGGACACAAAGGCAAGACTTGCGCAGGGCGAAAGAATTGTCGAAATACTCAAGCAGGGCAGAAACAAGCCTGTCCCGGTTGAGCTGCAGGTTGTTATTATTTACGCCTGCGTAAACGATTACCTCAAGGATGTGCCCACTGAGCGGGTTTCCGAATTTGAAGCATTCCTTTTTGAGAATGTGCAGAACAATTTCATGCAGATAATTGAAGATATCGGCAAAACAAAGGACCTTACAGAGGATACCGAAAAGCTTATAATTTCTGCAATTGAGGATACTAAAAGCAAATTTTTTAATTAACGGGGTGGGGAAATGGCCCAGTCTACAAAATTAATTAAAAACAGAATAAAAAGTGTTGAAGGCACAAAGCAGATTACAAAGGCAATGGAGCTTGTTGCCACAAGCAAGCTTAGGCGCGCAAAGGAAAACATGGAACGTATACAGCCCTATTTTAAGTCGTTGAAGAGCCTTGCCACAGAGCTTATGAAAAATAATACCGACTTTTCATCGCCCTTTTGTAAGAGTGATGGTGAAAAAAGCGCATGTCATGTTGTAATTGCAGGCGACAGAGGGTTGGCAGGGGGTTATAACGCAAATCTGTTCCGCTCTCTTAATATTAAGGATGGGGACTATATCGTTCCCATAGGCAAAAAGGTCTGCGAATATTTTGCAAAGAAAAACGTGCACATTTTAACCTACGATTATCTTCTGGCGGCGAAGGTGCGCTCGGGCGACTGTATGCGCATTGCTCAGCTTATTGCGGCAGACTACAAGTTGGGTAAATTCGGCAGGGTTGATGTGAGCTACACAAAATTTGTAAATGTGCTGACGCATGAGCCAGAAACAGAAACGCTCCTTCCCTTTGTACCCGAAATTGAAAGGGAGAGAAAGCCGGGCGTGCTCACCATTTACGAGCCCGGCGTGGAAGCGGTTTTTAATCAGCTTATTCCCCAGTATATATCGGGAATTATATACGGCGCTGTTACAAGCTCTGTGGCATCGGAGCTTTCGAGCAGGCGTAACGCAATGCAGGCGGCAAACAAAAACGCCGACGAAATGATTGAGGATTTAACACTCAAATATAATCGCTCCAGGCAAAGTGCAATAACTCAGGAAATTACTGAAATTGTTGCAGGTAGTGATATGTAAAAAAACGAGGTGTAAGTTATGGCAGAAAAGAGTACAGGCAGAGTTGTTCGTGTTGAAGGCCCTGTCATTGACGTAAGGTTTGAAGGAATGCTTCCTGACCTTAACAATGCCCTTATAGTAAAAAACAAGGATACAGATATAACTGTTGAGGTTGCACAGCATATCGGCGACGATGTTGTGCGCTGTATTGCCATGAGCTCAACAGACGGTCTTTCCAGAGGCAGTGAGGTTATCGACACGGGAAGCGGCATATGTGTTCCCGTGGGCAGAGGCACTCTTGGCAGAATTTTTAATCTTCTGGGTGAGAGCGTGGACAATCTTCCCGCGCCCGAATGCGAGGAAAAATGGTGTATTCATCGCCCTGCGCCTTCCTACGAGGAGCAGGAGAGTAGCAGCGGCATACTTGAAACAGGCATCAAGGTTGTTGACCTTATCTGCCCCTATGCAAAGGGCGGCAAGATTGGTCTTTTCGGCGGTGCAGGTGTGGGCAAGACTGTGCTTATCATGGAATTGATAAACAACGTTGCCAAGGAGCACGGCGGTCTCAGTGTGTTCAGTGGCGTAGGCGAAAGAACAAGAGAAGGTAACGACCTTTACAATGAAATGAAGGAAAGTGGCGTTATTGACAAAACAGCTTTGGTATACGGTCAGATGAACGAGCCTCCGGGAGCGAGAATGAGAGTTGCACTCTCGGGTCTCACAATGGCGGAATACTTCCGTGACAGAGAAGGTCAGGATGTACTGCTCTTCATTGACAACATTTTCCGTTTCACACAGGCGGGCAGCGAGGTGTCTGCGCTTTTGGGCAGAATGCCCTCAGCCGTTGGCTATCAGCCCACACTGGCTACGGAAATGGGTCAGCTGCAGGAAAGAATTACTTCCACAAAGAAGGGCTCAATTACCTCAGTTCAGGCGGTTTATGTGCCTGCCGATGACCTTACTGACCCCGCTCCCGCTACAACCTTTGCACATCTTGATGCGACAACGGTTTTGTCAAGAGCAATCTCCTCCATGGGTATTTTCCCTGCAGTTGACCCCTTGGAATCCACATCAAGAATTCTTACCCCCGATGTGGTGGGCGAGGAGCACTATAATGTGGCAAAGAGCGTACAGCGAATTTTGCAGCGATACAACGAGCTCCAGGACATTATTGCAATCATGGGTATGGACGAACTGAGTGAAGAGGATAAGCTTATTGTTGCAAGAGCACGAAAGGTGCAGCGCTTCCTTTCTCAGCCCTTCTCCGTTGCAGAGCAGTTTACAGGCATGCAGGGCAAGTACGTGCCCTTAAGCGAAACCGTGCGCGGCTTCAAGGAAATTATTGAAGGCAAGTGTGACGATTTGCCCGAATCGGCGTTCCTTTTTGTGGGAACTATTGACGAGGCGAGAGAGAAGGGGCAGGGTGCATGATGGAGTACCGCTTGAAAATAGTTACCCCCGACCGTCTTGCCTTTGACGGCTTAGCTGAAAGACTGATTGCAAGAACTACAACCGGCGATGTCTGCATACTTGCAAGGCATACCGAATATATAACACCTCTTGCCATAGGCGTAGTTAAGGTGAAGGCAGAGGGCGAGTGGCGCACAGCCTCCTGCAGCGGCGGTACGCTTGTTGTGACAGGCGGCGAGGCTACAATTATAACCGATGCCTTTGAGTGGAGCGATGAAATTGACATTGAACGCGCTCATGCCGCCAAGGAAAAGGCAGAGGAACGCATGAAAAACAATACCACGGAATTTGAGTTCAAATTAGCAGAATTGAAGCTTAAAAGAGCAATTAACAGAATTAAAACAGGTAGCCGATAAGGTTGCCTGTTTTACACTTTTGTGCACTTTTCACAAAAACATACCAATTCACTATGTTTTTGTGAAAATAGTATTGATTATCATTTTTATCTGTGCTATAATGTAAACAAAGGAGGGATGCAGCATGGATAATTTGCTTATAAGCGCCTGTCTTTTGGGCATTTCTTGCCGATATGACGGCGAGAGCAGGGAGTATGACCTTAAGGGTCTTGAGAAAAAATTCAATCTCATACCTGTATGCCCTGAAATTTACGGAGGCTTACCAACACCAAGGGTGCCAAGTGAAATAGCAGGCGATATGGTTTTAAACCGTGAAGGAAAAAATGTGACAGCGCAATATAACAAAGGCGCCCGGGAAACCTTGCGCATGGCAAAGCTTTTTGATGCAAAGTACGCCCTTCTTAAAGCAAAAAGTCCCTCCTGCGGGAAAGATAGGGTCTACGACGGAAGCTTCACAGGCACACTTGTCCGTGGAGAGGGCATTACGACAAAGCTTTTGAAGGAAAACGGAGTGGAAATTTTTACTGAGGATGAAATTGATTTACTGCTTGAAAAACAGGCAAAATAATTGTCAATTCCTACTATAAAAAGATTGACGAGCAAGATTTTATGCGGTATAATGATATGTGGTGACGTACAGTTGCCTAAATTTCATATTTAATATTTTTTCATATAAAGAGGAGGTAATTTACATGACTGATTTTAAGGCATGGGAAGGCTTTGAAGGCCGAATCTGGAAACTTGAAGTAAACGTACGTGACTTCATTCAGAAGAACTACACACCCTACGACGGTGATTCTTCTTTCCTTGAAGGCCCCACAGAAGCTACAGACAAGCTCTGGGGAAGACTTTCCGAATTACAGAAGGAAGAAAGAGCAAACGGCGGCGTGCTTGACATGGAAACCGAAAAGGTTGCTACACTCACAGCATATGGTCCCGGCTACATTGACGAATCCTTGAAGGATCTGGAAAAGGTTGTAGGTTTGCAGACAGATAAGCCCCTCAAGAGAGCATTCATGCCCTTTGGCGGTATCAACATGGCTATGAAGGCTTGCGAAACAAACGGCTACACACCCAACCCCGAACTCGGTAAGATTTTCACAGAATACTGCCGTACACACAACCAGGCTGTATTCGATGTATACACACCTGAAATGAGAGCTGCAAGAAGCAACAAGATCATCACAGGTCTTCCCGATGCTTACGGCAGAGGCCGTATCGTAGGTGACTACAGAAGAGTTGCTCTTTACGGTATCGATTTCCTTATTGCTGAAAAGCAGAAGGACATGGTAGCCTGCGGCGAAAGCAGCATGCGTGACAGCGTTATCCGCGCACGTGAAGAGGTTGCTATGCAGATCAAGGCTCTTAAGGACATGAAGGTTATGGCTGCTTCCTACGGCTATGATATTTCTCAGCCTGCTACAAATGCTCAGGAAGCTGTTCAGTGGCTCTACTTTGGTTATCTTGCTGCTATCAAGACACAGAACGGCGCTGCAATGAGTGTTGGTAGAGTATCTACATTCCTTGATATCTATATTAAGAGAGATATGGATGCAGGTATCCTTACAGAAAAGGATGCTCAGGAACTTATCGACCATTTCGTAATGAAGCTTCGTATGGTTAAGTTTGCTCGTACACCCGAATACAACCAGCTCTTCACAGGTGACCCCGTATGGGCTACACTTGAAGTAGGTGGTATCGGTATGGATGGCAGAAGCATGGTTACTAAGACTGACTATCGTTTCCTCCGTACTCTTGAAAACATGGGTCCTGCTCCCGAGCCTAACCTTACAATTCTTTACTCCTCTGCACTTCCTGAAAACTTCAAGAAGTACACAAGCGAAATTTCTATCAGAACAAGCTCTGTTCAGTATGAAAACGATGATGTAATGAAGCCCATCTGGGGTGATGACTATTCTATCTGCTGCTGCGTATCCGCTACACAGACAGGTAAGGAAATGCAGTTCTTCGGAGCAAGAGCTAACCTTGCAAAGTGTCTTCTTTACGCTATCAACGGTGGTGTTGATGCTAAGACACTCAAGCAGGTAGGTCCCGCTTATAAGCCCATCACAAGTGAATATCTTGATTATGATGAAGTAATCGAAAAGTATGTAGCTATGATGGAATGGCTGGCTAAGTTGTATGTACATACACTTAACGCAATCCACTACATGCACGATAAGTACTACTACGAAGCAGCCGAAATGGCTCTTATCGATACAGAAGTTAAGAGAAGCTTTGCTACAGGTATTGCCGGTTTCTCCCACGTTGTTGACTCCCTTTCTGCTATTAAGTATGCAAAGGTTAAGGTTATCCGTGACGAAGAAACAGGCGTAGCTAAGCACTTCGAAATCGAAGGCGAATTCCCCAAGTATGGTAACGACGATGACCGTGCAGACGATATCGCTATCTGGCTTCTCAGAACATTCATGGAAAAGATTAAGAAGCATCACACATACCGTGAAAGTGAGCCTTCCACATCTATCCTTACAATCACAAGTAACGTTGTTTACGGTAAGGCAACAGCTGACATGCCCAACGGCAGAAAAGCAGGCGAGCCTCTTTCTCCCGGTGCGAACCCCGCTTACGGTGCAGAACAGAACGGTCTTCTTGCATCTCTCAACTCTGTTGCTAAGCTTCCCTATCATTGGGCTCTTGACGGTATTAGTAATACTCAGACAATCAACCCCGATGCTCTTGGTCGCGATGAAGCAGAACAGACAGAAAAGCTTGTTCAGATTCTTGACGGTTACTTCGACCAGGGTGCTCACCATGTAAACATCAACGTATTCGGTAAGGATAAGCTTATCGATGCTATGGAACATCCTGAAAAGGAAGAATACGCAAACTTCACAATCCGTGTATCCGGTTACGCTGTAAAGTTCATCGACCTCACAAAGGAACAGCAGCTTGACGTTATTGCACGTACTTGCCATGACAGACTGTAAAAAGGGTCTTGTTCATGCTCATGAAACATTCGGGGCCGTTGACGGCCCCGGTGTTCGTTATGTGGTATTTTTGCAGGGCTGCGCAATGCGCTGTAAGTACTGCCATAACCCCGAAACATGGGCAGAGAACGGAGGAGAATGGAAAGCTGAGCTGTGGGCTGTGAAAGAGCTTTTTGACAAGGTTTACCGATATAAGAATTATTGGGGCAAAAACCTTGAAAAGGGCGGTGTTACCGTTTCGGGCGGTGAGCCTTTACTGCAGATGGAATTTGTAACGGAATTCTTCAAGCTGGCAAAGGCAAAGGGTGTTCACACAACACTCGACACATCCGGTCAGCCCTTTAAAAACGATGCAGCATACATTGAAAAGCTCGATGAGCTTCTCAAGTATACAGACCTTGTTATGCTCGACATGAAAGCCTTTGATGAAGAGCTGCATAAGGATTTGACAGGCTGTGAAAATAAGAACATTCTTGAATTTGCAAAGCACGTTTCTGCATCGGGCACTGCTATGTGGATAAGAAGAGTTCTTGTTCCCGGTGTTACAGACAGCGAGGAGGACCTTACAAAAACAGCAGAGTTTATAAAAACTCTTGATACAGTTGAAAAGGTTGAGGTGCTTCCTTACCACACATTAGGTCTTTTCAAGTGGAAAAAATTAAATCTGCCTTATCCCTTGGACGGCGTTCGTTCTCCAAGCAAGGAAGAGGTTGAAAAGGCTGAAAAGCTATTAGGTATAAAATGAGTTTAATACCCCTCTGCACTGCAGGGGGGTATTCGTTTGCGAAAAAAATGAGCTGTTGCAATTACGCAACAGCTCATTTTGATTAAATTATTGTAATGAGCGGAATGCTTCAACTGCATCCCAGTAAATATTATCACTGCCGAAGGAGGCAATAAAGCCCGAGTCTGTAAGATGCTTTTCAACCTTTGCCTGCAATCCTGTAATAAGAAGACGGATGTTTTTATCATTACATTCCTTTGCTACGGCTTCAAGCTCTGTAACAGCGCTGTCGTCTACATAAGGAACACCGCGCATGGAAAGAATAATTGTATTTGTATCATCAGGCATTTGGCTGAGTGCGTTCATAACCTTGTCCTGTGTACCGAAGAAAAGAGGACCTGCAAGGTATACTACACGAACGCGTACATCATCGGAAATATTAATGCCTTTACCTTCAAGCTTTGCATTATCAACATCACTTATCTTGAGATAAAGCTCAGTGTTTTTAACAACAAATACGAGCATTGCCAGAAGCACACCTATAATAATTGCTATTGTGAGGTCAAATACTACTGTTGCAATCATTGTAACAAGGAACTGAAGAATGGAGAAATAAAGCTTGTTCTTGAAAATATGCTTAATCTCATGCCATTCATTCATTCTCCATGCTGTTACCATGAGCACGCCTGCAAGTGCTGCTAAAGGAATGCGGCTCATAACGGGACCTAAAAGGAACATTGCAAGAAGTAATGTTACAGAGTGGAACACGCTTACAAGCCTTGTAACACCGCCGGATTTAATTGCAACGGAGGTACGGGCAATTGCACTTGTTGCAGGAACACCACCGAAGAGGGGAATAACTATATTGCCAATACCCTGAGCGATAAGTTCGCGGCGTGCATCCATTTTTTCACCCTTCATTTTACCTGCGCTTGCACCGCAAAGAAGCGACTCGATCATGCCAAGTGCCGCAATGGAAATTGCAGGAGAAATAAGAGCGGAAATTTTTGAAAAATCAACGCCCGCAGTAAGCAGACCGTTTTTGCTTACAAGAGACGAGGGGATTGTGCCAACCTCTGTTATTACGGGGGTGGGGTTCATAATCATATTAACTACAAGCGCAATGATAATGCCCATAAGTGAAGAGGGAATGATTGCGTTAAGCTTTTTGGGATAAATGAGCATGATTACTACCACCAAGGCCCCGAAAAACAATGTTGTCATATCAATACTAAAGCCTAACTGCCCGTAGCTTAAAAGCTTTTCGATGGCATTTTCGCCAACGCTTGTTGTGCCGAAGAAATTGTCAACCTGACCTAATGCTATTGTGATTGCAATACCCGAGGTGAAGCCTGTGATGACAGGCGCAGGTATGAATGATACAAGGTTGCCTAATTTGAAGATTCCTGCCAAAAGCAAAATGATACCCGAAAGCAGACCTGCAATGAGGACCCCTTCAATACCGTAAGCTGCACTTATGCCCATAAGAATTGCCGCCATGGCACCTGTGGGACCGGAAATCTGGTATGAGGCACCTGATAAAACACCCATTATAAGACCTGCAAAAATGGCAGTGATAAGCCCTGCCTGTGCATCGGCACCAGATGACACACCAAAGGCAAGTGCAAGAGGAAGGGCAACCGCCGCAACGGTAAGACCTGCCATAGCATCCTTGGCAAGCTTGCCGCCGTTGTAGCCTTTAAATTCATGCTTCAGGTCAGATATGTACTTTTTAATCATAACTGTTCCAACTTTCATATTAAATTTTGACTAACCTAATATATTATAAAACTTTATGTAAAATATGTAAATATGCAATTTGCAAAAAAATACACATTTTGCAGAGGGAATTTTATTGAAAAGATGATTAAATAGGTGTAAAATATAAGCATAGATTATAAAGGAGAATTGTTATGAAATCTCTTCGTGAATTATATAAAATAGGCAGGGGACCTTCCAGCAGTCACACAATGGGTCCCGAAAGAGCCTGCAACTATTGCAAAAATAAATACAAGGATGCCGATTTTTACCGTGTGGTGCTTTACGGGTCCCTTGCTAAAACAGGTGAGGGTCACGGAACTGACCGTGTTATCCGCGAAACACTGGCACCCTGCAAGGTTGATATAGTGTTTGACCTGAAAAATAATGACATTCCGCATCCTAACACAATGGACATTTATCCCTGCAAGGACGGATGTGAGATAGGTCATGAGAGAATACTGAGCGTTGGCGGCGGAATGATTGACATAATGAACGAGAGCAGTTCCATTTCAAAGGATGTTTACCGCTTCACAAAGTTTTCGCAAGTTTCGGACTATTGCAAAAAGCACGATATGCGCTTATGGGAATATGTGAAGGAGGAAGAGGGCGAGGACATATTTCTGCACCTATCGGACATCTGGCAAACCATGAAGGAAAGCGTGCAAAATGGGCTTAAAGCCGACGGCATACTTCCCGGAGGGCTTGATGTGCACCGAAAGGCAAAAAAGCTTTTCAACACACGCCACATTGACGAAAGCGCCCAGACCAAGGAAAACCGCCTTGTGTGTGCCTACGCCTTTGCCGTAAGCGAGGAAAATGCCGCAGCAGGAACTATTGTAACAGCTCCCACCTGCGGTAGTGCGGGGGTATTGCCTGCTGTTTTGTACTATGAACAACAAATACGTAATTTTAAAGACGAGGATATTGTCAAAGCACTTGCAACTGCAGGCGTTGTAGGCAATGTTATAAAAACAAATGCATCAATTTCGGGCGCGGAATGCGGCTGTCAGGCGGAAATAGGCTCTGCCTGCTCAATGGCTGCTGCGGCTCTTGGTGAACTCTTTGGCTTAAGCCTTGATGAAATTGAATATGCAACGGAAATTGCAATGGAGCATCATTTAGGGCTTACCTGTGACCCTGTGGGAGGTTTGGTGCAGATACCCTGCATTGAGCGTAATGCCGTTGCAGCAATGCGTGCCATTAATGCAATAAGCCTTGCAAGCTTTCTGAGCGAGTCGAGAAAAATTTCCTTTGACCTGGTTGTTGAGGTTATGTATGCAACAGGGAAGGATTTGAAACGTCGCTACAGAGAAACAAGCGAGGGCGGTCTGGCAAAGCTTTATAAGAGCTTTCAGAAAACTAAAAAATGATTTAAAAAGGCTGTGGACACCAACAGCCTTTTTTGTTGAGCAAATATACAAATTTGTGCAAAAAGCACAAAAAAGCAAGCCTATTAAAGTAAAATTTGATAAAAATTCATAAAAATGGGTTGACATAAAAATAAAACTGTGCTTTAATGATGTTAAGAGGATGTCTGTAAGCAGACGTCAAAAAACAAAAAAAGAAAGAAGAGGATGAAACATGAAAAAGTTACTTAGTCTTATGTTAGCAGTTGCAATGATTTTTGCACTCGCAGCATGCGGTGGCGACAAGCCCGTTGAAACACCTTCTGATGCTACAGAAGCTGTAGAATTAATCAAAGTTGGTATTATCAACAACGACCCCAACGAATCCGGCTACCGTACAGCTAATGACGCTGACATGAAGAGAGTATTCACAGCAGAAAACGGCTACGAAGCATCTTTCGCATATTCTTTAAAGAATGACGAACAGATCGCAGCAGCTCAGAAGTTCATTCAGGATGAAGTTGACTACTTACTTATCTCCGCTGCAGGTACAGCAGGTTGGGACACAGTTTTACAGGACGCTCAGGCTGCAGGCATTCAGGTTATCCTGTTTGACCGTACAATCGACGCTGACGAAAGCCTTTATGTAGCATCTATCGTTTCCGATATGGCTAAGGAAGGTCAGACAGCTGTTGATTGGCTCGCTTCCCAGAACCTTGAAACTTACAACGTTATCCACATCCAGGGTGTTATGGGCTCTTCCGCTCAGATCGGCCGTACAGGCGCGCTCGACACAATGGTTGCAGAAAACGACAATTGGAACCTTGTAACACAGCAGACAGCTGAATGGAACGCTGAAACAGCTCAGCAGATCGTTCAGGCAGTTATCGACTCCGGTAAGGAATTCAACGTTGTATACGCTGAAAACGATGACATGGCTAAGGGTGCTGTAGCAGCTCTTGACGCAGCAGGTATCTCTCACGGTGTTGACGGCGACGTTATCATCATGGGCTTCGACTGCAACAAGTGGGCTCTTGAAGAACTCTTTAACGGCAACTGGAACTATGACGGTCAGTGCAACCCCTTCCAGGCTGATTATATCGATGAAATCATCGACGGTCTTGAAGAAGGCGTTGAACCCGCTGAAAAGGTTGTAATCATGGAAGAAAAGGGCTTTGATGCAACAACAATTACACAGGCTGACGTTGATCAGTACGGTATCTGATAATTTGAATTTAGTTTAGTTACATAAACTGCACACGCGGTACGGATATATAGTCCGCACCGCGTGTATTACATTACGGGAAAAGCTTTCCCGTAATGTAATGCACAAAGGTGTAGAATTATTGCTTTATTTTATATAACGGAGGCGAGAGCATGGGGGATAAGAAAACAGTTTTAAAAATGCGCGGAATATGTAAATATTTCCCGGGCGTGAAAGCTCTGCAGAATGTTGACTTCACATTGCGTGAGGGCGAAATTCACGCACTCATGGGTGAAAACGGCGCAGGTAAGTCCACACTTATAAAAGTTCTTACAGGCGTTTACCAGAAGGACGAAGGACAGATTTTTATAGGCGACGACGAAAAAAGCGTAGTAATACGCTCTCCCCAGGAGGCGCAGAACGCAGGCATAAGCACTGTGTATCAGGAAATTACGCTTTGCCCTAATCTTACTGTTGCGGAAAATATGTACATAGGCAGAACAAAGGGTGCAGGGGTGAATTGGGTCAAAATGAACTCAAATGCGAAAAAGCTCCTTGACAGTCTGCAGATTCCGGCTCTACCTACTCAGCAGCTTGGCTCCTGCTCAATTGCCGTTCAGCAGATGGTTGCAATTGCCCGTGCAGTTGATATGGAATGTAAGGTTTTAATCCTGGATGAGCCCACATCCTCCCTTGACGAGCAAGAGGTGCAGAAGCTCTTTACTCTTATGCGCGAGTTAAAGGCAAAGGGTGTTGGTATTATATTTGTAACTCATTTCCTTGACCAGGTTTACGAGGTGTGCGACACGATTACAGTGCTTCGTGACGGTCAGCTTGTGGATGAGTATCCTATAGCAGAGCTTCCGAGAGTTCAGCTTGTTTCAAAAATGCTCGGTAAAGAGCTTGATGACCTCTCTGACATAAAGAAGCATGCCGAAAATGAAAATAGCGAACACCACGGTACGGCGGTGCTTGAGGTGAAGCAGCTTAAGTCCACAACAGGTGTTGCTCCCTTTGACTTTGAAATTTACGAGGGCGAGGTTAACGGCTTCACCGGTCTTCTCGGCTCAGGCAGAAGCGAATGTGTGCGTGCTATATTCGGTGCCGACAAGACAGTTGGCGGCGAGGTTTTAGTGGGCGGAAAAAAGGTTAAGATCAATAAGCCCCTTGACGCAATGAAGAAGGGTGTAGGTTATCTTGCCGAGGATAGAAAGCGTGACGGCATAATCGGCGATTTGTCCGTAAGGGAAAATATTATCCTTGCACTGCAGGTAATGAAGGGCTTTTTCAGACCCTTCAGCAGAGCCAAGGCAGAAGCCTTTGCCGATGAATACATAAAGCTTTTACAGATTAAAACGGCATCCACAAACACGCCCATCAAGTCTCTTTCGGGTGGTAACCAGCAGAAGGTTATTCTTGCGCGCTGGCTACTCACAGACCCCTCGTATCTGATACTTGATGAGCCAACACGCGGCATTGACGTAGGTACAAAGGTTGAAATACAGAAGCTTGTATTGAAGCTTGCCGATGAAGGAAAGAGCGTTACCTTCATTTCCTCGGAAATAGACGAAATGCTCCGTACCTGCTCGCGCCTTATTGTTATGCGCGACAGAAAGGTGGTAGGCTCACTTACGGGTGACGAGCTGACACAGAATAATATCATGGCTACCATTGCAGGAGGTGACAAGTAATATGGCAAAGAAAAACGCTAAAAATGGCATAGGCTCGGCTTTTGTTGGCTTATTCCGTAATCAGATTTTTATTCCCATTGCGGCACTTCTCATATTGATTGTCTTTAACCTTATTGCGGACCCGAGCTTCTTTAAAATCACCTTAGGTCAGAACAACGCAGGCGACCCCATTCTTTCGGGAAATATTATGACCATTCTCAATAACGCCTCAGAGCTGGCAATTCTTGCAATCGGCATGACATTGGTAACAGCGGCATCAGGCGGACAGGATATTTCAGTTGGCGCAACAATTGCCATTGCAGGCAGTGTTATTCTCCGCATTCTTTGCGGAGCAGCAGGTCCCAGACCCGAAACAATGCAGGCTCCCATTATTGTGGCATTTTTGGTGGCTTGTGTGGCAACAATGCTCTTTGGTGCCTTTAACGGTGTGCTGGTAGCATATTTCAAAATTCAGCCCATGGTTGCAACACTCATTATGTTTACTGCGGGCAGAAGCATTGCAGCGTGGATTAACAACAACCAGCTTCCCGTTATAAAGGATGTTTCCTTCAGCTATTTCGGCAACTATATTCCCGGCATACCTGTGCCGACACCTGTGTTCATAGCAATTCTTTGTATGATTGTGATTGCATTGGTTTTAAAGTTTACAAACCTGGGCTTGTATGTTCAAGCCGTTGGTATAAACTCGCATTCCAGTCGTCTTAATGGCTTAAACCCCGAGTTCATTAAGTTTATTACATACGTAATTATGGGGCTTTGTGTTGCGGTTGCAGGGCTTATAAAGGTAAGCCGTATTTCAACAATCAACTACTCCGTAATTGCAAAGGATATTGAAATGGATGCCATTTTAGCAGTTGCCCTGGGTGGTAACGCATTGGGCGGCGGTAAGTTCAGCATGACAGCGTCGATTTTAGGTGCATACGTTATTCAGTTCTTGACAACAACCCTTTATAAGTTCGAGGTGCCCTCGGATGCACTTCCTGCTTACAAGGCTATAGTTGTAATTATCCTTGTTGTTATGAGCGCTCCTACGGTGCGTGAAAAGCTGGGACAGCTGTGGAAAAAGATAGCACCTGAAAAAGCGGTAAAGGAGGCGTGAGGATATGAAGAAAAATAATTCTTTAAAGACAAGAATCGGAATATCCGACACAAATTTACTGCTTGTGATTACTATTGCAGTATTCCTGCTGATGTATGTCAGCGCAGTTGTTTTCCTGGGCTCAGGCTTCACAAAGCCTCAGACCTTTTTCAACATTCTTAACGACAACGCGGCACTTATCATACTTTCCTGCGGTATGAGCATTGTTATGATAACAGGCGGTATCGATATTTCAGTTGGTACATTGACAGCACTTGTATGTATGAGCTGTGCGGTGCACCTTGACTTTAACGGCGGTAATGTTATAACGGCAATGCTTCTTGCGTTGGGCATCGGCGTTGCGTTCGGCTTAGTGCAGGGGTATCTGGTGGCATATCTTGACATACAGCCCTTTATAGTGTCCCTTGCAGGTATGTTCTTCGCAAAGGGCATGACAACAATTGTTAACTCCACTCAGTTCAACGTTGCACACGAGGGCTTCAAGGCACTGAAGGCTGTGCGTATTTATGTGCCCTTTATGGGCTCAGTAAATAAAAAAGGCATATACGTGCCTGCTTACGTTGAGCCCGGTGTTATAGTGGCGCTTTTGGTGGTTGTTATACTGTTTGTGATACTTAAATGGACAAAAACAGGCAGAAACTTCTACGCTGTAGGCGGCAATGTGAACAGCGCAAACATGCTTGGTATCAATGTAAGACGAACAAAGTTCATTGCACATATGCTTTGCAGCACATTGGCAGGCATAGGCGGATTTGTGTACTTCATGCACGTTGGCTCGGGCTCCGTTTCACATGCAAGCGGTGCGGAAATGAATGCCATTGCATCAAGTATCATCGGCGGCACAATGCTCAGTGGCGGTGTTGGTAACATTGCAGGCACCTTCTTCGGTGTCTTAAGCTTAAGCACCATCAAGAATATTGTATCGTCCCTTGGTCTGGACGAAGCATGGTGGACTAATATCACTGTGGCGGCAATGATTTGCCTGTTCCTTTTAATACAGTCACTTGTGCTTCTGAGAAAGAATAAGAAGAAGTAAATAATAG
The DNA here is from genome assembly GCA_017472685.1 of Clostridia bacterium. Taxonomy (GTDB): domain Bacteria; phylum Bacillota; class Clostridia; order UMGS1883; family UMGS1883; genus RGIG1927. Next base: position 158,421 of record JAFUOO010000005.1, read on the forward strand.
AAAAAAGCTCCGACAATTTTGTCGGAGCTTTTGGTTTACTTTGATTGAATTAAATCGTTCATGTCGTACATGCCACTTTTTTTGCCAACCATGAATTTTGCTGCGGCAATTGCACCTTCGGCAAACACATCACGGGAGAGGGCAGTGTGCTTTAATTCTATTATTTCGTCGTTGCCTGCGAAAATAACTGTATGCTCGCCAACAATTGTGCCTCCGCGGATTGCGTGAATGCCAATCTCCTTCTTTTCACGCTTTTTGCGCACGCTGTGGCGGTCATAGATATATTCCTTCTTTTCTGTGCACGCATCATTGATTGCATCTGCAATGTAAAGTGCTGTGCCGGAAGGAGCATCAAGCTTGCGGTTGTGGTGCGCTTCCACAATTTCAATGTCAAAGTTGTCTTCCAAAACGTTTGTTGCTCTCTTTGCAAGGTCAATTATTACATTTACGCCCAAGCTCATGTTGGCAGAGAAGAACACTGCTGTGTCACTTGCTTTTGATGCCATGTATGCCTTCTGCTCAGGAGTGAGGCCAGTTGTGCATACCACAACTGGTATTTTATTTTCTGCAGCATATGTCACAGTAGGGATTAGGCAGGAGGGGTGTGAAAAGTCAATAATAACATCTGCCTGCACATTCACCTTGTCGGGCGATGAAAAAACAGGGAAGGAGAGTGTGCCATCGTCAACAAGGTCAATACCGCCCACAATTTCACACGTGGTGTCTTCGGCAACAAGTGCACCGATTACCCTGCCCATTTTACCACTGCAACCGGAGAGTAATATCTTTGTCATTTGTAACAGTCCTTTCTATCAAAAAAGACAGACAGAAAAACTGTCTGTCTTTCGTTTTTTAAAGAATACCGTAATTTTTCATTGCGCTCTTTAAAACTTCAAGGTTTTTGTCAGAAATTTCATAAAGAGGCATACGGAGCGTTCCGGGACAAAGACCCATAAGCTCACATGCTTTCTTAACGGGGATGGGGTTTGTTTCAATAAAGAGTGCATCAATAAGCTCAATTGCGTCTAACTGAAGCTTACGAGCTGTTTCGATGTCGCCCTTAAGGTAGGAAGCTATCATGTCATGTGTTTCACGGGGAGCAACGTTAGCAAGAACAGAGATTGTACCTACACCGCCAAGAGAAAGAATGGGAACATTCTGGTCATCGTTACCGGAATAAATGTCAATCTTGTCGCCAACGAGGCTTGCAAGCTTTGCCACCTGTGAAAGGTTACCGCTTGCTTCCTTGATGCCTACAATATTTTCGTGCTTAGAAAGCTGGACCATTGTTTCGGGGAGCACGTTAAGACCTGTTCTTGAGGGAACGTTATAAACAATCATGGGGCAGTCAGAAGCAGACGCCATAGCATCAAAATGCTCTATAAGACCGCGCTGACTTGTTTTGTTGTAGTAGGGAGTAACGGTTAAAAGACCGTCAGCACCAAGATTGGCTGCCTCGCGGCAAAGTGCAACGCCGTGGCGTGTATCGTTACTGCCTGTGCCTGCAACAACGGGAATTCTGCCGTCAACCTTCTTTACAACGTATTCAATAACGCTTAAATGCTCTTTATCGTTCAAGGTTGCGGATTCACCTGTTGTGCCGCAAGCGATGATTGCATCTGTACCGTTTTCAATCTGAAATTCAACTAAAGAACCTAAAGTATCGAAGTCGATGGAATGGTCCTCATTAAAGGGTGTTACAAGAGCAACACCGGAACCTGTGAAGATAGGGTTTTGTGTCATATTGAGTCGGCTCCTTTATAAAATTTAGTTCATATATTCAATAAGCTTTTCAGCAATCTGAACAGCGTTTGCTGCTGCGCCCTTTCTGATGTTGTCAGCAACAACCCAAAGGTTTACACCGCTTTCAACGCTTTCATCGCGACGGATTCTGCCAACGTAGGTTTCGTCTGTGCCTGCAGCTGTAATAGCCATGGGGTAGAGGTTGTTTGCTGTATCGTCCTGTACAACAACGCCGGGAGCAGCTGCTAAAGTTGCCTTGAGCTCGTCAAGGTCAAAGCTCTTTTCAAATTCAACATTGATGGATTCGCTGTGGCCGTTGAATACGGGAACACGAACTGTTGTAGCAGTAATCTTCATGTCGGGATTGCCAAGAATCTTTCTTGTTTCCTTAATCATCTTTTCTTCTTCCTTGGTGTAACCGTTGGGAAGGAAAACGTCAATGTGGGGAATGCAGTTGCCTGCGATGGGGTGGGGGAACTTTGTGGGTGCTTCACCCTGTAAACCCTTTTCCAAATCATTCCAGCCGCCTACGCCTGCACCGGAAACTGCCTGATATGTGGAATATACAACTCTCTTGATTGTGTACTTATCGTCGAGAGGCTTTAAAGCTACCATAGCCTGGATTGTGGAGCAGTTGGGGTTTGCAATGATACCCTTGTTCCACTTAATGTCTTCGGGGTTAACCTCAGGAACAACCAGGGGCACCTCGGGGTCCATTCTCCATGCGGAGGAGTTATCTATAACTACGCAGCCCTTGCTTGCAGCGATGGGAGCGAACTTTTCAGAAGTGGAGCCACCTGCGGAGAAGAGCGCAATGTCGATACCGCGGTCGAAGGATGTTTCTGTGAGCTCTTCGATAACATATTCCTTACCCATGAACTGCACCTTGCTGCCTGCGCTTTTCTTGGAAGCGAAGAGATAATATGTATCCACGGGGAGCTTCTTTTCTTCGAGAACCTTAAGGAAAGTTCTGCCTACCATGCCTGTTGCGCCAACAACGGCCACTGTCAATTTCTTGTTCATTTCTAACACTACCTTACTAAAATAGATTTATTGCGTAAAGGTTTCTGTAAAAGCCTAAAAACCTTTAATATATAATATCACCCCATGCTTTTGTTGTCAAACAAATTTTACAAAATAGGGGTGGATATTTTGAACGATATATGTTATAGTATATACGTGGTTTTGTGTCAAAATTCCACAAAAGCTTGAAAGGATGACAAAAATGAGAAAAATAAGGTTGTTTTTTATTGTATGCCTTATAATAATATCGGCGCATATTTCGGTGAACGCTGCTGAATATAAAGATGTTTTAAGGGTGGGGCTCAGCTACGGAGGCTCGGCGAAGGCTACAGCAAGCTTTTCCTCAAATGCGGATATTGACATTTACAATGTAAATACCGAGGAGTATATTGCTACAATTGACCCGGGCACTACCTTTACACTTAATGCCCGGGAGGCAATGGTACAGTGCGACTATTTTGAGAGCGTAACAGATGTTGTACGCATTGAAAGCACCGATACGATTTTTTACAACGGTAAGGAATACCGCGGTGCATTTGAAGTGCGGAACAACGGAGACTTGCTGAGGGTTATAAATATTGTTAAAATGGACGATTATCTCGCAAGCCTTCTTGGCAAGGAAATGAGCGCCTCATGGCCGATTGAAGCCTTGAAGGCACAGGCTGTGTGTGCAAGAAACTACGCCATCACCATTGGCGGGAAGCACTCTTCCTACGGCTTTGACATCTGCGCAGAACAGCATTGCCAGGTTTACGGCGGTGTTTCCTCGGAGGCTGTATCAACACGCCGTGCAGTAAGGGAAACACAAGGCGTTGTTGTTACATACGAGGACGAGATTGTGCCCTTGTATTATTTCTCCTGCGACGGAGGCTACACAGAAAACAGCGAGGATGTGTGGACAGCGGCACTTGGCTACCTCAGGGGCAAGAAGGACATTTACGAAAACCCTCAATATGCTACACGCTACAACTGGAGTGTAACCTTTACAAAAGAGCAGATTGAAGATATTCTTTACAAAAAGAACAAAAGCGTTGGTGAGCTTTTGGATGTTGTTATCGAAGAAAAAAGTGAAAATAACGGTGTTATAAAGCTTACCTTTATCGGTACAGAAGGAGAAACAAGCATAACAAAATCCTCTGTAAGAAGCTACTTTAACCTCTACAGCAACACCTTTACCATTGAAAGACACAAAAACGAAGCAGAAGAAGAGGAAACCGCGTACCCCACATTGAATGTTCTCACGGGAAGCGGAATAAGCGAAATTGAGAAACCCTCATATGTGCTTTCCTCAAATGGGCTTTATGAAATTTCTTACGATGCTGAGGAGGAAGAAAAGATAGAAGAAGGCTTCGACTCCTACACCCTTAACGGCCACGGCTGGGGACACCTTGTGGGCATGAGCCAGTGGGGTGCATATTCTATGGCTGTGGAAGGCTATAGCTATAAGGACATTCTTAACTTCTACTTTACTGACATTGAAATTGCTCAGAATGTTGTCGTTGAGGAAGAAGATAAAACAGAGTTTGTTACCGACAATGAGGTAGAAATTGAAGAGCCCACCGAGGAAGAACTTGATGCCGAAGCTGAAAGCGAAGAGTTTGAAGAAACCGAAAATGATGGCAATGACGATATACAGTGGAGTGATACAGGACTATGAACACAGAAGAATTTGACTACTACCTGCCCGAGGAGCTGATTGCACAGCATCCTCTTACAGACCGTGCTGCGGCAAGGTTTATGACAATTGACAAAGAAACCGGCGAGGTAGGACACGATTATTTTTATAATGTAAAAAACTATCTCAAAGAGGGCGACTGCCTTGTTTTGAACGACACAAGAGTTATTCCCGCGCGCCTTTACGGCGTTAAGGAAGGCACAGGCGCGGCTATGGAGTTTTTGCTTTTAACAAGAAGAAGCACAAACGAGTGGGAGGTTATCCTTAAGCCGGGCAGACGCGCAAAGGAAGGCGTCAGAGTAGTTTTTGGTGAAGGAAAGCTTGTTGCTGAAATAAAAGAAGTTCTCGATAACGGAAACAGAGTTGTTGAGTTTTTCTACGAAGGGCTTTTTGAAAATGTGCTGGAGGAATTGGGCGAGATGCCTCTTCCACCATACATTACCGAAAAGCTTGAGGACAAGGAAATGTACCAGACGGTATATTCTAAGAACGAGGGCAGTGCGGCGGCACCCACCGCAGGGCTTCATTTTACACCCGAGTTATTGAAGGAAATCGAGGCTATGGGCGTGAAGCTTGCGTTTTTGACCCTTCATGTGGGGTTGGGTACATTCCGCCCTGTTAAGGTAGATAACGTTGAAGAACATAAGATGCACTCGGAATATTATGTTGTGACAGAGGAATGTGCAAAAACCGTTAACGATACAATCGATAGTGGCGGCAGGGTAATCTGCATAGGCACAACAAGCTGCAGAACAGTTGAAAGCGCTGCAAAGGACGGCAGGCTGGTTGCATCAAGCGGCTGGACGGATATTTTCATTTACCCCGGCTACAAGTTTAAGATAACAAATGCACTCATTACAAACTTCCATTTGCCAAAGTCAACACTTATTATGCTTGTAAGCGCACTTAGTGATAAGGAAAAAATACTTAATGCGTACAATATTGCAGTTCAGGAGAAGTACAGGTTTTTCTCATTTGGTGATTGCATGATTATCCATTAAAGGATAATCAAATGAAGAATTAATAATGAATGATGAATAATTTCGGTTGAAATCCGTGCACGGATTTCCTCAATAATTTTTAATTGTTCATTTTTCAATATTCATTATTCACTGTACGGCATCCTATATGCCGTACACATCGGTGATTGCATGATTATAAGTTAAAACAAAAGTCGGGATTTAATGCTCGGCTTTTGTTTTAGAAAAAATTTCGTGTTATCTATTGACTATATCACGATATCGTGATATAATGTTGGTGGAGAGATAAGGAGCTGATTATATGCCTGTATTATCACGTTTTTACGGAATTATTATAAGAATGTATTTTTTGCAAAGTGAGCATAACCCACCACATATTCACGCAATATATAACGAAGATGTTGCGGCTATAGATTTTATGACAGGTGAGGTTATTGAAGGATTCTTGCCACAGAAGGCTATGAACATGGTCCAGGAATGGATTTCTATTCATCGTGAAGACCTTAAAACCATTTGGGATACGCAAGAATTCAGAAAATTGCCACCCCTTGAGTAAGGAGGTATTTTATGTTTCATAAAATTAAGAATGTATCTGGGTTACAGGATTACAAATTAAGTGTTCAATTTGCTGAAGGTGAGACAAAGATATATGATATGAAGCCATTGTTTGAAACACATCCAATGTTTAAACATCTTCTCGAGCATCCGGAAGAGTTTTTCTGCGTGTCGGTTGATGTTGGTGGGTATGGTGTGATTTGGAATGATGACCTTGACTTGTCTTGCGATGAATTATGGGAAAATGGTGTTACCGTTCAAACTCCCTTTGACGGATTGATGGCATTTAGCGACGCTACCGAAATGTGGGGATTAAACGAAAGCACCCTAAGGAAAGCTGTTTCATACGGCAAGCTTGTAAACGGAGTTGATGTTTGTAAGTTTGGAAAACAATGGGTAGTATCAGTAGAGGCAATGCAACGTGAGTATGGTTTGGCAAAAGGACAAAATGCATCGAATCCATGAGGATTGGGTACATCATATATGCCATACACATCGGCGACTATATGATTATCCATTAAAGGATAATCAAATGAAGAATTAATAATGAATGATGAATAATTTCGGTTGAAATCCGTGCACGGATTTCTTCAATAATTTTTCAATTTTCATTATTCACTATTCATTGTGCGGCATCCTATATGCCGTACACATATGATTATAAGTTAAGGAGAAATTTATGTATACATTATTGAAACAAGAAGGAAAAGCAAGACGCGGCACATTTGAAACCGTTCACGGCACCGTACAGACCCCCGTTTTTATGAACGTGGGCACAAGCGCGGCAATCAAGGGCGCTGTATCTTCCTTAGATTTAAAAGAGGTAGGCTGTCAGGTTGAGCTTTCTAACACCTATCATTTACACATCCGCCCGGGTGACGATCTTATCAAGGAAATGGGCGGACTTCACAAGTTTATGAACTGGGACAGACCTATCCTTACCGACAGCGGCGGATTTCAGGTGTTTTCTCTTTCCAAGCTCCGCAAAATTACCGAGGAGGGCGTGCAGTTCCAGTCCCACATTGATGGCAAGAGAATTTTCATGGGTCCCGAGGAAAGCATGCAGATACAGTCAAACTTAGGCTCAACAATAGCCATGGCATTTGACGAGTGTGTTGAAAACCCCTCACCCTATAAGTATGTTAAGGATTCCTGCGAGAGAACATACCGTTGGTTAGAAAGGTGCAAAAAGGAAATGGAAAGGCTTAACAGCCTTCCCGACACCGTAAACCCCCATCAGATGCTTTGGGGCATTAACCAGGGGGGCACCTACGAGGACCTGAGAATATGGCACATGAAGGAAATTGCAAAGCTTGACCTGCCCGGTTATGCCATAGGCGGTTTGGCAGTGGGTGAGAGCGCAGAGGAAATGTACCGCATTATTGATGCTGTTGAGCCTTATATGCCAAAAGATAAGCCCAGATACTTAATGGGTGTAGGCACACCTATCAATATACTGGAAGCGGTTGACCGCGGTGTTGACTTTTTTGACTGCGTAATAACCTCCCGTAATGCCCGCCATGCAAACCTCTTTACAGATAAGGGCGTTTTAAACCTTAACAACAACAAATTCGCCCGTGACGATAAGCCCTTAATGGAGGGCTGCAACTGCCCTGCCTGCAAGAACTATTCCAGAAGCTATATAAGGCATCTCTTCAAGGCAAAGGAAATGCTTGGCATGAGGCTTTGCGTTCTGCATAACCTGCATTTCTATAACGATTTAATGCAGCAGATAAGAGACAATCTTGACAACGGCACCTTCAAGGAATTCAAGCAAGAAAAGGTTGAGGCTTTTTCGGGACGAGTGTGATGATGTGCCTACGGCAACGCGATATAATACCCCTTGGGGAATTGCGATATGTCTTTGACGCGATATGTTACGCGTTGCGTAACGTGAATTTCGGGAATTTAATAATTGATAATGCCTTGCGCAGCGGAGATAGACCCGCTGCGTAAATTTTTTTGAAAAATTTTTAATTTGCCTATTGACAAGGTAGGGAAATGTGGTATAATGAAATTGAAAATGATAATCAGTTTCAAATTAAAAGCTTAAATAAAAGAAAGGTGATGAAAATGAAAAAGAAGTTAGTAGTTATGTTGGCAGGCGTAGTAGCTATTTCGAGCTTTGCAGTTGGAGCAATGAGTAAAAGCATTGTGGAAAAGATTGAGGCCGAGCTGCGTGGCGACTTTACAGTTTACGTTGACGGCAAAAAGCAGACCTTCCGTGATGCAGGCGGAAATGTGGTTGACCCCGTTTTATACGAAGGCACAACATATCTGCCTGTGAGAGCAATAGGCGAATTAATGGGCAAGACGGTTTACTGGTATCAGGACGAAAAGAAAATTGAGTTAATAGAGCCCTCGGGCGAGGAATCCCTGGTGACAGATGCAGATGTTATTGTTGATACAGCAGATAAGAAAGATAATAAGGTAAAGGAAGAAAAGCCTGTAAAACAGGAAGCAGCTGTTGAAGCAGAAATAACACTTGAAGAGGCAAAGGCAATTGCCCTTGAAAAGGCTGGTTTAAAGGAAGCAGAGGTTTTCTTTGAGGAAGCAAGGCTTGACCGTGACGACGGCAGACTGGTTTACGACATTGAATTCAGGCAGGGATGGGTAGAATACAACGCTGAGATTGATGCATTGAGCGGCAAAGTGCTTGAATGGGAAAAGGATGTTGACTGATTAAAATAACCCGAAAGGGATTATATACAAATTCACTTCCAAAACGAAAAGGCGAGGATTATTCCTCGCCTTTTTGTGTATCATCCGCATTGAAGGGAAAACCACACGTTATCAAAATTTTTTGCAACAAGGTCCTGCTTTTTTATGTAGAAATAAAGCATACCGCAGTCACCGAACATCCATTCAAAATCATCCGTGCTGATTGTTCCCAACTGAAGGAGCAACGTCCAGTCCTTTGCTTTCTCGATAATATCGCAAGCCTCGTCCTCGGGGGTGTTTTGGTAGCTTTCTACAGTTCCCGAATAAAGTCCACGGGTAACTCTTTCACATTCTGAAAGCATTTCACCTTGTATGATATCGGCATAGCCAAGAAGCTTGTGGTCATAAGGGTCTGTGTCCAGGTTAATTCCGAGCTTTTCCAGCATGTTGTCATATTTTTCCCATTCGCAATTTAAATCACTCAAAGAGTTGAATTCTTCGTACATAGGATAGGAGCTTTTTGCCGTAAATTTAACTGCTATTTCGGGCATTTGGTAGCTTTCGTCTAAATCATTGGGAAAATCTATAAGAGAAAAGCCATTTGTGTTTTCATAGTAGAACACCCTTGCGGCACCCTTGTCATCAGGGTCAAAGCCCCAGCAAAAGGATTCACATTCGTAAAAGAAATACAGCATACCGTCCTTGGGCAAAAGGTTGTCCTTGTCATAAAACGCTACATCAGACAAATTAATCTGGCAAAAGAACGAAAGGGGACGCTTTACGTTGTCATCCTTGCTTGTAAACTGTGGCCAGACAAAATCCGCAGGCAAAAAAGGCTTCCCTCCGATTTTGCTTTCGTCAGGGCGAAGCGTAGTTTCATTTTTGCTTGGTGTAATCACAATTTCATTTTTTCGCAGTGCACTAAGCGTAGTTTTTAAATTGTTCTTTTTGAAAATATCAAATATTGACATAACTGCCTCCTTTGAAAACTGTACTATTATTATAATAATATAATTTCAGCAAAAAAGCAACTGCTTGTGTTAATCGTTGACATATCAACAAAAAAGTGGTATAATTAAATTGTTGACAAGTCAACAATTTTTGACAAGGAGTGACATTATGATACAAAGATTTGAAGAGTTTACCTCAAACATTGCCAAGGCGTACAAAAGCATTATCAAAATCAAGGGTCACGAAATGACAGAATACAATCTTAAGGCATCCAACGTAACATGCCTTTTTTATCTGGGCAAGCACACTGAGGGGCTTACCGCAACAGAGCTTTGCGCTCTTTGCATGGAAGACAAGGCGGCGGTGTCAAAATCCCTCGCAGTGTTGAAGGCTGAGGGTTATGTAAATCAGCCCGACGACGGCAAAAAGTACAAATTGAAGTATGTAATCACACCCTCAGGCAAAAAGGTGTATGACGAAATAAATATTGTTATAGGCAAAGTGGTGGAGATGGTGGGCGAAGGGCTTACCGACGAGGAACGAAATATTTTTTACAAGTCTTTGGGCATTATAGTCAATAACCTTGACACGCTTTGCAACGGATTGGAGGACAAAAAATGAACAGCATAATGAAATTTTACTGCAGAGCTTTTCAGTTCTGCTTTAAAATGGCAATACCCATTCTCCCGTACAGAAACCCCAGGGTTTTGCACAGTGTGTCGGGCGTGGGCAAGGCTTTGAAGAAAAAGGGATACGACAATGTGCTTATTGTGACCGATAAGGTTATAAGAGATATTGAATTTTTCAAAAAGCTTGAAGAAGGCTTAAAGGAGCATGACATAATCTACACTGTGTTTGATAAAACAGTGCCTAACCCAACAATTGAAAACGTCGAAGAGGCAAAGGGCATTTACATGGAAAAGGGCTGTCAGGCGTTGGTTGCAATAGGCGGCGGCTCCTCCATTGACTGCGCAAAGGCTGTGGGCGCAAGGCTCGTTAAGAAAAACCAACGCGTACAGAAAATGGCGGGAATACTTAAAATACATAAGAAAATACCATTTTTGGTTGCAATCCCCACCACTGCAGGCACAGGCAGCGAGGTTACCGTTACAACCGTAATAACCGACGAGGTAACAAAGCATAAGTCGCCCATAAGCGATTTTTGCCTTATACCTTGTTTAGCTGTGCTGGATAGCGATGCAACAAAAACCCTTCCCGAGGCAATTGTTGCAACAACGGGCATGGATGCACTGACTCATGCTGTTGAGGCGTATATCGGCAATTCCACAACAAAGTCAACCCGTGCCGATGCAATAGAGGCGTTAAACCTCATTTTTGAAAATCTTTATAAGGCATATACGGATAAAAGCGATGAAGAGGCAAGAGGACGCATGCTCAAGGCTTCCTTTTTAGCAGGCAGAGCCTTTTCCAAGTCCTACGTGGGCTATTGCCATGCGGTGGCACATTCCTTAGGTGGTGAGTATAATATTCCTCACGGGCTGGCTAATGCGGTGCTGCTGCCTTACACCCTCGAGGAGTATGGTGAGAGCGCGCATAAAAAGCTTTGCTCTCTTGCCAAAGCCACAGGGCTTTGCAATGACGATGCAATCGACAGCGAGGGCGCAGAAGCATTCATAGAAAAGCTTAAGGAAATGAATAAAAGCATGGGTATCCCCGATAAGCTCAAGGGCATAAAGACAGAGGACATTCCCCGCCTTGCAGCATATGCCGCAAAGGAAGCAAACCCCTTGTACCCCGTGCCGCGTCTTATGGATGCAAAGGAACTGGAAAAGCTTTACCATAAGGTTATGGAGGATTAACATGACAAAAGAAGAAATCAGAAGCATTGTCAATGCTCAGCGTGAATATTTTGCAAGTGGTGAAACACTGGATGTGAATTTCAGGCTTAAAGCGTTGAAAAAGCTTAAAAATGCCATTAAAAACAACATTGATAAAATAAACGCTGCCATAAAGGCAGATTTGGGCAAGAGCGCCTTTGAGGGCTATATGTGCGAAACAGGGCTCACCCTTAGTGAAATAAGCTACATGATAAAGCACACAAGAAGCTTTGCAAGGGAGAAGGATGTTATTTCGCCCATTGCACAGTTCCCGTCACGCAGCTACGTAAAGAGCATGCCCTACGGCGTGTGCCTTGTAATGAGCCCTTGGAACTATCCCTTTTTATTAACAATAGAGCCTCTTTGTGACGCTATCGCCGCAGGCAACTGCGTTGTGCTCAAGCCCAGCGCATATTCACCTGCTACAACACGTGTCATGAGCGAAATTATTAAAGAAACCTTTGAGGAAAAATTTGTGGCGGTTATAGAGGGCGGAAGAGAGGAAAATGCACATCTGCTGGACGAAAAGTTTGACTACATTTTCTTCACGGGCGGCAAAACCGTGGGCAGGCTTGTTATGGAAAAGGCGAGCGCACATTTAACCCCCGTAACCTTGGAGCTTGGCGGCAAGAGCCCCTGCATTATTGACAAAAGCGCCGATGTAAAGCTTTCGGCACGAAGAATTGTGTGGGGCAAATACTTGAATTGCGGTCAGACCTGCGTTGCACCCGACTACATTTATTGCCATAAGGCTGTTAAGGCAAAGTTTATTGAGTGCGTTAAAAAGGAAATAGAAAAGCAGTTCGGAAACGCTCTTGAAAATGAAAACTACGGCAAGATAATAAACGAAAAGCACTTTGGTCGGATACTTGGTCTTATTGACAAGGAAAAGGTTGTAGCAGGCGGAGGCAGTGATAAGCTGAAGCTTAAAATTGAGCCAACTGTTATGGATAACGTAACGCGGGAAGATAGGGTTATGCAGGAAGAAATTTTCGGTCCTGTTATGCCCGTTTTAGAGTTTGAAAGCATTGACACTGTTATAAAAGTGGTGAACGATAACCCCAAGCCCTTGGCGTTGTATGTTTTTGCAAGGGATAAAAAGGTTATAAAGGCTGTGACAGGCAAATGCGCTTTCGGCGGAGGCTGTGTGAACGATGTTGTAATACACCTTGCCACAAGCCGCATGGGCTTCGGCGGTGTAGGCGAAAGCGGTATGGGCTCTTACCACGGAAAGTACGGCTTTGACACCTTCAGCCACAAAAAGAGCATTGTTGACAAAAAGCTCTGGCTTGACTTGCCCATGAGGTATCAGCCCTTTAAGAGAATAAACGAAATATTAATTCACATGTTTTTAAGATAAGGAAGGAGAAAAGTTATGAAAATTTTAAAAAAGCTTTTGATTGGTTTAATGGTAATAGTCCTGCTTCTTGCAATTGGCATTTTTGCCATCTGGGGCAATGAAATCAGAACGGTTATGAGCATTAAAAAGGTGAGAGGGGCAAATTTAGACCACCAGGACGGCGCTGTTTACACAATGAATGTAAAGGGCGGCTTTTACTTTGACGAATTTTTAAAAGAGGGCGGTGCCGAAAGCGACGGCGAACTTATTGACTTTGTAACCGCTAAGATTACAAAGGGGCTCATTGACATGGGCATTGAAAATCCTGAAATAGGCTGCTCCTCCGTAACACTTGAAACTGTTGAAGGCGATAGAATATTCGGCAGAAACTACGACTTTGACCAGACAAACACCTGTATAGTTTTCACGAAGGGCAAGGGCGACAGACACTCCACCATTTCAACAGTTGACCTGCAGTTTTTGGGCATTGACAAGGAAAAGGGCATTGATGGCTTGATGGACAAAATAACCTGCCTTGCAGCACCCTATGCACCCCTTGACGGCATAAACTCTGCAGGGGTAAGCTGCGGTATCTACATGACCTATCAGGGTGGCGAGGAAACCGTTTCCACAAACCAGTCAACCGACAAGCCCGACATTACATCAACCACAATGCTTAGAATGATACTTGACTATGCCGACAATGTGGACGAAGCCGTTGAGCTTGTTAAAAAGTACGACCTGCACGACAGCGCAAACACCTCCTACCATTACATGGTTGCTGACGAAAGCGGTAAAAGTGCAATACTTGAATGGGTGCCAAGAGAGGGCATCGACACAACCGACAACGACGGCACACAGCGTGAGCTGGTAGTTCATTATAACGATAACGACGCTTACCTTGGCGAAAAGGAAGCGGCAGCTGACTATCAGTGGATTACAAACTTTATCCTTAACCCCGGCTATTATGATGGCGTTGACGAAAGCAATAAAAAGGGGTATGATAGATATGTAAGGCTGCAGGAAGTGCTGGAGGAAAAGAGAGGCATTGTTAAAGACGAAAAGGAAGCCATGGACGTTCTCGCACAGGTTGGCAGACGAGGCTGGAACAATGACGACTCCAACTCCGTTACAGTTCATTCCGCAGTTTATAACCTGACAGACAAGTCGGTTTACTGGGTTTCTAACGAAAACTGGATGGACGAAAGTGCAATTTTTGAGTTCTCACTTGCAGAATGATAAAAAGGAGGAAGGTAAATGGATAAAAAGTACGAAGCGTTGTTTACTCCCTGGAAGATAGGCAACGTGGAAATCAAAAACAGGATTGTAATGTGCCCCATGGGCGGAACAAGCCTTTTCGGCTGGTTTGAGCTGACAGGCTGCCATTTTGACAAGGAAGCGGCAAAGCTGTTTTTGGAAAGAGCAAATAACAACGTAGGTCTCATTATTCCCGGTATCGCACCCTTACGCGACACCTTCTGGGGCAAGTGGCTTTGGCAGAATCCTAAAATGTTTGAGGATTTAAAGGAATTTATGGACGAAATTCATAAAACAGGGGCAAAGCTGTTCATTCAGCTCACAGCAGGCATGGGCAGAAGCTGGGCGATAACAGAGCTTGTGGCGCCCTTACATAAAAATCCAATTACACGCGCCATTGTAAAGCCCATTATCGACACAAGCCATGAGCTTGCAAGCCCCAGCGAGCAGCCCTCCAGATGGGCGCATGACATTATCTGCCCCGAAATGACAAAGGAGCAGATTGAAGAAATTATCGAAGCCTTTGCAAAAACGGCTAAGCTTTGCCGTGATGCAGGGGTTGACGGAGTTGAAGTGCACGCCGTGCACGAGGGCTACCTTTTGGACCAGTTTTCAATCGAATTTTTCAACAAGCGTACCGACGAATACGGCGGAAGCTTTGAAAACCGCTACCGCTTTGCCGCAGAGGTTGTTAAGGCAATCAAAGAGGCTTGCGGAGAGGACTTCCCCGTATCCCTCCGCTACTCGGTAGAGAGTAAAATGAAGGGCTTCTGCGAGGGTGCAATGCCCAACGAAGAGTACGTTGAAGTGGGCAGAGGCATGGAAGAGAGCGAAAAGGCGGCAAAGTTTTTGCAGGATGCAGGCTACGATATGTTAAACGCCGACAACGGCACATACGACTCTTGGTACTGGGCACATCCGCCGATGTATATGCCTCAGAATTGTAATTTAGAGGATGTAGCACACATTAAAAAGTTTGTGGACATTCCCGTTGTATGCGCAGGCAGAATGGAAATGGATGTTGGTGCCCGGGCTGTAGAGGAAGGCAGGATTGATGCTGTGGGCGTTGCACGCCAGTTCCTTACTGACCCCGAGTGGATTACAAAGCTTATTGAAGACAGAATTGAGGACATTAAGCCCTGCATCTGCTGTCACAGCGGCTGCTTTAACTTCTCCTCCTCCAAGGGTCATGCAAACACACAGGACTTAACCGACACAATGGGTCTTGCCCGCTGTGCCCTTAACCCCGAAACCATGCAGTCGAAAAAGTACAATGTGAAAAAGGCTAAAAAGAGCAAAAAGATTGCCGTTATCGGCGGCGGTATAGGCGGTATGGAAGCGGCGATACTTCTTAGTAAGCGTGGCCACAAGGTAACACTTTATGAAAAGAGCGATAGGTTAGGTGGCGTGTTCGTTGCAGCAGCTGCACCCTCCTTCAAGGAAAAGGACCGTGAATTAATTGCATGGTACATCCGCGAATTAAAGAAGCATCCCATTGAAGTTAAATTGAATATGGAAATTAAGGACGTAAATGCTCTTGGTGCCGACGAGGTTATTGTTGCAACAGGTGCTACAGCTAAGCGCATTGGCGTTAAGGGCGCTGAAAAGAGTATTGAAGCTATTGACTACCTTCTCGGCAATGCTACTGTAGGAGACAAGGTGGTTGTTATAGGTGGCGGCTTGACAGGCTGTGAAATTGCGTACGATTTGTACTTAAAGGGCAAAACCCCCGTTATTGTTGAAATGCAGGACGACTTGGTAACAACCCCGGGCGTGTGCCTTGCAAATACAAGCTACCTTCGTGACTTCTTCAAAACAAACAAGGTAGAGGTGCATCTTGAAACCTCCCTTGGTGCAATTGAAGAGGGCTCTGTAACAGTGCGTGATAAAGACGGCAAGGAATTTGAAATTGTTGCCGACAGCGTTATCATGTCTGTGGGCTACAACCCCAACCCCATTGCAAAGAAATCGGGTAAGGTACACATTATCGGCGACGCAAAGAAGGTAGGCAATTTAAGAACAGTTATCTGGGGAGCGTGGGATGTGGCAATGAAATTGTAATTTCATTGCAGGTAATTACACCTCATCCGTCAGCCTGCGGCTGACACCTTCCCCTCAAGGGGAAGGATAATAGGAAAGGAGCGATTTATTTGGCTATGATATTAACCGATGAACAGCAGGCGATATTAAACGGCTCAAAGGGCGAAACAATGGCAAAGGTTATGAAAACCCTTGTTATGTACGGTGAAGCCTTCGGTGCTGAAAAGTTAGTGCCTGTTACAAGCAAATACAACCATCTTGTAACAAGCTTTGGTTTAAAAATGATTACACCCGTTTACAAGCTTATGGACGAGCTTATCGAGGCAGGTCTCATGTCGGGACAGAAGTTTAGTATGGACCCTCGTCCCGTTGACAAAAACGTACCTGCAAACTTTTTACAAAACCTTATATTTAACAAGATAATGTACACAAAGCAGGACTTTTACGAAGGTCAGCTTGCTAAGCTTGGTCTTATGGATAAAAACGCCTTTACCTGCACCTGCTACATGGACGAGGTTGGCAACAAGCCCAATAAGGGCGAGGTTTTAAGCTGGGCAGAAAGTAGTGCAGTTGTTTACGCGAACAGCGTTTTAGGTGCAAGATGCAACCGAAACAGTGGCATTATCGACATTATGGGCTCCATTGCAGGCTATGTTCCTTACTTTGGTCTTTTAACCGACGAGGGAAGATGCGCCACATGGATTGTTGAGGTTAAAACCACAAAGAAGCCCGATGCACAGCTTCTCGGCAGTGCAATCGGCATGAAGGTTATGGAGGAGGTGCCCTATGTTAAAGGCATGAATCAGTACCTTGGCACTGAGCTTGACGATGCGGCTTGTACATACCTTAAGGACTTTGGTGCGGCAACAGCAAGTAACGGCGCGGTTGGTCTTTATCACATCGAAAACCTCACCCCCGAAGCAAAGGAACTGGGCGAAAGCCTCATTTCTCCCGACGCAAAGGTTTATATTATTGACGATAAGGAGCTTGAAAGAGTAAAGAGTGAATACCCCGTTGTTTGGAAAAATAAGGACGCTAAGCCCAAGTTATGCTTTGTTGGCTGTCCTCACATGAGTTTGCAGCAGATGAAGGATTGGACAGACAAGGTGGAAGCATCTCTTAAGGAAGCGGGCAACAAAAAGGTTTTGGTGCCCACAGTTTTCACAGCGGCGCCCGATGTGCTTGAAGCCTTTAACAAGACAGAGTATGCCCAAAGGCTTAAAAAGACAGGCGTTATAACAAGCTACATTTGCCCCTTAATGTATATGAACAACCCACTTTGCGGCTCCATGCCCGTTATAACCTGTTCAAACAAACTCCGCACATATTCCACTGCAAGATTTTACAGTGAAGACGAAATCCTCGTTAAAATAACAAAGGAGGGGAAGTAAGATGAAAACATTCAAAGGACGAGTTATTGCCCCCGGCACCTGTGAAGCCGAAGCCTTGGTTACACACGGCGGCTTGAACACACTTGCATCTTTTCAGAAGGCATTGCAGTTTGGCGACAAAATGACAACCTGCTCTGACCAGAACAACCCCGACCTTTACGGCAAGCAGATGCTTAATAAGGCATTGTGCCTGCCCCAGACAATCGGCTCAACAACAGGCGGCATGGTGATTTACTGTGCCTGCGCTATGGAGCGTCAGCCCGCTTGCATGCTGTTTAGTAATCCTATCGACTCGTTAGCGGCGGCAGGAACAATCCTTGCATCCGTCTGGCTGGACAACGTTAATATGCCCGTTGTGGATTCCTTAGGTGACGAATTCCTCAATTATGTAAAAGAGGGCATGACAATTAAAGTTAAAGAAGACGGCGTTATAGAAGTTATATAACTTCTATAAATGCAGAGTGAAAATGCATAATGCAGAACGAAGGAAACAACCCGAGCAAAAATGCTCGGGTTGAATTTTTTGTGCTGATATTCAACAGCTGGGTTATTGTGTAGCAGAAAAGGAGAGTTTATAATAAAGACAGGAGGCGATAAAATGAATATGCAGAATGTTGGCAGACAGATTGAAGAATTGAGAAAAAACAAAGGGTTAACGCAGAGCGATTTGGGTGAGAGGCTTGGCGTGAGCTTTCAGGCTGTAAGTAAGTGGGAGAGGGGAGAAACACTTCCGGATACGGCAATGCTTGTGCCACTTAGTGAGGTTTTGGAAACAACAGTTGATTTTATACTGACAGGCGGCAAAAAGGCATTAAATTATCGCGGAAAGATTAAAGTCAGCGACATGATTGAGGGTATAAAGCACTTGGACAAAATGGGCGAGAGCCTCGGTCGCGACAATATTATTTACCGCAATGCAATTAAGGGCATAAATGAAGGCATGAATACCGACATTGAGGCGTGCTTTACTGATGATTATGTGTTGGAGTGCTTTGTGGCAGAAGCGATTATTCAGAATCTTAAAATGGGTGCATATGTAGATTTAACCGATGTGAAGAAGAGCTTTAAACATGAGCATTTTCGAAATATTGTTATAGCTTGGTGCCAAAAGTGCGGCATAGGGTGAGTACATCCACACTCAAAAAAGGTCTTTCACCCCATTTGATTGACTGAACCATTGCAAAAATATATACTAAAAACGGGGAAACCTTAATGCATTTGTTCAGGAGGTGAAAGCATGGATGTTGTAAAATTTGTATGCACAAAGGATGATTTCAAAGGCGAAGCGGATGTGCGGGTGCAATTGTTTGATGCCTTTAAAAACTATGACCTGTTAAATGAGTTCTTTGGTAAGCACGATAAAAAGCTGATGGAAGATAAAGCTACATATTTTGACGGATACGATTTTCAAGCCTGGAATGACTATGTGATAATCGAAAACGGAGAGATAATATCCCGTGCGGGAATCTGGAAAGTAAATGGCACCGAATGGGAGGTTGCAGGTGTCTCAACACTTCCCGAATACAGAAAGCAAGGGTACGGCGAGGCGGTTGTGCAAAGCTGTATTGCAAAAATTTTAGAAAGCGGAAAGACGGCGACCTGTACAACAAAAACTACGAATACGGCGATGATAAACACTGCTCTTAAGGCAGGGTTTAAGATTGTGAAGTAAGGCGAAAACCGGTAGGGACAAGTCCGCGATGGCTAAATTCAGCCATTGGGGTCTGTCCCTACCGATTTGTTAGTTGAAGTTCTGCGAATATTTCTGATAGGCTTCCATTACCTGCTCTTCGGGAGCATACTTTGTTGGCGGTATGTCCTTTGGGTCAAGCTCGTAGTTCAGCCAGCCTATAATGTCACTTTCCTCGCGGGCAATAGAGAGAAAGTCAATTTTTAAATTTGGGTTTGAGCATTCGTGTGCATGGTTGTAGTATTTTGTGCCAATTTGCTTCTGGCTGTTCTGCAGTTCCTTTATAATTTGTGTTTTGTCCATTTTTCCTCCTTGATGTTAAAACCAATAGGGAGTGCCCTATTGGTTATTTTAAGTAGCCGAGCAATGTATTGTAGTGCTTTTCATGCACATCGGCAACGTGGTTGCATTTGTCACGGAGCGAGGTGTCCGAACAGCTTTCGGCATAGGAGCGGTATTTTGCAACGAGCATCTGCTCGGCTTCTAATTGGTCTTCAATTGCGTAAAATTCTTTAAGAGATACATTTACCATAAAATTCACTTCATCCTTTCAATTAGTAGTTTGCCCCGGTTACATTTTAGTATTCATAGGTGAGAAAGTTTTTTGAATCGGTTACAACAATCATGTAACCGTCGCGGAATACCGAATATGCCGACAAGGGCAAAAACGGGTGTGGCTCGTTCTTTATGTCGCATTCAACGGCAATAGCTGTTTTGTTACCGTTTGTACCGTAATAGTATCTGCCGTGTAGCATGAAAGCATCGTAAAAGCACTTGTGGCTTAATATGTAGCGCACGGAAAGGTTTTCCGAGGGGAATGCCTTCCGGGTAATTTCCTGCCAGGTGTAGCCGTCGTTGAAATGGAAAATGGGTGCCTTTTCTTCTTCTTTTGGAGATGCGGAAGAGGCGGAAGCTGTTGGCAGCTTGCCGTAAAACATTTGCCTGCCGCTTTGGGTTAAAAGTATGCCGTCAAAGGCAGTTGTGTCAATTTCCTTTTGGATTGACCCGTTCACAAGGTTACCAAGCTCAACTGTTTTTGCGCCTGTAAGCCATGCCTTTAAACAGCCCGAAACACCGTACACACGGATGCTCACGCTTTTTTCATCCACATATGCTTT
Source organism: Clostridia bacterium (assembly GCA_017472685.1). Taxonomy (GTDB): domain Bacteria; phylum Bacillota; class Clostridia; order UMGS1883; family UMGS1883; genus RGIG1927. Next base: position 178,682 of record JAFUOO010000005.1, read on the forward strand.
TGCTATCCCGAAGGAATTGAGACTTTTTAATTCGATTTCATTTTTTATCATATTGTCACTCCTTTTGTACATAAATATGTAGGGAATATTAAAAATTATGAACAAAAGTTTAAATAAGTGGCAAAAATATCAAATAGGGGTTGAAAATGGAAAAGTGCTGTGTTATTATATTAGCAGTCTCAAACAGAGAGTGCTAAAAAGGATGATTTATATAAATTGGAGGTAATAAAAATGACAATTAAACCTTTAGCAGACAGAGTTGTTGTTAAAATGGCAGAGGCAGAAGAGAGCCAGACAAAGAGCGGCATTGTACTTGCAGGCAGCGCAAAGGAAAAGCCTCAGTATGCTACTGTTGTTGCAGTTGGCCCCGGAGGTAGCGTTGACGGCAAGGAAATTAAAATGGAAGTAGCGGTAGACGACAAGGTTATCCTTTCACAGTACGCAGGCTGCGATGTGAAGCTTGACGGCGTTGAATACAAGATTGTAAAGCAGAGCGACATTCTTGCAAAATTGGTATAAGCAATTTTGCTAAATGCAGAGTGCAGAACGAGGATATGATATGCGTTTTACGCATGAAATGCTTATGCATGATATGTCGCTGTGCGACATGATATGAACCAAGGTTCATTGTGGAAGAAAAATCAAAGATTTTTCATTTTATTAAAAAAATGATTTACAAAGTAAATCTACCATAATGCACATGGTGCATATCATGAAATTTTAATTTCATATCATGGCTTGCCATATCATGCCGCAGGCATATCATTTAATTAATAAACCCAATCAGATTAATTTGATGTGGTGGAAGGAGATTTTATATTATGGCAAAGGAAATTTTATACGGTGAAAATGCCAGAAAGGCATTGGAGCGTGGCATTAACCAGCTCGCAAATACAGTAAAGGTAACACTTGGTCCCAAGGGCAGAAACGTTGTTCTTGACAAAAAGTTCGGCGCACCCCTTATCACAAACGACGGTGTTACAATTGCAAAGGAAATTGAGCTCGACGACCCCTTTGAAAACATGGGTGCACAGCTCATTAAGGAGGTTGCCTCCAAAACTAACGACATTGCAGGTGACGGTACAACAACAGCAACTCTTCTTGCACAGGCATTGGTGCGTGAAGGCTTGAAGAACGTTGCCGCAGGTGCTAACCCCATGGTTGTAAGACGCGGTATCCAGAAGGCTGTTGACCTTTGCGTTGAGTCCATCAAGGCAAACAGCGAAAAGGTTAAGGGCAAGGAAGATATTGCGCGTGTTGCAACAGTTTCTGCCGCTGACGAAACAGTTGGTCAGCTTATTGCCGATGCAATGGAAGAGGTTGGAAACGACGGCGTTATCACAGTTGAGGAATCAAAAACAAGCAAAACAGAAAAGGAAGTTGTAAAGGGCATGCAGTTTGACCGCGGCTACCTTTCTCCCTACATGGTTACAGACACAGAAAAAATGGAAGCTGTATTGGAAGACCCCTTCATTCTTCTTACAGATAAGAAAATTTCTAACATTCAGGACATTCTGCCTCTTTTAGAGCAGATTGTACAGAGCGGCGCAAAACTGCTCATTATTGCTGAGGATATCGAAGGCGAAGCTCTCACAACCTTGGTTGTTAACAAGCTCCGCGGTACATTCGTATGTGTTGGTGTAAAGGCTCCCGGCTTTGGTGACAGAAGAAAGGCTATGCTTCAGGATATTGCAATTTTAACAGGCGGCACAGTTATCTCCGACGAGCTCGGCTTAGACCTTAAGGAAACAACAATGGATATGCTCGGTCGTGCTCACCAGGTAAAGGTAGGCAAGGAAAACACAGTTATCGTTGACGGTTTTGGCGACATGCAGCTTGTAAGCAACCGTGTAAGCCAGATAAGAAAAGAATATAACGAATCCACTTCTGAATTTGACCGCGAAAAGCTTCAGGAAAGACTTGCTAAACTTTCCGGCGGTGTTGCAGTTATCAAGGTTGGTGCGGCAACAGAAACAGAAATGAAGGAAATGAAGCTTCGCATCGAAGATGCTCTCAACGCTACAAAGGCTGCTGTTGAAGAAGGCATTGTAGCAGGTGGCGGTACAGCGTACATCAACATTATCCAGCCACTCGAAGCATTGGTAGAAGAGCTTGAAGGCGATGAACAGACAGGCGCTAAGATTGTTCTCAAGGCATTGGAAGAGCCCGTTAAGCAGATTTGTGCTAACGCAGGCGTTGAAGGTGCAGTTGTTGTTGAAACAGTTAAGAATGCAGAAAAGGGCATTGGCTACAACGCACTTACAGACGAATATGTAAACATGCTCGAAGACGGTATTGTTGACCCTGCAAAGGTAACAAGAAGTGCACTTTGCAATGCGGCAAGCGTTGCAAGCATGGTGCTTACAACAGAAAGCTTAGTTGCAGATAAGCCCAAGGAGGCTGACGCTGCAGCAGCTGCAGCAGTTGCAGCGGCGCAGGCAGCTCAGATGGGCGGCGGTATGTATTAATATTTGCCACAGGCAAATGTGATATTTCAAAGCAGGATTTGAAGCGATATAAAATAGTGACACCAATTTGGTGTCACTATTTTGCGATATGCCTGCGGCGCGATATGTTCGGCGTTGCCGAACGTGTTTTGTGTTGAAAAAATACGATTGATAATATATAATTATTCTGATGGATGTGAGGTGAGCAAATGAAACGGTGTTTTTCAGTATTATTAATAATTATAATTCTTTCGGGCATGGGCACTGTTTCATTTGCCGCTGAGAGAACAATACTTGCCCTTGGCGACAGCATATCGGCAGGCTACGGGCTCAGTGACCACGAGGGTGAGTGCTTTGTGAGTCTTATGGCGCTACCCGGTGACACTGTTATAAACAAGGCTGTGGACGGAAACGAGGCTACAGACATTATTGCCCAGCTGACAAATGCAGAAAACGAAAACCACATAACACAAGAGGATATTGGAAAAGCAGATGTTGTTACAATAACCTGCGGCGGCAACGATATGATGGCGCTTCTGTACGAAAAAATTGCGGAAGAATACACAAATGTTCACCCCAGAAAGCAGAAGATAACCGCCGACGAGGTGCTGGGCAAAATGGCAGAGGGCAATGTTTATGCCATAGTTGCGGCATTGCATGTGCTCGACAGTGAGGACGACGCATATTATCTGAACGACGGCGAGTTTGACATAAGGCTTAACACCTTTATGGAAAACCTTTTGTGGGTAACAGGTTATATCCTTGACATAAACCCCGAAGCTAAAATTGTGGTTGCAACACAGTACAACCCCTATGTGGAATTTGAAGATGCAACAGGCTACGATGTGTTGTATTACGGTATGGAGGAGGGGGCAACAAGGCTTAATACTGCCATAGCAGAAAACGCAGCTGCAGGCGGCTATGCGGTTGCCCATGTAAAAAGAGCATTTGACAGCTATACAGGGGGCGCGGACTTATATAACGCAAACCCCGACATTGACAACATAAACCTGGACTTTCACCCCTCAAAGGCAGGGCACGAGCTTATAGCAGAGGTTTTTGACAAGGTGATAAACAATGTGCATCGTTTGGGAACAAGAAACCCCGATGGCACATATTCACTGCCCGAGAATGTTGTGGGCTATTACATAACAGATGCCAACGGCGAAGTAAGGCTTGTGGATGCAGGCATTTATGGGGCAAAGGATGGCGACAGGGTTGAAGAGATTTGTTTCAACGTGACAATGGTTGACGGGGCACAGGTGCGTATTGCAAAGGGAAGCGGACTAAGGTTTATTGCAACTGTTGACCGAAGAGAGGTTGATGCAGCAGGCTACGGCATGGTGATAACAAGCGAGGGCAGCAGCGATGAGGTTTTTGTTGATGCCGATGCGTGGCAGAGCGATACCTGCTTCACTGTTGCAATAGAAAACATTGCAAATGAAAACTACACCCGTAACTACACCGCAGCGCCCTTTGTGCGCGTCAGGTATGACAGCGGCGAAGAAAGGGTGATAGTGGGCACACAATGCGTAGCACGAAGCATTTATACCGTGGCAAAGGGGCTTTTGGATGGCGGTGTGGCAGATGGTGCAACAAGAGAAGCTCTGGAAGAGTATGTGCTGGGTGCAGAAGGCTTTAACTGATTAAACACAAAAAAAAGACAGCCGTAATTGGTTGTCTTATTTTTTGTGCTTTTGCATATATTCTTTGGGTGTTATTCCGTAGCGCTTTTTAAAGGTGCGGAAAAAGTGGGGAACGTTGTTGAAGCCGCAAACCTCTGCAATACGGTTGATTTTAAGCTCGCCGTTACGCCTTAAAAGCTCCTTTGCGTGTTCAAGGCGTGTTAAGATTAAATCGTCACGGGGAGTGGTGTGGAAAATTTCCCTATAGAGCTTATAGCCCGTGCAGCGTGGCACGGAGTATTTTGCGAAAAGTGCATTAATATCGGGGGGCGAGGCAAGGTCAGAAAGATATTCACCCCGTATGAGCCCTATGCTTTTCTGCACGTTTGCATCTACAAGAGGAGATTGAGCAAAGTTACCCTTGGCAATTGCAACCGCAAGCTTTATTATGGAAGATGCAATTTCGTGCTTGTAGCCGATGCCCTGACGGACATTTATGTCAAGTATTTTGGAAATTATGCCGTTTATCTCGTCACAGTTGGAAGGATAAAAAATTTTGTTGGTACTGATGCCCAGGGTGGATATGAGCTCATCGGGTGCATCAAAGCGGATATATGAGTTACGGAAGCCGTTTAATGATATATAATCGTGCAATGAATTTTTTTCGTAAAGCACACATGCACCGGAGTTTATTTCACAGCCCTCGAAAAGTGCGGGACCCTGAAAATATATGAAAGTGTAGTCGGGACAAACCCAATGAAAACGGACATTTTCAAGCTCAGAAAGGTTGTAGCCACCCTTTATAAGGCTTATTTTATCCATGGTATCACCTCATGGGTTATTGTAATACATACAATACAAAAATGCAATAAAAAAATACATATGGATATTGAAATGAATTGCAAGGTTTGGTATTATATAATTAGAGTATTATTTTAAAGAAAGGAATGGTAAAAATGAAAAAGGTTTTATCAATTGTTTTGAGCTTGTGTATGCTTTTGTCTGTTTGCCCTGTCCTCGCGGCAGAGTATGAAGCTACAGACGATACTGTTTTTTACATAAGCTTTGACGAAGAATTGCCCCAGGGTGCAACAGGCTATAATCTGTCTGTGCTTGACGAGGGCGTGTACGGCAACTGCGCGTGGTTTAACGGCTCCACAAGCTACATCCATCTGCCCGACAACATCACAGACGGTGTTACAGACTTCACAATGGCTGCGTGGATTAAGCCCACAACCAGCACTGCTGCATGGAGAAGAATTTTTGACTTCGGTACAGGCACAAACAGCTATGCATTCTTAGGCATGCCCTATTCTGCAACAAGTGTACGTGCTGCAATGAAGATTAACGGCGGCACTGAATACAACGTTACAGCGAACAATGCCATCGAAAAGAACAAGTGGAGCCATGTTGCTTACGTTCAGGAGGGTAACACCGCTAAGATTTATGTTAACGGTCAGCTTTCCGCTACAGGCACTAACTTTACTTCCTCTATGGCAAATATCGGCAACACAACACAGAACTACATCGGTAAGAGCCAGTTCCCCGATGCATATCTTAACGCATATCTCGACGAAGCCTTCTTTGCAAAGAGAGCAATGAGCGCTGACGAAATTAAAGAGCTTGGTACTTTCCCCACAGTTGTGCTGGATAGTGAAAAGGTGCTTAACGCAATCGACATTCCCGTAAAGGACTCTGTTAAGGAAAACATCACTCTTCAGACAGAGGCAATGGGCTACTCTGTTACATGGGCAAGTAGCAACGAAGACGTTGTTTACCCCTACGACATTCCCAACGGTGACTACACAATTCCTGCAGGCAAGGTAACAAGACAGGACGTTGACACAACAGTTACACTTACAGCAACAGTTGACTTTAACGGCGAAATCCTTACAAAGGATATTGACGTTAACGTTATCGCCAAGCCCGAAGCAGTGGGCGACACAGAAGCATATCTTTACGTTTACTTCCGCGGTAATGTAAAGGGCAGTAACGAGCATTTGTCCATTCACCTTGCGGGCAGTGAGGACGGCTACGAATGGTTTGACCTTAACGGTAACTGGCCTATACTTGAATCCACAATGGGCACACAGTGCCTCCGTGACCCTTACCTTTTAAGAAGTAAGGACGGCGACAGATTCTATTTAATCGCAACTGACCTTAACACACAGGACGGTCAGGGTTGGGGTCCCTGGAGCTTAGAGGGCAGTAAGTACCTCATGATCTGGGAGAGTGACGACCTTGTTAACTGGTCCGAACAGAGAATGGTTAAGTTTGCAAACGACGACATGGGCTGTGCATGGGCACCCGAAGCTATCTGGGACCCCGACACAGAAGAATACCTTGTGTACGCATCCGCAAAGGATTTGACACTTGGCTCTGCTGCAATCGATACAGTTTATGTTGTAAGAACACGCGACTTCCGCACATTTAGTGAGCCCGAATACTTTGTACGCCCCTACGAGGACAACGGCGTTACAAGCTACACAGGCGGCACAAACCGTATTGCGGCTATCGACTCCAACATTATCCAGGCAAAGGACGGCAAGTTCTATCACTTCTACAAGAAGTGGAACAGCCAGGTTCAGATGCTTGTAAGTGACCACGCATCAGGTCCCTACGAAGAAGTTCCCGGCTTCCAGACAATCGGCGGCGAAGGTCCCGGCAGCTTCCTTGTAAAGGGTACAGACGATACATACGCACTTTTAATTGATAATTACAGTGTATACGTTCCTTATCTTACAACGGACATCGCATCAGGTGTGTTCACAGCAGGCAGCGGCACAGTTAAGATGCCCACCGGCAGTAAGCACGGTGGCTTCCTTCCCATTAATGCAGAGGAATACGCAAGAGTATTGGAAGCCTACGGCAGCCCCACACCCGATGAAGAGGGTGCAGATGCAAGATACACATTCGATTTTGAAGGCGATGTGGCAGAATACCTTAAGGGCAATGCAAGGGTTTCCTACAGCGAAGAAAGAGAAGGCAATGTTCTTGTGCTTGATGGAAATAGCTCTTACTTTGAATTCCCCGAGGGCATTTTTGACAGACAGGATGCAATGACACTTTCCTTCGATGTTAAGAATACAAACACAAACGCTGAAGCAGCATACATGACCTTCAGCTTAGGTACAGGCGACAAGTATTACTACTTCTACAAGACCAACTCCAACACAATGAGAAGTGCAATCAACGTTACAAGCCCTGTTACAAGTAATGCCTACACATACGAAGAAAAGGCAATTTCCAACAGCCTGGGCGACTTGACAAACACATGGATGCATATTGACCTTGTTATGGACGGATATTCCATGAAGGTTTACAAGGACGGCGTTCTTGTTGCAGAAAACAATGACATTACTACAACAGTTTCGCACCTTGGTTTAGAAGGCTTGTCCGCTTACCTTGGTAAGAGCATGTATTCTGCTGACCCCTACTTTGTGGGCGAGTTTGACAACGTGGCTCTTTACTACCGTGCACTTACACCCGGTGAAATTGCAGAAAATACAGGCAACACAGAGGAAGACATGGCTAAGCTTGACGCAGAGGCTGTAAACTTCGGTTACGATGTAAACTACGTTACAGGTAACATTACACTTCCCGAGGTGGGTGTTTACGGCAGCAGCATTACATGGAAAACAAGCGACGAAACTGTTATCGACCTTGATGGTAATGTAGCAGTACCTACGGAGGGCGTTAAGACAGTTACGCTTACAGGTACATTTAATTACAACGGCACAGAATACGTTAAGGAATATGTGCTTTCCGTTAAGAGTGTAACAAGTAACCTCTACAGCACACTCGAATCCAAGTGGAAGACATATGAAATTCCCGTAGCAACAAAAACTGTTACATATAAGTTCAATCTTATTCCTGCACAGGCAAACATTGATGCAGGCGTATCCTTCGGTGATAAGGATGTTACACCCACCGGCTACGGTCATATGCCCATTTATCTGAGAGTGACCAAGGATGGCTACTTTGATGCGTATAACAGCGCAAGCTACCAGAAGACAAACACAATTTACTACGAAGCAGGAAAGACATATCCTGTTACAATCGAAGTTGACGTTGCAAATAAGAAGTACTCTGTTTATGTTGAAATTGACGGCGAAAGAAAGACTATTGCAAACAACTTCTCCTTCCGTGCAAGCGCAACTTGTGACGATTTAGGAAAGGTTATGGTTTACGCAGGCAGCGGTGTTGCAACAGAAGGTCAGCTCAATGTGAGAGACCTTGAGGTTATTCTTCCTGCGGCTGTAAAATTTGAAAACGTAACGCTTTCAGGCGGCAAGGTAACAGGTAATGTTATCACAGATGAAGCTCTGGACGAATGCATTGTTATTGTTGCAAGCTATAACGACGACGGTGCGCTCGTAAGCGCAAAGGCTGCAAAGGTTGAAAACACTGCGTTTGAGGCAGACGCAACAACAGAAAACGTTAAGGTAATGCTCTGGAACAGTGTTTCCGGCATGGTGCCTTACCTTGAAGCAGTTACAGTTGAATAATAGTAGATCTCATAAATGGGACGCTTTTGCGTCCCATTTATTTTTTACCACTTTTTGCAGATTCTGACCGCTTTTGTAAATTGAATTGACAAAAAAGGCTGAAAAATATAAACTGAATTTATATAGCTTCGGATTGAGGAGGGGATTGTGTGCAGATACTTGTGTGTGACGATGAAGCTAAAGCTGTCAATGAGCTGTCTTGTATGATAGATGACATATTCAGTATGATTAAAATAAGTGCCACCATTGTAAAAACCACAGACCCATATGAAGTTATAAAGGCAGAAAAAGCCTATGACATGGCGTTTTTAGACATAGAAATGGGGCAGGTCAACGGCATAAGCTTAGCTACTGAAATACTTAAGAAAAATCCCGGATGCTTTGTTTTTTTCATAACCAATCACACCATGTACCTTGACGATGCCTTTGATATTAAAGCCTTCAGGTATCTGAGCAAGCCTATTGACAGAGCACGGCTGGAGGGCTCTGTTGCCAAAGCGCTGATTAAAATTGAAGAGCGTGACAAAAAAATTGTTTTAACAAACAAGGCAAAACGAAAAATAGAAATGAGCACCACCTCCATTGTATTTATTGAAAACAGCAACCGCCACACTTACGTTGTAACAAAAGACGGAGCATTCGTGGCAGAAGAGCCCTTTTCGGCGGTAAAAGCAATGCTTGAGGATGTGTCGGATGCCTTTGTGCTTACACATCAGAGCTTTTTTGTGAACATAAAATACGTTTCCTACTATGACAGTACAACAGTTAAACTGACCTGCGACGGGAAGGAATATAAGGTGCATATGTCCCGCAGAAAATATGCCCGATTTGACGATAAAATGTTTCTGGAGGCGAACAAACAGCGATGGTAAATGTTATTTTATCGGTGCTTGCCGAATACGTGATTTTTGCATATTACCTTAACTCAGCAGAAAGCTTGAAAATGTCCAGGTGCGGCATCAATGCATTAACCGCATTTGTATATGCTGTGTATGCGGCAGTGTGTGTATTTTCTAATCTGCCTATGCTTAATGTTGTTGCATTTTTTGCAATGAATATGCTTTTGCTTTCTCTTGGGTGGAAAAAAACAATACTGTTCAACAGCCTGAGTGCTGTTATGCTCACAGCCTTTATGATGTTTTCCGAGCTTCTGGTGGGCATTGTTTTTAATATAGGTGTGGGCAATACGTACACCCTTTTTACAATGGCGGAAACTTTTATCCTGTTTGCTTTTTCAAAGGTTATATATTTTCTTTGTGTGGCAATTCTCAGGCGTTACACAATAAACCGCACGGAAAAGGCTTTCATAAAAGAAGAAATGATGTTTCTGCTTTTGCCGGCGGCAACCTGTGTGTTTTTCAATGCCTTTGCAAAAATAAGGCTGCAGGTTGACCCAAAGGGGCACACAGCCTTGGTAATTGTGTCGGTGCTTCTTATCGGAGCAAATGTGTTTGTGTATCTGGTTTACAACATGATAACCGACAAAAACATGAAAATACGCAGCCTTGTTGACGAAGAGCATAAAAGAGAAATTGAATACAAAAGCTATGAGCTTATTAAGGAGCGTTACGAGGACTTGAGAATGCTGGTGCACGATTTTGAAAAATACTGCAACAACATCGACGCCCTTATACAATCTGACACAGAGAAGGCCAAGGAGGAGATACACTGCTTAAGAGAGCGGAACAGGGCTCTGCTTTTGGTTGAACGCACAAATAATAAGGCGCTGAATGTAATTTTGGACCAGAAAATGCGCGAATGCAGTGAAAAGGGCATTGATTTTCAGATTAATATACAAAACGTGGACCTTTCCTACATTAACGAGCTGGACACTGTGACCGTTTTTTCAAACCTGCTGGACAATGCAACAGAAGGCTGCGCCGAGGCAACCGAAAAAGCAATTGAGCTGGAAATTTTCGTAATAAATGACAGCTATACGGCTATCCGCATTGAAAATTCCTGCCACAGAGCGCCCGAATGCAGAAACGGTTGGTTTGTTACCACAAAGGAGAACAAAGTAAGCCACGGCTTGGGTTTGAAAAGCGTAGAGCGTGCACTGAATAACTACGGCGCAAAAATGAAGTGCGCCTACGAAACAGAAACAAACACCTTTACTGTAACGATACTTATCAACAATAAAGCTAAGTAATGGGGAGAGGCTATCTTGACAGAAAAATTTATTTTCAGAGAAAAACGTAAAACAGTGAAGCTATGCTGCAGCGACATTGTGTATTTCGAAAGCTACGGGCATTATATAACAATTTACCTGAAGGACAAAAGCACACACACCACCAGGTGTACAATATCTGCTCTGACCGCAATGCTTGACAAAGAAACCTTTGTGCGGGTGCACCGCGGCATTGTAGTTAATTTAAGCTATGTAAATAAAATCAACTACCTTGGAGCTTTCCTTAAGGACGGCTACGGCAGGGTGTCTGTGAGCCGCTCCTGCAGAGAAATTGCCGAAGAAGCATTCCGAAAATTTAAAAATTCGAAGCCCTGATTTGTGCCCCTATATCAGGGCTTTTTCTATTGCATTCTGTGCCAAAAAGTTGACTGTTTGGAAGATATATGTTACGATTTATATATAAAAATATTGTTATCAGCAAGGGGGTAGCGAGATATGAAAAAATTAGCTTTATTTGCTGTAGCGTTGAGCTTATCGGTGGGCATTATTACGGGCTGTGTTGCGAAAGAAACCGGTATAGAAACAGAAACGGAAACAGCTACATTGGCAAATGACAATATCTCCGATGAATATATCATTGAAAAGTTTTATGAAGCCCACGATTTTTGGGGCGATTGGATATATGGGCAGAGGTATGTGACAGACCACATGAGCAGTAGTCAGAATTTATACTACGGAGCAGTCAACAATGAGAGCCCCATTCAGTTAAAGGAAGAGTTAAAAGCTGCCTTTGAAACTCATTTTACAAAAAGCCTTACAGAAGAATTTATGAGCTTTTTAAATCCCGAGGATATTGACGGCAAGCTTTACATTGCATACGGAGATGTGGGCGACAATGGTGAAATGCTTGATAATGTAACTGTCAGGAAAGTGAACGATGTTAAATATGAACTCGTATTGGATATGACACAGTTTTTTGAAGACCGAAAATATACAAAGAAAGTATACTATGTTTTTGAAGACGGAAAATGGGTTTTTGAAAATGATGAAACGGACAAATACTTCAATTATTGGCAAAAGCACGAAAATATTGAGTATCTTCCTGTGCTGAAAAAGTATTATCTGGCAATGATTGAAGAGTGGTCAGCGGAAAAGATTGACGAACACGGATTAGTTGATATAATGCTTGGATTTGAAGAGCCATTGAAGATTATCGGATATTGCCTTATGGATGTAAACGGCGATGGTGTAAATGAGCTTTTAATCGGTAAAGTAAATGCAGGAGACAAAATTGTATGGGATATGTATTCCGTAAAGAACGGACAGGCTTACAGAGTGCTTGTAAGCGGGTCAAGAAACAGACACTACATTTGCAAGAGTGACGAAGGATATATTATTGCAAATGAAATTCATGCCAATGCTATGAATTACAGTTATTCCTATTACAGGGATTTGGATGAAAATGTGTTAAAAGAAAGACTGTGGCTTGACTGGGGCGAGTGGTACCATAGTGCAGATTATCTCAATGTGACAAGCCAGGTTGTTGATGAAGAGCAAGTAAATGAAATCACCGAGAATTATCGCGTAAAATACATAACTCCCGAGTTTATCCCATTTGAAACATTAGGGTAAAAATAATACAAAAAGGTGCGTTTTACGCACCTTTTTGATTGCAATAGATATCAGTTTGTTGTATAATGGGAATAGTATAGCCTAAGGAGGAGAAGATATGAAAAAAGCTTTAGCAGGTTTGTTATGTTTGTGCATGGGGCTCGGCAGTGTGCCCGCACTTGCAAAGGAGGGTGACGAGGCATTGCAGATTGGTTTTGACAATAATCTTGAATACGAAAGCTACCGACTTACATACTTTGACGAGGGCATAAAGGGCAAAAGTGTGTGGTTTAACGGCGGTACAAGCTACGTTAAAATGCCCGATGATATAAATAAAGGCGTAACGGATTACACCTTTTCTGCATGGCTTAAAATGACAGGGCTCAGTAAGGGCTGGCAGAGGATTTTTGACTTTGGCACAGGCACGGATAACTATGTGTATTTCGGCATACCCTCTGACACAAAAAACCTTCGTGTTGCATACAAAATAAACGGCAGTGATGAATGGAACTTTGACGCCGAGGGTGTTACAAAGCTTAATGAATGGATGCACGTTGCAGTAGTACAAGAGGGCAAACTGGTTAAGCTTTACGTTGACGGCGAAAAGGTAGCCGAAAAGGAATGCGAATATACTTTAAACGACTTAGGCGACACACGAAGTAACTACATCGGCAAGAGCCAGTTCGCAGCTGACCCGCGCCTCAATGCCTATGCCGACGAAATAAAATTCGAAAAAAGAGCCTGCAGTGATGCTGAAATAAATACAATGGCAAAAAAGCCCGCTGTGTCATATTCACAGGAGGACTACAGAAAAGCGCTTGAAGTTGCAAATGGCGACAGTATTAAGGGCAACATTACCCTTAAGGACGAAGTCTTTGGTAAGAGTGTAACCTGGAAGTCAAGCAACGAGGAAGTAATCTCTACAAAGGATATTCCTAACGGCGACTACGTTATCCCCAAGGGTAAGGTCACAAGAGGGGAAGAAGATGTTAAGGTTACCCTTACCGCAACAGTTGATTTGGGGCTTATAAAGCCCACGTTCACCCAGGAGGTAACTGTTATTAAAAAATGTGAGCCCATTGGCGAAACAGTCGGCTATTTTTACGTTTACTTCCGCGGCTTTGTAAACGGCAGTGACGAGCATTTGTCCATACATATCGCAGGCAGCGAGGACGGCTACAACTGGTTTGACCTTAACGAAAACAAGCCCATACTTGAAAGCCAAATGGGCACCTACGAGCTTCGTGACCCCTACTTATTAAGAAGCGTTGAGGGCGACAGGTTCTACCTTATCGCAACGGACCTTAACACAAAGGACGGACAGGGCTGGGGCCCCTGGAGCTTAGCAGGCAGTAAATACCTCATGGTATGGGAAAGTGAAGATTTAATCAATTGGTCCGAGCAGCGAATGGTTAAATTTGCAAATGATAAAATAGGCTGTGCATGGGCACCCGAGGCTATATGGGACCCCGACACAGAGGAATATCTGGTTTATGCATCAGGTAAGGATTTAACTATGGAAAATCCCCTTGATACGGTTTATGTGGTAAGAACAAGAGATTTTTACTCCTTCAGCGAGCCTGAGGTGTTTGTTGCACCCACAAAGGAGGACGGAAGCAGGATAGCTGCCATTGACTCCAACATTATCCACGCAAACGACGGCAAGTTCTACCATTTCTACAAGCAGTCAGGTCATATTGAAATGATGGTAAGTGACCACGCATCGGGCCCTTACGAATATATTAATGAATTCCCCCGCCCCGCAGGCGAAGGTCCGGGAAGCTTTTTGGTTAAGGGGACGGATGATACATATGCCTTAATGGTTGACGATTACTCGGTTTACATACCTTACTTAACTACCGACATTGCGTCGGGCAAGTTTACAAAGGCGACCGACACCATCACAATGCCTACAGGCAGTAAGCACGGCGGATTTTTGCCACTTAATGAGGAAGAATACAACCGCATTATGGACAAGTGGTACTATATCTCCCGCGAGGAAGCCTTAGAGCGCATAATGATAAAGCTTGGATATGGTGAAAGTGATGTGCAGGCATTTACAGACTGCGACAACGGTTATGTAAACAAGGCTTATGAACTGGGCATTACAAAGGGTAATGAAAACGGACTTTTTGAGCCTGACAGACCTATAACTGAGCTTGAATGCTTTATTTTAGTAAGTCGCACTTTTGGCAAAGAAATAGATTTGACAGAAACTGAATATAGCCCATATGGTAAATTGACATTTTATAATTTTAAAACTCTTTTAAATATGGTGGCAACTACGGAAGACGGTGTTCATATGAACACTGAAATGGAAATGCTGAGAGCTGAAGAAAGAGGAAACCCCGACAGAATTAAAGAGGTTAAGGAAAAAGCTATCACCTACGGCGATGTTACAATGAAGTACACAATGAGCATCATGGGCGAGGAGCCTCTGGAGGGTTATCCTGTTTACATTGCTCTTCACGGTGGCGGCGGAAGCGACACACCCGATTTAAACAACTCACAGTGGAGCGCTATGCAGACCTATTACCGCGGCAGTGTAGAGACGGGTATTTACATTGCGCCCCGCGGTGTGCGCGACACATGGGACACACACTTTAACCCCGAGAGCTATTATTGCTACCAGAGATTACTTGAAAACCTTGCAATTTTCTACAACATCAATCCCGACAGGGTTTACCTTGTAGGCTACAGCGCAGGTGGCGACGGTGTGTACCAGATAACAGGGCGCATGGCAGACTATTTTGCATCTGCCAACATGAGCGCAGGTCACCCCAACGGCGTTGATTTGACTAACGTTAAAAACATGCCCTTGTATCTTCAGTGCGGTGAATTGGACACAGCCTATGACCGCAACAAGGTAACAGAGGAATATGGCAAAAACGAAAACGTGGCAGGGGTATTTATCCACAAGAATAAGCCCCACAACTTTATTGACAACGGCACAGAGCTGCAACGCCTTACAGACGGCACCTTCCAAGACACTAACGCAATCCGCCTGGTAAGTAAGCACGTAAGAAACCCCTATCCCGAAAAGATAGAATGGAATTTGAGCCTAAAAAAGAGCGACATGTTCTACTATGTGGAAAGCACTGCTACAGAGGGCACCGTAGCAGTTGAACAAAAGGGTAATACCTTTATAGTAAACGGCGATATTGATGCAATTTATGTAAATAATTTGTTTATAAATGTTGAAGAGCCCATAAAAGTGGTGTATAATGGAAAAGAGATGGAATTTGAGTATAAGTTCGATTTAGAGACAGTACGCGAAACCTATCAGAAGAGATACGACAAGTCTTTGACATTTACAATGAAAATTAATTTGAAGGAGAACTGAAATGAAACCTTGGATTAAGCACAGCGCAGACCCTTTTGCAACAAAAATTAACGGCAAGTATTACTTTATTGCCACTGCACCTGATTACGATTGTCTTATGATGCGTGAAAGCGACACACTTATGGGTTTAGCTGATGCTACACCTAAGAAGATTTGGACAAGACACGAGAATGAGGACATGTCCGGCTACATCTGGGCACCCGAGCTTCATTACATCGACGGAGCTTTCTACATTTACTTTGCCGCATCACGTGTTGACGATGTGTGGCACATCCGTCCCTTTGTATTAAAGTGCGAGGGAGACCCCATGAATGACAAGTGGCAGGAATTGGGCATGCTTCACCCTGTAACAGGCGACGGCTTCAGCTTCAAGTCCTTCAGCCTGGACATGACAGTTTTTGAAAACAAAGGCAAGTGGTACACAGTATGGGCAGAAAAAATTGGCAGATGGAAGGGCACAAGCAACCTTTGCATTGCCGAGTTAAAGAGCCCTTATCAGCTTGGCAGTAAGCAGGTTATACTCTCAACACCCACATATGATTGGGAAAGAGTGGACGAATGGGTTGAAGAAGGTCCCGCAGTGTTAAAGCACAACGGCAAAATCCACCTTACATATTCAGCTTCTGCAACAGGCGCTTGCTACTGCATGGGTATGCTTACAATCGACGAAAACGACGAAATCCTTGACCCTAACAAGTGGGATAAGGAGCGCTACCCCGTTCTGAAAACAGATGCCGAATTAAAGGTGTTTGGCCCCGGTCACAACAGCTTTGTGAAGGACGAAGAGGGTAACGACATCTGCGTATTCCACGCCCGTGACTTTGAAAAGATTGAGGGCAACCCCTTAGATGACAAAAACCGTCATGCACATCTTTTGAAGGTTACATACGATGAAAACGATAAGCCCGTTTTTGATTTAAAGAATTGTTTGGCGTAAGAAAAAATAGAGATGTGAAAATCACATCTCTATTTTTTTGAAATATGTACTTTGAGAAGCTTCAAGAGCAACAAGCCTGTTATTAAGCCTGCGATACCCTGAACAATATTGGCGGGGATACCTGCCAAAGATGGAATAAAGCCGTAAAGAATGCCTTCAAAAATATAATAGCCTGTTGACATTAATATTTCAGCAGCTATGCCGCCTATAACAGCTGCGGCGGTAGCTCCCATAAAATTATGCGCTTTGTTAAAGATAAGGTTTGCACAAAGTGCCATTAACCCTTTAATCACAAAAGTTATGGGGACATAGATTATATAGCCTGAGAAAATGTCCGCAAGAGCTGAGCCTATAGCTGCGGCAAAGAACGAATAGAACGGAGGCAGGAGCCAACCTGATAATAATACCACGCAATCACCTAAATTCATATACCCCTTAAACGGAGAGGGGATTTTAATAATTAATGTCGTGATACATATAAGTGCGGCAAACAATGCGGCAGTTACAGTTGTCTTTGTTTTTAAATTCATGATGATACCCTCTTTACAATTTGTTGAAAAAAGAATATACTGAATTTGACTATATAACAATTATCAAAAAAGGAGTTTTTTATATAACCAGATGAAGTATTGTATAGATAGTAATTCGAAACAAAGTATGTATATTCAGCTTTATAAACAGTTGAGAGATGACATTATAAATTTAGTATATAAATACGGTGATAAGCTCCCCTCAAAGCGATTGCTTGCAAGTGACACACTTACAAGTGTTATTACTGTTGAGCATGCATACAGCATACTGTGTGATGAAGGATATGTTGAGTCCAGAGAACGAAGCGGATATTATGTTACATACAGAAAAAAAGATTTTATTTCCGTTGGTGAAGTGCAGGAGAGCTCTGATGCTTCAGAGCAGGATTATAAACATACTGATGATGAGTTTCCCTTTTCTGTTTTTGCAAAGACGATGAGAAATGTGATAAGCAAATATTCGGATAAAATTTTGGTGAAATCACCGAATTCCGGCTGTTATGAATTGAGAAGAGCAATAGCGGATTATCTGATGAGGGGGAAAGGCATCAAAGTTGACATCAGCCAGATTGTAATAGGGGCAGGAGCGGAATATTTATACGGTTTGATTGTTCAGCTTTTAGGAAGAGAAAGAATATATGCAATTGAGAATCCGTCGTATGAGAAAATACATGCAGTATATGAAGCTAACAATGTAAAGTGCGAGCTTCTTAAATTAGAAAAGGACGGAATTGCAACAAAAGAATTAATTAAAACAAAAGCGACAGTTCTTCATGTAACACCGTTCAGAAGTTTTCCAAGTGGGGTTACGGCAAGTGCGTCAAAGCGGTGGGAATATATTGCTTGGGCAAGTGAAAGAAACGGAATAATTATTGAAGATGATTACGAGTCAGAGTATACCGTTTTAAAAAAGAGTGAGGATACGCTTTTTTCTCTTAAGCCTGACGGCGGAGTGATTTATTTGAACACCTTCACGAAGACTATTGCTCCTTCAATGAGAGTGGGATATATGGTTCTGCCAAAGGAGCTGGTGAAAGTGTTTGCGGATAAACTGGGCTTCTATTCATGTCCTGTGCCGATGCTGGAACAATATGTGACTGCAGAGTTTCTTAATAATGGCGATTTTGAACGACATATTAATAAAGTGAGGAGAAAGCGCCGGCAAGCGTTGAAGCAAATTGTTGACAAAAGCGCCGGGATATGAAATAATAGACTTATAAAAAGATAGAGGGTGAGAAAATGAAAAAAAGTATCATAATTACAATGCTTATTGTGGTTTTCTGGGGCATAAGTGCTCACGCTGCACCCGAGGCGCCCGTGTTCAGCTTAAATGGCGGTGTGTATGAAGAAGCTATTGAGGTTTCGCTTTCTGGCGAGGGCGACATTTACTACACCTTGAACGGCGATGTGCCCACGACAAGCTCTAATAAATACACAGAGCCTTTTGTGATTGAGCCAACTACCACAACGCCACCCAAGGGCACAGTTATCCGTGCGGCAGTTATTAAGGATGGCGAAACAAGCTACGTTTCCTCCAACACATATTTTGTGGGCGAGGGCATGTGGGACTATGTGGGTAACTACCCCTTTGTTAACCTCATTGCCACACAATATGATTTGTGGGACAGTTCAAACGGCATTTACCAGAACTGGAGCTATGAGCATAAGGTGCCGGGCGTATTCCACTACATAACAAAGGAAGGGCAGACTGAGGTTAACCGAACTATTGAAATGAAGGTTTCCGGTAACGGATCGAGAAACGCGGCGAAAAAGTCACTTCGTGTGTACTTCAAAAAGACTGACCCTACACAAAGCAAGCTTCTTGAGTACGACCTTATTCCGGGTGATGGTGTGGATACCTATTCAAAGGTAACCTTCCGTATTTCAGACTGGCAGTCGACAAACCTTCGCGACCCCCTTGCACAGCGCATTGCATCGCATACAAGAGTTGACACCGCTCATAGTGTGCCTATGGTGCTGTTTCTGAACGGTGAATACTGGGGGCTTTACGAATGCCGTGAGCAGTACGATAAGGACTATCTTGAGGAGCACTACGGTATTGATGGCGATAACATTGTATTTTTCGACCGTAGCTGGACAATGCCCATTGATTACACCGAATACAATGGTGTTACATATGTTGACAAAATTGAGTATTCTGAGGGACCTGAGGACGACAACGAGGACGGTGTTTTAGGTGAAACCTATTACCGCACCCAGTGGGCGTATGTAAAGAGCCTTGTTCTTGATAACGATTTTACAAGTGACGAGGTTTACGAGGAATTCTGCTCTGTTGTGGATGTGGACAACCTTATTGACTACATGATTGTTTACATGCACGCAGGTAATGACGACTGGCCCGGAAACAACATGAAGTTCTGGCGTGTTACCGAGGAAAGCATCGACCCCGATGTTTACGGTGCTGACGGCAAGTGGCGCTTTATGGTGCACGACTTTGACATTTCCTACGAGAATACAAACCATAACACACTGTATTTATCCACAATGCAGAAGGATACCGACACAGCTTCAAGACATCCCAAATTTGCAACAGATTTGTTTGAAGGTCTTTTCAAAAATGCCACCTTCCGAAACGAATTTGCACAGCGTAGCATGGTTTACCTCCGCACCATTATGCGAGGAACAAGTATTTCTGCAATGCTTGACGAAATGGTGGCAGAGCGTGAAGCGGGAAAAGCAGCCGATGTTGCAAGGTGGAGTCTCGGAACTCTGGACGGATGGAAAAACAAAGTAAACAGCCTTAAAAGCTTTGCTTCGGGCAGACCATCACCCCTTAGAACTCAGTATATGGACCTTTTTAACACCTATTACGACGCAGGTATAACAGGTACGGTGCTTTTCAATGTGTCGGGTGATGATTGTTACATATCGGGCGGAAAGGTAACAGACGGCGCTGAGCTTAAAATGTTTAGCGGCATTCCCGTTACAATCGAAGCCGAGGACGCATACATATCCGTAACCGAAAACGGAAGTTCGTTTGAAGCATATGAGTTACTGACATTTGTTCCGTCAGCAGACTGTGAAATTGAAGTTATAAAAGCGGAAGGTATAATGTCTGCAAAATTTGAAAACGGTAAAATCACCGTGGATGTTGCAGAATGTGACGGCAAGCTTTATATAGCGGGCTATAAAAAAGACGGTACAGTTAAATTTGTAAAGTCAACAGCTGTAACAGACACTGTTTTTGACGTTGATAAAGCAAATTATTACAAAGTTTTCGTTTGGGATGTCATGGAGCCTGCAGGGCAGAGCTACAAGCTTGTTCCTTCTGAGGATTACCAGGAGGACGAGAAGGTAGAAATTGACATAAATGTTTCAGACAGTAATGACAACCTATTGAAAGATCCCTACGACGATAATTTTGACCCCGAAGATGAAAATATGCAATAGAAAAACGGAGATGCAATCTGCATCTCCGTTTTTGGCTTAGTTGGAAGAACCGTTAGCCATGTTCTGTTCGTAGGACTGAATCATCTTCTTAACCATCTGACCGCCTACACTGCCTGCCTGCTTGCTTGTGAGGTCGCCGTTATAACCCTGTGTGAGGTTTACGCCGACTTCGTTGGCAGCTTCCATCTTGAACTTATCCAATGCGCTCTTAGCCTGGGGTACGAGTTTCTTATTTCTTGACATTTTCATTTTCTCCTTAAAATTAAATCTTTCTTTGTGACTGAGCTTAAAGCTACCTTTGTGTTTAAAAGGTTTCTTTTAACTGTCACAATAGTATTGTGTGCCGACGGTTTAATATATAATCTTGTAATTTTTAGTTAACTTTCAAAAAAACAACATTTTCAAATGTACAAGTACTAAAGTATGTGGTAGATTAGTTATATAAATCATTTACCTGAACAATGTAAACTGATATAAAGGAGAATTGTTATGAGTAAAACTAAAGGCGGATTTACACTTCCCGGGGAATCGGGCTATGAAAGGCTCACACTTGAGCTGGCAGAAAAGTGGGGAGCAGATGTTATTCGTGACAGTGACGGTACAACACTTTCTGACGAAATAATAAATGCAGGCTATGGTATTTATTCAACAATCTGCATCATACGTGACCACAACGAATGGGCAAGGAAAAATCCTGACAAGCTTCAGCAGACCTTTTTGATGACCGAGCCTCGTGTTGCAGAGGGTGAAAGCTTAAAAATTGACCTTATGAAGGATTTTTTTGAAGAACAGTTCAAAATAAACGAAACCAAGGACAGCTTGAAATACTGGCAGGTTTTTGACCGCACGGAAAACTGCGAGGTTAAGGACTGGGCATATGAAAACGGCTGTGTTACATTTACCGCAACACCCTGGCATAAGTACACGGTAAACTTCCTTGCCTACAGAATATGGGAAGAAATTTCCATGTACAATCACACCACAAACAACTGGGACAAGGAGCATTTAATGCAGATTGACCCCATATACCCCGAAACAATGGAGTATATGACAAGCTGGATGAAAGAGTGGTGCGAGAGCCACCCCATGACAACGGTTGTACGCTTTACCTCCATGTTCTATAACTTTGTGTGGATATGGGGCAGCAATGAGCGCCGCAGAAACATATTCAGCGACTGGGCAAGCTACGACTTTACAGTGAGCCCTCGCGCTCTTGACCTTTTTGGTGAAAAGTACGGCTATTATCTCACAAGTGAGGATTTTGTAAACAAGGGCAAGATGCATGCAACACACTGTGTGTGCGACCAAAAGAAGCTCGACTGGATGGAATTTGTTAACGATTTTGTTATCAAGGCGGGCAAAGAGCTTGTTGACATTGTGCACGCCTACGGTAAAAAGGCATACGTTTTTTATGACGACAGCTGGGTAGGCGTTGAGCCCTGGGGCGAAAGATTCGCCGAATTCGGCTTTGACGGGCTCATTAAGTGCGTTTTCTCAGGCTTTGAGGTTAGGTTATGTTCAGGCGTTAAAGGCGTTCAGACACACGAAATAAGGCTTCATCCGTACCTGTTCCCGGTAGGTCTGGGCGGGCTTCCCACCTTCAGCGAGGGCGGCAACCCCACCCTTGATGCAAAGCTTTACTGGCGAAACGTGCGCAGAGCACTACTCCGAGCAAACATTGACCGCATAGGTCTTGGTGGCTATTTGTCCCTTACGCTTCCTTTCCCCGAGTTTAACGACTATATGGAGCGTCTCAGCGACGAATTCAGAATGATACGTGACTTCCATGCAAACGGTGGTCCCCTTTCCTTAAAGCCCAGGATAGCTGTTTTGACCTTCTGGGGACGTTTCCGCAGCTGGACCTGTTCGGGTCATCTGCATGAGCACAGTGAGGTTGACCTTATTAATATTATCGAAAGCTTATCGGGCTTCCCCTTTGAGGTAGAATTTATCAACTTTAACGATATTAAAAACGGAAAGCTCGACGATTTTGACCTGCTTATCAATGCAGGCGTACAGGATAGTGCATGGTCGGGCGGATATGAATGGAGGGATAATGCTGTTATCGAAAAAGTTACACAATGGGCACATAAGGGCGGTTGTGTGATTGGTGTTAACGAGCCCGGGGCAACAGACGGCTTTGACACAACACTCAGGCTGTCGCACATTTTAGGCGTTGACCTTGACCGTGGCGAAAGGATATGCCACGGAAGATGGCTCAATGAGGCAAAGGGCAGTGACCTTGAGGTGCTTTGTAACAAGGCTGCATACATAACAGATGCCGACACAGTTGTGTTAAAGGACGAGGACGGCGTACCCACATTGACAATGCATCCCTTCGGCAAGGGTATGGGCATTTACATGGGCGGCTATCGCCACAGCGAGGAAAACGCAGGAGTGCTCTTAAGGCTCATTCTGTCACTTACAGAAAGTAACGGACAGTACATTACGGACAACGTGAACACAGAGTGCGCATATTACCCCAATGACAAAAAGCTGGTTGTTATTAATAACTCCGGCGTTGAGCAAAAGACAAGCGTTGAAACAGAAAACGGCAAGCATAGCGTGACACTTGCACCCTATGACATTGCAGTAATACAGTTATAACAAAAAGGTGTAGCAATGCTACACCTTTTTTTCGCGTGTCTTTGTAGGACACGCTTTTTCAGCTTTCCATATGCTTGCCTAAAAAGCCTGCGGCAGACTGGGCAAGCTTGTCCTCAACCTCGCCCATTGTGCCGTTTTCGTTCAATAAAATGACACTGCCTATGGTGTCGCCCTCGGAAATAATGGGGTGAACAACCCCTGCCTTATATTTGTCAACGCCGTCAATTACGGGAATACCATCCTCGTCGGTTTTTACTATAAACGAGGTTTTTCCTTCAATGAGCCTTTCAATATCTGTGCTTATGCGCTTTTCTGCAAGCTCCTTTTTAGGTGCTCCCGACACAGCAATAACGTTGTCGGTGTCGGTAATTATTGCCGCTGCACCGCTTGTTTTTGACAATGTGTCAACATAGTCGTAGGCAAAATCACCCAGTTCACCGATGGGGGAATATTTCTTGAAAATAATTTCCCCGTCCTGCTTTGTGAAAATCTCCAAGGGCGCGCCCTCTTTAATGCGTAAAACTCTTCTTATTTCCTTGGGAATAACAACTCTGCCCAAGTCGTCAATACGACGAACAATTCCTGTTGCTTTCATATATATAACTCCTTTGAATTCATTTTACAATGCTATTGTTTGAATTACCAGGAATTTTATCCAATGAAATGTTTGGAAAAATAAACAAAAACGGCACTTTAAAGTGCCGTTTTAAATTTACACTATTTCGCCCTGAATGCTCTGCTGGCGCTTGATTTTTTTGGATGTTGTTTTGTCAAATTCAACTTCGCGGAGTCTCAGCCTTCTGATTGTTTTGGAAGAGGGAAGTGTGAGGTTAATTTCCTTGATTATTTCCTTAAGCTTATTTGCTGCCGCATCCAAATCGGGGCAAAGGTCGCGATTTGGAAGAATTTCCGCTGTTACAAAGCCGTCCTCTGCATAAACAAGAATTTCGGAAACCAAATCAACTGTTGCAAACTTGTTTTCCAGCTCTTCGGGAGAAACGTTTTCGCCGTTGGAAAGAATGATTAAGTTCTTCTTTCTGCCTGTGATGAAAATGCGGTTGTTTTCAACGTAGCCCAAATCGCCTGTGTGAAGCCAGCCGTCAGCATCCAATGCTTCAGCTGTTGCTTCGGGGTACTTATAGTAGCCCTGCATTACAGAGGGGCTCTTAACCACAATTTCGCCGTCACGGATTTCCACTGTGCAGCCCTTGACAACCTCGCCAACGTCGCCTGCTGTGCTTACGTTGTTATAGTTTGCTGTGGAAATGCGGGGCGAGCATTCTGTCATGCCGTAGCCCTGGCAGATGGGAATACCTAAATCAAGATAGCCTTTCTGAATTTCGGGTGCAAGGTATGCGCCGCCTGAATAAATGCAGCGTAATCTGCCACCGAAAACTGCCTGTGCAACTGCCTGTGGGGGAAGCTGCTTTGCTGTAGCGGCATTCATAATCTGCTTATAAAGTGTCTGAGCAATCATGGGAACAACAAGCATCATTGTGGGCTGGAAAAGCTTAAGATTCATTGCAATGCGCATCATGGAATCGTTAATGCAGATTGTTGTACCATAGCGGAGTGACAACAAGAAGTCGCAGGTCCAGCAATATACATGGTGGATGGGAAGAACGGACAGAAGTACCTGCTCACTGTCGCTTTCATCGTCGGCACAGTTAACGTTGTCGATTAAGTTACCGTGGGAAAGCATAACGCCCTTTGCCTTGCCTGTTGTACCGGAGGTGTAAACAATGGATGCAAGGGAGGAGGGGTCAATCTCTACGGGCTCTGCTTTGGAGAACTTCTCAGTAATCTCAGCAATTGTTATTTCAGCACCCTCAGCCTCGTGAAGAGCAACAAATGCCTTTACCTGAGGGCAATTTTCCTTTAAGTGGGGAATCATTGCTGCATAACGTGTATCGTAGAAGAAAAGATTAACATCAGCACGGTTAACAAGGTCTGTTATATCCTCAGCCTGAAGCTGAGCGTCAAGGGGAACTGTTACGTTGCCACCTACAATTGTGCCGAAATATGCCGCAAGATACATGGAACTTGAAGGACCGATAATTGCCGCATGAACCTTTTCGCCCTCATAAACGCTCTTAATATAGTATGCAATCTTTCTTGCATCGGAGTAGAGCTTAGCGTGGCTGTATTCAACTATTTCGGTGCCTGCCTTTTCCTTTATGTACGCCTTGTCGCCAAATTCCTCAGCGGAAAGACGAACAAGGTCAGCAAGGGTTTTTATTTTTGTTTTATCCATATCTTTGCTCCTTACTTCAAAGATTCAAAATACTTTATAGCATCGCCGATTGTGGAAAGTGTGAGTACAGCTTCCTCCTCAACCTGCACGCCGAAGGTTTCTTCAACCTCGCCGAGCATACTCATAAAGTCATAGGATGTGAAGCCCAAGTCTTCAATGAATCGGGATTCCTCTGTGATAGTGTCAGCATCTACGTCAACGTAGTTTAAAATAAGTTCCTTAATCTGTTCAAACATTTTTTTATCCTCCTTAAATTAAATCATGTCAAGAATTTCGCCTACTGTGCGTGTTTTATCTTCAATACCGCGGAATAAAACCTTGCAGAGATAGTAGTAAAGATATTCCATCTCGTGAGGTGTTACTGCGTCGTAGCGGTATTCAAAGCTGAATGCAAGACCGTTGTCTTCAACACGGTGCATAACAGTTAAGTACAAGGGCTGACCTGCGGCACCGTTGGAGTACCACATGCTCTTGTAGGGAATGTCCATTTCTTCGGCGCTGCCCTGCTGCTGCTTGAGTGTAAGGGGCTGGTATGTAAGGCTCATACATTCGTAGCTGGCACCGGGAGAAAGCTTTAATTCTCTGCCGCGGAGCATTGTGTTTAAAATGGGGTCAAAGTTTGCATGACGGAAGATGCGGTTCTGCTCGTTCTGAATAATCTTAAGAGCCTCCTCAAAGGTTGTTTCGGGCTCAATTATTGTACGAAGCGGGAAGAAGTGAATTCGTGTACCGCCTGATTTCTTTTCCAAGAGTGTACCTCGGCGTGCGATACAGGTCTTCAAGGAAATGTCCCTTTCGTTGTTGTTGAACTTGGAAAGGCATGTACGAAGACCCATAAGAAGCAGGCAAACCATGGGTGTGTTTGTTTCCTGGCAGAAGTCCATAAGCCTCCTGGAGGGCTCTTCTTCAAGGTGGAAAACGCTGATACCTGCCTCGGGATTACGGGAAACAACCATTGCGCTTCTTGCCTCGGGGTTATTAGTTACCTTTCTCCAGTCCTCTAAACGCTTGGGGCCTGCAAAGTCGGTATAAATGGGCTCGTCACGGTGGATTTCATTAAGCCAGAATTCCTCGTCCTTTTTCATTGCCTGAGAGCCCTGCTCGTATTCAAGGTCCTTTTCGAGCTGCTTGATATAGCTCATCATAGGCTTGGGAGGCTCACGGTCGAAAAGGCGTGAGGTGTAAATTTCAAGAACGTCTTTGTCAAAGGCGATAAGAGAAGAGGAGTCCATAATCATATGGTCAACCTTCAAATATACGCCGTTGTAGCCATTGGGGAGTTTAACCATAACAATTTTGTTCATGGGAGAATTGAAACGGGCAAATGGCTCACGTGTCCACTTTTCCATTTCCTTGTGAGCGTCCTCCTCGTTCCATTCGGAAAAGTCAACAAGGGGGAAGTCACGGTCCTCAAAGGGAGTAATGTACTGATAAACATTGCCTTCCTCGTCCTCGGTAAAGCGCACACGCATGGATTCCATACGCATACAAGCCTCACGGATAGACTCCTTGAGAACATCAAAGTCGAGCTCTGCCTGGAAATAAAGACCTGTGCCTATGCAGAGCACCTGAGGGGGAGCATACTTGATAGTGTAGTTGTGAATTCTCTGGGCGGCAGTCAAGGGATAGCATTTCATAACCGCGCCGTTAATGTTTAACTCTTTCATGTTATCTTCCTCTCTTTATTATAAATATTTATTTAAAAACTCCTTAACCTTTTTTTCGTAAAGGGGCACGTTTTCGTAATACGCTGCGGCATGACCTGCGTTTTCAACAATCAGGAGCTCACAGGGGGAGTTGCATGCGTTGTAGTTTCTGTAGCTCATTTCCGTGGGGACAAAATCGTCCTTTTCGCCGTGGATAAAAAGAATGGGAATGCTTGTTTTGGTAACGGCATTTAATGTTGAATAGTCCTTAAAGCCGTAGCCGGCTGTTTTCTTTGTGAGCATGTCGTTAAAGTTCATAACGGGAAATTCGGGCAGGTGATAGTCACGCTTTAAAATGTGCGCAAATACATCATAGGGCGAGGTGAAGGCACAATCTGAAATAATTGCCTTTAAGTTTTTGGGCAGCTTCTTAAAGCCCGATGCCATAACAACAGTTGCCGCACCCATGGACACGCCGTAAAGCACAATGTTCTTTTTAAAGTCAAAACGCTCATTTACATAGTTCATCCAGCACAGACAGTCGAAGCGGTCAAGAATGCCGAAGCCCACATAAGCCCCCTCGCTTTTGCCGTGAGCACGGTTGTCAACCACTAAGCAGTCGTAGCCCTCCCTGAGGAAAAACGCCGCAACAGACGAGCAGGAGTCCCATCCGTTGGAGGTGTAGCCGTGAAAACAGATGACAATTGTGTCAGCATCTTCGTCTGCAGGGATATAGTCGCCGTGAAGGGTAAGACCGTCGCGTGATTTAATGGTTAAATGCTCCATTTCACGCTCGCTGAGCCAGTCCTTATTGGCATGAATAATTTTTTTGTATTCCTCCCACTGAGCCATGTCAGCCATTTCGTTAAGGTCAACACGGTTTTCCATCTGGCGGGGGATAACTCTTTTGTATAAGGTGTAGGCTCCGTATGCACTGCCTGCACCTGCTATAAGTGCTGTGCCGCCTAAAATTGCGGCAGCTTTTTTTACGCCCTTCAAGTACATTCCTCCTCATTATAACTACAATAATTTTATCACGATTTTATTTATATTGTCAATAAAATAACAGCCTGAAATGCTTATTTAGACACATTGGGTCCGAATGTTGATTTTAGGTAAGTTTTCGGCACAAACGCTTATGGAATAATTGTCGGATGAGGTGGAAAAAAGCATGTTTCTTACACTCTCTGTCAGCACATCAAAGCTTGAAAGCGGCTTTGAAAGCCCTGTGCCCAGCATTTTTATGTAGGCTTCCTTTTTTGTCCACACCTCAAAAAAGCGCTCCGTGTCATTTTTGATATAACATTTTTCGTTTTCGGTAAAAAAGCGCACAGCAGGCGAAATGCCGCCTGTTATCTTCTGAAGGTCAATGCCGATGGGGGAAGTGTGCGATACAAATGCAATTAAATTACCTGAATGTGATATTGAAAAGTGGTAGTTTTCCTTTTCGACATAGGGTTTGCCGTGCTCGTTATACGAAAACACTACAGCCTCAAAGGGTATGCCCATAGCTTTTGACACCTCGCATCGGGCAAGAAGGTGAGAAAGGAGTGACAAGGCTTTGTCGTGCTCGCACTTTAAGCTCTTTATTTTTTCAAGCCGTTCCTCTGTGGCAAAGGGCAGGTATTTCTCGTACTCAGAAAAAGGCTTGTTCACTTTAAGCAACGTGATATCCATAAAAATACCTCAATGATTTTTTTCGATTACTATAAAAAGCGGGGGACAGTTAGGTCGGTTGTAAAAGGAATGGAGCATAACAGTGTATTTTTTGCTGTCGAGCCCGGCGAGAAAGGCAAGCAGGTTGTCTCTTTCTTCAAAGCCCGTGTCACCGCCATAGTAGGAGCATATTGACACAAAGCCATCGGGCGGAATTATGTCAAGTGCGGCTTCAATTGCCTTTATGCTTGTATCGGAATGTGAAAAAATGCTGTGGTCGCCTCCGGGCAGAAAGCCAAGGTTAAAAACAACACACTTTGCACTTTTTACATAGCTCTTTAAGTTGTGGTGGCTGTCAAGTATGAGATGGGCGTTTGTAATGCCGTTTTCCTCCAAAAGCCTCTTGGTGGAACTAAGCGCTTCTTCTTGAATATCAAAGGCATAAACCTCCCTTGCCAAATTGCAAAGAAGCAGCGTGTCTCTGCCTCTGCCCATGGTGGCATCCACACAAATGTCGTCATTATTTATGTGTTTCTTTAAATATTCATGTGAAAGCTTTAATGCGTTTTTATCGTAGTAGGTCATAATTTCACCTCGCGCTAAGGATAACACAAAAATTTGGCAATTACAATTAAAATATATTAATTATTCTGCTTGAATGAGTTGATTTAAAGTAACCTTAAGAACTGTTGAAAAAAAAACCAATTCAATATCTGTTACAAATCGCTGACCGGATTCAATGCGTTGAACCGCATTTTTGTCTACATCAAGTCCGGATAATTGTAATCTGTCCGCAAGCTCGCGCTGTGATATTTTCATTTCTTTGCGGAGACGAGAAATGTTTTTTCCGCAAAGGTTGTTTCTTCCGTCGATAGTTTTGTTTATAAACATATAATTTCCTTCCTTTTTGACATTTTGTGCTTGTCAACATAAAAATTGTATGCTATAATCGAGAAGAAATGACATTCAGTGAATGTCAAAAGTGCATTTTGTTGAGGGGGCGTTTTTATGAGATATGATGTAGAATTATCGGCATGTGGTAACGAAAGTATGAAAGTGGTAAAAGAACTGAAAAATATTTTAGGAACAGATTGGGTTCAAGCAAAGAGAATTGTTGAAAATCTGCCGACTGTAGTTATGAAAAATGTGGATATAGATGAGGCGGAACGGGTTGAATACATTTTGGAATCCTGCGGTGCAACGGTTAAATTAATCTCGTTAAACAGTTCACATACTCCAATGCCTGTTGCTGCAAATGGCGTTTTTAAAACAAGCGGTAATGATAGAGAAAGGCTTATTCAAATATATAACGCATACACTGAAAATAGTAAAAAAATTAAGGAATTAACTGCTCAAATTGAAAAAGAGAAGTTATCAATCAAGGCTTTGGATGCATTAATTACTTCAATAAAAAATAATATAGAAAAGAATAAAAGTATTATTCGAACAAATGGTGAGAATAGTAGACCGAAAGCCAGATTTTCTCTGAGTATAATGTCAGCGGTACCGGATTTTGATGATCTCAAATTTATTCTTTTTGGGGGAACAATTGTTACTTTTGTACTGTTTTTATTTTTAGTAGCTATTGTTCCGAAGTTTTTGGAAAATTTGATTCCTGACAAATATATAGGTTTAACGGTATGGTTAGGATCGCCTGCGGTAGGTGTTGCACTTTGTTTAGTTGTGATAGTTTTTTGTGCGGTAAGAGAAATTGTTGAAGAAGCTATGAGATATTCTTCAAGATTAAAGGATAGAAGAGCCTATGATGCAAATCATGCAAGAAATGAAGCTGAAGAATTTTTAAGTCATATCAATGAGCATTATGCAGAAATTACAAGAAAAGAAGAACAAATAAAAGACAAACAAGCAAACATTTCACAATTGGAGGTTCAGAAAAAGAAACTGAGGGCATTTTCTCATGACATTAATATGCCTCCTGAGTTATGTTCGGCTGATGGAGTAGCAATTCTGTTAAACTATATAGATACAGGCAGAGCAAGCAGTATACAAGATGCTATTAATTTGCACGACAGTAAGCTGTTAGAAAATGCAAGACTTGAAGAATATAAGAAACAAACTGAATATGCACGTGTTCAGGCGGAAAATGCAAGAATTGCAGCAGAAAATTCAGAGAAAGCTTTGGAAATTTCAAAGCAAACGGCAGCAGATGCTGAAAGAGCAGCTGATGCAGCGGCAGATGCGGCTTATTATGAAAGACAGCGGTATTGGGATAATCTGATGAATGCAAATAAGAAATAACATATAAAGATTATAAGAATAGGATGTGCATAGTATAACGAAAAAACCCGCAACAATTGGTGGTATAGTTTCACTACATATGTTGCGGGATGTATTTTTTAGGTATATATGGCTCCATTGTGTAAGATGAAAGTGAGGAATTTTAGTGAAAAGAGTTTTAAGTTTGGTTTTGGTTGTGTGTATAATATTTGCTGTTGCACCTGTTGGGGTGTTGGCGGGGGAAGTGTGGAATGATGACGAAATATCATTTGCATTCTCTGAAACAAACGAAAAAACAATTTTTAATTATTGTATAAATGATATGGATTTAAACATTGCTGCAACATGTGCGGTTCTTGCCAACGTATTTTGTGAATCAAGTTTTAATCCTAATAAATTAGGAGATTATATTGATGGTACATATACTAGTTACGGTATTTGCCAATGGCATGCCGGGCGGTATAATAATTTAAAGAATTGGTGCAATCAAAATGGATATGATTACACGACACTTAATGGACAGCTTCATTTTTTGAAATATGAATTAAAAAATTCATATTCGAGTGTTTGGAGTAAACTGCAATCTGTTAAAAATAATGAAGACGGATGTCGCGAAGCGGCTATGTATTGGTGTGCTGTATATGAAGTCCCGGAAGGTTTCGGATATTGGGAAAACGGCGTGTTAAATTATGGAACAACATCTATTTATAGGGGGAATCTTGCCATAGAAACATATTGGGATAAATATGCAAACAATTCTGAAACGGGGGCATATATGGCAACAGCCGATGCTTATAAACTGGTTGACTATTTAAATGGTTTGGTAGGAAATTATTTTGAAAGTGGAAAATGTCAGGCTTTTGTATATCAAAGCCTAAATAAATGTTTAGGTGTAGAAAATACTGTTGTATCGTGCTGTGCAACTAAAGCATGGCAAAATTATGGAGTGGCGTATTCCAGAGATGATATTCCGCTGGGAGCGGCTGTTTATTTTGGCGGTTCTAACACAGTTGATAGTTATTGCGGACAAAAAGCCGGACATGTTGGGTTGTATATAGGCGACGATTACATTGTACACGTATGGGGCGCTAAAGTTGTAAAAACTACAATTGACTACGTTATAAACCGTGGCTATACATATCGTGGTTGGGGTTGGCAAGGCGAATATGAATTGATAGATTATATCGTTTCAACAGAGGTTAATATTGCGTTCCCTGAAAATGATTCCTGGCAGGATCCGAGGAAAGATATTGTTATTAAGTGGAACGCAATGGAAGGTGCGGCAGGCTACAGAGTTGCTGTAAAATGTGACAGCGGTATTCATGAGGGCGAAAAGCCTTACGACAATGTGTGGACAACGGGCACAAGCTTTACAATACCGTACGGAACGCTTTATCATAATGAAAGCTATAAAATATGGGTAGGCGGATATGAAAGCAAGAGTGCGAGTGAAGCAATCACTGCGGGGAATTCGATTAGTATAAATATAATGAGCGGCCCGCAGATTGATAGCCCTTCTAACGGATATGAGTATGCACATCCTGCGAATACTACGGTAACATGGACAGCTGTTGAAAGTGCAAGCAGTTATATTATAAAGCTTGTCAATACAGAAACCGGAGAAGTTATATACAACAACGAAGATATAGGAGATACTTTAAGCTACACCTTTACAGATTTAGAGGAAGATACCGAATATAAGTTTGCGGTAGGAACAGATGACGGTTGGTGGAATCAGGGAGATTTTTATTTTAGTACGTCGGAGTTTCCGGTTATAAGCTATCCCGGTAACAATGATGTATGTGATAGCAAAAGTGTAACAGTAAAATGGTCAAGTGTACCCGGAGCGGAGGATTACCGGCTAATACTTAAGGATGCGTCCGGAAATATAATCAGCGGATATAACGAGGTGTCAACTAACGGAAAAACAAGCTATACTGTAACAGGCCTGGAAAAAGGTGAGACCTATAAGGTTAATGTATACGGTGTAATAGATGATGGGAATACTGTTCAAAAATTCTGGGGAAAGAAAACAGTTGTATTTACCATTGCAGATGACAAGGTCGAGGAAACTGTTACTTTAAATTGGCGAGACTACGAGGACGGAGAAATCAAGGAATATACTATTGACTCAAGTTCAGCCAAACCTAAAAGACCGTATTCATTCTTTTTTGAAACGAACTCTGCTGAAGCTCCTGTAATCAAAATATCGGACAATACTGTAATAAAGGCAGTATTGGGTGATAATGTTGTTACTGTTACTTGCATAGGGGAAGGTAATGCCTCACTAACGCTTTCGGTGGAAGGGAAGAGTATAAAGCTTAACTTTATTGTGACGGATACTGCGGAGGAAACGAAAACAACACTTTCATGGAGCAATTATGAAGATGGTTATATACATGAATGCTTAATAGATGTAGAAAACGCAATATTTGAAAGACCCTTTGTTTTGTATTATGAAACTAATTCATCAAAAGCTCCGGTGTTGACAATTTCAAATGAGTATGTAATAAATGCGGAGATAGCTGAAAACTGTGTTAACGTAAATTATATAGGTGCGGGCGAATCTATTTTGACGCTTTCAGTTGATGGTGTGAGCATATCGTTCACATTTATTGTTTCGGATATAGGTGGCGAAGAAGCAGAAATTGTAGACAGCGGAACAGATACAAACGGTATTGCTTGGACAATAGATGTTAACGGTGTATTGACATTCAGCGGAACGGGAGCAATGCAGGATTATGCGGATATGACAGAGTCACCCTTTTATAACAATACAGATATAAAGAAGGTCGTTATAGAAGAAGGCGTAACTTCGATGGGTGATTATGTTTTGTATGGCTGTGAAAGTATAGCGGAAATAGCTTTGTCGGATAGCATTGAGATTGTAGGATTTGCGGCGATGCATAGCTGCTCGAGTCTTGAAAATATAATACTCCCAGAAAGGCTTTGTGAAATCAGGAATAACGCATTTTACGGATGTTCGGGGTTAAAAGAGGTCATTATTCCGGAAAGCGTAAAAGTAATTCCGAAGCGCTGTTTCATGAAGTGTGAAAGTCTGGCAAACGCGGTATTACATGATGGCATTACCGAAATAGGAGAGGATGCATTTAGAGAGTGTGCTTCATTGAAACAGATTGAGTTACCCGAAAAATTAACAACTGTCGGTAAGAATTGTTTTAGAGATTGTACAGCGCTTGAAAATATTGTTATTCCGGTAGCCGTTCAGACAGTAAACAAAGGAGCTTTCAGAGGTTGTACTGCGTTAGAAAGTGCGGAATTTAAAAATACTCTTGCAGAAGCTGAGCAAGACCTGTTTTATGAGTGCAGTAATCTGACAACAGTTGTACTGCCTGTTGGAATAGAGATTATAGGCGATGCTGTGTTCTGCGGTTGTGAGCAGCTTTCTTATGTGTATTTCAGCGGGGAAGAAAGTGAGTGGTTGTCCGTTGAAGTTGGTGACGATAATGAAGTACTGGCAAGTGCAACCATATATTATACAGAGTCTGAAAAAGAACCGTTTGAAATAGAAATAACGGAAGATGATTTTGAAGTACGGTTTGATATAAGTATTAAAGAAAAATGTGTGGTTTATGTTGCGGAATATGAAGGCGAAACAATGATAAATGCGAGCATAATGCCTGTGAACGCTAATGAGGCAATATCGGTAACCGCAGTCAAGGATGAGGAAGAAAGACTTATGAAGATATTTGTATGGTCGGAAGATATGAAACCTTATACAGAGGTTGTTGAAAGGATAGTTAAATAATTAAAAAGATGCCCCGCACAAAAGTGCGGGGTGCTTTTTTGCACATCAAAATTACAATACGGTTACATTTGTTGAAAAAGGGAATAAATTTTGCTAAAATAATACCGAGGTGATAGCATGAAACACAAAGGCACAATAGTTGCCCTTTTCATAATTTTAATACTTCTTATTGTGGCAAAGTTCGGGTTTAACCAAAGCTTTGAAAGGAAAGAGGTTATTGTGGAGCCCACAGAGGATGTAACGCTCGGGGTGCTTGAAAACACACAAATAAGGGCTTTACCTACCCAAAATTAAAAAATTTTAAAATTTTTTAAAATTAATGCAACTTTTTGGGTGCCTTAATTGTATTACATGTGGAGGAGGTGAAAAACGTGTTGGTATTGACAGACAAGAAAGCTGTCTGCGAAAAGTATTTTGACAGTATTTACCGTCTTGTTCTTTGCCGTGCAAAGAGTAAGGACGCTACTGACGATATAGTGCAGGAGGTTTTCTATAAATACATAAAATGCGATAAGGAGTTTGAAACAGAGGAGCATGTGAAGGCATGGCTTATACGTGTTGCAATAAATGCGTCAAACAGCTATTTTACGTCCAGCTGGTTTAAAAAGACAGAGCCGCTTAACGAAAACATGACCTTTGATACACAGGAGAAAAGCGATGTGTATTATGCTGTTATGGATCTCCCGCAGAAGTACCGCACGGTTATTCACTTGTTCTATTACGAGGATCTTCCCGTTGCCAAGATTGCGCAGTATCTGGGGTCTAACGAATCCACCGTTAAATCTCAGCTTAAGCGCGGCAGGGAGATGCTTGCGGCAAAGCTCAAAGGAGAATACGATTATGTTTAGAGAATTGTATAAAGAAGCAAATGACAGTATCAAGGGCGACAGAATAGTCCTTGACAGAGCATTTCTTAAGGCGGCTCAGCCTGCTAAGAAAAAGAGCCCTGTAATTAAATATTCGTTTATAGGCACGGCAGCACTTGCTGTGATAGTTTTAGGCGCTGTGTTCTTAAACCCTTCTGTTTTCACAAACCGCACTGAAACCATAGGAAAACCTGTAGACGAAACCCCCACCGAAAAGGAAACCGTGGTGAACACCTTACTTGCACCCGAGGTGGACTTTGTCGATGAAACCCCGGAGGACGAGGTTGTGGTGGAAGCTGTGGCAGAAAAGACTGTGGATGCTAAAGTGGAGAAAAAGGTTCCTACCAAAAAAGCACCCGGGCAGAAAAGTGGAAGTGTGCAGGCGTCAAACGAAACCGGAGGCGACACGGGCGGCGACGGTGAAGGTGAGCCTGACGGGGCAGGAGACGAAGCGGCTGTAGCGGATGAATACGCTGTTATGACTTTAGGTCTCGACGGTGAGGACGAAGGAGTGTACGAAGGCGAAACAGAAGCTTTCGTTGGCTTTACACTCCGCAGACCGGGCGGTGATGCCGAGGAAGAGGCAACCGAAGAGGTAACTGAGGAAGCTACTGAAGAAATCACAGAAGAACTTACTGAGGAAGTAACCGAAGAAATGACCGAGGAAGAGACAGCGAAAGAAACTACAGAAGCAGAAGTTGGTGTGTTCTCATACATGTACGACAAGAGCGTATATGAAGCGGGCGAGTGGGGTGTTGTGACAGAAGGCTTTGCAAATACCGACATCAGCCCCATTATGAACAGTGCCGATGCAATTGAACGAGCAAAAAACGAATGCACTGTTGAATATACTCGTACAACTGTATTCCGTGACAACATAGAAGACATGTGGCTGGTTAATTTCGGCACAGATGCATTGGGTGGCGACCAGAGCGTTTACATGAACAGCGACGGTATTACACAGCTTATTGTTTACGGTGAATAATATTTGAAAAACGTGACACTCACATGGTTGGGTGTCACGTTTTTTTAATTGACAATATTATTTTTAGATGTAAAATTAAATACAAGGAGTGATAAAAATGGAAATGACACTTAGATACTATGGAAAAAACTTTGACACAGTAAAATTGGAGCATATATTTCAGATACCGGGTGTAAAGGGCGTTATCACAACACTTTACGACACAACCCCCGGTCAGGTGTGGAGCCGTGAGGCAATACAGGCACTCAAAAAAGAGGTTGCCGATGCAGGCGGGCATATATCGGGTATTGAAAGCGTCAACGTACACGATGCCATAAAGGCAGGCACATCCGAGCGGGATTTTTACATAGACAACTACATCGAAACACTTGAAAACTTAGGCAAGGAGGACATTCACCTTGTGTGCTATAACTTTATGCCCGTTTTTGACTGGACACGAAGCGAGCTTGCAAGAGTCCGCCCCGACGGCTCAACTGTTTTAGCCTACAACAAAAAGGCGGTAGAAAGTATCAAGCCCGAGGAAATGTTTGACAGTATAAAAAATAACTCCAACGGCACCATCATGCCCGGCTGGGAGCCCGAACGCATGGAAAAAATCAAGGAGCTTTTTGAGCTTTATAAAGACATTGACGAGGAAAAGCTTTTTGAAAACCTTTGCTATTTCTTAAAGCGGATTATGCCCGTGTGCAACAAGTACGACATTAAAATGGCAATACATCCCGACGACCCGGCATGGAGCGTGTTTGGTCTGCCGAGGATTATAACAAACAAAAAGAATATCGAAAGAATGCTTAAAGCCGTTGACGATGTTCATAACGGCATAACCTTCTGCTCAGGCAGTTACGGCACAAACTTAGAAAACAACCTGCCCGACATGATACGCTCCTTCAAGGGCAGAATTCATTTTGCACACGTAAGAAACCTTAAGTTCAATTCCCCCGACGATTTTGAAGAATCCTGCCATTTATCTTCCGACGGAAGCTTTGACATGTACGAAATTATGAAAGCACTTTACGACATTGGCTTTGATGGACCCATCCGTCCCGACCACGGACGCATGATATGGGGCGAGGTTGCAATGCCCGGCTACGGTCTTTACGACAGAGCCCTGGGTGCATGCTACCTTGAGGGGCTCTGGGAAGCCATTGAAAAGGAGAATAAGAAATGAGCTGTCTTAAATGGAATTACGACCGCGAAAAAATGATTGCCGAAACAAAAGAAGCCCCCGAGTGGATGCACTTCGGCTACGGAAACATTTTCCGTGCCTTTCACGCAAGGCTGGCTCAGTCTCTTTTAAATGACGGGCACACTAATAAGGGCATCATTGCTGTTGAGGGCTTTGACAAGGAAATTGTAACAAAGGTTAGCCGACCCTTTGACGATGTAACGGTGGTTGTTACCTTTATGGGTGACGGCAGTGTTGAAAAGGAAGAGGTTGCATCCGTTGCAGAAAGCCTCACCTTTGACGATTGGGACAGGCTTTGTGAGGTTTTCAAAGCCGACAGCCTTAAGATGATTACCTTTACAATAACCGAAAAGGGCTACATTGTAACAGGCGACAAAGAGAGCTACATGGGAAAGGTGACAGCGCTTTTGTATGAACGCTACAAGGCTGGCAAGCCTCCCATTGCCCTTGTGAGCATGGACAACTGCTCACGTAACGGCGACAAGCTGAAGGCGGCTGTTAAATCCTTTGCAGCAGCATTTGATGATGAGGGCTTTGTTTCCTATGTTGAACAAACCAGCTTCCCATGGAGTATGATTGATAAAATAACCCCCCGACCCTCGGACGAGGTGCTCCGTATGCTTAAGGAGGAGGGCTTTTGTAACATGGAGCCCATTGTTACCGAGAAGAACACATACATTGCCCCCTTTGTAAATGGCGAGGAATGCGAATATCTTGTGATTGAAGACAGCTTCCCCCAGGGGCATCCTTCAATTGAAAAGTGCGGCGTTATTTTTACAAGCCGCGCTCAGGTTGAAAAGGCAGAAAGGCTTAAGGTAACGGCGGCACTTAATCCTTTGCACACAGCCTTGGCTGTTCTGGGCTGCACCTTAGGCTACAAGAAAATATCCGACGAAATGAAGGATGGCGACCTGGTAAGCCTCATTAAAGGCATTGCTTCTGAGGGGCTCAGTGTTGTAGAACGACCTGATGTAATGGATGCAGACAGCTTTGTTAATGATGTGCTCACAAAGCGCCTGCCCAACCCGAGCCTGCCTGACACACCCCAGAGAATTGCAACAGACACCTCACAGAAGGTGGCAATCCGCTTTGGCGAAACAATAAAAGCCTATGGGGATAAAGCCAAGGAGCTCAGGTTTATTCCCATTGCAATTGCAGGCTGGCTCAGGTATCTGGACTCTATGGACGATGAGGGCAAAAGCTTTGAATTAAGCCCCGACCCTATGCTTTACGAAATAACAAAAATGGATAAGGCTGAGCTTTTAAAGCGTAAGGACATTTTCGGTGTTGATTTGTTTTCTGTGGGCTTGGGCGATAAAATTCTTGGCATCTATAACGAAATGAAACAGGGCTCTGTAAGAAAAACACTTCAGCGCCACATGGAGGAATACAGATGAAAAGGTTTCTTGACGAGGATTTTTGCCTGAAAAATGAGACGGCAAAAAAGCTTTATCATACCTATGCCGAAAACCTGCCCATAATTGACTACCATTGCCACCTTGACCCAAAGGACATTGCTCTGGATAAGGTTTTTGGAAGCCTTTCAGAATTATGGCTTTCGGGCGACCATTACAAGTGGCGACTTATGCGCGCTGACGGAGCAGAGGAAAAATACGTAACAGGCGATGGGGACGATAATGAAAAGCTCCGTCTTTGGGCAAAGGTTTTAGAAAAATCAATAGGCAACCCCTTGTACCATTGGAGCCACATGGAGCTGAAAACATATTTTGAC
The DNA here is from genome assembly GCA_017472685.1 of Clostridia bacterium. GTDB lineage: Bacteria > Bacillota > Clostridia > UMGS1883 > UMGS1883 > RGIG1927. Next base: position 218,161 of record JAFUOO010000005.1, read on the forward strand.
TACGAGGGTATATTAAAGGGCACAAATGCCGACATGGTTATGGAGCACTGCAAGCCATATTTTGAGTCAAAGCAGATAAGCGCAAGACGGCTTATTGAAAAATCCAACGTGACACATATCTGCACAACGGATGACCCCGTTGACGATTTAAAATGGCATAAGAAGCTTTGTGAGGACGAAACCTTTAAAACAAAGGTTTACCCCTCATGGCGACCCGATAAAATACTCAATTGTGAAAAGGATGGCTTCGCTTCTTACATCAAAAAGCTCTCCGAGATGTCGGGCGTGGAAATAACAAGCCTTGATGGTTTAAAAACAGCAATAAAATTAAGAATAGAATACTTTGCCTCTCTTGGCACACGCACAGCCGACCACGGCTTGGATTATTGTTTTTATGCTCCCTGCGAGGAGTATGAGGCGCAGCAGATTTTTGAAAGAGCCCTCCGTGGTGAGGCTATAGCTGAAAGCGACGCATTGAAATATAAAAGTGCAATGCTTTTATTCATGGCGGAGGAATACTGTAAGAAGGATTGGGTCATGCAGCTTCATTACGGCTGCAGCCGTAACGTGAACACACAGCTTTTTAATACACTTGGTGCCGATACGGGCATTGATTGCATTAACCCTATAAACCCATCGGGAAGCCTTGCAAAGCTCCTCGATGCATTTACCTCGAAGAGTGTGCTGCCAAAGACTGTTGTTTACAGCCTCGACCCATCTGAAAACGCAGCTATTGATACAATAATAGGCTGTTTTCAGGGAAAGGGTAAGGGCTACGTTCAGCATGGTGCCGCATGGTGGTTCAACGACCACAAGACGGGTATGGAGGAGCATCTTAAGGCCTTGGCAGCAGGAGGCGTGCTTGGTAACTTTGTAGGCATGCTTACAGACTCCCGAAGCTTTGTGTCCTACACTCGGCATGACTACTTCCGCCGCATTTTCTGTAACCTTTTAGGCACATGGGTGGAGGAGGGCGAATACCCCAATGATGAGGAAGCCCTTGGTAAAATCATTCAGGATGTTTGCTATAATAATGCATTTGAATACTTCAATTTGGCGTAACGAAAAAGCACCCACAAGGGTGCTTTTTGTGTATATCGATTTATGGGCATATTTAACAGTAAAACTAACCCCGTTCCACTAATGCCGCGTTTTTTCTCGTTTTGCTCTCTGACCGGCAGAAATTGCGAGTATCAGTTTCCGCTTCTTGCGAGCAATTTCAGTTTTCTCAGGTCGCTGAGTGCGTGCCTTTGAAAACGGTGCCGCAAAAGGGGCGAAACGAGAAAAAACAAAACCCACCAACCAGACACAGAACGTATTTTTATAATCTCCGCCCCTGCGAGGCCGCTTTGGGGTCCGGGGAATCGGAACCCCGGTGCTTTTGGTCCTTTTGGCATCAAAAGGACATAGCCGTCACACTCTGTGACAGTCCGTAGCTGTTGCCTTTATTGAGCCACGCCGCTAAGGCGTATTTTGTTATTTTATCGGAAATCCAAAGAGTGAATCGGGCATGGGTGAGGACGAGGTGTTAATAACAATTTTGTCAAATATTATGCCTGCATCCACACGGTAAACGTAAAGGTCGTGCCAACCCGGGGTGGAAACGGTTATTTCAAAATCAATATCTTCAATCATGTGCATAATGTTTTGCTTCCAGGTGCCCCCAACCGAGCGGTTGCCTGATAAAATGACAGGAGCATTATCGTCAATGCCTATTGCCAAGTGGCAACTTTTTTCGCTGCCGTCATCGCACTTGCCCTCGTTAAGGGTGGGTATACGGTAAAGCTTGCCATTAAAGGTGCCACTTTTTTCAAAATGCACCCTGTAGCGAAGGCGGGCAGAGGTGGTTATATCCACCTCTTTTTCCGCACTAAAGGGCAGTGCGGTCATCGCATCGCCTATTCTGCCTGCGTCCTTTTCAACTGCCCAATAGGCGTTATCAGCACCCTTTATGCTTTCGGCAAAATCTGTGCAGTCGAGCACAATCAGCCCCTTGGGGAATGCTTCATCGGGAATGGGTGCATCGGTGTCGTCAGGGGTCATATACTTGTCATCATGCACTAAAAGCACACCCTCGTTCATGTTGAAATACGAGGCAGGGTGGTCGTAGTGAATAACCCTTGTCCATTTGTTATTATTACATGCCCAGTATTTTTCCTGCTCATGTATAATGCGCTCCTTAGCCCTTTGTGAAAGCTCCTTGTAGTAAAAGGCACACTTTAAGCTACCTTCCTTTGCGGCAAGGTTGTTCTTCCAAAGGTACACATATTCCTCACTCACATCACGGTAGGACAGAATGTGGTAATAAAGCTGTTCATAAAAGGCATCGCGGTCGGCAGGAGGAAGGGCATTGTAAATGTCGGTTGCCTCATGAGCCATGCGGTTTGTTTTTTCCACAAGCCAGGTGCCCTCATTATCGTTAAAGGGGAAAAGCATCTCACGGGAGAAATAAGGGTTATTTACGTCCGATGGGTTTTCGTGACCGAAAAATTCTGCCTTTTTTATGCCGCACAGATGATAGAATTCTGTTGCAAGGGAGGCAACTTTTTTGGCACTCTGCCTGTTTATGTGAAAATCGCGCATTGCATGGGAAATGAGATATTCCTCAATATCATTGCCTGCATTTATATCCCAAGCCATTTTCAAAAACAGCTCCGTTACAATATCCCCGGGCTTAATGTCGCCCACATTCAAAATCCAGTATGCGCGAGAGTTGCATTCATAGGCTCGCTTCATCTGGTGCGCCATGTAAAAAAGCTGTGTGGAATTAAGCCACAGATAGCTTTTTGGACTAAACCAGCTCCAGTAGGAGGAATGGTAATAAACGCCGCAGCCACCTTGGCGCATAGCTTCCTTTTTTGTGGGTGTCTGCCTGAGATTGCCGTAGTTGTCCTCAGCCCACATAAGCATAACATCCTCGGGAATAAAGTCTTTTAAGCCGTCGTTATAAATATCCGCCATGCCCTTGTAGGGGATAAAAACCTGTGCTGCAGCGTCCTCGGCTCCGTAAACCTCTTTAATGAGCTTTCGCTGCTCTTTAATAACATCTGCCATCATGTTAACAAGGCTGTTATCGTAAAGGCTCAAATCCTTTGTTTCGGCGTTACCGTCATGTATGCCGCGTATGCCCAATGCCAGTATGCTTTCAAAGCTTTTATTTGTCTCAAGGCGTTCCTTCCAGTAGCCTAAAATTGCTTCTTTATTCTGTGTGTAGTCAAAGGAGCAGTTGTCCTGCCAGTTGTATTCACCGTAGTGGTTTTTTACGAACTCCTCCCATTCGGACACGTTGCATCTTAGCATCATTTCGCAGTGTGACGATGCCATAACTATGCCGTAAAGTGATGCCTCGCGGGCATTTATGGGTATGCCACTCTCGTCCTTTGCGCTGTTGAAGGCTTCTGTGCCGGGGTGCATGGCAGGCCAGAGGGTGTTTGCCTTTAAGCGGAGGAGAAGCTCAAACACTCTGCGGTACAAATTAACGCCCGGTGCCTTCTCAAGAGGGAACTTTATTTTTGCCCAGTCAATAAGGCGCTCCTCGTCGTTTATAAATATGCCGCGGTATTTAACGCTTGGCTCCTTTGATATATACGGCTTTGAATAATCAACTTCAATTTCGTCTTTTACATTGACGCTTACATCGCTGAACCAGTACCAGGGCGAAACACCAATCTCCTCGGAGATGTGATATATGCCGTAGATTGCGCCGCGCAAATCACTGCCTGCAATAACAAGTGAATTGTCGACCTCTTTTATAACATAAGTCTCCCACTTGTTTTCAATCTGCTTCGCTTCGGGGAGCTTGCCCTCATGCATGAGCTTTTTAATAATTGCACTGTCCGATACGGTGCCGACAATTATGCCTTCGCCCTCGTGCAAAAGGGCAGGAGCAGCCTTGGCTTCTTTGAGCCTTTCGGCTACACGTGCACTGCTGTCTGAGAAAAGGCTTGATATATGCTTATAGTCAATTGCACCCGAAACCATTGCAACATCCTGCCTCAGGTCATTAACGGCGCGGAGAAGGCTGTTGTGTAAAGCCTCATTTTCGTAAAATTTATCTGTTATAATGGAAATGGTGGTCTTTCCGTCAAATATTTTCATAAGAATACCTCCCAAAGATTACATTAAGATTGTATATTTTATTTTGTGTAAAAACAATAGGAAAATGTTGAAAAAAACGGCATTTTCGTTGACAAAAAAGTGCTGAAGTGCTATAATTTTTAATTATATTAAGCGAATTTTCAGCTTTTGGAGGCGTTTTGTATGTATAAAATAGTAAAAAAGGAAGTGCTCAACCCCACGGTTACAAAAATGGACATTGAAGCACCCTTTGTGGCAAAAAAGGCTCAGCCCGGTCAGTTCATTATTTTAAGAGTGGACGAAAACGGCGAGAGAGTGCCCCTTACAGTTGCAGACTACAATCGCGAGGCGGGCACTGTTACCATTATCTTTCAGGTGGTGGGCGCATCCACAGAAAAGCTCAACCATAAAGAAGAGGGCGACTACATATGTGACTTTGTAGGTCCCCTTGGTAAAGCAACAGACATTGAAAACAAAAAGAAGGTTTGCGTTGTGGGCGGCGGTGTAGGCTGTGCCATTGCATACCCCGTGGCAAAGGGGCTTATGGAAAAGGGCTGTGAGGTGCACAGTGTTATCGGCTTCAGAACAAAGGACCTTGTAATTTTAGAGGAAGACTTTGACAAAGTGAGCACAAAGTGCGTTAAAATGAGCGACGACGGCACCTGGGGCGAAAAGGGTCTTGTTACAGATGCTTTAAGAAAGCTTATTGAAGAAGGCAACGAATACGACGAGGTTATCTGCATAGGTCCACTTATGATGATGAAGTTTGTATGCCTTTTAACAAAGGAATATAACGTTAAAACAATTGTAAGCATGAACCCCGTTATGGTTGACGGCACAGGCATGTGCGGCGGCTGCCGCCTTACAGTTGGTGGAAAGGTTAAGTTTGCCTGCGTTGACGGACCCGAATTTGACGGGCATCTGGTTGACTTTGACGAAGCCATAAAGCGCAGCGGCACATACAAGGATTTTGAAAAGGGCGAAAGGGAAAAGACCTGTAACCTTTACAAAAAGGAGGTAGAGGGAAATGCCTAACATGAGATTAACAAAAAACCCCATGCCCTCACAGGACGCAAATGTCAGAAACAAGAACTTTCTTGAGGTTGCATTGGGTTATACAGAGGAAATGGCAATTGACGAGGCACAGCGTTGCCTTAATTGCAAAAATAAGCCCTGCGTTTCGGGCTGTCCCGTTAAAATAAACATTCCCGAATTTATCGCCGAGGTAGCAAAGGGCAATTTTGAATCAGCTTATGAAATAATCAGCAAATCAAGCTCCCTTCCTGCAGTGTGCGGCAGAGTATGCCCCCAGGAAAGTCAGTGTGAGAGTAAGTGCGTAAGAGGTATCAAGGGCGAGGCTGTAGCTATCGGAAGGCTTGAAAGATTTGTTGCCGATTGGCACAACGCACAGGAAAATGCAGTAATAAATAAGCCTCAGTCAAACGGTCACAAGGTGGCAGTTATAGGCAGTGGCCCCTCAGGGCTTACCTGTGCAGGTGACCTTGCCAAGAAGGGCTACGAGGTAACTGTTTTTGAAGCGCTCCACGTGGCAGGCGGCGTATTGGTGTATGGCATTCCCGAGTTCCGTCTTCCCAAAAGCATTGTGCAGAAGGAAATCGACACCTTGAAAGCGCTCGGCGTTAAGATTGAAACCAACATGGTAATAGGCAAGGTTTTAAGTATTGACGAGCTTATGACCCAGTACGGCTTTGAGGCTGTGTTCATAGGCAGTGGTGCAGGACTTCCCAGGTTTATGAATATCCCGGGCGAAAACCTCAACGGTGTCTTCTCCGCTAACGAATTCCTCACACGTATCAACCTTATGAAAGCATATAAGGAAGAAAGCTCAACTCCCATCTATCGTGCAAAGAAGGTTTGCGTGGTGGGTGGCGGTAACGTTGCCATGGACGCTGCAAGATGTGCAAAGCGCCTTGGAAGCGATGTAACTATAGTCTACAGACGAACTGAAGCCGAGCTTCCCGCAAGGCACGAAGAGGTTGAGCACGCAATGGAAGAGGGCATTGAATTTAAAATGCTCACAAACCCCGTAGAAATCCTTGGCGATGAAAACGGCTGGGTAAAGGGCATGCTCTGCCAGGAGATGGAGCTTGGTGAGAGTGATGAAAAGGGAAGAAGAAAGCCCGTGCCCAAGGAGGGCGCAATGTGCACCATTGATTGCGATGCAGTTATCATGAGCATCGGCACAAGCCCCAACCCTCTTATTAAGTCAACAACAGAGGGTCTGGTAGTAAACGAGCGTGGCGGCATTATCGTGAACGAGGATGGTCTCACAAGCCGAGAAGCGGTTTATGCAGGGGGCGACGCAGTAACAGGCGCGGCAACGGTTATTTTAGCCATGGGCGCAGGTAAGGTTGCGGCAAGCGCAATTGACAGTGCCATAAATAATAAGTAAATAAAGACACAAAAAGAGCAGCATCAGCCTGCTCTTTTTTAGTGCGTGGTAAAATTGCACAAAAGAAAACTGAACGCCAAGGGAAATTTTGTAAAAAATATAAAAATTGCATTGTGGCACATAAAAAGGGTAAAAAAACCAGCCATTTTGGTTGACAATTTAACGAAAATTTAGTAAAATTTCAGTACACTGGAGTTCGTGTTTCTTTGGAAAAACCGACTGCGTAAATAAGACGAAAAAATTAGTACAAAAACGCGTAAACGGCGAACAAAGAGGCACTTTACATATAAATTTTTTATAGGAGGAATAAAAAATGAAACTTAAAAGATTTCTGGCATTTATTGTTTCATTATCAATGGTGCTTTCCGTTGTTCCGGCGTTCAGCTTAACGGCAAGCGCGGAGTCAATTGATGATATTATCACAATTGGCGGTATTGACTACAAAGTAACAAGCGAAAACCTTGTTGCTAATGGTACATTTGAAGAAGGGGTTGACGGCTGGCAAACCTATAACAACAGCACATTGGCTGCAGTTAACGGAACAGATATCGCCCATTCTACAGAAAAGGCTAATTCCGGTACAGGCTCGCTGAAGGTTGTAACAAACGGCGGCGGTACAAGTGCAGGTAGCCTTGTAGGTATGTTTCCTCTCGATGAAGACACAGACAGAGACGGCGACAAGTATATCCTTACACTTTACTTTAACGGTGGTACAGGCGTAACACTTACAGCAGGTTTAACAACATCTACAACAACTGTAAATGTTGATATTGACTGTGGCGGTCTTGGTAACAGCGGTACTGACCCCATCAGCTGTAACGTAACAGGTCTTGCATCCGGCTCCTGGAACAAGCTTCAGTACGTTCTTACAGCAAAGAGCGACAGTGCAGCGGCTATGATTTATGCACGTTGGTGCGGCGGCGCATTTATTGACGATGTATCCCTTTATAAGGTTGAACAGGTTTATAACAGCTACGCAATCGGTGACGAATATGAATACGGCGGTGTAACATATGCTGTTGCATCCGAAAACCTTATTTCAAACGGTTCTTTCGAAAACGCAGAAGGTAACTTTGACACAACAGGC
>JAFUOO010000020.1 GCA_017472685.1 Clostridia bacterium
ACCGTTGGTTGTGCTGTTTGAATGCACTCTTCCGTCGCCGTATACTACACCGTCGGCAACACGGAGTAAAACATCTGCATAACCGTCGCAGTCAATATCGTAGATTGTTGCGCCGTCCCACATGCCTACGTCGATTGTAGAGGGACCGGGCTCAATGTTGTTTGTGTTTGTGCTGTTGTAGCCCAGATCAATTGTCCAGAGATATGTGCCGTCGTGAAGATAAGCCTCAAGAAGCTGTGTTTCACCCCATAATCTGTCCAGCAAATAGTCGTACTTACCATCGCCGTTGAAGTCGCCTACCCACACAAAGTGGATAGTTCCCCCTGCTTTAATGGGGATTGATATATACTGTGAGCCGGAGTTGGCGGCAAGTGTGTAGCTACCGTCCGTATCACGTTCAACACCTCGTAAAACTGTTTTTACAAAATACGTATTGTTTTTAGAAAGATCAGCGGTTGTATCCGTAAAGTTAGTACCGCCGTAAAGAGGCTCACTGTTTAATTGTACAGTTGCGCCGTCAGTTGTTCTGTAAACATTAAAGCCCACATAAGGGTCATCAGAAACCAGAAGTCGCCAGCTTACAAAAACGGAGCTTCCGTTTCGTATGGCAACAACGCCGCGGTCAAGGTATTCCATATACCTTGTGTTGGCGGCAGCTACGTTAAGTGTTCCGAGCGGTGCTGCAAACGCCATAATCATTACCAACGTAAGCAGCATTGATAAAAACTTTTTCATTTTTCTTTCTCCTTTTTTGTGTATTTTGCATTAATTTTGATTAAATATTATCAAAAATTTATGCAATTTCACATAGTCAGGATTGCTTTTTATATTGCAAATATTGTCATTTGTTTTTATACCGAGCGTATTTTTCGAGCTAAAAAAATGACGCATAAAAGGTTTGGCAGAGCCATCAAAGCGCAGGAAATGTCGCCTATTGCCCAGGCAACCTCCAGCTGAATTACTGCGCCTAAAAACACCGCAAAAGCGTAGACCACCTTATAAATTTCTTTTTTCTTTTCCCCAAAAAGATATGCCGTGCATTCAAGCCCAAAATATGACCAGCCCACAATGGTTGTAAAAGCAAAAAAGGTTATTGCCATATCGAGTAAGCCTCCGCCCACTGTGCCTAAGGATGAATAAAATGCCGACTGTGTGCTTGCCGCTCCTGCCGACAAAATTGCAACAGCGGTCAGTGTGCAGATTACTATTGTGTCTATGAAAATGGCAATTGAGCCTATTATGCCCTGCCTGTGAGGGCTCTTTGTGCTGGATTTTGACGAAAGTATGACAGTACTCCCCACACCTGCTTCACCGCTCATAACACCCCGGGCAATGCCGTTTGCCAATGCTCCGCCTGTAATTGCACGGGGCGAAAACGCTTCTGTAAATATGCTTTTGAAAACAAAGGGCACGTTTTCGTAGTTGAGCGCAATAACCATAAGCGCCGACACTATAAAAAACACACTCATAACAGGCACAAAAAAATCCGTAAATTTTGTAATGCCCTTTATTCCGCCCTTAATAATGACGAAAGCAAGAAGTGCAAACACAGCGCCTGTAAGCCATGTTTCAATACCAAAGCCCGTGTAAAGTGCCGATGCTGCAGAATTTGCCTGCACCATGTTTCCTATTCCCAAGGAGGTTACAATACAGAAAAATGCAAATGCCTTTGAAATTCTATCGGGCATGTAGCCCACAGGCTTTTTATCGCTTTTGTATATTTTTCCCAACGCATTTTCGCAGTAGCTGACACACATGCCGAAAAGCGCCGCAACCCACATCCAGAAAACGCTACCCGGACCGCCAACTCCTATAGCAAGGGACACGCCTACAATATTCCCCGTGCCTATTGTTGATGCCAATGTCACAAACAAGGTCTGTATGGGCGACACTTCTCCGTCCTCTCTTTCGCCCTGTACCCTTGTTGCACCCTTGTTTTTTATAATTGCAAAAACGCATACTGCACCCGTTAACAAAAACAACGGCACAAACATATAATTCCACAAAAAGTTTTTGATTAAATCTAACATACAATTCACTCCAAGGTTATAATATGGATAAAAAGCTTAAATTATCACACAAAAGTTGACTTTAGCCTCTTTTTTTGCTATACTTTAATGGAGTATTTTTCTTTTATTTTTGGAGGAATTTATGAATCTTGAACACAATTCCAGAAAATCCTTTTACCGCTTCCCCAAGGGAGCAGTAAAAACCGATTCTACAATAAGATTACGCATCAGTGTAGCATCTATGTTTATACCCGACAGGGTGTCTTTGTATGTAAACACGGTTGAATATCAGATGCATTATATATTTTCTCTTGCAGGCTCCCGTGTGTATGAGTGTACCATTAAAACGCCCTCCGAAGGCGGTCTTTTGTGGTATACCTTCAAGGTGGATGCCGACGGCGAAACAAAGTGGTATTCCAACAACGACCGTTTCTTAGGCGGCATTGGTCAGGCATATGACGAAAAGCCTGCCATAGCTTTCCAGATAACTGTTTTTGATAAGGAATACAAAACTCCCGACTGGATAAAGAACGCCGTTGTTTATCAGATTTTTCCCGACCGCTTTTTCCGCGGCGAGGAAACACCCATTCATGGCATTCCCCGCAATTGGGGCGATGAGCCCTTCTACACCGCAGAGCAGTTTGGCGGTGACTATCTGTCCAATGACTTTTTCGGCGGTACACTTTCGGGCATTGAGCAAAAGCTTCCCTACCTTGCCGACATGGGCGTAACTGCAATATATTTAAATCCTATTTTCAAGGCGTTTTCCAACCACCGCTATGACACAGGCGACTACGAAAACATTGACGAAACCTTGGGCACAAACGAAGATTTTGTGCGCCTTGCCCAAAAGGCAAAGGAAATGGGTATCCGCCTTATTCTGGACGGTGTTTTCAGCCACACAGGCTCTGACAGCCGTTATTTCAATAAATACGGCAATTATGACTCTGTGGGTGCTTATCAAAGTGAGGATTCGCCCTTCTACAGCTGGTATCACTTTCACGGTGACCGCGACCATTACGACTCCTGGTGGGGCTTTGACACTCTTCCCAACACAGAAGAGCTGGACCCCGAATACGAAAAATATATTTTAAACAACCCCGACAGCATCATCAAGCGCTGGATTGAAAACGGCGCCTCCGGCTGGAGACTTGATGTTGCCGACGAATTGCCCGACAAATTCATCATGGACCTTAGAAAAGCCGTAAAGGAAAAGGACCCCGATGCACTTGTTATCGGAGAAGTTTGGGAGGATGCCTCCAACAAAATAAGCTACGGTGAAAAACGTCGTTTCCTTCTGGGCAAGTCGCTTGACGGCGTAATGAACTATGTTTTCCGCGGTGCTGTACTTGACTATCTCACAGGCGGCGATGCTCACCTTTTTTCCCAGCGCATACTCTCCATGATTGAAAACTACCCCGCAGAATCGCTCTATGCATCGTTAAACCTTATTTCAACACACGACGTGCCCCGTGCACTTACCATTCTTTCCAATGCACCATCTGTAACAGGGCTTGACCGCAATGCACAGAAGGCTGTTGTTGTTTCTGAGGAAGATCGTGAGCTGGGCTTGAAGAGGTTAAAGCTTGCAACACTGATGCAGTTTACACTTCCGGGTGCACCCTGCGTGTATTACGGCGACGAAATCGGCATGTACGGCTATTCTGACCCCTTTAACCGCCGATGCTTTGACTGGAGCAAAATTAACTGCGAGCTTCATGATTTGACCAAGAAATACGCCCAGCTTCACCACAAATACCAGGTTTTAAGAACAGGCGAAGTCAACATGGTATTCACGGTTAATTCAACGGTTTGCTACCTTCGTTATAACAATGTTTTCGGTGTGGATAAAGCAAAATTCAAGGTACTTACCTGCATAAATGCATCCGAAACAAACGAAGAAAAGCTTCATCTTGAAATGGGCAGATTTAATTTTGACACAGCTGTTGACGCAGAAACAGGCGAGGAAATCCCCTATGAAAACCACGCTCTTGATGTGGTTGTGCCTCCCCTTTCTGCCAAAATATATATTTTGGAAAAATGCACAGCTGAATGCTACGACACAGAATATATTTAACAAATCGAAGGAATTCCAATCTTGGAATTCCTTCCTTAACATTCGGCATTGCCGAATATATCTCAAATCTCGCAGAGATTTATATCGCATTAGCAAAACGAGAAAGTTATCTCGTTTCGCTAATATATCGCATGCGAAGCATATATCACATTGCCGCAGGCAATATAAACGAGGTGCTATTATGACAAACTCCAACATATTCACATCCCCCATATATTCAGTTTCCGAGGATGGCAGCGGCATTGCAAAATGCGACGGCTATACCGTTTTTGTAAAGGGCGCTGTTATCGGTGATGAATGTAAAATTGAAATTACAAAACGCAACAAAACCTACGGCTTCGGCAAGCTGTTGGAGGTTATAAAGCCTTCTCCAAGTCGTGTTGAGCCGATATGTCCTCAGTTTCACGCTTGTGGTGGCTGCACGCTTTTGCATACAGATTATGATACACAGCTCAAAATTAAGCGCGAAACTGTTTTAAACGCGCTTACTCGCATAGGTGGCTTTGAGGATATTTTTGTTCATGACACAACGCCCTCTGTGCCCAATTTTAACTACCGAAATAAAAGCCAGTACCCGGTGGGCGGCTCAGTAAACGATGTGAAAATAGGCTTTTATGCACCGCGCAGTCATAATGTGGTGAACAGTGCTTCCTGCGCCATAGAAAACCCCGATGCAAGAATTATTCTTGACGCATTCCGCGCATGGATGGAAAAATACCGCATTGCTCCTTATAACGAGGCTGAGCATAAGGGCACAATCCGCCATATTTATTCGCGCTCGGGCGAAAGCATTATGGTGGTTATTGTGTCACGTACACGGGAAATTGAGCAGCTTGACGAATTGAAAAATACTCTGTTAAACCTCAAGCTGTCAAAGCCTATTGGCGGCATTGTTGTTAATATCAATTCCCAGAAAACAAACACAATCTTAGGCAAATACGACTATACCATTTACGGTGAAAAATTTATCTACGCTAAAATTGAAGAGATTACCTATAAGGTTAACTATAAATCCTTCTTTCAGGTAAACCCGTATACCACAAACCTTTTGTACAAAAAAGCCTTGGAGCTGTGCGCACTTACAGGCAGCGAAACCGTGTTTGACCTGTACTGCGGAATAGGCACCATAAGCCTGTTTCTTGCCAAAGGGGCAAAAAAGGTTATAGGTGTTGAAATTGTACCCGAAGCAATAGAAGATGCGCGCGAAAATGCGAAGCTTAACAACATCGAAAACGCCGAATTCTACTGTGGTGCCGCAGAGGACGTGTGCCCGCCCCTTATTAAAGCAGGTGAAAAGGCGGATGTTGTGGTTGTTGACCCGCCCCGTAAAGGCTGTGACGAAAAACTGATAGACGCAATCGGCAAAATGCACCCGGATAAAATTGTGTACGTGTCCTGCAATGTGGCAACTCTGGCACGAGATGCAAAACTTCTTCGTGAAAAATATGGCTATGAAATGAAGGACGCATTCCCCTTTGACCAGTTCCCGCACTCAACACATATAGAATGTGTTGCTTTACTTACAAATTCTATATGTGTTGAAGTTATATAAATCCTATGGGATTTGTTATATTTGCTTCGCAAGTTATATACCTACGGTGTTATATGCCCCGCGGGGCGTTAAAAGAAAGGAGTATTGCTGATGAATGAAAAAAACATCAAAGATTTAGCCGTTGAACTTACGGTTGAAATTACTGCAATATGTGACACAATTAAAGGAAGACCTGTTTTTATAAATCAGCTACTCAGGTCTTGCTCCTCAATTGGTGCTAATTCATACGAAGCAAACTATGCACAAAGTACTGCAGATTTTATAAATAAGCTTGAAATAGCGCTAAAGGAATGTTATGAAACAGAATATTGGTTGGAAATTCTATTTAAGGTCAATTCAATTAAGGAAGATGTTTATTCTGCTCTTTTAAATAAGAATGGACTTATTCGTCGAAAACTAATATCTGCAATTACAACCACAAAAAAGAAGAATCAAAAATAACGCAAAGCGTTATTACATTAACGTTTTGTACGCAAAACATATCACATTTGCCAAAGGCAAATATATAACAATTTTAATTATATAACAAAAACTCACGTTGATAATAAGACCCCTAAAAGATTAAATAATTTTGAGGTCATTGTCGCAACGTGAGTTTTTATATAACCTAAAAAAGACTCCGATTTCTCGGAGTCTTTTTTATTAGCCTAAGCTATTTATTACTTGTAAGAACCTACGGGTGTACCAAGGTTGCCTGTTGTGATAGCTTCAAGAGCATTTACACCAACAAGAACAGAGATACCAGCCACTGTGAGTTCGCCTTCTGTAAGAGTTACCTGAGAAGAGGGAATTACAACTTCGCCGTTTTCGTTAACTTCAACTTCAACTGCCTGTACGCTGTAAGCCTTACCGTCCTTAAGGTAGGAGATAACAACAACTACTGTTTCGTATGTTGTGTCTTCGTCTACGAACTTACCGGAGATTGTAACACCAAGAGCAGAAGGTGTAATTACTACGTCAACTGCTTCGAAGGGAAGTTCTTCGGGATCAACGGGCTCGGAAGGTTCGTCATCGGGATCTGTGGGTACTTCAGGATCTGTGGGTACTTCAGGATCTGTGGGTACTTCAGGATCTGTGGGTACTTCAGGATCTGTGGGTACTTCAGGATCTGTGGGTACTTCGGGATCTGTGGGTACTTCGGGATCTGTGGGTACTTCGGGATCTGTGGGTACTTCAGGATCTGTGGGTACTTCAGGATCTGTGGGTACTTCGGGATCTGTGGGTACTTCGGGATCTGTGGGTACTTCAGGATCTGTGGGTACTTCGGGATCTGTGGGTACTTCAGGATCTGTGGGTACTTCGGGATCT
>JAFUOO010000006.1 GCA_017472685.1 Clostridia bacterium
ATCACCATTCCAGACGTGGTCTTCTTATGATGGTTGGTAAGAGACGTGGTCTTCTTGACTACCTCACAAAGAAGGATATCGAAAGATACCGTGCAATCGTTGCTAAGCTCGGTTTGAGAAAGTAATTATGCCTGCAAGGCGGAGCAAATTTTGTTCCGCCTTGTTTTCACATTTACAAACCGTTATTTTCAGGTGCTTGAGGGCTTATGACTATTCGCTTATCACTTATATATGTCCCCGGAAATCGGAGATATACATAAGTGATAAATATCATAAGTCCTCTAAAATAAGTAAAAAGGTTTTTGGAAAAACGATGCAGAATTGTCAAACCGAACCCGAAGGTGTACGTGTGTACTCCGAGAGGTGAGGTTTGGCGATAGAACAAAAGCATAAAATAAAAAAGCAAACAGGAATGTTTGCTTACAGATGAAGAACAAATGTGGAATTCAAGTGTTGTTTTAAAAATTAAAACAGTTGCTTTTGTTCGGTCGGCGCGTTTTAACAAAAATCACCACAAATTTTAGAAAGGATGTATATTATGTTCAGAACATTTGAAACCACATTCGCAGGCCGTCCCCTTGTTATCGAAACAGGTAAAATGGCACAGCTTGCTTCCGGTAGCTGTCTTGTACGCTACGGTGACACAGCAGTTCATGCTGCTTGTACAATTTCCCAGAAGCCCCGTGAAGGCGTTGACTTCTTCCCCTTGGCAGTTGATTACGAAGAAAAGCTCTATGCTGCAGGCAAAATCCCCGGCAGCTATTTAAAGAGAGAGGGTCGTCCTTCCGAAAAGGCAATCCTTGCATCCCGTTGTATCGACCGTCCCATGCGCCCCTTGTTCCCCAAGGACCTTCGCAATGACGTTTCCATCGTTACAACAGTAATGTGCGTTGACCCCGACTGCTCTCCCGAGGTTGCAGCTATGGTTGGTGCGTCCATCGCAGCATGCATTTCTCCTGCTCCTTTCAACGGTCCCATCGCAGGCGTTAGCGTAGGTCTTGTTGACGGCGAAATCGTTATTAACCCCACACTTGCTCAGAGAGAAGTAAGTGAAATGTATCTCACTATCGCAGGTACTAAGGACAAGGTTAACATGATTGAAGCGGGCGGTAATGAAATCCCCGAAGACTTGATGTTCGAAGCTATCATGAAGGCACACGAAGAAATCGTTAAGATTTGCGAATTCATCGAAACAATCCAGAAAGCTATCGGCAAGGAAAAGATTGCTTACACACCCATCGAAGTTCCCCAGGATTTGTACGAAGACATCAAGGCATTTGCTATCGATAAGGTTAAGTACGCTCTTGACACAGACGACAAGAACATCCGCGAAGAACGCCTTAAGCCCGTATACGAAGAAGTGTACGAAGCAATGGCTGAAAAGTATCCCGAGGTTGAACAGGCACTTATGGACGAAGCTATCTACAAGCTCCAGAAGTACATTGTTCGCCGTTGGATTCTTGACGAAGGCAGACGTGTTGACGGCAGAAAGCTCGACGAAATCCGTCCTCTTAGCGCAGAAGTAGGTCTTCTTCCCCGTGTTCACGGTACAGGTCTTTTCACACGTGGTCAGACACAGGTTTTGACAACTGTAACACTCGGCACACTTTCCGAAGCGCAGCTTCTTGACGGTATCGACGAAGAAACAGAAAAGAGATATATGCACCACTATAACTTCCCCAGCTATTCCGTTGGCGAAACAAGAGCAAGCCGCGGTCCCGGCAGACGTGAAATCGGTCACGGTGCACTTGCTGAAAAGGCGCTTGTTCCCGTTATTCCTTCCCGTGAAGAATTCCCCTACTCACTCCGTCTTGTAAGTGAAGTTCTTTCCTCCAACGGCTCCACAAGCCAGGGCAGTATCTGCGGCTCCACACTTGCACTTATGGACGCAGGTGTTCCCATTAAGGCTCCCGTTGCAGGCATTTCCTGTGGTCTTGTTACAGAAGGCGACCGTTTTATTACAATGGTTGACATTCAGGGCCTCGAGGACTTCTTCGGCGACATGGACTTCAAGGTAGCAGGTACAAAGAAGGGTATCACAGCTATCCAGGTTGACATCAAGATTGACGGTCTTACACCCGAAATCATCAAGGAAGCACTCCTTAAGACAAGAGACGCTCGTTACAAGATTCTTGACGAATGTATGCTTCCCTGCATTGCAGAGCCCAGAGCAGAGCTTAGTAAGTATGCTCCCAAGATCTTCACAATGCAGGTTGACCCCGAAAAGATTGGTGACATCATCGGTAAGCAGGGTAAGACAATTCAGAAGATTACAGCTATGACAGGCGTTAAGATTGACATCGAGGATGACGGTACAGTTCTTATCGCTACAACAGATACAGAAGCTGCTGAAAAGGCTATGAAGCTTATCAACGGTGTTTGCGGTAACATCGAAATCGGTGAAGTATTCCTCGGCACAGTTACAAAGCTCATGGACTTTGGTGCATTTGTTGAATTCCTCCCCGGCAAGGAAGGTCTCGTTCACATTTCCAAGCTCGACCACAAGAGAGTTGAAAAGGTAAGTGACGTTGTATCCGTTGGCGACGAAATCATGGTTAAGGTTATCGAATTTGACCGTATGGGCAGAATCAACCTTTCCAGAAAAGACGCTCTTCCCAAGCCCGAAACACAGGCTGAATAATTTAAATATTGTAGGGGCGACCTGTGGTCGCCCTTAATTTTTAGGTGATTTAATGAACAATATTACAACTTTAAAAAACGGACTACGAATAATAACCGAGGTTATGCCCGGTGCGCAGAGTGTTTTTGTGGGCGTGTGGGTCAAGGCAGGCAGCTCCAACGAGCGCGACAGCGAATGGGGCATAAGCCATTTTATAGAGCACATGGTTTTTAAGGGCACAGAAAAAAGAACGGCTCAAGAGATAAGCGAAGAAACAGACTACGTTGGCGGACAGGCAAATGCTTTCACATCGAGGGATTGCACCTGCTACTATTCGCGCACGCTTCCCGCTCATATGGAGCTCTCCTTTGACATTCTGTCCGATATTTATCACAACCCCCGACTTCTCAAAAAGGATATTGACCTTGAACGCGGCGTTATTAAGGAAGAAATTATGATGTACGAGGACTGCCCCGAGGATTTGGTCCAGGACAGACTTTTAGCCGCAGTTTATCCCGGCAGTGCCATAGGTCGTGAAATTGCAGGCAGCTTAGACTCGGTTGATTTATTAGGCAGAAACGAAATGCTTGACTATATGGCACGCTACTACACTCCCGACAATACCGTTATCACAGTGTGCGGAAAATTTGACGAGGCGGAAGCCATAAGACTTTGTGAAAAATATTTTTCTAAACGGATTGCCACCTTTGGCGGCGACAGAATAATAGTGCCTACCTTTACTCCCGTTGAAGAAAAATGGGAAAAGGACATTGAACAGGCACATTTATGCCTTTCGTACCCATCCGCTCCCCTTAAGGACGACAAGCTCAGCTATACCTTGTCGGCACTCAGCAACATTTTCGGCGGCAGCATGTCCAGCAGGCTTTTTAGTAAGGTGAGAGAAGAGCGCGGGCTTTGCTACAGCGTGTATTCCTATTCGTCACAGACCGAGGTGTCGGGTCTTTTCAGCATTTACACAGGGCTTAACGCAAATTGCCTTGATGATGCCGAAGCGGTTATACATAATGAAATTTCGCGTCTTTTGAAGGACGGCATAACCGACTATGAGCTCACCAAAGGCAAGGAACAGTTAAAGGCGGCAATCCTTATGGATATGGAAAACCCCTCCAGCCGAATGAGCGCATTGGGCAAGGATTTGCTTATCTATAACGAGGTAAAGCCTGTTGAAGCAATAGTTAAGGATATTGACGCTGTCACAAAGGCTGACATTGAACAGGCAGCACATATGATATTTGAGCAAAAGTTTGCACGCGGTGTGCTTTTGCCTGTTGACAGATAATAAAAGGCGGTCAAAGACCGCCTTTTTTACTGTTGATTTTTATGTTGGTTAGTGGTAAAATATACTTGCTACACAGTTGAATATTGTTGTACAAAACAGGTTACGTTATTTAGGTAAAAACGTAGCCTTGATTTTGCATAGCCTGTTTTGGTACAGCATGCAACTGTGTAGCAACGGAGTCAAGCTGCGTTTTTCGTGCGTAGCTTAGGCTGCGCACTTTTTAATTGGAGGGGAAGATAATGCTCTGCTATACGGTGGGTGTTATAAGCTTTACATTGGGAGCCGCATGGTTGATTGAAGACTTGATAAAAACAGGGTGGAATAATAGTTATTTGGTTTATGCGGTTTGCATTATATTGGGAATTATATTAATAAGTTTTAAAAGAAAAGGCGGTCATTGACCGCCTTTTTTATTTTCCTGCTGCGATTTTAATGTTCTTCTGGTGCGTTGAGTGCACCTTGCCGTCGCTGTGGCGAATGGAATTTAAAAAGTGAATGTCAAACACTCCGTGGGCGTTGTTGCCCTTTACCCAGTCATAGTTATAGCCTGCGCCGTAGTCGTCACTGCGCCAGCTTGTCCACACGCCGCCTGCAGCGCCGTCGTTGCCTGCGTGGAGCATGCTTGTGGCGGACGCGGCAATTTTTCTGCCGTTGTAGATTATTATTACGGGTCGGCTTGTCCAGTTCTGACCGCCGAAAATACTGTTCATTTTGCTTGTGTCGGAGGCTGTCAAGGGCTCACAGTCAGCGTGGCCCGAGCCTGTTGTGCGCTTTGCTTTAAACGTCTGTCCTGTGTAAAAGTCCTGCACGGTAAAGGTTGCCCCTACGGGAATAACATACTGCGCAGCATTCCACCAGTCCAGATATTCGCCGTACTGGCTGCCCGGCGTGCTTGTTACGGGAACATGGTGCACGGGAATTGTGAGCTTTTTACCTGCATAAATGGAGGAGGATTCGCTAAGCCCGTTCACCTCCAACAGCTCACTCATGGGAATGCCAAAATTGTTGGCTATGTTCCAGTAGGTGTCGCCCGATTTAACTGTATATGTAGTATAAGTCACATAGGGCTTTGAGCTTGAAGAGCCTGCGGAAGACCCCTGAGAGGTGGAAGAGGGGATTTTTACCACATCGCCAATCTCGAGCCATGAGCTTGTTGTGGCACCATTTGCCTTTAAAAGTGCGTTGAAATCAACACCGTACCACTGAGAAATCAGCCAGTAGGTATCGCCCTTTTTTACGGTGTGGGTTTTTTCGGTGGGAACGTATACCACATCGCCAATTTCGAGCCATGAGCTTGTTGTGGCGCCGTTCGCCTTTAAAAGTGTGTTAAAGTCAACACCGTAGCTTTGTGCAATTGTCCAGTATGTATCTCCTTTCTTAACGGTGTGGGTTGCCGCCTGCGCCTGTGTTGACAGTGCAGCCAAGGCAAGCGTTAATGAAATTGCTTTTTTGAAATTCATAAAAAATCTCCTTTCTGAAAGGGGCTCTTTCGTCCCTCGTCTTTAATTTTCGTCACAAAATTGTAATATCTTTTATGTAAATAATGGATTTGACGAATTAAGCCTGTAGTGATATAATGTAGAAAGATGATTTTAGGAGATGAAAAAATGGCTATATATGACGTAAAAAGCTCTAAGGCAGAGGAATTTATCAACCATGAGGAAATTCTGGAAACCTTGGAATATGCACAGAAAAACAAAGACAATAAAGAGCTTATTGACTCCATAATAAAAAAAGCGGAGGAAATGAAGGGTATCACTCACCGCGAAGCAGCAGTTTTATTAGAATGTGAAATCCAAGAGGCAAACGAGAGGATTTATTCCTTGGCAAAAGAAATCAAGGATAAATTCTACGGCAACCGCATAGTTATGTTTGCTCCCTTGTATCTGTCAAACTACTGTGTCAACGGCTGTGTTTACTGCCCCTATCACAGACAGAATAAAACAATCCCCCGCAAAAAGCTTACCCAGGAGGAAATAAAAGCCGAGGTTATAGCACTTCAGGACATGGGCCACAAGCGCCTTGCCTTAGAGGCAGGCGAGGACCCTGTGCACAACCCCTTGGAATACATTCTTGAAAGCATCAAAACAATTTACTCCATCAAGCATAAAAACGGTGCTATCCGCCGCGTCAACGTTAACATTGCAGCTACAAGTGTTGAAAACTACACCAAATTGAAGGATGCGGGAATCGGTACGTATATTCTTTTCCAGGAAACATATAATAAAGAGAATTATGAAGCTCTTCACCCCACAGGCCCCAAGAGCAACTACGCATACCACACCGAGGCAATGGACAGAGCCATGGACGGCGGCATTGACGACGTGGGCTTGGGTGTGCTTTTCGGTTTAAACCTTTACCGCTACGATTTGGTTGGGCTTTTAATGCATGCAGAGCATCTTGAAGCTGCAAAGGGCGTTGGCCCGCACACAATCAGTGTGCCTCGTATCTGCCCTGCAGACGATATTGATGTGAACGATTTCTCCAATGCAATTTCCAACGAAATTTTTGAAAAAATTGTTGCAATCATCCGCATTGCGGTGCCCTACACAGGCATGATTATTTCTACCCGTGAATCAAAAGAGGTAAGAGAAAGAGTGCTCGACTTAGGCATTTCGCAGATTTCGGGCGGCAGTAGAACATCCGTGGGCGGATATACTGACGAAGAGGTATATGACGAATCTACAAGTCAGTTTGACCTTTCCGACAGAAGAACACTGGATGAGGTTGTCTCCTGGCTCATTGATATGGGTCATGTGCCCAGCTTTTGTACTGCGTGCTATCGCGAGGGCAGAACAGGCGACAGGTTTATGAGCTTACTCAAATCCGGGCAGATTATCAACTGCTGTCATCCCAATGCGCTTATGACCTTGAAGGAATATTTAATGGACTATGCGAGCGAGGACACAAGAAAAAAGGGCGAAGAAATAATTGCCCGTGAAATTGAAAAAATCACAAACGAAAAAGTGAAAGAAAGAGCAAAGCAAAACCTTTCCGATATCGAAAAAGGAACACGTGATTTCAGATTTTAATCAAACAAAAGAGGGGATTTAAAAATCCTCTCTTTTTTTGCATAAATTTATAAAAAACCCTTTTCAAAATGCTATTTATTTGATACAATTAACGTATATAACTATGCGAATTTTTTTAAGAGGAGAGATAGAAATGCAACCTAAGTACAAAAGAGTTCTTCTTAAGGTTTCCGGTGAAGCCTTGGCAGGTGAAAGAGGCTTTGGTCTTGACCAGCCCACTATCGATGCAATTTGTGCCGAAATTAAAAGATGCGCCGAAACAGGCGTGGAAATTGCCGTTGTTGTAGGCGGCGGTAACTTCTGGAGAGGCAGAAGCGGTGAAAACATGGACCGTTCCCGTGCCGACCACATGGGCATGCTTGCAACAGTTATCAACTCTCTGGCTCTTTGCTCAGCATTGGAAGCCATTGACGTTACAACAAGAGTGCAGACAGCTATCGAAATGCGCGCCATCGCAGAGCCCTATATCCGCGGCAAGGCAAACAGCCATCTTAACCGTGGCAGAGTGGTGATTTTCGGCTGCGGCACAGGCAACCCCTTCTTCTCCACAGACACAGCGGCGGCTCTCCGTGCAGCTGAAATCAATGCAGATGTAATTTTGCTTGCAAAGAAGGTTGACGGTGTTTACGATTCTGACCCCGCTGTTAACCCCGATGCAAAGAAATTTGACCAGCTTACTTTCTCAGAGGTACTGGCGAGAGACTTGAAGGTTATGGACTCCACAGCAACAGCTCTTTGCCGTGATAACAAGATGCCTATTCAGGTGTTCGGCTTAGACGACCCCGAAAACATTTACCGTGCTGTTATGGGCGAAGCAATCGGCACACTGGTTACGGAATAATAAGCACTTAAAAGAAAGGAATTATAACTATGAAAGAAATTACAGCAAGAATGGATAAAGCCATTGCATACTACAAGGACGACTTGAACACAATCAGAGTGGGCAGAGCTAATGCAGCTGTGCTCGACAAGATTGCAGTTGACTACTACGGCACAATGACACCTGTGCAGCAGGTTGGTACAATTTCAACACCCGACCCCAGAACTCTTATGATTCAGCCCTGGGACGGTAGCCTTCTCAAGGCTATTGAAAAGGCTATCCTTGCAAGCGATTTAGGCATTAACCCCCAGAACGACGGTAAGGTTATCCGCCTTTCCTTCCCTCAGCTTACAGAAGAAAGACGTAAGGAGCTTAGTAAGACTGTTTCCAAGAAGGGCGAAGAAGCAAAGGTAAGCATCCGTAACATCCGCCGCGATGCTATGGACGAATACAAGGCATTAAAGAAGAAGAACGAAATTACTGAAGACGACTTAAAGGCAGCTGAAAAGGATATCCAGGATCTTACCGATATGAAGATCAAGGAAATCGACACAATTACAGACAAAAAGCAGAAGGAAATTATGTCTATATGAGAATTAAGGACTTTTTCCGTAAAAAAGCCTTAGAGCAAAAAGTGGACTTTGATAACTTACCCAAGCATATCGGAATTATTATGGACGGAAACGGCAGATGGGCGAAAAAACGCGGTCTGCCCCGTACCTCCGGTCACGCTGTTGGGGCAAAAACATTTGAGCGTATTGTTGAGTATGCAGGTAACATCGGTGTAAAGGTTGTTACAGTGTACGCATTTTCAACGGAAAACTGGCGTCGACCCAAAGAAGAGGTTGATGCACTTATGGCAATTTTGGAGGACTATCTTGACCATGGTCTGCAGCGCCTTGCGGGCAGAGATGTTCAGATTCATTTTATCGGTGATAGAAGTGCCTTTTCGGAAACGTTCCGTGAAAAACAGCTCTACATGGAAAAGGCCACTGAAAATAACAGTGGTCTTTTGCTTAATGTTGCCCTTAATTACGGCGGACGCGACGAGGTTATAAAAGCGGTTAAGGAAATCGCACAAAAGGTTAAAAGCGGCGAAGTGCAGGTGGAGGATATTTGCGAGGAGGATATTTCCTCAAGAACCTACACTGCCTCCCAGCCCGACCCTGACCTTATTATCCGTCCTTCGGGTGAGTATAGATTAAGCAACTTTTTCCTCTGGCAGGGAGCCTACAGCGAGCTGTGGTTCTCGAACATTCTCTGGCCTGACTTTTCAAACGAAGACTTGCTTCAGGCAATTTATGACTATCAACAGCGCACACGCCGTTTCGGCGGAGTATAATATGCGCGGAGGGATATAACATGAAAACAAGACTTATTACATCCTTTGTCGGAGCAGCAGTGTTTTTTCTGGTGCTGCTGACACCGCCCATTGTGTTTCAGCTTGCAGTGATTATTGTAACGGGCATTGCAACCTATGAGATTTATTCCGTAACAGGCATTGCAAAAAAACTGCCCCTGGCGCTTTCGGGCTCCTTCGGCATAGCTTTTTGTGCACTTTTAGGCTGCATGCACCTTAACGACAGGCTCATTACATACGATGTGTGCCTTCTGTGCTTGTCGGTTTATATAGCTGTTATGTTTGCACTCATGGTATTTGACCACAAGAACGTAAAGCTTGCCGATGCTTCAGTAGCATTTTTCGTATCGGTATTTGTTGCGGTGCTGTTTTCCTATCTCATCCCCTTGCGAGAGGCTGAAATGGGGATATACATAATCATTTCTCTTTTTGTGGGAACATGGTGTGCGGACTCCGGCGCATATTTTATAGGCATAAGATTCGGAAAACACAAGATGGCACCTGTGCTCAGCCCCAAAAAGTCCTGGGAAGGCTTCTTTGGCGGTATTCTCGGCAGCATTGTGGGAATGCTTATTTATGTGGCAGTGCTTACTTTTGCTTTGCATATTGAGTGCAACATACCTGCACTTATATTTGTGGCTGTGGGCTGTGCAATCCTTGGTCCCGTTTCCGACATTGCAACAAGTGCCATCAAGCGCGAGTACGGCGTTAAGGACTACGGCACACTTTTCCCCGGTCACGGCGGTATTCTCGACAGGTTTGACAGCGTGCTTCTTACAACACCCTTCGTTTATTTTGTAAGCCGGGTGTTTGAGCTTATTGGCTGATAAATAACGCGAAGTACAAAATGAGGATTTGATACAATGAAAAACATTTCTATATTGGGCTCAACAGGCTCTATCGGTACACAGAGCCTTGAGGTTGTTGACAAGGACAACAGCTTGGCTGTTGCCTCGTTGACGGCATATAAAAACACAGATCTGATTGAGGCGCAGATAAGAAAATATAAGCCTCGCTTTGCCGCAATGTATGACGAAAAGTGTGCGGCAGACTTAAAGGCAAGGGTTGCAGACACCGACACAATCGTCCTTTCAGGCGAAGAGGGTGTGTGCGAATGTGCCAGAGTGGGTGAAATGGCTGTTACCGCAATTGTAGGCATTGCAGGGCTTCGTCCCACACTCGCCGCCATTGAAGCGGGCTGTGACATTGCTCTTTCAAACAAGGAAACGTTGGTTACTGCAGGCGATTACGTTATGAACTTTGCAAAGGAAAAGGGTGTTAGGATTGTTCCCGTGGACAGCGAGCACAGCGCCATTTTCCAGTCCATTGCAGACCAGGGCAAGTTCCTTGAAAAAATTATCATAACAGCGTCGGGCGGTCCTTTCTTCGGCAAAAAGAAGGAGGAGCTAAAGGATGTAACTGCCGCAGATGCACTCAAGCATCCTAACTGGTCAATGGGTGCAAAAATCACAATCGACAGCTCAACTCTGGTAAATAAGGGCCTGGAAATTATCGAAGCCATGCACCTTTTCGGGGTTGATGTTGACAACATAATCCCCGTTGTTCATCGCCAGAGCATTGTTCATTCCTTGGTTGAGTTCTGCGATGGCTCCGTTATAGGTCAGTTTGGTGTCCCGGACATGAAGCTTCCCATTTCCTATGCGCTTCACTACCCCGAAAGAAGCATCAAGGTCAGTGAAAAGCTTGATTTGGCAAAGATAGGCACACTTACCTTCGCGGAAATTGACCACGAGGCATTTCCTGCAGTTAACATGGCAAAATGGGCTGCAAAAGAGGGTGGCACAATGCCCGCAGTCTTCAACGGTGCCAACGAGGAAGCCGTGGCAATGTTCTTAAAGGGCGAATGCCGTTTCGGCGATATTACGGAGTATATTTCCTACGCGATGGATAAACATATTGTTGTGAAGGAAACTTCAATTGCCGCTATTGAAGAAGCAGACAGATTTGCAAGACAAATGGTCAGGGAAGCGGCAAAAGCGTAAATTCGGAGGTATTCCATGGTTGGTTCAATAATTGTTACAATTATCGCTTTCGGGATAATGGTAATGCTCCACGAGCTGGGGCATTTCCTTACTGCAAAGAAATTCGGCGTAACCGTGCACGAGTTTTCAATAGGCATGGGCCCGCTCATTTTCAAATGGGGCAAGGGCGAAACACAGTATTCTCTCAGGCTTCTGCCCTTGGGCGGCTATGTGAAGCTGGAGGGTGAGGAGGAAGAGAGCGACAATCCCAAAGCTTTTTCCAACATTTCGCCCATAAAGCGTATCTGCATACTTGTTGCAGGCGCGGCTATGAATATTCTTTTAGGCTTTTTGTGCTTTGTTATTATAAACAACGTATATCCCAAGGTGCAGGTGCCCGTTATAAGCGAAATTGTGGAAAACTCTGCCGCAGAGCAGGTGGGTCTTGAAGTAGGCGATGAAATTATAAAGCTTAACAACACCCGCGTTGCCACACAGAGCGACGTAAGCCTTTTCATGATGGGTAACCCCTATATGATTGATGTTACCTATCTTCGTGACGGAGAGAAAAAAGAGGTTACACTTTATCCTGCAGCAGTGGACGGACGGCTTCTTATAGGCTTTAAGGGAAGTGTAAAGGAGCTCAGCTTTTTAGAAACTTTTGAATATTCCTATTACGACACACGCTATGTGGTGAAGGCGGTGCTTGTGTCAATAAGAATGCTGTTTACAGGCGAGGCCAAGGTGAGCGACATGTCGGGCCCTGTAGGTGTTGTACAGGTGGTGGGCGACGCAGCAGCGAGCGCACAGCCCTACGGCAACCTTGCGGTTGTAATGCAAATTCTTATGCTCTTTGCCATGATAAGCGTAAACTTAGGTGTATTTAACCTTTTACCTTTCCCGGCCCTTGATGGCGGAAGCATCATATTTGCATTTATTGAACTGGTAACACGAAAGAAATTAAAACAGGAAGTGCTCGGATATATTAATCTGGCAGGGCTTTTGATCATACTGGGGCTTGGTATATATATCATGTTCTCGGATATTATTAAATTACTGTAGAAATGAGGCGTCAGAAATGAGCAGAAAATCAGCAAGAGAAAACGCGTTTAAAATTATTTACAACTGTGCTCTCATGAAGGAGCCTCCTCACGATATGTGTGAATATTTTGAGGAAACAACAAAGGACGAAATGTGGGCAGAAGCATCCATGGATGCCAAGGATATGGAGTACATGAAGGCAGTTGTTTTCGGCGCAGCCGAAAGGAAAAATGAGCTTAATGAAAAGATTGCGCCCCTTCTCAAAAAGTGGGATGTGGCTCGTCTTCCCAAGGTGAGCCTTGCAATATTGCAGCTTGCAATTTATGAAATCGACAACATGGACGATGTTCCCGACCGTGTGGCTGTAAACGAAGCTGTTGAGCTTGCTAAAGCTTACGGCGAGGACGACACATATAAATTCATCAACGGTGTTCTGGCAGAATACCTGAAAAACAAAAAGTAATCAGAAGGATGATTTAACCCCATGCAACGACGCGAAGCCACGGTAACACAGATTAACAATTACATAAAAGCCATACTGGAGCGGACCGAGGTTTTGCAGAATGTGTGGATAAAGGGCGAAATAAGTAACCTCAAGTATCATTCCTCGGGTCATGTATACCTTACACTTAAGGACGAGGGCGGTGCACTCCGTGCGGTCATGTTTAAGGGTGCGGTTATGAAGCTGCCCTTTAAAATGGAAAACGGAATGAAGGTTTCCGCCAACGGACGCATCGGCGTATTTGAACGCGACGGTGCTTATCAGCTCTATATTGAAACCATGGAGCAGGAAGGTCAGGGCGACCTATTTAAAAAGCTTGAGGAATTGAAAAAGAAGCTTTCTGCCGAGGGCTTGTTTGACGAAAAATACAAAAAGCCCATCCCGCGTTTTCCCAAAAAGGTCGGCGTTGTTACAAGCCCCACGGGTGCGGCTGTAAGGGACATTTTAAACATTTTAAAGCGCCGCTATCCTCTTTGCGAGGTGCTTTTATACCCTGCATTGGTGCAGGGGGAAAACGCTTCGCCCAGCATTGTGAAGGGCATTGAATTTTTCAATGAACACACCAAAGTCGATGTGCTCATTGTGGGCAGAGGCGGCGGCAGCATCGAAGATTTGTGGGCATTTAACGAGGAAGCAACCGTAAGGGCAATTTTTAAATCACACATACCCGTTATCAGCGCCGTAGGTCACGAAACGGACTTTACCCTTGCCGATGCGGTGGCAGACCTGCGTGCTCCCACACCGTCTGCGGCGGCAGAAATTGCCGTGCCCGACAGAACGGAGCTTTCCGACTATCTTGAAAAGCAACACGCAAGGCTTAAGACCATGCTCTTAAAGAAAGCCGAGGAGAGCGAGGTAAAGCTGAGGCTTATATCAGAGCGCTCTTCAAAGGAAAGCTTTATAAGGCGCCTTGAAAACCTCATGCAGACAACCGACCGAAGCTTTGACATGCTTATAAGAGCAACCGAAGGAAAGCTCGAGAAAAAAATGAACACCCTTTCAGAATGTGCGGCAAAGCTTGACGCACTAAGCCCCTTGAAGGTTTTTGAGAGAGGCTACAACGTTGCCTACAACAAGGGCAATGTTCTGAGAAGTGTTAATGATGTAAAAGAAAATGACGAAATAAAGCTTGTGCTTATAGACGGTAATGTAAAAGCACAGGTTACACAAATCACAAAGAATTGAGGAATTACCATGACATTCGAAGAAGCTTTAAAGGAGCTTGAAGAAACCGTAAAAAAGCTTGAAGCGGGTGAAACCACCCTCGAGGAGGCTATGAGCCTTTTTGAAAAGGGCGTTACACTTACAAAAAACTGCCGCAAAATGCTCGACGAGGCTCAGCTCCGTGTGAAGAAGGTAACAGAGAGTGGCGAAGAGGATTTTGCCGCAGAGTAAAAAAATAATCATTACAGAGGAAATGTATTATGGATTTTAGTCAGAAACTTAACGGATATACTGCGAAAATTAACAAGGCACTGCAGGAAATTGCCGACAACTTCCCCAAAAATAACATTGTTTCCGATGCTATGGCATACTCGCTTCTGGCAGGCGGAAAAAGAATACGCCCCGTTATTGCCTTAGCTGTGGCAGACAGCCTCGGCGGGGACATGGACACGGCGCTTTGCTTTGGCTGTGCACTTGAAATGATACATACATATTCGCTCATACACGACGATTTGCCCTGCATGGATAACGACACACTCCGTCGCGGCATGCCCACTTGTCACGTGAAGTACGGCGAGGCCTATGCCCTTCTTGCAGGAGACGGGCTTCTTACCTATGCGTTTTCACACATAACACGAAACGTTAAGGATAAGGAAAAGGCATTTGATTTTATCGAATATCTTTCCCGCATGGCAGGCATTGAAGGCATGGTGGGCGGACAGACCGACGACATAAAGGCAGAAAAGGAGACTGCTGACGAGAAAACCCTCAGAAGCATCCATGCGCGCAAGACAGGTGCGCTCATTAATGCGGCAGGTGCGGCAGGTGCTATAGCCGCAGGGTATGACGCCTCCTTTGCTGAGGGCTATACAAAAAGCCTGGGGCTTGCTTTCCAGATAAAGGACGATATTTTAGATGTTGAAGGCGACCAGAGTAAAATGGGCAAAACACTCATGAAGGACATAAACTCCGAAAAGTCAACCTTTGTAACCTTGATGGGCCTTCCTTGCGCAAAGGCTGAGCTCAACAAAGAAACACAGAAAGCAATCGATGCCTGCAGTGCATTCGGCAACAAGGGCGAATTTCTTGTTTTACTGGCAAAGGCCATGCTCGAGAGAGAAAACTGATATCCGGGAGGAAAACAAATGAAAAGTATAATTGAATTTTTTACAAACCCACCCTTGATGGCAGCTGTTGTAGGCTGGGCACTTGCTCAGATACTTAAGGTTGTCATTGAATCGATTATGGCAAAGAAATTTACGTGGGAGAGCATTTTTGCCTCAGGCGGCATGCCCTCCTCGCACAGCGCTTTTGTTATGGCACTCACAACGGTAATAGGCTTTCAGTATGGCTTAGGAAGCGTATACTTTGCTTTTGCCGCAGCCTTTGCGCTGGTTGTTATGTACGACGCCTGCGGTGTAAGGCGCGCTGTTGGTGAGCAGGCAAAGGCACTTAACCGCATTATAGATGCATTGCACGAAAACAGTACCATAGGACAGGAAAAGGCGTTGAAGGAAATCCTCGGACACAGCCCCTTCCAGGTGGCCATGGGCTTTGTGCTGGGTATTCTGGTGGGCATCTGCACAGTTATTTTATTTCTGAGGTGACAATAAATGTTTGACAAACTGGCGTTTATAGAAGAAAAATACGAAGAGCTTTCTCAAAAAATCAGCGACCCTGAGGTCATTAGTGATATCGGATCCTGGAGAAAGCTTATGAAAGAGCATAGCGATATGACTCCTATTGTTGAAAAATATAAGGAATACAAGGCTGTTATGCAGACCATTTCCGATGCAGAGGAAATGCTCCTGGACAAACCCGACGCAGACTTTGAAGAGCTTCTCCGTGAAGAAATAAGCGAGGCGAAGAACAAAATTCCGCCCTTGGAGGAGGAACTTAAAATTCTTCTCATTCCCAAGGACCCCAACGACGACAAGAGCGTTATTGTTGAAATCCGCGGCGGTACGGGCGGCGAGGAAGCGGCTCTTTTTGCCTCGGAGCTTTTCAGAATGTACTCCATGTACGCCGAAAAGAAGCGCTGGAAGATTGAAATTATGAACTCAAATGCCACAGAGCTTGGCGGCTATAAGGAAATTTCCTTTTCAGTTGACGGACAGGGCGCTTACAGTCGCTTCAAGTACGAGAGCGGTGTTCACCGTGTGCAGCGAGTGCCCGAAACAGAGTCCCAGGGCAGAATACAGACCTCCGCTGCGTCTGTTGCAGTATTGCCCGAGGTTGAAGAGGTTGAGCTTGAAATCAATCAGAACGATTTAAAAATTGATGTGTTCCGTGCAGGCGGTCCCGGCGGTCAGTGCGTTAATACCACCGACTCAGCTGTAAGAATTACACACCTTCCCACAGGCTTGGTTGTATCCTGTCAGGACGAAAAGAGCCAGCACAAGAATAAGGACAAGGCGCTGAAGGTTTTAAGAAGCCGTCTGTACGAGCTTATGGAAGCCGAAAGAAACGCATCCATTGCGGCTGAACGAAAAAGCCAGGTTGGCTCAGGCGACCGAAGCGAAAGAATAAGAACATATAACTTCCCACAGGGAAGAGTTACAGACCACAGAATAAACCTCACACTTTATAAAATCGATGCCATTATGGACGGTGAAATAGACGAGCTGGTGGATGCACTTGCAACGTTCTACCAGAGCGAAAAGTTGAAAGGACAATCCTTATGATGAATTCAAACAGAAAAGAAAAGGTTTTACTTGAAAGAGTTATTTCGGAATTTAATCTCGAAGTTATTTATGCGCCCGACAGCATGAAGGATACCTGGATTGACTGTGCCGATGTGCACCGCCCCGGTATCCAGTTTGCGGCGGACTATTACGAATATTTTGACCACAGCAGAATACAGGTTTTAGGTAAGGCAGAAATGTTCTACCTTATGGAAAAATCCTCCGAGGAGAAGAAAAAAATTCTCTCAACACTTTGCGGAAAGAACATTCCCGCAATTGTTGTAACACGTAAGGCAGAAATTCCTACGGAGCTTATGGAAACTGTAAGGGAATGCAAAACACCTCTTCTTCGCACAGAGGAAAGCACTTCTCAGTTCATAGCATCCTACATTTCCACCATGAACGTTATCCTTGCACCCTTTATCACACGTCACGGCGTGCTGATGGAAATATACGGTGAAGGCGTTCTCATTTTAGGCGAAAGCGGTGTAGGTAAGAGCGAAACCGCTGTTGAGCTGGTTAAACGCGGACACCGTCTTGTTGCCGACGATGCAGTTGAAATCAAGAAGGTTTCTGCAAAAACACTTGTGGCATCCTCTCCTGAAATTATCCGTCACTTTATTGAGCTTCGCGGCATAGGTATTATTGACGTTAAGAAAATCTTTGGTATGGGTGCCGTTAAAGACATTGAAAACGTCAATCTTGTTGTAAATCTCGAGCTGTGGCAGGAGGGTAAAAACTACGAAAGACTTGGTATCGACAAAAACTATACCAACATTTTAGGCATTGATGTGCCCTCGGTTACAATTCCCGTGCGCCCCGGTCGAAACCTTGCAATCATTATCGAAATTGCGGCAATGAATTTCCGCCAGCAGCAGATGGGCTACAACGCGGCTGAAGAACTGAACGAAAGAATTGCAAAGCAGCTGAACATGGATGCAACAGGAATAATTTAAGCTTTGCTTAAATTATTCAGTGAAAAGTGAATAAGTAATAGTGAATAAGTTTGGAGGAAACTCTCAAGCGAGTTTCTTTCTATTGGAGAGATATCCCATGATAAAGATAACAGTTGATACACATACCCACACAAGTGTTTCCACACACGCCTTTTCCACCTTGGAGGAAAACCTCGCGGCGGCGGCAAAAATGGGGCTTGAAGGCATTGCCATGACAAACCATGGGCCGCTTCTCGGCGACGGTGCAGTGTGGTTTCATTTCCAGTCTGCAAGGCATTTGCCCAAATATGTTAATGGTGTAAGGCTCCTTCCCGGTGCCGAGGTTAACATTATGGATACCTTGGGCACCTTGGACATTGAAGACAGACTTTTAAAAAACCTTGAATTAGTTATTGCAAGCTTCCACACCCCCTGCTTTGTGCCCAACAGCCCTATAGAGGATGTTACCGCGGCATGGCTCAATGTTATGGAAAACGAGCACGTTGACATTCTTGGGCACATGGGAGACGGCAGATATATGTGCGATTATGAAGCTGTTGTAAAAAAAGCAAAGGAAAAGGGAAAGATAATAGAAATAAATAATCACTCATTTAAGGTGAGGGCCGGAAGCCACGAAAACTGCAGATGCATTGCGCTTTTGTGCAAAAAGTATTCTGTGCCCGTTGTGCTCTCTACAGATGCGCACTTTTCGCCCGAGGTGGGCGTTGTGCCCAATAGCGTTGCGCTTATGGAGGAGATTGACTTCCCCGAGGAATTAATTCTCAACACCTCCCTTAAAAAGCTTTGTGATTATTTAAATATTGAAGCATAGGAAGATTGATGTGAAAAATATCGGTATTGACATTGGCGGCACCTTTATAAAGGCGGCTATTGTGGAAAGCAAGGGCAAAATTGTGCTTTCCTCAAAAACACCTACACCAAAGACTGGGGCAGACATTCCCCAAAAGGTCATAGAAATGATTGATGACCTGCTTCAGAAAGCAGGGGTTAATATATCGGAAATTAAAAGCGTGGGCATAGGCGTGCCCGGAGTGTGCGACACAAAAAAGGGCACTATTGTGAACTGCCCCAACATTGAAGGCTGTAAAAACATTGCCATATGCGATTATGTTTCCGAAAAATTCAACGTAAAAGCATATATCGACAACGATGCAAACTGCGCCGCATTGGGTGAATATACAGTTTCAGACATAAAAAGCGATAGCTTTGTGTTTGTAACCTTGGGCACAGGTGTGGGCGGCGGCATTATTTTAGGTGGACGGCTTCTTCGCGGCATCAATTCTGCAGCAGGCGAGGTCGGTCACATTGTTATAAAGCAGGACGGCGAAAGGTGCAACTGCGGAAGACGCGGCTGCTGGGAGCGCTATGCTTCAGTTACAGCTTTGGTACGGCAGGCACGCGCCGCAGGCTTTACAGGTCATGTGTCGGGCAGAAGCATTTTTGCCGACAAAGCAAAGGGCAACAAAAAAGCAGACGAGGTCATTAAAAAATGGCTTGAATACGTGGCAGAGGGTATATGCGACATGGTTAACATTTTCCAGCCCGACGAAATTGTCATCGGTGGCGGCATAAGCCGTGAGGGCGATATTATCCTTGACCCTGTAAAGGCGTTTGCAGACAAATATTCCATTAAAGACACAAACAGCCCGAGAAACACACAAATCCGCATATCGAAGCTTTTTAACGATGCGGGTGTTGTGGGAGCAAGCTTTCTTTACACCCAAAATTAAACCCGGCGGTGATATAGTTGTATAATTTTGAAAATTGCAGTGTACAGTTTAACGTACAGATGAAAGAATATACTACCTTCAAGACAGGTGGCGCGGCAAAGGTTATTATAGAGCCCGAAACGCCTATAGCTGTTGCTCAGGTGCTTCGCGCCTTGAAGGAGCGTGGCGAAAGCTACTACGTTTTAGGCAACGGCAGCAACCTTCTTGTGGCAGATGAGGGGATAGATATTCCCATAATCCACATAGGCAAAAAGCTGAGCGAGGTAAGAGTTGACGGCGAAAGTGTTATCTGTCAGGCAGGTGCGCTTTTGTCGGGCGCTGCAACAGCGGCGTATAAAAGCTCTCTTACGGGGCTTGAGTTTGCTCACGGCATCCCCGGAAGCGTGGGCGGCGGTGTCTGTATGAATGCAGGCGCTTACGGCGGTGAGCTTAAGGATGTTATTGACTGGATTGATTACGCCTCCCCCTCGGGCGAGGTTTGCCGCATGGATTGCGACACGGCAAATCTTAGTTACCGTCACAGCTTTTTCTCAGATAAGGACTACGTCGTTACGGCTGCCTGCTTTAAGCTGAAGGCGGGCAACATCGACGAAATCCTGGGCAAAATGAAGCTTCTTGGTGAAAAGCGACGTGACAAACAGCCCTTGGAGTATCCCTCCGCGGGCAGTACATTCAAGCGTCCCGCAGGCGGTTTTGCCGCCGCACTTATTGAAGAAGCGGGGCTTAAGGGCACCTGCTGCGGTGATGCTGTAGTGAGCGAAAAGCATTCGGGCTTTATTGTAAACAAGGGCAATGCCACAACAGGCGACATACTAAACCTCATGGAAACGGTTAAGGAAAAGGTTTACAAAAAATCGGGCATCATGCTCGAGCCGGAGGTTAAATTCTGGAAGTAAGGGTGAGATAGATGAAATTTTTGATTATTACGGGTATTTCCGGTGCAGGCAAAACTCAGGTACTGCACTTTCTTGAAGACATGGGCTACTACTGCATCGACAACATGCCTGTGCTTTTCCTTTCGGCATTTGCTCAGGCTGTATCCGAGGGTAAAATAAAGGCAAAAAATGTTGCCGTTGTTACCGACATCCGAGGCGGCGAAATGTTCTCTAACATCGAAGAAGAGCTGTCAAAAATTTCAAAGGACACCTGCCCTTACGAAATTGTTTTCTTGGAGGCTGACCACACAGCGCTTGTGCGCCGTTACAAGGAAACAAGGCGAGCGCATCCCCTTGCTCCTCACGGACCTGTTGAAAAGGGCATTGCCGCCGAAAGAGAAATTATGGCAAACATAAGGCAGAAGGCAGACCACGTTATAAACACATCAAACCTTCTGACACGTGAGCTGAACGAAATTGTTCGAGAAAAATTTGGTGACGAAGGCAAAAAGAAGGAGTTCTTCTCCATTAACGTTATGTCCTTCGGCTTTAAATACGGTATTCCCATTGCAACGGACCTTGTTATGGACGTTAGGTTTTTGCCCAACCCCTACTATGTAGAGGATATGCGCTACCGCACGGGTCTTGACGAGGATGTGTACAAATATGTAACCGAAAACGAACAGTGTGCGGAGTTTGTAAAGAGATATTCCGAAATGATAATGTATCTTGTGCCTCACTACATTCGTGACGGACGACGCCAGATAACCATTTCCATAGGCTGTACGGGCGGCAAGCACAGAAGTGTTGCCATTACCGAAATGCTTAAGAAGGTTTTTGAAGAAAATTCTCTTGTGGCAAAAAGCTCCCACAGAGACATTGAAAGGAAGTAAGTATGACCTTTCTTAACGAAGTAAAAGAAGAGTTATTGAATTTAAGAATAAAAAAGAACTGTTGCATGACCTCCGAGGTAAGGGGCATCCTTGCCTTCGGAGGCATCGCATTCGGTGAGGGCATTCTTTTCGGCACCGATAGCTTTTCCTTAGCAAAAAGGCTCAGTATTTTTTTGCGCAAGGTGTGTAATGTCAACTTTGCCGAAAGGCTCGATGAGGACGCAGGCAGCTACAAGTTCCTCATCCCCGAAAGCATTCTTTCTGAGATAGGGCTTAAGGTTGAAGCGGAGGCTGTGGCGGAAAGCGAGAACAAAGAGCTTGACCATTGCTGTATGCAGGCGTTTGTCCGGGGTGCGTTTCTTGCATCGGGCAGTGCGGCAAACCCCGAAAAAGCCTACAGAGTTGAAATCTTTACGGAAAGAGCATGGCTTTGCGACAAAACCTTTGAAATTATAACCTCCTTAGGCGTAGACTGCAAAAAGGTTAAACGGAAAAACCTTTACGTTATCTACGGCAACAACAGCGAAAATGCATCGGACCTTCTTAAGGTTACAGAAGCATCACATGCGGTTTTTAAAATGCTGGATGCCAAAATCGAAAAGGAAAAGCGCAACAGAACAAACCGCCAGATTAATTTTGACATGGCGAATATTGACCGTATAAATGAAAATTCCAGGCGTGAGGCAGATGCCATCCGTCTGATTGATAAAAAAATAGGCATCGGGGAGCTTAAGCCTAAGCTTCGTGAGGTTGCAAGGCTCCGCCTTGACAACGAGGGTGCCTCATTAAGAGAGCTTTGCGAAATGTGCGACCCGCCATTGGCAAAAAGCACTCTTAACAACAGACTGAACAAATTGATACAAATAGCAGAAGAATTGAGTGATGAGTAATGTTTACCCATTTACATGTACATAGTGAATACAGCCTTCTGGACGGTGCGGCACGAGTTGCCGATTTGCCCAAAAGAGCCAAAGAGCTTGGTCAAAGCGCCATGGCTCTTACCGACCATGGCGTTATGTACGGCGCGGTGGACTTTTACAAGGCGTGTAAAAAGGAAGGCGTTAAGCCCATCATCGGCTGCGAGGTGTATGTTGCGCCCAGAACTCTTTACGATAAATCGTCCAAGGCAGACGCGGACAACTTCCACCTTGTGCTCCTTGCCAAGAACGAAAAGGGCTACCGCAATCTGTGCAAAATAGCATCAAAGGCGGCTGTTGACGGCTTCTATTATCGTCCCAGAACAGATAAAAACGAGCTTAAGAAATACAGTGAGGGTCTTGTGGCACTCTCTGCCTGCCTTGCGGGCGAAATACCCTATCTTCTTACCGAGGGTGACTACGAGGGTGCAAAGCGCGCCCTCTATGAATACAAGGCAATTTTTGAGGATTTTTATATCGAAATTCAGGACCACGACATTGAAGAGCAGCGCATGATTATGCCCGACCTTTTAAAGCTTGCCAAGGAAACAGACACGCCTCTTGTTGCAACTAACGACATTCACTACGTTAACCGTGAGGATGCCAACTATCAGGATGTGCTCTTATGCATACAGACAGGCAAAAAAATTGCCGATGAAAACCGAATGAAGTTTTCCACAGACGAGTTTTATGTAAAGAGCGAGGAGGAAATGCGCGAGCTGTTCAGGTTTGCTCCCGAGGCAATTGAAAACACCAACAAAATTGCCGACATGTGCTCCTTTGAGTTTGAATTCCACAAAAAGCTCTTGCCCCAGTTTCCCATTCCCGAGGGCTACACCCGTACGGGCTATCTGGAAGAATTGTGCCGTAAGGGGCTTAATAACCGTTACGGCGAAAATATCGACGAAAAGCTCCGTAACAGGCTTGACTATGAGCTTAATGTTATAAATAACATGGGCTTCACCGACTACTTTTTAATAGTTT
The DNA here is from genome assembly GCA_017472685.1 of Clostridia bacterium. Lineage (GTDB taxonomy): Bacteria > Bacillota > Clostridia > UMGS1883 > UMGS1883 > RGIG1927. The sequence continues at coordinate 22,861 of JAFUOO010000006.1, forward strand.
CGGACTTTATCGGCTATGCCAAGAAAAACGGTATTTACGTTGGCCCCGGTCGAGGCAGTGCGGCAGGAAGCATTGTGGCATATGTGCTCGAAATTACCGACATTGACCCCATTAAATACAATCTGCTTTTTGAGCGCTTCCTTAACCCTGAGCGTATTTCAATGCCCGATATTGATATTGACTTCTGCAAGGAGCGCCGAGGCGAGGTTATTGACTACGTTGTTGAAAAATACGGCAAGGATAATGTTTGCCAGATTATAACCTTCGGCACAATGAAAGCGCGTGCGGCAATCCGTGACGCAGGCAGGGTAATGGATTTACCCTATGCCGAGGTGGATGCCGTGGCAAAGGCTGTGCCAAAGGAATTGGGCATAACCATTGAAAAAGCCCTTGAAGCACCAAAGCTTAAGGAAATGTACCATAACGACGAAATGGTAAAGAAGCTTATCGATACAGCTCTCAGCATTGAGGATTTGCCCAAAAGCTCGGGTACCCATGCGGCAGGTGTTGTTATCTGCGGCGAAAGGCTTGATGAGCATATACCTCTTTCAAAAAATGACGATGTTGTTGTAACCCAGTATACAAAGGACACAGTTGAAGAGTTAGGTCTTCTTAAGATGGACTTTTTGGGGCTTAAAAACCTTACGGTTATCCGTAACTGTGTTGAATTTGCTTCAAGCCAGGGCATTACAATTGACCTCAAGAACATCTCCTATGAGGAGAGCGAGGTCTACCGGATGATTTCAAAGGGCGACACCGCAGGCGTGTTCCAGTTAGAATCGGGAGGCATGACAGACTTCATGAAAAAGCTTCGCCCCTCTAACCTTGAAGACATTATTGCGGGCGTTTCTCTTTACCGCCCGGGTCCCATGGACTTTATTCCCCAGTATATACGAAACAAGCATAACCCCGACATGATTACCTACAAGCATCCGCTCCTTGAGCCCATACTTAAGGACACCTACGGCTGTATTGTGTATCAGGAGCAGGTTATGGAAATTGTGCGTTCTCTTGCAGGCTTCTCCTTAGGCGGAGCGGACATGGTGCGTCGTGCCATGAGCAAGAAAAAGGTACACGAAATGGAAAAAGCACGCCAGAACTTTATCTATGGCGAGGTTGACGAAGCAGGTAACGTTGTTATCCCCGGCTGCTTAAGGCGTGGCATTGACGAAAAAACAGCATCCAGTATATTCGACGATATGGACGCTTTTGCAAAGTACGCCTTCAACCGTTCTCATGCGGCGTGCTATGCAGTCGTTGCGTACCAGACGGCATATCTCAAGTATTTTTATCCGGTGCACTTTATGGCGGCACTCATTACAGGCTTTATGGACGAAGCCAACAAGGTTTCCGTCTATGTGGAAACCTGTAAGAGCATGGGCATCAAAATTCTGCCCCCGGATATTAACAAGAGCTATGCAACCTTCAGTGTTGAAGGAAGCGACATACGCTTCGGCTTGGGCAGCATCAAAAACGTGGGCATTGCCTTTGTCAACAGAGCTGTTGAAGAGCGTAAGGCTAACGGCGACTTTAAAAGCTTTTCCGATTTTGCAAAGCGCATGAGCGATAAGGACATTAACAAGCGCTCCGTTGAAGGCATAATCCGTGTGGGTAGCTTTGATCTGATTGTGCCCTCCCGTAGCAAGCTGCTTGCAGGCTTTGAAAACATTGTGGAGTCAGCAGTCAAGGAAAAGAAAAGCAATATCGAAGGGCAGATAAGCCTTTTTGGCGACATTATGGTTGATGAGGCAAGCGAAAAGGACGAATTGCCCAACGCACCCGAGCTTCCCAAGAGCATGATTCTTGAAATGGAAAAGGAATGGGGCGGAATGTACTTTTCGGGTCACCCCTTGGACGACTATCGCGAAATTGTCAATTCCGAGCGCTTCACACGCATTGCCGACATTCTCATGGGCGAGGTGGGTGACGGCGAATTTGTTACGGTGGCAGGTCTTGTTACAAGCCGTCGCGACAAAAGAACAAAAAACAACACAATGATGAGCTTTATTGTATTAGAAGACTTTACAGGCTCAATTGAAACCATCGTATTCCCCAAAACGCTCACAAAGCACGATGCCATTATGCAGGAAGGCGCCTTTGTGCGCATGAGTGCACGAGTGGATGCAAAGGACGACGATTTCGAGAGTGATGCAGAAAAGGCTGTTACCGCAAAGCTTATTATGGACACCATAAGCCCCCTTGAACTGCCTGAGAGCGCACCTGAGGGCGAAGGGGCGGTCATTTGCCTGAATATCAGAAATAATGATATGGCAAAGCTTGACGAGGTAAGGAGTATTCTTCTTGGGTGCAAGGGCTTTGACAGAGTTATGCTTAACCTTGATGGGCGGGAAATTCCCTGCCACAGCTCTGTTAAAACAAACGCCCTTAAGGCAAAGGAACTGATTGATAAATACTTTGGCGAAAAGCGCTGCGAAATACAATAGGTAAGTTTACCATAAATGAAAAAAGCTTGGGATTTCCCCAAGCTTTTTTCATTTATGATAGCTTTCGTTTGCATTGATTTTAAAAGCACGGTAGGTTTGCTCTGTAAGCATAAGCCGTGCCAGGTTGTGCGGAAAGGTCATATCCGACATGCTCATTTTAAAGTCAGCTCTTGCTTTAACACTTTCCGATAAGCCCAATGAGCCGCCTATAATAAATGTGACCGAAGATGCTCTGTTGAAGGCTGAGGACAGCTTTTTTGCAAACTCAACACTTGAAAGCTTTTTGCCCTCAATGCACATTGCTATAACATAGTCGCCCTTTTGTATTTTAGCCAAAATTTCCGCCCCTTCACGCTCTAAAACCTGCATCTCCTCAGCGGCAGATGCCTTTTCGGGGATGGGTCGGTCGGGAAGCTCTATGCTTTTGAATTTTACAAAACGAGAAAGACGCTTTTCATACTCACTCAAAGCGTCTTTAATAAACTTTTCTTTAATTTTACCTACTGAAATAATGGTGATGTTGGGCATATAATCAAATCCTTTAAACCCTGAAAACGGACCGCCCGGGACGCCGGTCCCTACAATTGATATTTCTGTGACGGTGCATAACGCCCTGCAACCTCCAGTGTTACATCTGTGCCCACACGTGCACCCTTCATAACCAGCGCCTCTTCGGTTGTAGCGTATGCTACCGAGGGGGTATTATTGTCAAGGCTTAAGTGCCCTAAAACTATATGCCTTACCCCGCAGTCAATAAGATGTGAGCAGGTAAGAGCGCAATCGTCATTGGAAAGATGCCCCACGCTTGAACGCACTCTCCGCTTTAACTCAGGCGAATATGGTCCGTGAAGCAGCATGTCCACGTCGTGGTTGGACTCAAGGAGCACAATATCACTGTGTTTAATGCTTTCATAAACCGTTTTGTTCATAACACCTATATCGGTTGCTATGGAAACACGTTTATCGTTATGCTCAATTGTGAAGCCTACGCTTTCACAGCTGTCGTGTGGTGTTGCAAAGGGGGTTACAACAGCATCGAAGGCTCCGAATTTTATGCCGCCCTTTATGTAGCGTATGTTGTCGGTATCAATTTTGCCTATGCGTGAAATCATGTTCTGCCATGTTCCCACGCTGGCATATATGGGCAGGTTGTAGCGCCTGGATAAAATACCTGCACCCTTTACGTGGTCAATATGCTCGTGCGTTATGAAAATGCAATCAAGGCTGTCAGGCTCCACGCCAATCTGCCTGAGAGCTGCCTCCAGATGACTGCCGCTTTCACCGCAATCAACCAGAATGTTGGTATTGCCTGCCTTTACAAAGGTGGCATTACCGCTGGACCCCGAAAAAAGACTGCAAAGCTCAACCATTGGAGATATACACTCTTTCTATATTGGCACCGATGTTGGAAAGACGCGCCTCAATACATTCGTAGCCACGGTCAATATATATAGGGTCATTAATTGTTGTAACGCCGTCGCTTGCCAATGCAGCAATAATAAGTGCCGCACCTGCTCTGAGGTCGGTTGCTCTCACGGGAGCACCATGTAAGGGCTCGCCGCCTTCGATAATGGCTGTTTTGCCCTGTACGGAAATATCTGCACCAAGTCTTTTTAATTCGCCAACGTACTGGAAGCGGTTATCCCACACATCCTCGGTAACCATGCTTGTACCCTTTGCAAGTGTAAGCAGAGCCACAATCTGTGGCTGAAGGTCTGTGGGGAAGCCGGGATAAGGCATTGTTCTTACATCGCAGGGAAGTAAGGGGTTTGTACGCCTTACACGGATTGCATCGTCATATTCATCAATTTCAACGCCCATCTCTTCCAGCTTGGAAACAAGGGAAGCCATGTGCTTGGGAATAATGTTCTTAACTAAAACATCGCCGCCGGCAGCCGCAGCCATAATCATAAATGTGCCTGCTTCAATCTGGTCGGGAATGATGGCATATGTTCCGCCGCCGAGCCTTTCAACACCGTCAATGCGGATAATGTCTGTACCTGCACCGCGAATCCTTGCGCCCATTGCGTTAAGGAAGTTAGCGAGGTCAACAATGTGGGGCTCCTTTGCAGCATTTTCAATAACTGTTCTGCCCTTGGCAAGGGTTGCCGCAAGGATAATGTTCATGGTTGCGCCTACGCTTACCTTGTCAAGATACACGTTTGCGCCCTTAAGGTTTTCAGCCTTTGCTTCAACCTGACCGCGCACAATGTCAACAGCGGCGCCTAAAGCCTTGAAGCCCTTAACATGAAGGTCAATGGGTCTTTCGCCGAAATTGCAGCCGCCGGGCAGAGCAACCTCAGCCTGACCAAACCTGCCTAAGAGTGCGCCTAAAAGATAGTAGGATGCACGCATACGGCTTGCAAGGTCATATGGAGCTTTAAATGTAGATACGCAGGATGCGTCGATTTCAATAGTATTATTATCAATCCTGGTAACCTTTGCACCAAGAAAAGTGAGCATTTCCAGAATAACGCTTACATCGCGTATGTCGGGAACATTTTCTATACGGCAGATACCGTCAACAAGCAGCGCTGCAGGAATGATGGCTACTGCCGCATTCTTTGCGCCGTTTGTCTGTATTTCGCCATAGAGCGGCTTTCCGCCACTTACACGTAAAGTTTCCATTTATATAGAACACCACTTTCATATAAAAGTCGGGTATACACACATACACAGTATATTATAACCCATTTTAGTGCAAAATGTCAACATAAAGGATTTATGACGGGGATAAAAAATTGATATAAGGACAAAATATTGGTAACGGAGGAAAAGCCAATGGGACTTTCATTTGCAAGAACAATTATACTATACATTTCGGTAATAATTGCCATGCGTATAATGGGCAAAAGAACAATCGGCGAAATGCATCCTACAGAGCTGGTTGTTTCAATAATGATTTCCGATCTGGCAACTGTGCCGATGCAGTCAAAATCAACCCCGCTTTTAGACGGAATTGTACCCATTTTTACACTGGTCATACTTGAGCTTGTCTTTGCATTTTTAGTTTTGAAAAGCAGAATAGTACGGCGTGTGCTTGTGGGGCGCAGCTGCAGTGTGACAAAGGGCGGCAAGCTTCTGGAAAAGGAAATGGCAAGCCTTAAAATTACCGTGGATGACATCGAAGAGCAAATCCGTATAAACGGATACACAAGTCTTAAGGATGTGGAGGAAATAGTTATCGAAACAAACGGTCAGGTGTCGGTAATAGGAAAGAAGGAAAAGGAAAAAGTACCCTACCTTGTTGTAACAGACGGAAAAATACGCAAAAAGGATATGCAAAATGCACACATCGGCATGTTGGATATCGAAAAAGAGCTTAAAAGGCGTGACATTGCAGATGTGAGCGAGGTTTTGTACATGAGTGCCATCGATTCAAAAATTGTGCATTTGCAGAAACGGGGCGAGAAATAATGCGTCGAATGATAGTTGCCGCAGTGCTTCTTGGTATCATTTTATTAGGCTGGAGCATTGAAGAAAAAGTTATAGGTGGAATATGCAGCAAAATGATTGAAAATGTTGAAAAAATGCAGCATGCCACAGGAGACGAGCTTGACAGTCTTATTGAAAAAACCCGTAAGGAATGGCATAGTAACGAAAAAATCCTTGAAATGCTTACCCCTCATGAGGACACCGACGACATCAATGTCAATTGGGAAAGCTTTAATGCAAAAATAAAAGAAGGAAACTACTCTGCCGCCAGGATAACCCTGGCGGAAATAGGTCAGCACTTTAAGGAAATGAAAAGCAAAATAAAGGTTAATTTTCAGAATATTTTCTAAGGAAAGGCGATGGGATTAATGCAGGCTGTTGTAAATATTTCCGACGAGGGGGTGCGCCTCAGACCGCTCAGCTGTATAAAAAACGGAGCCATGCTGGATGTTGGAAACATGACAATTGCAGAGCATATTGTAAAGCTTCTGGCATCCTGCGCTGTTACAAAGGTAACATTTATCTGCGGATATATGTCAAATGATATTAAGCGGTATATGGAAAAGGCAAATAATTTCGGCGCAGCTATTAAATATGTTTCTACGGCAAGCGAGGACGACGCACTGAGTGAATGTGCAAAAAAAATAAACGAAGACTTTATCTACATTTCAAAGCCTGTTTACGCTGATTTTGATATGAGCGATGCCATAGCCTTTCACAAAAAGCGCCGCTCTTTTCTCACGGTGCTTACTCCCCGCGGAATGCACGAAGGCTTTGTAAGCGATAAAACAGGCAGGGTTACACGTGTTGAAGAAAAGCAGCTGTGGAGCAGTATTTCGGGCGAGCAGAGCCCCGGAATATACATTTTAAACTGCCATGCAACAAAATATATTATAAAGGGCGATTTTTCGCGCAATGCCTTGGGTGAAATTGTGCGCTCGGGAAAGGTTGTGTACACAAAGGCTATTGATGGAGTGTGCGAAAGCATATATGATACAGCCTCCTATATGAGAAGCTGTGCTCTGTTTCTGGAGGGCATGAAAAAAACAAGCTGCGCAGGAATATGTGTGGCAGAGGGAGCCGAGGTGGAAAAGGGTGCCATTTTAGAGGCACCATGCTATGTGGGAAGCGGGGCGCACATACACAAGGGGGCAAAAATAGGCGCGTTTTCCCAGATAGGAGAAGGTTGTGTTGTTTCCGAGGGTGCAAGTATAAAGCGAAGCATTATTTCAAAGGATTGTCGCATAGGTGCCTCTGCTACATTGCGTGGGTGCATTTTTGACGAAAATGTGCATTGCGGAAGAGGGGTCACTGTTTACGAGCAGGCGGTAATCGGCAAAGCCTCGGTGATAGGTGCCGAGGTACTGGTAAAATCTTTTGTCAAAATATGGCCCGAAAAAACAATTGAAAAAGGTGCCGTTGTGGCGGAAAACATTATGTGGGGACAAAAAAAGCGGTCAAAGCTTTTTGAAAACGGACGCATAAAGGGCGTTGTCAACGTGGACATAACTCCTCTTTTTTGCACCCTTTTAGGCTCAGTTGCAGGAAGGGTGTTCAACATGGGCGAGGTGGGTATATCAACAGACGACTCAGCCTCGGGAGCCATGCTGCGTGATGCGATTGCCGCGGGGCTTATGGGATGTGGCTGCAGAGTAAAGGACTTCGGTGAGCAGCCGCTACCCATTACAAGACGCGGTACGGCATTCTACGCCCTGCAGGGTGCTGTTGCGGTGAGCGTCAATTCCTCATCGGGCGAGGATGTTGCCGAAATAACCATTCTCGGCAAAAACGGATTTGATGTGGACACTACAACTGAGCAAAGCATGGAGGAGCTTTTTGAAAAGGGTGAGGTTGTATACCCCGAGGCAAGGAGCATAGCCGAGGTTGAATACGTTTTCGAATTCAAGCTTCACTATCTTAAAAGCCTGGTGGGGTACACAAAGGCGCCTCGGCTTCCCATGAGGGTTTTGCTTTGCTGCAATGCGCCCTGGGGCAGGCGTCTCATTGTTTCAGCCCTTGCGGATTTCTCCTCTCAGGTGAGTATATTTGAGGGCAGAAGCGAATCTGAGGAGGATTTGAAAATGTTTGCCTCGGCAACCGAGAAGGGAAACTTTGATGTGGGCTTCATGCTTGATAATCGCTGCGAAAAGCTTTACATTGCTCACGGCGGAAAAATTCTTGGCACTGACACCTACGATGTATTGTGCGCCCTTATTGTGATGAAAAAATATAAAAACGCAAAAATATATGTGCCCGTAACAACGAGCAGTGCTGTTGACGTGCTGGCTGAAAAACACAATTGCTCCGTAGTCCGCACAAAAACAACGCCGCCTGCCATAATGAAAAAAATGTCGGGAAGCGAAAAATATGTTTCCGAGCAGTTTATTTTCCGGTTTGACGCAGTGGGCTCTGTAATACTTCTTATGGACTATCTCACAAAGGAAAAGCTCAGCCTTGAAACTGTTGTTGCCGAAATACCGCCCATTGCAACAAGCAGTGTGGTAATGGAATGCAAAGACGGAAATTTCACTAACCTTCTTGAAAAGATTTACGATATGCCCACCTCCTCGGATATGCCCGAGGGCGTCAAGATAACCTTTGACAAGGGCTGGGTCATTGTAATTCCCGACATGGAAAAGGAAGTATTCCGCATGGTAAGCGATGCGACGAGTGTGGAAGCGGCAAGGGAATTGTGCGATATATGTATAAAGCAAATAAAAGAAAACTAAAAAGCTGCACGGCAAATTGCCGTGCAGCTTTTTAGTTTTCGTATTCCAACAAATCCGAAATTGAGCAATTGAGAACAAAGCATGCTTTCGCGAAAAAATCCAAATCAATTCGTTCAACATTTTCAGCTTTATAATATCGGTCGATAACTTCGTATTTCACGCCTGTTAATGTGCGCATTTTGTTTCGTGTAATGCCTTTTGAATTCATAATTTCAGAGAGCTTTATTTTAATTCTTCCGTACTCTTTTATATTCATAATACTGTTAAAATCATTCATGGTTATCCCTCCGATACTATTCGCTTGCGATATGTGCGCTATGCGCGAATGCGATATACCAGCACTGTGTGCAGGTGAGATATGAAACAAAATCCATGCGGAATTTGTTTCGCTGCAAAGAAGATGTTTACAAAAGCTCAATAAGCTTTTGTACATCTTCTTTGCTGGTCGCCCAGCTGGTGGCAAAGCGTACAACAGTGTGGTTTTCGTCGTACTTTTCCCAATAACTGATACACACGTTTTCCTTAATTTTTTCCATCTGCTTGTTTTCAAGCACAATAAAAATCTGGTTTGTGGGGGAGTTTATGAAAAACTCATACCCCTTTTTTCTGAATGTGTCCTTGAGCATGGCGGCAGTTTCAATGGCATTTTTTGAAAGCTCCATGTAAAGATTGTCGGTAAAAAGCGCATCAAACTGAACGCCTAAAAGCCTGCCCTTTGCAAGCATTGCACCGTGCTGCTTTGTAAGGGTTGTGAAGTGGCGGGGTGCATTTTTCTTTGTGAACACCACCGCCTCGCCGCAAAGTGCACCGCACTTTGTGCCGCCAATGTAAAAAACATCTGTAAGAGCGGCAATGTTCGGAAGGGTAAGGTCTGTTTCAGCAGCAAGAGCATAGCCTAAGCGCGCACCGTCAAGGAAAAGCGGAATGTTGTATTTTTTGCAGGTATCGCTTATTTTTGTAAGCTCATCCTTTGTGTAAAGTGTGCCGTATTCCGTGGGGTGCGATATGTAAACCATACCGGGGTAAACCATGTGGCTGTGGCTTTCGTCGGCATAGAAGGTTTCTATAAACGCTGCAATGTCGCTCTCCTTTATTTTGCCCTCATACTGAGGCAGTGTAATAACCTTGTGACCTGTGTATTCAATGGCGCCTGCCTCGTGGCATGCAACGTGCCCCGTCACAGCCGAAAGCACGCCCTCGTGGCGCTGGAGCATTGTTGCAATAACTGCCTGGTTTGTCTGTGTGCCGCCCGATATAAAGAAAATCTCCGCATCGGGACATGCTGCTGCCTGTCTTATTTTTTCCTTGGCAAGAAGCGAATACTTATCCTCACCGTAGCCGTCAAGCTTTTCAAAATTTGTTTTTAAAAGGTGCTCTAAAACCTTTGGGTGAGCACCCTCGGAATAGTCGTTTTTAAAATAAAGCATAGTAACCTCCGTAAAGCAAAAGGACTTCGCGTAAGCGAAATCCTTCCGCAATTATCCATTATTCAATATTAATTATTCGTTAAACAGCGTCAGCTGCTTTTTGCCCGAGTCCTCGTCCTTCAGAAAGTAGCCTGCCGAAGGAAGGGAGCGAGCCTTGTAACCCTTGGGGTCATTAAGAGCTTCGCCTGCAGGGGCAATGCGGGAAAGGCTCGCCTTTTTGCGGAGCGTCATAACCTGAATGCCCTGGCTTGTACGGCTTGTCTTTGTGAGAACATCGGTTGTGTCAAATACTACGCACTTTCCGTTGTCGGAATATGCGGCAACAAGTGTCTCCTCGGGAATATAGAGAGCATTTGCAAGGGGTGATTTGTCGGAATAACCGCCCGTTAAGCGCTTGCGGTTTGTCTTTGTGGCATAGCCCTGCATGTCAATCTTTGCTATCTTACCGTTTGTGAAGGCAAAGAGCATAAAGCCCGTGTAGCTGAGGGTGGGCACACAGTAAACTATTTTTTCGCCGTTTTCCATATTGAGCAGATTGGGCAAATAATCGCCCATTGCGCTTGCCTTTGTATCCTTAATGTCATTAAGTCGCATTTTATAAACATTCTGCTTGTCGGAGAAGAAAAGCATATCCATGCGGTTTGAAGCATCAAATTCCAGGAGCATTTCGTCACCCTCCTTGAACTTGTGCTCGCCACCCGAGCGAAGGGAAACCAGGGTTATCTTCTTGAAGTAGTTCTCCTTTGTCATGAATACCTTAACGTTGTAATCGGGAACTTCTTCAACAACAGCTTCCTCTTCCTTGTCGCCTGCGTCGATAAGGATGGTTTTTCTGTCCTTACCGTATTTCTTTTCAATTTCCGTAAGCTCATCTGCAATTATCTTCTTGATGCGGCGTGTGCTTTCACTGGCTTCTTGCAGATCCTTAACCTCGGCTGTGAGTGAGTCGATTTCTTCAATTCTTTTAAGAATGTATTCGCGGTTTAAATTACGAAGCTTTATTTCAGCAACATATTCCGCCTGGATACGGTCAATGCCAAAGCCTTCCATAAGGTTGGGAACAACCATTGCATCCTCTTCTGTGTTACGCACTATGTTGATTGCCTTGTCAATATCCAGCAGAATTTCCCTAAGACCCAAAAGAAGGTGCAGCCTTGCAGCTTTCTTTTCCGCATCGTAAATAAGGCGGCGCTTTGTGCAGCCCATACGGAAGTTTATCCAGTGGCGGAGAATACCTCTCACGCCAAGCACCATAGGCTCGCCGTCAATAAGCACGTTGAAGTTACAGCTGAAGGATTCCTCCAAGGGAGTTACGCGGTAGAGCTTTGCCATGAGCTTTTCAGGGTCGGTGCTTCTCTTAAGCTCAATGGTAAGCTTTAAACCGGTCTTGTCGGTTTCGTCACGCACATCGTTGATTTCCTTAAGCTTGCCCGCCTTGATAAGCTCTGCCAGCTTGTCAATGATTGCCTCAGTTGAGGTGGAATAGGGTATTTCTGTTATTTCGATAAGGTTGTTTTTCTTGTCATATTTATATTTAGCTCTGAGCTTGACACTGCCTCTGCCTGTTTCAAATATCTGGTTAAAGGCATCGTCGTCACAGATGAGGTATGCACCCGTGGAAAAATCGGGCCCTGTAATATAATCCGAAAGGTTTGCCTTTTCATCCTTCATGAGAGCCTTTGCCGCCTGACAAATTTCCCTCAGGTTGAAGGAAGCAATGTTTGACGCCATACCAACGGCAATGCCCTGATTGGGGTTTACCAATATGTTGGGGAATGCCGAGGGAAGGAGCGAGGGCTCCTTTCGTGTTGAGTCGTAGTTGTCAACAAAGTCAACTGTGTTTTTATCTATGTCGCGGAAAACCTCAGCGGCAATTGCCGAAAGCTTTGCCTCTGTGTAACGTGAAGCGGCGTATGCCATGTCGCGGCTGTACTGCTTGCCGAAGTTACCCTTGGAGTCAACAAAGGGATGCAAGAGCGCCTCGTGACCTTCCGTAAGACGTACCATTGTTTCGTAAATTGCCTGGTCGCCGTGAGGGTTAAGACGCATTGTCTGACCTACGATGTTTGCACTTTTTGTTCTGCCGCCTTTTAAAAGCCCCATGTCGTACATTGTGTACAGAAGCTTTCTATGGGAGGGCTTGAAGCCGTCAATTTCCGGAATTGCACGGGAAACAATAACACTCATTGCATAGGGCATATAGTTTTCTTTTAAGGTTTTTGTAATTTGCTGTTTACTGATTTCATTTTCCATGATTTTTCACTTCCTTTAAACTATTAAATTATACCATATTTAAAAATTCTGGTCAAGTTTGAGGCGAAATTCGACGGGATTTTGTTAACAAATTTTAAAAAAATTACGAAATTGTTAAAAAAGTTTTACAAAAAGGGTTTACAAACGGAAAAATTTGTGTATAATAGGTAACGTAAAAAAATGAAAGGTGCTGATTTTATGCAGAAAAGAACGGAAAATACTTCCGCTACTGCTGTTATAAGAGAAAGTTACAATATAATTAAAAATGTTAACAAAAAGGTTTTATCTGCAATACTTTGCGCAGTAATGCTCATTACTGCTTTCGGTGTTGTTACAAAATATTATACAGTAGGCTACAGTGTTTATTACGGCGATGTGAATATCGGCGTAACAGCAAACAAGGAAGAAGCCATTGAGGCTTATACAGAAGCGGCGACAGATGTTAAGGAGTATAACCGCGGCGAGCTCAAGAAAAATTTAAGATTTGTAATGACGATTGCCTCCGTTGAGGATATGCTCTACAGTGACATTTACCGCGGCATTGTTGAAGCGGCAGAGGGCAAGGAGGACTGCTTCAGCATTGAGGCAGGTGATACAAGAATTGCCAGCCTTAAGACAATGGCTGAAGCTGAGGAAGCTGTTGCATTATACCTTTCAAGCTTCAACCGTGAGGATGCGGCGATTTACTCGGGCTATACAATTACAAGCTCGAAGGAAGTCGTTACAAAGATTGTAAGTGTGCAGGAAGCTGCAGGCCTTATTAAAAACAGCGGTCTAATAACTGTTGTATATAAGGACGTTTTTGAAGAGGAATACGAAATTCCCTTTAACACAACAGTTGTAGAAGACGAAAAGCTTCCCGAAGGTACAGAAATATGTACTCAGGAGGGAATGAAGGGTAAAGGCGTAAGAAAGTCAGTTACTTTCTATGAAAACGGTGTTAAAAAGCACGATGTTGACCCTATTTCCAGCGTTGTGGAAGCTCCCGTTGATAAGATTATCGTTAAAGGTACAGGTAAAATGGTTGGTCTTGTGAAGAACTCTCTTCCCTGGCCTGCAAAGGGTACATTTACATCCTCCTTCGGTCGTCGTTGGGGCAGAAACCATAATGGTATCGACATTGCGGCAACCCCCGGCACGCCCATTTATGCGCCTGCTATGGGTACTGTAACCTTCTCTGCCACAAAAAGCGGCTACGGGAACTATATCACAATTGACCATGGCAACGGCTACGTTACAACCTATGCTCACATGACAGAGAGAAAGGTCAGCGAGGGTATGGTTGTAAAGCAGGGCGACCTCATCGGCACAGTGGGCTCCACAGGTCGTGTTACAGGTCCTCACCTTCACTTTGAAATACTTCATAACGGCAAGTACGTTGACCCCATGGCATACATTGCAGGTTGACAAAGGCGCAAAATAAAGCTATAATTGAGAGTGTAGATAATACTTATCTGCACTCTTTTAAATTTCAGGTAGGTGGCTTTTATGGATAAAATCAAAAAGTTTTTAGCTATTCCCCTTTGCTGGCATCTGGGTTTGTTTGTTGCGTATGCGTTTTTGAAGAACACATCAACAGCAATGCTGCTCATAACCGTTGACCTTATGCTTGGTCTGGTTGCAACACCAGTGTATCTTGCAGTTTTGTCAATAATCCATGCCGTTATTCACGAGGCTAAGGTTTATGACTACATATATTCCTGTCTTGGTGTGCTTATTGCAGCTGGTCTGTTGCGTGGTATAGCATATCTGATTTTTGGCGGCGGAAGCGTCAGCTTGCTTCTTGCAGGCGGTGTGCTGGTGGTTTCCGTAGGCGTGTTTACCCTGTGGGATTGCATCTTTGCGCTCACAGACCGCATGATGAAAAAGCGCCCCGGTAGAAGAAAGTGATAAAAATGCAGTAAAATTAAAGGTTTTACTGCATTTTTTTTGTTGAAATTTAAAGGGCGCAATGGAATAAAAAATATTGAAAACAAAAACAAACTGTGCTATAATTTTCCTAATATAAAGACAATGGGGATTTGTTTTTAATAGAATGTATTAAGAACATTTTCCGGAGGTAATAATGATTTGTAATAATATTTTGGAAGCAATGGGGAATACTCCCATAATAAAACTTAATAGATTGGCAGACGAAAACAGCGCTGACATCCTCGTGAAGTTCGAAGGGCTTAATGTGGGCGGCTCCATCAAAACCCGCACAGCCTACAATATGATAAAAAAGGCAGAGGAAGAGGGCAGAATAAACTCCGACACAATTATTGTTGAGCCCACCAGCGGAAACCAGGGCATCGGCCTTGCACTTGTAGGTGCCGTACGTGGCTACAAGACAGTAATCATAATGCCCGACTCTGTAAGCGAGGAAAGACGCAAACTGGTTGAGCACTACGGTGCGGAGGTTATTCTCATTCATGATGCAGGCAACATTGGTGACTGCATTGAGGAATGCTTGCAGACAGCCCTCCGCATGCGGGGCGAAAACCCCAACGTTTTTGTGCCTCAGCAGTTCGAAAACCCCGCAAACCCCGAAATACAACGTAATGTAACAGCACAGGAAATACTCCGCCAGGTAGCAGGCCCCATTCACGGCTTCTGCTCGGGCATAGGCACAGGCGGTACCATAACAGGCATCGGCGAAGCCCTTAAAAAGGAAAACCCGGAAATGGAAATCTGGGCAGTTGAGCCTGAGCACGCAGCAATTTTATCCGGTGGCTCCATTGGCACACACATCCAGATGGGCATCGGCGACGGGCTCATTCCCGAAATTTTAAATACTGAAATCTACAACGACATTTGTATCATAAACGACGAAGAAGCTATCCGCACAGCAAAAGAGCTTGCAAGCCGTGAAGGCATTATGTGCGGTATATCAAGCGGTACAAATGTTGCCGCAGCCATTAAAATGGCGAAAAAGTTAGGCAAGGGCAAAACAGTTGTAACAGTGCTTCCTGACACAGCAGAGAGATATTTCTCAACACCTTTGTTTGAATAACACCCATTTTTTGAGTGTATTTAATAAATATCACAATTGGGAGGAAACGATTATGGATTGGAATTCAAATGTAAGACCCGAATCAATGGAAAGAATCACAACAAAAGAACAGGCTGACGCATATATCGCAGAGCTTGTTGAATTCACACGTGAGCAGGTAGGCGACAAGAAGGTGCTTCTTGCACTTTCCGGCGGTGTTGACTCTTCTGTGGTAGCGGCACTTTTAATCAAGGCTATCGGCAAACAGCTTGTGTGCGTACACGTTAACCACGGTCTTATGCGTAAGGGCGAAAGCGAAAATGTTATCGAAGTGTTTAAAAATCAGCTTGATGCAAACCTCATTTATATCGATGCAACTGACCGTTTCCTCGAGAAGCTGGCAGGCGTAGCAGACCCCGAAACAAAGAGAAAGATTATCGGCAACGAATTTATCGAAGTATTCAACGAAGAAGCCCTCAAAATGACAGACATCAAGTTCCTTGCTCAGGGTACAATTTACCCCGACATTCTTGAATCTGACGGTGTTAAGGCTCACCACAACGTTGGCGGCCTCCCCGAAGAAATGGACCTTCAGCTTGTTGAACCCGTAAAGCTTCTTTTTAAGGACGAAGTAAGAATTGTGGGCAGTGCACTCGGTCTTCCCGACGAAATGGTTTACCGTCAGCCCTTCCCCGGTCCCGGTCTTGGTGTAAGATGTTTAGGTGCCATCACACGCGACAGACTTCATGCTCTCCGCGAAGCAGATGCAATTCTTCGTGAAGAATTTGACAGGAACGGCCTGGCAGGCAAGGTTTGGCAGTACTTTATCGCTGTGCCCGACATCAAGAGCGTAGGTGTTAAGGACTCCAAGCGCTACGAAGGCTGGCCCGCAATCATCCGTGCTGTCAACACTCTTGACGCCATGACAGCTACTATCGAAGAAATTCCCTACAGCATTCTTCATCACATTACAGACAGAATTACACACGAGGTTGATGGCATCAACCGTGTGCTTCTTGACCTCACTCCCAAGCCTATTGGAACGATAGAATGGGAATAATCGCCAAGCGCGCCCTGTGGGCGATGAAGCGCAGGCGATTATTGCGCAGCGGTCGAAGTTAGCGAGCGAGTCAGCGAAGCTAACGAGGGCACCGCAAGAGGGTACCTTGCAAATAATAAAACCGA